>NZ_JACAFP010000009.1 GCF_015354505.1 Microbacterium sp. UFMG61 | reverse complement strand
GATGAGAGCCTTGGGAGTCCACGAGCCCGAGAGCATCATGGCGACGTTGCCCTGCGTGAACGAGTCACGGAGATCGGTCTCCTTCCACGTGGTGGCGCCGGCCGACGAGAAGCCGTGCTCGGTGGCTCGCACCTGTCCGTGTTCAACACCACGGAGAACCCCGAGCTCGCATGGGAGTTCGTCAAGCTCATGACCACGGGCGAGTTCGCCGAGAAGTGGGCAGATGAGACCGGATACTTCCCGGGAGTTCAGTCGGCGATGGAAGAGGCCCTGGCCTCGACCGACCCGCTCGTCGCTCCGTTCGCGCAGCAGATGGTGGAGGGCGGCGCATCCGTGCCGGTGACCCCGAACTTCGGCGCCGTGCAGGCGAAGAAGACGACCAACTCGATGATCCAGGCGATCCTCAGCGGACAGAAGGACGTCGCCACCGCGACGAAGGATGCCGCTGCTGAGATGACCGACCTGCTCAACCAGTAAGGCTGTATCCCTCCATGTCGATGGTGCAAGCGCCACTGCCGGCCACGAAGGCGGAGTCCACCTCCGCCTCCGTGGCCGGCGGCCGGCCGCAGAACAAGCGGGGACTCTCGCTGATCACGGCCCGTCCGTGGCTCCTCCTCGCTCCGGGCCTGGTCATCCTCGCGGTGCTCATGCTGTGGCCTCTCGTCCAGGTCGTCATCTATTCGCTGCAGGACTACGGCCTGCGTGAGATCAACACCGGAGAGAGCAACTGGATCGGCGTCGACAACTACGTAGAGGCGCTCACCAATCCGACTCTCTGGACCGTCGTGCTGCCGAACACCGTCGGCTTCGCTGCCGTCGCCGTGTTCGTCACGGTCGCGGTCGGCACGCTCGTCGCNGCCGGCCGCAGAACAAGCGGGGACTCTCGCTGATCACGGCCCGTCCGTGGCTCCTCCTCGCTCCGGGCCTGGTCATCCTCGCGGTGCTCATGCTGTGGCCTCTCGTCCAGGTCGTCATCTATTCGCTGCAGGACTACGGCCTGCGTGAGATCAACACCGGAGAGAGCAACTGGATCGGCGTCGACAACTACGTAGAGGCGCTCACCAATCCGACTCTCTGGACCGTCGTGCTGCCGAACACCGTCGGCTTCGCTGCCGTCGCCGTGTTCGTCACGGTCGCGGTCGGCACGCTCGTCGCCCTGCTGCTCGCAAAGCTCGGCACGGTCTGGCGCACCATCGTGTCGAGCTGCATCATGGTCGCCTGGGCGATGCCCGCGGTGACCGGCACCTACGTCTGGACCTTCATCTTCGATGCCGACCGCGGCATCTTCAACAGCGTCCTGACCGACCTCGGTCTGATGGACGACCCGGTCAACTGGTTCACGAACCAGTGGTCGTTCTACGCGATCGTGCTGCTCAATGTCGTGCACCACGGCTTTCCGTTCGTGGCCATCACGGTGCTCGCCGGCCTGCTCGGCGTCTCGAAGGAGATGCTCGAGGCGGCCGCCCTCGACGGCGCGAACGCCTGGATGCGTTTCTGGAAGATCATCTTCCCGACCCTGAAGCCCGTCTTCTCCGTCGTGATCATCCTGTCGACCATCTGGGACTTCAAGGTCTTCGCGCAGGTGTACCTCATGCCCGGCGGCGGTGGCGGCAACCGATCGGTGCTCAACCTCGGCGTCTGGTCGTATGTCGAGTCCTTCGGCCAGAACCGGTACGGATTCGGTGCCGCGCTCGCCGTACTGCTCACCCTCGTGCTGATCGGCATCACGATCGTGTACATCCGCTCCCTCATGAAGGAGGACGAGCTGTGAATCCCCGCCCGTCTGTCATGTCGCGGGTCGGCACCGGTATCGCGATCGCGGCCGTGCTGATCTTCACGCTCTTCCCCGTGTACTGGATGGTCTCCAGCGCCTTCGATGCCAAGGCGTCGAGCGGCGGGCAGTCACTGCTGCCTCAGGAGTTCACGTTCGACAACTTCGCCTTCGTCCTCACCGACGGTGGCTTCGGCACGTATCTGCGCAACTCGGCCATCGTCGCCCTGGTGACGGTGCTCGTCAGCGCCCTGGTCTGCCTGCTGGCCGCGGTCGCGGTCGCGCGCTTCAAGTTCACGTTCCGCACCACGATCCTCATGATGATCCTCGTCGTGCAGATGGTGCCGCTCGAAGCTCTCGTGATCCCGCTGTTCCTCCAGGTGAAGAGCCTCGGACTGCTCAACAGCATCCTGGGGCTGATGGTGGTCTACGTCGCGCTCTCGCTCGCGTTCGGAATCTGGATGCTGCGCGGATTCGTCGCCGCCGTCCCGGTGGAGCTCGAAGAGGCCGCGTACATCGACGGTGCCAGCTGGTGGCGGATGTTCCGCTCGATCCTGCTGCCGCTCGTGATGCCCGGCCTGGTCGCGACGAGCATCTTCAGCTTCATCACGGCGTGGAACGAGTTCATCTTCGCCATGACGATCCTCGGCAGCGCGACCGACCAGTACACGGTGTCGATCGGTCTGAAGTCGTTCTTCGGCCTGCACTCCAATGACTGGGGCAGCATCATGGCGGCGTCCACGATCATCACGATCCCGGTGATGATCTTCTTCGTGATCGTGCAGCGACGCCTGTCTGCAGGCATGGTCGCCGGAGCGGTGAAGGGATGACCGACGATCTCGAGCGTCTCGCGAACGGCGTTCTCTGGCCGGGCTTCTACGGCACCGAAGCGCCGGAGTGGTTGCTCGACGCGCTGCGCGACGGGCTCCCCGGGGTCGTGTACTTCGGGCAGAACGTCGGTGACGGTCTGCAGGCGCTGAGCGCGCAGATCCGCACGGCCAACCCCGCAGCCCTCATCGGCATCGACGAGGAGGGTGGCAGCGTCACGCGTCTCGAGTCCGACACGGGCTCGACACTGCCCGGTGCCGCGCAACTGGGTCTGGTCGACGACGTCGCAGCGACCGAGGCGACCGGTGTCGAGCTCGCACGACGCGTCCGCGCGATCGGCGGCGACGTCGTGCTCGGTCCGGTCGCCGACGTGAACACCGACCCGCGAAACCCCGTGATCGGGGTGCGCTCCTTCGGGAGCGACGAGCATCTCGTGTCCCGGCACGTGGTCGCCGAGGTCACGGGGCTGCAGCGCGCGGGCGTCGCCGCCTGCGTGAAGCACTTCCCGGGGCACGGCGACACGCACGTGGACTCGCACCACGCGCTGCCGGAGATCTCCCTCGACGTCGACGAGCTCGAGCGCGTGCACCTCGAGCCCTTCCGCGCTGCGGTCGCGGCCGGCGTCGACACCATCATGACGGCGCACATCGTCGTCCCGGCGTGGGGCGAGGAACCCGCCACGCTGAACCCGCGCGTTCTCGGAATGTTGAGGGACTGGGGCTTCGAAGGCGTCATCATCACGGATGCGCTCGACATGGCGGCCATCCGCGAGACCGTCGGTATCGGTGCGGGTGCGGCCCGCGCGCTCGCCGCGGGTGCCGACCTGCTCTGCATCGGGAACCCCACGAATCCCGGGCGCGAGACCCACCCGGATCAGGATCACCGCGACTACCTCGCCGCGCGCGACGGCATCGTCGCAGCACTGCGCGACGGCTCCCTCCCGCGCGCACGGGTCGAGGACGCCGTGCGACGCATCGCAGCGCTGGCGCAGACGCGGCGCACGCGCTCCGAGGCGGCTGAGCACGCCGCGCGGTCCGATGCCGCCTATGCGGGCGATGACATCGTGCGCCGTGCCGTCCGCGGTGCGCACGGCGACGCCGCGGAGCTCGTGGTGCTCGATGCCCGCCGTCGGGCATCACTCGCTGTCGACAGCGTGGCTGCGTATGTCGCTGAGACTCTCTCGGGTGGTGGGCACGTCTCACGACTCGATGTCGCGCGGACCTCGGTCGACGAACAGGATGCCGTGCTCGACGAGGTGATCGCCGCCGAAGGACTGACGGTCGTGCTCATCGATCGCCCCGACGCCGACGACGCCCAGCGGTCGCTGATCGAGCGCGCGGCCGACCGCGACCCCGACGCGGTGGTCGTGAACGTCGGGCTGCCATCGCAGCGCCCGCTCGCTCTCCCCGTGGTCGAGGTGGGCGCCGCGAGCCGCATCGGAGCACAGGCGGCCAGAGATCGGCTGCGCAGAGCATACGCGCGCGTCGGCGCCTCGTCACCGGGTGACGTCGAAGAAGACGACTGAGGCAGGATGGCACCGTGGACGCTGATGTTCTTGCACTGGTACGCCGAGCCGTACCTCGCCTGAGCGCCGCGGAGGCCAAGGTCGCCGAGACGATACTCGGCGACCCCACCCTCGTCGTTGATCTCGCGATCAACGATCTGGCGCGGCTGTGCAGCACGTCGCTCTCGACCGTCGCCCGCTTCGCCCAGTCGCTCGGCTTCAGCGGCTATCGCGAACTCCGTGTGGCCGTCGCACGAACCGTCACGTTGGCTCAGGCACAGCAGGCGCGTTTCGGACTCGACACCACCGCGATCAGCCCGGACGACGAACCGTCGGCGATCGCCGCGAAGCTCGCGGCCCAGGAGATCGACGCGATAGAGAAGACAGCCCGCGGCCTCGACGCCGCGGCTCTCGACCGCGTGGCCCTCGCACTGGTCGAGGCGCGGCACATCGACCTGTTCGGGCAGGCGGCCTCGTCGCTCACCGCGCAGGACCTGCAGCAGAAGCTCGCGCGTATCGGATGCTCGGTCGCGCATTCCGCCGACCCGCACCTCGCGGTCACGACCGCGTCGCTGCGCTCGTCGAAGGACGTGGTCATCGGCTTCTCGCACGGGGGTGAGACAGCTGAGGTGGTGCAGGCGCTCGAGGTCGCGCGCGACGCGGGAGCCCTGTCGGTCGCCATCACGAGCGCGGGAGACTCCACGCTGGCGCTGGCCGCCGACATCGCGCTGCTCACACACGCGCACGAGTCGCCGTTCCGCATGGCGGCGATGTCGAGCCGCATCGCCCAGCTGGCGCTCGTCGACATCCTGTTCGTGCGGGTCGTGCAGCACCGCGGGGAGCCGGTGTCGATACCGCTGCGGCTCACCCACGACGCGGCCGCGCCACGCCGACGTCCCCCGCGCTGAGCCGGTGCCCCCGCGCTGAGTCGGTGCGAGGCGTCGCCGGGATGCTGACGCGGAGGGGAGCGCTCAGCCGACGTGGTCGCGCGTGCTGGCGAGCGCTCGCGTCGCGATCCGATGTGCGCGGGCGAGGCTGCCCGTCAGCGACAGCCCGCTGAGGATCCCCGCCAGGAATCCCGCGGCGAACGCGTCGCCGGCGCCGATCGTCTCGACGACGGGCGCATCCAGTGCTGAGCTGTCGGTCCGCTCCCCATCCTCGAATGCGGTCGCCCCGTTCGCACGCGTCACGACCAGACGGCGAGGCTCGGGCACGAGCGCGCGCACCCGATCGGCATCCGCGGTGCCGAACACGGCCTCGGCGTCGGGAGCGGTGCAGAACACCACGTCGGCGCGTCGTGCGCAGTCGACGATGACGGCACGACCCTCGTCTTCGCGCCCGCGCCAGAGCGCCGGACGCCAGTTCACGTCGAAGCTGAGGAGTCGCCCGTCGCGGGGAGCCGAGAACAGTGCCACCTGCGCAGCGCGCGCCGTCGCCGACAGTGCCGGGGTGATACCCGAGGTGTGCACGAGCGAGGCTTCGTCGATCAGCCGCGCGGCCGCAGGGGCGGCGATCGTCGCGGGAGACATCGCCGACCCTGCCGATCCGCGCCGGTGGTAGTACATCGTGCCGTCGACGGAACCGTCGGGGAGCGGCGTGAGCTCCTTGACGTAGAGACCCGTCGGCGCATCCGGATCGACCTCGACGGCCGAGTCGTCCACGCCGTGTCGGCGAAGCTCCGCCCGCAGGAATCGCCCGAATCCATCGTCGCCGACGCGCGACACCACCGCCGTCGGGATGCCCGCGGAAGCCAGGGCGATCGCCGTGTTCCATTCGGCTCCGGCGAGGGAGCGGTGGAAGGTGCGGCAGTCCTCGAGGGGACCGGCGACCGCGGGGACGAGGGAGACCAGACCCTCGCCGACGCACACGGCGAGAGGGGAGGTGTCGGGCACGTTCTGGACACTACCGGATCGGCTTCGGTGAATCATCCGATACCGGAATGCAACCTGAAGATGTTCCGAATCTGTACGTTCACTGGGTAGTTTCGAGGAATCACCGTCCGGACCCGACGACGTCTCCGGATCGCGCACAGCAGCGCTCGACAGGAAGGTCACACAATGCACCACACAGTCATGCGTCGGCGAGGTCTCCTCGCCGTATCCGGGGCGGCACTCGCCGCGCTGGTCCTCTCAGGATGCGTCGCCAGCGAGCGCGGCGACGACGGCGCCGAGGGTTCGGGCGACGTCGACGGCACGTTCGTGTTCGCCGCCTCCTCCGACCCGGCCAGCCTCGACCCGGCTTTCGCGCAGGACGGTGAGAGCTTCCGCGTCTCGCGGCAGATCTTCGAGGGGCTCGTGGGCACGGAGCCCGGAACGGCCGACCCGGCGCCGCTGCTCGCCGAGTCGTGGGAGTCGTCGGAAGACGGCATGAGCCACACCTTCGCGCTGAAGGAGGACGTCACCTTCCATGACGGCACCCCGTTCAACGCCGAGGCCGTGTGCGCCAACTTCGACCGCTGGTACAACTGGACGGGCCTCGCGGCCTCCGAGGCCTTCGGCTACTACTACAACAAGCTCTTCAAGGGCTATGCCGAGAACCCCGCGGATGCCGTCTACAAGTCCTGCACGCCCGACGGCGACTACTCGGTCACCGTCGAGCTGAACAAGCCGTTCGCCGGCTTCATCGCCTCGCTCTCGCTGCCCTCGTTCGGCATGCAGAGCCCGTCCGCGCTCTCCGAGTTCGGTGCAGACGACGTCAGCGGCTCCGCCGAGGCTCCCGTGCTCTCCGAATACGCGATGGGTCACCCGGTCGGCACCGGTCCGTTCCAGTTCGAGGAGTGGGCACCGGGCGAGCAGGTCACCCTCAAGGCCTACGACGGCTACTGGGGTGAGGCCGGCCAGGTCGACGAGATCATCTTCCGCACGATCGACGACCCGACCGCTCGTCGCCAGGCGCTCGAGTCCGGCTCGATCGACGGGTACGACCTCGTCGGTCCCGCCGACACCCAGGCGCTCGAGGACGACGGCTTCACGATGGTGTCGCGCCCTCCGTTCACGATCCTCTACCTCGCGTTCAACCAGGCCGTGCCCGAGCTGCAGGACCCCAAGGTCCGCGAGGCGCTGTCGTACGCGGTCGACAAGGATGCGCTGATCAGCCAGGTCCTGCCCGAGGGCACGGAGAAGGCGATCGAGTTCGTGCCCGACACGGTCAACGGCTACAACCCCGACGTGACGACGTACGACTACGACCCCGAGAAGGCCAAGTCTCTGCTCGCAGAGGCCGGCTACACCGAGGCCAACCCGCTGAAGCTCGACTTCAACTACCCGGTCAACGTGTCGCGTCCGTACATGCCGGACCCCGAGCAGATCTTCACCGTGCTGTCCTCGCAGCTCGCCGAGGTCGGCGTCGAGACCACCCCGGTCTCGGAGGAGTGGGTCGAGTACCTCGACCGCACCACCGGCACCGCGGACCACGGCATCCACCTGCTCGGGTGGACCGGTGACTACAACGACACCGACAACTTCGTCGGCGTCTTCTTCGGCCAGCAGAGCTCGGAGTGGGGATTCGACAACCCGGAGCTCTTCCAGAAGCTGAACGAGGCACGCGGCGTCTCGAGCCTCGAGGACCAGACGGCCCTCTACGAGGAGATCAACGAGATGGTCGCGCAGTTCATCCCCGGCGTGCCGCTCGCGCACCCGGCACCGACCCTGGCATTCGACCCGCGCGTCGAGAGCTACCCCGCCAGCCCGGTGAACGACGAGGTCTTCACGGACATCGTCCTGACCGAGTAGGTCCGACCGACTGAGATGCCCACCCGGGTCCTCGCGCACGCGCGGGGACCCGGACCGGTGTCGCCCTGATCAACGGAGACCTTCTTGCTGCGCACCATCGGCAGACGACTGCTGTTCCTCATTCCCACCCTGCTCGGCCTCAGCATCCTGCTGTTCGCCTGGGTCAGGGCCCTGCCCGGCGGCCCCGCCGTCGCCCTTCTCGGTGAGAAGGCGACTCCTGACGCCATCGCCAGGGTCAACGAGCTCTACGGCTTCAACAAGCCGATCATCGAGCAGTACTTCATCTGGGTGAGTCGCCTGCTGCAGGGCGACTTCGGAACGTCGATCCAGACGAACCGGCCCGTGGTGGAGGAGTTCTTCCGGCGCTTCCCCGCGACCATCGAGCTGAGCGTCGTGGCGCTCATCTTCGCGGTCGGCGTCGGCATCCCGCTCGGATACTGGGCGGCCCGCCGTCACGGCAAGTTCACCGATCACGCGTCGGTGGTCATGAGCCTGATCGGCATCACGATCCCGGTGTTCTTCCTCGCCTTCATCCTCAAGTACGTGTTCGCGGTGCAGCTGGGTTGGCTGCCCTCGGACGGTCGGCAGAATCCCCGCATCGACGCGACCCACGTGACCGGGTTCTATGTGTGGGACGGCATCATCACCGGCGAGTTCGACGCCGCGTGGGACGCCTTCCTGCACCTGGTGCTGCCGGCTCTCGCGCTCGGCACCATCCCGCTCGCGATCATCGTCCGCATCACCAGGGCCAGCGTCCTCGAGGTGCAGAACGCGGATTACGTGCGCACCGGCCGCGCGAAGGGCGTCGGCGCCTCGACGCTGCGGAGCCGATTCATCCTGCGCAACGCGATGCTGCCCGTCATCACGACCATCGGCCTGCAGACGGGGCTCCTGATCTCGGGAGCCGTGCTCACCGAGACCGTGTTCGCCTTCCCCGGGATCGGCTCGTTCCTCGCGAGAGCGATCTTCACGAGGGACTTCCCGGTGCTGCAGGGCTTCATCATCTTCATCGCGATCGCCTATGCGCTGATCAACCTCGCGGTCGATGTGTCCTACAGCTTCATCGACCCGAGAGTGCGGGTGCAGTGATGTCCCGTCTCGTTCTCCGAAAGGGGATGGCGTCATGACCATCTCGCTCCCACCCGCACAGGGTCCGTCGGCCGCGATCGGCGAGGTCGTCGACACCGTCGCCGTCGGCCAGGCCGGCCTCAAGGAAGGACCCGGCGGGTTCTGGCGCGACGTGTTCCGCCGCCTGCGTCGCAACCCCACCGCCTGGATCGGCGCAGGCATCGTCCTGGCGTTCCTCGTCGTGGCCGTGCTCGCCCCGGTGCTCGCCCCGTACCCCGAGACGGCACTCCCGGGCGCGAAGTACATCACACCGACGAACATCCCGGGGCCCGGCGAGCTGCCGGAGTTCCCCCTCGGACTCGACCGCTTCGGCGGCGACGTGCTCTCCAAGCTCATCTGGGGTGCGCAGGCGTCGCTGCTGATCGGCGTCATCTCGACCGCGATGGGCCTGGTGGGCGGCATGATCCTCGGGCTCCTCGCCGGGACGTTCGGCGGCTGGGTCGACACGCTCATCATGCGGGTCGTCGACATCATCCTGTCGGTGCCGAACCTGCTGCTCGCCGTGTCGATCGCGGCCATCCTCGGTCAGACGCCGTTCGCGGTGATGATCGCGATCGGTGCCTCGCAGGTGCCGATCTTCGCCCGCCTGCTGCGCGCCTCGATGCTGCAGCAGCGATCCAGCGACTACGTGCTGTCGGCGCAGACCCTGGGTCTGGGTCGTGGGCAGATCACGATGTCGCACGTGCTCCCGAACGCGATCGGACCGGTCATCGTGCAGGGCACGCTGACGCTCGCGACCGCCGTGATCGATGCCGCGGCGCTGTCGTTCCTCGGTCTCGGCGGCGGTCGTCCCGAGACGGCCGAGTGGGGGCGCATGCTCACGTACGCACAGGCGGAACTGGCCATCGCGCCGTGGCTGGCCTTCCTGCCCGGTATCTGCATCGCGGTCACCGCGCTCGGTTTCACTCTGTTCGGTGAGGCACTGCGCGAGGCCATGGACCCGAGGACGAGAGCACGATGAGCGCTGCGAAAGAGAATCAGATGTCGGATGCACCGCTGCTGTCGGTCGAAGGACTCGCGGTCGACTTCGCCACCATGGACGGCGTCGTGCACGCCGTCGAGGGCGTCGACCTCGAGATCGCGCCGGGGCAGACCGTCGCGATCGTGGGGGAGTCGGGGTCGGGCAAATCGACGACAGCGATGGCCATCATCGGACTGCTCGCCGGCGGCGGGCGCGTGGCCGCCGGCAGCATCCGCCTCGACGGACGTGAGATCGGCCACGCTCCCGAGCACGAGCTGCGCATGATCCGGGGGCGCGACATCGGTCTCGTCCCGCAGGACCCGATGTCGAACCTGAATCCGGTCGCCAAGATCGGCACGCAGGTGGCCGAGACCCTCCTCGCGCACGGACTCGCCAACCGGCAGAACGTGCAGCAGAAGGTCGTCGAGGCGCTCACCGCCGCGGGGCTGCCCGATCCTGAGCGGCGCGCGAAGCAGTATCCGCACGAGTTCTCGGGCGGCATGCGCCAGCGCGCGCTGATCGCGATCGGCCTCGCCTGCAAGCCTCGACTGCTGATCGCCGACGAGCCGACGAGCGCGCTCGACGTCACGGTGCAGCAGACGATCCTCGATCAGATCGGAGCGATGACGCGCGAGCTCGGCACCGCCGTGCTGCTCATCACGCACGACCTCGGCCTCGCGGCCGAGCGGGCGGAGCGGGTCATCGTGATGCACCGTGGCAAGGTCGTCGAGCAGGGGCCCGCGAAGCAGATCCTCGAGGCGCCGCAGCATCCGTACACGCAGTCGCTCGTGCAGGCGGCTCCGTCGGTGGCCGCGGCACGCCTACGGCCCGAGGCCTTCCACACGGGGGACGCTTCGACAGGCTCAGCGACCCAGGGCCCGGGCTCCGTGTCCGCAGGCACGGATGGGTCCCTGAGCTCGTCGAAGGGCAACATCGTCGAGATCGAGAACCTGACGAAGGTGTATCCGGTGCGCGGGCAGAAGGAAGACTTCGTCGCCGTCAACGACGTCTCCCTGGCGATCCCGCGCGGCGAGACGGTCGCGATCGTCGGCGAGTCCGGTTCCGGCAAGACGACGACGGCGCGCATGCTGCTGAAGATCATCGAGCCGACCAGCGGGCTGATCCGGTACGAGGGCAAGGACGTCGCCTCGCTCAGCCGGGCCGAGACCAAGGACTTCCGTCAGAAGGTGCAGCCGATCTTCCAGGATCCGTACTCGAGCCTGAACCCGATGTTCACGATCGAGCGACTGATCTCCGAACCGCTCGACTTCTACAAGCGGGGGAGCAGCTCCGATCGGCGCACGCGCGTCCGCCAGCTGCTCGACGACGTGGCGCTGCCGCAGTCGATGCTGCGCCGGTATCCGTCCGAGCTGTCGGGGGGCCAGCGGCAGCGCGTCGCGATCGCTCGCGCCCTCGCGCTCTCGCCCGAGCTGATCGTGTGCGACGAGCCCGTGTCGGCGCTCGACGTGCTCGTGCAGGACCAGATCCTGACCCTGCTCGGCGACCTGCAGCGCGAGTACGGTCTCAGCTATCTGTTCATCTCGCACGACCTCGCGGTGGTGCGACTGATCAGCGACTACGTGTGCGTGATGAAGGACGGATCTCTCGTCGAAGCGGCATCGTCGGAAGAGATCTTCACGAATCCACGAGACCCGTACACGCGACGCCTGCTCGCATCGATCCCGGGAAACGAGCTGAACATCGCGTCCTGACGATTCGATCCTGGCCTTCTTCGGGCGCCAATACCGCAGCGTTCGAAGAAGGTCAAGGATTGAACTTGCCATGTCGCAATATCGCGTCTATAGTTGGTAGTTGCGCTCGCTTCTCCGTGCCCTCATATGGTGGTCGGCATCTCGTTGAGCATTCGGGCGCACACTCCACCTGACGACAAAGGAATCGAGAAGCCCTGCGGGGCTCACGGAGGTTATTCCCTTGGCTGCTGCTCCCAACGCATCCACATCCACCACCACCAAGAACGGACGCGGAGCTTCCCGCCTCTCGTTCGCGAAGATCTCCGACACGCTGACGGTCCCCGACCTTCTCGCTCTGCAGACCGAGTCCTTCGGTTGGCTCGTCGGAAACGACGCCTGGAAGGCACGGGTCGCCGAGGCGAACGCCGCCGGCCGGACCGACGTGAACCAGGTCTCCGGACTCGGTGAGATCTTCGAGGAGATCTCCCCGATCGAGGACCTCGGCGAGACCATGCAGCTCTCGTTCACGAACCCGTACCTCGAGCCGGAGAAGTACTCGATCGAGGAGTGCAAGGAGCGTGGCAAGACCTACGCCGCTCCGCTGTACGTCGAGGCCGAGTTCATGAACCACCTCACGGGTGAGATCAAAACCCAGACGGTCTTCATGGGCGACTTCCCGCTGCAGACCGACAAGGGAACGTTCATCATCAACGGCTCCGAGCGCGTCGTCGTCTCTCAGCTCGTGCGTTCGCCCGGTGTCTACTTCGACAAGACGCCCGACAAGACGTCCGACAAGGACATCGTCTCGGCACGCGTCATCCCGAGCCGTGGTGCATGGCTCGAGTTCGAGATCGACAAGCGCGACCAGGTCGGCGTGCGCATCGACCGCAAGCGCAAGCAGTCCGTCACCGTCTTCCTCAAGGCGCTCGGTCTGTCGAGCGAGCAGATCCTCGCCGAGTTCTCGGGCTTCCCCTCGATCGAGGAGACCCTGGCGAAGGACACCATCGTCACGAAGGAAGACGCGCTCCGCGACATCTACCGCAAGCTGCGTCCGGGCGAGCAGGTGGCCGCCGAGGCCGCACGCGCGCTCCTCGACAACTTCTACTTCAACCCGAAGCGCTACGACCTGGCGAAGGTCGGTCGTTACAAGATCAACCACAAGCTGGGTCTCGACGCGCCGCTGACCGACTCGGTGCTGACCGTCGACGACATCGTCGCGACGATCAAGTACCTCGTCCGTCTGCACGCCGGTGTCGACACGTTCGACGGCATCCGCTCGGGCAAGCAGGCCGAGATCCGCATCGCGACCGACGACATCGACAACTTCGGCAACCGTCGCATCCGCGCCGTGGGTGAGCTCATCCAGAACCAGGTCCGCACCGGTCTGTCCCGCATGGAGCGCGTCGTCCGCGAGCGCATGACCACGCAGGACATCGAGGCGATCACGCCGCAGACCCTGATCAACGTGCGCCCCGTCGTCGCCGCGATCAAGGAGTTCTTCGGAACCTCGCAGCTGTCGCAGTTCATGGATCAGAACAACCCGCTCGCGGGTCTGACCAACAAGCGCCGTCTCTCGGCTCTCGGCCCCGGTGGTCTGAGCCGTGACCGCGCCGGTGTCGAGGTCCGTGACGTCCACCCGTCGCACTACGGCCGCATGTGCCCCATCGAGACCCCTGAAGGCCCGAACATCGGTCTGATCGGTGCTCTCGCGACCTTCGCGCGCATCAACTCGTTCGGTTTCATCGAGACCCCGTATCGCAAGGTCGAGGGTGGCGTCGTCACCGAGCACATCGATTACCTGACGGCTTCCGAAGAGGTCGACTTCAACATAGCGCAGGCCAACGCGCCGCTCGATGCCAAGGGTCGCTTCCGCGAGAGCCACGTCCTCGCCCGTCCGAAGGGCGGCAGCGGTGAGGTCGACCTCTTCCTCCCCGAGGAGATCGGCTACATCGACGTCTCACCGCGTCAGATGGTGTCGGTCGCGACCTCGCTCGTGCCCTTCCTCGAGCACGACGACGCGCAGCGCGCACTCATGGGTGCCAACATGCAGCGTCAGGCTGTGCCGCTGCTCCGCAGTGACTCGCCGCTCGTCGGAACCGGTATGGAGGGCTACACCGCCATCGACGCGGGTGACGTGCTCACCGCCGAGAAGGCCGGTGTCGTCACCGAGGTCTCCGCAGACCGCGTCACCGTCATGCTCGACGAGGGTGGAACGCAGGACTACCACCTGCGTAAGTTCGACCGCTCGAACCAGGGCACGTCGTACAACCAGAAGGTCGTCGTCAGCGAAGGCGAGCGCGTCGAGGTCGGAGAGGTCATCGCCGATGGCCCCGCCACCGAGAACGGCGAGCTGGCACTCGGAAAGAACCTCCTCGTCGCATTCATGACGTGGGAGGGCTACAACTTCGAGGACGCCATCATCCTGAGCCAGGACCTGGTGAAGGACGACACCCTCTCGTCGATCCACATCGAGGAGTACGAGGTCGACGCCCGCGACACGAAGCTCGGCAAGGAGGAGATCACCCGTGACCTCCCCAACGTCAGCCCCGAGCTGCTGAAGGACCTCGACGAGCGCGGCATCATCCGCATCGGCGCCGAGGTCCGCCCCGGCGACATCCTCGTCGGCAAGGTCACGCCGAAGGGCGAGACCGAGCTGTCGGCGGAAGAGCGTCTGCTCCGCGCGATCTTCAACGAGAAGAGCCGCGAGGTCCGTGACACCTCTCTGAAGGTGCCCCACGGCGAGCAGGGCACGATCATCGCCGTCAAGGAGTTCAACGCCGAGGACGGCGACGACGAGCTCGGCTCCGGCGTGAACCGTCGCGTCGTGGTCTACATCGCCCAGAAGCGCAAGATCACCGAGGGCGACAAGCTCGCCGGTCGTCACGGCAACAAGGGTGTCATCGCCAAGATCCTCCCGATCGAGGACATGCCGTTCCTTGCGGACGGAACCCCGGTCGACATCGTGCTCAACCCGCTGGGTATCCCGGGTCGAATGAACTTCGGTCAGGTGCTCGAGACCCACCTCGGGTGGATCGCGAAGCAGGGCTGGAAGGTCGAGGGAACCCCGGAGTGGGCCGCGAAGCTCCCGAAGGACGCCTTCGAGGCCGCCCCCGGCACCAAGGTCGCCACTCCGGTGTTCGACGGTGCGAGCGAGGAGGAGATCTCCGGTCTCCTCGACGCGACCACCCCGACCCGTGACGGCGTCCGCCTGATCGACTCGAGCGGAAAGACGCAGCTGTTCGACGGCCGCTCCGGCGAGCCGTTCCCGGCGCCGATCTCGGTGGGCTACATGTACATCCTGAAGCTGCACCACCTGGTCGACGACAAGATCCACGCGCGTTCGACGGGTCCGTACTCGATGATCACCCAGCAGCCGCTCGGTGGTAAGGCGCAGTTCGGTGGCCAGCGATTCGGTGAGATGGAGGTGTGGGCCCTCGAGGCCTACGGCGCCGCATACGCGCTCCAGGAGCTCCTCACGATCAAGTCCGACGACATCCTCGGCCGCGTCAAGGTGTACGAGGCGATCGTCAAGGGCGAGAACATCCAGGAGCCCGGCATCCCCGAGTCCTTCAAGGTGCTCATGAAGGAGATGCAGTCGCTCTGCCTGAACGTCGAGGTCCTCTCGGCAGACGGCACGCTCGTCAACCTGCGTGACACCGACGACGAGGCCTTCCGCGCTGCGGAGGAGCTCGGCATCAACATCTCCAGCCGCTTCGAGGCCGCCTCGATCGACGAGATCTAACCCTTCGACAGGCTCAGGAACCCCTGGGGTGCTGAGCCTGTCGAAGCCCCCGATTTCTTCAGAAGAATTCCTACACAGGAGAATTTGTGCTCGAGTCAAACACTTTCGATGAGCTTCGCATCGGTCTCGCGACCGCGGATCACATCCGCGCCTGGTCGTACGGCGAGGTCAAGAAGCCTGAAACCATCAACTACCGCACCCTGAAGCCGGAGAAGGACGGTCTCTTCGGAGAGCAGATCTTCGGACCGTCCCGCGACTGGGAGTGCGCCTGCGGCAAGTACAAGCGTGTCCGCTTCAAGGGCATCGTCTGCGAGCGCTGTGGCGTCGAGGTCACCAAGTCCTCGGTCCGTCGCGAGCGCATGGGTCACATCGAGCTCGCCGCTCCCGTCACCCACATCTGGTACTTCAAGGGTGTTCCCTCGCGTCTGGGCTACCTGCTCGACATGGCGCCGAAGGATCTCGAGAAGGTCATCTACTTCGCCGCCTACATGGTCATCTCGGTCGACGAGGATGCTCGTCACCGTGACCTGGGCACGCAGGAGAACAACATCCGTCTCGAGCTGAAGACGCTCGGAGACCGTCGCGACGCGAAGATCGCCGAGCGCCTGGCTCGCCTGGAGGAGGAGCTCGCTTCTCTCGAGGCCGAGGGCGCCAAGGCCGACGCGAAGAAGAAGGTCAAGGACGCCGCCGAGAAGGAGATGTCGCTCATCCGCAAGGGTGCCGACGAGGCGATCGCCAAGCTCGAGCGCGTGTGGGAGGACTTCCGCACGCTCGAGGTCGGCGCACTGCGTCCCGAGGACGACGTCTTCCACGAGCTGCAGGACCGTTTCGGTCAGTACTTCGAGGCCTACATGGGCGCCGAGTCGATCCAGCGTCGTCTCGCGGCGTTCGACCTGGCCGCCGAGGCGGAGAGCCTGCACCTGCAGATCTCCGAGGGCAAGGGCCAGCGCAAGATCCGTGCGATCAAGCGTCTGAAGGTCGTCAACTCGTTCCTGGAGACCGGCATGAGCCCGGCCGCCATGGTCCTCGACGTCGTTCCGGTGATCCCGCCGGAGCTGCGCCCGATGGTGCAGCTCGACGGTGGCCGCTTCGCGACCTCCGACCTCAACGACCTCTACCGTCGTGTGATCAACCGCAACAACCGTCTTCGTCGTCTGATCGACCTCGGTGCCCCCGAGATCATCGTCAACAACGAGAAGCGGATGCTGCAGGAGGCCGTCGACGCACTGTTCGACAACGGTCGCCGTGGTCGCCCGGTCACCGGTACCGGAAACCGCGCCCTGAAGTCCCTCAGCGACATGCTGAAGGGTAAGCAGGGTCGTTTCCGCCAGAACCTGCTCGGCAAGCGCGTCGACTACTCGGGCCGTTCGGTCATCATCGTCGGCCCGCAGCTGAAGCTGCACCAGTGCGGTCTGCCCAAGCAGATGGCCCTGGAGCTCTTCAAGCCGTTCGTCATCAAGCGCCTGATCGACCTCGGTCACTCGCAGAACATCAAGGCGGCCAAGCGCGCCGTCGAGCGCACGCGTCCCGAGGTCTGGGACGTGCTCGAGGAGATCATCCGCGAGCGTCCGGTGCTGCTCAACCGTGCACCCACGCTGCACCGTCTGGGCATCCAGGCGTTCGAGCCTCAGCTCGTCGAGGGCAAGGCCATCCAGCTGCACCCGCTCGTCTGCGCGGCGTTCAACGCCGACTTCGACGGTGACCAGATGGCTGTCCACCTGCCGCTGTCGGTCGAGGCTCAGGCCGAGGCCCGCGTGCTCATGCTCGCGTCGAACAACATCCTGAAGCCGTCCGACGGACGTCCGGTCACCCTGCCCTCGCAGGACATGATCATCGGTCTGCACCACCTGACCACGGTCAAGGCGGGCGCAGCCGGTGAGGGCCGTGCATTCGGTTCGGTGGGCGAAGCGATCCTGGCGAAGGACGAGGGCTCCCTCGACCTGCAGGCCAAGGTCCGCATCCGCATCCCGGGCCTGACGTTCCTCGAGGGCGAAGCGCCCGAGGGGTACGAGCGTCACGGCCTCGTCGACGCGTCGCTCGGACAGGCGATCTTCAACGACACGCTGCCCAAGGGCTACCCGTTCGTCCGCGAGCAGGCAGACAAGAACAAGCTGTCGCAGATCGTCAACAAGCTGGCCGAGGAGTACCCCAAGGTCGAGACGGCTGCGTCGCTGGACCGCATCAAGGACGCCGGCTTCTACTGGGCCACGCGCTCGGGTGTGACCGTCGCTCTGAGCGACATCCTCACGCCGCCGAACAAGGCTGAGATCGTCGCGGGCTACGAGAAGCAGGCCGCGAAGGTCCAGTCCCAGTACGAGAAGGGCCTCACGACCGACGCCGAGCGTCGTCAGGAGCTCATCAAGATCTGGACCGAGGCGACCGACGAGGTCCAGGCCGCGATGAAGGCGCACTTCCCCGAGGACAACACCATCAACCGCATGGTGTCGTCGGGTGCTCGTGGTAACTGGCTGCAGATCCGGAACATCGCCGGTATGCGTGGTCTGGTGAACAACCCCAAGGGTGAGATCATCCCGCGTCCGATCATCTCCTCGTACCGCGAGGGTCTGTCGGTCGCGGAGTACTTCATCGCGACGCACGGTACCCGTAAGGGTCTCGCCGACACCGCTCTGCGTACCGCCGACTCGGGTTACCTGACCCGTCGTCTGGTGGACGTGTCGCAGGACGTCATCATCCGCGAAGAGGACTGTGGCACGTCGAAGGGCCTCGAGCTCCCGATCGCCGCTCCGAACTCGCAGGGTGAGCTGGTGCGCGACGCGAACGTCGAGAACTCGGTGTTCGCTCGTACCCTCGCCTCCGACGTGGTCGACAGCAAGGGCGAGGTCCTCGCCTCTGCCGGAGACGACGTGGGCGACGTTCTCATCGACAAGCTGGTCGAGGCGGGTGTCGAGACCATCAAGGTGCGCTCGGTCCTGACCTGCGACTCCGCCGTCGGTGTCTGCGCGCAGTGCTACGGTCGTTCGCTCGCGACGGGTAAGACCGTCGACATCGGCGAGGCCGTCGGCATCATCGCGGCCCAGTCGATCGGTGAGCCCGGTACCCAGCTGACGATGCGTACCTTCCACACCGGTGGTTCCGCGTCGGCTGACGACATCACGCAGGGTCTGCCCCGTGTGCAGGAGCTCTTCGAGGCTCGTACCCCGAAGGCGGCATCGCCGATCGCCGAGGCCGACGGCCGCATCACGATCGACGAGACCGACAAGGCGAAGAGGCTCATCCTCACGCCCGACAACGGTGACGAAGAGGTGATCTACCCGGTCCTGAAGCGTGCGACGCTTCTGGTCGAGGACGGTCAGCACGTCAACGTGGGTCAGCCTCTGCTCGTCGGAACGCTCGACCCCAAGGAGGTCATGCGTGTCATGGGTGCCCGCGAGGTGCAGCGTTACCTCGTCGGCGGCGTCCAGGGCGTGTACCGCTCGCAGGGTGTGCCGATCCACGACAAGCACATCGAGGTCATCGTCCGTCAGATGCTCCGCAAGGTCACCGTCGTCGATCACGCCGACACGACCCTGCTCCCGGGTGAGATGGTCGACCTCAAGCGCTACCAGGCGATCAACCGCGAGGCTGTGGCAGAGGGCAAGCGCCCCGCGTCGGGCCGTTCGGAGCTGATGGGTATCACGAAGGCGTCGCTCGCGACCGAATCGTGGCTGTCGGCCGCCTCCTTCCAGGAGACGACGCGTGTGCTCACCGAGGCTGCCATGCAGGGCAAGCGCGACCCGCTGGTCGGTCTCAAGGAGAACGTCATCATCGGTAAGCTCATCCCCGCCGGAACCGGTCTCTCGAAGTACCGCGACGTCACGGTCGAGGCGACGGAAGAAGCCAAGAGCGAGCGCTACCCGAACCGGATCTTCGCATCCGACGGTGCGTACGCCGACGGTGACTTCGGTTACGTCGACTTCGACGCGTTCTCGACGGACGACATCACGCCGGGTACGTACAACTGACGTACTGAGTGAGTGAGAAGGCACCGGGCGATTCGCCCGGTGCCTTCTTCGTGCGCCGCGCGAGCGGGGGAGCAGCAGCTCAGTCGAACAGGTTCGAGATGATGCTCGAGGTGTAGCCTGTCGGCGCGAGGTTGGAGTAGACGGTGTCGATCAGGATGTCGTCGCGCCAGAACAGGGTGCGTCCGTCGGTGACGGGGTACTGCGGATCCGGCCAGGTCTTCTCGCAGCGGGTGCCCTTGTCGGGCGTGAAGCAGGTGAAGCCCTCATCCGTCACCAGGGCGTTCAGCATGTCGAGTGCCGGGCCGCGATTCATCGCCGAGATCGTGGTCACGAGCCCGGTGGTGTCCGCCCGCGGGTCACGCCAGATGCAGGTGAGGGTGCCGTCGTCTCCCACCCCTGACGGGCCGAACGCCGCATCGTTCAGCGGAGTCTCTCCCAGTTGCGACAGCACGTCCTCCGACAGGATCGCACGACAGTCGGTGGGCAGCGCCACCGGGGTCGAGGTGGCGGTCGGAGATGCCGTCGGCTCGTCGGTCTGCTCCGGGGTGGCACTCGACGACGCGGCGGGTGTCGAGCTCGCGTCGCCGTCACCGGTAGAACCGCCGCAGCCTGCGAGCAGGGTGATCAGGGCGAGAGCCGCGGCTCCCGAGACGAGACGAGCGTTCATGCGCTCACCGTAGCGCTCCGCGGCGACGGGGCGACAGAGGCGGGCCGGATGCCGTGCGCACCGACCGCGAGTAGTGTCGGCAGGGTGAGTGGTGAAAGCGTGCACGAAGCCCCGTCCGTCGTCGTCATCGGAGATGCCCTGATCGATGAGATCCGCGACAGCGCAGGGGTGCGCGAGCTGGTCGGGGGAGCGGCGCTGAACGTGGCCGTCGGGCTACGGCGTCTCGGTGTGGCCACGACGCTGATCGCGATGGTCGGCGACGATGAGGCCGGCGATCATATCCGTGAGTACCTCGGCGATCAGGGTGTCACGCTCATCGGCACGCCGGCGCCGCACGGGTCATCTCGCGCGATCGTGCAGCGTGGAGCCGACGGCGAACCGACGTACGAGTTCAATGAGGCGGCGCAGCGGCGCAGCATCCGTTTCTCCGGCGACGCAGTCCGGGCGATCGCCGATGCCGGTCTCGTGGTCGTCAGCTGCTTCCCGTTCGACGTGCCCAGCGAGGTCTCCGCGCTGATCGAGGCGACGCACGGAACGCGCCTTGCCGTCGACCCCAACCCGCGGTCCGGCATGCTCAGCGATCGCGAGGAGTTCGTCCGCGGCTTCGAGATGCTCGCGCCGCACTCGGCGATCGTGAAGGTGGGGGCCGACGACGCCGCCCTGCTCTACGACGGCGACCTCGATGCTCTGCGTGTGCGTCTCCGCGATGCGGGCGGTGAGGCTGTGCTCGCGACGGCTGGTGCGGCGGGGGCGGTCCTGGAGTCGGATGCGGGCCTGGTCTCGGCGCCGATCGCGACGCTTCCCGGGCGCATCGTCGACACGGTCGGTGCGGGAGATGCCACACTCGCGGCCGTCGCCGCCGGTCTCGTTCTCGACCCTCCGCGAGACCTCGAAGGATGGCGTTCTCTGCTCGAGCGAGCGATGGATGTGGCCGCCTCGACCTGTCGCGCGGAGGGCGGTCTGCTGCGGACGCCGGAGTCGTTGGCGGATGCCGATCGTGGCGTGTACGGCAGCTGACGTCTCGATTTCTCGTGCCTGCCTCCGACAGGTATGATTGATACTCGTGCCCCCGGTTGGCTGTCGAAGTCGGACGGGTGCGCTCTGGCGAGTTACCCAAGCGGCCAAAGGGATCTGACTGTAAATCAGCCGTCTTAGACTTCGGGGGTTCGAATCCCTCACTCGCCACCGGCTACGACAGAGAACGCCCCCGATATCCGGGGGCGTTTCTGCGTCCTGCGCTCACCACCTCTGTGTTTCTTGGACCGAGTGCAGATACCCATGGACACTGAGTCCATTCGAGCGCATACTTACACGCACAGGACATGGTTTCAGCAAAGGAGCACACCATGAGCGACTCGAACGAACCCGCCGAGCTCTTCTCCTCGCCCTCCGGACCCGACGGCGCATCGATCACCGACTGGACGGACCTCGGGCGGGAGATGTGGGCGTATCTCACCGGACGTGGGGCGGCGGTGAACTACACCTTCGACGACATGACCGTCGAAGTCCCGCGCGACATCGGCCCCGATGCTCCGCGTGCGACCTGGAAGTTCAACGGCACACTGCGCGTGACGACCAGCGACAGCGCGTCGGGCGACGCGCACGCGGTCTAGGCGAGGCCGACTCCGATGATCCGCCTCGACATCGATCTGCAGGTCGAGCAGGTCGCACCGGACGGCGGCCCCCCGACGCGTTTCGCCGTGAAAGCCGGCGGTAGCGAGGTCGTCGTCACACTGGAGAACAGCGCCGGCCTTGCGGGTATGGGCCGGAACGACCTCGCGAATCTCATTCCGCTCGCCGACGGACTCGCGCGACGCGGCATCCGTGTGCGCGTCGAGGGGCCGAAAGGCACCCTCGTGGAGTTGGGAGACGTGAAGTCCGGACCCGTCGGGCGCGTCATCGCCGGCTCTCCCCACATCAGGCTCGGGCATCTCGCCACGCTCCTGTCCGAGATGCAGCACGGCAGACAGGGGCGTGGCTTCCGCCTTCCCGCACCTCCGCCCACCCCGTTCCCGCTCGTCCCGACCATCGCGAGGAGAGTGCGTCGCCGTGTGACGACGACGCACTACATCCCCGGGTCCGGTCGCCCTCGGTTGATCTTCGCCGTCGGTTCCGGCGATTGGGACCGCAGCAGGCCGCGCGAGTTCGATCTGCTCCCCGGCAGGACGGTGATCGGCTCGAGCCCTGACGCCGATCTGCGTCTGGAGGGAGTGGAGGCGCGTCACGCCGAGATCAGACACAACGACGACGACGAGTACGTGCTGTACTCCTTCGCGCCGACCGGCGGCGGTCGCCCGAACCTTCCGCACAGCTCCGAGAACGCGAGGATCCTGCGGACGGGCTCGCGGATCGAGATCGGCCCCTGGCGCCTTGCGTACTACCGCGAGGAGTTCGCGGATCACGGACGCCCGTTCGGCGGGCGTCAGGGCGGAGAGTACGAGTTCCAGAAGCAGCAGCCCATCCGACCGTACGGTTCCGGCGAGCTCGGCTGACGGATCCCGCAACAGGAGACGCGGGGTCATCTGAGATCCCGCCGTCGAGAAGTCCCCAGACGCAAAGCGTCCGGGGACTTCGCCGTTTCCGCGTCGAGCGGGCAGTATGGAGCGGGTGGTGATGCGGGAGCGGGGCCGGGTGGACGACGAGGAACGGACAGCAGTGCGCAAGGGGCTGCGCAGCGTCCTGGTCTCTTACGTGTGCCTGCTGCCTCTCGGCGCCGTGGGTGCTGTCTTCTTCCTCATCGCCGGCAGCGTCAGGGTCGCCTCGCGCGACGAACTCGGTCAGGCGACCTTCGGATGGCCGTTCGGATGGGTCACGCAGGACCTCTCGAGGTACGAACCGATCGCTTACCCGGCGACGATCGAATTCGAGTATCAGCGTGCGTGGCACGATCCGATCGACACCTCGTACAACCTGTGGCTCTTCGCCGCGAACAGTGCGATCGTGGCCGCGATCCTGACGGCCGTTCTGCTGATCGGGCTCGGAGTGCTCCGGGTTCGGCGCGCGCTCCGGGAGTGATCCGCGCTCCGGGTCACGGATGTATCCGTACCTCCACGTACGGGAAGTGGCAGTCGGCGGTCGCAGCGACCGGCTCGCAGTCGTCGTCGGGCATGAGCATCAGCATCGCCGCTCCGGTGACGTGGGGTGGGAGGTCCACCGACACCGTGCTCTCGCCGACCTCGAGGCGGGAGCCGGTTCTCGCGTCGCCGTCATCGGTGCGGACGATCAGCTCTCCGGCCCACTCGTCGTCGACGGCGCATCCGGCAGGGGTGAGCGCAACGGAGACGGCCTGGCCGGCGTGGGGGAGGACGTCGTCGCTCGTCAGCATCGGCGCGATCCCGTCGCAGGCTCGTGGCGACGAGGAAGGGGCGGAGGCCGGTGCGGAGCATCCGACGAGTGCCGCGCACAGCGAGATCACCATCAGCGCTGCGGTGCCGATCGAGTATCCCGATGAACGTCTCATGACTACGGGTGTCGCGAGTCGCCCAGTCGTCTCAGTAGTCGGGATGAAGCCGCAGGCGTGAAGCGATCTCGGCCGCCTGCTCCTGGGGTGAGAGTGCGATGTCGATCTCGATCGCCCGCTCGTCGTGCTCCAGCGGCTCGAGCGTCGCGAACTGCGAGTCGAGAAGCGTCGTCGGCATGAAGTGCCCCTGGCGGCGGAGCATCCGCTCGAGGATCAGCTCGCGCTCGCCCGTGAAGTGCACGAAGGTGACGCTCTCGCGCCGGAGCACGTCGCGGTAGCTGCGCTTGAGCGCCGAGCAGGTCACGATCCCGGGCTCGCCGGCGGCGATGCGCTCGTCGATCCACTCCGCGATGCGGTCGAGCCAGGGCCAGCGGTCGTCGTCGTTCAGTGCGTGCCCTGCCGCCATCTTGGCGACGTTCGCCTCGGGATGCAGGTCGTCGCCCTCTTCGAAGCTCCAGCCCAGCCGGCCGGCGAGCATCGCCGCGACGGTGGACTTGCCGGTGCTGGCGACGCCCATGAAGACGAGTACGGGTGCGGTGGTGGTCATCATCACGGCCTCACACGAAGATGCTCAGGACGAGGACGCCGGCGAGGCCGGTCACCGAGATCAGACATTCGAGCACGGTCCAGGACTTCAGGGTCTGGGGGATGCTCAGGCCGAAGTACTCCTTGATGAGCCAGAACCCGGCGTCGTTGACGTGCGAGAGGAACACCGAGCCCGAGCCGATCGCGAGCACGAGCAGCGCGACCATGGGGGAGTCGAGCGTCTCGGTGAGGGGCTGGAGGATGCCGGCCGCGGTGATGGTGGCGACGGTCGCGGATCCGGTGGCGACGCGGATGACGACGGCCACGAGCCACGCGAGGATCAGTACCGACACCGACGAACCAGCGACGAACTCGGCGATCACGTCGCCGATGCCCGTGTCGACGAGCACCTGCTTGAAACCTCCGCCGGCGCCGACGATCAGGAGGATTCCGGCGATCGGGCCGAGGGACGAGCCCACGATGTCGTTGATCTTGGTGCGGTCGAACCCGGCGCCACGGCCGAGGATGAAGAACCCGGCGAGCACGGCGATGAGCAGCGCGATGACAGGGGTGCCGAGGAAATCCAGCGCGAGCTTCCACGGAGCGTCCGACCCGGCAGCCGAGATGTCGGCGATCGCCTTGGCGAGCATCAGGAAGACGGGCAGCAGGATGCTGATCAGGGTCGCGATGAACGACGGGCGGCGCTTCTGCTCTTCTCCCTCATCCTCCTCGGTCACGAACAGCTCGGGAACGGGCACGTCCACCCAGCGGGCGGCGAAGCGGGCGAACAGCGGCCCCGAGATGATGACTGCGGGAATCGCGACGAGCACGCCGAAGGCGAGGGTGAGGCCGAGGTTCGCGCCGAGGGCGCTGATGGCGGCGAGCGGGCCGGGATGCGGCGGGACGAGTCCGTGCATCGCCGAGAGGCCTGCGAGCGTGGGAATCGCGATGCGCATCAGTGGCTGGCCCGAGCGGCGCGCCACGAGGATGATCACGGGCACGAGGAGCACGAGGCCGACCTCGAAGAACATCGGGAGTCCGATCACCGCGCCGATGAGACCCATGACCCAGGGCAGCGAGCGGGCGCTCGCCCGGCTCACGAGGGTGTCGACGATGCGGTCAGCGCCGCCGGAGTCGGCGAGGAGCTTGCCGTAGATCGCACCGAGCGCGATCAGGATGCCGACGCCTCCCATGGTCGATCCGAACCCGGCGGAGAAGCTGGTGACCGACGCCGCGATGTCCATGCCGGCGATCGCGCCGGTCGCGAGTGCGCCGATCGTGAGCGACAGGAACGGGTGCAGCTTGACCCAGGTGATGAGGACGATGATCACCGCGATGCCGATGACGGCGGCGGCGATCAGCTGACCGGCCGGGCGATCGACGACGGGGGTGTCGCCGACTGCCGTCACGAGAGCGGACGCGGCGGGGGTGAAGAGTGCCATGAGCTTCCTTGATCCAGGCGGTGTTTCTGCCTTATGTCGTACATAATAAGCACGGCACGCCATACATGTGCAACATAAAGGCGGCGGAGCGTTGTGATGCACCGCCACATCGTGCTGATGCGGGCATACTCGAGATATGACCGCCCCCACCGTCGCAGGCAGCGTGCACGAGTCTCTCGTCGACGAGCTCGGCCGCGCGATCGTGGACGGCCACCACCGGCCCGGCTCGCGGATGCTGACGGTCGAGCTCGCGCAGCAGCGCGGCGTCTCCCGCTCGGCCGCACGTGAGGCTGTGCGGGTGTTGGAGTCCTTCGGGCTCGTGTGGGTGCGACGCAAGTCCGGTGTCGAGGTGCGGCCGCGCGCGGACTGGAACGTCTATGCGCCCGAGGTGATCGCGTGGCGTCTGGCGGGGCCGGGGCGTGACGAGCAGCTGCGCGAGCTCAGCCAGTTGCGATCGGTCATCGAGCCGCTCGCCGCGCACCTCGCAGCGGGTGCCGCGTCGTCGGAGCAGAAGGTCGAACTCGTCTCGCTCGTCGTGGAGATGGGGCAGGAAGATCACGAGGCTGATCGGGACCGCTATCTGACCGCCGATGTCAGATTCCATCGACTCCTGCTCGACGCGTCAGGCAACGGCATGCTCGCCGCGCTCGGTGGCACGGTCGAGGCGGTGCTGCGCGGTCGCACCGTGCACGCCCTCATGCCGCACGTCGCGAACCAGAGCGCCGTGCAGTGGCATCGGGACGTCGCGTTCGCGGTCGCCAGCGGCGACGCGGAGGCGGCTGCGGCCGCGATGCGCAACATCGTCTCCGAGGCGGATGAAGCCATGCAGCGGGCCGCTTCATAGACTGGAGAGATGCGAGCTCTCACCGAAGCGGAGGTCCGCGCGTCCTTCATCAACGCGGATGCCGACGAATTGCGCATCATGGAGATGCCGCACGATTTCGTCCTGACCGACTGGGACTACCTCGATTTCTTCGCCTGGCGTGACCCGGGTGCGGGCCGGCGTGGATACGTGCTGATCCAGCACGAGGGTCGCATCTCGGGGGTCGTGCTCAGGGCGAGCGACCCGGGCCGCGGCCGGTCGGGCATGTGCAACATCTGCCACACGATGCAGCCGGGCAATCAGGTGGCACTGTTCGGCGCCCGCAGGGTCGGTGAAGCCGGGGCTCGTGGCGACTCGGTCGGCACCTACATGTGCGCCGACCTGTCCTGCCACGAGAACGTGCGGCTCGCGCATCCACTGGCTCCCAACGAGATCCGCTCGCCCGGTCAGGTCGACTTCCGCCTCGACGGCACCCGCCGGCGCATGGAGGCGTTCGTCGGACGGGTGTGGGCGTCGGAGGATCACGACTAGCCTGGAGGACTACGCCCTGCGCTCGAAGGAGAAGCCGTGAGTGATGTCATCCTGTTCCATGTCGAGGAGGGGATGGCGCGACTCACGCTCAATCGTCCCGCGCGTCTCAACGCCTTCAACGCCGAACTCGCACATGCATGGAGAGACGTCACCCACGAGGCGACGTCACGGTCCGACGTCAAGGCGATCCTGATCGATGCGGTCGGTCCCGCGTTCTGTGCGGGCGGCGACGTGATCGACATGTCCACCACCATGGGCTCCGGAGCCGAGATCACGGCGCTCGCCGAGGTCATCAACTCCGGCATCCGCTCTCTCACCGAGTCCGCGGTGCCGGTGGTCGCCGCGGCGCACGGGACGACCGCGGGCGGCGGTCTCGGAATCCTGCTCAGCAGCGACTACGCCGTCGTCGGGTCGCGTTCGCGCCTGGGCAGTCTCTACGCGAACATCGGCCTGACCCCTGATCTGTCTGTCTCTGCACAGCTCGCGCGGGCTGTGGGGCAGCGTCGTGCGCTGCAGCTCGTGCTGCAGGACCGACTGCTCACCGCCGAGGAAGCCGTCGAGTGGGGGCTGGTGGCCGAAGCGGTCCCCGGAGCGGACGCGGCCGTCGAGGCCGATGCCGTGCGGGCACGGGCCGAGGAGATCGCCCGTTTCTGGCTGGCGGGAGCGGCGGACGCCTACGGCCACGCGAAGCGTCTCGTGCGTTCGCAGCCCGAGAGGACGTTCGTCGAGCAGCTCAGTGAGGAGGCCCGCTCGATCGGCGCGTCGTTGGAGACGCCTGAGGCGCAGGCCCGGATCGCAGCGTTCGCGTCCTCTGCGGCTCGCGCGGGCAGGTGAGGGCGGACCCGCGCTGACGCATCGCTCGACACGATCGACGCCTGGGGCGGTGTGCACAGCGGGTGTGGACGACTCCGCATCGGCATGCTCGCATGCAAGGATGAACGCAACGCCGCTTCACGAGAGGAACGCGATGTCCCAGCCGGAGATCGCCCAGCAGCCGAGTGCTCTGGTCGAGAAGAAGAACCTGTCCCTCCTGATCCGAGGGGCGATCTGGATCGCCATCGGAGCACTGATCGCCGCCGCTCTGGTCTGCGTCGTGTGGGTGCTCATCGGGGATCAGGACGGACTCATCGGCAGGGCGTTCCTGACGATCCTCCTGCTCGCCGCGTTCGCGGGGATCGCCATCCTCGAAGCGGGTCTCGCGCCGAATCGTCCGGACTGGCTGTCTCTCGCCAGCATGGTGAGTTGGATCGTCGCGCTGCTGGTCGGCGCGGTCAAGATCTGGCTTCCGGAGGACTCCTTCTCCTTCACCGCGGGGGAACGCTTCTTCCAGCTGCTGGTGGTCGTGGGAATCCTCCAGCTCGCGCTTCTGCACGTGCGTCTGTTCACCCCGGCGGCGCAGCGTCACGTGACCACGTTCACGCGCATCATCTACATCGCGACGATCGTGTTCCTCGGCGGTCTCGTGGGGATGCTCGTGTTCTTCCTGACGTTCCCGCACACGTTCGAGTACGGCGATCTGTACTGGCGCATCGTCGTGGCGCTCACGATCCTCGCCGCCGTCGGCACGACGCTGATCCCGTTGCTCAATGCTCTGTTCGCTCCCAAGAAGCAGGCTCCGATCGTGCACAGCGCGCCTGCGGTGCAAGCCTGGCCCACGTATGCCGATGCCGTCACGCCGCTGCCGGTGCTGCCCGACGGATCGCCGGACTGGAACGCCTATTACACGGGCCGACCGTCGACGCCGCAGCCGCCGTATCAGGCCGCACTGTCCTCGCCCCCGGCGATCCCTTTCCCGGTCGCGCCCGATCCCGCAGCGCAGCCGACAGGGCAGCACCCCGCTCCCGCCGCGCCGTCTGCTCCTCAAGCTCCGCCTGCTCCTCAAGCTCCGCCTGCTCCGCCCGCGCCGCCGACGTACACCGACTACCCGCCGGCTCCGCCGCGTCCCCCGCAGTGAGTGTCGTGACCGAGCTGGTCGAGCTCGCCGCGACGGTGGCGCGCGAGGCCGGCGACCTGGCCAGGGCCAGACGTGAAGAGGGCGTGCATCTCGCCGCCACCAAGTCGTCCATCGCCGACATCGTGACGGATGCCGATCGCGAAGTCGAAGAACTCATCCGTGCGCGTCTGCGCGCAGCACGGCCCGGAGACGGGTTCCTGGGTGAGGAGTCTGACGCGGATCCCGGCTCCACCGGGATCACCTGGGTCGTCGACCCCATCGACGGCACGGTCAACTATGCCTACGGCATCCCCTCCTACGCCGTCGGCATCGCTGCGGTCGAGGGCGTCGCCGAACCGGAGGCGTGGGAGGCACTCGCCGGGGTCGTGTACGCGCCGGCCTCCGGAGAGCTGTTCACCGCGGGCAGGGGGAAGGGCGCATGGCTCGGCGATCGACGCCTGGCGGTCACGGTCGACACCCCCGCGGGTGCGCTGCTCGCGACCGGCTTCGGCTACGACCCGGCCACTCACGACGGTGACCTCGCCACGGTGCGCAGCATCATGCCGATCGCGCGGGACCTGCGTCGGGCGGGAGCGGCTTCTCTCGACCTCGCGTATGTGGCCGCAGGGCGGCTCGACGGATACTTCGAGCGGGGCCTCAAGCCCTGGGACTTCGCAGCGGGAGCTCTGCTCGTGAGCGAGGCCGGCGGGCGTGTCACCAGACTCGACACCGAGTCGACGAGACCCATGCTCATCTCAGGCGGGATCGAGGTCCACGCGCGACTTCGCGATATTCTCGGAGATGAAACGTGATCAATTCATGGCATTCCCAGGTCTATCAGGCTAGGGTTTATCCGATCGTTACTTTCACCGGCCCGAATCGATGAGAGTCGCAAGCGCCCCCGAGCTTGACGTTTAACCCGAGAGAATCTGTTTTGCCCTTCGAGAATCCCCAGACTGCCTCTGCGCCCACACGCCGATCCAGTCGTCCCCGCATCGCGGCCTCAGAGGCCTCCGCGGCAGGAGCAACGGCGACCACCTCCGAAGACATCGACACTGTCTCCGACGCCACCAGCACTGCCACCGAAGCCCCCGGCGCCGCCCCGCTTTCGCGTCGTGCCGCCCGCCACCGTCTGAGCACGGCAGAGATCTTCGTCGCCGCCACGGCCGTCGCCGCTGCGACAGCCGATTCCGCAGCCGATTCCGTCGTGCCGGCTGGTCAGGCCGAGTCGGCCGTCGCGTCCATCGACGTCGATCCCGTGTCTGCACCGCAGGCGCCGGGCCCGGCCGCGTTCGCATCGGCTCCGCGCCGTTCTGCATCGTCGTCGGCCGGCTCGGCCTCGGCTCGCCCCGACACCGCCGAAGAAGACGCGTTCGAGACCGCAGCTCGCGCGTTCCGTTCTGTCGCGACGGGCAGCACCCCGGTCGCCGACCGGCCGAAAGCTTCCGCCGACTCCCAGACATCCGAGCCGTCGACGCCGTCCACGGCTCATGTCGCCGTGGGGCGTCGGTCTCCTCGCCGGTTCCTCGCGCTCGGAGCGACCGTCGGCGTCATGAGCCTCGCCGGACTCCTCGCCGTCGGCATGACCCTTCCCGCAGAAGCGGTCGCTGCCGTCCAGGGCGGTCAGACCCTCGCGTCGACCTCGCTGGTCGCCGCGTCAGGTTCCGCGTCCAAGGCATCGTCCGACGACGAGATCCAGGCGTTCGTCACCTCGTCTGATGTGCAGAACGAGTCGCTGGCTCGTTCCGACAGCTTCTCGACGGTCTCGCTCGTCCAGGTCGCGTCCGAAGAGGGCATCAACTACTCGAACGAGCTCTTCACCAACGACACCGAGGCCGCCATCCAGTGGCCGTTCAAGGTCGGCGTCGGCATGAGCTCGGGGTACGGCATGCGCTGGGGTCGTCTGCACGAGGGCATCGACTTCGTGCCCGGCGAAGGCGCTCCGATCCAGGCGATCGCCGACGGCGTCGTGCGCATCGCGACCGAGCAGGGCAACGCCTACGGTGTCACCGTGTACATCGATCACGTGATCGACGGACAGGTCATCACGAGCCACTACTCGCACATGCAGTACGGCTCGCTGCAGGTCAAGGCCGGTCAGACGGTCAAGGTCGGCGACATCGTGGGGCACACCGGCAACACCGGTCGCTCGTACGGTGCGCACCTGCACTTCGAGCTGATCGTCAACGGCAGCACGATCGATCCGCTGCCGTGGTTGCGTGAGAATGCGGGTCGGTACTCGTACTGATCGGCTCGATTTCATGAGGACGCCATGGAGATGGTATTCTCGTGTGGTTGCCCCGCGAGGGGTAGCACGCCCCGATAGCTCAGTGGCAGAGCACTTCCATGGTAAGGAAGGGGTCGTCAGTTCAATCCTGACTCGGGGCTCACAGTGTTCGTATCTGCGATGCGGATACAGTGCGGCAGGGTAGCTCAGCTGGTCAGAGCGCACGACTCATAATCGTGAGGTCGCGGGTTCAAGCCCCGCTCCTGCTACAGCATGAAACCCCCGGTTCTTCCGGGGGTTTTTCGTGCCTCGACGCATCCCCGCGCGTCGCAGACGAAACAGATCCGCGCAGAGTCAAGGGGATCCCGCGCCGGGCGCGGGTCGCGCAGACTGTCACCTCAGCACCCCGACGATCGGAGCGACGCATGTCTGACCAGAAGAGCACCCCCGACGGAGTCGAAGGGATCGACGCGATCGGCGTCGACGCGGATTTCGTGACCAACGACCCGGCCCCGGAACCCGACGACGCGACGCCGGGGGAGGAGCAGACCGCGGAGCGCTCCGACGAGGACTCCGTCGACGTGTCCGACCTCCCCTGAGGCATCAGAAAGGGCCCGTTCCTCGCGAAGAGGAACGAGCCCTTTCGCATGTGTTTCGTCAGCGGGTGAGCGGCGTATCGCCCTCGTGCGGCGAGCCCGCCTCGCCGGCAGGAGAATGCGATCGGTTCGTGGCGCCGCCCCGCGTGTCGCCCCGCATCTCCGCTTCGAGGCGCTCTGCCTCGTCGCCGCTGATGGCCTCGCCGCGGGCGACGAGTCCGGCCTGATCCGAGAGCGGGATCTGCTTCAGGAACAGCGACAGCACGAGTGCCAGCACGATGAACGGCACCAGGAACCAGAACACCGGCGCGAGAGCATCCGCGTACGCCGTGACGATGCCGTCTCGCACCTCGTCGGGAAGCGCGTTGAGCGTGGCCGGGTCGATCGTCGATGCGGCCTGCGATGCGGCATCCGGCGACGCTCCTGCGTCCGCGAACACCCCGAGCAGGTTCTCGGTGAGTCGGGTGGTGAAGATCGTGCCGAATACGGCGGTGCCGAGCGAGGCTCCCACTTCGCGGAAGTAGTTGTTCGTGCTGGTGGCGGTGCCGATCTCGCCGGCGGGGACCGCGTTCTGCACGACCAGGACGACGACCTGCATGATCAGCCCGAGTCCCGCGCCGAAGACGAACAGGAAGGCGCAGATCAACCAGATCGGTGTGGTCGCCGAGAGGGTGGTCATCGCGACCATCGCGATTCCGGTGAGGATCGTTCCGACGATCGGGTAGATCTTGTACTTACCGGTCTTCGAGATCGCGATGCCAGAGAAGATCGAGGTTCCGATCAGGCCCACCATCATCGGGATCATGAGCAGACCGGAGGCCGCAGCCGAGGTGCCCGACGACATCTGCAGGAACGTCGGGACGAAGCCGATCGCGGCGAACATGCCGATGCCGAGCACGAGTCCGATCGCGGTCGCGTTCACGAAGATCGGGTTGCGGAACAGGCTCAGCGGGATGATCGGATCCTGCACCTTCGACTCGGTGATGACGAAGGCGGTCGCCGCGACGACGAGCCCTGCGCCCCACGCCCAGGTGGCGAGCGAATCCCAGCCGAACTCCTTGTCGCCGCCGAAGTCGGTGAAGAAGATCAGGCACGTGGTGGCGATGGAGAGGAAGATCACGCCGAAGATGTCGATCGGCTTCTCTGCCTTCTTGCTCGGCAGCTTGAGTGCGACGAGCGCGATGATGAACGCCGCGATCCCCACCGGGATGTTGATGTAGAACGCCCACTGCCACGTCATGTGATCGACGAAGAAGCCGCCGAGGAGCGGGCCGGCCACGGCGGACAGACCGAAGACGGCGCCGAGCGGACCCATGTACTTGCCGCGCTCGTTGGCGGGAACGATGTCCGCGATGATCGCCTGCGACAGGATCATCAGGCCGCCGCCGCCGAGGCCCTGCAGAGCGCGGAAGGTGACGAACATCCAGAAGTCGGTGGCGAAGGCGCATCCGACCGAGGCGAGGGTGAAGAGGGCGATCGCGACGAGGAACAGGTTGCGGCGACCGAGGACGTCACCGAACTTGCCGTAGATCGGCATGACGATCGTGGTCGCCAGCAGATAGGCGGTGGTGATCCACACCTGGTGGTCGACGCCGCCGAGCTGGCCGACGATCGTCGGCATGGCGGTCGAGACGATCGTCTGGTCGAGACTCGAGAGCAGCATGCCCGCGATCAGGGCGCTGAAGATGATCCAGATGCGCCGCTTCGTGAGCAGGAAGGGCGCATCCTTGGTGGCTGTGGCGGACATTCAGTCGGCTTTCTGTGATTGTGCGTACATGGTGCGAGCGACCGCGAGCCGACGGCTGACGAGGTCGCTGAAGGATTCTGCGGAGTGGTGGTGCAGCAGCTGGTCCATGCTCAGGCGCACGAGGGCACTCACCGACTGGACGAGCACCTCGGCGCGCAGCTGCTCGTCGGCATCGGTGTCGGCGCCCGTGCCCGTCCGTCGGACGATGAGCTCCATGTCGCGCCGCTCGTTCTTGGCGATCTGCTCGAACGCGGCCTTGATGAGTCGGGGTTCCTGCTCGATGATCGCGAACACCGCGGGAGCGTCATCGAGCGGGTTGAACAGCTCGAATCGAGCCAAGGTCAGTCGGACGAAGTCGTCGAGCAGATCGCCGCGACCGGCCACGAACTCCTCTTCGAGAGCGTGCTGCCGGGAGTCGATCACGGCGAAGCCGAAGACCGCGTTCTCCTTGCTCTCGAAGTAGTTGAAGAAGGTCCGTCGCGAGACGCCGACGTCAGCACAGAGTTCTTCGACGGTGAAGCCCGCGAACCCGTGCTCGGACGTCAGGCGCCGGGCGACGTCGGTCAGGGCGCGCGACGTCTCGCGCTTGCGCTGATCTCGCAGCGAATCTGCACTCTCGCTCATGAAGTGCAATATTGCACTCTGAACATAGGAGTGCACTGTGAAGATCTTTTCTCGATGAATCTGTGACATTTTCTCCGTGGCCCACGTCTTAGTGGTGTCACCGCCGTGTGAGCGTGCCGATGGCAGACGCAAGTGCGAAGGAGGTCACGATGACACGCGAGGCATCAGTCTCGACGCCCGCCGTCTGCCGTGAAGAGACCTCGACGATCTCCGCCGGCAGCACCGTCGCGCTGGCCCTCACCAGAATCGCCCTCCGCAGCAGGCATTCGTGCCCGCCGGACCGGCGATGCGTGACGGGAGCGCCGTGCCGTGAGCGTCGACGGCCGGCCCCGAGTGGGCGCATTCGCCCGCTCATTCCTCCGGTCTGTCAGTCGTCGTCACGACGACTCGGGCCGGCACGGGGTCGGAGCTGGGGGACGTCGTGGGGACGACGGCCCCCAGCGCAACCCCCTGCCCAGCGGACTCCTTTCCTGCGGGAATGGCGTGCGAGCAGAAAGACGGAGAGATCCGATCTCGATTCGATTCCGAACTTCACTCGAAGGATGACGACGAAAGGGTGGCCGCATGGGTGGGGAACGCTATCGCAGCGCTCTCGAGCAGGCCGATGATCGGATTGTCGCCGGCCGCGCGATGGACGGTGACGTCGCGGCATTCGCGGTGCTCGTCCGTCGGTATACGCCGATGATGCGCGCGTACACGCAGCGAATGCTGAATGCCTCATCAGAGGTCGACGACATCGTGCAGGAGACGTTCGTCACCGCATGGCAGCGATTCTCGGATCTGGACGATCCGGCCAAGGTCAAGAGCTGGCTCATGCGGATCGTGAGCAGGAAGGCGGTCGACCGGATCCGTGCGCTGCGGCCGACCGTCGACATCGACGACGTCGAGCAGTCCGCGCCTGCGCAGTCGTCGCCCGACCGGGTCGTCGAATCTCGCGCCGGGCTCGAGGCTCTCGGCCTCGCCCTACAGGAGCTGCCCGCCGCACAGCGCGAATGCTGGGTGCTTCGGGAGATGGGTGGCTACTCGTACGATGAGATCGCCCAGGAACTCGACATCTCGGTGTCCACGGCGCGAGGACTTCTCGCCCGTGCGCGAAAGTACATGATCGTTCGAATGGAGGCCTGGCGATGACGGACGGATACGAATCCGGCGAGATTCGACGGCTCGGGCTCGAGCCTGACGACCTCGATGGGCACACGCTCGACGAACTGACCGACTACCTCGAGTCGGGACGCCAGCCCGAAGATCCTTCGATCGAGGGGTCGGCGGGATGCCAGCTCGCCCTCGACGCTCTCGAGCGGCTGCGTGGGTTGGGTGGACAGCTGGTGGACGCCGACGCGGCCGCGATGCCGGAGGTCGACGACAGCTGGGTCGACCGCATCCTCGACGGCATCGCTCTGGATGCCCGCGCGGGTCGGCGGATCCCCTTCGCCCCCGACGAGCACGGCGACGACTTCGCGATCACCGAGGGCGCCGTGCGAGGTCTCGTGCGATCCGCCGAGAACGCCGTCGACGGGCTGCTCGTCGGGGGAACGCATCTGCGTGGTGACGTATCGGTGATCGATGCGCCGATCCGACTCGAGATCGAGGTCAACGCCTTCTACGGGACGAGCATCCCGCAGGCGGTCGAGCGGCTGCGAGCTGAGATCGATGAACGACTGAGACGCCATACGGAACTGAATGTGGTCGCGATCGACATCGCCGTGCGCGACATCCAGCTGGTGGGAACCTGGACGAAGGGCACACGATGAACACGGACCGCAGCGATATCGCGCGCAAGGTCGAAGACGCGATCCTCGCCACCCGGGGCGTCCGCAGCGTCTACCGGCCCGGTTCGCTGATCGCCAATCTCGTCGGTGCGGGCGCGGCCGCGGTGGGGATCGTCTCACGCGCCGAGCCGGTCGTCGCGGTCACCGTGATCGACGACGAGACGACGGTCGACGGTGCGCTCGGCATCGAGTACACCTCGCCGGCTGTCGAGACGCTCCGGCTCGTGCGGGCGTCGGTCGCGGCGGCGCTGGCCGATGCGAACCTGACCGCGACGCGGATCGGACTCACGATCGCCTACGTGCATCCGCGCGAGACCTCCTGATCCCAGGGTGACCGCGGACGAGGCGCCGATTCCCCGCTCGGGGAGCCGGCGCCTCGAACTCGTCGTCGTGATCAGGCGATCGCGCGGAGTCCGTCGACCAGGGGAGTGGTGGGACGGCCGATGAGGCGGGAGAGCGTTCCATCGCTGTCGGCGAGCGCCCCGCCCGCGATGCCTGCATCCAGGGCGACGACGAACCCGGCCGTTCCCTCATCGAGACCCGCGGCCTGGAGCGCGGCGAGCTGCTCGTCGGACGTCAGGGCGTGATACTCGACCTCGCGGCCCGAGACCTCGCCGATCGCTGCGGCCAGCTCGCCGTAGTTCCACGCGACGTCGCCGCCGAGTTCGTAGACCTCGCCGATGTGGCCCTCGTCGAGGAGGACCACTGCGGCGGCCTCGGCGAAGTCCTTGCGGCTGGCGGACGCGACGCGTCCGTCGCCCGCGCCCGAGGCGAGTACGCCCGTCTCGGCGCCACGGCTGAGGTCGGCGGCATAGTTCTCGGTGTACCAATTGTTGCGCAGGATCACCGCGGGCAGTCCGGACGCCTGGATCAGCTCCTCCGTCGCCTTGTGCTCGGGAGCGAGCACGAGGTCGCTCGTGGTGGCCTTGGGTGCGCTGGTGTAGACGAACTTCGACACCCCCGCGGCCTTCGCGGCGTCGATCACTGCCTGGTGCTGGGCGACACGCTGCCCGACCTCGGAGCCGGAGATCAGCAGAACGGAGTCGACGCCGTCGAGCGCCGTGCTGATCGACGACGGGTCGGAGTAGTCGAGGTGAGCGACCCGCACGCCGAGGTCCTGTGCCTTCGCGACGTCGCGGGCGCCGGCGACGATCGACTGCGGGTCCGCGCCGCGCTCGAGCAGGCTGGCGATGACGAGGCGTCCGAGGTTGCCGGTCGCGCCGGTGACGAGGATGGTCATGAGGTGTCCTTTCGTAGGTGACATGAGCCACAACCGTCCACTGCCTCGTCTACATTCCGATCCATCGGTACCCACTTTGACGTAAGGTACCTACATGACGGTTAGTTATGCGCAGATCCGGGAGTCGACGCCGCAGATCTTCGAGCCCGGATGCAGCACCAGGGTGGTCCTCGACCACGTGATGAGCAAATGGGGAGTGCTCGTCCTGTCGTCGCTCTCCGACGGCACCCGCCGCTGGGGTGAGCTGCGTCGAGAGGTCGGCGGCATCAGCGAGAAGATGCTGGCATCGACGCTGCGCACCCTCGCCGACGACGGTCTCGTGCGCCGGGAGTCCTTCCCGTCCGTGCCGCCGCACGTCGAGTACAGTCTGACCCCGCTCGGGCGCGATCTGATGGCGCGGATGCTGCCGCTCGTCGAGTGGGTGGCCGATCATGCGGACGGGATGATCGGCCGGGATTGACTCCGACGAAATCCGTCGTCGAGTTGCGGTTGTCTCCACGAATTCCGTTGTGGAAAGAAAAGGATTGACGCGATAACCGCAGTAGCCCTATGTTCTGAACATGTCAGCTACGACGCCGATCCATCTGGAACGCCCCGACGGCAAGGGGCTCGCAACGGGTTCGCTGGGGCTGTGGGGATCCACGGTCATCGGGCTCGCATCCACCGCTCCCGTGTACTCGCTGGTCGCGACGCTCGGGTTCGTGGTGCTGGCGGTCGGCGCCCAGGCTCCGATCGCGTTCATCATCGCGTTCGTGCCGATGCTCCTGATCGCCTTCGCCTACCGCGAGCTGAACAATGCGGTGCCCGACTGCGGCACGACGTTCACGTGGGGCACCAAGGCGTTCGGACCGTGGGTCGGCTGGATGGGCGGGTGGGGAGTCGCGGTCGCCGGCATGGTCGTCCTCGCGAACCTCGCCCAGATCGCCTCGGTGTACTTCTGGTCGCTGATCGGCTTCGACCTCGAGAACAACGACTGGCGCATCATCCTGGTCGCAGTTCTGTTCATCGCCTCGATGACGTGGGTCAGCTGGCGCGGCGTGGAGATCGGCGAGCGCATCCAGAACATCCTGCTCGGCATCCAGTATCTGGCTCTGGCGATTTTCGTGGTCGCCGCCCTCTGGCAGTTCTTCGGCGGCACCGCGCCGAATCCGACACCCTTCGACGTGGAATGGCTCAACCCGTTCGGGTTCACCTCCTGGTCGGGTTTCACCGAGTCGATCCTGCTCGCGCTGTTCATCTACTGGGGCTGGGACACGTGCCTCGCCCTGAATGAGGAGACCAAGGATCCGAAGCGGATCCCCGGTCGTGCGGCTCTGCTCACCACGGTCATCCTCCTGTTCACCTACGTGGGCGTCACGATCGCGGCCATGATGTACGCCGGACTCGGTGACACCGGAACCGGGCTCGGCAACGAGGCCAACGCGGACGACTTCTTCCTCGCCATCAAAGACGGCCTGCTCGGTCCGTTCGGATGGGTGCTGGTCGTCGCCGTGATCATCTCGGCCGTCTCCTCGACGCAGACGACGATCCTCCCGACCGCCCGCGGCACGCTCGCGATGGGCGTCTACCGCGCTCTTCCCGCCAAGTTCAAGGACGTGCACCCCACGTACAAGACGCCGTCGTTCTCGACGATCGTCATGGGCGTCGTCGCCTCCGCCTACTACGTCGGCATGACGCTGATCAGCGACAACATCCTGCAGGACTCGATCCTGTCGCTCGGTCTGGCGATCGCGTTCTACTACGCCATCACGGGCTTCGCGTGCGTCTGGTACTTCCGCAAGGACCTCACGACCTCGGCACGGGACTTCTTCTTCAAGGGTCTCTTCCCGCTGCTCGGCGGCCTCATGCTGACGGGCGCGTTCGTGCAGTCGGCGATCGACATGTGGGATGTCGACTACGGCTACACGGTGCTCTTCGGCATCGGCGGCACGTTCGTGATCGGCATCGGCTCGCTGGCGTTCGGCCTCGTGCTGATGTTCCTCTGGTATCTGTTCCCGCGGTCGAAGCGGTTCTTCCGCGGCGAAAGCCTCAACCGCGACACGCAGGTGATGGTTCCCGACGAGCCGGGCGAGTTCATCCGCTCGATCGACGGCGGCATCTGATCGGGCTCGGACTGCGCGCGGTGACGCCCTAGGCTTTATCCGTGCGCATCCGGCTCGACATCGCCTACGACGGCACCCACTTCCGAGGGTGGGCCAAGCAGCCCACCCTGCGGACCGTGCAGGGGACGCTCGAAGATGCGCTCGCCCGCATCGTCGGCTCGGATGTGCAGTTCGTCGTCGCCGGACGCACGGATGCAGGAGTGCATGCCGCAGGGCAGGTCGCGCATGTCGATCTCGACGACGAGCAGTGGGCGCGGATCGAGTCGCGCAACGGGCGGGCTCCGCACGACCCCGCTGCATCGATCGCGCGGCGCATGCGCGGGGTGCTCGGCGCCTATCCCGACGCGACCGTGACCCGGTCGTCGATCGCACCCGACGGATTCGATGCGCGGTTCTCGGCCGTCTGGCGACGCTACCGCTATCGTCTGGCGGACGAGTCGACGGGCTATGACCCGGTGCGGCGCCACGACACCACGAGCCACCGGGGAGTCCTCGACGAGCAGGCGATGGATGCGGCCGCTCGGACGCTCATCGGGCTCCACGACTTCGCCGCCTACTGCAAACCGCGTGAAGAGGCCACGACGATCCGGACGCTGCTCGACTACCGCTGGACACGCGACGCCGAGGGTGTGCTGGTCGCGGAGGTGAAGGCCGACGCCTTCTGCCACAGCATGGTGCGCGCGCTGGTCGGCGCGTGCGCGGCAGTGGGCGAGGGGCGCCTCGGCATCGACGATCTGGTCGTGCTGCGCGACGCCCTGACTCGCACGAGCGAGTTCAAGGTGCTCGCCGCGCGCGGGCTCACCCTGATCGAGGTGGGCTATCCGGCCGACGATCTTCTGTCGACCCGCGCCGAGCAGACACGAGCCCGACGGGACGGCACGAGCGCATGACCCCACGGGACGCGTCGTTCGTCGAGGTGTCCTCCCCGGCGTGGTCGTTCTGGCGGGCGCTCCTCGACACCTGCGTCGGAGCGATCGTCGGCACGGTCTTCGCCTTCGCCGCGATCCTCGTGATCGGCATCGTGGGAGAGGAGGCGCTGTCCTCCCTCTACTGGCAGGTCGATCTCGATCCGCTGTTCCGGGCGAGCATGGGTGTCATCCTGCTGGTCGGCGCCGTGCTCGGACTCACCGTCCCGTTCGTCGTCGTCGCCGAACGATACGCTGCGCTCCGAGCGGTGGAGGCGAGTGCTCGCGACACCCCCGAGGGCGTGGCGCAGAGCTCACTGAGGGCCGAGTTGAGGTCGGCTCCCGCCGCGCACCTGCAGAAGACCGGCACCGTGATGTTCTGGTGCTTCGCGGGTCTCGGAGGCATCTGGGCTCTCGCGGTGTTCTTCACCGAGGACCTTCGCGACGACCCGGTGAACTGGATCGCGCTCGCCGTGTTCGTCGTGCTCGCTGTCGCCGCGGTGCTGGTGCAGGGACTCGGCTCCCGCATGAGCGAGCGTGATGCGGCGGTCATGGCGGGGCTCGAGGCGCGATGGACGCACGCAGTGCCCCGCGCGAACGCTGCGGATGCCGAGCGTCGCGACGTGGCGGCGCCCGCCGTCGTGCCGTCATGGCTCGTCACACCGAGCGCGCGCAGCATTCGCCGCGTGGCCGGTGTCCTCGTGACCGCGCTCATCGTCTCGCTGGGCGCCTTCATGCTGTCGGTGTTCATGCGTCAGCAGTGCCGCACCTGCGATCCGGTGTACTGGGATGAGCCGATCGAGAACGGTATCGACGTGCTGAGTCTCGGAAGCGGGGCGGCCATCGCGCTGTGCGCAGCGCTCGGTCTCATCGCGTGGATCGCCGGACTCGTGTTGCAGTTCTCCCGTGAGATCGCGCTTGCGCGCTGGGTGGCGGACGGCGACCCCCGTCGCGTCGACACCGGCCTCATTCAGCCTCTGCTCACGGGCAATCGGGCGATGGTGCGTCTACAGCTGGGGCTGTCGGCTCTGGGGGCGGCGGGCATCGTCTTCGGAGTGGGGGCGATCTGGGCGGACTGGGCTGCCATGGACACGCAGGTCGTGCTCGGAGCCGCAGTGGCGCTGCTCATCCTCGGACTGCTGGTCGGGTGGACCGACGCGCCACGCAGTCGACGCGAGCGGCAGAGGGTGCGCGACACGATGTTCCCCGGAGATCCGGACGTCGAGGGAACCCTGAAGGCGCAGTGATGACGGAGGCACTGTGACGGATCGTACGAGAGAGGGCGGGGCGGCCTTCGCCGTGGCGCTGCGCGCTGCGATCTCCGAGCGGGGAATCACGCTCGCACGACTGCAGAGTCAGCTGAAAGACGACGGCAATCCGGTCTCGATGGCGACGCTGAGCTACTGGCGATCGGGCGACCGTCAACCGGAGGGGCCGCAGTCGCTCAGCGTCGTGGACGGCATCGAGGATCGCCTCGGTCTGGAACACGGCCATCTGAGCAGGCTGCTCCTCCCGTCGAGCCGACTCGGAACGGTGGCGCCGCCGCGGCTGCCGTTCGATGAGGAGCGCGAACAGCGCGAGACCGAGGAGACGCTCGCCGCACTGCGCGCGGCGCCGCAGGATTCTCTGCGTGACCTCTCGACGCACATGACGGTCTTCGTCGGACGGGACGGAGCGGTCGAGAGGATCGTGATGCGCTCGCTCGTGCAGGCGACGAAGGGCACGATCCGCGAGCTCCCGCTGATCGACGTCGCGCCCGACGAGACCGATGTGATGTCGACGATCTCGGATGTCGTGGGTGGACGGATCGATCGCGAGCACCTGCATCCGGGCCGGCTGGTGTCGGGGGTCGTGATCGCGCTCGACGAGCCGATCACCGCGGGGAGCACGACCCTGTTCGAGTTCACCGAGACCTTTCCGCCCGGCTATCCACCACGCCAGTCCGCGTGGCATGCCACGTCACGGCCGGCGAAAGAGAGTCTGATCTGGGTGCGCTTCCATCCCGACGCCCCGCCGAGCTGGTGCGAGGAGTACCTCGAGACGGAGGACGAGTACGTCTCGGCGCTGCGAACGGTTCGCAACGGGGCGGTGCATCTCGTGCGGCACGGCTTCGGCCCCGGCATCCTGGGGATCCGCTGGGGATACGACGAGTGAGTCGGCTTCAGCCGCGCGCGGAGCGGCTGACCGAGGCGAGAGGGCTACCGTTCACCGAGGTGACGGGCGTTTGACACCGGAATCCAAGGCGAACGGACTAGCGTGAGGTCCGATGAAGGTCATCTCCTACAACCTCCAGAAGCATCGTGCCGCGAGCGAGCTCGCGGCACTCGTCGACGCGCACGATCCCGACATCCTGTGCCTGCAGGAATGCGATGTCGCCGATCTGCCCGACCGCGTCAGCGACCTCGTGCTCGCCGACGCGACCCAGGGGAACCGCCTCGGCCTCGCCCTGTTCTACCGGGAGAGCGAGTTCCATCTGCAGGATGTCCGCACTATCGGACTGAAGAAGTCGCTGCACGATCGCATCGCCAAACCCGCACACGAGCGTGTGCTCGGCGCGCGCCTGCGTGACATCGACACGGGTCGGGATTTCATCGCCGCCTCGTTCCATGCCGCGCCGCTGACCGCGCTCAACTCGCTGCGGCGGCATCAGATCCGCGCCGCGCTCACCGAGCTCGCGACCCTCGGCGAAGGGCTGCCCCAGCTGATGGTGGGGGACTACAACTACCCGGTCTTCAAGGAGAACCTCGGCAAGACGGTCCGTGAGCACGGCTACGCCCTCACCATGAGCGACGATCACACCTACACGCGGTACCGGGTGTTCCGCGGACACTACGACTTCGCGACCTCGGTCGGCTTCGAGATCCAGCGGGTGACGACCCTCCCGCAGGGCTTGAGCGATCATCGCCCGATCCTGGTGACGACGCGCTTCGACTGAGGGGCATCCGTCCGGTTTGGGGTTCGTGCCCTGCATGACGTAAGCTGTCTCTTTGGTACTCGACTGCCGAGTGCCACGAACGTGAGCCCTCCACTGGCGTGTTCATCCCTGTAGGGAAGAACCACCCCGGAGTGGGATTCACGAACTTCTCCGTTCGAACAAGAAAGCAGCACTATCGTGACGCGCACTTACACCCCGAAGGCCGGCGAGGTCCAGCGTGACTGGGTCGTCATCGACGCCACTGACGTCGTTCTCGGCCGCCTGGCTTCGCACGCCGCTACGCTCCTGCGTGGCAAGCACAAGCCCACCTTCGCCAACCACATCGACTCGGGTGACTTCGTCATCATCGTGAACGCCGACAAGGTCGCGCTCACGGGTCAGAAGCTCCAGAAGAAGCTGGCTTACCGCCACTCGGGTTACCCGGGCGGCCTGAAGTCGGTCACCTACGCCGAGCTCCTCGAGAAGAACCCCGTCCGCGCTGTCGAGAAGGCCATCCGTGGCATGCTCCCCAAGAACAGCCTGGGCCGTCAGCAGCTGTCGAAGCTCAAGGTGTACGTCGGTGCCGAGCACCCGCACGCCGCGCAGCAGCCGCAGACGTACACCCTCGACCAGGTCGCCCAGTAAGCGCCGTAAGACTTAAAGGACATACTCGTGGCTGACATCCAGGACACCACCGAAAACCTCCAGAACTTCTCGACGTCGACTCCCGAGACCGAAGCAGTCGAGGCGGCTCCCCGCCCCGTGCTGAGCGTTCCGGGTGCCGCTGTCGGCCGTCGCAAGCAGGCCATCGCCCGCGTGCGTCTCGTCCCCGGCTCGGGAACGATCACGGTCAACGGCCGCACGCTCGAGGACTACTTCCCGAACAAGCTGCACCAGCAGCTGATCAACGACCCGTTCACCATCCTGAACCTCGCGGGTGGCTACGACGTCATCGCGCGCATCTCCGGTGGTGGCCCCTCGGGTCAGGCCGGCGCGCTGCGTCTCGGAATCGCTCGTTCGCTCAACGGCATCGACGAGGAGAACAACCGCGCGACCCTGAAGAAGGCCGGCTTCCTCTCCCGTGACGCTCGCGTCAAGGAGCGCAAGAAGGCTGGACTCAAGAAGGCCCGCAAGGCGCCTCAGTACTCCAAGCGTTAAGGTCCACTGCTCCGATGCCGATCTTTGGCACGGACGGCGTGCGAGGACTTGCCAACGGCATCCTCACCGCCGACCTGGCGCTCACCCTGGCCCAGGCGACTGCTGTCGTCCTGGGCCAGGGCCGTACTGCGGAGGCTCGCAAGGCCGAGGGCAAGAGACTCACCGCAGTCGTGGCACGAGACCCGCGCGTCTCCGGCCATTTCCTCACCGCTGCCGTCTCGGCCGGTCTGGCATCGTCGGGAGTCGACGTGCTCGAGGCAGGGGTCATCCCGACTCCGGCACTCGCCTTCCTCGTCGCCGACCGTGATGCCGACTTCGGCGTCATGATCTCGGCCTCGCACAACGCGGCGCCCGACAACGGGATCAAGATCTTCGCACGCGGCGGGGTCAAGCTTCCCGACATCGTCGAGCAGCGCATCGAAGAGGCGATGGCGGGGGAGAAGCTGCGCCCGACCGGTGCAGGAGTGGGCCGGATCATCCGGTTCTCCGATGCAGAGGACCGCTACGTCGTGCATCTGCTCGGATCGCTGCCCAACCGTCTCAACGGCATCAAGGTCGTGCTCGACTGCGCCCACGGCGCGGCATCCGGCGTGTCTCCCGAGACCTTCCGTGATGCGGGGGCCGATGTGACCGTGATCGGTGCCGAGCCCGACGGATGGAACATCAATGACGGCGTCGGTTCGACGCACCTCGACAACCTGGCCGAGGCGGTCGTGCGTCTCGGCGCCGACATCGGCATCGCGCACGACGGCGACGCCGATCGCTGCCTCGCGGTCGACGCTCAGGGCAACGTCATCGACGGCGACCAGATCATGGCGATCCTCGCGGTCTCGATGAAAGAGCGCGGACACCTCACCGACGACACACTCGTCGCCACCGTCATGAGCAACCTCGGCCTGCACGTCGCGATGCGCGAGCAGGGGATCACCGTGCGGCAGACCGCCGTCGGCGATCGCTATGTGCTCGAGGACATGAACGAGGGCGGCTACGCCCTCGGCGGCGAGCAATCCGGTCACGTGATCATGAGCGAGTACGCGACGACGGGGGACGGGCTGCTCACGGGCTTGCACCTCGTCGCCGAGATGGCTCGTCAGAACAAGACGATCGCCGAGCTCGCGAGTGTCATGACCGTGTACCCGCAGGTGCTCATCAACGTCCGCGACGTCGACAAGGATGCGGTCGACGCCGATCCTGTCGTGCAGGATGCGGTGCGTGCCGTCGAAGCTGAGCTCGGCGACACCGGTCGCGTGCTGCTGCGCAAGTCCGGCACCGAGCCGCTCGTGCGGGTGATGGTCGAAGCGGCGGATGCCGATTCCGTGCAGACCTACGCCGACCGTCTGGTCGACGTGGTGCGCGAGCGCCTCGCCCTCTGACGCCGTTCCTGAACGCTCCCGTCTGCCGTCCTCCTCTCCCCGCGCACTGTCGCTGGAGAGCAGGGCGGTGACGGGAGCCTTCTGCGTCATCGGCGGCGGCGCGCGCCACCGGCGCTCGCTCCTGCGGGATCAGCCCTGCGGCTGTCCGAGCTGCTCGATGTAGCGGAGCAGCACTCCCTCGCGCAGCGCCCACGGCGAGACCTCGAGCTCGTCGACCTTCAGGGCGGTCATGGCCGTGTGCAGCGAGACGGCGGCCGCGACGATCTGGAACGTGCGGTCGGCGGTGATGCCCGGCAGTTCCTGGCGAGCGGATGCCGGGATGCGGGCGAGGCGGGGGATCCACGATCCGAGAGTCTCACGCGGCAGCACCATGCGCTGAATGCCCGACCAGCCGGGCATCGGATAGCCCGCCAGTCGTGCGAGAGAGCGGATGGCCTTCGACGACCCGACGACGTGATCGGGTCGGGGCAGATCCCCGAACCGCGGCAGGACGTCGGCGAGGGTGGACGTCGCGTGCGCTCGCAGACGGTCCACGTCGTCTTCGCCGGGAGGATCGTTCGGAAGGAACTGCACGGTCATCCGGCCGGCGCCCAGAGGGACGGAAGCCGCAGCATCCGGGAGCTCGTCGCCGCCCGCGGCGATCTCGAGCGATCCGCCGCCGATGTCGAGGAGCAGCAGCTGGCCGGCTGACCACCCGAACCAGCGGCGTACGGCGAGGAAGGTGAGCTGGGCTTCGGTCTCGCCGTCGAGCACCTGCAAAGGCTGGCCGAGTGCGGCCTCGATGCGCGCGATGACCTCGGCGCCGTTCCTGGCATCACGCACCGCGCTGGTCGCCGTCGCGAGCAGCGCATCGACCCGCTCCTCCTCCGCGACGCGACGGGCCTGCGCGACGGCGGCCTCGAGAGCGCGCACGCCCTCTTCGGAGATCGATCCGTCGTCGGTGAGATAGCGCATCAGCCGCAGGACGCTGCGGTCACTCGTCGTCGCCAGAGGGCGACCGCCGGGGCGGACGTCGGCGGCGAGCATGTGGACGGTGTTGGAACCGATGTCGAGAACTCCGAGGCGCACGGATAGACACTACCGCCGCCCCGTTACGATGTATCCGTGACCACCGCCGACTCCACGCTGCCCCTGTCGCCGTACCGGGAGATCGGCCGTGATGAATGGGCGCGGCTCGCCGCGGGACTCGATCAGCCGCTCACCGAGACCGAGGTCGTCGAGCTTCGGGGCATCGGAGATCGTCTCGACCTCACCGAGGTGCGCGAGGTCTACCTGCCGCTGAGCCGGCTGCTCAGCCTCTATGCCACGGCCACGAAGCGTCTCGGCGCAGCGACGAGCTCGTTCCTGCAGGAGGACGACACGACCACTCCGTTCGTGGTGGGCGTGGCGGGATCCGTCGCGGTGGGCAAGTCCACGATCGCGCGACTGCTGCGCGAGCTCATGAGCCGCTGGCCCGGCACCCCCCGGGTCGAGCTCGTCACGACAGACGGCTTCCTGCACTCCAACGCCGAGCTCGAGCGACGCGGACTCATGGACCGCAAGGGGTTCCCGGAGTCCTACGACCGCCGCGCCCTCATCGAGTTCCTGACCGAAGTCAAGAGCGGGGCCGCCGAGGTGCGGGCGCCGTTCTACTCGCACATGCGGTACGACATCGTCCCGGATGCGCACGTGGTGGTGCGCCGTCCCGATGTCGTGATCGTCGAGGGGCTCAACGTCCTGCAGCCGCCGCCAGCACCCAACGACGTCGCCGTGAGCGACCTCTTCGACTTCTCGATCTTCGTCGACGCCGACACCGCGCTCATCGAGAAGTGGTACGTCGATCGGTTCCTCGCGCTCCGGGAGGGAGCGTTCTCCAACCCGTGGTCGTACTTCAACGTCTTCGCCCACCTCACCGATGAGGAGGCGATCACGACCGCGCTCGGCTATTGGAACGAGATCAACATGCCGAACCTCGTCGAGAACGTGATGCCGACCAAGCACCGTGCCCGCCTGGTGCTCAACAAGGGCATCGACCACAGCGTCGAGAGCGTGCTGCTGCGCAAACTCTGAGGCGACGGATTCGTTCGGAACCTTCGCAAATATCCGCGCTTACTCTTGTCGACATGTGTGGAATCGTCGGATACGTGGGCCCTCGGCCCAGCCAGGACATCCTGCTCGCGGGCCTCGCTCGTCTCGAGTATCGCGGCTACGACTCCGCGGGTGTCGCCGTCATCGACGGCGAGGGCTCGCTGGGGATGCGCAAGAAGGCCGGCAAGCTCGCCGCGCTGCGCGACTCGCTCGCCGATTCGGCGCTCGCCGACGGCAATACCGGCATCGGGCACACGCGCTGGGCGACTCACGGCGGGCCGACCGATGTCAACGCCCACCCCCATCTGGCCGACGACGACAGGCTGGCGCTGATCCACAACGGGATCATCGAGAACTTCTCGGCGTTGCGCGACGAGCTGCTCGCCGAGGGCGTCGTGTTCCGCAGCGAGACCGACACCGAGGTCGCTGCGGCGCTCCTCGGTCGCGAGTACCGCGACAACGGAGGAGATCTGCAGCTCGCCTTCCGCAACGTGGTCAACCGCCTCGAAGGTGCTTTCACGCTCCTCGCGCTGCACCAGGACCACCCGGGACTCGTCGTCGGTGCTCGCCGCAACTCGCCGCTCGTGATCGGACTCGGTGAGGGCGAGAACTTCCTCGGCTCCGACGTCGCGGCCTTCGTCGAGCACACGCGCAAGGCGCTCGCCATCGGACAGGACCAGATCGTCTCGATCACCCCCGACGCTGTGACCGTCACCGACTTCGCGGGCACGCCGGTCGAAGCCGAGCCGTTCGAGGTCTCGTGGGACGCCGGAGCCGCCGAGAAGGGCGGATGGTCCAGCTTCATGGCCAAGGAGGTCGCCGAGCAGCCCGAGGCGGTCGCCAACACCCTGCGCGGTCGGATCCAGGGCGATCAGGTCGTGATCCCCGAGCTCGACGGTCTGGACGAGCTCTTCCTCGGCATCAACAGGATCATCATCACCGCCTGCGGTACGGCCGCGTACTCGGCCCTCGTCGGCAAGTACGCGATCGAGCAGTGGGCGCGCATCCCGGTCGACGTGGAGCTCGCGCACGAGTTCCGCTATCGCGACCCCGTGATCGGCGCCGACACGCTGGTCGTCTCGATCAGCCAGTCGGGCGAGACCATGGACACCCTGATGGCCGTCAAGTACGCCCGCGAGCGCGGGGCGCGCACTCTCTCGATCTGCAACACGCAGGGGGCCACGATCCCGCGCGAGTCGGATGCCGTCGTCTACACGCACGCCGGACCAGAGGTCGCCGTGGCCTCGACCAAGGCGTTCTCGGCGCAGATCACCGCGCTGCTGCTTCTCGGTCTGCACATGGGCCGCGTCCGCGGTTCTGTCGCCGACGCCTCCGTCGACGTCGCCGAGCTCTCGGCGCTGCCGGAGAAGATCGCCAAGGTGCTCGAGAGCGAGCAGGAGCACGTCACGCAGCTGGCCGGTTGGATGGCCGACACCCGCTCGGTGCTGTTCCTCGGTCGCCACGTCGGCTTCCCGATCGCGCTCGAGGGCGCGCTCAAGCTCAAGGAGATCTCGTACATCCATGCCGAAGGCTTCGCCGCCGGTGAGCTCAAGCACGGGCCGATCGCCCTGATCGAGCCTGGACAGCCGGTCTTCGTGCTCGTGCCTTCGCCGCGTCACTCGGCACTCGTGCACTCGAAGGTCGTCTCGAACATCCAGGAGATCCGCGCCCGCGGTGCCCGAGTGATCGTGGTCGCCGAAGAGGGCGACGCCGCCGTGCTGCCGTTCGCCGACGAGGTCATCCGCATCCCGCTCGCCGGAGCGATGTTCGAGCCACTCCTCACGGTGGTGCCGCTGCAGATCTTCGCGATGGCTCTCGCCACCGCCAAGGGACTCGACGTCGACCAGCCTCGCAACCTCGCGAAGTCCGTCACGGTCGAGTAAGGCTCCCGCCGACCGGCGGGGTGCCGCCGACCGGCGGCGTGCCGCCGACCGGCTGGGTCCTGCCGACCGGCGGGGTGCCGCCGACGGGCTGGGTCCCACCGATTGGCTGAGTCCCACCGATTGGCTGGGTCCCACCGATTGGCTGGGTCCCGCCGACTGGCTGGGTCCCGCCGACCGGCTGGGTCCCGCCGACTGGCTGGGTCCACCGATTGGCTAGGTCCTGCCGACGGGCCGGGTCCCACCGATTGGCTGACTGATTCCCGCATGGCTGACGCGAGTGCCGACCTGCGTCAGCCATGCGGGCAACGATCAGCCATCCGGTTCAGAGCTTCGCGCGCCCCAAAGCGCCCACGATGGCGGCGATCACCTCGTTCCAGTCGTGGATGATCATGGCGTAGTCGAAGCGGAGCGTCTCGAACCCGAGTCGCGATGCTGCGGCATCCCGCCCCAGGTCGCGATGACGTGCTGACGGGCCGTCATGGTTGCCCTTGCCGTCTGCCTCGAGGATGAGGCGCCCTTCGAGGACGAAGTCGACCCTGCCGACCCCTTCGATGAGGACCTGCGTCAGGACGTGGATGCCGAGGAGATGCAACCGAAGCCGGAGGATCGACTCGAGGCCGCTGTCCGCATCGTGGCGTGCGATGTCGACCAGCCATCGAGCGCCCGCAGGAAGGGCCGCGCGGATGCGACGCCGTGCGGCTGCTCCGATCAGACGTTGCGCCCACGCGGACTCGAACGCGGCGAAGAAGAACTCGTCACCGTGACAGCCGAACGAGTGCACCAGCGCCGCCTCGACCGGAGCCAGCCCCACTCGCATCACTCCTGAGCGATAGTGCTCGATGCAGACGCAGTCGGGATGTGGATGCGTGCGACCGGCGTGGCCCAACCAGACATGCGGGTGCGCGTCGTCTTCGAGAACCCAGACGCCGTGCAGTCTCAGCGCTCCGGCGCAGGTCAACGCGCCTCCGTGGAGAGCAGCCGTGCAGACCTCCGACGCGCACGACGGCGTCGCGAAGACTCCGGCGCGTATCCTGATCAGTTCACCGCGACGGACCGCGGTCGACAGGTCCTTGCGCGTGCATCCGAACGGCGCGAGCAGCGATCCGCGGGTGATTCCGCCGTGCAGTTCGACGAGGGCCAGTGGCGTGGGCATCCGCCGATCCTCTCCTGTTCGTGTGCATCGACTGAGGGGATATTCCAGTGAGTGTGGATCGATCACCTCGCAGCCGGGCCGTGCAGGAGGAGTCGTACGGGCAGGATGGCTGAAGATTCCCCGATGGGCGGCTGCCGCGCGGACGAAGAGACAGCCAGGCGGGGAACGGTCAGCCAATCGTCCGGGGGATGACGACTGAGGAGAAGACCCCCGCGCTCGGCTGGCTGATGATCCCCCGCCTGGCGGGGCGAGTGGGGGCGGATGGGCAGCCAAGCGGGGAAGCATCAGCCATGCGGGCCGCCCGGCAACAGGGCTCCTGGGCAAGGTCAAGGGCAAGGGGCAAGGGCAAGGGGCAAGGGCAAGGGGCAAGGGCAAGGGCAAGGGCAAGGGCCGGGGCGAGGGTCCCGGGCACGGGTAGAAGGGACGGATGCCGCGACTAGGCTGAACTGGTGATCATCGGGACCGGCATCGACCTCGTGGACATCCCGCGGTTCGAGCGGACCCTCGAGCGCACGCCGCGTCTTCTGGAGCGTCTCTTCGCGCCGGGGGAGCGGGGGCTGCGGCTTGCGTCGCTCGCCGCGCGCTACGCCGCGAAAGAAGCGCTGATCAAGACGCTCGGCGGCTCGGACGGCGTGCATTGGATCGAGATCGAGATCGCCTCGGAAGCATCGGGCCGCCCCCATTTCGTGCTCTCGGGAACCACATCCGAGGTCGTCGCCGAGCGAGGGATCTCCCGCCTGCACCTGACCCTCACCCACGACGCGGGGCTCGCCGCCGCATTCGTCGTCGCCGAAGGAGAGCCGCTGTGACCGTTCCGTTCCGCGAGGCGCGCATCGACCTCGACGCCATCAGTGACAACGTCCGCCACTTCCGACGCCTGACCGGAGTGCAGGTCATCGCGGTGGTGAAGGCGAACGCCTACGGGCACGGCGCCGCTGCGGCCGCCGTCGCGGCTCTCGCAGGGGGCGCCACGCGCCTCGGCGTCGCGGAGATCCCCGAGGCGCTCGAACTGCGCCGCCAGGGCATCACGGCGCCGATCCTCGCGTGGCTGCACGCGCCCGGTGAGAGATTCGAACGGGCCGCAGAGAACGACATCGAGGTCGGCATCTCGTCATTCGACCAGCTCGAGGCCGCGGGCGCCGCTGCGACCGTCGATCGTCCGGTCGGCGTGCACCTCAAGTTCGAGACCGGGCTGTCACGCAACGGCATCTCTCCGGCCGACTGGCGGCGCGTGCTCGCCGAGGCCGCCCGGCTCGAGCGCATCGGACGCCTGCGCATCATCGGACTGTTCAGCCACCTCTCGAACACCTCGCCGCAGGACGACCGAGAGGCGCTCGCGAGGTTCGAAGAGGGCGTCGCTCTGGCGGCGTCCTTCGGCATCCACCCCGAGATCCGTCACATCGCCGCCACCGCCGCCGCCATCGACCTACCCGAGATGCGCCTGGATGCGGTCCGCATCGGCGTGGGGATCTACGGTCTCTCGCCGTTCGACGACCGCTCGTCGGCAGAGCTCGGCCTGCGACCTGCCATGACGCTGCGCGGCGCGGTCGCCGCAGTGCGTCGGGTGCCCGCCGGCGCCGGCATCTCGTACGGCTACGACCACCGGACTCCGCACGACACCACGCTCGTGCTGGTGCCCTTCGGCTACGCCGACGGGGTTCCGCGTCAGGCCTCGGGCAGACTGCCCGTCTCGATCGCCGGCCGCCGCCACACGAATGTCGGCCGCATCGCGATGGACCAGTTCGTCGTCGATGTGGGCGACGCCCCGGTGTCGATCGGCGACGAGGTCGTGCTGTTCGGGGATCCGACTCTCGGCGTCCCCTCCGCCGCCGAGTGGGCGAACGTCGCATCGACCATCAACTACGAGATCGTCACGCGCATCGGCGCACGAGTGCCCCGGAGATCGGCATGAGCGTGGATCCCGCATTCCTCGGCAGGCACGAGATCGAGACGTCGGATGCCATGGAGCAGCTCGGCTTCCGTATCGGCGAGCAGCTCGAGGCAGGGGACCTGCTGATCCTGACGGGTCCGCTGGGGGCGGGGAAGACCACGTTCACCCGTGGACTCGCCGAGGGGCTCGGGGTGCGCGGCCCGGTGCAGAGCCCGACCTTCGTGATCGCTCGGACTCATCCCTCGCTCGTCGGTCGTGCGCCGCTGGTGCACGTGGACGCCTATCGCCTCGGTTCGGGAGCCGAGCTCGACGATCTCGATCTCGACCTCGCACGGTCGGTCGTGGTGATCGAGTGGGGGCGCGGCATGGCTGAGGACCTCGCAGAACGGTGGTGGGACATCGAACTCGAACGCCCCGTGGGCGGGGGCGACGACCTCGACCCGTCGGAACTCGATGCGGATGCTCCGCGTCACGTGACCATCACCGCAGAGGGACGCTCGGCGAACACGGGGTGAACCCCGACTACCCTGGAGAGGTGATCCTCGCCGTCGACACCTCTTTGGGCACCGCCGTCTCGCTCGTCGATGCCGACGGCACGCTCCGCTCCCAGGCATCCGCCGTCGATCCGCTCGGGCACGCCGAGGTGATCGGCGACCTGCTCGCACGCGCGCTCGTCGACGCGGGCGAGGGGCCCGTCGACCACGTCGTCTCGGGCATGGGACCGGGACCGTTCACCGGACTGCGCATCGGGATCGCGGCGGCTCGCGCGTTCGCGCTGGGACGCGGCATCCCCGTCGTACCCGTGCCGAGCCATCACGCCGCGGCGCTGACCGCGATCGAGCACGATCGGATCGACGGCGCGTTCGCGATCGTCACCGACGCACGGCGCCGAGAGGTCGCGATCACCGTCTTCGCCGGCATGGACGCCGACGGAATCCCGGCGGTCGTCGCAGAGACCGTTCTCGTGCCGCGAGTCGATGCGGACGCACACCTCGACGGCATCCGACGTATCGATGTCGACACGCTCTCGGCCGCCGATCTCGCCCGGGTGGGCGCGCGGGCGCTCGCGGCCGGACGCACGCTGGCCGACTCCGAGCCGCTGTACCTGCGTCAGCCCGACGTCACCATGCCCGGCGCGCCGAAGAAGGTGGGACTGTGACCCTTCGCGCCGCCACCCCTGACGATCTCGACGCCATCATGGCGATAGAGCATCGATCCTTCCCGACCGACGCGTGGAGCCCGCAGGCCATGGCGCTGGAACTCGCGAACCCGCACGGTCGCTACCTGGTCGACGAGCACGAGGGCACGGTCGTCGGATACGGCGGAGTGCGTGCGCTGGAGGGCGGATCGGATGCCGACATCCAGACGATCGCGTTGGATGCGGAGTATCGCGGCGCGGGTCGGGGGCGGGCGCTGCTCCGGGCGCTGCTCTCCGCTGCGGCAGAGCGCGGCGCGCGTGAGGTGTTCCTCGAGGTTCGCGCCGACAACCCGACGGCCGAGGGGCTGTATCGCTCCGAAGGATTCGAGGAGATCGGACGTCGTCCGCGCTATTACCAGCCCGATGACATCGACGCGATCGTGATGCGCCTCGCTCTGCAGCACTCGCGCGCAGCCGAGCAGCGCACAATCGATTCGGATGCCGCGAAGGAGGCGAGCGCATGACCGAGCCACTCGTGCTGGGCATCGAGACGAGCTGCGACGAGACCGGGATCGGCATCGTGCGAGGACGCACCCTGCTCTCGAACACGATCGCGTCGAGCATGGACGAGCACTCGCGCTACGGCGGTGTGGTGCCCGAGGTCGCGGCGCGCGCCCACCTCGAGGCGCTGCAGCCCTCGATCGACGCGGCTCTCGCCCAGGCCGGCGTGCGACTGCAGGATCTCGACGCCGTCGCCGTGACCAGCGGGCCGGGGCTCGCCGGCGCGCTCATGGTGGGCGTCGGTGCGGCGAAGGGGCTCGCGGTCGCCCTCGACAAGCCGCTCTATGCCGTGAATCACCTCGTGGGCCACATCGCCGCAGACATCCTCACCCCCGACTCGGCGCCGCTCGAGTACCCGACGATCGCTCTGCTGGTCTCGGGCGGCCACACATCGCTGCTGCATGTCCGCGACCTCACCACTGACGTCGAGATGCTCGGCGAGACGATGGACGACGCGGCCGGCGAGGCCTTCGACAAGGTCGCCCGCCTGCTGTCGCTGCCGTACCCCGGCGGACCCGAGATCGACCGAGCCGCGGCGTCGGGCGCCCCGAACGCGATCCGCTTCCCGCGCGGCCTCTCCCGCGCATCCGACCTGGCGAAGCACCGGTACGACTTCTCGTTCTCCGGACTGAAGACCGCGGTCGCCCGATGGGTCGAACGCTGCGAGGCCGACGGCGTCGAGGTGCCCGTCGCCGATGTGGCGGCGAGCTTCCGCGAGGCGGTCGTCGACGTGCTCGTCACGAAGGCCCTGGCTGCGTGCGCCGATCGGGGTGTGCCTCGTCTTCTTCTGGGCGGCGGAGTGATCGCGAACCGCCGGCTGCGCGAGGTCGCGCTGTCGAGGGCAGAGGCCGCTGGCGTGACTGTGCGCATCCCGCCGCTCTCGCTCTGCACCGACAACGGGGCGATGATCGCCGCCCTCGCCGCCGAGCTGATCGCCTCGGGTCGACGGCCGTCGACCCTCGCCTTCGGCGCCGACTCGACCCTTCCCGTCACCGAGATCCAGGTCGACGAACGGGCGCTGGTGGGCTGATGAGCGACACGTCGCGCACGACGGGACCCGCAGACGCCGAGGGCATGAACGCCGCGGCCTCGGTGCCCCCGGCGCGTGTCGAGCAGCCCACTCCCGAGGTCGAGCGTCCCGAGGGGGCCGCGCGCCTGCCCGGAGCCCGGCGCGAGGGATACTCGAAGCTGCCGACGGGACCTGTGGGGATCGAACCCGTCGTGGTGACCGGCCCCGAACTCGACCGTCCTCCGCGGGAGGCCGAGTGGCAGCCCACCGGTACCGCCGCGACACCGGTGATCGCGGACGAGACCAGGCTCGCGCCCTGGGCGCTCATGGCGGCCATCGTCGCGCTCGTCGCCTCGTTCTTCGTCGGCTGGGGTGTGCCGATCGCCATCGTCGCCGTGATCGCCTCGATCATGTCGCTCCGCCGCCCGGTCGAGAGTCGTGCGATCGCACGATGGGCCCTCGTGCTCGGTCTGTGCGCCACGGTCTACAGCCTCGGCTGGTTGGTGTGGGCGGGCATGCAGTTCGAGAGGCTCGGCTGACGCCATGCTCGACGCCGACGAGATCACGGAGCTGCGCGCGTTGCAGGCGCGCGCGTACGGACGCGACGGGGGACTCGGCGATGCGGATGCGGCGCGGCTGAGAGAACTCGAGAACAAGCGCCGCCGGACGCCTGGCGGCACTCCTCACGACGGGGCGGATGCGGATGCGGATGCGTCCCTCGCCGCGGAGAGCGCGGAGCCCCAACCCGAACATCCCGTCGAACTGGCTTCGCCCTCGGCCCAGGAGGATCCCGAACCGGCCACGCAGGCCGATCCCGAACCGACCACGCAGGCCGATCCCGAACCGGCCACGCAGGCCGATCCCGAACCGACCACGCAGGCCGATCCCACGACTCTCTGTCCGTCGCTCCGCCGGCACTGGCGCGCCCTGGCACTCGCCGCTGCGGGTCTGCTCGTGATCGGCCTCGGTACGGGATGGGCTCTGTTCGGGCGCGGTGACGACGGCATCCCGCTCACCTCCGAAGAGCAGCAGCGGAGCGCCGAGTTGCAGTCCACGGCCGACTACGACCCGGGCAGCGTCGAGGCGATCGGCCGCGACGACGACGCGATCGTCTGGTTCGGCACGAAGAAGAACGGCGAGATGGAGTGCATCGTCCTCGACGTCGCGGGCGATTCGGCCACGGGCTGCCAGATAGCCGCCGATCTCGAGCGCGGCTACGGGCTGAGCGCGGCGGTCGTCGATTCCCGCCGCAGCGACGAGGGGAGTGGTGAGCAGATCTCGGCCACCGCAGCCCGGTCGCACACCGGAGAGATGGTCGCGCTGATCCAGCGCTGGGCGCTCGGCGTCGACGACTGGATGCAGCAGTTCGATGCCGCAGAGCAGGAACGGGCACAGGAGCTGCTCGACCGAGGGTACGAGCCCTACTCGCTGGCGGTCGTGGGATACGCCGGCGGCGCCCCGGTCTGGTCCGCCGTTCGAACCGAGGGTTTCACCACCACGCAGTGCCTGATCGTCGATGCCGCCGAGGCCACAAGCTGCGCCGAGGCGAACGAGGGCATGATCCCGGGCGAGGGCGTCATGGTCGCGGGCACCTCCGTCGACGAGGGCGGCGCCACGACGATGCCCTGGAGCGTGACCCTCGACATCACGCCGATGGGCCGGTCATACCTCATCGTCACCGGGGAGCTTCCGGAGCATGCACCCGGCGACGGAGCGCCCACCGGGACCACAGCGGTGAGGCCGGGTGAGTCCCTCGAGGTCGGGGGCGAGCACGGTGACCCGATCCCGGTCGACGTTCCTCCCGGCGACGCGGGCTGATCAGACGGCCGCCGGAACGCGGTCGGCGAGGATCGCGCGGCGTTGAGCGCCCATGCGCGTCAGGATCAGAGTCGCCGACGCCTCGCCGCGCAGACTGAGCTTCTTCCGGAACGCCGCGGGGTCGATGTCCATCCCGCGCTTCTTGATCTCGAGCGTTCCGATGCCGTGCGCCTTGAGCGCGGCGTTGATCGCCTTCGGATTGGCCGGCAGTGCCTCTCGCACGCGGAAGGACTGCACGAACGGGCTCGTGAGAGCGGCATCCGAGGTGAGGTACGCGATCTTCTCGTCGAGCATCCCGGCGTCGAGGATCCGGGCCACGTCGCCGATCAACCGGGCACGGATCACTGCGCCGTCCGGTTCGTGCAGGAAGGCGCCGAGTTCGCGCACCGGTGCATCCTCGGCATCGGCGGCGGCGGTGAGTTCGTGGGATTCGTCGCCGCGGATCACCAGCGCCGAGCGACGCACACCCTCGCGGGCCAGGATGCCCGTCCACACGACGAGCTCCACGACGCTGCCGTCCGCGCTCACCCACTGGGTCTCCGCGTCTGCGGGAAGGGCGTCTCGATCGTGTCCCGGACCGAGCTTGATGCCCGTCGGAATGCGCGATGCGACCTCGAACGCCCAATCCAGCGGCGGCGAGTACTCGTCCGACGAGACGCGGTTCGTTTCTCCGTGCCCCTGAGTGCGCCGGGCGGGATCCATCCAGATCGCGGTGGCGCCGTCTGACGCGTCGGGCACGTTCTCCTGGGCGATGCCGTGGCGCACGGTGGCGCTCTCGCCGAAGGGAGCAAGGTTGTAGGCGGCGATCGCCGATGTGACCTCGTCGGCGTCGACCGCGACGACCTCGAGACCTGCCCCGGTGAAGGCGAGAGCGTCGCCGCCGATGCCGCATCCCAGATCGGAGACCCGACTCATGCCGGCGCGACGCAGTCGCTGCGCGTGCCGGGCGGCGACGCCGAGCCGGGTCGACTGTTCGAGCCCGGCGCGGGTGAACAGCATCCGTGCGGCGAAGGGGCCGAACTTCGCCTCGGCCTTCGAGCGCAGGTGAGCCTGTCCGACCACTGCGGAGACGAGATCGGGGGAGTGCCCCGCGGCGCGCAGCCGTGACACGGCACGAGCGACGTCCGCGACCTGCGCGATCGGCCCCAGGTCATCGAGCAGCTCGAGGCCTTCGGGGGTGAGCAGGGCTCGCAGCTCGGACATCTCCACACCCTCAGCTTAGGCGCGCGATGTGCTCTGCTCGGTGTCGGGGCTGGCACTCGCATTGCATGAGTGCCAGCGCACCGCATAGACTGTTTGTTAGCACTCTCGGGTTGAGAGTGCGAACAAGTCTTTCGTGTCAGCGTCAAGAAAGAAGAGGTAGACCGTGTCGGTTTCCATCAAGCCGCTCGAGGACCGCATCGTCATCAAGCAGGTCGAGGCCGAGCAGACCACCGCGAGTGGCCTGGTCATCCCCGACACCGCCAAGGAGAAGCCCCAGGAGGGCGAGGTCGTGGCCGTCGGCCCCGGTCGCATCGATGACAACGGCAACCGTGTTCCGCTCGACGTCGCCGTCGGCGACCGCGTGCTCTACAGCAAGTACGGCGGAACTGAAGTGAAGTTCGGCGCAGACGAGTTCCTCGTCCTGTCGGCCCGCGACGTGCTCGCGGTCGTCGTTCGCTGATCAGCGCACGAGCCGGTTCCTGAGCCTGCCGAAGGCCGGGGACAACCTGTTCCTCGGAGAGGGCCCGGATGCATCACGCATCCGGGCCCTCTCCGCATTCCGCCACGTCGCGCGCGATTCCTGCCATTCCCGTGCCGAGTGACCTCAGCCGCCCGACGGCGCCCAACGCCGGGCATAGTGTGGTCCGGTGACCCTGACGACACCTGCGGACCGTGCCACCCAGACCGCGGGGGTCGCGTACGCGGGCGGCGCATATCTGCTGTGGGGCGTTCTGCCGCTGTACTTCCTGCTCCTCGCACCGACCGGCCCGTGGGAGGTCGTCGCCTGGCGGGTGCTCCTCTCCTTCGTGTTCTGCGGCATCCTGCTCACCGTCACACGGGGATGGAAGGCGCTCGGCGCCATCGTGCGACAGCCGAGACTGCTGGGGTGGACGGCGCTCGCCGGTGTGCTGATCTATGTCAACTGGCAGGTGTTCCTCATCGGCACCCTCACCGGCCACGTGGTCGAGACGAGCCTCGGATACTTCATCAACCCGATCGCGACCGTGCTGCTGGGCGTCTTCGTCCTCAAGGAGCGCATCCGTCGGCTGCAGTGGGCGGCGATCGGCATCGCCGCGGTCGCCGTCGTCGTGATCGTGCTCTTCTACCGCTCGTTCCCCTGGATCGCGCTGTCGCTCACCGCGTCGTTCGGCGTCTACGGGCTCATCAAGAAGAAGATCGGCCCGGCGGTCGATGCGATCAGCGGCCTCACGCTCGAGTCGTTCTGGCTGATCCCGATCGCGGTCGTGCAGCTGATCGTGGTGGCCACGACTCCCGCCGGCATCACGATGGGGCAGTACGGCGCCTGGCACGCGGCGCTGCTCGCGTTCGCCGGGGTCGCCACGGCGGTGCCGCTGCTGCTGTTCGCGGCGGGTGCGCGACGCATCGACCTGACCGTGATCGGCATGATCCAGTTCGTGACCCCGGTGATGCAGTTCATCATCGGGGCGGCGGTGCTGGGGGAGCCCATGCCGCTCGAGCGCTGGTTGGGCTTCGTCATCGTGTGGATCGCGATCGCGGTGTTCGTGATCGATCTGCTGCTCGCGGCTCGCCGCGGTCGTCGACAGGCCCGGCACGAACCGGTCTGAACCCGCGGCTCAGTGCCTCTGGCACCCGGTGCCGGATCGTTAACGCACCGAAACATCGGCGACCCCCAATCGACCAATTCCGGTCCTAGTGTTAGAGCACCCGAGCGTGGTGCGAAATCCACGCTCAGATACGCAAGGGAGCATCATGAACTCACTGAAGGGCTCGCGCAAGGCGAGGGTCTTCGCCGGGATCGCGCTGGCCAGCGCGGCCGCCATCGTCATCGCGGGCTGCAGCAGCACGCCGACCGAGGAGCCTTCGGACGGGGGTGGATCGTCGTCCTCCGAGGACCTGACGCTCAAGCTCGGCTCGCTGCTTCCGCAGACGGGATCTCTGTCGTTCCTGGGCCCGCCCATGGAATCGGGTGTCGGCCTCGCCGTCTCCGAGGTCAACGAGGCCGCTGCCGGCATCACGATCGACCTCACCGCCGAGGACGAGGGCGACACCGACACCAAGGCCTACGAGACCTCCATCACGAAGCTCGAGGGTGCGGGCGTCTCCGCCATCGTCGGCGCTGCCGCATCGGGCGTCTCGCGTCTGATCCTCGACGGCAACGTCAGTGCGGGAATCCTGCAGATCTCGGCGTCGAACACCGGTCCGGACTTCACCGACTGGGACGACAACGGACTGTACTTCCGCACCGCTCCCAGCGACCTGCTGCAGGGTGAGGTGCTCGGCAACCTGATCGCCGAGGACGGCGCCAAGACCCTCGGTGTGATCTACCAGAACGACGCCTACGGCACCGGTCTGTTCGAGAACATCAAGTCGACGTTCGAGGGTGCCGGCGGAGAGGTCGTCGCAGACGCCTCGTACAACGTCGGCGACGGTCAGTTCGACGCTCAGGTCGCGACCATCACGGCCGCGAACCCCGACGCCATCGCGATCGTGTCGTTCGACCAGTTCAAGACAATCGCCCCGCTGCTGTCGAACGCCGGCGCCTCGCCGGAGAAGTGGTACCTGGTCGACGGCAACCTGTCGGACTACGGCTCCTCGCCCGACACGAACTTCCCGTTCTCGCTCGAGGGCGCGCAGGGCACCAAGCCCGGCCCGGCTCTCGAGGACGACTTCACCGAGCGTCTCCAGACCTTCTGGACCGGTGAGGGCAACTCCGAGGTCAACGACTTCACCTACGCGGCCGAGGCGTACGACGCCGTCGTGCTCGTGGCTCTCGCGTCGCTCGCAGCAGGTTCCACCGAGGGTGCGGACATCGCGGCGAAGATGCAGGAGGTCTCGGGTGGCAGCGGAGACGGTGAGAAGTGCACCAGCTTCGCCGACTGCGCGAAGATCATCAACGACGGCGGAACGGCCGACTACGACGGTTACTCCGGCGAGATCACGTTCGACGAGAACGGCGACCCGCAGGGCGCCTCGATCGGCACCTACGTCTACGGCGCGGACAACCTGATCACCCGCACCAACTGATCACCCGATCGCAGAGCGAAGGCCCCGGATGCAGCACGCATCCGGGGCCTTCGTCCTGTGCGGTGACCTCGCGGAGCAGCCCGGGGCGCGAGAGAGGGGCGGATGCCGCGGCATTCGCCCCTCTCTCGTGCGTTCTCAGGCTGCGTCGGTGCCGAGCGTGCCGAGGTAGAGCCCGATCACCTTGGGGTCGTTCAGCAGATCGCGTCCGGTGCCCTCGTAGGCGTCCTTGCCCTGGTCGAGCACGTAGCCGCGGTCGCAGATCTGCAGGCAGCGTCGGGCGTTCTGCTCGACCATGATGGTGGTCACGCCCGCCTTGTTGATGTCGGAGACGCGGATGAACGCGTCGTCCTGACGGACAGGGCTGAGACCGGCCGATGGCTCGTCGAGGAGCAGCACCGACGGATCCATCATGAGGGCCCGTGACATCGCGACCATCTGCCGCTCGCCGCCCGACAGCGAGCCCGCGCGCTGCTTCAGGCGCTTGCCCAGCTCGGCGAAGATCCCGGTGACGAACTCGAGGCGCTCGGCGTAGATCTTGGGGTTCTGGTAGAGCCCCATCTGCAGGTTCTCCTCGATCGAGAGCGAGGGGAAGACGTTGTTCGTCTGCGGCACGAACGCGACGCCCCGCTTCACGAGCTTGTCGGCCTTGAGCCCGACGATGCTCTCGCCGTCGAGCGTGATCTCGCCGTCTCGAACATTCACGAGACCGAACATCGCCTTCAGGAGCGTCGACTTGCCGGCGCCGTTGGGGCCGATGATTCCGATCAGCTCACCCTTTCGAGCGATGAGATTGGCGCCGTTGAGGATGTTGACGCCCGGCAGGTAGCCGGCGTGCACACCCTTCATCTCGACGACGACGTGATCGTTCTTGATGGAGTCGACCTCGGTCATGCGCGTCCCTCCTCGGTGTCTTCAGCGGCGAGCTCGGCCTCGGCCTCTGCTTCGATCTGCTCGCGCAGTCGCACGGCAGCGGTGTCGGCGAGCACGGGGATGCGTCCGGTCACGGCACCGAGGTCGACGTCCTGATGGGCGCCGAGGTAGGCGTCGATCACGGCCGGATCCTCCATGACCTGGTCGGGCGGTCCCTCGGCGACGACGCGCCCTTCGGCCATGACGACCACCCAGTCCGCGATGTGCCGGACCATGTGCATGTCGTGCTCGACGAAGAGCACGGTCATGCCCAGTTCCTTCAGATCGAGGATGTGGTCGAGCAGCGACTGCGTGAGAGCCGGGTTCACGCCCGCCATCGGCTCGTCGAGCATGACGAGTGTCGGGTCGCTCATCAGGGCGCGGGCCATCTCGAGGAGCTTGCGCTGGCCGCCGGACAGGGCCGCGGCGAAGTCCTTCTCCTTGGCGTCGAGTTTGAACCGTGTCAGCAGCTCACGCGCCTTCACCTCGATCTCCTGGTCCTGCGTGCGCCAGAGGAAGGGGAACAGGCTCGACCAGAACCCCTCGCCGCGCTGATGCGGAGCGCCGAGCTTCATGTTCTCGAGCACGGTCAGCAGTGACAGCGACTTCGTCAGCTGGAACGTGCGCACCTGCCCCATGCGGGCCACCTTGAAGGAGGGGACACCCGAGAGGTTGGTGCCGTCGAACGACCAGGAGCCGCTGTTGGGCTTGTCGAATCCGCAGAGCAGATTGAACAGGGTGGTCTTGCCGGCTCCGTTGGGGCCGATCAGCGCCGTGATCGCACCGCGAGGGATCTCGAGGTGATCGACGTCGACGGCCGTCAGGCCACCGAAGCGTCGCTGCACCCCATCGACCACGAGGATCGGATCGACCTTTCCCACGCCGGGGACAGCGGGGCCCGTGGTGAGTCCGGTCGTCTTCGGCCGTCGGATGCTGCCGGTGGCGGGCGCCTTGTCGGCGGCCGCGTCGGGGTTCAGTTCATTTGACAAAGGTCATCTCCCTCTTGTCTCCGAGGATCCCCTGGGGGCGGAAGATCACGAGCAGCATCAGGGCCACTCCGACGAAGACGAACACGAGCGTGGACGCCTGGCTGTCGGACATCGGGAGGATTCCCGACTTCGCCAGCGCGGGGAGCAGGTTCGCCAGGAAGGCGAACACGACCCAGAACAGCACGGCCCCGAGCGTGGGGCCGAACACGGTCGCCGCTCCACCGAGCAGCAGGATGGTCCACAGGAAGAACGTCAGTGATGTCGTGTAGCTGCCGGGGACCACGGCGGACGGGAGCACGAAGATGATGCCACCCGCGGCGCCGATGATCCCGCCGACGACCAGAGCCTGCAGCTTGTACGCGAACACGTTCTTGCCGAGTGAGCGCACCGCGTCCTCGTCTTCGCGGATGCCCTTGAGCACACGGCCCCAGGGGCTGCGCATCAGCGACCAGACGAGCAGGATCGCGATCGCGAGCACGATCAGACCGAACACGCGGTTCCACAGGTCGTTCGCCGTGAAGGTCCACGGACCGAAGCCGTACGTGCCCTCGGGGAAGGGGTTCGCGTCGCGGAACCCTCCGTTGAACTGCGCGAGGCCGTCTGCGGAGTTCGTGTACTCGTCGAACACCTGCGTCGTGAACAGCAGGCGCACGATCTCACCTGCGGCGATCGTCGCGATGGCGAGGTAGTCGGCTCGCAGACGCAGGGTCGGGATGCCGAGGATGATCGCGAACACCGCACCGCCGATGAGGCCGATCAGCATGCCGATCCACCAGGGGAGCCCGAAGGTGAGCACGGAGATCGCGTAGCCGTAGCCGCCGATCGCCATGAACGCGGCCATTCCGAAGTTGAGCAGGCCCGCGTAGCCGAAGTGCACCGCGAGGCCGGTCGCCGCGAGCGCGTAGGCGATCGTGACGGGGCTGAGCAGGTAGACCGCGGTGTTGGAGAAGATGCTTCCGAAGTCCATCGTCAGCCCAACCTTTCCTTGCGTCCGAGCAGACCCTGCGGCCTCACCAGGAGGATCACGATGAGGATGACGAGCGCGCTCGCGTACTTGAGGTCGGACGGGATCCACAGCGTCGAGATCTCGACCGCGATCCCGACGATGAGCGATCCGACGAGTGCGCCGAACGCGGTGCCGAGTCCGCCGAGCGTGATGGCGGCGAAGATCAGCAGCAGCATCTGCACGCCCATGTCCCACTTCACACCGGGACGGAAGTACGCCCACAGGATGCCGGAGATCGCGGCGAGCGAGCCGGCCAGGATCCACACGATGCGGATGACTCTGTCGACGTCGATGCCGGAAGCCGCAGCGAGCTGCGGGTTGTCCGAGATGGCCCGCGTCGCCTTGCCGATGCGGGTGCGGGTCAGGAACCAGGCGACGCCGATGATGACGACGATGCTGACGCCCATTCCGATCATGTCGATGTACGACAGCGACACGGGACCGAACTGGATCGGGGTGGGGCTCGCTCCGGGGAGCTGACGGGTGCCGCCGCCGATGAAGTACTGGAAGACGTAGCGGAGGGCGAGTGAGAGCCCGATGCTCACGATCATCAGCTGGACGATACCGAGTCCGCGTCGGCGCAGCGGCCGCCAGAGGCCGGCGTCCATGGCCCAGCCGAGGAGTCCGCCGCCGATCACGGCCGCGACGATGCCGAGCCAGAGGGGCAGCTGCCAGAACGAGGTCACGACCAGGGCTACCAGGCCGCCCCACGTCACCATCTCGGCATGGGCGAAGTTCGACAGTCGAGTCGTGCCGTAGATGAGCGCGGCGCCCATCGAGGCGAGTGCGAGCAGGAGGCCGAAGTTCAGACCGCCCACCAGACGCGACACGAGCTGGTCGACGAACGAGACCGTGATCCGTTCGCCCTCGCCCAGGAAGAGATTCATGATCTTGGTGCCGGTGAGACCGAACTCGACCTCGAACGACGCCGTGGTGCCGGAGATCGGCTGCGTCCCCTCGGGGAGCTGAGCCGCGTCGACGATCACGCCGTCGGGAAGGGTGTCCTCGTCGACGGTGAGCGTGTACGTCTCCTTCTCGGGCACGTACAGGCGCCACTTGCCCTCGGCGTCGGTCTCGGTCTCGCCCTCGAAGCCGTTGCCCTCGATCGTCATCACGACGCCTTCGACCGGGTCGTCATCGAACGTGATGACACCCGCGAAGTAGAAGTCGGTGATCTCCTGCCCGTCATCCGTCTCTTCGGCGGAGGCCGCTGCGGGAGGCTGCAACCAGAGGAAAGCGATGGCGAGCAGCGACGCCAGCAGGATCGTGACCCACCGCATTCCGCTTCGTTTCGCCGAGATCGTCGGACGCACAGAACCTCCAGCCCAGTACACAGGCCATGACGGAGTTGTGCATCGGCCCTGATGTACGACGGTATGAGCGTAATGTGTCGGCTCTGTTTCGGCCAAGGCACGATCTGCTCACGGTGAGAACGATCCCATCACGAAGTTGCCCAGCCGTCGTCGCGCGCGTGCGGGAAGTCGCGCGAGCGCGGTGACGCGCGCGGGAATTTCCTCGGGGCCTCGGCGCTTAGAATTGGTACACCCTCACCCCAGATCGCGCCCCGCAGGAGGACTATCCATGGACCAGCACGACCCCTTCGGCTTCGTCGGACTCACGTACGACGATGTGCTGCTCCTCCCGGGGCACACCGACGTCATCCCGAGCGAGGCCGACACCTCTTCGCGGATCACTCGCCGGATCTCGGTCGCCACGCCGCTGCTCTCCAGCGCCATGGACACCGTCACGGAGTCGCGCATGGCGATCGCCATGGCTCGAGAGGGCGGCATCGGCATCCTGCACCGCAACCTGTCGATCGCCGACCAGGCCGCGCATGTCGACCGTGTCAAGCGCAGCGAGTCGGGCATGATCACCGACCCGATCACCACGACGCCCGACGCCACGGTCGAAGAGGTCGACGCCCTGTGCGCGAAGTACCGCATCTCGGGTCTGCCGGTCGTCGATCCCGACGGCCGCCTCGTGGGCATCATCACGAACCGCGACATGCGATTCGTCTCGGGCTTCGAGCGCCAGACGACGTTCGTGAAGGACGTCATGACCTCGGAGGGCCTCGTGACCGCTCCCGTCGGCGTCGCCGCCGGTGAGGTCATCGCCCTGTTCGCGAAGCACCGCGTCGAGAAGCTGCCGCTCATCGATGACGACGGCACGCTCGCGGGCCTCATCACCATCAAGGACTTCGACAAGAGCGAGAAGTACCCGCTCGCCACCAAGGACGACCAGGGTCGCCTGCGCGTCGGCGCGGCCATCGGCTTCTTCGGCGATGCCTGGGAGCGCGCCGAGGCGCTGCGCGACGCGGGCGTCGACGTGCTCGTCGTCGACACCGCGAACGGCCAGTCCCAGGGCGTCATCGATCTCGTCAAGCGGATCAAGGCCGACGAGAGCTTCGCGCACGTCGACGTGATCGGCGGCAACGTCGCGACCCGCGAGGGTGCACAGGCGCTCGTCGACGCGGGTGTCGACGCCGTCAAGGTCGGTGTCGGTCCCGGATCCATCTGCACCACGCGTGTCGTCGCCGGCGTCGGCGTGCCGCAGGTCACCGCGGTCTACGAGGCGTCGCTCGCGGCGGCACCCGCCGGCATCCCCGTGATCGCCGACGGCGGCCTGCAGTACTCGGGCGACATCGCCAAGGCGCTCGTCGCCGGTGCCGATGCCGTCATGCTCGGCTCGCTCCTCGCCGGTACCGACGAGTCGCCGGGCGAGATCGTCTTCCAGTCGGGCAAGCAGTTCAAGCAGTACCGCGGCATGGGCTCGCTGGGAGCCATGCAGACCCGTGGCAAGCAGACTTCGTACTCGAAGGACCGCTACTTCCAGGCCGACGTGCCGAGCGACGACAAGCTGATCCCCGAGGGCATCGAGGGTCAGGTTCCTTACCGTGGACCCGTCTCCGCCGTGGCGTACCAGCTCGTCGGCGGACTCCGCCAGTCGATGTTCTACGTCGGCGCGCGCACGATCGAGGAGCTCAAGCAGCGGGGCCGCTTCGTGCGCATCACCGCGGCCGGACTCAAGGAGTCGCACCCGCACGACGTGCAGATCGTCGTCGAGGCGCCGAACTACAAGCGCTGAGTCGGAAGAGACGAAGGACCGGATGCGAATGCGTCCGGTCCTTCGTCGTGCAGCGCCCTCGTCACGTATGTTGATATGCCAGTATTTAGTGACACCCGCTCGACTTCCCCTCGAGCTCCCCGCGCGAAGGGCGCAGAGAGACGTTCCGGACACTGGCCGGCAGGGGACTTCCCCCATGAGAGCCGCACCTATGACTCAGGATGCTCCCCGCGTCCTCGTCGTCGATGACGACCCGGACGTCGCCCTGCTCGTGAAGACCGTGCTCGAGAGACGCGCAGGCTGCGAGGTCGCGGTCGAACACGACGGCCGTTCCGCTGTCGCGCGCGTGGAGAGCTTCGCGCCGGACGCGGTCGTGACCGACATCGAGATGCCCGGCCTCGACGGTCTCGAGCTGCTGGCTGAGCTGCGACGCGCGGATCCGCTGCTTCCGGTCATCGTGATGACTGCGCACGTCTCGGTGGAGTATGCCGTCTCGGCCCTGCGTGCCCAGGCCGACGAGTTCCTCACCAAGCCCCTCGACAACGCGAAGCTGGTCGAGGCCGTCACGCGTCTGGTGACGGAGGGCCGCGCGCGACGCGAGGCCGGCCGCTCGAAGGAGGTGGTTCTCGCGATCGGCGCGCACCCCGACGACGTCGAGATCGGAGTCGGCGGGTTGCTCGCCGCACACGCCCAGGCCGGCGATTCCCTCACCATCCTCACTCTCTCGCGCGGCGCGCGTGGAGGCGACGCCGAGAGTCGGCAGCACGAGTCGCTCGCCTCGGCCGAGATGCTCGGCGCGCGACTGTTCGTGAAAGACCTCGTCGACACCGAGATCTCCGGCGGCGGCGCCACGGTGCGACTGATCGAAGAGGTCGTGCAGGAGGTGCAGCCGACCATCGTGTACACCCACTCGTCGAACGATCGTCATCAGGATCACCGCGCGGTGAGCGAGGCGACGATCGCCGCGACCCGGCGTGTGGGCACGGTCGCGTGCTACCAGAGTCCCTCGGCGACGATCGACTTCCGCCCGACACGGTTCGTTCGCATCGACCAGTACCTCGCTCAGAAGCTGCGACTGCTCGAGTGCTTCGGGTCCCAGACTGCCACCCGTGATTACCTCGACCCCGACTTCGTGACCGCGACCGCCCGCTACTGGTCGCGCTTCGGAGGAGGAGCGGCGGTCGAGCCGCTCGAGGTCGTCCGCGAGACCGCCGAGTTCATCGGAGCCCACGAACTCACACGACGGGAGAGCTGATGAGCGCGCGTGTACTGGTGACCGGTGCCGGAGGCCCGGCCGGGGTGGCGGTGATCCGCTCGCTCCTGCGGCGTTCCGACCTCGAGGTCTTCGCCGCCGACATGGACGGCTGGGCGAGCGGGATCTACCTCGTGCCCCCGACACATCGACGTCTGGTGCCGCCCGGGCGCGATGACGACTTCGTGCCCGCGATCGCCCGTATGGTCGCAGAGGACCGGCTCGACCTCGTGATCTCCACCGTCGACGTCGAGCTCACCGCCCTCGCAGGCCGACGTGCGGAGCTGGCACCGGCCGTGCTCGCGGCGCCGTCGCAGGACACGCTCTCCGTCGCGCTCGACAAGCTCCTGCTCGCCGAGCGCTGTGAAGCGACAGGCCTCACTCCGCGCACGGTGCTCGCGGGCTCCGATGCGCTCGCGGTCGACTGGGAGTTCCCGGTCTTCGCCAAGCCGCGGCAGGGCGCAGGCAGTCGCGGCGTTCGGATGGTGCCCGACCATGCGGCGCTCGAGGCGCTTCCGCACGACGACGGGCTCATCGTGCAGGACTTCCTCCCCGGTGAGGAGTATTCGGTCGATGTCATCGCCGATGCCGCGGGATCCGTGGTGGCGGCTGTGCCGCGCACCCGCGCGCGAGTCGATTCCGGTGTGGCGATCGCCGGACGCACGGTGCACGACGAGGAGCTCGAAAGCGCCGCGGCATCCATCGCGCGGGCCATAGGCCTCGTGGGCGTCGCGAATGTGCAGCTCCGACGCGACCGAGCGGGCCGTGCCGTGCTCCTCGAGGTGAACCCCCGTTTCCCGGGTGCGCTCCCGCTCACGATCGCCGCGGGCGTCGACATCCCCTCGCTCGTCGCCGACCTGTTCCTCGGGCGCGAGATCCCGTCGTCCGTCGCGTTCCGCGAGGTCGCCTCGGTGCGTTTCCTCGAAGACGTGATCGTCGAGGTCGACGAGGTCCTCGTCTCCGCGCACGCGGGGCATCAGGAGGACCTGTGACTCGCGCGCTCCTCACCGGCGATCACCACGTCCATTCGACCTTCTCCGATGACGCGGTCTCGACTCTCGCCGAGAACCTCGACGCCGCCGTCGCAGCGGGGCTCGCGACCGTGCGCTTCGTCGACCACGTGCGGCAGTCGACGCCGTGGGTTCCCGATTACCTCGCCGCCGTGCGCGCGCTGCAGGTGCCCGACGGGCTCACCGTGTTGACCGGGGTCGAGGCGAAGATCCTCGACGCCTCAGGCACGCTCGACATCCCCGAGCTGCCGACCGGAATCGACCGCATCCTCATCGCCGACCACCAGTTCCCCGGAGTCGACGGGCCGCTGAGTCCGAGCACCGTGCGGGAGCGCATCGAGGCCGGATGGGCGACGGACGACGTGCTCGATCAACTCGTCTCAGCCCTGATCGAGTCGATGCGCCGGCACCCGGGCAACCAGCTCGCGCACTGCTTCTCGATCCTGCCCAAGATCGGTCTGTCCGAGGATGACCTCGGTGTCGAGCGCGTCTCGGCCTGGGCGCAGGCGGCCGCCGCGACCGACACCATGGTCGAGGTGAATGAGAAGTGGGGATGCCCCGGCATCCCTCTGCTCGACGCGCTGCATCGCACGGGCACCGAGATCGTCGCGTCGACCGACAGCCACATCGCGTCCGACGTCGGACGCTATTCGTGCGTCAGCGAGATGCTCGACACCTGGGGGACCCTCTGATGGCCGATCTGACCTGGCTCGAGACCGTCGTCGTCGTGATCCTCCTCGTCTGCGTGCTCGTCGGCACGCTTCCGGTGATCAACACGGGACTGCAGTTCGTCGTGCTTCCGCTGCACGCGTTCCGGAACCACTACGGTCGGGCCGCGCCCCATCATCCGCGCGTCGCCGTGCTGATCCCGGCGTGGAACGAGGGGCTCGTGCTGGGGCCGGCGATCGAACGCCTGATGCAGCTCGAGTACCCCGCCGACCGCCTGCGCATCTACGTGATCGACGACGCATCGACCGATGACACTCCTGACGTCGTCGCCGCGAAGTCGGCGGCGTTCCCCGGGCGCGTGGTGCATCTGCGTCGTGACAAGGGCGGCGAGGGCAAGGCGCACACGCTCAACCACGGGCTCGACGTCGTGCTCGCGGACGAGTGGACCGAAGCCGTTCTCATCATGGACGCGGACGTGATCTTCGCCCGCGACTCGCTGCGCAAGATGAGCCGTCACCTCGCCGACGAGAAGGTCGGGGCCGTGACCGCGTACATCGCGGAGGGCAGCCGTGACCGCAACTACCTCACCCGGTTCATCGCGATCGAGTACGTGATCGGGCAGCTCTCCGCCCGCCGCACCCAGAACGTCGGGGGAGCGATCGCCTGCCTGGCCGGAGGCGCGCAGCTGCACTCGAGGGCCAACCTCGAGGCCATCGGCGGACGCATCCCGACCGGCACCCTGGCCGAAGACACGATGACGACCTTTGAGGGACAGCTGGCAGGCCGCCGCATGGTCTTCGAACCGCACGCCGTCGTGCTGGCCGAGGAGCCCCGCACGATCGACAGCCTCTGGAAGCAGCGACTGCGGTGGGCCAGGGGCAACGTGCAGCTGACCTCGATCTATCGGCACCTGTGGTTCCGCCCGAGCAGCGAGCACAACCTGGGCAGCTTCGCGTTCGGTCTCGCCTGGTTCACGATCCTGCTGCTGCCCGCCTTCATGGTGCTCGCGGCGACGGCTCTGCTCGTGCTGCTCGTGCTGCACAGCGACATCGCCGAGTTCGTCTTCCGCTTCATGTGGATCGCCGCGGCCTGCATCTATCTGTTCTCGATGATCTACACCGTGCAGCTCGACGGACGCATCGGCCGCCAGTCCTGGCGGGAAGCGCTGATGTTCCCCGGTCTCGGGGCGCTGATCCTGATGGCGATCGCACTGTTCCCCTGGCTGTTCGAGGCGGGTCTGAGCGACCTCGGACTCGCCCTCACAGATGAGACCCGTTTCACCTGGGCGGTCATCTTCTACCTCTGGGGACCGATCTCGATGCTCGGCATCTGGCTCGCCCGTGTCGTCGAGCCGCTGCCCGCAGGGCGTTTCTTCGCCGGTCTTCTGCTCTACGTCTGCGGATACGGATCGATGCTGTGCGCCATCACCGTCGACTCGTACATCAAGGAGTGGCGTCACGCCGACGCCGCATGGATCAAGACCGAGAAGATCGGACGGGTCGACTCATGACCGATGCACCTTCGAGAAGCCCCGAGGAGGAGGAGATCGCGGCGGATGCCCGTCGCGAGAAGCTCCTGATCCCGCAGGCGCTCCTCGCCTTCGGCGTCGTCGTCGTCATCGTGATCGTGCGAGAGCTGTTCCTTCGATGACCGGTCGGCCGCTGGCCCTCGTGGTCGAGGACAGCGCGGACCAGATGAACCTTCTGCGGCGCTATCTCGACCGCGAAGGATTCGAGGTGTTCGTAGCCCGCGACGCCGAGTCGGCGATCGCCTCGTTCGCCGAGATGCGCCCGGCCGTGGCGGTCGTCGATCTCCTCCTGCCCGGGATCACGGGGGAGGAGTGCGTGCGGCAGATACGCGACCGGTTCCCCGACTGCTTCCTGATCGTGAGTTCCGTCCTCGACCCGGCGGACTATCCGGACGCCGATGCCGCGCTGCCGAAGCCGATCGTGGGGGCGGACCTGCGTAGGATACTGCGGGGCATCGACAGATGACGACGGGCAGCACGGTGCAGGTGTCTCTGGAAAGAGGGTGGCGCCGTTACTTCGACAATCCCACGCCGCTGATCAAACAGGGCCCCACGGCGATCGCCGTGGGCGTCGCGGCCCTGCTCATCGGAGCGGTCCCCGAGTTCCCCGTCTCGAACGTCTGGGCAGTGATCGTCGGACTCGGCATGGTCGGTGCCGTGACGGTGCTGGCCGTTGTGCTCTCCGCCCGAGGAGTCTACGAGGGGTGGGTGGTCATGCTCATCCCGGTGATCGACATCCTCGGGATCGGCGTTCTCCGCGCCGGTACCGGCGGCGCCACGTCGCTCTTCTCGTCGCTCGTGCTGCTGCCGGTCATCTGGATCGCCGCCGCGCCGGGGTTCCGGCAGGTCTTCCTCATCGGCGCGCTCACGTCGATCGCGCTGCTGCTGCCCTACATCGCCGAGCCGCCCGAAGACGCGATCGCATGGCTGCGGGGCGTGGTCGGGCCGCTCGTCTTCGCGACCGTCGGCGCGATCGTGAACGAGTTGTCGCGGTTCCAGAGACAGCGGATCGCTCAGGCCGAGGCTCACGTGACCGAGAGGACCTCAGCGCTCGCCGCCAACGAGACGATGCTGCAGAAGCTCCGCGACAGCGAGGCGCAGTATCGCGCGCTGTCGGATTCGTTCTCGAGTCTGTGGAATTCCATCACCGGACAGGCCGTGGTCGCCACCGACAACTGCGGATCGATCACGGCATGGAACCCCGGCGCTGTGCGCCTGCTCGGGATGTCGGTCTCCGACGCGCTCGACGGTGTGCGTGTGGATCGGTTCTTCGCCTCCGCGGTGCTCGCACAGTTCGCCCCGGATGCCGATCACACGGACGACCGGCTGCACCCGGGACTGCGCGCGCTGTTCGACGAGGCCGACAGCGGGCTGTCGGTCGACTCCGACATCGAGGTCACGACGGCAGGGGGCTCGTCCGTGCCGGCTCGAGTGACCGTCTCCCCGTACCAGGTCTCAGACGGCTCCCGCCAGGGATATCTGCTCGTGATCACGGACGAGACGCGTGCGGTGGAGGTCGCGCGGATGAAGGACGAGTTCGTCGGGATGATCTCGCACGAACTGCGCACACCCCTGAGCGCGATCATCGGGTTCCTCGATCTGCTGCAGAACGATCCCGCACAGCCGCTCACCGCCGAGCAGCAGGAGTTCGTCGGGATCATCGAGCGCAATGCCCAGCGCCTGCTGAACCTGGTCGGCGACCTTCTCTTCACGGCGCAGGTCGAGTCGGGCCGATTCCCGCTCGAGCGCCGCGAGGCCGATGTCGTCGAGCTCGTGCGCAACGCCGTGGCATCGTCGGGCCCGCACGCCACGAGAGAGGGGATCGACCTCGTCGCCGAGGTGCCGTCGTCGCCCGTGCGGATGTCGGTCGATGCGGGGCGCATGGGCCAGGCGATCGACAATTTGCTGTCGAACGCGATCAAGTTCACCGGTGCCGGCGGCAAGGTCACCGCGAGCGTCCGTCAGATCGACGCAGGAGTCGAGCTGGCAGTGCGCGACACCGGGGTCGGCATCCCCGAGGACGAGCAGGGCATGCTGTTCACCCGGTTCTTCCGAGCCTCGACGGCGACCCGCAACGCGGTGCCGGGTGTGGGCCTCGGGCTCACCATCACCCGTGCCATCGTGCTGGCGCACGGCGGGTACATGGACGTCACGAGTCGAGAGGGAGTCGGAACGGAGTTCCGGATGGTCCTGCCCGTCGCCCCGCGCACCGAAGCGATCCAGATCGTCGGCGACGCGGACTAGCGGACACGATTCCCGGATCGCTGGGGGCGGTCGCTCCGACCGGCACGCTCGAGACGCGGTGTTGCCGCCGGTGTCGTCCGGTGTCGTCCGGTGACGCGCGCCGCGCTCGACGCAGACAGGGCCCGTATCTTCGCGGCATGACCCTTCTTCAGGAACAGATCTCAGCCATCGCGGATGTCACCGCCGAGCAGCGCTCGCAGCGCCTCTCTGACGCGGGCGGAGCGTGGAACGAGCGCATCGCGGCGGACCCGGCCGCCGCACAGCTGACCTACACAGTGTCCGGTCGTGGTGTCGGGTCGGTGGCGACCGAGATCCGCGCAGGCAAGCATCGGTTCCTCGTCGACGAGCCCGGCGCCCTCGCGGGTGACGACGTCGCACCGAGCCCTGTCGAGTACGCCCTCGGTGCGCTCATCAGCTGCCAGGTCGTCGTGTATCGGCTGTACGCGCAGGCTCTCGATCTGACCATCGACGAGATCGAGATCACCGCTGAGGGCGACCTCGATGTCCGCAAGCTCTTCGGCATCGATGAGTCAGGGCGGGCCGGGTTCCACGACGTCCGCCTTCGAGTCTCGATCTCGGGTCCTGACTCCGACGAGCAGTACGAGAATCTGCGGCAGGTCGTCGACGATCACTGCCCGGTACTCGATCTGTTCGCGAATCCGGTGCCGGTCTCGGGCGCGCTGAACTGATCGCGACTCCCGGCTCGATCGGGCGGTCGCGCGGCCTCGGATCCTGATAGCCTGGTCGGCTCGCCATGCGGGCGGAAGGACGGCCACGCACGGTGGGATACATAGATGCAGCAGGGGTCTCGCTGACCCTCCCCGATGGAAGACCGCTGCTCGACGAGGTGACATTCCGCGTCGGAGCGGGGTCGACGAGCGCGCTCATCGGGCCGAACGGAGCCGGCAAGACGACGCTGCTGCGCATCATCCGCGGCGATCAGACTCCGGATGCCGGCGTCGTGACGATCGACGGCGGTCTCGGTGTCATGGACCAGTTCGTCGGCCACGGCGAAGTCGGTCAGACCGTGCACGAGCTGCTGGTGCGGGTCGCGCCCCGGCGCATCCGCGGGGCCGCTGACGCGCTCGACGCAGCCGAGAACGCGCTGATCGAGCGCGATGAGCATGACACGCAGATGGCCTACGCGACCGCGATCGCCGAGTATGCGGACGCCGGGGGCTACGAGCACGAGACGATCTGGGACCAGTGCACTGTCGCGGCTCTGGGAGTGCCGTACGAGCGGGCGCGGTTCCGGGAACTCACCACGCTCTCGGGCGGCGAGCAGAAGAGGTTGGCCCTCGAGGCGCTGCTGCGCGGTCCGGACGAGGTCCTGCTGCTCGACGAGCCGGACAACTATCTCGACGTGCCGACCAAGCGCTGGCTCGAGGAGCAGCTGCGTCAGACGCCGAAGACGGTGCTGCTGGTGTCGCACGACCGCGAGCTCCTCGCGCGGGCCGTCGACCGACTCATCACGCTCGAGCCCGGGGGCGCCGGAGCATCGGCGTGGGTGCACGGAGGCGGTTTCGCAACCTATCACCAGGCGCGCAGCGATCGGATGGACCGACTCGACGAGCTTCGTCGTCGCTGGGATGAGCAGCACGAGAAGCTGCGCATCCTCGTCGCGACGCTCAAGGTGAAAGCCTCGGCGAACGACGGGTTCGCCTCGCGGTATCAGGCCGCGCAGACCCGCCTTCGCAAGTTCGAGGAGGCCGGACCGCCCGAGGAACGACCGCCGGCGCAGGACTTCGACATGCGTCTGCGCGGTGCGCGCACCGGCAAGCGCGCGGTGGTCGCACAGCGGCTCGAGCTCACCGGGCTGATGCGGCCGTTCGACGCCGAGGTCTGGTACGGAGACCGCGTGGCGGTGCTCGGATCCAACGGCTCGGGGAAGTCGCACTTCCTGAGGCTGCTCGCGCGCGGCGGCAGCGACCCCGATCCCTCGCTCGGCCACGTCACGTCGACGGGGGAGCAGCTCGCCGACGTCGCGCACACCGGTCGAGCGACCCTCGGTGCGCGGGTGGTGCCCGGTCTGTTCGCGCAGACGCACGCGCATCCGGAGTTCGTCGGTCGCACGCTGCTCGAGATCCTGCACCGGGGTGACGAACGGCGAGCGGGGATGCCTCGGGATGCCGCGAGCTCGGCGCTCGACCGCTACGGACTCGTGCGTCAGGCGCAGCAGACGTTCGAATCGCTGTCGGGCGGTCAGCAGGCGCGCTTCCAGGTGCTGCTGCTCGAGCTGTCCGGTGCGACGCTGCTGCTGCTCGACGAGCCGACGGACAACCTCGACATCGAGTCCGCCGAGGCTCTGGAAGATGCCCTCGAGCGGTTCGAGGGCACCGTGCTCGCCGTCACACACGACCGCTGGTTCGCGCGCTCGTTCGATCGGTTCCTGGTCTTCGGGTCGGAGGGGGAGGTCTACGAGGCCGACGCGCCCGTCTGGGACGAGCGCCGGGTCGCACGAGCTCGGTGAGTGCGACGCGTCAGGGCAGCCGGAACGGCGTGGCGGCCAGGGCGGTCGCGTCGAGTGCGAGGTCGGCGAGCACCGCGCCCACTCCCGGTGCGAACTTGAAGCCGTGCCCCGAGAAACCGGCGCCGACGACGATGCGTCCTCGGCGGTCGAGCACGAAGGCGCTGTCATCGGTCGATGTGTAGGTGCAGCTGATCGGCACGGCGGATGCCGGGTCCACCCCCGGCATCCACTCCCGCACGTAGTCGGCGAGTGCGGCGGCGTGCGTGATGCGGTGAGGACGCGCGTCGGGATCGACGGGATCGCCGACACGATGGAAGCCGACCTTGATGCCCTCGCCCGGGGTCGGCATCCCATAGACGGTCGCGGGATACCGCGCCGGATCGACGTAATGGTTGAACGACGGCCATACGGATCCGTCCACGGGCCGGAAGTGCGCCGGTGTCTCCTCGGTGACCGCGAGACGCGGGAGCCCGAGACCCGGGAGCATCTTCGTCGTCCACGCGCCCACCGTCACGACCACGGTGTCGGCGCGTACACGGCCGTCGGTGAGGACGAGGTCGACCCCGATGTCCGTCTCGTCGATGCGGGTCACGGGAGTGTCCCACCGCACCTCGCCGCCGGCGTCGACGATGCGTCGCTCCAACTCGCCGATGGTCGCGGACGCCCGGGCGACACCCGCATCGCGCGAGAAGAGCGCCGCATCGGTGAAGCGCATGCCGGCCCAGCGTGACGCGGCGTCGTGAGACGACAGGATCTCGGCGTGGATCCCCCGCTCGGTGAGCCTGCGCTCGATCGACCCCAGGTCCACATCGCCGTGTGTGACGAGGCCGTGCAGACGGAGCAGGGGCTCGCCGTCGACGAGTCCCAGGGCATCCCACCCCTCTTTCGCACGGACGAGCAGATCGAGATAGTGCTCCTCGTCGTAGGCGTTGTTGAAGTTGCGCGTCGCGCCGTGCGAGGCGCCTTCGCGGTGCCCGCGGGCGAAGCGCTCGAAGACCACGGGGCGCAACCCCCGTCTGGCCAGCTCCCACGCGGTCGCGAGTCCCATCACGCCACCGCCGACGACGGCGACCTCCACGGCGTCCACCGACATACTGCCTCCCGATCTCCCTCCCAGTCTCCCAGCCCGTCGGCGCGCTCGCGCGCGCCCGGTAGTCTGGAGGGGTGACCATGGAGATCGAGCTCGGCCGAGGCAAGCGCGCGCGACGCGCGTACACGTTCGACGACATCGCGGTGGTGCCGTCGAGGCGCACGCGAAACCCGGAGGACGTGTCGACCGCATGGACGATCGACGCCTTCGGCTTCGGAATCCCGGTGCTCGGAGCGCCGATGGACTCGGTCGTGAGCCCGCAGACGGCGATCATGCTGGGGCAGCTCGGCGGACTGGGCGTGCTCGACCTCGAGGGACTCTGGACCCGCTACGAGAACCCCGAGCCGCTGCTCGCCGAGATCGCCGGTCTCGATGAGGGTCAGGCGACCGCGCGCATGCAGCAGCTCTATGCCGAGCCGATCAAGCCCGCGCTCATCACCCAGCGCATCGCGGAGATCCGCGAAGCCGGAGTGACCGTCGCCGGCTCGCTGACCCCGCAGCGCACGCAGGAGTTCTACGACACGGTCGCAGCCGCCGGGGTCGACCTGTTCGTGATCCGCGGCACCACCGTGTCGGCAGAGCACGTCTCCAGCGTCGACGAGCCGCTGAACCTCAAGAAGTTCATCTACGACCTCGACGTGCCCGTGATCGTCGGCGGTGCTGCCACCTACACCGCGGCACTGCACCTCATGCGCACCGGTGCGGCCGGAGTGCTCGTCGGATTCGGTGGGGGCGCAGCCTCCACCACGCGTGCCACGCTCGGCATCCACGCACCGATGGCCACCGCGGTCTCCGACGTCGCGGCGGCTCGTCGTGACTACCTCGACGAGTCGGGCGGACGCTACGTGCACGTGATCGCCGACGGCGGAGTCGGCACCTCGGGCGACATCGTCAAGGCGCTCGCGATGGGTGCCGACGCCGTCATGCTCGGCGTCGCGCTCGCCCGCGCCACCGATGCTCCCGGCCGTGGATTCCACTGGGGCCCCGAGGCTCACCACCCGAAGCTGCCCCGAGGCCGTCGTGTCGAGGTCGGCGGCATCGGGACGCTCGAGGAGATCCTCTACGGGCCGGCTCCCGTCGTCGACGGCACGGCCAACCTCATCGGCGCGCTGCGCAAGTCGATGGCCACGACCGGATACTCCGACCTCAAGGAGTTCCAGCGCGTCGAAGTCGTCCTCGCTCCGTACGAGGCCTGAGGCCCTGCTCGACACCGTGACGACACCTGCACTGTTCCCCCCGACCCTCCGCGAGGTCATGCTCCGCGGGCGCTGGATCGGGATGCTCGTGCTGTGCCTGGTCGTCGCCGGAGTCTTCGCCTGGCTCGGCCAGTGGCAGCTGGAGCGCGCGATCGACACCGACCCGCCGCCTCCCGGCATCACCGAAGAGGTGCGTCCACTGACCGGCGTCCTGCAGCCGGGGGAGTACCTCGCCGAGCCGCTCGTCGGTCAGAAGGTCGAGACCTCGGGGACGTGGGTGCCGCAGGACTTCCTCGTCGTCTCGAGTCGATACAACGACGATGTCCCCGGGTACTGGGTGACCGGCCAGCTGCGGGTGGCCGACCGCACCTCGATCGCGGTGGCGATCGGCTGGACGGACGACCGCGCCGTCGCCGACGCCGCGGTGGAGCAGCTCGCCTCCGATGCCGAGGGCGGCGCGGTGGTCGCGGTCACCGGACGCATCATCTCCGACGAGGGGCCGTCCACACCCCCGGCCGACGACCCCACACGCATGGATCGGATGTCGACGGCCGCGCTGCTCAGCTTCTGGCACGACACCGACCAGCTCGACGTCTACCGGCCGTTCCTCGCATCCTCCACCGCCGACGCGGGACTCGTCGACATCTCGTCGCCGGCGCCCGATGAGCGGTCGCCGGTGAACTGGTTGAACATCTTCTACGCCGCGGAGTGGGCGATCTTCGCGGGCTTCGCGTTCTACCTCTGGTATCGCCTCGCGAAAGACGCCTGGGAGCGCGAGATCGAGGAGTTCGAGGACGCTGCGTCAGCCGCTCAGGGCAGCTGACGGCACGCGCATCCGCGCATCCTGACACGCGCATACGAGCGATCTCGGGTGCCCGGTTCTACCTTCGTCAGGGGTCGATCCGGCCAATCGGTGAGCGCTGAGTGACCAATGGGAAAACTCCGTTGAGGTTGTCCGAGGGCCTCCGTATGCTCGCTCACATGTGCGTCGGCTGAGAGCCCGCACCGCCGCGGTTTCACGAGAGCCGTCGCCAGCCCCCACCCGAGGAGACAAACACTGATGATGTCCGCTCCCGACGCCGCGAACCACGAGGTTCCCGGTTCAGATCGCAGAAGTCGGGGGCGCATCGGCGTCCTCGCCGCCACCTGCGTCGCCGCCCTGGGCGCCAGCGCCCTGATCGCGGCCCCCGCTTCCGCCGACGTCACAGGGACGGGGGTGGTCATCAACGAGGCGTATCTCTCCGGAGGCAGCGCCGGTGCAGCGTTCACGAACAAGTTCGTCGAGCTGTACAACCCGACCGCGCAGCCCGTCTCGCTCGACGGCTTCTCGCTGCAGTACCGCTCGGCGACCGGCACGGCCGCCTTCAGCGGGGTCGCCCCACTGACCGGAACGATCCCGGCAGGCGGTCACTTCCTCGTGCAGGGTGGCAGCAACGGCGCGAACGGTGCGGCTCTGCCGACGGCGGATGCCGTGGGCACTCTGAACCCGAGCGGAACGAACGGCACGCTCGCGCTGGTGCAGGGCACCACGCCGGTCACCCTCACCCCGGGATCGGTCGCCGGCGTCGACGGCGTCGTCGACGTGCTGGGATACGGCACCTCGAACACGTTCGAGACCAAGGCCGCGACTCCGCCCTCGGGCAACACCGATGTGAAGTCGCTCAACCGCACCGGCGGTGTCGACACCGACGACAACAGTGCCGACTTCACCCTCTCGTCATCGATCACGCCGCAGAACGCGGGCGGCACCGACCCGGGCACGGATCCCGGTACCGACCCCGGCACCGACCCCGCGAAGGTCTCGATCGCCGAGGTGCAGGGCACGACAGACGTATCGCCTCTGAGCGGCCAGACCGTCACGGTCGAGGGGGTCGTCACCGCGGACTTCCGCACCGGCGGGTACAAGGGCATCGTGATCCAGACTCAGGGCTCGGGTGGAGAGACCGACGCCACGCCCGGAGCCTCCGACGGCGTCTTCGTCTACCTCAACGCCCTCGCTCCGACCCTGGCGATCGGCGATCTGGTCTCGGTCACGGGATCGGTCAGCGAGTACTTCGGTCAGACCCAGATCAACCCGAGTGCGCTCGCAGGCGTCTCGGTCGTGCAGGCCGGCGTCGGTGTTCCCGCTCTCACGCCGCTGCCAGACACGGTGGTCGGTGCCGACCGCGAGCAGTACGAGAACATGTACGTCGCGCCCGCAGGCACGTACCGACTCGCCTCGAGCCACCAGCTCTACAACTTCGGCACGCTGTGGCTCAACGCGGGCGACGAGCTGAACGTCAAGAGCACCGAGATCGTCCGACCGGGCGACGAGGCGGCGGCCATCGCCGCGGCCAACCGGGCGAACCGTATCCTCCTCGACGACGCCTGGTCGATCCAGGTGACGAACAGCGGGCACCCGAATGACCAGCCCTACTTCACCGAGGAGCAGGTCGTCCGCAACGGCGACACCGTCGACTTCAGCGACAGCGGCTATGTGCTGCAGTACGGCTTCGACGACTGGCGGCTGCAGCCGATCGTTCCGATCGACAACACGTCGCCGGCCGAGCAGAAGGCCGGATTCACGACCACCAACCCGCGCGCCGAGGCAGCGCCCGAGGTGGGGGGCGACGTGCAGGTGGCGTCCTTCAACGTCTTCAACTACTTCACGACGCTGAAGAGCGAGAACTCCAACGCCCGAGGCGCGGCGAACGCAGAGCAGTTCGCGATCCAGAAGTCGAAGATCGTCGCCGCGATCAACGGGCTCGACGCCGAGATCGTGTCGCTCATGGAGATCGAGAACTCGATCAAGCTCGGCGGGTCACTCGACGAGGCTCTGGCCGATCTGGTCGACGGCCTCAACGATGCACTCGGCAGCGAGGAGTGGGACTACGTCCGCACCCCGGATGAGCTGAACGACTCGGCGACCACGGACTTCATCACCAGCGCGATCATCTACAAGAAGGATGCCGTCGAGACGGTGGGCGACAGCCTGACCGTGACCGACGAGTCGGTGTGGGGCAACGCCCGCGAGCCGATCGCCCAGGCGTTCGACGTCGACGGCCGCGTCGTCACGGTCGTCGCGAACCACTTCAAGTCGAAGTCTGCACCCGAGGGAGGCGGCGCGGAGCCGGCAGACGGGCAGGGCTTCTTCAACGCCGATCGCGTGAAGCAGGCGAACTCGCTCAAGGAGTTCACCGCAGAGATCGAGGAGACCACGGGCAGCAGTGACATCCTGCTGATCGGCGACTTCAACGCCTACGCGAAGGAAGACCCGATCGACGTGTTCACGTCGGCCGGCTGGAGCGACGTCGCGCGTGAGAAGGCACCCGAGCAGCACACGTACACGTTCGACGGCGAGCTCGGCTCGCTCGACCACGTGCTCGCGTCGCCCTCGCTCGCAGCGTCGATCACCGGAGCAGGCGTCTGGAGCATCAACTCGCCGGAGTGGAGCGACCGCGGTTACGCGTTCGGCGCCACCGAGGCGGGCACGCCCTTCCGCTCCAGCGATCACGACCCGATCATCGTCGGCGTCTCGTCGGAGATCCCTCCGGTGAGCATCGACGTGGTCACGATGAACGACTTCCACGGACGCATCGAGGCCGACGGCGCAGCGGCCGGTGCCGCGGTCGTCGCCGGTGCGGTGCAGCAGTTCCGTGCGGAGAACCCGAACACGATCTTCGCCGGCGTCGGCGATCTGATCGGCGCCTCGACGTTCACGTCGTTCATCAATGACGACAACCCGACGATCGACGCTCTCAACGCGGCCGGTCTCGACGTCAGTGCCGCGGGCAACCACGAGTTCGACCAGGGCTGGGAGGACCTGCGCGACCGTGTGCAGGACCGCGCGGACTGGGAGTACATCTCGTCGAACGTGTTCCTCACCGAGACCGGCGAGCCCGCGCTCGCTCCGGCCTGGGTCAAGGAGCTCGACGGGGTCAGGGTCGGCTTCATCGGCGCCGTGACCGAAGACCTCGACTCGCTCGTGTCGCCGGAGGGCATCGCCGATCTCGAGGTGCGCAGCATCGCCGACTCGGTGAACGCCGTCGCCGACGACCTGCGCGACGGCGATGCGTCGAACGGTGAGGCCGACGTCGTCATCCTCCTCGTCCACGAGGGCGCCGCGAGCACCGAGCTCTCGAGCATCACTCCCGACTCGCCGCTCGGCGAGATCGTCTACGGAGTCGACGAGGATGTGAACGCCATCGTCTCGGCGCACACGCACCTCGCCTACAACCACGTGATCGACGGTCGTCCCGTGATCTCGGCCGGTCAGTACGGCGAGAACCTCGGGCTGATGAACCTTCAGGTCGATCCGAAGTCCAAGGAGCTCATCTCGATCACGAACGAGATCAAGCCGCTCACCGCGAACGGCCAGGCTCTGTACCCGGCCGTGCCCGAGGTCGCCGACATCGTCGCGAAGGCGAAGGCCGACGCCGATGTGCTCGGAGCGATCAAGGTCGGCGACATCACCGCCGACTTCAACCGCGCGCGTCAGACGAACGGCTCGGAGAACCGTGGTGGCGAGTCCACCATCGGCAACTTCGTGGCCGACGTGCAGAAATGGTCCACGGGTGCGGACATCGCGCTCATGAACCCGGGTGGCATCCGTGCCAACCTCACGTATGCATCGTCGAACGCGAACGACCCGAACGGCAACGTCACCTACCGCGAGGCGGCGACGGTGCAGCCGTTCGCCAACACCCTGGTGACGTTGACGCTCACGGGCGCGCAGCTGAAGGGCGTCCTCGAGGAGCAGTGGCAGCCGGCGGGTTCGGCTCGTCCGTTCCTCAAGCTCGGCGTCTCGGAGGGGCTCGTCTACACGTACGACCCCGCCGCGGCACAGGGCTCGCGCGTCACGTCGATCACTCTCGACGGAACGGCGATCGATCCTGCTGCGAGCTACACGGTCGCGGCGAACTCGTTCCTCGCGGCGGGTGGAGACAACTTCTCCACGTTCAGAGAGGGCACGGGCAAGCGCGACACCGGCAAGATCGATCTGCAGTCGATGGTCGATTGGTTCGACGCGAACAAGACAGCGACCCCCGATCTCGCCCAGCGCGCGGTCGGTGTCTCGGTCAGCGCCGCGGACGCCGACGGCTACAGCGCCGGCGACCAGGTGACCGTGGCTCTCTCCTCGCTCGCCTTCAGTGCGGGGGAGCAGGCTCCGGGTGACGTCACGCTGTCGCTCGGTGACACGCAGCTCGCTACCGGAGCGGTCGACCCCACGATCGTCGACACGACCGACGAGGTCGGTCGCGCGTCCCTCACGTTCACGGTTCCCTCGGGCGCCGTCGGGGAGCAGCTGCTCACCGTCGCCGTCGCGGGGACCGGGACCACCGTGCAGGTGCCGTTCACGATCGCGGGCGAGGAGCCCGCGGAGTTCGCGGGCTCGATCGACCTCGGCTCGTCGAAGGTGGCTGCGGGCAAGAAGCTGCAGATCACCGGTGAGGGATATGAGCCGGGTGAGACCGTGGCCGTCGAGCTGCGACCGAAAAAGGGTGCGCCCATCGAGGTCGGCACCGTGAAGGTCACGGCCGACGGCACGTTCTCGACGGCAGTCACGGTTCCCAAGAACGCGCAGCCGGGCAAGTACACGGTCGCGGTGTCGCAGGCGGACGGAGACGAGGCGACAGCCACCGTCACCCTCACTCGTGCGGGCGGCATCGGCGGCATCATCGACTGGCTCTGGGATCTCCTCAACGGCTGGTTCTGATCTGATGCGGTGACGAGCGGGCCGGAGGAGTGATCCTCCGGCCCGCTTCGTCGTGTCCGGAGATTGTGGGGCAGCGAAGAAGAAGCCACATGCATCTCTTGTTTTTGTGTGGTTTTCTGTTGTATCGTGTGGGAAAGTTTTCCACCAGCAACGGAGCAGCGATGTACGCGATGGAGCGCCAGCAGGGAATCGAACGGATCCTGGCAGACGACGGACGAGTCTCGGTCGTCGACCTGGCGCAGCGCTTCGACGTGACGACGGAGACGATTCGCCGTGATCTCGCCGCTCTCGACGAGGCGGGGTCGCTCGTACGGGTCCACGGCGGAGCGGTCGCGAAGGACGACGACAGTACCAATGAGGTCTCGGTCCTCGAGCGCGTCCAGCAGCACGGGCCGGCGAAGCGGGCGATCGCCGCCCGCGCCCTCTCGGCGCTCGGCGCGGATTTCCATGGATCCGTGTTCATCGATGCGGGTACGACGGCCGCAGCCGTGGCCGAAGGGCTGTCGGCGAATGCCACACTCGCGCTCGAGGGTTCGCGTGCGCGCGTCGAGGCTGTGACGCACTCGCTGACGATCGCCCCGCTGCTCGCGGTGGCGGACGACATCTCGCTCACCGTCATCGGCGGCAGGATCCGTGGGGTCACCGCTGCGGCGGTCGGGGCCGAGACGGTCGCGACCATCGGCAGGCTGCGCCCCGACGTCGCGTTCATCGGGGCCAACGGCATCTCGGCCGGATTCGGGCTCAGCACGCCCGACCCTGACGAGGCATCTGTCAAGGCCGCCATCGTTCGCGCGGCACGCCGCGTGATCGTGGTGGCGGACTCCAGCAAGCACGACAGAGAGCTGCTCGTGTCGTTCGCGGCGTTGAGCGACGTCGACGTGCTCGTGACGGATGCGGAGCCGTCAGCCGACCTCGCGGCTGCGCTTGCGGAGGCCGACGTGGAGGTCTGGGTCGCATGATCGTCACTCTCACCGTCAACCCGGCGCTCGACCGGACCATCGCACTCGACGAGGCTCTGCGTCCGGGTGCGGTGCAAGCCGCCCTCTCTGCACGGGAAGAGGCCGGAGGGAAGGGCGTGAACGTCGCGCGCGTGGTCGCCGCTGCGGGAGTCGACACCGTGGCTGTCTTGCCGCTCGCGATCGACGACCCCTACCGTGCTCCGCTCGCCGCTGCTGGCATCCCGACCGTCACCGTTCCGGTCGTGCGGCAGGTGCGGACGAACCTTGCGATCACGGATCGCGAGGGGATCACCACCAAGGTCAATCTCCCGGGCAGCCCCCTGAGCCTCGTGGACTCGGCGGCCGTGATGACCGCGGTGGTCGACGCGAGCGCGGATGCCGACTGGCTCGTTCTCGCGGGGTCGCTTCCTGACTCGGCGGCCGCGTCGTTCTACGTCGATGTCGTAGCCGCGGTGCGCGATCGGTGGGGGAGCGGTTCGCCGCGCATCGCCGTCGACGCATCCGGGCCCGCTCTTCACGAGGTCGTCGCCCGTGCATCGGTCGACCTGATCAAACCGAACGATGAGGAGCTCGCAGAACTGCTCGGCGTGCCCGTCGACGGGAACAGCCCCGAGGCGATCGTCGACGCCGTCCGCGCCATCGTTCCCGAACGCGTCGCGGCCGCACTCATCACGCTCGGAGGCGACGGCGCGGCGCTCGTGACGGGCGAGGGGGCATGGTTCGCAGCCGCGCCCCGTATCCGCGTCGTGAGCACCGTCGGTGCCGGCGACAGCTCACTCGCGGGATATCTGCTCGCCGATCTCGCCGGCGGAGACGCGCAGGCCCGGCTCACGTCTGCCATCCGCTACGGTGCCGCCGCGGCATCGCTCCCCGGAACCCAGGTGCCGGCCCCGGCCGACCTCGGGCACCACGACATCTCTGTTCGATCGATCTGATCACTGACGACCACTGGAGGTCATCATGTCCGACACCATCACCGCCGAGCTCGTCAGCATCGACGCGCCGCTCGGCACCGACAAGGCCGCGGTCATCCGCGCTCTCGCAGAGCGGGTCGCCGCGCAGGGCCGTGCCAGCAGCGGCGAGGGCCTCTTCGCGGATGCCTGGGCGCGCGAAGAGAAGGATGAGACCGGCCTTCCGGGCGGAATCGCGATCCCGCACGCGAAGAGCGCTTCGGTGACGATCCCGACCCTCGCCTTCGCGCGGCTCGCGCCCGGCGTCGACTTCGGCGCACCCGACGGCCCCGCCGATCTCGTCTTCCTCATCGCGGCGCCCGACACCGCGGCGGAGGCGCATCTCGCGATGCTCTCCAAGCTCGCCCGCAGCCTCATGCAGGAGGAGTTCACCGGGGCCCTGCGTGCTGCCGCTTCGGCTGACGAGGTGGTGCGCATCGTCGATGCCGCGATCGCGGATGAGCCCGCTGCCGATTCTCCGGCCGACGCACCCGCCACCCAGCCGGCCACCGCAGCCACGGCGCCCGCGACAGGAGCAGGATCGCGGGCCAGGATCGTCGCGGTCACCGCGTGTGCCACCGGCATCGCCCACACCTTCATGGCCGCCGATGCGCTCACCGCGGCCGGTCGGGAGCAGGGGGTCGACCTGGTCGTCGAGCCACAGGGATCGAGCGGATACAAGGCGCTGCCTCAGAGCGTGATCGACCAGGCGGATGCCGTGATCTTCGCCGTCGACGTCGACGTGCGCGAACAGGAGCGCTTCGCCGGCAAGCCGGTCGTGCGCTCGGGTGTCAAGCGCGGCATCGAGGAGCCGAAGCAGCTCATCGCCGAGGCGATCGCCGCCGCAGCCGACCCTGCGGCGGCGAAGGTCGCGGGATCGTCCGCGTCTTCCGCATCCGGTGCCTCGTCCGCGGCCGCGCCGCAGTCGATGGGCCGCAGGATCCAGCGCATCCTGCTCACCGGCGTCAGCTACATGATCCCGTTCGTCGCGGGTGGCGGTCTGCTCATCGCGCTGGGCTTCCTGTTCGGCGGCTACGAGGTGAACGCCGACAACCAGGCGTTCACCGTGATCCTCGAGAACGCGCTGTGGGATCTGCCTGCGGGTGGGCTCGGACAGTACATCGGATCGGTGCTGTTCGTGATCGGTGCAACCTCGATGGGGTTCCTGGTCTCGGCCCTCTCGGGCTACATCGCCTTCGCGATCGCGGACCGGCCCGGTATCGCGCCCGGCTTCGTCGCCGGCGCCGTCGCGGTGCTCATGAACGCCGGCTTCATCGGCGGCATCGTCGGAGGTCTTCTCGCCGGAACGGTCGCGTGGGCCATCGGCCGCATCGATGCGCCGCGCTGGCTGCGCGGCCTCATGCCCGTCGTCATCATCCCGCTCCTCGCGTCGCTTGCGGCATCCGGCCTGATGCTGCTGTTCCTCGGTCGTCCCATCGCCTGGCTGATGCTCGTGCTGAACGACTGGCTGACGGGTCTCGCGGGCACCTCGGGAATCGTCCTGGTGGGCGTGATCCTGGGGCTCATGATGTGCTTCGATCTCGGGGGACCGGTCAACAAGGTGGCCTACGCCTTCGCTACAGCCGGACTCGCCTCCGCCTCGACCGAGAACCCCACGCCGTACCTCATCATGGCCGCCGTGATGTGCGCGGGAATGGTGCCTCCGCTCGCGATGGCACTCGCCTCGACCGTGCTCGACCGTCGACTGTTCACTCCCGTCGAGCGCGAGAACGGCGTCGCGGCCTGGCTGCTGGGAGCATCCTTCATCAGCGAGGGCGCCATTCCCTTCGCCGCTGCCGACCCGCTGCGCGTGATCCCCGCCTCGATGCTCGGCGGCGCGGTGACGGGCGCACTGAGCATGGCGTTCTCCGTGCAGTCGCTCGCCCCGCACGGGGGCATCTTCGTCTTCTTCGCGATCGACCCCATCTGGGGCTTCCTGATCGCCCTGGTGGCGGGGACCCTCGTCACGGCGTTCGCGGTGATCGGGCTCAAGCGCTTCGCTCGGTCGAAGACCTCGCGCGATGCATCGCTCGCCGCTACGGCGGCCTGACCACCCACGCGTCATCCTGGTAAGAGAATCACACGAGAGAGAGATCGACATGGCAGAACGACAGGCGACCATCGCAAGCGGCTCGGGGCTGCACGCTCGACCGGCGAAGCTCTTCGTCGCGGCGGTGCAGGAGAAGGGCATCCCGGTCACGATCTCGGTGGCCGGAGGATCGGAGCTCAACGCCGGGAGCATTCTCGCGCTCATGGGCCTCGGCGCCTCGAAGGGGACGACCGTGACCCTGCGCTCCGATGCCGACGGCGCGGAGCAGGCGCTCGACGAACTCGCGTCTCTGCTCGAGACCGACCTCGACGCGGTCTGAGGGGTTCGGCCCCTGGCGACGGGGAGGCGTCAGGGGCTGACGACCTCGACCTCGGCCTGCGAGAGCGCCGCGGCGAACTCGGGGTCGGGGGCGGTGTCGGTGACCAGGTAGTCGGCACGATCGAGGGTCGCCACCTGCGCGAACAGTCGTCGCCCGACCTTCGACGAGTCGGCGAGGACGGCGGTGCGCTCGGCGCGCTGGATCATCTCGGCCATCATGTTGGCGTCCCCCATGTTGGAGGTCGAGAATCCGGCCGCGTCGATCGCCCCGACGGCGATCAGCGCCAGGTCGCATCGGATGTCGACCTCGGGTCCGCCCGGGGTCATCGTGAAGGTGACGGGTCCGGTGGTCGCCTGCGTGATGGCGCGCACCGCTCCGCCGAACACGTAGAGGTCACGGAACACCGACGGTGAGATCTCGGCAGGGATCCGCAGGTTGTTCGTCGCGATCGTGAGGTCGCGATGATTGCGCAGCGCACGCGCGAGGGCGAGAGTGGTCGTGCCCGCGTTGATCATGACGACAGCACCGTCGTCGATCAGCCCGGCGGCGAGACGCGCGATCTTCTCCTTCTCCTCGGTCTGCATCCGCAGACGCACGTCGAGTGCCCGGTCCTTGAGCTGAGCTTCGGCGCTGACCGCGCCGCCGTGGGTTCGAACGACCACACCTTCGCGATCGAGCTGGTCGAGGTCGCGACGGATGGTGTCGATGGAGACGCGGAAGTGCTCAGCGAGACCACCGACGGTCACTTCGCCGACCTGCTCGACGAAGGCGGCGAGATCGGCCTTGCGACCAGCGGGGAGTCGCCGCTTCTGCGACGGTGCGGGTGATTCCATGCACACATCTCTAGCACAGTCGAATGAAAAATCGGCAGACTTCGGCACAAATCCGCACAGGTTTTGCGGTCGAGCAGGCTGCCCGACCGCGGTATCTCGGGAAGTGAGCGAAAATCGGCCGTCGCCGAGGGTGGTTTCTCGGTACAAACGCTTGACGTTCCTGCAAATGTCGGCATAACATGGCTCAAAACCGCACGAATGAGCATTGAAGCGCTGTGCGGCACGATCTCGAAGAGGAGAAGTGATGATCACAGTGGGGCGAGGGCGACGCATTCTGAAGCTCGCCGGCGCAGCGACAGCAGCCGTGACAGTCCTGGCCGTGGCGGGGTGCGCGGCAGGCGGCAGCGGAACCGATGGATCCGATGGCGGAGACGTCACCATCGAGTTCGCGCAGTGGTGGGAGCCCGAGCTCCCCGACGGTGAGTTCCGGGCGCTCATCGACGAGTTCGAAGACGCCAACCCGGGCATCACGGTGAAGCTCGTGAGCGGACCGTACGCATCGACGAAGGAGCAGCTGTTCGCAGGAGCGGCATCCGGAACGATGCCGGACGTCGTAGGACTCGACGGCGCGTGGGTCAACGATTTCGCGTCGCAGGGCGTGATCGCCGACCTGACCGCACTCATGGAGGAGAACGACTACGACGACAGCGAGCTGGCGAGTCAGATCCAGGTCGACGGCAGCACCTACATGATCCCGGTCGTGAACTTCGTGTACCCGATGTTCACGAACGACACCCTGCTGGCAGACGCGGGCGTCGCCGCCCCGCCGGCTACGCGCACCGAGTTCGCGGATGCCGCATCGAAGGTCTCGGCCCTCGGGGGCGACGTCTCGGGTTGGGTGCTCCCGCTCTCGCTCGAGGCTCCGAACGGCGTGCAGAACGACGTCATGTCGTGGGTGTGGGCCTCGGGCGGCTCGATGCTCAAGGATGGTCAGCCCGACCTGACGAACGACGATGTCACCTCGGCGGTCGATTTCATCGGCGGCATGTGGGACGACGGCTCGATCGCGTCGGGTTCCTTCACGATGAAGGAGCAGGACAAGGTCGAGGAGTTCACCAACGGTCGAGTCGGCATGATGATCGACTCGCTCGCCCACATCAACCTGATTCGCGAGACGAACCCGGATCTGCAGTTCTCTATCTCGGCTCTTCCCGCCGAAGACGGCTACGACGGCGAGCGCGGCATCCCTTATGCGTCCTGGGGCATCGGCGTGGCCGAGAACTCGGAGCACAAGGATGCGGCGTTCAAGCTGGTCGAGTTCCTGATGAGCGAGGAGACCAACTCCGAGCTCTCGACCATGGCGAATGCCTTCCCCGGCAACTCGAAGTCCGTTCCCGGGTTCGTGGAGGACGACGAGCTGTTCGCGCAGGCGTTCGAGATCTACCAGGCCGGATACCCCGCGAACGAGTTCACCGGGCTTCCGGTCGCCGAAGAGCTGATGCGTCAGCTCGGCGAGCAGCTGCAGTCGGCCTTCGACGGTCAGCAGTCGATCGACGACGCGCTCACGAAGGCGCAGGAGAGCTGGAAAGCGGAGTTCTGATCACCCGCTTCCCGAATGAACGGGGTGCCGCATCGCTCCCGATGCGATGCGGCACCCGACCAACCAAGGAGCCATGCTTCCCATGAGTCTGAGAACAGTCGACGACACCGAGGTGATCGTCACCGGGGTCCCGATGTCCCGGCGCAGACGGCAGCTGCGCAAGACCACCGAGTCGTACGCCTTCCTCTCGCCGACGATCATCCTGCTGTTCGTCCTGATGATCGTGCCGATCGTCATGGTGATCGGGTACTCGTTCCAGGACAACGTGATCCTGAACAAGTCGCCCGAGTTCGTCGGCATCGGCAACTACGTCGAGATCCTGGGGGACCCGCGCTTCTGGAAGGCGACCGGCAACACGATCCTCTTCACGGTGACGAGTGTGGTCGCGCACCTGGTGCTCGGACTCGCCTTCGCGATGATGCTCAACAGCCCGCTGCTCGGCCGGTTCTCGCGCTCCTTCTTCCGGGCACTGTACGTGCTGCCGTGGCTGTTCACCGTGGCGGTGATCGCCGTGCTGTGGCGCATGCTCCTCGCCCCGAACGGCGTCGTGAACTTCCTGCTCAACACCGACATCGAGTGGCTCGCGTCGCCGCAGCTCGCGCTCGGAACGATCATCTTCATCAACATCTGGGCCGGCTACCCCTTCTTCATGGTGAGTCTGCTGGCCGGCCTCCAGGGCATCCCGAACGAGCTGAACGAGGCCGCCACGGTCGACGGCGCGGGGGCCATCCAGAGGTTCTGGAACGTCACCATCCCGCAGCTGCGGCCGATCATCGTCAGCCTCGTGCTCCTCGACCTGATCTGGACCTCGCAGCAGTTCGCCCTGATCTGGATGACCACAGGTGGCGGACCGATCGACGTGACCGAGGTGCTCAGCACCTTCACGTACAAGCTCGCCTTCGCCAAATACGACTTCTCGCTCGCGGCGACCTCCGCCGTGCTGGTCCTGCTCATGTCGATGGTGCTCGCCGTCTTCTACGTCCGTCACCAGAAAGCGAGGGACTGATCATGGCTCTCACGGTTCAGAACCAGCGTCGAGTCGCCAAGACCGGCGTGATGATCGGCCTCATCCTCGGTGCCGTGTTCGCCGCGGGCCCCGTGCTCTGGATGCTCTCGAGCTCGTTCAAGTCGAACACCCAGATCTTCGAGCTGCCGCCCCGACTGGTCACCGACACGTTCTCGTTCGATGCGTACATCGCGATCTTCACGAACCCCGAGACGATGCGGTTCTTCCTGAACAGCTACGTCGTCGCCGGCTCCGTCACGATCCTGACTCTTCTCGTCGCGATCCAGGCGGCCTACGCGTTCAGCCGCTTCGACTTCCGCGGCAAGCGCATCCTGAACGTCGTGATCGTCAGCGTGCAGGCCGTGCCGCCGATCACGCTGCTGATCCCGTACTTCGGGCTGATGGTCGCCCTCGGTCTCTACAACTCGTATCTCGGGCTGATCCTCACCTACATGGTGTTCACGCTGCCCTACGCGATCATCATGATGACCGGCTACTTCAACACCCTCCCGAAGGAGCTCGACGAGGCCGTCCGTGTCGACGGCGCCGGGTCCATGACGGCGCTGTGGCGCATCCTGGTGCCGATCTCGATCCCCGGCATCGTGTCGGTCGGCATCTACACGTTTATGATCGCGTGGAACGAGTACCTGTTCGCGCTGACGCTCACCCGCACGATCGACATGCGCACGGTGCCCATCGGCATCCAGCTCCTCATGGGTCAGCACTCGTACGAGTGGAACCAGATCATGGCGATGAGCGTGCTCGGCTCCATTCCCGTGCTCATCCTCTTCCTCTTCTTCCAGCGGTACTTCATCAGCGGTCTCACGGCGGGGTCCGTGAAGAGCTGACGTCGCGCCGACGGATCCCCGACCACCACGAAAACAGGAGAATCACGTGCTCTACACCGGCAAATCCATCCTCGATGTCGCCAACGAGAACAACTTCGCCATCCCGGCGTTCAACATCAGCGACTGGGCGATGTTCAACGGCATCATGGATGTCAGCGAAGAGAAGTCGGCCCCGGTCATCATCGCGATCCACCCCGACGAGGTGTCGCACATCACCACGGATCTGATCGTCGCGATGCACTCCCGTGCACACCGTTCGAGCGTGCCCGTCGCGATCCACTGGGACCACGGCGGCAGCTACGAGCAGATCATCACCGCGATCAAGGCGGGTTTCACCTCGGTCATGATCGACGCGTCCCTGCTGCCGTTCGATGAGAACGTGGCGCTGACCCGCAAGGTCGTCGACGCCGCGCATGCCGTGGGCATCCAGGTGGAGGGCGAGCTCGGCACGATCGGTGCGAACGACAGCTACGGCGAGTCCGGCGCAGCGGAGATCATCTACACGAACCCCGCCGACGCGGTGCGCTTCGTCGAGGAGACCGGGGTCGACAGCCTCGCGATCGCGATCGGCACCTCGCACGGCCTCTACCCGAGCGACAAGAACCCCGAGCTGCGCCACGACCTGCTCGAGGAGATCAAGGCGGCAGTCGGCATCCCGCTCGTGCTGCACGGCGGGTCGTCGAACCCGGACGCCGAGCTGCGCCGCGCGGTCGAGCTCGGCGTCAACAAGATCAACATCTCCAGCGACATCAAGGTCTCGTACCACGACCGCATGCGCGAGGTGCTCGGCACCGACCGTCGTCTGCGCGAGCCGAACGCGATCCAGCCGGCGGCGCTCGAGGCGATGAAGGCCACGGCTGCGGAGAAGATCGACCTGTTCGGCGCAGACGGCAAGGCGACGCTGTACTGATCTGCGGACAATCGGAGGATGATCGGCGACGTGGACAGAAAGCTCGTGCTCGGACTCGGCGGCACCGTCGACTATGAGCTCATGTGGGATCCGTCGGTCTTCGACACGCTCGCGCACGCCCACGGCGTGCGGCGGCACGAGCTGACGACCACGGCGCCGATCACCGACGAACGCTCGCTGCTGGTGGCAGTGCTCGCTTTCGTCGCCTCGGGAACCGGAGCGGAGCGATTCGTCGCTTCATCCGACGTCATCGAGGATTTCGTCTCGCACTTCGCGCACGAGATCACGCTCGGGGGCACCGGGGTGCGCGCGGGCCTCGTCCTCGACGCCCTCGGCATCCCCAGCGTGCAGCACCTCGTGAGCATCGACGACAACGTGCGTCGGCTGCTCCCCGCGGCGATCTCGTACATCTGCTCGGCGACCGAGGACACCCTCGATCCGCATCTCATCGTGCAGTACCCGGTCGGTGCGCACGTGCGGCTCACCGACGGCGAGGTGCTGTCGCCCGCGCCCAATCGGCTGATCTTCGCGAACGACCCGCCGAACCGACGGATGCTGCTCTCGAACGATCTGCCCGCGACCCTGGCTGACGCCGCGGTGTTCCTCGTCTCGGGGTTCAACACCATGCAGGACCACGACCTGCTCGAGCTCCGCCTCGCCGACGTGCAGCGGGCGATGCAGAGCCTGCCCGGCGACGCACTCGTCTACTACGAGGACGCCGGCTTCTACACGCGCGACTTCGCGGACACCGTGCGCGCACGACTGCTGCCGCGCATCGACGTCTACGGCATGAACGAGGACGAGCTGCAGGAGTATCTCGGTCGGGCGGTGAACCTTCTCGACAGAGGCGACGTGATCCGGGCCCTTCGCGAAGTCCACACGATCATGCCCGCGCGAGCGCTGGTCGTGCACACCCGCTACTGGGCGATCGCGACAGGGCCGGATGCCGGTCGGCACCGTGCCGCGCTCGAGAGCGCCGTCCGCGTCGCCGCCACCCGGTATCGCGTCGGCGACGGGCTGACAGCCGCCGATGTGGACGACACCGACACGATGCCCCGGCACGGGGGAGGAGAATCCCTCGTCGCCGCCGTCGAGGCTGCCCTGCCCGGCGCCGTCGGGGTCGCGGCGTTCTCGCTTGACGTCGCGACCCCGACCACCGTCGGCCTCGGAGACACTTTCGTCGGCGGATTCCTCGCCGGTGTCGTGCGAGCGAAGGAGAGCGTGTGAACCCCATCCGGCTGCCGTCCAACCGTCCGGCTGAGCGCTTCTACCGGGGTGGCGCGCGCATCAGCGCCTTCCGTGGCGAAGAGGGCACCGCGCCCCGCGAACCGGAGGACTGGATCGGTTCGACGACCACCGTCAACGGTGAGCCCGCGCTCGGGCTCACCACGCTTCCGGACGGGCGTGTGCTGCGCGTCGCGATCGAGCAGGATCCGACCGCCTGGCTCGGAGACGACCACGTCGCACGGTGGGGTTCGGACACCCGCCTGCTGGTGAAGCTGCTGGATGCCGGACAGCGGCTGCCCGTGCACGCGCATCCGCACGACGACTTCGCCGCGGCGCATCTCGGGCGGGCGCACGGCAAGGCCGAGGCCTGGTACATCCTGCAGGGCGGCACGGTGCATGTCGGCCTGAAGGAAGACGTGGACGCCCCTGTGCTCGCCGATCTCGTGACGCGGCAGGACGTCACCGCGCTGCTCGGTCTGCTGCACGAGATCGAGGTGGCCGCAGGCGACGTCGTCTGGGTGCCGCCGGGCGAGCTGCACGCGATCGGCGCCGGCATCCTTCTTCTCGAACTGCAGCAGCCCGAAGACCTGTCGATCCTGCTCGAGTGGGAGGACTTCGCGATCGACGGTGCCGCGCTCGGCCATCTCGGGCTCGGTTTCGATCTCGCGCTCGCCGCGGTGAACCGGCGGGGGCGATCGGACGTCGAGATCTCGACGCTCGTGAGCACGGCTCCCGCATCCGGATCCGCATTCCCCGCTGCCGCCGACGAGTATTTCCGACTCGAGCGCATCCCTGTCGATGGCTCCGTCGTGATCGAACCGGGATTCTCGATCGTGGTCGTGAGCGAGGGTCGCATCGCGATCGACGGCGAGCAGTCCTCGGCCGGGGCCGCCCTGCTCGTTCCGCACGCGGCGGGAGCGCTCGCGGTGAGTGGTCGCGCCGAGCTCCTCGTGGCCCGGCCGCCAGCGCCCTGAGCCGGAATCGGCGCGGATTCTCCCCGGCTAGACTGGTGTCATGCCCGAACCGAAAGTCGCCAGCTTTCCGGCGATCCGCGGTGCGCTGAAGTTCTACCAGATCGCGTCGATCATCACCGGAGTCATGCTGCTCCTGCTGCTCGCCGAGATGGTGCTCAAGTACACGCCGATCCACCTCGAACTCTTCGCGGGAGGCTCGGGCGGATTCCTCTGGTTCGCCGGGGTGCTCGCCGGTCCCGACTGCCAATGGTGGTCGCTCTTCGCTCCGTGGACGAACTCGTGCGAGATGACCTCCCTCGGAGACGGCGTCAACCTATCGCTGTTCATCCTGGTCGCGCACGGCTGGTTCTACGTGGTGTACCTCTTCGCATGCTTCCGCGTGTGGAGCCTCATGCGCTGGCCGTTCCCGCGATTCATCCTGCTCGCCCTCGGCGGTATCGTTCCGCTGCTCTCCTTCTTCATGGAGGCGATCGTGGCGCGCGAGGTCAAGACCTATCTCTCCACTCGTGAGGCCGCCGAGGCCTCCGCCCCTGCCACGGAAGGTGTCCGGTGACCGAACAGTCCGAGACCCAGCAGCGCCCGGCGCTCGTCGTCGACTTCGGCGCGCAGTACGCGCAGCTGATCGCCCGTCGCGTGCGTGAGGCAGGTGTCTACAGCGAGATCGTGCCGCACACCGCCACGGCCGCCGAGATCGCCGAGAAGAACCCGGTCGCGATCATCCTCTCGGGCGGTCCCTCGTCGGTCTATGAAGAAGGCGCTCCGCGTCTCGACCCGGCCGTGTTCGAACTGGGTGTCCCGACGCTCGGCATCTGCTACGGCTTCCAGTACATGGCGCAGACGCTCGGTGGCGAGGTCGCGAACACCGGCCTGCGCGAGTACGGCGCCACGGATGCCGTGATCTCCGGTGACGGTGGCACGCTGCTCGGCGGTCAGCCGGCCGAGCAGAACGTCTGGATGAGCCACGGCGACCAGGTCGCCAAGGCTCCTGAGGGCTTCGACGTGCTCGCCACCACCGACGCCACCAAGGTCGCGGCATTCGCGAACGAGGAGCGCGGCTTCTACGGCGTGCAGTGGCACCCCGAGGTCAAGCACTCCGACCACGGTCAGCAGGTGCTCGAGAACTTCCTGCACAAGGGCGCGGGCCTCGCGTCCGACTGGAACAGCGGCAACGTGATCGCCGAGCAGATCGAGCGCATCCGCGAGCAGGTCGGTGACGCCCGTGTCATCTCCGCCCTCTCCGGCGGTGTCGACTCGGCCGTCTCGACGGCTCTCGTGCACAAGGCCATCGGCGACCAGCTCACGGCTGTGTTCGTCGACCACGGTCTGCTGCGCAAGGGCGAGCGCGAGCAGGTCGAGAAGGACTACGTCGAGTCCACCGGTGTCCGTCTGATCACGGTCGACGCGGCCGACACCTTCCTCGGTCACCTCAAGGGCGTGACCGACCCCGAGGAGAAGCGCAAGATCATCGGGCGTGAGTTCATCCGCGCGTTCGAGAAGGTGCAGCTCGACCTCGTCGCCGAGGCCAAGGCCTCGGGTGGTGCCCCGGTCAAGTTCCTCGTGCAGGGCACGCTCTACCCCGACGTCGTCGAGTCGGGTGGTGGCGCGGGCACCGCCAACATCAAGTCGCACCACAACGTGGGCGGGCTTCCCGACGACCTCGACTTCGAGCTGATCGAGCCGCTGCGCGCCCTGTTCAAGGACGAGGTCCGTGCGATCGGCCGCGAGCTCGGCATCCCCGAGGCGATCGTCGGCCGCCAGCCCTTCCCGGGACCGGGACTCGGCATCCGCATCATCGGCGAGGTCACGCAGGACCGTCTCGAGATCCTGCGTGAGGCCGATGCCATCGCGCGTGAGGAACTCACCAAGGCCGGCCTGGACCAGGAGATCTGGCAGTGCCCGGTCGTGCTGCTCGCCGACGTCCGCTCGGTGGGGGTGCAGGGCGACGGCCGCACCTACGGGCACCCGATTGTGCTGCGTCCGGTGTCGAGCGAAGACGCCATGACCGCCGACTGGACGCGCCTGCCCTACGACGTGCTGTCGAAGATCTCGAACCGCATCACCAACGGAGTCCGCGACGTCAACCGCGTCGTGCTAGACGTGACGTCGAAGCCGCCGGGGACCATCGAGTGGGAGTGACGCAGGAGCTCCCGCTCGCAGAGGCGCTGGTGGCACTCGACCGCGCCAGCGGGCGAGTGGGAGTGAGTGCTCTGCGCATGCTCCGGTCACATCGAACGGGCACGGACCATCACGGTCCGTGCCCGTTCGCGGTATTTCGGGCAGGATGAGCGTATGACCAAGGCACGGACGAAGATCACGGTTATCGGTGCGGGCAGCGTCGGGGTGAGTGTCGCGTATGCGGCACTGATCCGGGGGAGTGCGGCCGAAGTCGCGCTCTACGATATCGCCACAGACAAGGTGGATGCCGAGGTCCTCGATCTCGCCCACGGCACGCAGTTCACCTCCGCGGCCGTGAGTGGCGGTTCTGATCTCTCCGTCGTCGACGGCAGCGACGTGATCGTGGTGACCGCGGGTGCCAAGCAGCAGCCGGGGCAGACCCGCATGGAGCTGTCCGGGATCAACGCTCGTCTGCTCCAGACCCTCATGCCGCAGCTCGTCGAGCGTGCTACGGACGCGGTCTTCATCATCGTCACCAACCCCGCCGATGTGATGACGGTCGTCGCGCAGCGCGTCTCGGGTCTTCCGCCGCATCGGGTGTTCGGGTCGGGCACCGTGCTCGACACGTCGCGGCTGCGCTGGCGTCTCGCGCATCGGGCGAATGTGAGCACTGCGAGCGTGCACGCCGACATCGTGGGCGAGCACGGCGACACCGAGTTCCCCCTGTGGTCGAACGCCACGATCGGCTCCGTCCCCATCCTCGACTGGCCCGCCGAAGAGCCCTTCACCACCGAGGAGCTCGACCGCATCGCGATCGAGGTGCGGGATGCCGCGTACGCGGTCATCCGCGGCAAGGGCGCCACCAACCTCGCGATCGGTGTCAGCTGCGCCCGCATCGCCGAGGCGGTGCTGCACGACGAGCGGGCGGTGCTTCCCGTCGCGACGGTGCTCGACGGCGAATACGGTCTGCAGGGAGTCGCCCTGTCGGTGCCGTCGGTGGTCGGGGCAGCGGGTGCCGTGCCGCTCGCCGAGACGCCCATGAACGAACATGAGCTGAGCCTGTTGCGGGCGTCCGCCGATGCGATCCGGGCCGCGATCGACGAACTCGGCTGACCCCGTTCGCAGAAAGTTTCAGAGTTTCGGTCGAGGATGTCGATCCGGGTCGTTCCCGTTCGACGTCTTCAATGAGAGGGTCGAGAAGCGGCCCCACCCACCAAGGAGAACATCATGAAGTACATGCTGATCATGCGCTCGAACGACGAAGCGGTCGAGGCGTACAAGGAGATGCCGTTCGAAGAGGTCATCGCGGCCATGGGCGCCTACAACGAATCGATGATCAAGGCCGGTGTGCTGGCGGCGGGCGAGGGCCTCAGCGACGCCGCCGAGGGCTTCGTCGTCGACTTCAGCGGCGAGAAGCCCCTCATCACCGACGGCCCCTACGGAGAGACGAAGGAGCTGTTCAACGGCTTCTGGATCCTCGAGGTGTCCAGTCGCGAAGAGGCGGCGGAATGGGCCAGTCGGGCACCGCTCGGCAAGGGCTCGTTCCTCGAGGTGCGGCTGGTGACCGACGAGTCCGACTTCCCGGCCGACAACGAGTGGATCGAGAAGGAGAAGGGCTGGCGCGAAGAGGAAGAGGCGCGTCGCGCTCAGCGGTGAGATGACCGACCCGGGCACTCAGCGAGGCGGCCCGCTCCGCACACGACGAGAGTGAGCGGAGGGCCGTCGCCGCGGTGTGGCGCATCGAGTCGGCGAAGATCGTCGCGACCCTCACCCGGGTGGTCGGCGACTTCAGCCTCGCGGAGGATCTCGCACAGGAAGCTCTGCTCGATGCCCTGAGGCAGTGGGCCGACCGAGGGCGTGCCGCGCAACGGCGCGGCGTGGCTGACGGCCGTCGCGAAGCGCAAGGCGATCGACGGCTGGCGGCGCCGAGAGCGGCTGGACGAGCGGATGGCGGTGATCGCGCACGACCTGGAGCGCGAGCAGGCTGAGGCCGCGGACGCGCCTCCCTGGGACCCGGATGCCGTCGATGACGACGTGCTCCGGCTGATCTTCATCTCGTGCCACCCTGTGCTCTCGCGGGAGGCGCAGGTGGCGCTGACCCTGAGGGTGGTGGGTGGTCTGTCGAGTGAGGAGATCGCTCGGGCGTTCCTCGTGCCGACGGCCACGGTGCAGCAGCGCATCGTCCGTGCGAAGAAGACCCTCGCCGCCGCGCACGTGCCCTTCGAGATGCCTTCCCGCGACGAGCACACCGCGAGGCTCGGCGGGATCCTGGGCGTGCTGTACCTGATCTTCAACGAGGGCCATGCGGCCAGCAGCGGTCCTGAGTGGATGCGCCCGGAGCTGAGTCTCGAGGCGATCCGACTCACGCGTGTTCTCGTGGCGCTGATGCCCCGAGAACGCGACGTGCACAGCCTTCTCGCGCTCATGGAGCTGACCGCCGCCCGGTTCCCCGCTCGTCTCGACCAGCACGGAGAACCGGTGCTGCTCGCCGACCAGGACCGACGCCGCTGGGATCGCAGCCGCATAGCGCGAGGCCGCGCCGCGCTGGCGACCGCGGACGCGCTCGGCTCCGGTCGCGGCCACTACGGCCTGCAGGCGGCCATCGCGGAGTGCCACGCGCTCGCGGCATCCGTCGACGAGACCGACTGGGAGCGCATCGTCCTGCTGTACGAGGCACTCGGCCGCATCGCGCCGTCGCCGGTCGTCGAGCTCAACCGCGCCGCAGCCGTGGCGATGGCGACCGGTCCGGCATCCGCTTTGCAGATCATCGATCAGCTCGCCGCCTCGGGAGCTCTGGCCGGCTACCACCTGCTGCCCGCGACGCGGGGCGAGATGCTGCTCCGGCTCGGACGCGACGAGGAGGCTCGGAGTGAGTTCGCCGTCGCCGCCGCCCTCGCGGGCAACGATCGCGAACGGGCCGTGCTCGAGGCCAAGGCCAGGGGGCGGTGACGGCAGGTGCACGAAGAACCGCCCTCGTCGGAAGCAGCGCTTCCGACGAGGGCGGTTCTGTCACCGCGCCATGCGCGATGTGGTCAGCTGCGGGCCTTGCTGCCGCGACCGACGATGAGGCCGTAGATCAGCAGCACGATGATCGAGCCGCCGATGGCGAGGAGCCACGTGCCCAGGTCCCAGAACTCCGTGAGGGGACGGTTCAGGATCAGGCTTCCGAGCCATCCTCCGAGCAGTGCGCCCACGACGCCGAGCAGGAGGGTGATGAACCATCCGCCGCCCTGCTTGCCGGGAAGGATCAGCTTCGCGATGGCTCCGGCGATCAGGCCGAGAAGAAGGAATCCGAGAAAGCTCATGTTCAGCTCCTTTGTTTTCGTGAGCCCCGGGGTGCCAGGGCTCGTGTGATCCACTGTGCCCTCCCAGCTGATTATCAGCCAACCCCTTGCGCCGAGGCCTTCGAGTATGCGAAGAGGCCCGCCTCCGGAAGGAGACGGGCCTCTTCGAGTGACCGGAGGTCAGTTGTTGCCGCGGGCGATCGCGATGATTCGCAGGATCTCGACGTACAGCCAGACGACCGTGACCATGATGCCGAAGGCGCCGAGCCAGCCGTACTTGCGGGGAGCGCCGTTGCGCACGCCCTGCTGGATCTGGTCGAAGTCGAGCACCAGCGAGTACGCGGCCATGATGACGACGAGCACGCCGATGATCAGACCGAGCGGGATGCCGAGGATCTCGACCTTGCTGAGCAGACCGAAGGCCGCTCCTTCGCCGAGGACGCCGGTCCAGGTGAGCACGACGTTGAGCAGCGAGAAGACGAGGTAGCCGATCATGGCGATCATGAAGATCTTGGTGGCCTTCTTCGACGCACGGATCTTGCCGCTCGCGAAGAGTGCCAGGGTCACGCCGACCACCGAGACGGTGGCGAGGGTGGCCTGGAAGACGATGCCGGGGTAGAGCACCTCGAAGAACGCGGAGATGCCACCGATGAAGAGACCCTCGAACGCCGCGTACGCGAAGATCAGCGCGGGGCGGACCTTCTTGCGCGACGTGAACGAGATGACCATCGCGAGCACGAAACCACCGAGCGCGCCGACGATCCACGGCAGCAGGTTCGGCTGGAACTGGTTGTACGGGTTCTGTTCAGGGGCGGCGACGCCTCCGAGCGTCAGGAACCAGCCGACGGCTGCGGTGACGAGCAGGATCCCGAAGAGTCCGGCGGTCTTCCAGACGGTGTCCTCGACGGACATGCGGTCGGTCTCGATGGCGCCGGCGGGCGGAGCGGCGTACATGCCCTCCAGCTGCGCGTTCGCAGCGGCGTCCATGGTGCCGTGCTGGAACGATGCTGCCTGTGCCCCCTGAGCGCCCTGCGGCGCGCCCGGGTAGGTCGCGACATTCCGCGGATCCTGCTGCTGGAACGCCGGGTTGTTGAAGGCGAAGTTGCTCATGTGGGCCTCACTCCAAAGTGGGTTGTAGGTCTCTTTCCTCAACGATAGCCGGAATGCGGGTTCATCAGGGTGTCCTACGCTGAGAGCGTGCCCAGGAAATCGCCTCTCGTGATCGGGCACCGCGGTGCGCCCGGTTACCGTCCCGAACACAGTCGCTCCTCTTACGAGCTGGCGCTCGCGATGGGGGTCGACGCGGTCGAGCCCGATGTCGTGGCGACCAAGGACGGCGTGCTCATCGTTCGCCACGAGAACGAGATCTCCGGCACGACCGATGTCGCCGAGCATCCCGAGTTCGCCGATCGCAAGACGACCAAGCGGGTCGACGGCGAGGCCCTCACCGGCTGGTTCACCGAAGACTTCACGTGGGAAGAGCTCGCGACCCTGCGCAGCCGCGAGCGGCTCCCCGAGGTGCGCGCGTCGAGCGCGAGCTTCAGCGGCTCGCAGGCGATCCTCCGTCTCATCGACGTGCTCGACATCGTGCGAGAGGGGTCCGCCGAGTACGGGCGGGAGATCGGGGTCGTCCTCGAGATCAAGCACGCCACGTATTTCGCGAGCATCGGCCTCGAGCTGGCACCGCTGATCGAGCGCGATCTGCGGGCGGCGGGCTGGGCGACCGGCGAACTGCCGCTGATCGTCGAGTCGTTCGAGTCGACGGTGCTCGCCCAGCTGAAGGATCGCGGGATCGCGGCGTCCTACGTCTACCTCATCGAGGCGGCCGGACGCCCGTTCGACCTCTTCGTCGAGCACGGCGCGAAGGCGCAGACATACCCGCAGGCCGTCACGCCCGACGGCCTCGACCACTGGGCAGGAGTCGTCGACGGCATCAGCGTCGACAAGCGGATGCTGCTCGCCACGGGCAGCACGATCGTCGCCGACGCCCACGCCCGGGGTCTCACCGTCTTCACCTGGACGTGCCGCCCGGAGAACCGGTTCCTGGCGGCGGAGTTCCGCGGCGCAGGCGGCAAGGGAGCTTATGGCGACTACGAGGCCGAGTGGGGAGTGATCGCCCGCACAGGGGTCGACGGGGTCTTCGTCGATCACCCGGATCTCGGAGTCGGCTTCTTCCGCGACTGATGCGGTTTCTCAGAGCGGGCCAAGCACCGACGGCACAGGCCGATCGAGGTGCAGCGCGCGCAGCGGCGTCAGGATCTCGCGCTCCTCGTAACGGAAGTGCGACTCCATGATCGCCCCGATGCCGTCGAGGTGACGCTCGATCGTCTCGGCGTTCTCGCCGCTCTCGACAGCCGCTCGCAGCCCGCCGAGCAGGTGGGCGAGCATCGAATGATCCTGCATGAGCTTGTCGATCACGTCGCCCAGCTCTGGATGCTCTTCGCGCAGCACGGGAAAGAGTGCACGATCCTCGCTGAGGTGATGCCCGTCGAGGGCGGAGCAGAAACCGATGCAGAACAGGGCGAGGTCGGATGCCACCCCGTGGGTGTCCGAGTCGTGGTCGAGGGCTGAGCGTGTCGCGTCGAGAGCCGCGCGGAGCCGGATGTGAGCGCGACGGAGCTCCTCGTCCCAGGCGATCAGGCGGTCGGCATCCATCGCGGCCAGTTTAGGGCTGGCCCGCGCGAGACGTCAGAGTGTGCGATCGAAGGCACCCTTGCGCGACACGATTTCTTTGCCGAGGGGCATCAGCGAGACCGGAACCATCTTGAAGTCGGCGATGCCCATCGGGATCCCGATGATCGTGACACAGAGCAGAAGGCCCGAGACGATGTGGCCGATCGCCAGCCACCAGCCGGCGAGGATCAGCCAGAGGACGTTGCCGAGGAAGGACCCGACGCCCGAGGTGGGCTTGCTGACGATCTCGCGACCGAAGGGCCAGATCGCGTAGCGCGCGATGCGGAAAGACGCGATCGCCCAGGGGATCGTCACGATCGGTATGCACAGCAGGATTCCCGCGAGCATGTAGCCGAGGAAGAGGCCGAGTCCGGCGAAGATGAGCCAGATGATGTTCAGGATCGTGCGCACGACACGATCCTCGCACTGACGCCTGAGCATCTGCCGGTTCGCTGAGGATCCGTTTCGGTCTCGCGGAATCGGGCCGGTGTCGATGCCAGACTGACCGCATGACCGGAATCATCGTCGACAGCGTCAGCAGATCCTTCGGGAGCGTCCACGCGGTGCGAGCCGCGACATTACGGGCAGAACCGGGGCGGGTGACCGGACTCGTGGGACCCAACGGCGCAGGCAAGACGACGCTGCTGCTCATGCTCGCGTCGCTCCTGGCTCCCGACGCCGGCACCATCCGCATCGGCGGGGTGGATCCCTCTGAGGACCCGCTCGCTGCTCGGCGGCTGCTCGGCTGGATGCCGGACTCGCTCGGCGCCTGGCCCTCGCTGACCGCTCGCGAGACGATCACGACGACGGCGCGGTTGTACGGCATCCCGCCACAGGAGGCGTCAGCCAGGGCGTCGCAGCTGCTCGAACTGGTGGATCTCGGTGCTCTCGCCGACTCGCCGGCGAAGGTGCTCTCCCGCGGTCAGAAGCAGAAGCTCGGCCTCGCCCGCGCGCTCGTGCATGACCCGCAGGTCCTGCTGCTCGATGAGCCGGCGTCGGGGCTCGACCCCGAGGCGCGCATCCAGCTGCGGGTGCTGCTGCGACGATTCGCCGCAGAGGGGCGCACGGTGCTGATCTCGAGCCACATCCTCTCGGAGCTGGAGGAGGTCGTCGACGATGCCGTCTTCCTCGTCGCGGGTTCGGTCGTCGATGCCGCTCCCGCGCAGGCGACGGGCCGCGCCTGGCGGATCCGGCTCGTGGGGGCGGATGCCGCGCGGCAGAACGCGGACTCGTGGCAGGTGGCGCAGACTCTCGGCATCCCCCTGGAGTCGCTCGGTGCCGACCGTGGGGGAGTGCTCGTCGGGTTCGAGAGTGAGGACGCGGCCGCCCTCGGGCTGCATGCCCTGGTGAACGCCGGGCTCAGCGTCTCGGAGTTCGCACCCGCGCAGAGTGCGCTCGAACACACCTTCCTCACGCTCAACCACCAGGCCGCCGCGGCGGCTGCCGCGACGGCTTCGGCCCCACCGGCACCGGCGCCGCCCACGGCGCCGCCACCCCCGCCCGCCGCCCCGAACGCCGAGGAGGCGGGAGCATGAGCCTCACGAACATCCGCATCATCGCGCGTCTCGAGCTGACCCAGCGACTGCGCAGCGTCGGCTGGTACATCCTGCTCGGTGTCTTCGCCGTCGTCCTGATCGGTGTGACCGCGTTGTCCTTCGCGGTCTATGCCTGGGGCGAGTTCGTCGGAGCCGGTGTGTTCTCGATCGTGGTGAACATGGTGCTGCTCCTGGTCGCGCTCGTCTCTCCGACGCTGAGCGGAAACGCCATCAACGGCGACCGCGAGGCGGCGACTTTGGCGGCCGTCCAGGTGACCGCGGTCTCTACCGGCGACATCATGCTCGGCAAGCTCGTCGCCGCCGTGGCGACCGGCTTCGCCTTCCTGATCGTCGCGATCCCGTTCCTGGCGATCTCGCTGCTCGGGGGAGGATCGAACCCGCTCGTGCTGCTCGTGTCGCTGCTCGTGCTCGTGGCCGAGATCATCATCGTCGCAGCGATCGGCGTGGGGCTCAGCGGCCTCATCGCCCGGCCTCTGTTCTCTGTCGCGACCACGTACCTGGTCATCGCTGGTCTCACGATCGGCACACTCATCGTCTTCGCCCTCGGAGGCATGGCGATCCGCACCGAGACGACGCAGTACAGCAGACCCTACGACGACGTGGGCAACGTCGACTGCGAGTCGTGGGACACCTACACGACCGAGGTGCCCCGCTTCGACCTCGTCTGGTGGGTGCTCGCGGCGAACCCCTTCGTGGTGCTCGCCGATGCGACGCCGACGGAGCTCAGCCCGGAGGGCTACCCCGTCGACATGTTCGGTCAGATCAAGCTCGGCGTGCGCAGCGCGCAGCAGTCCCCGATCGATCAGCGCTGGGACGAGTGCGCGTCCGATCCGTACGAGTATCCGACCCCGCAGGAGATCATCGACAGCACGGTGCCGAGCTGGTTCGTGGGCCTGGGGGTGCAGATCGTGATCGCCGGCGCGCTGTTCGCCGGAGCCTGGTCGCGCACCCGGACTCCCGCCAAGCGGTTGCCCCCGGGGACGCGCATCGCGTGAGCTGTGCGGATGGTGAACGGCCACCGGCCGTTCACCATCCGTGCACCGGGCGGACGTCGGGGGGTCATGCGGAATCGGTGATGTGGGGTGAAACCCGTCTGCCTTCCTCAGGAGTCCCATGTCCCGCCTGCACTCCGCGGCTGCGATCACGACGGTGTGCGTGCTCAGCGCCGCCGCACTGCTCGCCGCGCCCCTCGCCGCCACCGGCGCCGAACCTGGCGTCCGCATCAACGAAGTCGAGTCGAGCGGGGGAGACCCCGGCGACTGGATCGAGTTCCTCAACACGTCGGACGCCGCCGTCGACCTCAGCGGCTTCGTCGTCAAGGACAACGGCGAGGACGAGTCCTACACGTTCCCCGAGGGGACGATCGTCGAGCCCGGCGCCTACCTCGTGCTCGACCAGGTGGCGGCGGGAGGCGACGGATTCACCTTCGGACTCGGCGAGGAAGACCAGGTGCGCCTGTTCGACCCGAGCACCGCGCTCGTCGACGAGACATCGTGGGCGGCTCACGCTGCGGTCACGTGGGGTGCGCGCGAGGTCGAGGGCACCGTGGGGTGGGCGGAGACGTCCGAGTCGACGAAGGGCGCGGCGAACGTGTTCGCGGCCGACAACCCGCTCGGCGGCAGCATCGTGATCAACGAAGTGGACTCGCAGCCGGCGGACTGGGTCGAGTTCCACAACGCGGGCGATGCCGCTCTCGACATCTCGGGATACGAGATCCGCGACAACTCCGACGACCACCGCTGGCAGTTCCTGCCGGGCACCGAGATCGCCGCGGGCGAATTCCTCGTCGTCGAGGAAGGCTCGATCGGACTGGTCGACGGCGTGGAGACCGCATTCCGCGACCCGATCGGCATCGGCAGCGCCGACCGCATCCGTCTCTTCGACCCCTCGGGCTCGCAGATCGACGACACTCTGCCGTGGAGCGGCCACGCCGCGATCGATGGTGACTTCGCCACAGCGACGCTCGCGCGCTGCCCCGACGGCGAGGGAGCCTTCGTGCTCGCCTACTCGACGCCGGGGGCGGCGAACTCCTGCGTCATGCCCGACGTCGTGATCAACGAGATCGAGTCCGACGGCGACACCACCGACTGGGTCGAGGTCGTCAACACCGGCAGCACTCCGGTCGACCTCTCCGGCTGGACCGTGATGGACGGTGATCCCGTCGGACACGCGTCGGAGACGACGCCTCTGCCCGCCGGCACGATGCTCGAGCCCGGTGCGTATCGCGTCTTCGACCAGCCGACGGACTTCGTGTTCGGGCTCGGCAACGGAGACACGGTGACGCTGCGGGACGCGAACCTCAACGTCGTCGACGAGCACGTGTACGCCGCGCATGCCGAGGGTGTCCTCGCCCGCTGCGCGGACGGTACCGGCGACTTCGTCGACATCGCGATCTCGACCAAGGGGCTGCGCAACGCGTGCGGGAACCCTGTACGGATCAACGAGGTCGAGTCCGACGGAGGTTCGCCCGGCGATTGGATCGAACTCGTCAACCCGACCTCGTCGGCTCTCGATGTCTCGGGCGTCGTCGTGAAGGACGATGACGACACCCACTCGTACTCCATCCCGGCCGCGACCACGGTCCCCGCCGGTGGGTACCTCGTGATCGAGGGCGCCGACCTGGGCTTCGGCCTGGGCGACGGCGACTCCGTGCGTCTGTTCGACGGTGACCTGCTCATCGACTCCACCACGTGGGGTGCAGGGCATGCGGCGACCACATGGGGTCGCTGCCCCGACGTGACGGGAGCCTTCGCCGTGACCGCGGAGAGCACCAAGAACGCGGCGAACGTCTGCGTGGGCGAGATCGCCGTGTCGCCGTGGCCGGGTTCGCAGGAGGTCCGGGTGCTCGACGGCACGCCGACCTTCCTCGAGGACAGCTCCGGCCTCGACGTGCAGGAGACCCCGGACGGCGCATTCCTGTGGGCCGTCGACAACGGCGAGGGACGCATCTGGAAGCTCGAGGTGCACGCCGACGGCTCGTTCACGCAGATCGACGGCTGGGAGTCGGGCAAGCGAGTGCGGTTCCAGAAGGACGCCGAGGCTCCGGCCGCCGCAGGCCCCGACACCGAGGGCATCACGGTCGACGGGGACGGTCTCGTCTACGTCGCCTCGGAGCGTGACAACAGCGCGAAGGGCGTGAACCAGAACACGATCCTCTCGGTCGACCCCGAAGCAGGGGCAGGGGACCTGGTCGCTCAGCAGGAGTGGGACCTCACGGCGCTGCTGCCTGCCGTCGGAGCGAACCTGGGCATGGAGGCCGTGCAGTGGGTGCCCGACACCGCGCTCGACGGCGAGCTCTTCGACGTCAACACCGGCGCGGCATACGACTCGACCGATTACGCCGGTCACGGCGACGGTCTCTTCTTCGTCGCGGTCGAGGACAACGGACACGTCTACGCCTTCGCACTCGCCGCGGACGGCGGTGCCACGCTGGTCTCGGAGATCGCACCGGGGCTTCCCGGCGTGATGGCGCTCGACTACGACAGCGTCCTCGATGTGCTGTGGGCGGTGTGCGACGACGGATGCCACGGGCAGTCGGCGCAGATCACCCTCAACGGCTCCGACAAGCCCGGCATCGCTCACTTCGCACGCCCCACGTCGATGCCCGACATCAACAACGAGGGGTTCGCCACCGGGCCCGCCTCGCTGGCGGTGGACGGGCAGCGTCCGGTGTGGTGGTTCGCCGACGGCTTCGCGTCTGAGGCGCTGCGCACGGGCACCCTTCCGTTCGAGGTCGCTGAGAACCCGGGTGGGGAGAACCCCGGCGGGGAGAACCCTGGTGAGAACCCTGGTGGGGAGCAGCCTGGCGGGGAGAACCCGGGTGGGGAGCAGCCCGGCGGGGAGAACCCGGGTGAGCAGCCTGGTGGGGAGAACCCGGGTGAGCAGCCTGGTGGGGAGAACCCGGGTGAACAGCCTGGTGGTGAGCAGCCCGGCGGGGAGAACCCGGGTGAGCAGCCTGGTGGCGAGCAGCCCGGCGGGGAGAACCCGGGTGAGCAGCCTGGTGGTGAGCAGCCCGGCGGGGAGAACCCGGGTGGGGAGCAGCCTGGTGGTGAGCAGCCCGGCGGGGAGAACCCGGGTGAGCAGCCTGGTGGTGAGAACCCCGGTGAGGGCAACCCGGGTGAGGTGGTGACGCTGCTTCCCGGCTCCGCGCTGACCGACGAGAACCGCAACGGCGTCACCGTGAACCCGTCCGTCGCAGGTCGCGGTGACACTGTGACCGTCAGCACGGGCATCGCACACGCAGGCGAGCGACTCGCGGTCTGGATGTACTCCGAGCCTGTCGCTCTCGGCGCGAGCACGGCATCGGACGCGGGCGCGGTGACCGTCACGATCCCCACGGATGCTGCGCTCGGTGCGCACCGCATCGCGGCGTATGCAGCGGACGGCTCGCTCGTCGGATGGGCGGACATCACCATCGCGGAACAGCAGGGGCTTGCGGTCACCGGAGGCGAGGCGCCGGCCATCGCCGTGGTCGCCGCGATGATGATGCTGATCGCAGGCGGTCTCATCGTCCGCCAGAGGCGGCGCACCGTCTGATCGATCTCTCATGCGGAGGGGAGCGCGCGGCGGACCGCGTGCTCCCCTTCCTTCATCTCGTTCGGACTCGCGGCTCTCGCTCGAGCGCTCCACACCGCGATGTCGGCGCCTCGGCCTAGACTCATAAGGCCATGACAGAAGCCCCCCTCATCGTGCCTGGAACCGTCGGCCCCCACTCCACCGGAGGGCAGGGTCAGGACGATCTCCTCGCCGGTCTCAACCCGCAGCAGCTCGAAGCCGTCACCTACCGTGGCCCCGCGCTGCTCATCGTCGCGGGTGCCGGCTCGGGCAAGACGAGCGTGCTCACGCGTCGCATCGCCTCGCTGCTCCGAGGGCGCGAGGCGTGGCCCAGTCAGATCCTCGCCATCACCTTCACGAACAAGGCGGCGGGCGAGATGCGCGAGCGCGTCGAGGCGATCATCGGCGATGCGGCCCGTGGCATGTGGATCTCGACCTTCCACTCGGCGTGCGTCCGCATCCTGCGGCGCGAGGCCGATCAGTTCGGTTTCACCAAGTCGTTCACGATCTACGACTCCGGCGATTCGCGGGCGCTGATCAAGCGTCTGGTGAAGGAGCACGAAGCGGACGCCTACGGTCTGACGCCGGGGGCTGTGCAGTCGCGAATCTCGAAGCTCAAGAACGAGCTGTCGGATGCCGAGTCCTACGCGCGCCAGGCCAACATGTCCGATCCCGCCGAGCGCATCTTCGTCGAGCTCTTCGCCGACTACCAGCGGCAGCTGCAGAAGGCCAACGCGTTCGACTTCGATGACCTCATCGGTCAGACGGTCTATCTGTTCCGCGCGTTCCCGCAGGTCGCCGACACCTACCGTCGGCGCTTCCGTCACATCCTCGTCGACGAGTACCAGGACACCAACCACGCCCAGTACGCGCTCATCCACGAGCTCACCCGGCCGGTGTCGGGAGACGCCCCCGATCCCTATGCCTCGAACGGCATGATGATCTTCGAGCCCGAGACCACCCCCGAGCTCGCGGGCGCGTCACTCACGGTGGTCGGTGATTCCGACCAGTCGATCTACGCCTTCCGCGGAGCGGACATCCGCAACATCAGCGAGTTCGAGCGCGATTTTCCCGGGGCGCGGGTCGTGCTCCTGGAGCAGAACTACCGCTCGACGCAGAACATCCTGTCCGCCGCGAACGCGGTGATCGGCAACAACTTCGACCGCAAGGACAAGAAGCTCTGGAGCGACAAGGGCGACGGCGACAAGATCATCGGCTTCACGGGCTACTCGCAGCACGATGAGGCGCAGTTCGTCGCCGACGAGGTCGAGTCACTGCGCCGTGCCGGCTTCCCGTACTCCGAGATGGCCGTGTTCTACCGGACGAACTCGCAGTCGCGAGCGCTCGAGGAGATCTTCATCCGCTCGGCGGTGCCCTACAAGATCATGGGCGGCACGAAGTTCTACGAGCGCGCCGAGATCAAAGACGCCCTGGCATACCTCGTCGCGGTCGCCAACCCGGCCGATGAGATGGCGGTGCGGCGTATCCTGAACAAGCCGAGGCGAGGCATCGGCGACGTCAGCGAGACGGCGATCGCGCGGTTCGCCGACGAACACGACATCACCTTCCGTCAGGCGCTCTCGGTGCCCGACCAGCTCGGATTCGGCCCCAAGATCCAGGGAGCGATCGCGCAGCTCGATGCGGTGCTCGCCGAGGCGACCGAGATCATGCTCCCGGCCTCGGGAGAGGTGCCGGCGCCCACCACGGTCGCCGACGGGCTCAGCGTGCTGCTCTCGAAGAGCGGCTACCTCGACGCACTCCGCGCGAGCCGCGACCCGCAGGACGAGGCTCGCGTCGAGAACCTCGACGAGTTCGTCGCGGTGGCTCGTGACTTCGCCCGCAACAATCCCGAGGGCACGATCGTCGACTTCCTCACCGAGGTCGCTCTCGTCTCGGACGCCGACGACCTCGACGACGAGTCGGGATCGGTATCGATGATGACGATGCACACCGCGAAGGGGCTCGAGTACGACGCCGTCTTCGTCACGGGCGTCGAAGAAGACCTGATCCCGCACCGCATCTCGGCGGGCGAGCCGGGGGGACCGCAGGAAGAGCGCCGTCTCTTCTACGTGGGCATCACGCGTGCCCGCAAGCGGCTGCATCTCTCGCTCGCCATGACACGGGCGCAGTTCGGCGAGGTCTCGGTCGCCATGCCGAGCCGCTTCCTGCAGGAGATCCCCGCCGGGCTCATCGACTGGCGGCAATCGCCGGGCGACGTGAACTCGCGCGGCGGCATGCAGTCGCGCGCGCTGAATGCTCGTCGTCCTGGCGGCGGCTTCGGTGGCACCGGGTCCGGATCCGGTGATCGGTTCGCGGTGAAGCAGCTGCCGGGACGCGACTCGCTCAAGCCTCTGTCGACCGCGATGGACAAGTTCCCCAACCGCGTGACGGCGAAGATGCGAGACAACGGCGATCTCGAGCTGACCGCCGGCGACCGCATCCGTCACTCCGACTTCGGTGAAGGGCGTGTCGATGCGGTGACAGGCGAGGGGGCGAAGCGCATCGCTCACGTGCGGTTCGATTCGGCCGGGCAGAAGAAGCTGCTGATCAAGGTCGCACCGATCGAGAAGATCTAGAGCATCCGAGGGTTAGGCTGAACGATATGGCCCTGTTCTCCCGCCGCAAGAAGTCCGCTGACGACTCCGTCACCGACCCGACTGAGACCGAGAACGTCGAGGCGTCCGACGAATCCACGCAGGACGCTGCGACAGAAACCGCACCCGAAGCAGTGGCGCCCACGATCGGAATCTCCGTGCAGGCGTTCCGTGGCGTCGGCGCACAGGCAGGTCCCGAGGTCTCGCTCACCGAGACCGACGCGCCGACGGCCGGCCCGACCGCTGGCGGGGCGCCGGCGCCGACCGCGCCCGTCGCCCCGACCGGATCCGCAGTGCCGCAGGCTCAGCCTGCTCAGGCTGCAGCCGAGCGTCGCCTTCCGCTGGCCGCCGCGATGCCTCCGGAGCAGACCGAGACGGTCGCCGGCATGAAGGACAATGTCCTGCTCCGTGAAGCCCTGACCGAGATCGAGAAGGGCGCGACCAACGAGCAGCTCCTCGGAGTGCTCCGCCAGGCGCTGCAGGGCCATCTGTACATCCGCGTGAACGGCGACGCGCGCGCTCAGATCAGCGAGGGCAAGCCGCTCTCCGTGGCCGTCGTGCGTGACGGCGAGCGCCAGTTCATGCTGGGTTTCAGCTCGGCGGCCGCCGTGCGCGATTCCGTGCAGCTCGAGAAGGATCCGACCGCGACGTCCGCGGTCGCGCAGCCGGTGACCTCCGTGCTGCAGCAGGTCGTGTCCGGCGAGTTCGCCGGCCTCATCGTCGACAACGCCTCGGCTCCGCACCGGGTCGTCTTCCCGACGGAGCTCCTGCAGAAGACGCTCGAGCAGGCCGACGTCGACATGACGGTGAAGTCGATCGTGGCCTCACCGCGACAGCAGGATTCCGCCGTCAAGCTCGGCGAGGCCCTCGCAGCGAAGCGCATGTGGGTCGCGGTCAACGACGGTGCGGGTACGGGACAGGTGGGCATCGCCGAAGCGCAGACCCCCGACGGCAAGCGCTTCCTGCAGCTCTTCTCGCACCCGCTCGAGGTCATCGCGCTCGGTCGAGGCGATCGTCCGCTGCCGTTCGAGCCGCTGCAGCTCTCGAAGTTGCTGTCGACGCACTCCGAGATGGCCGGCGTGATCGTGGATCCCGCCGGACCGACGATGGTCATCGAGCGCGATTCGCTCAGCGCCGTGCTGATCCTCGACATCGACATCGACGACTGACCGCGCATCGGGGTTCCGCCGTTCTGACGCGCACCCTAAGGTCGGAGCATGGCCTCCGAGCGCGTGACGTTGACCGTCGTCGATCCCGATGCTGAGCGCGAGGTGGTGCTCTCGAGCCCCGACAAGGTGATCTGGCCTGACGTCGGCATCACCAAGGCAGAACTCGCCGAGTACTTCCAGGTCGTGAGCGGGCCGTTCCTCGAGGCGAACGGCGATCGTCCGGTCTCGCTCGAGCGCTTTCGCGATGGCGTGGGTGCGGCGTCGGGACCGAAGGCCGAGGGCTTCTTCTCGAAGAATCCGCCGAAGGGCACACCCGACTACGTCGATGCGGTGACGGTCACCTACAACAGCGGGCGACGCCATCCGCAGATCGTGCTGACGCGCCCGAGCGCGATCGTGTGGGCTGCGCAGATGAACACCATCGTCTTCCATCCCTGGGCGTCTCTCGCCTCCGAGCCCGACAATCCCGTCGAGCTGCGCATCGACCTGGATCCCCAACCGGGAACGAGCTTCGCCGACACGGTGCCCGCGGCACTGGCGCTGAGAGAGGTGCTGCGCGAGGTCGGGCTGACCGCGTTCGTCAAGACGAGCGGCAACAGAGGCCTGCACGTCTTCGCGCCGATCGAGCCGACGCACGAGTTCCTCGACGTGCGTCATGCGGTGATCGCCGCCGGGCGGGAGCTGGAGCGGCGCATGCCCGACAAGGTCACGATGAACTGGTGGAAGGAGGAGCGGGGCGAGCGCATCTTCATCGACTTCAACCAGGCGAACCGGGATCGTACGATGGCGGGCGCCTACAGCCCGAGGGCGCTGCCCGGGGCGACGGTCTCGATGCCCGTCCGCTGGGATGAGCTCGACGGCCTCGATCCGGCGGCCTTCACGGTGCGGAGTGTCCCGAAGCGGCTCGCGGAACTCGGCGATGCGTGGCACGGGAAACAGGATTCTCCCGGCCGGATCGACACACTGCTCGACTGGTGGGAGCGTGACAGGGCAGAGGGACTGGGCGAACTGCCGTTCCCGCCCGAGTTCCCGAAGATGCCCGGCGAGCCGCCCCGCGTGCAGCCGAGCAAGAAGGTCGCCGCGCACTGGGATGAGAACGGCGACCCGACCGACGAGTGACCCTCAGCCGATGACGTCGGCGAGGTCGTATCCGGCGACGGTGTCGAGCTGGTCGTAGGTGCACGAGCGTGCGTCTCGGTCGGGGCGCCAGCGTTCGAACTGCACCGTGTGCCGGAACCGCGCCCCTTCGAGCTGGTCGTAGCGCACCTCGAGCACGAGCTCGGGGCGCAGCCGCACGAACGACACGTCCTTCGAGCCGCTGAAGCGCGAGCGCTCGCCCTCACCGGTGACGGCGTCGCCCGCGTCGTCGCGTTCGACGAGAGGCGCCAGCTCGTCGACGAGCTCCCTGCGTCGGACGTCGCTCCACGCGGCGACCCCGCCCACCTGTCGCAGCGTGCCATCGGAGTCGTACAGGCCCACGAGCAGCGACCCGATGCCGGAGCCGGACTTGTGGATGCGGTAGCCGAGGGCGACCACATCGGCGGAGCGGGCGTGCTTGATCTTGATCAGCGTGCGCTTGCCCGGGGCGTACGGCTGATCGAGCGGCTTCGCGACGACGCCGTCGAGCCCGGCTCCTTCGAACTCGGCGAGCCAGCGCTCCGCGGCATCGCGGTCGCGGGTCGTGCGGGTGATGTGCACTGGATGCTCGACGTCGGCCATCAGCGATTCGAGGCGTTCGCGTCGTTCCGCGAACGGGGCACCCCGCAGGTCCTCGTCGCCGAAGGCCAACAGGTCGAACGCGATGAACATCGCCGGGGTCTCGTCGGCGAGCTTCGCCACACGCGATGCAGCGGGGTGGATGCGCTGGCTCAGCGCCTCCCAGTCGAGTCGCTGCGCGCCGTCCGGTCCGGTGGCGACGACGATCTCGCCGTCGAGCAGACACGGCCCGGGCAGCACCCGGGGGATCGCCTCGACGAGCTCGGGGAAGTAGCGGGTCAGAGGCTTCGCTCCGCGCGATCCGATCTCGACGGTCTCGCCGTCCCACGAGATCAGTCCGCGGAAGCCATCCCACTTCGGCTCGAACAGCAGTCCGCCCGACGTCTTCGCAGGGTCGGGGACGGACGCTGCCGCCTTCGCCAGCATGGGGGAGGGGATCTCATAGGGCATGGGTCCATCCTGGCTGTGCGGGGCCCGCGACAGAAGGGCGTTCTCGTCGTCAGGCGAAGAGATCGTCAAGAGTCGCGCGCGCTCCGGCATCCTTCAGAGCGGTGCGTGCGGCATGCCACCCGGCCATGCCGTTGACGCCCGGGCCCGGCGGGGTCGAGGCCGAGGCGAGGTACACGCCGCGCATCGGCGTCCGCCATGGCGCGGTGCCGAGCACGGGCCGACGGATAGCCTGGGGGATCGTGAACGCGCCGCCCAAGATGTCGCCGCCGATCTCGGACGGGTTGATCGCCTCGCGAGACGACGCGGGTACCGAGTGGTGGGCGAGGATGAGGTCGCGGAATCCGGGCGCGAAGCGCTCGACCTGACGCGTGATCAGTTCCGTCGCGTCGAAATCGGAGCCGTGCGGCACATGGATGTACGCCCACAGCACCGCCTTGCCCTCGGGTGCGCGGGTGGGGTCGAAGATCGAAGGCTGCACGGTGAGCGCGTAAGGGCGATCGCTGATCCGGCCACGAGCGACGGCGTTCTCGCTCTCCCACACCTCCGCTCTGGTGCCCCCGATGTGCACGGTGGGGGCGTGCGCGACATCCGAGTTGGCCCAGGGGATGGGGCCGTCGAGCGCGAAGTCGACCTTCGCGGCGCCTGGTCCGTAGCGGAAGCGCCGGATCGCTCTCGCATAGCGCGCCGGGATGTCGGGGTGGGTGAGCAGCAGTCTCGGCGATGTGTCGAGCAGCAGGAGGTCGCCTCGGTCGGGGTCCCCCCAGTCCAATGTCCGGAGATCCTGGATGTGTCTGCCCGGCTCGACCGCACCGCCGTGCGTCTCGAGGTCCGCCACGAGGCTGTCCGCGATGCGCTGTGCGCCACCGCGCGGGTACATCCAGCCGTCTGCGTGACCTTCGGCCGCGAGCAGGAGACCGGCTGCGGCGCCGGCGAGAGTGGGCAGCGGAGTCGGCGGATGCGCGAGAACGCCCGCGATGAGAGCGGCTGCCTCTTGGGTGCGGAAGGTGCGGGCAGCAAGGGACGTGCCCTGGTCGAGCATCCGTAGGGCGAAGCGCAACGCGGTCAGGGGGTCCCGCGGCATCCGCAGCATCTGGTTGCCCGTGAAGTCGACGACGCCGTCGATGTGGGTGCTGAGCGGGCGCAGCAGTGCGAGCCACGCGCGTTCGTCGACGCCGAGGCTCGCGGCGGTGCGCTCTATGTCGCGCCAGGCCACTCCAGCTCTGCCTCCGTCGAGCGGGTGCGCGTACGAGATGTCCGGGTGAATCCACTCGACCCGCTCGGCGAGGCCGAACGCCTGGAAGAACGGAGACGTCAGAGACGACGGCAGCACCGCGGCACAGACGTCGTGCACGAACCCCGGGAGCGTCGATGCGGTCGTCCGAAGACCGCCGCCGATCGTGTCGGCGGCCTCGAGCACGCGCACCTCGTAGCCGGCACGGGCGAGGGCCACGGCCGCCGCAAGTCCGTTCGGACCGGAACCGATGATCGTCGCGCGTGCCATGCGGCCAGTCTTCCACGTCTGGGCGTGAGATCCTTGAAGTGATGAACGAAGTCCAGGGCCCGACCCCCACAGGCAATTCCCGTCCGTACCGTACCCTCGCGGAGGCGCTCCGCGCGCACCGCATCGCCGTCGAGAACCACGAGTTCATCGCGGGGATCATGGATGCCGTCGGCATCTCCTCCTACATCGACCGTGGCCGCTACATCGAGGCGATCCGCCGCGGCCAGGGAGCATCGCTGCACATCGGCAAGACCTACACGAACGGCTTCGCCGAGGACGAGGTCGTCGTCATCGGCTCGACGCCGCTGCGGCTGCGACCGAGCGAGGGGCGTGCGCCGTACTTCTATGTCACGCACCCGAGTGAGTTCCGACCGATCGCGCCGGTGAAGCCGAAGCGTTCGACGACGCCTCGCGTCGCCGCGGCTCCGAAGGTGCAGCGCGCTTCGAAGCCGGTCGAGCGCGACTATGGCGTGTGCGACGTCTGCTTCATGGTGAAGACGCCCGCCGGCGGCTGCGGCTGCGACTGATCACGCGCTGCCTGCCGGACGACGACGTCAGGCGAAGGCGCTCATTCCCGTGATGTCGCGGCCGAGCAGCAGGGCCTGCACGCTCTCGGTGCCCTCGTAGGTGTGGATCGCCTCGATGTCGGCCATATGCTGCATCACGCCGTTCTCGAGCAGGATGCCGTTGCCGCCGAGCAGGTCGCGGGCGATCGACGCCACGCGGCGCGCGGCGCGCGTGTTGTGGAACTTCGCGAGTGACGCCTGCGTCGGGCGCAGCTCGCCGGCGGTCTCCAGGTCGGCGAGACGACGGCAGTAGAGCTGCATCGCGGTGAGGTCCTCGAGCATGTGGGTGAGGCGCTCCTGCACCATCTGGAACTTCGCCAGCGGCTTGCCGAACTGGACCCGCTCCTTCGAGTAGGCGAGCGCGGCCTCGTAGCAGGCGGTCGCATGACCGAGCGCAGACCAGGCCACGCCCGAGCGGGTCGCGTAGAGCACGACCGAGGCGTCCTTGAAGCTCGTCGTCCCCGGCAGCACGGAATCGAGCGGCACGCGCACGTCGTCGAGCACGATGTGCGCCTGGTGGATGGCACGCAGTGAGGCCTTGCCGCGGATCGCGGTTCCGGTGTAGCCCGGGGTCTCCTGCTCGACGAGGAAGCACCGTACGGCACCGTGCTCGGGGGCCGTCTCGTCGTCGACGCGCGCCCACACGAAGGTGATGCCGCCGGATGCTCCGTTGCCGATCCACTTCTTCGTACCGCGGATCACCCATTCGTCGCCCTCGCGCCTGGCCACCGTCTCGAGCGAGACCGAATCCGACCCGTGGTCGGGCTCGGTGAGGGCGAAGGAGCCGAAGACCGAGCCGTCGGCGAGAGCGATGAGCCACTTCTTCTGCTGCTCGTCCGAGCCGAAGAGCGCGAGGGTGCGCAGTGCCAGACCGCCCTGCACGGCGAGCACGGTTCCGAGCGACCCGTCGCCGCGCGAGATCTCCATGTTCACGAGCCCGGCGGCCAGCGGCGAGAGCCGGGTGAGCGACGGATGCTCGATGCCGTCGACGACGAGATCCATCTCGCCCATGCGACGCGCGGCGTCGAGCGGGTATTCGGCGCGGTCCCAGGCGCCGGCCATCTGCGGCCCGACCTCGTCGATATACGCCTTCGCGCGATCCCAGGCCGCGCGGTCGGCGTCGGGGATGTCGGCGAAGACGGCGTAGTAGTCGCTCTCCTGGCGTCCGGTGATGTCGTACGACGAGACGCGCTCGCCGGGCAGGGGGGAGGCTGCGGTGCTCATGGTGACTCCTTCGTGACACCAAGTATCGTACTCCTCGGTACTCGGTTCCACGACTCCGGATGCGTCGGAGCCACCGCGCACGCTCGGAAGACCTGCGGTCGGTCCGTGCGCAACTCAGTCGAGTTGCGTGCGCAGGCGCCGGGTGACCTCGGCGATCGGCATCGAACGGGGGAACACGGCCACCACGACATCGTCCGGCGCTTCGGTCGCGGTCCCCGACGGCACACCGTAGCGCCGGCGCACGTCGGCGAGGGCCGTCTGCAGCGTGGAGAGCGGCACCTTCTTCTTGCCGCGGAGCAGCTGCCGGAGCACATGGTTGTGCACGGCGGTGACGAGTGCCGAGAATCCGACGGCATCCAGGGGGTCGATGCCCGGAAGCGAGCCGCGCAGGTAGTCGTCGAACAGCCGCTCGTAGCGGAACACGGTGATGATCTCGCGCTCACGGAGCACCGGCACCTGGCGGACGATCTGGTAGCGACGGCGAGCGAGCTCCGGGTCGTGCGCGAAGTGGGCGAAGACCGACTCGGATGCCGCGCACACCGCGCCCCAGGGGTCGTCGTGACCCTCGGAGAGGAACGCGCGCAGCTGCTCCAGAAGCACCTCATGGTCGGCGAAGACGACATCCTCCTTGCCGCCGAACTGGCGGAAGAACGTCGAACGCGAGACCCCTGCGGCCTTCGCGATCTGCTCGACGGAGGTCTGGTCGAAGCCCTGTGATGCGAAGAGCTCGAGTGCAGCGGCCACGACGCCGGTGCGCAGTTCTGCGGATTCGTGCATGGGACGAGCCTAGACCTCGGCCTCGAGCACTGCAGCCGAGAAGTCACGCGACTGCGCGGCCTCTCGGCGAGATCGGATGTCGACCCGTCTACGCCCGCGACGTCGTCGCACGCACGCCGCTGATGCGATTCCAGAGCTCCACTCGGTGCAGGAAATCGGCGAGCGCGGCGTGCTCCTCGGAGAACGTGCGGAGAGACCCGTCGATGGGCTGGGCACGCTCGTCCTGGATCCACGTCTGATAGCCGCTCCGTCCGTACGACACGACGATGACGTTCGTCTTGCCCCTCGGATCGTCGAAGACGCAGTATCCGGTGTACGCGCGAGCGCGCAGGTCGGCGATGACGGTGTCGCGGTTCATACGGGCGCTCCGGTGACGGTCAGTTCCCGGATGAGTCCGAGTCGCATGAAGAACGGCAGCGGCAGCGGCAGCACCAGCTGCGTCGCCCCGCCCGGGTCGCCGAAGGCGGGCGCCACCGGCCCGCTGTAGATCGGCTCATCCCAGCGGTAGTACCCGATCTCCACGAGGTCCTCCAGGTCGCGACGGACGGCGGCGTCCGACGACTGGTCGTATGCGGCGCGGACACGAGTGCAGTCGCCGATCACGACGAACTGATGGTACGCCGCGGGGTTCTCGATCCACGGGAGAGAGCGCGCGGGATACGGGGCCGGCTGACCGTTCTCGACGAGGTAGACGTAGCGGGTCTCCAGCGGGCCGTACATGTCCCACACCTCGGCGCCCGCAGGCAGGGGCTCACGGGTGAGGGCCAGTCCATCGGGACCGATCCACAGCTCGGTCATGACGATCCTCCGAGACGACGCACAGCGTGGGAGTCGGCCGCCTGATGCGAGCGCGCGAAGCGCAGGAACAGATCCAGCGCCTCGGCTTCGGAGCGGAAGCGGAAGTCGACGTCGAGCCGCACGGCGCGCTCGTCCGTCTCCCAGACGACCCACTCGTCACCGACACGGTCGATCCAGGCCGACGACTGGGGTCGACCCGTGCGGCCGAACCAGTTCGCGGTCGCGGTGAGCTTCTCGTCCTGGATGATGCGCTGCACGTCGTCAGCGGTGAGGTCGGTCATGGGATCTCCTTCAGCACGCCCAGGGCGATCAGCTGTTCTGCGGTGAGCGGAAGCTGCACCTGCACGCCGCCTCCGGTCGAGCCGAAACCGGGTGCGATGTCACCTCGATACCCCTGCGACGCCAGGTACTCGGGTTTGAATCCGCCCGCGAGGAGCTCGTCCCTGACGCTCTGCGGGGCCCTGTCATATGCACCTCGCAGGTCGGACAGATCGCCCACCACCTCGTAGCGATGGTAGTGCGCGGGGTTCTCGACGTAGGGAAGGGAGCGCTGGTCGTACGTGTACGGGCCGCTGTCCGGCACCGGTGAGGTGTAGCGACCGTCGGGGGGCCCGTACCGATCGAGCACATCTCCCGGCTGCGGTGTGTGCGGATGCCGGATCGGGTCGCCGTTCGCGTCGAGCACGTAGCCGCCGCCGGGGACCTGGCTCCAGTCGATGCTCCCGTCAGGCTGGAGCGCCTCCGGACCCTTCGGGATCTGCACATCGGGCGGGAGAGTCCCGTTGTTCGCGAAGTCGTCGGCGTACTGCGGATAGTTGGTGTCGAGGTAGGTCTGCAGCTGCGCGTCCGTGAGCATGCTCTGGTCGCGGATGCTCGGTGTCGTGGGCGTCGACCCGCCGGGCGGGGTGGAGCCGTCCGGTGCGTGCGGCGCTCCGGGACCACCGGGGCTGTGCGGTGCTCCGGGTCCGGTGGGCGCGTTCCCGCCGGGGCCACGCGAGAAGAGGTCGCCCAGGCGCTGGAAGAGCGACTTCAGCTCGTCGAGATGCCTGCCGAGCGCAGTCACCGCATCCACCAGCTTCAGCACAGTGCCGGAGATCCGGGCGGTCATGGCCGAGACGCGGCTCGTGGCCTGGGCGATGACATACGGGGTGGCCGTGCCGAGCGAGATGACGAGCGTGCTCGCGTAGGAGATCAGCGAGCCGACCAACTGCGAGAGGGTGTCTCGAACCAGTTCGTGGACCACCTGCACGAGCATGGATGCCGCTTCCATACCCGACCGCATGCCTCCGGCCCAGGATGCAGCGGCGGAGATGTGGGCTGCCACGTCGCCCTGAAGTCGCAGGTACGCGTCGATCGCCTCGCCCGACATCGAGCTCACGTCGGCCAACCGGGCATCGAGGGTCTGGCCGGCCTGCTGCAGATGCTGGGCGATGTTCCCCCAGGTCGCGGCGAATCCGGCGACCTCGCCCGCATCACCGGTCAGGTCGTTGAGCCAGCCCTTGAGAGGCTCGAGGTGGTCCATGAGCCAGCCGAGCCCGGCCGCGATGAGCGAGCCGAGCGGGTCCATCGCGGTCGCGACCGTGTTCGCGAGTGCCGAGAACGACGCGAGTCCTCCCGCCACCCAGTCGCCGCTCTCGATGGCGTTGACCAGCTCGTAGCCGTCCTCGAGCAGGCCGGCGCCGCTGAACGGGGTCGTCGGATCGATCGGGCCGGCCACCAGAGGATTCGAAGGCGTCATCGGATCCCGCCGTCGAGCGACGCGAGCAACCCGTCGATCATGTCGAGGTGCCGCTGTTCTCCGTCATCGAAGTCGTTCGCGAGGCCCTTGAGTTGCTCTTCCGACTGCTCCAGCATCGTCGCGGCCGCGGAGATCGTGCCGATGGCGATCGACGACACGAGCTGCGCGGGCGGCACCAGGAACGCACACATCACGCCGAAGGCTCCGCCGCCGAGGTTCATCGATCCGGCGGCGTTCTCGGCGAGTCTGACGTCGGAGGCGACCTGGCCGACGCGCTGCGCGTGAGAGCGGATCGTGTCCGGGTCGACGGCGATCAGGTCGGCCATCAGCGGTACTCGATCCGCGGCTGAGCGTCCTGACTCGGGTCGGGGAACTGCGCGATCTCCTCGCGAAGGTGCTCGACCGCGGCGTCCTCCGCGCCGAACGCTTCGGCGGCGATCTCGACCGCCCTCGCTCCGGCCGCGCGCTGTGCCTCAGAGGCGAGCGCGACGATCAGAGCGCCCAGGGCGGCGGGCGATCGGTTGTAGGCGGCGTCCGTCAGCTTCACCTCGGCGAGCCGGCCCGAGGAGTCCACGGTGACTGCGACATCGCGTCCGGATGATGTGGCCTGCTCGCGAAGCCCGGCGATGTCGTCGCGCACCTGGGCCGCCTTGTCGGCGCGGCGCTCGGCATCCGCGACCTGCTGCTCGATGCGTGCGCGCGTGGCGATCGGATCCGACCAGTCGAAGGTGTCGGTCATTCTTATCCCCCCTGCGTGAATGCTCAAGAATGCTACCCGACCGCCTCGGCTTATCCCCATCGGGCATATCCCGCGTCGGGCCGTCCAGGGAGCGGTAGTAGGCTGGGGGACTGGTCGATGTCTCGACATCGAGAGAATTACCAGACAGCAGCCCAGTGAAGGAACCACAGTGGATCTGTACGAGTACCAGGCACGAGACGTTTTCGAGAAGTACGGAGTGCCGGTTCTCGCCGGCATTGTCGCCGACACCCCTGAGGAGGTGAAGGCAGCCGCTGAGAAGATCGGCGGCGTCGTCGTCGTCAAGGCCCAGGTCAAGACCGGTGGTCGTGGCAAGGCCGGCGGCGTCAAGGTCGCGAAGACCCCCGAAGAGGCGTACGAGGCCGCGAAGGCGATCCTCGGTCTCGACATCAAGGGCCACATCGTCAAGCGCGTCATGGTCGCGCAGGGTGCGCGCATCGCCGAGGAGTTCTACTTCTCCGTGCTGCTCGATCGTGCCAACCGTTCGTACCTGAGCCTCTGCTCGGTCGAGGGCGGCATGGAGATCGAAGAGCTCGCGGTCGAGCGTCCCGAGGCTCTCGCGCGCGTCGAGGTCAACCCGCTGACGGGCATCGACAAGCAGAAGGCGGTCGAGATCGCTCGCGCCGCCAACTTCCCCGAAGACCTCATCGAAAAGGTCTCCGACGTCTTCGTCACGCTCTTCGACGTCTACAAGGGCGAAGACGCGACGCTGGTCGAGGTCAACCCGCTGGTCCGCACCGAAGAGGGCGACATCATCGCCCTCGACGGCAAGGTCACGCTCGATGACAACGCCTCCGAGATCCGTCACCCGGAGCACGAGGCGCTCGAAGACAAGGACGCAGCCGATCCGCTCGAGGCCAAGGCCAAGAAGAGCGGTCTGAACTACGTCAAGCTCGACGGCGAGGTCGGAATCATCGGCAACGGTGCAGGACTCGTCATGTCGACGCTCGACGTCGTCGCCTACGCCGGTGAGAACCACAACGGTGTCAAGCCCGCCAACTTCCTCGACATCGGCGGCGGCGCCTCGGCTGAGGTCATGGCCGCAGGCCTCGACGTCATCCTCGGCGACCCGCAGGTCAAGAGCGTGTTCGTCAACGTCTTCGGCGGCATCACGGCGTGCGACGCCGTCGCCAACGGAATCAAGGGCGCTCTCGAGACCCTCGGCAGCGCGGCCTCCAAGCCGCTCGTCGTGCGCCTCGACGGCAATCGCGTCGACGAGGGTCGCGCGATCCTCGCCGAGTACGCGCACCCGCTCGTCACGCTCGCCAGCACCATGGACGAGGGCGCCGACAAGGCCGCCGAACTCGCCAACGCCTGATCGCAGAGAGACACAAGGACTAGAGAAATGTCGATCTACCTCAACAAGGACTCCAAGGTCATCGTCCAGGGCATCACCGGCGGCGAGGGCACCAAGCACACGGCACTCATGCTGAAGGCCGGCACCCAGGTCGTCGGTGGCGTGAACGCCCGCAAGGCCGGCACCACGGTCTCGCACACCGACAAGGACGGCAACGCCGTCGAGCTCCCCGTCTTCGCCTCGGTCGCCGAGGCCATGAAGGAGACCGGCGCAGACGTGTCGATCGCCTTCGTGCCGGGCGCGTTCACGAAGGACGCGATGATCGAGGCCATCGACGCCGAGATCCCGCTGCTCGTCGTCATCACCGAGGGCGTCCCCGTGGGCGACTCGGCCGAGGCATGGGCCTACGCGCAGAGCAAGGGCAACACGACCCGCATCATCGGACCGAACTGCCCCGGCATCATCACCCCCGGTGAGGCGCTCGTCGGCATCACGCCGGCGAACATCACGGGCAAGGGCCCGATCGGCCTCGTGTCGAAGTCGGGCACCCTGACGTACCAGATGATGTTCGAGCTGCGCGACCTGGGCTTCTCGACCGCCATCGGCATCGGCGGCGACCCCGTGATCGGCACGACGCACATCGACGCGCTCGCCGCGTTCGAGGCCGACCCCGAGACCAAGGCGATCGTGATGATCGGTGAGATCGGCGGCGACGCCGAAGAGCGCGCGGCCGACTACATCAAGGCGCACGTCACCAAGCCGGTCGTCGGCTACGTCGCGGGCTTCACTGCTCCCGAGGGCAAGACCATGGGTCACGCCGGTGCGATCGTCTCCGGCTCCGCCGGTACCGCTCAGGCGAAGAAGGAGGCCCTCGAGGCCGCCGGTGTCAAGGTCGGCAAGACGCCGTCCGAGACCGCCGCTCTCATGCGTGCGGTGATCGAGTCGCTCTAGCCGATCGGTTATTGAGCGAGGAGCGCGGCGACCAGTCGAAGAACGTCGAGTCGCTCTCAGCGCTATACTCGAAGAGAAGGCCCTGGACTCCACTCCGGGGCCTTCTTTCATGCCCGCCCCGAGTCAGCGGCGAGGCGCTCCCACATCGCCGCGATGTGCCGTGAGTCGGTTCCGCAGCATCCTCCGATCACCCGCACAGACGGCATCCGCCGGAGGAGAGTGGTCACACGCTCGGCCAGCTCCACGGGGTCGCCGTCGTCGAGAGTCTCGGAGTCGTCGAGTTCGGCGTGTGAGAGGCGGGACGCATTGGGGCGGATACCGACGATCCGCTGAGCCGTCGCGGCATCCAGGGCCCGGTCGAAGTGGTCGGGGTGCGCGCAGTTGAGGAGGTAGCCGTCCGGGGCCTCCGCCGCATCGACCTCGGCGACCGTCGCGGCAAGCGTGAGGCCCGACGCGAGCAGCCCGTCGGTCTCCACGGTGAACGAGACCTCGACCTCCACGCCGGCCTCACGCGCCGCGCGGACGACACCGCGCGCCTCCGCCGCGTCGTTGAGCGTGTAGGCCGCGATCACATCCGCGCCTGCGTCGGCGAGCGCGCGGATCTGGTCACGGTGGTAGCGATAGGCGTCGTCGGGACCTGTCTCCGGATCCCACGCTCCCGAACGGTAGCCGTCTCCCCGTGGGCCGATCATGCCGACGATCCGTACTGTCGGCAGGTCGGACTCGGCAGCGATCTGCTGCAACAGCCTCACAGCGTCGGCGTTGACCCGGCGCAGCGCATCGGCGTCGTACCCGAGCCGAGTACCCCAGTCTGCGCTGGCTCGCCAGGTGGGCGTCTCGAGGCGCAGCGCGGCGTGATGCGCCCGGGCGATCTCGACGTAGCCGAGGTAGTACTCCCTCAGAGTCCGGCGGCCATCGTCGTCATCGAGCAGCACGAAAGCCGCGAAGTCGGGAAGTTTGACACCGTGGTGGAAGATCAGATCGGTCTCCAGGCCGCCGTCGGTGACGGATCGCACAGGAAGGGTGGGTGCGGACATCGGTGCCTGCTCTCCTCGGGTGCTTCCGGTGTAGCACTGCGCGAGGGGCGGCGCCACGGGTTCCGCAGACGACGGAGGGGCGGATGCGATTCGCATCCGCCCCTCCCGTGTTCTCGCGTCGCTCAGGCGACGCCGAACAGAGCTTCGATCGGCCCGCGGGCGAAGAAGATCACGAAGCCGACACCGACCGCCCACAGCAGGGGGTGGATGGTCTTGGCGCGCCCGGAGAAGGCGTTCACGACGATCCAGCTGATGAAGCCGGCGCCGATGCCGTTGGCGATCGAGTAGGTCATCGGCATCACGGTGGCGGTGAGGAACACCGGCAGCAGCACCCGGAAGTCGCTCAGGTCGATGTTCTTGATCTGGGCGAGCATGAGCGCTCCGACGAGGACGAGAGCAGCGGCCGCCACCGCGCCGGGAACCAGCGAGGTGAGCGGCGTGAAGAACATCGCGACGAGGAACATCGCGCCCGTGATGACGGTCGCGAAGCCCGTGCGTGCGCCCTCGCCGATGCCGGCACCGGACTCGACGAACACCGTCGCCGACGACGACGAGGTGCCGCCACCGGCGATCGCGCCGATGCCCTCGACGATCAGCGCCGACTTGATGCGGGGGAAGTCGCCCTTCTCGTCGGCCAGGTCGGCCTCCTTCGCGAGACCGGTCATGGTGCCCATCGCGTCGAAGAAGTTCGAGAACAACAGGGTGAAGACGAACATCACGAGGGCGACGACGCTGACCTTCTGCAGGTCGAAGCCGAAGTCGACCTGACCGATGAGGCTGAGGTCGGGAAGGCCGACGATCGCTCCGGTGAAGCCGAAGTCGAGACCGAACGGCCAGATCAGGTTGGCGATTGCGCCGAGCACGGTTCCGCCGACGAGCGCGATGAGGATCGCGCCCTTCACCCGCAGCGCCGTGAGCACGCCGCCGAGCAGGAGCGTGATCACGAAGAGCACGGTCGGGATCGAGGCCACCGAGCCGCCGATGCCGAGGTCGACGGGAGGTGAGGCGTTGCCGGTGGCGGTGACGAATCCGGCGTTCACGAATCCGATGAAGGCGATGAACAGGCCGATGCCGACGGTGATCGCGAGCTTCAGCTGCACGGGCACCGCGTCGAAGATCATCTTCCGCAGGCCCGTGGCCGCGAGCAGGACGATGATGACACCGTTGATCATCACGAGCGCCATGGCCTCGGGCCAGGTCACCGTGCCGACGACGGAGAACGCGATGAAGGCGTTGATGCCGACGCCGGCCGCGAACGCGAACGGCAGGCGGGTGATCAGGCCGAAGAGGATCGTCATGACGCCGGCGGTCAGCGCGGTGGCGGCGGCCACGGCGCCGCTGGCGAGGGTGACGCCATCGACGTCGGGCGTCGACAGGATGATCGGGTTGAGGATCACGATGTAGGCCATCGTGACGAACGTCACCAGACCACCTCGGATCTCGGTGCCGATCGTGGATCCGCGCTTGCTGATCTCGAAGAAACGGTCCAGGGCGTTCGTGGGCTCGGCCTGGGATCGAGTGGGGGACGGGGCAGTTGACATCGGGAAACCTCCGCAGGAGACGATATCGTGTCGCCCGCGTCGCGCGCGTCCCCAGGGCTCCCACGGCGTTCTCGTCGTAGTCTCGAACAGATATGCAACGTCTCCTCGTCGCGCTCCTCGCCGCCTTCGACGCCGCCATCGCCGCGGCGGTGGGCCTCGTCGTACTCCTCGCTCCGCTGACCCTGCTCTGGACGCTCGCGTTCGGGGCGACGGCCGACTGGGGTGCGCTGTGGCCGCTCGCCGGAACACTGTGGCAGTTCGGCCACGGAGTGCCGCTGAGCGTCGAGATCTCCACGGAGCTCCTCCGTGCTGCCGGAGTCGCACCGGACGCTGCGGCCTTCACTCTCTCGGTCGCACCGCTGGCGTTCCTCGTCTTCACCCTGCTCTTCGCCGCCCGCTCGGGCGCGCGGGCGGCCCGCGCCGGGGCGTGGCTGCTCGGCACCCTGGCGGGGACGGCGGCGTTCGGCGCGATCGCGGCCGTCGTCGCGCTCACCTCGCAGCTCGCCGGCGCGCAGGTGCCGTTCGCGCCGGCGATCGTCCTTCCGACGGTGGTCTATCTGGTCGGGGCGCTGTGCGGATCTGTCAGAGCCGTGTGGGAAGACGGCGACGGTGGTCTGATCGACCGGGTGCACGACCTCATGGACACCTGGGGCGACTGGGCGCCGGTGCCGGCAGCCGTCGTGCGGGGCGCCGCGTTCGCGCTGGTCGCCGTGACGGCCGTGTCAGCCGTCGGGCTCGCGATCGCCACTGTGGTGCGCGGCGGCGAGGTGGTGGCGCTCTTCCAGGCCGCGCGCGTGGACGCGCTCGGGGCGACCGTGATCACACTGGGTCAGCTGGCGTACCTGCCGACTCTGCTGGTGTGGACCGCATCCTGGCTCGCCGGACCCGGGTTCGCGGTGGGTGTCGGCACGGCGGTGTCGCCCGCCGGCACCCAGCTGGGCGTGGTTCCGGGAATCCCCGTTCTCGGTCTCCTTCCGGAGAACTCCTCGATCTGGATGCTCATCGTGGTGATCATCCCGATCGGCGCCGGCGCCCTCGCGGGCTGGGCCGTGCGCTCCCGCCTCGTCTGGGAGGGGACGCCCCTCGGCACGGCGCCCAGAGCGGTGATCGCGCTCGGGATCGGCGCGCTCACCGCCGGTGTGGCCGCCGTGGCGGCGCTGCTCGCGGGCGGCTCCCTCGGTCCTGGACGCCTGGCGCAAGCCGGCCCGTCCGCGCTGCCGTTCGCTCTCGCGCTCGGAGGAGAGGTCCTTCTGGGCGCCGCGATCCTGCTGCTCTCGCCGCGCAACCGTGACGAGCTCGCGGAGGAGCGCACCGATCGATGGCTCGCTGAGATGTCCGCCTCCGAGCTCATCTCCGCGACGCCGACCCCACCGGGGGCGTTCCCGCGCGACGCCGACGCATCCGACACCGCGCCTCTCGAAGACCTCTCGGGCCACCGCCTCCCCGGCACTGAGACGAAGGATCCCCGCGCCTGACATGCGGGTCGGGGCGCCTCCCGCGCCCCGGTAGACTGGGCGCGTGCTCACGGTCGCCGTTCTCATCTCGGGCACCGGCTCGAACCTTCGCGCCCTCCTCGAGGCCGCTCGTCACCCCGATTTTCCCGCGCGGGTGGTGGTCGTCGGTGCCGATCGCGAAGCCGACGGTCTCGCCCACGCCGAGGAGTTCGGCATCCCGAGCTTCACCGTTCCGTGGCATGAGCACGAGTCCCGCGAGGCATGGGGCGAAGAACTCGGTCGTCAGCTCGCCGTCTGGAATGCCGACCTCGTCGTGCTCAGCGGTCTGATGCGCCTGCTCCCTGCCGGACTCGTCGCCGACCTCGCACCACGCCTGATCAACACGCACCCCGCGTACCTGCCGGAGTTCCCCGGCGCGCACGGTGTGCGTGACGCGCTCACAGCGGGTGTCTCGCAGACCGGCGCCAGTGTGATCGTCGTCGACGACGGCGTCGACACCGGGCCGATCCTCGCGCAGGAGCGCGTGCCGGTCCTCGACGGCGACACCGAGCACAGCCTGCATGAGCGCATCAAGCCCGTCGAACGTCGACTGCTCATCGACGTGGTGCGCCGCATCGCCACGGGCGAGCTGTCGCTGTCCTCCACACCCTGATCTGATCCACGCACGCCACCCTCGCACGAAGGAGCCCTCCATGGCCGGCCCCCGCCACGACCACTCGCTGTACCGCGATCGCGACACCGTTCCGGTGCGACGCGCACTCGTCTCGGTCAGCGACAAGACCGATCTGCTCGTGCTCGCCAAGTCCCTCTCCGAAGCGGGCGTGCAGATCGTCTCGACAGGCTCGACCGCATCCACCATCCGCGAGGCCGGGTTCGAGGTCACCGACGTCGCCGCCGTCACCGGTGTCGCCGAGATGCTCGATGGCCGCGTCAAGACCCTGCACCCGAAGATCCACGGCGGCCTGCTCGCCGACCTCCGCCTCGAGGACCACGAGCGTCAGCTGGCCGAGCTCGACATCGAGCCGTTCGAGCTCGTCGTCGTGAACCTCTACCCCTTCGTCGAGACGGTCGCCTCGGGTGCCGAGGGCGACGACGTGGTCGAGCAGATCGACATCGGCGGCCCCGCCATGGTCCGTGCTTCGGCGAAGAACCACGCCAACGTCGCGATCGTCGTCTCGCCGCAGTCGTATCCGGGAATCATCAGCGCGATCGAGAACGGCGGCACGACCCTGACGCAGCGCCGCGAGCTCGCCGCACGCGCCTTCGCGCACACGGCCGCCTACGACACGGCGGTCGCCGCGTGGTTCGCCGAGGGCACGCTGGGCGACGGCGAAGACCTGCCCACTCACCTCACGATCCAGGCCGAGCGCCTCGCGACGCTGCGCTATGGCGAGAACTCGCACCAGCGCGGCGCGATCTACACGCGCGTCGGCGGCCACGGCATCGCCCAGGCCACGCAGCTGCAGGGCAAGGAGATGTCGTACAACAACTACGTCGATGCGGATGCCGCGCTGCGAGCCGCCTACGACATGGTGAAGCCCGCAGTGGCGATCATCAAGCACGCGAACCCGTGCGGCATCGCGACCACCGCCCCCAATGCCCTCGACCCGATCGCGAGCGCGCACATCCGCGCCCACGAGTGCGACCCGGTGTCGGCGTACGGCGGAGTGATCGCCGCGAACGGCACCGTGACGCTCAAGATGGCCGAGAACCTCAAGGACATCTTCACCGAGGTCATCGTCGCGCCGTCGTTCGAGCCGGCCGCTCTCGAGGTCTTCAAGGCGAAGAAGAACCTGCGTCTGCTGCAGCTGCCCGAGGACTGGCAGCAGGAGCGCATGGACGTGCGCCTGGTCTCCGGCGGCCTGCTGCTGCAGGACGCCGACCGGTTCCCCGACGACATCGTCTCGGTCGCGAAGAACTGGGAGCTCGTCTCGGGTGAGCGTCCGAGCGACGAGGAGATGGAGAACCTCATCTTCGCGTGGAAGGCCTGCCGCGCCGTGAAGTCGAACGCGATCGTCCTCGCGAAGGACAACGCCACGGTCGGCGTCGGCATGGGCCAGGTCAACCGTGTCGACTCGTGCCGCCTCGCGGTCGAGCGCGCCGGCGACCGGGCCGCCGGATCGGTCGCCGCCTCTGACGCGTTCTTCCCGTTCGCCGACGGCGCCCAGGTGCTCATCGATGCGGGCGTCACCGCGATCGTGCAGCCCGGCGGATCGGTGCGCGATGAAGAGGTCGTGGATGCCGCGCGCAAGGCCGGCGTCACGATGTTCTTCACCGGAGAGCGTCACTTCTTCCACTGAGGATGACGGCCCCAGGGCCTCCGCACCCTCCGAGACCCCTCGCGTCGTCGTCGGCGCGAGGGGTCTCGCGTGTCTGCAGGGATGGGACCGAGGTCCACAGTGATGTCCGATTCCCGCCAGTCGGTGTCGGTGGTGCGTGACAGAGTGGAGGCATGAGCTTCCCTGTGACCGACTTCGACGAGCGATATCGCGCGATCAGCGCACGCGACACGCGCTTCGACGGTCAGTTCGTGACCGCCGTGAGCTCCACCGGCATCTACTGCAGGCCGAGCTGCCCCGCGCGCACGCCCAAGCCGCAGAACGTCACCTTCTACCCGACGAGCGCGGCGGCTCACGAGGCAGGCTTCCGCGCCTGCAAGCGCTGTCTCCCCGAGGCGGCCCCAGGCTCTCCCGCGTGGGATCTGCGCAGCGACGTCGCTGCCCGGGCGATGCGTCTCATCGCCTCGGGCGTGATCGAGCGCGAGGGGGTCTCCGGACTCGCCGTGCGTCTCGGATATTCGACGCGGCACCTCACACGGCTGCTCTCGACCGAACTCGGTGCGGGGCCCCTCGCCCTCGCGCGGGCGCATCGGGCTCACACGGCGCGGATGCTGCTCGTCGGCACGGACATGCAGATCTCCGACGTCGCGTTCTCGGCGGGCTTCGCGAGCATCCGCCAGTGCAACGACACGATCCGCGAGGTGTTCGGCCTGACACCGGGCGAGCTCAGAGCCCGTCGGAAGATGCCGGCGTCGGCCGCTCCCGGCGCGATCGACCTCGTTCTCCCGTATCGGGGTCCTTTCGATGCGGCCGGCATCTTCCATTGGATGGCGGCCCGTGCCGTGTCGGGGGTCGAAGAGGCCACGGCCACGTCCTTCTCCCGTCATCTGCGCATGGCGGGCGGGGCGGCGTGGTTCGAGGTGAGTCAGGATGCGACGGAGCGACTGCACCTGCGCGCCCGCGTCGCGCAGCTCGGCGACCTCGCTCCGCTCGTGTCGACCGTGCGACGGATCTTCGATCTCGACGCCGATCCTCTCGCCGTCGATCAGGCGCTGAGCGCGAACCCGGAGCTCGCTCCGCTCGTCGCACGCACTCCCGGCATCCGCGTGCCCGGTTCGGCGGATCCGCATGAGATGCTGATCCGCGCGATGATCGGACAGCAGATCACTGTCATCGCTGCTCGCACCGCCCTGACCGCCCTGACCGAGGCGCTGGGGGAGCGCACGGAGAAGGGGCTGCTGTTCCCCACGATGTCGGCGATCGCCGAGCATGGCGCCGAGGTGCTCCGAGGCCCTGGAGCGCGAATCCGTGCCATCGTCGGGGCGGCATCCGCTCTCGCCGACGGCTCGCTCCCGCTCACGGTCGGAGACGACGGTGTCGAGCAGCGAGCCGCGTTGCTCGCGATGCCGGGCATCGGTCCCTGGACGGCCGACTACGTACGGATGCGCGTGCTCGGCGACCCCGACGTGCTTCTCCCCGGTGACGTCGCGCTGCGTGCCGGTGCTGCGGCCTCGGGACTCCCGGGCGAACCCGGTCCGTTGATCTCCTGGGCGGAGCGCGCAGCGCCGTGGCGCAGCTATCTCAGCGCCCACCTGTGGCGCGCAGCCCCGGCGCGGCCCGTTCGACGGGTGCGCGCGCCCCAGACATCCCCCTTGTGAAGGAGACCTCATGAACGCCATCATCCAGACCATCGACACCCCGGACGGACCGTTCACCATCCTCGCTGACGAGCAGCAGCGAGTGATGGCCTCGGGGTGGACGTCCGATCAGGCGACGATCCTCGCTCGCCTCGCACCCCGAGCGCGACCGGCCCAGGTGCACGAGCGCGAGACCGAGGCGGCAGCCGCGGCGCTGTCGTTCTATGCCGGAGACCTCTCGGCGATCGATGCCGTCGCGGTGAAGCAGACGGGCACGACGCTGCAGCTCGCCGGATGGTCGGCGCTGCGCGAGATCGAGCCGGGGGAGCCGCTGACCTACACCTCGTTCGCGGCGCGCCTCGGCAACCCGCGGGCGGTGCGGGCCGCGGCTTCGATCTGTGCCCGCAATGCTCCGGCGCTGTTCGTGCCCTGCCATCGGGTGCTGCGCTCCGACGGCACGCTCGGTGGATTCGCCTGGGGTCTCGATGTCAAGGCGAGCCTGTTGGAACGCGAAGCCGCGCGGGGGTGAGTCGCACAGTCGTCGACCGGCGCAGAGGTGCTGTCGGGCGTCGTCGAGACCGGAATCCCGCCATGCGATGCCGCCAGAAGAAGAGGACGTCGACGAATCGGGAATCTCTCTTGTGCTCAGCTGGTTCACAGGAATAGGCTGGTGGGCTGTCGCACCGACCGGGACGACATAGCCGAGCCCCTGAGGAGGACACCATGACATCGATCGCCGCTGCGCAGATCGCCGCTCTCGGCTCGACCCCGGTGCGCCCGCTCCGCTAAAGCCTTTCCCACACGTACGACTGCACCGGATGCCGGACTCCGAGAGTCCGTTCCCGCATCCGTCGTCTTCAGTAACCGCATTCCATACGAAACTCGTCTGAGAGACATGTCTTCCTCGCCTTCATCGCAGAACGCCTCCCCGTCGTCCTCCCTTTCCACTCCCGCCGCACTGTGGCGTCTCAAGCCCTTCGTGAGGCCGGTCATCTGGCGGCTCGCGGGCGGCGCGGCCAGTGCGCTCGCGGCCGCGATCATCGCGCTGATGATCCCGATCGTGCTCGAGCAGATCATCCGCGGCCCGGTACAGGCCGGTGCCGTCGACGCCATCGTCTGGGGCGCGCTCGCCGTCTTCGGCCTGGCCCTCGGCGAGGCGCTGATGGTCTGGCTGCGTCGACAGTTCGTGCTCAACCCCGCCACTCAGGTCGAGTACACGATGCGCACCGAGCTGTACTCGCGCCTGCAGACGCTGCCGGTGTCGTTCCACGACCGGTGGCAGTCGGGTCAGCTCCTGAGCCGCATGATGCAGGACATCGGCCTCATCCGCCGGTGGCTCGCCTTCGGCCTCGTGCTGCTCGTCGTCAACATCCTGACGATCGTCATCGGCGCAGTGCTGCTGTTCCGCTGGCACTGGCTGCTCGGCACGATCTTCATCGTCACGGCGATCCCGCTGTGGATCCGTGGATACCTGTTCGAGAAGCGTTACGGCGCGCTCACGCGGCGCAGCCAGGACCAGGCGGGTGACCTCGCCACCAGCGTCGAGGAGAGCGTGCACGGCATCCGCGTGCTCAAGGCCTTCGGTCGTGGCAAGCACGCGCTCAGCCGGTTCAGCCGTCAGGCCGAGACGCTGCGCGAGACCGAGATGAGCAAGGCCGGCGCGATCGCGTCGATCTGGTTCTGGCTCGATCTGATGCCGCAGATCGCGTTCGGCCTCAGTCTGATGTCGGGCATCTTGCTCATCTCGCAGGGCGCGATCGAGCTGCCCGAGCTCTTCGCGTTCTTCGCGATGGCGACGGTGCTCCGCTGGCCGATCGAGTCGATCGGGTTCCTGTTCTCGTTCATGCTCGATGCGCGCACCGCGACCGACCGCGTGTTCGACATCTTCTCCGAGACCAACACGATCACCGACCCCGAGAACCCGGTGCACATCGCCGAGCCGCGCGGTGAGCTCGCGTTCGAGGGAGCGCACTTCCGCTACCAGGACGCGGGAGCGCATGAGCGCGACCTGCTTGACGGCATCGACCTGGTGCTGCGTCCGGGCGAGACCATGGCGCTCGTCGGCCTGACCGGCAGCGGCAAGACGACGCTGACCACCCTGCCGACGCGCCTGTATGACGTCACCGGGGGCCGCGTTACGCTCGACGGTGTCGACGTTCGTGACCTGCCGATCGCCGAGCTGCGCCAGCACATCGCCATGGCGTTCGAGGACGCGACGCTGTTCTCGGCGACCGTGCGCGAGAACGTGCTGCTCGGACGAGCCGACCTCGACGTGCACAGCGACGAGGCCGAGCGCGTCCTGCGCGAGGCTCTCGACGTCGCCCAGGCGGCGTTCGTCGATTCGCTCCCCGACGGCGTCGAGACGATCATCGGCGAGGAGGGGCTCAGCCTGTCGGGCGGTCAGCGTCAGCGTCTGGCTCTCGCGCGTGCCGTCGCCGCCCGGCCGAAGGTGCTCGTCCTCGACGACCCGCTCTCGGCTCTCGATGTCGACACCGAGGCGCTCGTCGAAGAGGCGCTGCGCCACGTGCTGGCAGACACGACCGCCATGATCGTCGCGCACCGCCCGTCGACCGTCGCCCTCGCCGATCGCGTGGCTCTGCTCGAAGCGGGACGAGTCACCGCTGTCGGCACGCACAGCGAGCTGCTCAAGACGAGTCGCCACTACCGGCACGTCATCTCGAGTCTCGAAGCGGAGGAGGCCGCGCGCACCGGCGCGATCCCGATCATCCGCGATCAGGACGAGGAGAGTGACGAGATCGACGCCGTGGTCCGTGAGGGAATCCGCGAGGCCGCCGCCGACGAAGCGATCAGCATCGAGAGGGAGGTGCAGCGATGAGCTCCGCCATCACCGGAACCCAGGACGAAGACCGCTCCCGCTACACCAAGGAGGAGAGCCGGGCGATCCGTCGTCGCTCGCTGCGCCTGCTGGGGTCGCTCGTGCGCCCCCTGAAGCGCCAGATCATCCTCGCCGGGGTGGTGCTGGTGATCTCGACCGCGCTGCAGGTCGCCGGCCCGATCCTGATCAGCATCGGTCTCGACCGGGCCCTGCCGGCGGTGCTCGAGCGCGCCGATTGGATGCCGACGTTCATGATCGGCGGCATCTATCTGCTCGCGGGCGCCGTGGCGGCCGTCATGATCGCCTGGTACGTCATCATCGCGGCGAAGCTCACCCAGGCCGTGCTGCTGGATCTGCGCAAGCGGATCTTCCTGCACACCCAGCGCCTGAGTCTCGAGTTCCACGAGTCGTACACGTCGGGGCGCATCATCTCACGACAGACGAGCGACCTCGACTCGATCAAGGAGCTTCTCGACGGCGGGCTGAACGAGCTCGTCTCGGGTGTGCTCTTCGGTCTCTTCACCTTCATCGCCCTGTGCGTATGGGACTGGCAGTCGGGACTCATCCTGGCGATCGGCGGCGTCCCGCTGTTCTTCCTGATGCGCTGGTTCTACTCGCGCTCGCAGCTCGTCTACCGGGAGTCCCGCGTGATCAGCGCGAAGGTGATCGTGCAGTTCGTCGAGACCATGACGGGCATCCGCGCGGTGAAGGCGTTCCGCAAGGAACCGCGAAACGATGCCGCCTTCCAGAAGATCGCGGGGGAGTACCGCGACGTGAACCGTCGCTCGATGCTGCTGTTCGGCACGTTCGAGCCCGGCCTCATGGGCGTCGCCGCCCTCGTGCTCGGCATCGTCGTGCTCTGGGGCGGTATCCGGGTGTCCGAGGGGGCGCTCACCGTCGGCGTGCTGCTGTCGGCGGTGCTGTACGTCCGCAACTTCTTCGCGCCCATGCAGGAGATCGCGATGTTCCTGAACTCCTACCAATCCGCCACGGCGGCGCTCGAGAAGGTGTCGGGCGTCCTCGAAGAGGTGCCGACGGTGCCCGACCCCGAGAAGCCGGTGGACCTGTGGGAGTCGCGCGGGCACATCGAGTTCGACGGGGTCACCTTCGGGTACAACGGAGAGAAGACGATCCTCCCGAACTTCTCGCTCGACATCCCCGCAGGCCAGACGATCGCGCTGGTCGGAACGACCGGTGCGGGAAAGTCGACTCTGGCGAAGCTCATCTCGAGGTTCTACGATCCTTCGGTCGGCACGGTGACTCTCGACGGCGTGGATCTGCGGAAGCTGCACCCGAAGGATCTCCGGCGCGCGATCGTCATGGTGACGCAGGAGGCGTACCTGTTCAGCGGCACCGTCGCCGACAACATCGCCCTCGGCAAGCCGGATGCGTCGCTCGACGAGATCAGGGCGGCGGCGCGTGCGGTCGGCGCCGACGAGTTCATCTCGTCGCTGCCCGACGGCTACGGCACCGATGTGAACAAGCGCGGTGGCCGCGTGTCGGCGGGTCAGCGTCAGCTGATCTCGTTCGCCCGCGCGTTCCTCGCCGACCCCGCCGTGCTGATCCTCGACGAGGCGACGGCGTCGCTCGACATCCCGTCGGAGCGTCTGATCCAGGATGCTCTGCAGACCCTGCTCAAGGACCGCACGGCGATCATCATCGCGCATCGCCTGTCGACGGTCGCGATCGCCGACCGCGTCCTGGTCATGGAGCACGGCAGGATCATCGAGGACGACATCCCCGAGACGCTGATCAGCGGCACCGGCAAGTTCGCCCAATTGCACGCCGCCTGGCAGGAGACACTCGTCTGATCGAGCGGGAATGCGCAGGGCCGCGGCCACGACCGATCAGCGGTCGTGGCCCCCGTCGTCCGCCGGCGGGCGACGCGCCGACGGCTCTGCCTGGGTAGCATCGACGTATGGATCCGTTGCTGCTCGCCGTGGAGTTGTGGTGGGTCGCGCCCATCGCAGCCGGCGGGGTGGCCGCTGGGGTGGTCGGTCTGCGCCGACGCAGCACGAAGAGCGGTCGCCGACTCGAGTACGATGCGGCTCGTCACGATCTCAAGGTCGCCCGGGCCGCAGCGGTCGAACGACGGACGGCTGTCAAGCTCGCCAGAGCGGATGTCGCTCGCCTCTCCGCCGAGCGCAGTGCGCGTCGGGCGACGCCCGAGCAGGTCGCGGGCGCGAAGCGGATGCTGCGCGCCAAGGAGAACGACGCGAAGGCAGCCTCCGCAGACGTCCGTGCGAAGCAGGTGCGCCTGAACGCCGCGCGCGCGGCGATCCCCGCAGCATCCGCCCCCCGCCCGCTCGACCGGCTGCAGGCTCAGCACGATGCGATCACGGCGCAGTGGATGCGCTACGAGACGGATCCCGCGCTGCAGATCGCGTACCCGGCCATGACCGATGTGAAGCAGCCCGCGACGGCCGCCTACGCCCGCGCGGCCGGCCATGCCGTGGACACACGCCGTGCCGCGACGCACACGCCGAGTGCCGCAACGTATGCCGAGTACCGTGACGCGGTGAGCGATCTCGAGCGCGCTTTCGAAGCAGCGGAGTACGCGGCTCGCGTGCAGGCCGGTGAGGCGCCGTCGGGCGCGAACTGGCAGGGTGCCGCGCATGACCTCATCGCACGGTCGACCGAGGCGATCGACCGTGCGGCGGGCGCCGCGGCATCCGCGTTCGCCGCGTGGAACGAGCGCAAGCGACCGGATCGGCGCTAGCAGCCCTGCACCGGCGCTAGCTGCCCTGCACCGGAGACAGCGGTTCGTGCACCTGCGTCAGGAGGTCCTCTTCGCCGACCTCGTCTGGCGTGTTCAGGTACAGGGTGAAGGCCTTGGTGGCGATCGAGTCGTCGCTGCGCACGCTGAGGCCTTCGGACGCGATTCGCGCGTTGATCAGGTCGTGCGCCGCGCTGATCTGGTCGTACGACCCCCGCACCTCGGCCACGAGGCAGTCACGTGCGGGCAGTTCGATGACCTGCAGCGGGGCATCGACCCGGGTGCCGGCGGCGACCGGTACGAAGATCGAGAGATCGACGTCGTTCTCGGTGTACTCATCGTCGTGCTCGATCACCCCGCAGGGACCGATCAGCGGGATCGAGGCGGAGGCGAGCAGCGGGATCATCTTCTCCCACAGTCGCCCCTCATGCGAGTAGGTCGGCACGACGCCGCGCAGCGTCACGACGGTCATGGCAGGCACCTGGGTGCGGTTCAGTGTGATCGACATGGTGTTCTCTCCGTGATCGAGTAGTCGGGTGATGAGCGATACCCGTCCCTGGGCTGCGCGCTGCTCCTCGACGAGGGTCTCGTGCTGCAGCCGCAGCGCGTGTGTCCAGGCCGGGGTGCCTCGGGCGGCGAGGAGGATGCCGATGGCGGAGACGCCGAACCCGACATCGCGGAGATTGCGGATGTCGGCTGCGTCGATCAGCTGATGTGCGGCGTAGCGCCGGTATCCGCTCGCCGGGTCGATGTCCGCGGGCACCAGGACTCCGTGCGAGTCGTAGTGCCGCAGCATGCGCACCGACAGCCGACTCAGCGAGCTGAATCGGCCGATCGTCATGAGGGTCGTGGTCTCGGCCATGACTCCATGGTCGCGCCTGACACGGTGTCAGAGTCAACACGGTGTCGGAATCGACACCGTGCCAGGCACTCGGAGTTCTCGGATCAGGCCCCGATCGTCCTGGTACGGACGAGGTCGCGGTACCAGTGCCCCGAGTCCTTCACGGTGCGCTCGAGCGTGTCGAAGTCGACCCGCACGATGCCGAATCTCTTGGCGTAGCCGTATCCCCACTCGAAGTTGTCGAGCAGGGACCACACGAAGTAGCCCCGCAGATCGACGCCGCGCTCGATGGCGCGGTGCGCGGCGGTGAAGTGCCGGCGCAGGTAGTCGGTGCGCTCGGGATCGCGCACGGTGCCGTCCTCGGCGACCACGTCATCGAACGCGGCGCCGTTCTCGGTCACCATCAGCGGCTGCGCGGGGAACTGCTCCGACAGCGAGACGAGGAGCTCCTCGAGGCCCTCCGGGGCGATGTTCCACCCCATCGCCGTGTAGGGACCCGGCTGCTCGACGAACTCGACCAGCTGGTCGCTGCCCGGCCACGCTGTGCCGCCGGCGGCCCCCTTGTGGCCGTCGTTCTGCTGCTTCTCCGAGACGCCGTCCCACAGCCGCACGGTCGCGGTGGAGTAGTAGTTGACACCGAGCACGTCGATCGGCTGGTTCACCGTGGCGAGGTCGCCCTCCTGCACGAACGACCAGTCGGTGACCGACGAGGTGTCCTCCAGAAGATCCGCCGGGTACTCGCCGCGCAGCATCGGATGCGTGAAGGCCCTGTTCGCCAGAGCGTCGATGCGCCTCATCGCTTCGGCTGCTCCGTCGCCCTGACCTCGCAACACGTGGAAGTTCAGCGTCACGGAGTAGTCGGGGTCGCCGGTGGAGGTCGCGCGCAGCGCCTGCACCGCTCGCCCGTGGGCGAGGTTCAGGTGGTGCACGGCGGCGAGGGCGGATGCCGGCTCGTGGCGACCGGGAGCGTGACCGCCCTGCCCGTAACCCAGATAGGCCGAGCACCACGGTTCGTTCAGAGTCGTCCAGGTGTGCACGCGGTCGCCGAGCGCCGCACCCATCACCTCGGCGTACCGCTCGAAGGCATCGGTGGTGGTGCGGGATGTCCATCCGCCCGCATCCTCGAGGGACTGCGGCAGATCCCAGTGGTACAGCGTCGCCACCGGGCGGATGCCGCGCTCGAGCAGGCCGTCGACCAGCCGGGAGTAGAAGTCGACACCGGTCCGGTTCACCGTCCCGTCAGCCGCCGGCACGATCCGCGGCCAGGCGATCGAGAACCGATAGGCCTGCAGTCCGAGGTCGCTCATCAGGTCGAGATCCTCCTCGACCCGGTGGTAGTGGTCGCATGCGACGTCTCCGGTGTCGCCGTTCCAGACCTTGCCCGGCGTCCTGCTGAACGTGTCCCAGATCGACGGGGTCCGTCCGTCCTCCGAGGCGGCGCCCTCGATCTGATACGACGCGGTCGCCGACCCGAAGGTGAACCCCTCGGGAAGCAGGAGCCCTGAGCCGCGGTAGTCGTCGGCGGGGGAGAGGCCCGTCATCCGGTCACCTCCGACAGATCGGCTGAGTACGACTTCGCTTCGCCGTCCGGGGCGGTCACGGTCACGGTCGCGGTGCCCGTACCGCCGGGGAAGACGCGCAGGGTCAGACCGTCGTGGTAGTCGTAGTCGGGCTTGTCGGTGCGCGCACCCCAGGGGAGCAGGGTGCCGGGACGCACGTAGAGGGGCAGGGAGTCGAAGCCGTGCACCTCCCGGCGCCACCCGCCGCCGACGACCGTCTCACCCGTGAGGAGCGAGGTCCATTCGCCCTCGGGCAGATAGAACTCGACCGATCCGTCAGGCGAGAACACCGGCGCGACCAGCAGATTCGCCCCAAGCATGTACTGGCGGTCGAGGTAACCGACAGCGGGATCGTCCGGGAATTCCAGCTGCATCGGCCGCATCAGGGGAAGGCCCGTCTGCGACGCCTCGACACCCTGCTGATACAGATACGGCATCAGGCGCATCTTGAGGTGCGTGAAGCGGCGCGTCACCTCGACTGCTTCCTCGTCGAACATCCACGGCACCCGGTACGAGCTCGAACCGTGGAAGCGCGAGTGCGAGCCGAGCAGGCCGAACGCCGTCCACCGCTTGAAGACCCCGGCATCCGGCGTGCCTTCGAAGCCGCCGATGTCATGGCTCCAGAACGCGAATCCGGTGAGCGCGAGCGAGAGACCGCCGCGCAGCGTCTCGGCCATCGAGGTGTAGGTCGAGGTGGAATCGCCGCCCCAGTGCACGGGCATGCTCTGGCCCCCAGCCGTGGCCGAGCGGGCGAACAGCACCGCGTCGTCGGCTCCGCGAGCCTCGGTGAGCACGTCGTGCACGGCACGGTTGTAGAGGTCGGTGTACAGGTTGTGCATCCGTTCGGGATCCGAACGGTCGGCCCACACCACCTCGGTCGGGATGCGCTCGCCGAAGTCGGTCTTGAAGCAGTCGACGCCCTGGGCGATCAGCCGGCGCAGATGCCCCTGATACCAGGCCGTGGCATCCGGGTTCGTGAAGTCGACGAGGCCCATGCCCGCCTGCCACAGGTCCCACTGCCAGACCGAGCCGTCGGCCCGTCGCACGAGGAAGCCCCGGTCGGCCGCCTCACGGAACAGCGGGGAGCGCTGCGCGATGTACGGATTGATCCACACGCAGACGCGCAGGTCCTTCTCGTGCAGTCGCGTCAGCATCCCCTCGGGGTCCGGGAACACCCGCGGATCCCACTCGAAGTCGCACCAGTTGAACTCGCGCATCCAGAAGCAGTCGAAGTGGAAGACCGATACCGGCAACTCGCGCGCGGCCATCTCGTCGATGAACGCGCTGACGGTCTGCTCGTCGTAGTCGGTCGTGAAGCTCGTCGACAGCCACAGCCCGTACGACCACGCGGGCACCACGGGCGGGCGCCCGGTGAGAGCGGTGTAGCGCGAGAGCACGTCCTTGGGCGTCGGCCCCGCGATCACGAAGTACTCGAGGACTTCTCCCGACACCGAGAACTGCACGCGCTCGACGGTCTCTGAGCCGATCTCGTACGAGACGTGGCCGGGGTCGTTCACGAGCACGCCGTACCCGCGGTTCGACAGATGGAACGGGATGCTCTTGTACGCCTGCTCGCTCGAGGTGCCGCCGTCGGCATTCCAGATGTCGACCGACTGGCCGTTCTTCACGAGCGGACCGAAGCGCTCGCCGAGACCGTAGACCAGCTCGCCGACGCCGAGCTCGAGCTGCTCGTGCACGAACGTCGATGCGGTCGGCGCCGTGCCGCCGGCGTGCGAGCCGCCCTGGCGGGCGTTGTCGACGATGCCGGAGTCCACCTGCGCGCCCGGGGCCAGCTGCACGTAGCCCTGCGCCTTGTGGCCGCTGCCGGTCACGCGGCGCCCGTCGACCTCGAACGAGAGGTCCCAGGGCGAGCCGGGGGCGATCCGGGCGACGAGTGCACCCGCGTCGAGCACGCCACCGTCGTCGGAGACCGATGCCGAGGCCGTGCCGGTCGCGCCGCCGGGCAGGCCGAACCCTCCGTGCCAGCGCGCGCCCTCGTGGTGCGCGATACGCACCCGGATGACGCCCTCGGCCGGCGACGTCAGCGTGGTCGTCAGCACCGGGCGATTGAGGGTGTCGCCGCGGGATGTGATCGTCTTGGTCGGCGCCGTGATGACGATGCCCTGTCCGTCGGGGGTGTCGCTGGTCGCGGCGATGTCGTGGGCCTCCTGCGCGTACAGGGCGGTGACGCCCGGACGCAGTTGCCAGAATCCGTCGGTGAACTTCATTACTTGACTGCTCCTGCCGTGATGCCGCGCGTGAGTGTGCGCTGGAAGATGAGGAAGAAGATGAGCGTGGGGATGATGCCCAGGAGCGCGGAGGCGCTCGTGGTGGTGACGTCCATCAGACGATCGCCCTGCAGCACGCTGATCGCGACGGGGACCGTCTGGTTGGCGTTCGAGGCGAGGAACGTCAGCGGGATGAGGAACTCGTTCCATGTCCAGATGAAGAAGAAGATGAGCAGCACCGACAGGGTCGGCCGACTGATCGGGAACACCACTCGCCAGAGGATCTGCCAGCGGCTCGCTCCGTCGAGCGACGCCGCCTCGAGCACCTCCTTCGGGAACGTGCCGTAGACCGACGACAGCAGGTAGGTCCCGAAGGCGGCCTGGATCACGGTGAAGACGATGATGACCGACCACACGTTGTCATAGAGGCCGACGGATTTGAACATGTAGTAGAGCGGGTAGAGCAGCGCCTCCTGCGGGAGCAGGTTCGCCAGCAGGAACAGCAGCACGATCCAGCTGCGGCCGCGCACACGTCCGATGCCGATCGCGAAGGCATTGAGCATCGAGATGCCCACCGCGAGAACCGAGACGATCCCGGCGATGAAGATCGAGTTCCAGACCTTCTCGGGGAAGTTCACGCGTTCCCAGAACTTGATGATGCCGCCGAAGTCGAGCTGCTCGGGGAAGGCGAGCGGACCCGAGGTCGCGTAGTCGACCGGCGACTTGAACGAGTTCACGAGCACCAGGTAGAACGGGGCGATCACTAGCAGCGCGCCGATGACGACGAGCGCGAGCATCAGCCAGTCGACGGGCCGCTTCTTCGTCATACCGCCGCGTGGGCGGGACTTCGACGGCTTACCGGTGACGATGGCGGTGGTGGCGTGCATCACAGACCCGCCCTTTCCTTGCGTTCGAGCGAGTTCTGGACGCGGATGAAGATGATCGAGACGATGACCACGACGATCGTCAGGACGGTCGCGATCGTCGCGCCGTAGCCGACGTTCCGCTTCGTGAAGAACTCCTGATAGGCGTAGTACGCGGGAACCAGGGTGGAGCCGGCGGGGCCGCCGCGCGTGATGATGTAGACCGGGCCGAAGACCTTCAGCGCAGCGATCGTGCAGGTCAGCGTGACGACGAAGATCTCCGGGCGGATGATGCTCATGGTGATCGCCGAGAAGCGCTGGAACCAGTTGGCTCCGTCGAGCTCGGCCGCCTCGTACAACTCGGGGTCGACCCGCTGCAGAGCCGCCATGAAGACGACGACCGGATAGCCGAGCTGCACCCAGACCATCACGACCATCAGGACGATCAGTGCCGAGGGCATCTGCCCGAGCCAGTCGTAGGCCGGGATGCCGAACGCGCCGAGGATCTGGTTCAGTGCGCCGTCACCGCCCGGCCGCACGATCCAGCCGATCACGATGCCGGCGACGGCGATCGGGAGGATCTGGGGAAGGTAGTAGGTCGCTCGCAGGAAGCTGCCCACCTTGCCGCCGAACTTGCGTCCGACGACGTCGAAGAGCAGAGCGGCGACCATGAGGCCGACGATCGTGGGGACCACGACCATGGCGATGATCATCCACACGGAGTTGGTGAACGACGTCCAGAAGTCGCCGTCGGTGAGGATCTTCTGCCAGTTCTCGAGTCCGATGAACTCCGGAGTGCGCACGCCCTTCCACTTCTGGAACGTGAGGTACACGTTCCAGACGAGCGGGACGATGACGACGACGAGCAGGAGCACGAAGCCCGGAAGCAGGTACATCCAGTAGGCACCGGTTCCTCCGCTGCGCTGCGGGATCGACGGCTCTTCGGGCGGCAGCTTCGTGCGGCCCTCACGGCGGGTGGCGAGTGACATGTTCATCTCCAGGGGGATGCGGGGGCGACGCCGTTCGGTCGCCGCCCCCGCGAGTGGATCAACGGAATTCCGCGGTGCCCTCGTCGTACTGCTCTCCGAGGTTCTCGTTCGTGGTCTCGGCGTCCTGCGTGCCGGTGATGAGACCCTGCAGCTCCTGCACGATCACGTCGTAGAAGCCGGGCGCAGGCCAGTCCGGGTAGAACGAGAGGCCGTCTGCCTCGAGAACGCCGTTGAACGTCTCGATCAGAGCCGCACTCTTCTCGTCGGTGATGTCGGCCGTCTCGGCAGCGACCGGCAGGCCGCCGTTGTTGCCGATGATCGCCTGGATCTCGGGGCGCATCGTGATGTCGATGAACTCGTAGGCGAGTTCCTTGTTCGCGGCGTTCTCGGGCACGACCCACAGGTTGCCCGACGAGCCGAGCGACAGGTCGGCGCCCGGGAAGGCGTCCAGCGTCCAGTCGAAGTCCGTGGCCTCGGCCACGAATCGGCCGAACCACCAGGAACCGGACACGAAGATCGGCGAGGTGCCGTTGATGAACGAGACACCGGCGTCCTCTGCCTTCACCGAGGAGACGTCAGATGCGATGTAGCCCTTGTCGACGTATTCCTTCAGAGTCTCGGACGCTGCGGTGACCTCCGGGCCCTGCCAGTCGACCTCGCCGTCGTACAGCTGGTACGAGTCGACGAACCCGCGGTCGCCCGCGTTCAGCGCGAGCTGATACCAGAGCTGCCCGAGCGGGTATTCGGCACCGGCCTCGGCGAGCGGGGTGATTCCCTGGGCGACGAACGCGTCGAGGACGTCGACGAACTCGTCGTAGGTGGTCGGGATCTCGAGGCCCGCAGCCGCGAAGGCGTCCTTGTTGTAGTAGACGCCGACGAACTCGCCGTAGTTCGGAATGCCGAACCAGGTGTCGCCGCCCATGACGCCGTCTTCCGAGTACTTGGCCGTGGTCTGCAGCGAGGGCGCGAGCTTGTCGTCCCAGCCGTACTCCTCGACGGCATCCGAGATGTCCGAGATCAGACCGGTCGAGGCGAGGAATCCCGCGGTCGCGTTGCCCTTGTTGAACTCCATGAGGTCTGGCGCGGCGTCGGTGTCGAGGACCTGGCTCGCCGTCTTCTGGATCTGTTCGAACGACTTCTCCTCGAACTCGACCTTCGCGCCGGTCTCCTCTTCGAAGATCGCGATCGCCTCGGCCCATGCCTTGCCCATCGCGCTGTCGGCGCCCTCGTAGTGCCAGAGCTTGAGCGTCTGCCCGTCACCGCCGTCGTCGGAGGATCCGGCTGTGCAGCCGCTCAGTGCGATTCCCGTCGCCGTCAGCGCGGCCACAGCCGCCAGCGTCTTCGTCCTGCGGATGTTGCGTGCCATCGTCGGCACTCCTTTCTGATTGGCCGTGAGGCCGGACACATCGGTGGGTCATTCGTTCTTCAGTTGTCACGCGACATCATCGAAGCGTTTCGACGATGCGGATGCGTGTGCGGACCTCCGTCCGCGGTCATTCCCTCGCGGGGATGACCGATCCGGCGGAGTGGTACTCGGGTGGGATGAGATGGATGCGCGGTGCGGTGCCGGGGTGGTCGAGGTGCTGCTCGGCGAGCTCCACCGCCAGTTCGCAGGACCGTTGTGGGATCAGGGGAATCGTGTCGACGGGGACCGCGAGCGCGGACGTGTCGAACGATGCCGCGGCGGAGACGACCGAGACGTCGCGCCCCACTCGCAATCCGTGCGAGTCGAGAGTACGCAGCAGCACGTCGTGGACGTCGCCCACCGCGTGCACGATGAACGCGCGGTCGCCGCGCTCCAGGGCCGACTCGACCGCCGTGCGAACCGCAGCAGGGTCTGTCGTCGAGATCCCGGTGGTCGCCCACTCGAGAGCGAGTCCTCGCGCGGCGGCGCGCTCGCGCACGCCGTGCAGCAGGCGTCGCGGGAAGTTCGACTTGCGGTACGAGATCTCTGTCTGGCCGAGCAGTGTGACACTCGTGTGGCCGGCGTCCGCGATCCGGTCGACGGCGACGCTCCCGGCCGACTCGAAGTCGAGGTCCACGCAGGTCAGGCCCGCGGGGTCGTCGGGGATGCCGATGAACACGGTGGGGGTGCGCACGCTGCGGGCGATGGCGGCTCGTTCGTCGTCGGGGGCCACGTCGAGGACGAGGATGGCGTCGACCAGGCGGCTCGCGGCCACGCGGTTCATGCCGTCGGAGGTCTGCTCGTCGGTGAGGAGCAGGATGTCGTAGCCGCGGCGGCGTGCGGCGACCGCGGTGGCGAGGACGAATGCCATGTGCGTGGGGGCATGCGTGTCGGCGCGCAGAGGTTCGGTGAGGGCGAAGATGTGGGTGCGGCGGCCCGCGAGCATGCGGGCGCCCGCATCCGGTTCGTAGCCGAGGTCCTGGACCGCACCTTCGATGCGGAGTCGCGTCTTCTCGGAGACGGGACGCTTGCCGCTCAGTGCGTAGGACACGGTGCTGATCGACACACCGGCGGCCTTCGCCACCTCGTGGATCGTCGCCATGCTGACTCCGTCGTCGCTCGTGTCCTGAATTCATCGAAGCGTTTCGCTAACGCGTCAGAAGCGATGATAGACACGGTTCCCCGTGCGACGCAAGCTTTTTGTGGTGTATCGCAACAAAACGGTGGCGCCGGGCTGTGGGAGCGTTCCCGTGAAATGACCGGACAGGGCGACGGGGCCTCGATGGGGGAGGGGATTCGAGACCCCGCCGCCGGCCTAGGACGTGACGCGGATCTCTGCGATGACCTCGGAGTACTCGGTCTCGCCGACAGGGGTGAATCCGACACGGAGGAAGAAGGCCTCGGGGCCGTCCTCGCCCGCTTCGTAGATGACGTTGACGTGGTCGACGCCACGCGCGCGTGCCTCTTCGATGAGCTGCTCGACGGCGAACCGGCCGACTCCCTTGCCCTGGTCGTCGGCATCGACGTTGATCCGCCACAGGACGGAGCGGAAGTGATCTTCCGGTGCCTCGGGATCGAAGTTCGCGCTGACGAACCCGACGACCTGGTCGCCGTCCAGGACGACGCGCTGCCACGAGGTCAGGGGGTTGATGACGGTCGCCGCGATGCCGTAGGACACCGGAGCGAGGAACTGCTCCTGTCCGGGCTTGAGCGACAGGTTGTTCACGGCGACGATCGTCGCAGCGGAGAGTTCGACCATGCGCAGTTCGGACATAGTCACAGGCTAGCCCCTCGACTGGCTCCCCGACGAGAAACGTCGACTTTCGTCAGGGGTCCCCGCGTGAGGAATACCGGAAGTCGATACCGGTACGACCTCCCGGCGGACATGCGCCGGGAGCGCCTCAGGTATCTTGGTATCGAGACAAATATGCCCTCGCGAACGGAGAACCTCCTGGTGACCGACGACGCCATCATCTACACCTACACGGACGAGGCTCCGGCTCTCGCCACGGCTTCCTTCCTGCCGATCATCAAGGCCTACACGGGTCAGGCGGGTATCGAGGTCGAGACCCGCGACATCTCGCTCGGAGGACGCATCCTCGCCGCGTTCCCGCAGAAGCTCACCCCGGAGCAGCAGGTCGGCGACTCGCTCGCCGAGCTCGGCGGACTCGCCACGCTGCCCGAGGCGAACATCATCAAGCTGCCGAACATCTCGGCCTCGATCCCGCAGCTCAAGGGCGCGATCGCCGAGCTGCAGTCGCAGGGCTACGACATCCCCGACTTCCCGGATGAGCCGTCCTCGCTCGAGGAGAAGGACGTCCGCGCGCGCTACGACCGCATCAAGGGATCCGCGGTCAACCCGGTGCTCCGCGAGGGCAACAGCGACCGTCGTGCGCCGCTGGCCGTGAAGAACTACGCCAAGAAGCACCCGCACCGCAACAAGCCCTTCGCCGAGGGCTCGAAGACCCGCGTGGCCACACTCGGCCACGACGACTTCAAGCACAACGAGCGCTCCTGGGTCGCCGCCCACGACGACGTGCTCAGCTTCCGCCACACGGCCGCAGACGGCACCGTGACTGTTCTCAAGGAGGGGCTGAAGGTCCTGCCGCGCGAGATCATCGACGCGACCTTCCTCTCGGCCGCGCACCTCGACGCCTTCCTCGCGGAGACGCTCGAGACGGCGAAGAACGACGACATCCTCTACTCGGTGCACCTCAAGGCCACGATGATGAAGGTCAGTGACCCGATCATCTTCGGCCACGTCGTGCGTGCGTTCTTCTCGGACGTGTTCGCGCAGTACGGCGACACCCTCGCTGCCGCCGGTCTGAGCGCGAACGACGGTCTCGGCTCGATCCTCGCAGGTCTGGGTGATGTCGCCGGTGGCGATGAGATCGCGGCCGCGTTCGACAGGGCGATCGCCGAGGGGCCGCGCCTCTCGTACGTGAACTCCGACAAGGGCACCACGAACCTGCACGTCCCGAGCGACGTGATCGTCGACGCCTCGATGCCCGCGCTCGTGCGCAACGGCGGCAAGCTCTGGGGCAAGGACGGCGGAGAGGCCGACACGCTCGCCGTCATTCCCGACTCGTCGTACGCGAGCGTCTACCAGGCCGTGATCGACGATGTCATCGCCAACGGCCCGCTCGACCCCGCAACGATCGGCACCGTACCGAACGTGGGTCTGATGGCACAAGCCGCCGAGGAGTACGGCAGCCACGACAAGACGTTCGAGATCGCGACCGCGGGCACCGTCCAGGTGCTCGACAGCGAAGGCACCGTGCTGATCGAGCACGAGGTCGGCGCCGGCGACATCTGGCGTGCCACGCAGACCAAGCACATCCCGGTCATGGACTGGGTCAAGCTCGCCGTCTCCCGGGCCCGCGCCACGGGTGTTCCCGCGGTGTTCTGGCTCGACGCCAACCGCTCGCACGATGCGCAGATCATCGCCAAGGTGCACCAGGGGCTCGCGACTCTCGACACCAAGGGCCTCACGATCACGATCCTCGCCCCCGAAGAGGCCACCCGCTACACGCTCGCGCGCATGCGTCACGGCCTCGACACCATCTCGGTGACGGGCAACGTGCTGCGTGACTACCTCACCGACCTGTTCCCGATCCTCGAGGTCGGCACGAGCGCCAAGATGCTCTCGATCGTGCCGCTGCTCGCGGGCGGCGGTCTGTTCGAGACCGGCGCCGGCGGGTCGGCTCCCAAGCACGTGCAGCAGCTCGTCGAGCAGAACTACCTGCGCTGGGACTCGTTGGGCGAGTTCTTCGCGCTCGCCGCGTCTCTCGAGCACTTCGCCGACCGCACCGGCAACGAGAAGGCGCGCGTCCTCGCCGAGACGCTGGATGCGGCGACGGGGACGTTCCTCGAAGAGGACCGTTCGCCGGGCCGCGCGCTCGGCACGATCGACAACCGTGGCAGCCACTTCTACCTCGGCCTGTATTGGGCCCAGGAGCTGGCGAGCCAGACGAAGGACGCCGAGCTCGCAGAGGCGTTCGCTCCGATCGCGGCCTCTCTCGCCGAGAACGAGGAGAGGATCGTCTCCGAGCTCAACGCCGTGCAGGGCAAGGCCGTCGAGATCGGCGGGTACTACCGTCCCGACGACGCGCTCGTCACGGCCGTGATGCGCCCGTCCGCGACGCTGAACGGCATCGTCGACGCTCTGGCGTGATCATACGAGAAGAGGCCGGATGCGTGAGCATCCGGCCTCTTCTCGTATCCCGATGCCGGGAAAAACCGCGCGACGGCGAGCCGCGGGCGTCAGTTGTGGACCGAGACTTCCATCCCGATCGGCGACCAGTCGTACACGAACTTGGCGACGTCGATCGGCATGTTGATGCATCCGTGGCTTCGGGGGTTGCCGAAGTCGTTGTGCCAGTAGGTGCCGTGGAAGCCCTCGTCACCGTTGAAGTACGTGACCCAGGGGACGTTCGGCGTCTCGGTGATCGAGCCGTCCGGCTCGCGGCTCTTCATGTTCTGCGAGCGCAGGTGCGCGTACACCGTGAAGTTGCCGACGTCGGTGGGCGTGGCAGCCTTGCCCGACGATATCGACCACGAGCGCACGACGTTGCCGTTCTCGATGAGCGTGGCCGTCTGCGAGCCGAGGTCGACATCGATGCGGCGCTGCAGGTTCACGGACTCGAAGGGCGTCTCGGAGACCTGGATCGGGAAGACGCCGTTTCCGCTCTCGAGGTTCGATGCCGCCTCTGCGGCGAGATTCGAGGTGTCTCCGACGGCGCGCCCGGTGACGCCCTCCGTCTCGACGCGCAGGATCTCGCCGGAGGAGTTGACGATGTTCGTCGCGTTGACGGGAGCGCGATCCACGACCCCTGCGAGGCTGTCGACCGTCGACTGGATGGCCGCCGCGTCTGCCGCGATGCGGAGCTCTCCGCCGTCGTCGACGACCGTCAGCCACGTCGACACGGTAGCCGGGTCGACCGGGACGGTTCGCTCTTCGCCGATGTAGAACCCGACGGAGCCGAGCATCTCGTTCATCGATGCCGCGAGCGCGGTCGCGTCGTCGTCGGAGATGGCGGGTGCCGCTTCGGAGGGGCCTCCGGGGAACTCCAGGCTCGTGCCCCCGTCGGCGACCGCTTCGGCGATCGCCGCGGTCAGGGCATCGACGTCGACGGCTGTTCCGGGCGCGGACGGTGTGATCGTGAAGGCGCCCGCGGCGCCGTCGAAGACGACTCCGGCGTCGACCGGCTCCTCGAAGCTCGACGGCACGGCGTCTCGCAGAACAGCGTCGGCTGTGGCGGCGTCGAGTGCGATCTCACCCGGTACCGGATCGCCGGACCAGGATCCGATGTTCCAGAGCGGATGCTCCGCGAAGGCCTGATCGGCGAGGGCTGCGGCGTCGATGGTCGCGCCGAGTTCCGCACCGGTGAGCACGACCTCGTCTCCGGCTCCGGTCAGCGTGATCTCGGTGGTCTCGACGTGGTCGTTGATGACGTCGGCGGCGGCACCGGGGGTGAGCCAGCCGACGGGGATGCCGGCGACGGTCGTTCCGGGTGCGATGAGGATCATCGAAGCGGCGCCCGCGCCGAGCGCGACGACACCGACTCCGAGGCCGATCCACAGCCCGAGACGCTTCTTCTTCGGCGTGGGCTCGATCGGGGCCCACGCGAGTGGAGCATCGCCGTCCTGCGGAGGGGAGGAATCGGTCGGCGTCTCGGCGCCGTCGCTCTGCGACATGGCGGAGTCGAGACCGTCGCCCGAGGCTGGCGCCTCATTCAGCTTCTCGGTCTTCGCATCCTGTGCTGAGATCAGATCGGTCACGAACTTCACCCCCCGGTTCTCACGTGGCCTGTATATCGCTCAATGGTACGGGATCGGATGTAACGGAGAGGTAAAGGTCGTGATATAGGGCGCGCAGGGTGCTCTGCGCTCAGTCGTTGACGATCGCGATCCCGTCGATCTCTACGAGCATCTCCTCGCGCGGAAGACCCGTGAACACCGTGGTGCGCGACGGGAGGACGCCGCTGCTCGTGTGAACGGTCACGAAGGCGCCGTAGGCCTCGTTCATGATCGGGAAGTCCTCGCGCGTGGTGAGGTACACGCGCAGCATCACGACGTCGTCGAAAGACGCGCCCGATGCCTCGACGATGGCCTTGACGTTCTCGAGCGTGCGGGTCGTCTGAGCGGCGACATCACCGGGGAAGAGGTATTCGTTCGTCTGCGGGTCGACGGGCCCCTGGCCCGACACCTGCACGAACGGGCCCTTGCGCACGCCCTGCGAGAACGTGTGGGCGGGAGCGGGGGCGGCATCGGTCGAAACGCGGGTCTTCGCAGTCATACCGACAGCCTAGTAGCCTTGTTAGATGCCTCTACAAATTCCCGATCCCGTCCTCGGCACCTGGGCGAAGGGGTTCTCGGCGAAAGCCGACGGTCTCCGTCTCTCCGAGGTCGCGGGGGCGGGGCTGCGCCTGTCGGACATGTCCACGCCCGTGCTCACGGTGCACGAGGCCGCTCTCTCCCACAACGAGGCGACGGTCTTCTCCTGGGCGACCGAACAGGGTGTCCTGCTCGCACCGCATGGCAAGACGACCATGTCTCCCGCTCTGTGGCAGCGCCTTCTCGACGCCGGGGCATGGGGTATCTCGGTGGCCACACCGTGGCAGGCGGAGGTCGCGATCGAGGCCGGCGTCGCCACCGTCCTGATCGCCAACGGTCTCACCGACGTCGACGCGGCGCGGAGGCTCGGTGCACTGCTCGTGGCGAAGTCGGATCTGCGCGTGCTCTGCTGGGCCGATTCGGTCGCCACGGTCGACATCCTGTCGGCGGCCCACATCGATCAGTCCCGTCCGCTCGATGTGCTCGTCGAGCTCGGCGGCGTCGGCGGACGCACCGGCGCGCGCTCCGTGGAGGAAGGCGAGCGGATCGCTCGGGCGATCTCCGCCGCGCCGGGTCTCCGTCTCGCGGGAGTCACCGGGTACGAGGGCCCGTTCGGTCCCGACCGCAGCGACGAGTCGATCGCCGCCGTCGACGCCTACTTGGGCACTCTCGTCGAGCTCCACTCGCGACTCACCTACCCTGACGGCATCCGTCCGGTGGTGAGCGCCGGAGGCAGTTCGTTCCCCGACCGCGCAGCCGCGGTGCTCGCCCCTCTCAGCGCCCACGGAGTCGACGTCGTGCTGCGGTCAGGTGCCTTCCAGATCCATGACGACGGGTTCTACGCGCGCATGTCGCCGTTCGGCTCGGTCACCGGAACGGAGCCCCTCCGCTCCGCCATGCACGCCTGGTCGCGCGTCGTCTCGCAGCCCGAACCGGGACTCGCGCTCCTCGATGCCGGGCGTCGTGACGTTCCCTTCGACCTCGACCTCCCTGTCCCGCAGTCGGTAGACGGCGAGATCACTGCGCTCAACGACCAGCATGCGTTCCTGCAGCTGGCGGACGGCGTGGAGGTGCGTCCGGGCGACGTCGTGCGCCTCGGGCTGTCGCACCCATGCACCGCGTTCGACAAGTGGCGGGTCGTCCCGGTCATCGATGACCCGGATGCGATCGACCCCCGAGTGATCGGAGCGGTGGCCACATGCTTCTGAGCACCGAGAAGCCGGTGCGGGTCTATCGCGGCGCGACCGTCGTGGACGGCACCGGGGCAGATCGCTTCCGGGCCGACGTCGCGATCGAGGGCGAGCGCATCGTGGCGGTGATCGGCCGGCACGATACGACCGAGCTGCACCTTCCGGAGGACGCCGTCGAGGTCGACGCCGCCGGACTCGTCCTCGCGCCCGGCTTCATCGACATGCACGCCCACAGCGACCTCGCCGTGCTGCAGGGCTCCGCGCACGACGCGAAGATCCGCCAGGGCGTGACCACGGAGGTGCTCGGTCAGGACGGCCTGGGCTACGCACCGCTCGATGAGGCCGCGGCATCCGTGATCCCGGCGCAGATCGCGGGATGGAACGGGATGCCGGCTGACGCTCCCTGGCGCACGATGGACGACCTTCTGTCGGCGATCGACGAGGCCACCGCCGCCAACACGGCGATCCTGGTGCCGCAGGGCAACCTGCGGATGATCGTGATCGGGCACGAGAACCGCTCGGCGACGATCGACGAGATCGCCGCGATGTCGGCGCTCCTCGCGACGTCTCTCGATGCCGGCGCGTTCGGGATGTCGAGCGGTCTCACGTACACCCCCGGGATGTACGCCGACGTCGCCGAGCTCGAGGCCCTCTGCCGGGTCGTGGCCGAGCGAGGGGGATACTGGGCGCCGCATACGCGCAGCTATGGCGGAGCCGCGCTCGACGCGTACCGTGAGGCGCTGGACATCGGCCGGCGCACCGGCTGCCCGGTGCATCTCACGCACGCGACCATGAACTTCGCGCCCAACCGCGGACGGGCGGATGAGTTGCTCGCCCTGATCGACGAGGCGCTCGCGGACGGTGTCGATGTCACTCTCGACACCTATCCCTACCTGCCCGGCGCGACGACCCTCGCTGCGCTGCTGCCCAGCCGCCTCTCGGAGAGCGGCGACCTCATCGGCACGATCGTCGCGCTCGACGACGCGCAGCGCGAGCAGGTGCGCATCGAACTCGAGGTCATCGGGTGCGACGGCTTCCACGGCGAACCCGCAGACTGGGACACGATCCAGATCGCGGGCACCGGGAATGCTGCTCTCACGGGCCTCGTGGGGCGCACCGTCGCCGAGATCGCGACCTCTTCGCGGCGTCGCGCGGTGGACGTCGTGCTCGACACGATCGTCGCCGATGCGGGTGCCACGAGCATCCTGATGCACATCGGAGACGAGCAGAATGTGCGCGCCATCATGCGCCACCCACGCCACTGCGGTGGCAGCGACGGGATCCTGATCGGAACCCGACCGCATCCGCGTGGGCGTGGCACCTTCCCGCGTTACCTCGGCACGTATGCGCGCGAGCTCGGCATCCTCACCCTCGAAGAGGCCGTGCGGCATCTGTCGGGAACCCCCGCCCATCGACTCGGGCTGGACAGGGGGGATGCGCCGCGCGGCGTGATCCGTGCCGGTGCGACGGCCGACCTGGTGCTGTTCGACCCCTCGACCGTCGAGGCGGGCGCCACCTTCGAGAGCCCCCACGAGCCGCCGGTCGGCATCGTGGACGTGCTCGTCGGAGGGGTGCCCGTCGTGGCCGAGGGCGCGGTCACGGGTGCCACTCCCGGCCGAGCGCTGCGGATGCCGCCGGCACCGCACCGGTCCACGGTGCCCTTCATCGAATCGACGATCGACCCCGCGGCCGAGGCGTTCGAGTGGACGGAGCGCACCCCGATCCTGGCGACCGCCGAGCTCGAGGCAGCGGCGTCGAGGCTTCGTGGGAAACCAGAGGCGGATGCGGCGACCCCTCCGATCCGGCTCCGCATCGATCCCGCGGTCGGGCACGAGTCGTTCGCCCGCGACCGCGTGACCGAGGAGGCCTTCCGGATCACCGTGACGCCGCACGGCGTCGACGTCGTCGGAGCGACGCCCGTGGGGGTGTTCCGCGCGGCGACGGTGCTCCGCCAGTTCCGAGCGCCCGACGAGTCCCACCGTCGCATTCCCTCGGGGATCTGGCAGGGGGCCCCGGCGTTCGCATGGCGTGGCGTGATGCTCGATGTCGCGAGGCATTTCCGTCCTGCCGACGACGTGCGTCGATTGATCGATCTGCTCGCCGACCATCACCTCAGCGTGCTGCACCTGCATCTGACCGATGACCAGGGCTGGCGCTTCGCCGTGCCTGGGTATCCACGTCTCACCGAGGTCGCGGCACGTCGCGAAGCGACGCAGCGCGGCCACGGCCCCCAGGCGACCGTCGAGTCCGGTGTCCACGAGGGGTATTACACCGATGCCGAGATCCGCGATCTCGTCGCCTACGGTGCGGAGCGGTTCGTCACGCTGGTCCCCGAGGTCGAGCTGCCGGGACACATCCAGGCGGCGCTCGCCGCCTACCCGGAGCTCGGGAACACCGACGCCGGTGAGCCGATCACGGCGCCGTGGGAACGATTCGGGGTGAACCCCCGCACGCTCGCGCCGACCGACGGAGCCCTCGACTTCGGCAGGGCGGCGATCGACGCGCTGTGCGTGCTCTTCGACTCGCCCTGGATCGGCATAGGGGGCGACGAGGTGCCTGTGACCGAATGGGCGCGGAGCGAGGCGGCACAGCAGCGGATGCGCGAGCTCGGACTCGCCACGCCTCATGACGTGCAGCCGTGGTTTACCGCCCGATTCGTCGAGCACGTGCGCTCGCGTGGGCGCTCCGCGCTGGCGTGGGACGAGGTGCTGGAGGGCGAGGTTCCCGAGGGCGTGAGCATCCTGGCATGGCGTGGTCCCGTCGCGATGAGGGAGGCGTTGGACAGGGGGATACCGGTCATCGCGTGCCCCGACCTCGAGGTCTACCTCGACTACCCGCAGTCGGAATCGGCCGAGGAGCCGATCAGGGTGGGGCCTCCGCTGTCACTGGAGACCGCATATCGACTGGAGATCGATGAGCGGGCTCAGGGTGGGCAGGCGAACGTCTGGACGGAGCACCTCCCCACCAGGGACCGGGTCGACTTCGCCCTGTTCCCACGGCTTGCGGCGATCGCGGAACGGCTGTGGGACGGGGGAGCGCCTCGCGAGTTCGAGGCCTTCGCGCGACGGATGCGGGTGCACCTGCAGCGGCTCGCCGCGGCGGGTGTGCGGTATCGTCCCCTGAGCGGGCCGTTGCCCGATCAGCGGCGTCCAGGAGTGCCGGGGAAGCCTCTCACCCGCGCCGCGCGGGAAGAGATCGTCGAGGGTCTCGTGGCTCGTCTCATCGATCGGTCCGCGTCGGTACCAGGTATCATCTCTCACTGATGTAACGTTTCGGTAACCCTCCCGGCGCGGCGCCGGGCAGGGGTTGCACAATTTTTGTTCGTAAGGTCTACTAACAAACATGTCCGTATCGGATGAACAGCGCCCAATGATGACGCCGGAGTACGCCGGTACGAGTGCCCACGCCTTCGGCCCCGGTCGTCACCTGCGCTCGCGCTCCAAGGTGCTCCCGGAGCACGCGCGCGGTCACAATCGGGCGCTCGTCCTGCAGACGCTGTACCACTCCGGAGCCATGAGCCGTGCGGATCTGTCTCGGGAGACGGGACTGACCCGGGTGACGATCTCGGATCTCGTCGCCGAGTTCATCGCCGACGGCATCGTCGTCGAGATGGGGGTGCGCGAGACCGTGGGGCCCGGCAAACCGCCGATCCTCATCGACATCGACCGCATCGGGCACCAGATCATCGGCATCGACCTGTCGGGCCCGCACGCCTTCGTGGGCGCACTTCTCAGTCTCGACGGCGACGTGATCGAACGACGTGAGGTGCCGCGGCCCGACAGCGCCGACGGCGATGCGGCCTACGCGGCGACGCTCGCCCTGGCGCGGGAACTCGTGTCGACCGCGACGCAGCCGATCCTCGGTGTCGGCATCGGCACACCCGGTGTGGTGCGTCCCGACGGCTTCGTCCTGAGCTCGCCGAACCTCGGCTGGAGCAACCTGCCGCTGGAGGCGAAGCTCGGAGTCGATCTCGATCTCCCCGTCCTGGTGCGCAACGACGCCAACGCGGCAGTGCTCGCCGAGTACACCTTCGGCGAGGCCAAGGCCGACTTCATGCTCATCCGCATCGGGCGCGGTGTCGGTGCGGGGCTCATCACCGGCAGTCAGCCGCTCGTCGGCAGTCGGTTCGCGGCGGGCGAGATCGGCCACGTCGTCGTCGGCACCGACGGGGGCCCCCGGTGCGCGTGCGGCAAGGACGGCTGTCTCGAGGCATGGCTCAGCGAGACCCGGCTGCGTCCGGCCATCGAGGCGACGCCCGAATCGCGCGAGGAGATCCTGCGCGACGCCGGCACGCGGATGGGTATCGCCATCGCCCCGATCGTCGCCGCACTCGACCTGTCGGAGGTCGTGCTGTCGGGGCCTGCCGATCTTCTCGACGGCGTGCTGATCGACGCGGCCGTCGACACCCTGCACGCCCGCACCCTCGAGGGCGTGTTCGAAGACGCGCTCATCCGTCGCACCTCGCAGAGCGACATCGTGCTGCGAGGGACCGCTGTCATGGTGCTCTCCGGACAGCTGGGCGTCTCATGACCCGGGTGCACGTCCGCAACGTCTCGCAGGGCGCCGTCCGATGACCCGCGACACCCTCGCCGACCTCACGGGTCGGCCGGTTCGCGTGGGCCTCGACGTCGGCGGCACCAAGATCGATGCCGTCGCGGCGACACCCGATGGCGAGATCATCGTGCGTCGTCGTCGTCCCACAGGCTGGGGCGATGACGCCGTCGTCTCGGGCATCGTCGAAGTCGTGCGGGAGCTCGCGGCGGAGGGCGGATTCGCGTCCTCCGAGGTCGGATCGGTCGGTGTCGGCATCCCCGGGGTCGTCGACTCCGGCACCGGGCGCGTGCTGCACGCGGTGAACCTCGGCGTCGAGTCGCTCGACCTCGCCGACCGGGTCGCCGCGCTGCTCATGGTGCCTGTGCGCGTCGAGAACGACGTCAAGGCCGCAGCGCTCGGCGCCGCCGTGCTGCGAGGCGTGAGCGGGTCGATGGCGTACCTGAACCTCGGTACCGGCGTCGCCGCCGGCATCGTCATCGACGGTGAGATCTGGCGCGGGGCCCGCGGCACCGCGGGCGAAGTGGGCCACCTGTCCGTCGACCCGAACGGTCGCCTGTGCGGATGCGGCCAGCGTGGGTGCATCGAGACCTTCTGCGGAGGGGGCGCGCTCGCTCGCGCGTGGAACCGGCCGGGACCGCTGCCGGTACGCGAGATCCTCGACGCCGCTGAGTCCGGCGATGAGCGAGCATCCGGACTGCGCGCCGACCTCTTCCACGGGGGTGCTTCCGCCGTGCGGGCGCTCGTCCTCTCGGCAGACGTCGAACGCGTGATCATCGGTGGCGGTCTTACCGCGCTCGGCGATCGGCTCTCGGACGGCATCCGCGCGTCCTTGAGCGCGGGAGCGGCGGCCTCGCCCTTCATGCGCTCGCTGCATCTCGACGAGCGCATCGAGATGCTCCCCGTCGGCTCTCCTGCGGCCGCCTTCGGCGCCGCGATGGTCGGCGCCACCACCCCTTCGAAGGAGACAGTGTCCCATGGCTGAAGTCGTCATCGTCGAGAACGCCGCCGCAGCGGGCGAGTTGGTCGCCGCCGAGATCGTCGCCCTCATAGAGCGTCGTGCCGACGCGGTGCTCGGCCTGGCTACGGGCTCCACGCCGCTCCCGGTCTACCAGGCGCTGCGTCCGCGACTCGCGGGCCGTGACGTGTCGCAGGTTCGCGGCTTTGCCCTCGACGAGTACGTGGGGCTCGACCCGGCGCATGCCGAGAGCTATCGCTCGGTCATCACCCGCGATGTCGTGGAGCCGCTCGGGCTCGACCCGCAACGCATCCACGTGCCGAACGGCGCGGCGGCCACGATCCAGCACGCCGGTGACGACTACGAGGCCGCGATCGACGCGGCAGGCGGTGTCGACCTGCAGATCCTCGGCATCGGGACCGACGGCCACATCGGGTTCAACGAGCCCGGCTCCTCGTTCGCCTCCCGCACTCGGGTGAAGACGCTCACCGAGCAGACCCGTGAAGACAACGCACGCTTCTTCGACTCGATCGACGACGTGCCGCGGCACTGCATCACTCAGGGCCTCGGCACGATCCTGCGCGCGCGTCACCTGGTTCTGCTCGCTTTCGGAGAGGGCAAGGCCCAGGCCGTCGCGGATGCCGTCGAGGGGCCGCTCTCGGCCATCCTCCCCGGGTCTGCGATCCAGCTCCACCCGCACGCGACCGTGGTGGTCGACGAGGCCGCGGCGTCGCGACTGAAGCTCGCCGACTACTACCGGTACACGTTCGCCAACAAGCCCGCCTGGCAGGGGATCTGAGCCGGCTCTGATCAGGCGGTGACCGTCGGCCATGCCAGTGGCAGGAGATGCTCCACGCTGAGGGGTGCGAGCGGCAGCGTCTCGGCATCCGTCGGTGTGATCCAGCGCAGCTCGGCGAGTTCGGCCTGGGCCACGGGCTCGGCTGCACCGATCGTGACGACGAAAGCGTCGGCGACGACCCGGTGATCCGGTTCGTTCGCCGCGGCCGACACGAAGACGCCGAGCGGCTCGAGGTCGGCCGGCGCGAGCTCGAGACCGAGCTCCTCATGCAGCTCACGGATGAGCGTCTCGGCCGGCGTCTCGCCGGGCTCCGGCTTGCCGCCGGGTTGCATGAATCGCGTCGTGCCCTGCTTGCGGACCACGAGCACCCGCCGATCCGCGTCGAGGATGACCGCCGCACTCACGTTGATGTCAGGCATCGGAGGCGAAGACCTTTCCGGGGTTGAGGATGCCGAGAGGGTCGAACACTCGCGCGATCTGCCGCTGCAGCTCCCATTGGTCTTCACCGATCTCGTCAGCCAGCCAGCGACTCTTGAGCGTGCCGATCCCGTGCTCACCCGTGAGCGTGCCGCCGAGAGCGATCGCCGCCCGGAAGAGCTCGTCAGCCGCCTGCCAGACGACGGCGGGTGCCTCCGGTCCGTCGAAGATGAAGTTCGGATGCAGATTCCCGTCGCCCGCATGCGCCACCGTCGGGATCGTGAGAGAGAACTTCTTCTCGATCCGGGCGATCTCGTCGAACATCGCCGGCATCGCACTGCGGGGCACCGAGACGTCTTCGATGAGAGTGGTGCCCAGCGCCGCCATGGCCGGATGCATCGAGCGGCGGATCGCGAGCAACCGCTCACCCTCCTCGCGGTCGTGCGAGACCTGGGTCGCGCCTCCGTGGGCGCTCAGGACGTCGGCGATGGACGCCGCCTCCGTGACAGCAGCAGGGCCGTCCGTCTGGATCGTCAACTGTGCGCTGCCTGCAGAGGGCGCCGGGAGAGCGAGGAGCGCGGAGACGGCGGCCAGGCTCGCGGCATCCATGAGCTCCATGATGGCGGGCTGCGTGCCCGAGGCGGTGACGGCGGACGACGCTGCCGCCGCTGATCGCACGTCGGGGAATGTCGCGGTGACCGTGCATGTGGTTCCCTCGACCACTCGGCGCAGCTTGAGGGTCGCCGAGACGACGACGCCCAACGTGCCCTCGGAGCCGATCACCAGCGACGTGAGGTCGAGGCCGGTGACGCCTTTGACGCTGCGGTGTCCGAGGTGGAGCAGGCGTCCGTCCGAGAGCACGAGGTCGAGGCCGAGCACCGCATCTCGAACAACCCCGTACTTGGCGCAGAGGAGCCCGCCGGCACCCGTGGCGATGTTGCCGCCCACGGTCGAGATCGCTCGGCTCGCGGGATCGGGTGCCCACCACAGGCCGTGCTCGGCGAGGATCGCGTTGAGGTCGGCGTTGATGATGCCGGGCTCGACGACCGCGAGCAGATCATCGGCGCGGATCTCGTGTACCGCGGTCATGCGGAGCATGGAGAGGACGATCTCGCCGGATCCGCTGTTCGCTGCACCTGCGAGGCCCGTTCCTGCTCCACGAACCACGACAGGCGTGCGGGTGTCGGTCGCGATGCGCATCACGGCCTGCACGTCGGCGACGGATTCGGCGTGAACGATCGCTAGCGGGGTTCCGAGCGCCGCATGACCGGACCGATCGGCGCGCGCGCTCTCGAGTGCCGAGGGATCGGTGTCGACGAGGACCCCGAGCTCTGATCTCAGCAGATCGAGGGTATTCATTCGATGCGACGACGTCCGCTCACGACGCCGGCGCCGACTGCCACGATGGCGAAGGCGATGCCGATGAGGGGCTGATCCATGAGCCACCAGGCGATCGTCACGCCGACGTAGATGAGCAGTTCTACAGCTGCTCGCAGGAACGGGTGCAGACGCAGCACCGGGCGCGGCGACAGGAAGAGCGCCCACACGAGGATCACGACGACGGGTGCGCCGATGCCGAGGATCACGTTCCAGGGCAGGGGCCAGGTGGCGAAGCCCCACAGGGCGAGTGTGCCGACGGCGATCACCAGGACGATCGAGCGGACGACGTCGAGGGCGGTGAAGGTCGGCCGATCGACGCCGGGAACGGAGGCGAAATCCTGGTGCATGGATCCAGTCTATTCGTCGGACGGAGCCCTCAGAGCGGGGCGGTGGTGGCGTCGAGGTCGATCGCGGTGTCGTCCACGGGAGGTGCGGTCTTGTCGACGGGGGCTGCGGCTTCCTCAGCCGGAGGTGCGGTCTCGTCAACCGGCGGGACGGGGTCCTCCACCGGCGGCACGGTGTCGTCGACCGGAGGCGCTGCTTCTTCCTCAGCCGGGGGCGCGGTGTCTTCGACCGGCGGTGCCGTCTCCTCGATGGGAGGTGCCGTCTCTTCAGCCGGGGGCGCAGTCTCCTCGACGGGCGGTGCCGTCTCCTCGAGGGGCGGCACGTCACATCCTTCGAACGTCGCGTTCAGCGCGCTCAGCGAGATGGCGGGGCCTAGTTCGCCCTGGATAGGGGCACCGTTCTCGTCAAGGCCCGTGTATTGGAACCGCACGGAGGCATCGAGTACGAGTTGCACGAGTGTGGGGCGGAGATCGATCGCGCCGATCCCGCTCGCGTCGAGAGTGGTTCCGGTCGTTCCCGCGGTGCTGCCTCCGAGAAGCGCCTGGACGCCCCAGTCCGGTGCGCCCTGAACCTGCACCCGGTAGTGGGTGATCGGCAGGATCCTGTCGTCCTCCCACGTGCACGTGATGCTGGCGGAGACGACGGCGGGAGCACCCTCAGGAACGACGACGGCGTCGACGGGAGGCTGCTCTTCCGTGGGGGGTTCTTCTTCTGCGGGAGGCTGCTCTTCCGTGGGGGGTTCTTCTTCTGCGGGAGGCTGCTCTTCCGTGGGAGGTTCTTCTTCTGCGGGAGGCTGCTCTTCCGTGGGGGGTTCTTCTTCTGCGGGAGGCTGCTCTTCCGTGGGGGGCTCTTCTTCTGCCGGCGGTTGCTCCTCGGCAGGCACGTCACCTTCGTCATCGGCGTCAGAGGAGGGGGCGGGCCTCGACGGAAGTCCGGGGGTC
>NZ_JACAFP010000008.1 GCF_015354505.1 Microbacterium sp. UFMG61 | reverse complement strand
GCCCCGGCCCCGCACGGCTGACCATCCCCCGCATGGCTGACCGAACCGGCACACACCAGCAGCCATCCGGGCACCGATCAGCCATTCGACCGCCAGAGACGCCAGCCTGCCCGGAGACCCCGAAGACCCCGGAGACCCCGGAGGCCCCGGAGACCCCGGAACCACGGATGCCGTCACAGGCCTTCCCTGACATCGAGCAGACCGGCATTCTGGTTGGATGCCCCTGACTGCGCGTGAGCTGCATCAGCGCGGCGTCGACGCAGCCAACTCCCGACGGTTCGCGCAGGCTCGACGCGCGCTGGCCGCGGCATCCGTCCGCACCGAAGACGACGATCTGCTCGCCCGCATCGACGGCACCCTCGCTTACGTCCTCGCGCAGACCGGCGAACCCGCCGAGGCCGAGCGGCTGTCGCGGGCCGCACTCGCTCGTCCCGGTCTCAGCGCTGAGACCGTCGCCCTGGCGAACGGACAGCTCGGCACCCTGCTCATGCACGGCGGGCGCCTGGATGAGGCCGACGAGTACCTGACGAAGGCGATCGACGGCCTCGACGAGGGGTCGATCCCGAGTGCGAACCTGCTGATGAGCCGGTCGATCGTGAGCATGCAGCTCCACCGCCTCGATGACTGCACCGCCGACCTGCAGCGCGCGATCGCCGCCTACGAGACGCACGGCCACGAGGAGCCGCTCGCCGAAGCTCGCCACAATCTCGGCTACGCCGCGCTGCTCGGCGGCGACCTGGTCACGGCCCTCGCCCTCATGACGGCGTCGCGCCCGATCCTCGCCGCCACGAGCGATCTCGCCGCCGCGATCAGCGACCTCGACCGCGCCGAAGTGCTGCGCGACGCGGGACTCACGACCGAGGCCGAGCAGCTCCTCGGAACGGTCGCCGTGCGCTTCGGCGCGCAGCGGATGCGGCAGGCACGCGGCGAAGCCGAGTTCCACCTCGCCCGCTCGCTGCTGCGGCACGACGCCCCGGCGGCGGAGCGTGCCGCAGCCACCGCATCCCGCCGGTTCACCGCGCTCGGCAATCGGGCCTGGGCGGCACGGGCCGAGGCTGTGCGTCTCGAAGCCCGCGTCCGCCGTCGCCCCGGATCTCCGCCGGATGCCGAGGTCTTCACGCGCACCGCGGAGACGCTCACCCGCGGCGGTTTCCGCACCGAGGCCACGGCACTCACGCTCACCTCTCGACTGTCCGACGGGGGACGGATGCCGCGGCTCGCCGCCGATGCACCGACCCCGCTGCGCCTCAGGGCGCACGAGGTGCGCGCCCTGCGGGCATCCGCCTCCGGGAAGGACGCCGAGGCACGCCGCATCGCCGCCGAGGGGCTCGACCTGCTCACCGCATGGCAGCAGTCGTTCGGAGCGCTCGACCTTCAGGCGTCCGTCGCGATGCACGGCAGCGAGCTGATGTTCGCCGGCCTCGCCGCGGCCGCCCGGTCGGGGGATGCCGAGGTGCTGTTCGACTGGTCGGAGCGCGCGCGGCATCTCAGCCAGCAGGTCGCTCCGGTGCGGCCGCCACGTGATCCCGAGCTCGCCGCCGATCTGGCAGAGTTGCGGATGCTGCGCGCCGACCTCGCGGGATCCGACTGGACGACCGATGCGAAGGTGCGCGAGCTGCGCGATCGGGTGCGCGACCGCCAGTGGACGGCGACCGGGGTCGCCGGCAATCGCGGACGCCTCGACCTCACGAAGACGCTCGCGAGGCTGCCGGACGACACGGCCGTGCTCGCCTATGTGTACACCGGTGCCGCGCTCGTGTGTGTGACGGTGAGTGCAGCCGGCTCATCCATCGTCGAGCTGTCGTGGCCCCGGATACAGCGGGCCCTCGACGGGCTCAGGGCCGACCTCGATGTCGCGGCCCTCACGCGGGGCGGCCCGATGGCGCAGACGGTGATGCGATCGCTCGAAAAGAGACTGCGGATGCTCGACGAGGCGCTGCTCGCGCCGGCCCGCGCCGCTGCAGGGAGCGCCGGTCGTCTCGCACTGACCGTGCCCGGCATCCTCGCGGGCATCCCCTGGGCGATGCTGCCGGGCATGGCCGGAGTGCCGTTCACGCTCGCGACCTCGGTGTCGCGGTGGCTCGGCGACGAGTCGGGGCGGCGACCCGCTGTCAGCCCGGGAGCCACCCCGCCCGGCCCGGGAGCGCCCGCTGCCAGCCCGGCCGCCAAACCCACCGGGCTGAGGACGGCAGGCTTCGCCGCCGGGCCCCGTGTCGCGCGCGCCGACGAGGAGGTGCGCACCGCGGCGAGCGCCTGGCACGACGCCCGGACCGCCGCCGCCACCGGCTCCGGCTCCAGCACCGCCACCGCCACCGGCACCGGCACCGGCACGCGCATCCTGTCGGGCGACGACGCTCGTGTCTCGGCCGTCACCGACCTCGCCGCGCAGGTCGAGGTGCTGCACATCGCCGCGCACGGTCGGCACGCGGTCGATAACCCGCTGTTCTCGGGACTCGAGCTCATCGACGGCACGCTGTTCGGTTACGACGTCGACCTGATCCCGCGCGCACCCGAGACCGTGGTGCTGTCGGCGTGCGAGCTCGGCCGCTCCTCGGTGCGCTGGGGCGAGGAGGCGCTGGGCATGACCCGCGTCTGGCTGCACGCGGGTACCCGCAGCATGATCGCTGCCCCCGTGATGGTCGCCGACGACGTGGCGTGCGAGCTTCTCGGGGCCATGCACTCCGAGTTGGCGCGCGGCGTCGCGCCGGCGGTCGCGCTGGCCGCGGCATCCGCATCGACCGGCCTGACGACCCCGTTCCAGTGCCATGGAAGCGGACTCTGAGGGTTTCCGAGAGATTTTCTCCAGTCGATGTATCAGAACATCGGTCGCGTGCTCCTTATCTGCAGAAGGTGCCATGCGAAGGGCTTCGGGAACGAAGCGCGAGGGAGGCGCAGAAGTCGGATTTTGGGGATACCTCATTCACTGGGGAGTGTGAGGACGGCAGGACACCATCTACTCCGGGGATGTCGCGAGAGGGGTCGCGGCATCCCCACCCTCCATTTCCCGTTCGAATCGCTCACCTTGCAGTTCTCACCCCCGCTTTTCTGCAAAGTGCGCTACTCGAAAGGCAATGAAAAGGCAGCGGGAACTGCGATCGAACCGGGGGTCAGGCGGTGAGCACCTCGTAGCCCGCGGCGCGCAGCGCGGCGAGCGAGGCGGCGGTCGCGCCGTCGTCGGTGAGGAGAACGGGGAACAGCTCCGCACCGCCGACGGCCGCGAACGCGACCGTACCGAGCTTGCTGCTGTCGGTCACGACCACGGCGCGGCGTGCACGCTCGGCCATCATGCGGTTCACGGCCGCCTCGCGCTCGTCCTGCGTGGTGGCGCCGGCCTCGGCATCCATGCCGTTGACGCCGATGAAGGCCATGTCGAGGCGCACTCCGCGCAGCAGCTGCTCGACGAACGGGCCGACCAGCTCATAGCTGCGCGAGTGGATCACGCCGCCCGTCACCACGACCTTGATGTCGGGGCGGGTCGCGAGCTGCGCGGCGATGTTGACCGCATTGGTGACGACCGTGATGCCCGGACCCGCAGAGAGGTCGTCACGAGCGGCGAGCGCCGCCGCGATCGCCGTGGTCGTGGTGCCTCCCGAGAGTCCGACGACCATGCCCGGCGCGACGAGCGCGGCGGCGGCCAGGGCGATGCTCTCCTTCTGCTGCGTGCGCTGGTGACTCTTGTAGCGGATCGGCAGCTCGTAGGCGACGTCGTGCGCGACCGCGCCGCCGTGGGTGCGGGTCAGCAGGCGCTGCTCGGCGAGCGAATCGAGATCACGGCGCGTGGTCGCGGCCGAGGCGCCGAAGCGCTCGACGAGCTCGTCGACGTTCACCTCGCCGTCCGCAGCCAGCAGGTCGAGGATCGCGTTCAGGCGGGCGGCGCGCTTCATGTCTCCATCCTGCCCGGAATCGCGAGGCTCACCGCGCCACCGCTGCGGTCTCGAGCGCGAACAGGCGCAGCATCCGCGCGGCCTCCTCCGCGAGCGCCTCACGCGCCGGCACGAGGTACTTGCGCGAATCGACGAGCCTCTCGTCGGCGGCGAGCGCCGAACGGATCGCCCGGGTGAAGAACCCGTTCAGGTGCGTCGAGACGTTGATCTTGGTCATGCCCGCGCGCACGGCGTCGGCGATCACGGCATCCGAGACGCCCGATGAGCCGTGCAGCACGAGCGGCACGGCACGCCCCTCGCGGCCGCTGTGCTGCAGAGCCTCGCGCAGCCGCGCGATGAGTTCGAGGTCGAGGGATGCCGTGCGATCGGTCATCGCGTGCGACGACCCCACCGCCACGGCGAGCGCATCGACACCGGTCGCGGCGACGAACGCCCGCGCCTCGTCGGGGTCGGTGCGCACCCCCGGGGCGTGCGCGCCGTCTTTGCCGCCGACCTCGCCGAGCTCACCCTCGATGTACACGCCGGCCGCGTGCGCCCGCTCGGCGACCGCCGCGGTGATAGCGACGTTGTCGTCATAGGCCAGCGCGCCGCCGTCGAACATGACCGAGCCGAATCCGAGAGCGATCGCCTCGTCGACGAGCTCGGGCCGCTCGGCATGGTCGAGGTGCACGGCGACCGGCGTCTCGGCGCGGCGCGCGACGGCGAGGGTCGCCAGCGCGATGGGTTCGAGGCCGCCGTGGTAGTCGGCGCAGTTCTGCGAGATCTGCAGGATCACGGGGAGGCCTGCCAGGGCAGAGGCCCGCACCAGCCCCTCGGCGGTCTCGAGGTGGATCACGTTGAACGCGCCGATACCGGTGCCGCGTGCGGCGGCGTCGGTCACGAGCTCTCGGGCGGAGACCAGGGTCATGGGCGGTCCTCTCGAACGGCGGGAGCGTAGGGGGCGACGATCAGGCGCTCGTCGAGCGCCTGCCAGTCGTCGGAGATCTCGCCGGCGAGCGGCATGAGCACGGCGGCGGCCGACCACGCGGTCGCCCGGCGGAGGATCACCTCGGGGTCTCGGATGCCGTCGGCGTAGAGCATCGCGCACGCGGCCACCCCGGCGTCGCCCGCTCCGGTCGGGTTGCCGGCGAGCGGCGCGTCGAGCCGGGCGTGCAGAACGTCGGATGCCGTGACGGCGAGCATGCCCTCGGCGCCGAGAGACAGCAGCACGAGGTCGACACCGCGCTCGATCAGCGAGCGAGCGCCGTCGACCGGATCTGCGATGCCGGTCGCCTCGACGAGTTCGGCCGCGTTGGGTTTCAGGACGGATGCTCCGGCATCCGCCGCGTGCAGCAGTCCGGGCCCCGACGTGTCGACGATCACGGGAACTCCGGCATCCCGCGCCGTGCCGATCAGCAGCGGCAGCAGCGTCGCGGGCGCCCCGGGCGGCAGGCTGCCCGAGATCACCAGCACCTGCGCGCCGGGCAGCGCGTCGACGACCTCGCCGAGCAGGGCCGCCCACTCGGGGTCGGTCGGATTCACCCCACGCTCGTTCACGACCGTGGTGTCGCCGAGCCGGCCGTCGACGATCGCGACGCTCTGCCGGGTGGCCCCGACCACCGGAACGAGGCGGTGCGGCACACCGCTGGCTCCGAGCTCGGCGGCGAACTCGACGCCGCTGCGCCCGCCCGCCGTCGAGACCGCGAGCACCGAGGCGCCCTGAGCGTGCGCGACCCTGGCGACGTTGATGCCCTTGCCGCCGGCTCGCGCCGCACCGGCATCCGCGCGGTGCGTCTCGCCGAGCGTCAGCCGGTCGACGTGCCAGGTGAGGTCGAGTGCGGGATTGGGCGTGACGGTGAGGATCATGCGAGCTCCCGTGCGCGCAGGGCCGCCCCGAGAATGCCGGCGTTGCCCGAGAGTTCGGCGGGCACGAGTTCGGGCAGGCGGTGGAAGCTCAGCCGCTCGGCGAGGCGCACGCGCAGCTCATCGAACAGCGCACCGCCCGCCCGCGAGAGCCCGCCGCCGATCACGACGGCCTCGGGGGCGACGACCGCGGTGAGCTGCGCGAGCGACAGGGTGAGCGCGTCGAGCGCGGAGTTCCAGATCTCGGAGGCGACCGGGTCGCCGGCCGCGGCACGCGCGATCACGTCCTTGGCGCCGTCGGGGGTGACGCCGGTCGCCTCGCGGTAGCGGCGCGCGATGGCGCCGGCCGAGGCGACGACCTCGAGACACCCGCGGGCTCCGCACGCGCAGACCGGCCCGTCGGCGATCGGAGAGTGGCCGATCTCTCCGGCGTAGCCACCCGCGGTGTACGGCTCGCCGCCGACCAGCAGGGCGCCCGCGNGACGACCGCGGTGAGCTGCGCGAGCGACAGGGTGAGCGCGTCGAGCGCGGAGTTCCAGATCTCGGAGGCGACCGGGTCGCCGGCCGCGGCACGCGCGATCACGTCCTTGGCGCCGTCGGGGGTGACGCCGGTCGCCTCGCGGTAGCGGCGCGCGATGGCGCCGGCCGAGGCGACGACCTCGAGACACCCGCGGGCTCCGCACGCGCAGACCGGCCCGTCGGCGATCGGAGAGTGGCCGATCTCTCCGGCGTAGCCACCCGCGGTGTACGGCTCGCCGCCGACCAGCAGGGCGCCCGCGATGCCGGTGCCGATGACCAGCACCACCGAGTTCGAGTAGGCGCGGGCGCCGCCGAGGCGGTGCTCGGCCCAGCTCGCCGCACGCACGTCATGGTCGAACGCGACAGGCAGGCCGAGCTCGGCCGAGGCGAGATCGCGCAGCGGGGCATCGTGCCAGCCGAGGTTGCTTGCGAACACGCCGAGACCGGCATCCGCGTCGACGATCCCCGGCACGACGAGCCCCACGGCCAGCGGTACGACGTCGGGGTGGTCTGCCTGCAGCTCGACCGCGAGCACACCGAGACGCCTGATGAGTGCTCCGGTGCGATCGCCGTCGGACCCCGGATCAGCCAGAGGGGTCGGTGTGCGGCGCAGCCCCAGAGCCGTGCCGACGGCGTCGAACAGCGCCGACTTGATGTCGGTGCCGCCGACGTCGAACGCGAGCACCGGCACGCCCGCGCCGAGCGCCCGCACCGCGGCGAGCTTCTCGCCCGACGCGTCTCGCTCGACGTCCGCGATGTCCGCAGCATCCTCAGGCCTGGTCATGGTCTGCTCCTCACCGGTCTCTCGTCACGCGTCCTGGTCGGTCGTCACGCGTCGAGGATGACCGAACGGGTGAGGTTGCGCGGCTGGTCGGGGTCGAGCCCGCGCGCCACGGCACGGTCGAGGGCGACGCGGTGCAGGCGCACGAGGTCGGCCAGCGGGTCGATCGGATGCTGCACGAAGCGCGCCCCCGTGGCCCCGACCTGTGCGGCCAATCCCTCGGGCGCCTCGCCGAACTGCCAGGTCACGCGGCCGGGAGCCGCGATCGCGATCGGGCCGTGGCGGTACTCCATCGACGGGTACGACTCGGTCCATGACTGCGAGGACTCGCGCATCTTGAGCGCCGCCTCGTGAGCCAGGCCGACGGTCCACCCGCGGCCCAGGAACGAGTACTGCTCGGCATCGCGCAGCTCGTCGTCGTACTCGGCGGTGAGCACGGCGGCGGCATCCTCGATCGCGCCGGTGAGGTCCTCACCGAGCGAGGCGCGGAACAGCGCGAGCGCGGTCGTCGCGAAGCGGGTCTGCACCACCGACTTCTCATCGGCGAAGGGCAGCAGCACGGCATCGTCGACGAGCGAGACGAGCGGCGAGGTCTCGTCTCCGATCACGCCGATCGTGCGCACGCGGCCCTTGATGCGATCGACGAGCTCGAGCACCTCGGTCGTGGTGCCCGAACGGGTGAGCGCGACCACGGCGTCGTAGCCGCGGTCGGTGAACGACTCGGATGCCGCGAACGCGTCGGTCTCTCCCAGACCCGCGCTCTCGCGCAGGAACGCGTACGACTGCGCCATGAACCACGACGTGCCGCAGCCGACGACCGCGACGCGCGCCCCGGATGCGGGCAGCAGTGCCTGCTCGTCTCGGAGGTCGGCGGCGCGAGCCCACGTATCGGGCTGGGAGGTGAGCTCTTCGCGCATGTGAGCGCCGGGGAGAAGTTCGGTCATGTCAGGGCCTCCGGACCAGATGTTGCAAGTTTGTGATTGTTTTGACGACTATTCGATCATAGTATTTCGACCCAAGGGAATCCCGCAAGGATTCTCCTTGATTTGTTCATTCTCCTGACAAATAATCAGACCAGTTCCACCGCCCCTCCCTCGGCCCGGTCCGAGGAAGGCTCCCCGAGCCGACCCGGCTTGATCGATCGCCGCTCCACTCGAGTGGCGATCACACGCACCGTCGCGTGAGTTGTGCTTGCGACTGTGCACCACCTACACAGTGAGGAATGCAATACACATGAAGAAGTCACTGCGATTCGGCGCTGTCGCCCTGGCCGCGACCGCCACTCTCACGCTCGCTTCGTGCGGGTTCGGCGGTTCGACCGAGGGCGGCGGAGGCGACGCCGACGGTGCGTCCACGCTCGACCTCCTCGTCCCCAGCTACTCCGATGCCACCAAGGGCCTGTGGGAAGACGTGATCGCGGGGTTCGAAGAGGAGAACCCCGACATCACGGTCAACCTCGAGGTTCAGTCGTGGGACAACCTCGAGAAGGTCGTCTCCACCAAGATCCAGGCCGGCGAGGCACCGGACATCTACAACGGCGGCCCGTTCGCCGGGTTCGTCGGCGACGAGCTGCTCTATCCGGTCGAAGACGTCGTCTCGGAAGAGACCTACTCCGACTTCCAGGACGCGTTCCTCGCGAACGCCGAGGTCGACGGCACCGCCTACGCGCTGCCGCTGATCGCCTCGGCCCGCGCACTGTTCGTCAACAACACCCTGCTCTCGCAGGCCGGTGTCGAGGCGCCGACGACCTGGGACGAGCTGCTCGACGCCGCGACCAAGGTGTCGGCGCTCGGCGGCGGCGTGGCCGGCTACGGCATGCCGCTCGGTTCCGAAGAGGCGCAGGCCGAGGCGGCCGTGTGGCTGTGGGGCGGCGGCGGCTCATTCGGCGACGCGTCGGAGATCACGATCGACACCCCCGAGAACCTCGCAGGTGCCGAGCAGATCAAGAAGATGATCGATGCGGGTGCCACGCAGGCCGACCCCGGCTCGACCCAGCGCTCGCCCCTGATGGACATCTTCATCCAGGGCAAGATCGGCATGCAGGTGGGTCTGCCCCCGACGGTGGGCCAGATCGAAGAGGGCAACCCCGAGCTCGACTACTCCATCGTCCCGATCCCGACCGAAGACGGCTCGCCGTTCACGCTCGGCGTCATGGACCAGCTGATGGCGTTCGAGAACGACGGCGACAAGCAGGAGGCGATCACCAAGTTCTTCGACTACTACTACTCGGCCGACGTGTACGTGCCGTGGGTGCAGGCCGAGGGCTTCCTGCCCGTCACCAAGTCGGGTGCCGAGCAGCTCGCCGGCGAGGAGGCGCTCGCGCCGTTCCTCGAGGTGCTGCCCGACGCGCAGTTCTACCCGTCGACGAACCCGAAGTGGTCGGCCACCGACGGCGCGTTCAAGTCGCTGTTCGGCCAGCTGCAGACGAAGTCGGCGCAGGACGTGCTGACCGAGATCCAGGCACAGGTCGACGCGGGCTGAGCCCCGCCGACATCTGCGACACCTGCTGACACCTACCGACGGAGAGGTTCGGGTTTTCCCATGAGCCAGACGAAAGAATCCCCGAACCTCGCGGGAGCGGGGGCTGCCACCGGCCGCCCCCGCTCCCCGGGCCGCCGATCGGGCGCGTCCGCCGGCAGGCCGGGCGGCAAGGACCTGCTCCAGGCGCTGCCCTGGATCGCCCCCGCCCTGCTCCTCATCATCGGCGTGGTGCTGTTCCCCGCCGGTGTCATGTTCTTCAACTCGACCCGCGACATCTCGCTGTCGGGCCTCGACAACGGCTCGGTCGGCTTCGACAACTTCGTGACGGTGTTCACGTTCGCCGAGTTCTGGCCGATCATCTTCCGCACCATCGTCTGGGTCGTCGTGGTGGTCGGGTTCACCGTGATGATCTCGCTCGGGCTCGCGCAGATCCTCAACAAGGCCTTCCCCGGTCGCCAGATCGTGCGCATGGCCGTGATCGTGCCGTGGGCGGCATCCGTCGTGATGACGACCATGGTCTTCTACTACAGCCTCGAGCCGTACTTCGGGGTCTTCAACAAGTTCCTGTACGACATCGGGCTGTCCGATGACGCCGTCGGCTACGGGTGGACCAAGAACCCGGCGACCGCCTTCGCGTGGTCGATCGTGATCGCGGTGTTCGTGTCGCTGCCCTTCACGACCTACACGATCCTCGCGGGGCTGCAGACGGTTCCGGCCGACACCCTCGAGGCAGCGAAGATGGACGGCGCGGGCGCGGCCCGCACCTATTGGACGATCGTCCTGCCGCAGCTGCGCAGCGCTCTCGCCGTGGCCGTGCTCATCAACATCATCAACGTGTTCAACTCGCTGCCGATCCTCAAGGTCATGACGGGATCGATACCCGGCTACGGCGCCGACACCATCATGACGATGATCTTCAAGTACATCGAGCTGCAGAAGAAGGTCGACGTCGCGAGTGCGCTCTCGGTCGTCGCCTTCCTGATCGTGATCATCATCGTCGCGATCTATGTCAAGGCCGTCAAGCCCATGAAGGAGGTCTGATCATGACCCTGACCGAGACCGCCCTCGTCACCACCGCCGGCGACGACGCCGCGCCCCGCATCCCCGGGCGCAAGCGCCGCTACACCGAAGACCAGGTGACGCTGCCCCGCGTCATCCTGCGCATGGCCGCCGGCATCCTCGTGCTTGCGATCTTCGTGCTGCCGTATCTGATCATGTTCTTCGGCTCCGTGAAGACGAAGTCGCAGATCCGCTCAGTCGACCCGACGTACCTGCCGATCGAGTGGCACTGGGAGAACTACATCTCGATGTGGTCGACCCCCGAGACACCGCTGCCGTACAACCTCATCTCGACCATCATCATCGCCGTGTTCGCGACGCTGCTGGTGCTCGTGGTCTCGCTGCCCGCCGCGTACTACACCGCACGGTTCAGGTTCCCTGGACGCATGGTGTTCCTGTTCCTGGTGATCGTCACGCAGATGCTCCAGCCGGCCGTGCTCACCTCGGGCCTGTTCCGCCAGTTCACCGTGCTCGGACTCAGTGACACCTGGGCGGCGATGATCTTCATCAACGCCGCGTTCAACCTGTCGTTCGCGGTGTGGATCATGCACTCGTTCTTCGCCGGCATCCCGAAGGAGATCGACGAGGCCGCCCAGATCGACGGCGCGGGACGCTTCACGGTGCTGTTCAAGATCAACCTGCCGCTGGTCTGGCCCGGCATCGTGACGGCCATCGTCTTCACGTTCGTCGCCTGCTGGAACGAGTTCGCCGCCTCGCTCGTGATCCTCTCCACCGACAAGAACCAGCCACTGTCCGTCGCGCTCACCAAGTTCGTCGGCCAATACGAGACCAGCTGGCAGTACGTGTTCGGCGTCTCCATCGTCGCGATCCTGCCCGTCGTCATCCTGTTCATGCTCATCGAGAAGCGCCTCGTCGGCGGGCTGACTGCCGGCAGCGTCAAGTAGCGCTTCGAATCGCTCACTTTGCAGTTTCGGAACCCTCCTTTCTGCAAAGTGAGCGATTCGAAGCGGAAGGGTGGGCTCCCGGTCGCACGGGTGATAGACAGTTCACAGACGACCGAGGGGGATCGATGCGTGCTGCACGCGGAAGAATGCTGGCCGGAGCGATCGCGGCGCTCACGATCGCGCTGGGCGGATGCTCGGCGCCGAGCACCGCGCCGAGCACTGCACCGACGAGCTCCAGCGCCGCGCCCACGCCCACGCCGACACCTGAGGCAGTCGTCGTCGATCTCTCCGCGGAACCGATCTCGGGCGTGGGCCCCACGGAGCAGCATCCGGGAGTCGCCTTCCCCGCGCCCGAGGGAGCCCGCTCCGTGACACTCGACGTCGAGTGCACCGGCGGCGAGCGCTTCGTGATCGGCATCACGACCGCGATGTCGCTCGATACCGCGCGTCTCGAGCGCACCTGCACCGGCGTGCAATCGATGATCTGGCCCGTGTCGAAGAGCGCCGCGCCCACCCTGTACATCTGGGCACCCGACGGCGTCGCCTGGACAGTGACTCCGCGATTCTCCGCGGACGAGTTCGAGACCGACGAGACGATCGCCGCCGAGTGCGCGGCTTTCGGCGAGATCTACAGCGCCGTGATGAATGCCGATCAGGGCTACGGGACCTATCAGGCGTTCGGCCTCGACGAGTGGACGGCACGCGTGGATGCCGCTGCCGCCGACCTCGATCGATTGGCCGCGTCGTCCGAAACGAGCATGGCTCCCGGGTTCGCCCGGATGCTGGAACTCATGCGCAGTCCCGACCGCGTCCCGGGCGAGATCTCGAAGGGCGTGATCCTGAACGACCTGATCGGCGACGCGTGCGCCGTCAACCACACCGTGATGGTGCTGAACGCCGAGTTCGGAGGCTGAGCACTCTCCCGGGTCAGACGCGACGAGCGGATGCCGCGCGCAGCTGCGCCGGGCTCCACCTCACCCCGAGCGCACTCGAGAGTGCGACCTGCGCGACGCCGGTCGCGACCTGGGCGTCGGCATCCGCGTAGCGCACCGGCACATTCACGGTGCCCGTGGCGGTGTAGTCGATCTCGGCCTGCACGAGTGCGAGGAATCGATCGCCGAGCGCGCGAGCCGGGCCGCCGATCGCGACCTCGGCCGCATCGAGCACGGCGGCGATGAGCTTGACGGTGCGAGCCAGCGCCCGCGCCCCGTCGGTCAGCAGCCGGTCGTCGGCGCCCGCGGCGAGCGTGGCGATCGTCTCCGCATCCATCGCGTCATCGAACTCGTCTCCGAGCATGGCCGTCAGCGAGGCGACCGACTCGAGGCACCCGCTTCGGCCGCACCGACACTCGCGCGCCTCGTCGCCGAACTGCACCTGCACATGTCCGATCTCCCCCGCACGGTCACGGGGACCCGGCGCGAGCTCGCCGTCGAGCGTGACGGCCGCGCCGATGCCCGTGCCGATGTGGATGAACAGACGGTACCCCGACGACTCGTCCTCGATGGCGGCCTCTGCGATCGCCTCGGCGTCGACGTCGTTGACGAGCAGCACGGGCACACCGAGCAGTTCCTCGAACCGGTCTGCGAGGGGCACGTCGGTCCACCCGAGCTGCACGCTCTCGAACACGCGGCGCCCGTCGGTCGTCCCGGGCAGCTGCACTCCTGCGACGAGCGGGCGCCCCGGGTACCCGGCCGCGATGTCCGCGACAGCGGCGTCGAGCATCCGGTCCCGCGTGGTGTCGGTGTAGACGACTCGTCGCGTGTCGACCTCAGTGGCGTCGAGCGCGATCAGGGCGATGCGGGCGTCGGTGGGTCTGATGACGACCACGACGAGCAGGTGATGATCCGCGTCGATGCTGAGCGTCGTCGGCCGCTTGCCGCCGGTACTCGCCGCCTGCGCACCCTCTGCGACGAGCCGCAGGTCGATCAGTTCGGCGACGAGCGACGAGGCCGTCGCCGCCGTGAGCCCGGTGGCACGCGCGATACCGGCGCGCGTCTGCGCACCCGGATCGTCGAACACGAGTTGCAGCGCGCGGCGCAGGTTCGCGCGGCGGACCGCGGCCTGAGTGTCGAGAGTGTCGTCGCCGTTCAGCATGGGGTGATTCCCGATGTCGGATTCGATTGACAGACCAGGGGTTCCTGCGTACCCTCGGTCATAGTTTATTCAATAAACTTAGTTCGGTCCCCGGGCGGGTGAGTGCTGCACACACTGTCACTCGCCCGGACGACCGGATCAACGCCCTTCGGCGGCTTCCGTGTGATGGCGGATCACCTCGGCCACGACGAAGTTGAACCACTTCTCGGCGAACTCGGGGTCGAGATGTGCCTGCTCCGCAAGCGACTTCAGTCGTGCGACCTGCTGCTCCTCACGACCCGGATCGGATGCCGGCATCTCATGCTCGGCCTTGAGCTGCCCGACCTGCTGCGTGGCGCGAAACCGCTCGGCGAGCATGAAGATGAGTGCGGCATCGATGTTGTCGATGCTGGAGCGCAGTCGGAGGAGTTCAGCCCGGGGGTCTTCGGCAGCGGTCATGCCCCCTACTCTACGGAAGCCGCGGCCAGCCCTGCCGCTATCGTGAGCACATGACCGAAGACGAGAAGATTCCGGCCACGGGCACGACGGATGCCGCATCCGAGCGCGCGTCCTCGGCGGCATCCGAGATCCCGGATGCCGCGGCACTGCCCGACTTCCCCGGAGCGACCGCCACGTCGAACGTCGCGGGTCCCGTGGACCAGGTCGGCCGCGCCGCATCCGTCCGCCGAGTGGTCGTCGAGCCCATGACGCCGAGCCGCTCGTTCTGGACGCGCATCGACCGGCCGTTCGTCTTCGGCTTCCTCGTGACACTCGGCGGACTCGCCGCGATCGTGCTGGGCCTGGCAGTGGCCAACCTGTCGACGGTCATCATCTACATCGCCCTCGCGATGTTCGCGGCCCTCGGCCTCGACCCCACAGTGCGGATGCTCGAGAAGCGCGGCCTTTCGCGCGCGATCTCGGTGGTCGTCGCGATCGTCGGACTCATCATCGTGGCGGGCCTCGTCGTCTGGATGGTCGTGCCCGTCGTGATCGAGCAGATCGCGAGCTTCATCCGCTCGGTACCCGGCATGATCCAGGAGTTCATGCGCTCCGACATCTACGCGACTCTCGAAGACCAGTTCGGCGACCAGTTCGAATCCCTCGTCACCGACGTGCAGAAGTTCCTCACTGACCCCGGCAACATCGCGGCGATCGGCGGCGGCGCCCTGCAGGTCGGCGCCTCGATCGCCAACGCCATCTCGGGCATCATCGTCGTGCTCGTGCTCACGCTGTATTTCCTCGCGACGCTGCCGTCGATCAAGACGGGCCTGCTGCGCCTCGCCCCGGCGCGCGATCGTGAGCGCGCGAAAGACATCACCGACCAGATCACCGACTCGGTCGGCGGCTACGTGATGGGGATGGTCATCCTCGCGTTCTGCAACGCCGTGCTGGCGTTCCTGCTGTACTTCTTCCTCGGCCTGCCGTTCCCGCCGCTGATGGCGACGGTCGCCTTCTGCATCACGCTGATCCCGCTCGTGGGATCCGTGTTGTTCTGGATCATCGGCAGCACCCTCGCGCTGTTCACCAACCCGATCGCCGCGCTCGTGTTCGCGATCGTCTACCTGATCTACATGCAGATCGAGGCGTACGTGATCACGCCGCGCGTCATGAACCGCGCGATCTCGATCCCCGGATCGCTCGTCGTGATCGGCGCTCTCGCGGGCGGCACGCTGCTCGGACTGCTCGGCGCTCTCGTGGCGGTGCCGGTCGCGGCATCCATCCTGATCATCATCAAGCAGGTGCTGATCCCCCGTCAGGACGCCCGGGTCTAGCGGGCGCCCCGCCCGCGCCGCGCCGCACCGCGTCCGCGAAACCCNNCATCCCGCACGAAACCCCCGTCCCGGACACGGGTCTCGCACAGAGACAACGGTCTCGCACAGGGAAGACGGCCTCGTACAGGCAAGACCGTCTCACCACCGCACCCGCAGAGCCCTCAGCACCCGCACACACAGAAGTGCCCGACCCCCACAAGGGCCGGGCACTTCTGTGTGAAGACGGCTCGAACTCAGACGAGGTCGTTGTCCTCGAGCCACTTCTTGGCGATGTCAGCAGACGACTGCTGGTCGACCGTGCTCAGCACGTTGAGTGCGACGAGCTCCTCACCGGTCAGCTTGGCGCTGACCGCGTTGAGCACATCGGAGACCTCATCCGCGATGTCGCTCGAGACGATCGGCACGACGTTCGACGAGATGATCAGGTTCTCGGGGTCTTCGAGAGCGACGATCTCCTCGGTCTCGAACGCGGGGTCCGCCGTGTAGATGTCCGCGACCTGGATCTCACCGGCGAGCAGCGACTCGAGGGTCGTGGGGCCGGTGGCCGAGAACGCCAGGTCGACGCCGTAGACCTCCTTGGCCACTGCCGGGCTGTACGGACGCTGCTCGAACTCGGGCGCCGCACCGATCGTGACGGGCGAGGTGACCTTCGAGAGATCGCCGATCGTCTTCAGACCGTTCTCCTCGGCGAAGCTCTTGAGCACCGTGTACGAGTCCTGGTCGGATGCCTCTGCGAAGTCGAGGGCCGTGAGGCTCTCGGGCAGGGCCTCCTGCAGGGCGGCGTAGACGTCGTCGGGGCTGGTGACGTCGACCTCGTCGTCCGAGATGTACTCGAGCAGGCTGCCCGTGTACTCCGGGAACACGTCGATGTCGCCGGACTCGACGTCGGGCATGTACGCGTCGCGCTGGCCGATGCTGAACTGGCGATCGACCGTGAGGTCGGCCGCCTCGAGTGCCTGCGCGTAGATCTCGGCGATGATCTCGTTCGAGTAATAGGCCTGCGAGCCGACGACGATCGCGTCGCTGCCGCCCGAGCTCTCGCCGGAATCGGCCGGCTCGCCGAGCGATTCGCTCGAACCGCAGGCGGTGAGGGCGAGTGCCGCCGCGGCGACAAGGCCGACGGCGAAGACAGAGCGCTTTCCTCGTGCTGTGAACATGGACTTCCTCTTCTCTGGGGGGACTTCTGGAACTGCTGTGCTGTGCATTCAGGTTGTTGCCGGCTCGGAAGCGACCGTCGTCGATTCCTCACCGGAGGTGGACGGACCGGAGGTCGAGGGCTCGGCCGCGGGAGCGAGTGCGCGCGAGCGTCGTCGCGAGGGGCGCCCGCCGGTGCGGAGCCCCCTCGGCACCGCGAGGTGCTGGGCGGCGGCGAGCAGCAGGTCGACCAGCAGTGCGAGAACGGCCACGAGGATCGCGCCGGCGACCACCTGGTCGAAACGCTGCAGCGGGATGCCTTGGATGATCGGGTAGCCGAGCCCGCCGAGCCCGACGTATGCGGCGATCGTGACCGTCGCGATGACCTGCAGCAACGCTGAGCGGATGCCGCCGACGAGGAGCGGAAGCCCGAGCGGCACCTCGACCTTCCAGAAGATCTGCCAGCCCGTCATGCCCATGGCCTTGGCCGCGTCGATCACACGCCGGTCGATGGCTTCGAGGCCGGTGTACGCGCCAGCGAGCAGAGACGGGATCGCGAGGAGCACGAACGTCGTGATCGCAGCCTCGGGGATGCGCAGCACGCCGAGCAGGAGCACGAGCAGGATCATGAGGCCGAAGGCCGGGATCGCTCGCGCCGCACCGGAGACGGCCACGGCGATCTCGCGCCCCTTGCCCGTGTGTCCGATGAGCCACCCGAGCGGTACCGCGATCGCCGCCGCGATGAGCACCGAGACGGCGGTGAGCGTCAGATGCTCGCCGAGCAGTTTCGGCAGCGCGTAGTTGCCGGTCCACTGGGCGGGGGCGAGCATCCAGGCGAAGGCTTCGAGGAAGAGGTTCATGCGGGAGCCCCCACGGCCACGGGTCGCACCGCGGCGGTCTTCGTCGCGGCGCGGGTCCACGGCATGAGCGCTCGCCCGGCGAGCAGCAGGAGCAGGTCGATCACGAGGGCGATCACGACGACGGCGATGATCCCGGCGAACACCTCCGCGATGATCCGCCGGTCGAGGCCGTTCGTGAAGAGGTAGCCGAGGTTCCGGATGCCGATCAGGATGCCGACGGTCGCCAGGGAGATCGTGCTCACCGCCGTGACGCGCAGGCTCGCCAGGATGACAGGGCCGGCGAGTGGGAACTCGACCGCCCAGAATCGCCGGAAGGACCCGAAGCCCGTCGCCGTCGCCGCCTGACGGATGTCGTCATCGACCGAGTCGAGACCGTCCGAGACCCCGCGCACGAGGATCGCGATGGCGTAGATCGTGAGCGCGACGATCAGGTTGGCCTCGCTGCGCGGGGAGTAACCGACCACCGATGGCAGCAGGATCAGCAGGGCGAGAGAGGGGATCGTGTAGAGCAGCCCCGTGAGCAGGATGATCGGACCGCGCACGAGCTTGAACCTCCAAGCGACCCAGCCAAGGGGCAGAGACAGCACGAAGCCGAGCACGATCGGGATGATGCTCTGACGCAGATGCACCAGAGTCAGCTCGAAGATCAGCCCGAGGTTGTCGGTGACCCAGTTCACGCGCGCTCGCCCTGCACAGCGCCGAGAGCCGCGGCATCCGGCCCTGCGAGAGGACCGTCGGACTTCTCGACATCGGCCACGATCGCACCCTGAGTGCGCCCCTCAGAGTCGACCACGACGGTGCCGTGCGGGGTCTGCTTGAGGTGCAGTGCGCGACGCCCTCGGTCTGCGCCGATGAACGATGCCACGAAGTCGTCTGCCGGGTTCTCGATGATCTCGCTCGGGCTGCCCACCTGCACGATGCGCGCACCCTTGTCGAGGATCACGACCTGATCGCCGAGCAGGAACGCCTCGTCGATGTCGTGCGTGACGAACACCACGGTCTTGTCGAGCTCGTGCTGCAGCCGCAGCGTCTCCTGCTGCAGGTCGGCGCGCACGATCGGGTCGACTGCGCCGAACGGCTCGTCCATGAGCAGGATGTTCGGGTCGGCCGCCAGCCCGCGGGCGACGCCGACGCGCTGCTGCTGTCCACCCGAGAGCTGACTCGGGTACCGCTCGGCCAGCGACTGATCGAGTCCGACCGTCTTGAGCAGCGCACGAGCGCGCTCGTGCGCCGGCCCCCTCTTCACACCGGTCAGACGCAGCACGGTGGCGACGTTGTCGATCACCGTGAAGTGGGGCATCAGACCGGAGTTCTGCATGACATAGCCGATGCGGCGACGCAGCGCGACGGGGTCGCCGCCGAGCACACTCTCGCCGTCGATCTCGACCTCACCCGAGGTCGGCTCGACCATGCGGTTGATCATCCGCAACAGGGTGGTCTTGCCGCATCCCGAGGATCCGACGAACACCGTCGTCTTGCGGGATGGGAGCACCAGGCTGAAGTCCTTGACGGCTGTCGTGCCGTCGGGGAACTGCTTGGTGACGTTGCGGAATTCGATCACGATTACTCTCCGGTCGATCGATCGACGAGACGGGCATCAGCGCCCCGGCTGCGGCATACAGAGGTCATGCGGACACTTCGACACGGGGGTCGAACGCGACGAAGCCCGAGAAGTCCTTGCCGACACGATCGAAGGCGCTCGGGTACGGGGTCGGGTACGACCAGGCGTAGTCGGTGTGCAGCTCGCCGCCGGCCTGCACCGAGTAGTACTGGGCAGCACCCTTCCACGGGCACGTGTACGGGGTCGGGCTCTCGACGAGCGCGCCCTCCGTGATCGACGCGGGCGGGAAGTACCAGTTGCCCTCGATGCGCGCGAGATCGCTCTCGTCTGCCTCGGCGATGACGGTTCCTGCGAGTACAGCCTTCATGGTCCTGCCTCCTCGGATGTGGGTTCGAGCGTATAAGAGGTCGGCGACATCGGGTTCAGGGTTGCGCCGGATGCCGTCAATGTGAGAAACAATCCTGCGCCGGGCACGCCGATCGCGCCAGGCCTCTCATGGACTGTTCGGAGCGGATGCCCGTGCGGATGCCCCTGATCGGCATCCGCTCCGCGCATCCGCACACCAGGGTCATGCCGACTGCCGCCCGTAGCCCTCGAGCAGCCGCAGCCAGACCTCGCTGACCGTGGGGTAGGAGGGAACCGCGTGCCACAGCCGCGCGATCGGCACCTCGCCGACGATCGCGATCGTCGCGGCCTGCACGAGCTCGGCCACCTCGGGCCCCACGAAGGTCGCACCGATCACGACGTCGCGGTCGGTATCGATCACCAGGCGTGCCTGACCCTCGAAGCCGTCTTCGTAGAGGCTTGCTCCGGCGACCCCGCCGAGGTCGTAGTCGACGACCGCGACGTCATGGCCCGCCTCACGCGCCTGAGCCTCGGTGAGCCCGACCGATCCCACCTCGGGGATCGAGAACGTGACCTGCGGGGCACCCGCGTGGTCGGCGGTCGCGACGTGACGCCCCCAGGGAGCGTCGTCGACGGCGTCGCCCTTCGCGCGGGCCGCGATCACGTCGCCCGCCGCCCGAGCCTGGTACTTGCCCTGGTGGGTGAGCAGCACGCGCCCGTTGACGTCGCCGACGGCGTAGAGCCAGTCGGAATCCGGAACGCGCATCGTGTCGTCGACCGTGATCCAGCGCCCCGCCTCGAGTCCCACGACGTCGAGGCCGATGTCGCCGCTGCGCGGAGAGCGCCCCGTCGCGACGAGCACCTCGGTCGCGGTGATGCTCGATCCATCGTCGAGCACGATCGTGACCCCGTCGTCGCTGCGGCTGACGCTCGTCGTGCCGGTCTCGGTGCGCACGTCGACGCCGAGCTCCTTCAGCCCCGCCGCGACGCGCTCACCCGCGAACGGCTCCATCGAGCCGAGCAGTCCGCTGCGGGCGATGATCGTGACCGTCGACCCGAGCGCCGCGTACGCCGTCGCCATCTCGACTGCGACGACTCCGCCGCCGATCACGGCGAGCGACTCGGGCAGCTCCTCGGCGCTGGTGGCCTCGCGGCTGGTCCACGGCGACGACGCGCGCAGACCGTCGATCGGCGGGATCACGGCGTCCGAGCCGGTGCTGATCGCGACCGCATGACGGGCGTGCAGCACGCGGGTGCCGCCGTCGGCATCCGTCACCGTCACCTCGCGTTCGCCGGTGAGTCGACCGTGGCCGCGCGCCAGGTCGATGCCGGCCGAGTCGAGCCACTTCACCTGGCCGTCGTCCGACCAGTTGCTCGTGAACGAGTCGCGGCGGTCGAACACCGCCCGCACGTCGAGCTTTCCGGTCACCGCCTCTTTCGATCCGGCGACATGCTGCGCCGCGCGCAGCGCCTGGGCCGAACGCAGCAGCGCCTTCGACGGCATGCAGGCCCAGTACGAGCACTCACCGCCCACGAGCTCGCTCTCCACGATGATCGCGGTCAGCCCGGCCTGCACGGCGCGGTCGGCGACATTCTCGCCGACCGGCCCTCCGCCCAGCACGATCAGGTCGTATTCGTCGGTCTTCTCAGCAGCCATGTGGTGCACCTCTCCGTCGCCCAGTCTTGCTCAGAAGCAACGCCGAGTCACGGGGTGGTGTTCCGCCGGGAGTTGTGGTGGGATGCGCCGGGCGCGTCGCCGGTCTCGGCCGATCTCGGTTCACAACTCAGCATGGATGGGCCGGATCCGCCCCGAAGCGGCCCAGTTCGGCCGGCTTTACCGAATCCTTGCTGAATCGTGAACGGCAAGGTTGAGGTCAAGCGACGACCGCGAACGAGCTCAGCGCACGAGCAGGAAGCTCGTCGGCGTCGGCGCGGGTGCCTGATGGCGGATGCCGAGCGGCGCCCCCGTGCGCTCATCGAGGTCGAGCAGGGCGATCGTGTCGGAGCGCTGCCCCGCGACGAGCAGCTTGCCCTCGTGCACCAGGTGATGCCTCGGCCAGTCGACGCCCGAGTCGGCCAACGCGAACGGCTCGAGGCTCTCGCCGCCGCCCTGCACTCGTAGCGCGGCGATCGTGTTGCTGCCGCGCAGCGCGGTGTAGAGGAACTGTCCGTCGCGCGTGCGCGCGAGCTCGGCAGGGAAGTCGGTGCCCACCTCGGCGATCGGGCTCGTGAGCACCGAACCGACGACCGCCCACGTGCCGTCACGACCGGCGGCGAGGGTGAACACCTCGCACGAGTACTCGGTGACGACGTGCAGGTGACCGCTGGGGTGCACGACCATGTGTCGCGGTCCGGTGCCCATCGGCAGGGCGACCTCGTGATCGAGGACCAGGCCACGGGCTGCTGAGCCTGTCGAAGCACGCCAGATGCGCACGAGATCGAAGCCGAGATCGGTCGTCGCGATGCGCCCGTCCGGCAGGAACGCGGCGGCATGCGCGTGCGAGACGCGCTCGTCACCGCCGGCCGTGCGCGAGCCCGCGTACGGGTCGGATGCCGCCGCGGCGACACCCGCCGGGGCAGACGCCTCGAGGGGTTCGCCGAGCAGGGCCGCACGCAGCTCGGCGGCCCTGTTCACGGCATCCGGCACCAATCGGCCCTGGGCGTCGATCCCGATGCGCACGACGCGGCCGTCGCCGTAGCAGCTCGCGATCAGGAAGTCCCCGCGCGGGGCGACGGCGACATGGCACACATTCTGTCCGGCCTCGACCGGCTCGCCGAGCGGCTGCAGCGCGGACTCGCCGGAGCGGATGAACGCCTGCACCGCGGCATCCCCCTCGAGCGCCGCGTAGACGACGTCGAGGGTGGGATGCGGCGCGAGCCACGACGGCGACGGAGTCTGCGTGACCGCGCCGCGATACGAGAGCGACGTCTGCCTGTCGGCGTCGCCCGCGAGCAGGCCGATGCCGTCGGCGGAGCCCTCCATCGCGGATCCGTATCCGCCGAGCCAGAACCGGGTCACGGCGCGCTCAGTCGAGCAGGTCGTGGCGCACGACGACCTGGTCGCGCTCGGGACCCACGCCGATCACCGAGATGCGCGTGTTGCTCATCTTCTCGAGCGCCAGCACGTAGTCCTGCGCGTTCTTCGGCAGATCCTCGAACGTGCGAGCGGTCGAGATGTCCTCCGACCAGCCGGGGAAGTTCTCGAGGATCGGCGTCGCGTGGTGGAAATCGGTCTGGTTCACCGGCACCTCGTCGAAGCGCTCTCCGTCGACGTCGTACGCCACACAGACCGGGATCTGCTCGAGTCCGGTCAGGATGTCGAGCTTGGTGAGCACCAGGTCGGTGATCCCGTTGACGCGGGTCGCGTAGCGCGTGATCGGGGCGTCGTACCAGCCGACGCGGCGCGGACGGCCCGTCGTCGTGCCGAACTCGAAGCCGCGCGAGCGCAGCCACTCGCCCTGCTCGTCGAAGAGCTCGGTCGGGAAGGGACCGGATCCCACGCGGGTCGTGTACGCCTTGACGATGCCGACGATGCGGTCGAGGGCGCCGGGGCCCACACCCGAGCCGGATGCCGCGCCCGCGGCCGTCGCGGTCGACGACGTCACGAACGGGTAGGTGCCGTGGTCGATGTCGAGCATGGTCGCCTGGCCGCCCTCGAACACCACGACCTCGCCGCGGTCGAGCGCCTCGGAGATCAGGTAGCCGGTGTCGGCGACCATCGGGCGCAGGCGCTCGGCGTACGACAGCAGCTCCTCGACGATCTCGTCGACCGTCACGGCGCGACGGTTGAAGACCTTCACCAGCAGGTGGTTCTTCTGGTCGAGCGCGCCCTCGACCTTCTGGCGCAGGATGTTCTCGTCGAAGAGGTCCTGCACGCGGATGCCGACGCGGTTGATCTTGTCGGCGTAGGCCGGGCCGATGCCGCGGCCAGTCGTGCCGATGTTGCGCTTGCCGAGGAAGCGCTCGGTGACCTTGTCGAGCGTGCGGTGGTACGCAGTGATGATGTGCGCGTTGGCGCTCACCTTGAGGCGCGACACGTCGATGCCGCGGGCGCCGAGCGCCTCGAGCTCGTGGAACAGCACCTCGAGATCGATCACGACGCCGTTGCCGATGACCGGCGTGACGCCGGGCGACAGGATGCCGGACGGCAGCAGATGCAGTGCGTACTTCTCGTTGCCGACCACGACGGTGTGACCGGCGTTGTTGCCGCCGTTGAACTTGACGACCCAGTCGGTGCGCTCGCCGAGCAGGTCGGTGGCCTTGCCCTTGCCCTCATCGCCCCACTGGACGCCGACGATAACGATTCCTGGCATGGGTATCCCCCTTGCTTTCGCCGGGTTTGCACCGGCTGATGAGCTGGCCCTTCTCGGGCAGGTCCATCCTATCGAAGCGGTGTTACGGGGCCCTTTTCGGGCTGTGGGCGGCCGGATGCGACAGGCGCGAAGCACCTGGCGGGGCACTGGCGGAAAAGCATCGGATGCTGTCGCTCCCGCCGCTCGTCAGTGTCGGTGGCCGGTGCCAGGATCGGAGGATGCCGAAGACCGGTCGCGTGCAGCGCGACGACAGCCTGAATCCCCCGAAGCCCCGCACCCAGGGTCCGCTCGTGCTCGTCGCCGCCCTCGTGACGGTGGTCCTGTGGGCGTCGGCGTTCATCGGCATCCGCGGGGCGGGTCCGCACTACGATCCCGGCGCCCTGGCGCTGCTGCGCATGGCGGTGGGCAGTGCCGCACTCGCGATCATCGCGGTGCGACACGGCATCCGTCTTCCCGCACGCAGGCACTGGTGGCTCGTGGCGGTGTGGGGCATCGGCTGGTTCTGCGTCTACAACCTCGCGCTGAACGCCGCCGAGCGCACGCTCGACGCGGGCACGGCGGCGATGGTCGTCAACCTCGCGCCGCTCATGGTGGTCGTCTTCAGCGGCCTGTTCCTGCGCGAGGGCTTCCCGAAGCCGCTCATCGTGGGAGCCCCGATCGCCTTCCTCGGCGTCGTGCTGATCGGCATGAACTCATCGACGAGCGCGGGCGAAGGCCCCGACATCACCGGGCTGCTGCTCGCACTGCTCGCGGCCGTCATGTACGCCGGGTGCACCCTGCTGCAGAAGCACCTGCTCAGCGCGGGGTCCGACGCGACGACGCTGACCTTCCTCGGCGCCGTCGCGGGCACCGTCGCGCTGCTGCCGTGGACGGGCAGCCTGATCGGCGCTCTGCAGACGGCTCCGCTCGACTCGACGCTGTGGGTCGTGTATCTCGGGATCTTCCCGACCGCGATCGCCTTCACGACCTGGGCGTACGTGCTGCAGCGCAGCACCGCGGGTCAGACGTCGGCGACGACCTACGTGGTGCCGGCGATCGCGATCCTGATGTCGTGGGCGATCCTCGGCGAGGTGCCGACGCCGCTCATGTTCGTCGGCGGGGCGCTGTGCCTGCTCGGCGTGCTCGTCACGCGGATGCGGTGGGGCCGCCGCGCCTGATGGCGCCCCCGCAGATCGATCCGCTCACATATCGCCATATCGGTCTAGCAGTGCGACGCATCGCGACCGATAAAGTGTGCGGCGGAGGCGAATATGACCTGGTGGCCCTACGCACGACTCGCGGCAGCAGCGTTCTCGGTCGCGGCCGTCATCGCACAGCTCGCTCTGACAGTGCAGGTGGCTCTCGAGGCCACGACACCGTGGGGCTCGCATCTGCCGACTGTGTCGGCGAACTTCCTCAGCTTCTTCACGATCGAGTCGAACCTGCTTGCGGCGGGCGTGCTGGTCATCGGCGCGATCTGGGCCCTGCGTCACCGCGGCGATGCCGAGCAGGAACCGCGCTGGCTCGCCGTGCTGCTGGTCTGCGTCAGCACATACATGATCGTCACGGGGCTCGTGTACAACACGATGCTCCGCGGCATCGAGCTGCCGCAGGGCACCACCGTCCCCTGGTCGAACGAGGTGCTGCACGTGGTGTTCCCGCTGTTCCTGCTGCTCGATGTGCTGTTCGCGCCGCGCCGGCGGGCCCTGCCGTGGAGCACCGTCTTCGTCACCGCGATCTTCCCGCTCGTCTGGGCGGCGTACACGATGATCCGCGCGAACCTCATCACCGCTCCGGCGACCGGCAATGCCTGGTGGTACCCGTATCCGTTCCTCGACCCACGGCTCGTCGGCGGGTATCTCGGCGTCGCCGGCTACGTGGTGGGCATCGCGATCGCCATCATCGGCGTCGGCTGCTTCGTGGTCTGGATGGGGCGCAGCCGCGCAGCATCCGCCGCGTCCTCCTCGTCCGCAGCGAAGGACTTCTCACGCTCCGAAGGCTGATCTTCGCGACAGCATCCTTCACAGCGAGACATCTCCTTCGCGGCGAGGGCACGCCGACAGCCGCGCCTCGCCCCGGGCGGCAATCTCCGTGTCGGGAGGCCATATCTCGAGCAGACCTCCGCCCGACGCGGAGAAGGCCGCCCGACAGCCGTGCCCGTCGCCGGATGCGGTTACGCTGATCGACGGGGGATCGTCGACGCGTCCCCGTGGGAACGAGGAGACACACCGATGAACGAGCCCTACTCGCCCGGCCCCTCCGCCGGTTCGACACCGCCGCCTCCGCCCGCGCCTCCGGGTCAGGCCGCACCGCCGGCTCCTCCCGCGACCCGGGCCGAGGCGTCCGCGACAGCATCGTCGGCGTCGACCCCGGCGCCCAAGAACTCCGCCGCTCCCACCGACGCCGAGATGCGGCGCGCGAGCGAGGTGCTGAAGACCGTCTCCGATGCGTACTCCGCCAAGATGGTCGGCCAGGAGCGCCTGCGCATGAGCCTGCTGATCTCGCTGATCGCCGGCGGCCACATCCTGCTCGAGAGTGTGCCGGGCCTGGCCAAGACCACGGCCGCGAGCACGCTCGCCGACACCGTGAAGGCGCAGTTCAAGCGCATTCAGTGCACGCCCGACCTGCTGCCCAGCGACATCACCGGCAACCAGATCTACGACGCCGCGACCGGGTCGTTCCGCACGGTGCTGGGCCCCGTGCATGCGAACTTCGTGCTGCTCGACGAGATCAACCGGTCGAGCGCCAAGACTCAGAGCGCCATGCTCGAGGCGATGCAGGAGCACCAGACCACGATCGGCGGCGAGGTTCACCACCTGCCCCAGCCTTTCCTGGTCATTGCGACCCAGAATCCCATCGAGCAAGAGGGCACGTACGAGCTGCCCGAGGCGCAGATGGACCGCTTCCTGCTCAAGGAGATCGTCGAGTACCCGAGCCCCGCCGAGGAGTTCGAGATCCTCGGACGCATCGACTCGGGCGTGCTCGATCCCGACCGTCACGTCTCGAGCGCCATCACTCTCGACGACGTGCGACTGCTGCAGGACGTGGCGAGTCGCGTGTACGTCGACCCGGCGATCCGCAACTACATCGTCTCGATCGCCTACGTCACCCGGAACCCCGCGCCGTACATCGGCGAGGAGCGCGCCCGGTACATCAAGTACGGCGCGAGCCCCCGCGCGAGCATCGCCTTCCTGCAGGCATCGCGCGCGCTGGCGCTGCTCAACGGCCGCGCGCACGTGCTGCCCGAGGACATCCGCTCGCTCCGCCACCTCGTGCTTCGCCACCGCGTGCTGCTGACGTTCGAGGCCGACGCCGAGGGCATCCGCAGCGAAGAGATCATCGACCAGATCTTCGCGTCCGTGCCGACCCCCTGACCCTTCGAACCTTCGACACGCTCAGGGACCCAGCCGGAAAGCGCCCCATGCCCAGCCTGATCGCCCAGGTGAAGAGCAAGCTCTTCATCCACTCGTCGCGCAAGTCGCTGCACGCGCTCGACGGTGCCTACGCGTCGCTGCTGCACGGGCGCAGCCTCGACTTCGAAGACCTGCGCAAGTACGAGTACGGCGATCAGGTGCGCGACATCGACTGGCGGGCGACAGCACGGCTGGGCACTCCCCTGGTCAAGCGTCACCGCGCGATGCGGATGCACACGATCCTCTTCGTGGTCGACACGGGCCGCTCGATGTCGGCGCTTGCACGCGACGAGAGGTCGAAGAAAGACCTGGCGGTGCTCGCGGCAGGCGCACTCGGCGTGCTCGCGCTGCGCCACGGCGACGACTTCTCGCTCGTCCACGGCGACGCCGACGGCGTGCGCCGCCGTGCCCCCGGCCGCAGCGAGGGAGCCCTCGAGCACGCACTGCGCACGATCGACCGGTCGATCGCCACGAGCACCGCGCCGAGCGACCGCGACGCCCTGCTGTCGTACGTGACGCGCACGATCTCGCGGCGCATGATCGTCGTCGTGGTCACCGACGAAGCGCCCATCACGACCGAGACGGAACGGATGCTGCGCCGACTGCGCGTGCAGCACGACGTGCTGTGGCTCACTCTGCGCGACGCGGATCCGGTGCTGGACCACACGACGAAGACGATCCGCGCCGACGTCGACAGCATGTGGGAGGTGCCGGACTTCGCGCAGGGAGACCTCGACATCGTGGGAGAGCTCGTGGCTCAGGCTCAGGCCGATGCCGCGCGCCTCGCCGAGCTGCTGACCCGCATGGAGATCAGCCACGGTGTGCTCACCGGGCAGGACGACGCCGTCTCGCAGCTGCTGCAGCTGCTGGCTTTCCGCAGAGCGGGTGCGCGAGCTGCGGCGCCCGCACCCGGTGGGTCCCTGAGCCCGTCGACGGGTCGGAGGTCTCATGCCCGGCTCTGACGAGCTCTACCCCCCGGCCCAGTACGGCTGGGGCTGGATCCTGCTCGCGATCGGCGTTCTGCTGCTCCTGATCGCGGCGGCCTGGGTCGTGATGCTGCTGACCAGGCCGCGCCGCGACCTCACCCTCACCGACCCGTCGCAGGGTCCGGTGCTGCAGACGACAGACGTGCTCTCGCAGCTGCGGGTCGAGTACCTGCAGAGCATCCAGCGCATCGAAGACGACTACCGCGCCCGTTCGCTCTCGGCACGCAACGCCAACCTCGAACTGAGCCGCGTCGTGCGCACGTTCGTCAACGAGTACAGCGGACTCGAGGCCCCGGTGATGGCGCTCGACGATCTCGTCGCCCGCGGCGCGCACCCCGCCCTCATCGACGCGATGCAGCGTCACTACTACCCGAGCATCTTCCGCCAGGGACCCGCGATCGACCCGCTCGCCGGAGCCGAGGCGGCCAGGGCGGTGGTGCGCTCATGGCACTAGCGAACTGGTGGATGCTGCTCGTCGCCGCCGGCATCGTCGTGGTCGCCGTGGCGATCGGCCTCGTGCTCGGGCTGCGTCGCACCGGCCGCAGCGACGCCCACGAGCAGGCGCGCATCGCGCGCGCCGAGCGGGTACGCGCGCTTCCGTCCTTCCGCACGGCGCTGAACCGACGGATCGTCGCCCTCTGCGGCATCCTGCTGCTCGGTGTCATCGCGACCGCGTCGGCGGGCGTCGTCGCGGCACGGCCCATGACGTCGCAGACTATCCAGCCCGTCAACACGAGCCGCGACATCATGCTGTGCCTCGACGTCTCGGGGTCGATGACCGAGGTCGACGTCGAGGTGCTCACCGTGTTCGAGGAGCTGCTGAAGGAGTTCGAGGGCGAGCGCATCGGACTGACGATCTTCAACAGCTCGCCGGTGCAGATCTTCCCCCTCACCGACGACTACCCCTTCATCCGCGAGCACCTGCAGAGCATCAGAGAGAGCTTCGACTTCACCGAGCAGACCCCCGAGCACTGGGTCGGCACGATGAACGGCAACGGCGCCTCGTTGATCGGCGACGGTCTCGCGGCGTGCGCGCTCGCGTTCGACCATCCCGACGACGAGCGCTCCCGGTCGATCATCTTCGCGACCGACAACGAGATCAACGGCGCGTCGATCGTGACCCTGCAGGAGGCCGCGGCCTACGCGAAGTCGATCGGCGTGCGCGTCTTCAGCCTGAATCCCGTGCAGGGCAAGGATGCCGAGATCAGCGCCGAGCTCACCGAGGCGGCCGAGACCACCGGCGGCACCGCCTACGGTCTGCGTGACACGACGACCGTCGAAGACATCGTCGCCCAGGTGCAGGAGCAGGAGGCCACGGCGCTCCAGGGCCAGGCGCAGGTGGTCTGGAGCGACAGCCCGAACCTGTGGATCGTCGTGCTCATGGTGTCGACCCTGGCGTTCATCGTCGTGCTGTGGAGGGTGAGACTGTGATCTTCCAGCCCGTGCTCAACGTCTTCCTCCTCGCGCTGCTCTTCACCCCGATCGCGGCGCTCGCGGTGCTCGCCCTCGTGAAGGCCCCGACGACGGGCTCCGGCACCAGGGCCGGCGCGCGAGCGCTCTGGGCCATGCGGCTGGTGATGCTGCTCGCGTGCTTCGTGATGCTGCTTCGCCCCGGCATCCCCGGTGGCACCACGCAGACCCTGGCGACCGACACCGACGTCGTACTGGTCGTCGACACGACCGCCAGCATCGTCGCGGAGGACTGGGGCGACGGCGAGCCCCGCCTCGACGGGGTGCGCGCTGACGTGCAGAAGATCGTCGACGAGTATCCGGGCGCGCGATTCGCGCTGATCACCTTCGACGCGTCCGCCGACGTGCGGATGCCGCTGACCACCGACACGACCTCGCTGATGTCGTCGCTCGAGGTGCTGCGTCCCGAGGTGACCAGCCGCTCTCGGGGCAGCTCGATCGGCATCGCCGCCGAGCAGCTGCACGAGACGTTGGCGAATGCCGCCGCGAACTCGGAGGACCGGTCGCGCATGGTGTTCTACTTCGGCGACGGCGAGCAGACCGCTCTGTCGCCGCCGGAGTCGTTCGACGACAGCGCGGCGTTCACCGACGCCGGGGCCGTGTTCGGCTACGGCACTGCCGAGGGCGGCCCGATGAAGCTCACCTCGGGGTCGTTCGATCCCGCGGAGGGCGAGGGGTACATCGAGTACCAGGGCTCGAACGCGCTGTCGGTCATCGACGAGGCGAACCTGCAGACGATCGCGGGTGAGCTGGGCGTCGAGTACCAGCACCGCACGGCCGATTCGGAGCCGACGCTGCCCGACGCGCCGTCGACCACGGTGGCCTATTCCGACTCGGGGGAGGTCGGCAACGTGATCGAGCTGTACTGGATCGCGGCGCTGCTCATGGCCGCACTGCTCGGGGTCGAGCTCGCTCGGGCGACCATGCTCGTGGCGCGGCTGCGCAGGCTCCGCGTGCGGTCCCGCTCCGCCGCTCGCGCGGCCTCCGGCTCGAAGACAGAAGGAGGGGCCGCATGACCTCCGACCAGCTTCCGCCCGGCGCGCCGACTCCGCCCGACGTTCCCGTTCCGCCCCAGACAGCGCCGCACCCGCAGGCAGACGCGCAGACGCCGGCCGAACTCCGCGCCGCAGCCGCGGCCGCGCTGCTGGCCTCGAACCGGCGACGCCGCCGCGTCCGTCTGTGGATCGGTCTCGGCACCCTGCCGCTCACGCTCGCCGCGCTGCTGTTCGTCGGCAAGCTGCTGAGCATGTACGCCTTCGCGCATCAGTCGATCAGCTCGTATGTCGCCGACGACTATGCCGGAGCCGAATCGGCGGCGCGCGGGCAGGAGTTCCTCAACTGGTTCGAGCCGTACAAGGCCCCGTTCAACGTGGGCACCGCTCTCGCCGGAGCGGAGAAGCTGCCGGAGTCGCGCGCGAAGTTCGAGGAGTCCCTGAGCCTCGCCACCGGGCTCGAAGTCTGCAGCGTGCGCATCAACCTCGCGATCGTGATCGAGCGGATGGGCGACGCGGCGCGCAGCGACGGCGACGGCGCCACCGCCGCCGAGCTCTACGGCGAGGCGCTCACCGTGACGACGGAGATGCCCGAGGAGTGCAACAGCGACGAGGCGCAGGAGCAGTCGTCGGATCCCGACCGCGACATGCAGCAGAGCAAGGAGGACCTCGAAGACCGGCTGAAGCAGAAGCAGCAGAACGAGGAGCAGACTCCGCCCGAGGAACCGCAGGAGCAGGAACCGCAGGAGCAGCAGGAACAGCCCTCGGATGAGAAGATCGAGGACCTCAAGGAACAGCTCGAGCAGGGCACGCAGGAGCGCGATCAGCGCGGCGACGACGACGGCGGAGGCTCGGGGACGGACAAGCCATGGTGATGGATCACGAGAAGCAGCGGGCCCGCTACGTCGCCGGCACCGAGGGCGCACCTCCCGTGCCGCCTCCCGGCGGTTACCGCAATGCGCGGCGGCCGTCCGGTCCCCTGCTGCCCTCGCCCGCGGTGCCCGGTCTGTCGGCCACCGCCACGGTGGAGCCGTCGAAGAAGCCCGCGAACATCCTCGGCTGGATCGCGCTCGTCACCGGCATCCTGTTCGCCCTCATCCTGCTGATCACACTCGCGGCGGGTGGCACCGATGCGCTGTACGGCGTCACGATGCTGACGCTGCAGCTCGTCGTCGTGGCGGTGATCGTCGGTGCGCTGTTCTCGGCACGTGCGCGGACCTTCGCGGCGATCGCGCTGGCGGTCACCGTCGTCTTCAACGTCGCCACCGTCGGCGGCATCGGCGCCGTGCGCACGTCGGCGACCGGCAGCTACGACGGCATGAAGAGCGACGAGCAGAAGCACGAAGAGGCCTACCCCGGGATCAAGGACCAGGACCCTCGGGATGCCCTGAATCAGCAGTCCCTCGAAGAGGTGCGCGCTGCGGCGGACGCGCTGTTCGCCGACGTGCGCGAACGGGTCACCGACGAGTTCGGCTACCAGTGGGTGCAGGTCGGCGATGAGGATCTGCGGCCCGAGCGCAACGGCTACGGCGGCGAGTCGATGCTCATCGAGTACACGTCAGTCGGCTGGGCGACCACGGAGCCCATCCACGACTACGGCGTGAAGCTGCAGGTCATGGATCTGATCGACGACGTCGTCATCGAGCACGGCCTGTCATACCTGTACTCGTTCAACGACGAGTACTCGGGCATCGAACCGACCATGAAGCAGAAGCTCTACGGCAGCGAAGACCCCCGTCTGCAGCACACCTGGGAGTACTACGCCGAGAACTACCCCGAGCCGATGCGCTTCTACGCCAACGTCTTCGACCTCGCCAACGACTCGACCGGCGACTTCCGTGTGGCGCGCGAGGCCCAGAACGCGCGGACGGGCGAACCGCTCGAGGGCCTGCAGATGGTCGTCATCGCGAGCGGCCTGCTGAGCGACGCCGACCGGGCGGAGTTCGAGGAACGGCTGAAAGAGTACCCCGGGTTCTAGGGCCGGCGATCGGATCGTCTGACGGGCCGCTGGGCCGCCGACTGCTCAGCTCGCGAGAGAGAGCCCCGCGGCGAGCGCGAAGCCGAGCACGGTCGCGAGCCCGGTGACGTTCTTCGCCTTCTCCTGCGCATCCGGCACCATCGAGTCGACGAGCATCACGAGCAGCGCACCGGCGGCGAATCCGCCCGCAGCGGCTCGGAAGTCGTCTCCGGTCACGCTCGCCAGCGCGAAGCCGGCGATCGTCGCGAGTGCGCAGGTCAGCGCGATGCCCGCCCAGAGCAGCAGCACCCGGGACTTCGTCATGCCGCCCTTGAGCAGGTCGGCTGCCGAGCCGATCGACTCCGGCAGGTTCGAGACGACGATCGCGACGGCCAGGGCGATGCTCACGGGTTCGCCGGAGGCGAGTCCGATGCCGAGCACGAGCTGCTCAGGGATGCCGTCGAGCAGCGCGCCGAGCGCGAGCGGGGCGCCCGCTCCCTGATCCGTGGACTTCGCGGCTCGCGCGTCGAGCACGCGATCGGCGAGGTAGTACGCGAGTGCGCCGAGCACCACTCCGGCGACGAGCGGGATGGGGCCTGCGAGATCCAGCCCCTCCTCCCAGAGCTCGAAGGCGATCGACGCCATGAGCGCCCCGGCACCGAATCCCAGCACGATGCCGAGCCACCGCGGCGGCCAGGTGCGCAGCAGCGCGAGCACCGCACCCACGAACAGGGGCGACGCCGCGACGAGACCCCACAGAATCGCCTGTGACATGTGCCGCCTCCTTCAGGGACACTCTGCCACTGCGGCATCGGAATGTGCAGATCGCGACGCCCACGCACCTGAGAACGACAAGCGATACGTCAGGCGGGCCTGCCGAAAACGATCGCTTGCGGCGGAACCACCTACGCAGACGGCCAGGCGCACGACATGACGCCAAGAGGCCTGCCGAACCCCCTGCCGGAACAGCGTCGCGCCGGAACATCGACAACAGCGTTCTCGGCGCGGCAACCGAAGTCGGATGCGCCCGAGCCTCACAGCCGAGCACTGCCAGGCTGCGGCTCGCTCTCCTGCTCAGTCGACCGGCACGCGATGGATGCCGAGGTCGGTGCGTCCCGGCAGCAGATCCGCTCGAAGCGCTCTGGTGCCGTGATAGTCGCCGTCGCGAAGCCTGCGATACGGACTGCTCGGGGATTCGTCGCGGAGCCCGGCGAGACGCTCGACCAGCCGCGCGCTCTCCCGGTCGATGTCTGCCGCGTCCAGTCCGTCGGCATCGTGGACGACGTGCAGATCGAGCGGCTCGATGCCCGTGTACCAGAGGGTGCCGTGAGTCAGCGGGAACAGCAGCGAGTCCAGATCGCCGCTGACGCCCCGTTCTCCGATCGAGCGCTCATCCTCTCCGGCCGTCACGATCACGAGGGCGCGGCGCCCGGCGAGCGTGCCCTCGCCGTAGCGCAGAGGGAGACCGGTCTCGGGATCCGAGGGACCATACGCGAATCCGCTGGTGAGCACGCGGTCGAGCCACCCCTTGAGGATCGCGGGCGGGCCGTACCACCAGAGCGGGAACTGGAGCACGACGAGATCGGCGGCCGCGAGCTTGCGCTGCTCCTCGGTCACATCCGGGGGCAGTTGCCCCGCCGCATACGCCTCGTCCATCAGATCGACGACGTTGCCCTCCCGTCCCAGAGGCTCGCCCAGGTCCGGGCCCGCGAGCACGGGGTCGAAGCCCTGAGCATAGAGATCCGAGATCTCGATGTCATGGTCACGCGAGAGAGCGTCGACTCCGTCGCGGAACAGCCGCGCATTGAAGGACTTCTCCTGGGGATGGGCATAGATCCAGTGGACGGTCGGGCGGGATGCTGACACGGACGGCCTTTCTTTCAGTGGGAGACAGGGTGGCGGGCTGTGCGCCGCCACAGCGGCAGGAGTGCCGCGGCGACGACCGCCACGGCCGCGACGAGCAGGGCGACGACGAAACCACGAGACCCGGCGATCACGGCGATGGTGCCGAGCACCGCGATGCCGAGACCGCCGCCGAGGGCGAAGCCGACCTCCTGGATCGCCCCCACCTGACCGGCGTCGTCTTCGGTCGTCACGTCGAAGAGCGTGGTTGCGGCGAGGGTCGCCGCGACCCCGAATCCCACTCCGACCAGCACCAGCGGGATTGCGACGAGATCGACCCCGGTCGACAGCCAGATGAGCCCCGCGCCCTGCACGACGAGAGCGAGCACCGTGAGCGTGGGTGAGCTCAGCCACCGCAAGAACAAGGGGGCGAGCACCCCGCCGAGCGCGATCGCCACGGCCTGCGGAAGAATCGCGATTCCGGCCTCGGCCGCACTGAAGCCCCTGGCATCCTGCAGGTGCAGGCTCACCAGGAGGACGGATGCCGTCGACACCCCGCCGCTCGCCACGATGCGCACGATGGCGGGGCTGAAACCGGGGACTCGGAAGAGCCGCATGTCGATGAGAGGCTCAGCGAGGGTGCGCTGACGGCGGATGAAGAACACGAGCGTGCCGACCGCCACCACGCCTGCGATGCCCGCGGCGAGAGGAGCGGCGAGCACCTCATGCAGGGCGAAGACGAGGGCGCCGAGCGCGACGATCGACGACAGGATGCTGAGGATGTCCCACGACGGCCGTCGCGAGCTGCGGGAGTCGGGCACGAGCCAGATCGCGAGCGCACCGGCGACGACCGCGAGCGGCACACTCCCCAGCAGCAGCCATCGCCACCCCGGACCTTCCGTGACGAGGCCGTCGAGCACGGGGCCGAGCGCGCTTCCCGCGCCGAAGGTCGCGGTCCACAGCCCATAGGCCAGCACGCGCTGCCGTGCGTGATAGTGCGCGCCGATCGTGGCGACGACACCTGCCACCACGAAGGCTTCTGCGACGCCGAGGAGCGCGCGGACGACGATCAGCATGATCCCGTCCTGAGCGAACCCGCCCACCAGGTTGAGCACGGCGAATCCCACGAGGCCGGCGAGCACGATGCGCTTGCGCCCGAACGCGTCGCCGATCCGGGCGGCGATGATCAGGGTCGCCGCCAGCGAGAGCGCGTAGACGTCGACGAGCCACAGGGCACCACTGTCGCTGAGGGTGAGATCGCCGCGGATCGCGGGCAGCGCGGTCGACATGCTGCTGATCGCGAGCGCCCCGATCAGGATGCCGAGAAGCAGCGGGATCATGGCGAGCCACGGGTGCAGGGCCGCGCGCGGACGGGCGGATGCCGTGGGGTTCGGGAGGGTCACCGCTTCAGTCTTGTGTGTGGGTACACTTCAGACAAGTACTGTCATTCAGGGTACATAGTGACCATTCGGATACTGTCACGGCGAACGGAAGGCGCGTCCATGAGGGAGAAGACCGAGCGCATCGTCAGGGAGTGGGGCGACGCGTGCGACGCAGAGGTGTCGATCGCCGTGCTCGGCGGGGCCTGGAAGCCCAGCATCCTCAGCCTTCTCGGCGCGCATGAGGTACTGCGATTCGGCGAGCTCAGCCGGCTGCTCGACGAGCCGACCGCTCGCGTGCTGACCCGCCAGCTGCGCGAGCTCGAAGACGACGGTCTGCTCATCCGCACGGTCTATCGGCAGGTGCCGCCCAAAGTCGAGTACCGACTGAGTGAGCTGGGCCGGGGATCGATGCCGCTCGTCCAGGCCCTGACCGAATGGGGTGGCGGATACGCGGCGCATCAGCGACGCGAACTCGAACGCCTTGCCGCCGAGCCCGCGGGCCTCGACGCCGCCGCCGCGCGCTGACTCCGCACCCCGTCCGAAACAGCCGACACGCCGCCGATAGACTGGGAACCATGTCCAAGGTCCTCCAGTCACTTCCCGTCGGCGAGCGCGTCGGCATCGCCTTCTCCGGAGGACTCGACACCTCCGTCGCCGTCGCGTGGATGCGCGACAAGGGCGCCGTCCCGTACACGTACACCGGCGATCTCGGGCAGTACGACGAAGACGACATCGAGTCGATCCCGGGCCGCGCGCTCGAATACGGCGCCGAGGCCTCGCGTCTGATCGACTGCAAGACCGCCCTGGTCGAAGAGGGCCTGGTCGCCCTGTCGTGCGGGGCGTTCCACATCCGGTCGGGCGGACGCACCTACTTCAACACCACGCCCCTGGGTCGCGCCGTCACCGGCACGCTGCTCGTGCGTGCGATGAAGGAGGACGGCGTCGACATCTGGGGCGACGGCTCGACCTACAAGGGCAACGACATCGAGCGGTTCTACCGCTACGGCCTGCTCGCCAATCCGCGCCTGCGCGTCTACAAGCCGTGGCTCGACGCCGACTTCGTCACCGAGCTCGGCGGGCGCAAGGAGATGAGCGAGTGGCTCGTCGCCCATGACTTCCCGTACCGCGACTCGGTCGAGAAGGCGTACTCGACCGACGCCAACATCTGGGGCGCGACGCACGAGGCGAAGACCCTCGAGCACCTCGACGTCTCGCTCGAGACCGTCGACCCGATCATGGGCGTGAAATTCTGGGACCCGTCGGTCGCGATCGAGACCGAAGACGTCTCCGTCACGTTCGAGGCCGGACGCCCGGTCGCCATCAACGGCGTCGAGTACACCGACCCGGTGGCCCTCGTCATGGAGGCCAACACGATCGGCGGACGCCACGGCCTCGGCATGAGCGACCAGATCGAGAACCGCATCATCGAGGCGAAGTCGCGCGGCATCTACGAGGCTCCGGCCATGGCGCTGCTCTTCATCGCCTACGAGCGCCTGGTCAACGGCATCCTGAACGAAGACACCCTCGCGACGTACCACGAGCAGGGTCGCCGCCTCGGTCGCCTGATGTACGAGGGACGCTGGCTCGAGCCGCAGTCGCTCATGCTGCGCGAGTCGATCCAGCGCTGGGTCGGCCTCACGATCTCGGGCACGGTCACGATCCGCCTGCGCCGCGGCGACGACTGGACGATCCTCGACACCACGTCGCCGAACCTGTCGTACGGACCCGAGAAACTCTCGATGGAGCGTGTCGGCGACGCCGCCTTCGGCCCGGTCGACCGCATCGGCCAGCTCACCATGCGCAACCTCGACATCGCCGACTCGCGCTCGCGCCTCGAGCAGTACGCGGGCCTCGGCCTCATCGGCGGCGCCACGGGCGAGCTCGTCGGACGTGTGACCGCGGGCGAGTCGAGCGAGATCACGGGATCCGTCGAGGCGGTCGACGAGAACCTCGCCGACGCCGTCGACACCGCGTCCGAGGGCGCGGCCTTCGACTCCGGCACCGACTGACGCCGATCGACGACGGCCGACTCGGGATGCCGGGTCGGCCGCTCAGTCGATGAGGTAGGCGGCGCGCGCGCTGCGTTCCGCACCGTCGCCGTCACCCGCGCGCAGGGCCGCGCTGAGGTCATGGAGCGAGTCTTCGATCCGCCGGCCCGCATCCGGCTCGATCACCCAGGCGCGCAGAGCTCTGATCAGCGCGAACGACGTCTCGCCGACCATGGCTCGGTGCACGTCGTTCAGCGACTGCGAGGCGAGGTGTGCGTACAGCTCCACGGCCGCTCGGGCGTACCGCTCGCGATCGTCGACGCACGCCGCCACCTCATCCACGCGATACGCGGCATCCTCCCTCGCGCCTTCGGCGAGCCGGAGTGCCGCCGCGCGTGAGAGCACCGACAGCTGCTGGCCGAGGAACTCCCGCCAGCCGGCGACCTCCTCGTCGGCGAGGGGTGTCACGCGGGTGTAGCGACTGGGGGCGAGCACGATCATCCCGATGCGCTCGAGACGTTGCAGCGCCTCGCGCACCGGGGTGCGCGAGACTCCCATCGCCGAGGCGATCGCGTTGTCGTTGACCGAGTCCCCCGGCGACAGGACGCCCTCGGCGATCTGTCGACCCAGGCGTTGGAACACGATGTCGGCGAGCGAGCCGTGCGGCGCCGCCGGTCTGCCCAGATGGATCACGGTCGAGTCCCCTTCGGTGCGAACAGCGAGGCGAGGCCGTCGGCCCCGATGAGTGTCGAGATCACTGCGCTTCCCCCTTCCGGGCGTCGTCGTCGGTGCGAATGCATCCACCTCTCAAGACCTCCGGCGTGCCGGTATATGACGCGGGCTCTGTGAATCCACCGGATTATCTTGCACACATGTGTGCACATTACGTACCATGGAGGAATGACCACCCGTGCTCCCCGCCGCGACTCCGTCGAGAACCGCGCCGGAATCCTCGACGCGGCCCGCGCCACTCTCGCCGCCGACCCGCGCGCGTCGATCGACGTCATCGCCCGCAGCGCCGGCCTCTCACGCCGCACCCTCTACGGGCACTTCGACGACCGCGATGCGCTGATCCGCGAACTCATCGTCAGCGGCGCGCAGCGCTTCAACGCGATCGCCGAGTCGGTCGAAGACGCCGACGCCCGCATCGCGCTCGCCCGCCTCGCCGGCCGCCTCTGGCAAGAGGCGGCGCACGTGCAGGTCGCCGCCGCGCTCGCCCTCGACGAGGCCCACGTCGAGCACACCGCCGACGCTCTCGCACCCCTGCGGCGCAGCGTCGCCGCCCTCGTGCGTCGCGGCCAGGACGACGGCAGCTTCCGCACCGATCTCACCGCACCGACGCTCGCGCGGCTCATCGAGGAGGTCGCGCGCACGGTCGTCTCGCGCACCGACGCCTCGAGCACGGGCGCGGCGAGCCTCGCCGTGCGCACCCTGCTCAGCGTCGCCGGACTCTCGTGGCGCGAGGCCGATGCGTTGCTGACGGCCAACCCCGAACTGATCGAGGAGGTCGGCGCATGAGGATCACCCTGCACGAGGTCAGCAAGGGCAAGAACGGTCAGGCGCTCCCGGCCATGAGCCTCGAGTTCCACACCGGCGCCGTGCGCTTCGCGATCGCCGAGACCGAGCAGCGGCCCACCGTGCTGGGGCTCATCGCGAGCGGACGCATGAAGCCCGACACCGGACGCGTCACGATCGACGGCACGACCGACAACCGGATGCTGCGGCGCACCGTCGCGCTCGTCGATGCCCCCGACGTCAGCGATCCGCATCCCGACATCACCCTCGCCGGAGTCGTCGGCGAGGAGCTCATGTTCGCGGGCCTCGGCGCGACTCCGCTGCACGCACGGCGGTGGCTGACCCAGCTCGGCTTCGGCGAGCTGGCGGGCGTGCCGATCGGCAACGTCGACCCGGCCGCTCGCGTGCGCATCATGTGCGAGCTCGCCGTGCTGCGCGAGGGCACGCAGGCCGTGGTGCTGGTCGCTCCCGACCGACACGGCGGCAGTCCCGACGGCTGGTGGCGCATCGCGTCGGAGTTCGCCGACCGCGGCTACGCCATGCTCGTCATCGTCGGGGGTTCGGCCGCCGTCGCCCTGGAGCGGATGCACGAGCTCGAGGCCATCAACGCCTCGGGCCCCATCGAACCACTGGTGCTGGCCCAGCCCGCGCCCGAGCCCGAGCCGGAGCCCGAGCCGGAGCCCGAGCCGGAAAACCCAGACCAGTCGATCGACGCACGGCCTGTCGGCGACGAACACGCCGCTGCGGCATCCGATCGTCCGGGTTCTCCCACCCCCGGGGCGCCCGAGCAGCTCACCGACGACACCACCGAGAACGGAGCCGACCGATGAAGGTTCCCGCCATGATCGCCGCGGAACTGCGGCGACTGACCGCGAGCACGATGGGTGTGATCGCCCTGATCGCGCTGGTGTGCGTGCCGATCCTCTACGGCGGCCTCTACCTGTGGGCCAACCAGGACCCGTACGCCAAGTTCCCCGAGGTGCCTGTCGCCCTGGTGGTCGACGACCAGGGCGCGCCCGAGCCCACCACGGGAACGGATGCTTCCACCGGCGAGACCGTGAACTACGGCGAAGACGTGGCCGACAACCTGATCGAGGGCAATGCCTTCGACTGGCAGCGCATGAGCGTCGACGAGGCGGCGGATGCTCTGCGCCAGGGCACCGTGGACTTCACCGTGACGATTCCCGCCGACTTCTCGACGGCGCTCACCTCGGCCGCCGGCGATGATCCGCACCAGGCTCGCATCGAGCTCGAGACGAATGACGCCAACAACTACCTCGCCTCCTCCATGGGAACGCAGGCGGTGGAGAAGATCCGCAGCTCGGTCGCGCAGACCGTGGGGACCCAGGCCGCCGAGCGCCTGCTCACCGGCCTCAGCGATGTGCGCGACAAGCTCATCGAGGCCACCGACGGCGCGACCCAGCTAACCGACGGCGCGAACACCGCATCGTCGGGCAGTGCGACGCTCGCCGACGGCACCGCTCAGCTCGCGGCCGGTACGGCGCAGCTCGCCGAGGGCGCGAACACCCTCGCCTCCGGCGCGCAGCAGGTCAGCGACGGCAACCGCCAGCTGGCGGACATCGCCGATCGGGCGGGCTCGGTCGTGCAGCAGGCGACGGATGCTCTGCCGCAGGTGCGCACCGACATCTCGAGCGTGCTCACCGAGCGCGGTCTCACCCCGGAGCAGATCGACGAGGTGCTCGCGACACTCGACCCCCTCGCCACGCGCCTGCAGGACGGCAACGCGACCGTGCAGAGTGCGGTCGGCAAGGTCGATCAGCTCGCCGACGGTGCCGCCGCCGTGGCATCCGGCGCCTCGCAGCTGGCATCCGGCGCGGGCACGGTGGCGACCGGAGCGGCGTCGGCCAACGACGGCGCCGCCCAGCTGCGCGATGGGCTCGGCACCCTGGCGAGCGGCACGGCCGAGCTGCGTGACGGCCTGTCGAACGGCGTCGACGCCATCCCGGCATCCACTCCCGAGCTCCGCACCCAGCAGGCCGACACGATCGCCGACCCGGTGAAGGTGTCGAGCGACAAGGTCGCGTCGGCCGAGGACTACGGCGCAGGTCTCGCACCGTTCTTCGCCGCGCTGTCGGCCTGGATCGGCATCTACGCCCTGTTCCTCATCGTGAAGCCCATCTCGCGGCGCGCGGTCACGGCTCTCCACTCGCCGATCCGCGTGACGCTCGCGGGATGGCTGACACCCGCCATGCTCGGCGCCGTGCAGATGCTGGGCCTCATGGGCATCCTCGCCATCACGCTCGGATTCACGTTCGACAACCCGGTCGGCACCCTCGGGGTGATGATCGTGGCGTCGGCGACGTTCGCGGCGATCATCCTCGCCCTGAACGTGTGGCTCGGGTCGGTCGGCCAGTTCCTCGGCCTCGTGCTCATGGTGCTGCAGCTGGTGACCGCGGGCGGCACGTTCCCCTGGCAGACCCTGCCCGCGCCGCTCGCCGCGCTGCACCACGTGCTGCCTCTCGGCTATGTCGTCGACGCGATGCGCCAGCTCATGTACGGCGGCGATCTCGCCCGAGCGGGCTGGGATCTCGCGGTGCTGGGCATGTGGCTCGTGGGCGCCCTGACGCTCGCCGCCATCGGCGTGACGCGCATGACCCACCGGCGCACCCTGCGCGACCTGCAGCCGAGCCTGATCGGATGATCGATGCGCGGGGCCCTCCCGGCCCCGCGCATCTGCCCCTGTGGGCGATATGCCGGCTATGGGTAGGATGCCGGGAGTGCAGTCGTGATACGCACTCGGGGGCTCTCTGGGACTGAGTCCCACCGCGCCACCTGAAAGAGTTCTCGATGATGACAACCGGCTCGACGGAGATCGTCGACACTCCGCACCATTCCGACGACGCTCCGCGCCGCTCGCTCGCCGCCCGCATCGGACGGATCGCGTTCCTCGTCGTCGCCGCGATCGTCGTGGTCGCGGTCGCCGCGGCGTTCTTCGTGACGTGGACGATCCAGCGATCCTTCCCGCAGACCGAGGGCGAGATCCCGCTCGACGGGCTGCAGGCCGAGGTCACCGTGCAGCGCGATGCACTCGGGGTGCCGACCATCACCGCCGACTCGACCGACGACCTCTTCTACGCGCAGGGCTTCGTGCACGCGCAGGACCGGTTCTTCGAGATGGACTTCCGCCGGCACGTGACGGCCGGGCGAGTGGCCGAGATGTTCGGCGAGTCGCAGGCCGGCACCGATGCGTTCCTGCGGACGCTCGGCTGGCGCACCGTCGCCGAGGCCGAGGTCGCGGCGATGGACGACGTGACCCTCGGCTACTACGAGGCGTACTCCGACGGCGTCAACGCCTATCTGCAGTCGCGCTCGGGAGCCGAGCTCTCGCTCGAGTACGCCGTCATCGGCATGCAGAACCCCGACTACACGCCCGAGCCGTGGGAACCCGCCGATTCCGTCGCGTGGCTGAAGGCCATGGCCTGGGACCTCCGCACGAACATCGAGGACGAGACCGAGCGTGCCCTGCTCGCCGCGCAGCTCGCGGACGGCTCGGATGCCGCGACGACGCGGCAGACGCTCGACGAGCTCTACCCCGGCTACCCGTTCGACGAGAATCCGGTCATCGTGCCCGAGATCTCCAGCGTCCCCGCCGTCGGCACCGACGTCGAACCCGCGGCCTTCAGCGCCGACGACGACGGCGCCGAGATGCAGCACGCCGTCACCACGATCGACTGGCGCGAGGCATCCGATGTGATCGAGGCCGCCAGCCTGCTGGTCGGCGATGTCGGCGAGGGCATCGGCTCGAACTCCTGGGTGGTCTCCGGCGACCTCACCGACTCCGGCAAGCCGCTACTCGCGAACGACCCGCACCTCGGAGCATCGCTCCCCTCGGTCTGGTACCAGGTGCAGCTGAGGTGCTCCGAGGTCACCGCCGAGTGCCCGTTCGACGTGGGCGGGTTCTCGTTCTCGGGACTTCCGGGCATCGTGATCGGACACAACAGCCAGGTCGCGTGGGGATTCACCAATCTGACGACCGACGTCACCGATCTCTACGTCGAGCGCATCGAGGGCGACCAGTACTGGCGCGACGGCGCACTCGTGCCTCTCGAGACGAGCACCGAGACCATCAAGGTCGCCGGCGGCGACGACATCGAGCTCACCATCAGGTCGACCGTGCACGGTCCGATCATCTCGGGTCTCACCGACGACTTCACCGCCATCGCCGAGACTCCCGAGCCCGGCCTCGCCGCCGGAGGGGCCGGCCTGACCCCGCCCGGGGGTGACGGATCGGAGTATGCACTGAGCCTGCGCTGGACCGCCCTGGATCCCGGCACCAGCGCCACCGCGATCTTCGCGCTCTCGACCGCGCAGGACTTCGACGACTTCCGCCGTGCCGCATCGCTGTTCGACGTGCCCGCGCAGAACCTGATCTACGCCGACGTCGAGGGCAACATCGGCTACCAGGCGCCCGGACGCCTTCCCGTGCGCGGAGCCGGCGACGGATGGCTGCCGCAGCCCGGCTGGGACAGCGCCTACGACTGGACGGGGTTCATCCCGTTCGAGGAGCTGCCGGTGTCGTACAACCCCGGTTCCGGGTACATCGTGACCGCGAACAACGCGATCGTGACCGAGGACTACGACTACTTCCTCACGAAGGACTGGGACTACGGCTACCGGGCCGCCCGCATCGTCGACCTGATCGAACGCCGTGCCGCGGCGGCGCCGCTGACCGCGCAGGACATGCGTGACATCCAGATGGACAGCGAGATGTGGATCGGCAAGCGTCTGACCACCGCGCTCGACGGCGTCGAGGTCGACGGGGCGGGCGTCGAGGATGCGGTCGACCTGCTCCGCTCCTGGAACGCCCAGAACACGGCGTCATCGGCCGCGGCCGCCTACGCGAACGTGCTGTGGTCGAACCTGGTGCAGAACATGTTCGCCGAGCGCGACGAACCGCTGCCGATCGGCGGCCAGGGGCGGCTGTTCACGGTGGTGTCGGCGCTGCTCGACGACCCGTCGAACCGGCTGTGGGCCAATCCGCAGCTCGGCGTCACGAGCAGGGACGAGATGCTCGCGTTCTCCGCCGAAGAGGCGTACGACGAGCTGTCGGCGCTGCAGGGAACGAACGTCGACGCCTGGAAGTGGGGCGATCTGCACGCGATCACCCTCACGAGCGACACGCTCGGTTCGTCGGGCATCGCCCCGATCGAGGCTCTCTTCAACCGTGGTCCGTACGCGGTCGGGGGCGGCGCGTCGATCGTCAACGCGACCGGATGGGATCTGGGAACCTCGTACGCGACGACCACGGTGCCCTCGATGCGCATGGTCGTCGACCTCGCGGACTTCGACGACTCGACCTGGATCCACCTCACCGGCGCCTCGGGGCACGCCTTCCACGAGCACTACACCGACCAGACCGCCGACTGGGCGACCGGAACCCAGCGCCCGTGGGCGTCGTCGACGAAGGCGGTGGATGCCGCGGCGCGGCAGACGCTCGTGCTGACTCCGGCCGGGTAGGTGCCCCGCGCTCAGGCGGCGAGTGGGGCGGATGCCGCGGCGGCGCGCCGTGCGATGACCCAGATGCCGAACGCGGCAGCGAGGAAGATCGCGGCGAGCATCGCCCATCCGGCGAAACCGTAGGTGATCGCGGTCGCGTTGACGACGATCGGCGAGGCGAGCGCACCGAGCGAGAAGCCCATGCCGAAGACTCCCTGATACGCGCCCGCGCGCACCTGGTCGGCGAGCTCGAAGCTCAGCCCCCAGGCGCCGGCCTGCGACAGGATCTCGGCGAACGTGTGCGCCACCATCGCGAGCACGAGCACGGCGACGGCCGCCCAGGTGGGAAGACCGGCCGCGAGCGCGTAGATGAGGCACGCGGCGACCATCAGCCAGCCCGCGATCATCGTCACCCGGCCGGCGACACGCAGTTCATGGGTGCCCCGCGAGGCCCGCACCTGGAACAGCACGACCAGCGTGGTGTTCACGATCAGGAGCAGCGCCACGGTGACCTCGGGCGCGTCAGTGTTCTCGGTGACCCAGAGCGGCATGCCCAGCTCGGCCACGCCGAACTGCATCCCGAAGACGGCCGACAGCACGGTCAGCAGCAGGTAGCGCGGATCGCGCCACGGCGACCGCCGGTTCCAGTCCCTGCGCTCCGAGAGGGCCGCTGCCGCGGCATCCGTGTCGATGGACCCGGTCTCGGTGCGCACCTGCCCGACCCGCGCCCTGGCCGGTGCGTCGACCGCAGCAGTGAGGCGCAGCAGCGGGAGCGAGCCGAGCGCACACACGACACCCGCGCTCGCGATCACGATGCGGTATGCCTCGGGAGTGCCGAGGGCGAGGGCGATCGCACCGAAACCGGATCCCGCCGCGATCGAGAGGTTGGTGACGGTGCGCAGCACGGCCCGGGCGTGCACCCGGCGGTCGGCCGCGAAGCCGCGCGCGATGATCGCGGAGCGCGCCGAGTGCCCGATCGAGTCGAAGAAGCCGCCGAGGCTCGCGAGCACGAGCGCCGAGACGAAGTCGCCCGCGAACGCGTACGCGGCGAGCAGCAGTCCGCCGAGGAGCTCGAACGTGAAGGCGAGCCGACGAGCGCTCCACCTGTCGGCGAGCCATCCGCCGAGGAACGACGCCACGACGCCGCATCCGCTCGACACCGCGAGCACGACCGCGGCCTGAGCCGCAGAGAGCCCGATGATCTGGGTGAAGAACAGCACCGTGACCGCGAGGAAGACGCCGCGTCCGACGCGCGAGACGGCCGTCGCGGTGAACAGCGCCCGGAGCACCGGATCGCTCAGACTCGCGCTCATCCGGGCGAGGAGTCCTGGCTTCGCGCCTCTCGTGGACTCTGCCGGAGCGGTCTGATCGGCGTCGGGGTCGGGGTCGTGCGAGGTCACCCTTCATCCTCGCACGCGACTCTTCGCCTGATTCTCGGTGTACCGGCATGCCCGTGCGTCCGATGGGATTCGTCGGCGGACCGCCGCTCGGTTAGCGTGGGTGGGTGGTCTCCAGTTATCTCGCCCCCCAGGGAACTCCCGTCACCCTTCTGGAGTTCGAGCACGCCGGCGCGACGCTGATCGCCGAGACGTTCGGCGAGGGCAAGCGCACGTTCCTGCTGCTGCACGGCATCGGCATGGGGCGCAGCGTCTACCTCGACGTGGTGCAGCGTCTGCAGGGTCGGGTCGTCGCGCTCGACCTGCCCGGCTTCGGCGAGGCCCCCGAGCCGACGCGCACCCTCACCATGGAGCGTCACGCAGACCTCGTCGCCGCCTATCTGCGGCACGCCGGCGAGAAGCCGGTGGTCGTCATCGGCCATTCGATGGGCAGCCAGATCGCGGCGGAGCTCGCCGCACGGCATCCGGCGCTCGTCGAGGGCGTCGTGCTCGCGGGCCCGACCGTGAACAAGGCGGCGCGCAACCTCGGCGCTCAGGCCAGCTATCTGCTCACCGATCTCGTCGGCGAGCGCCCTCTCGTCATCTGGCGTGGAGCGCGGGAGTACCTGCGCGGCGGGCCCCACCTGATCCGCAAGATCAAAGCCACGATCGCACACCAGCCCGAGAGGGCCTTCGCCCGCATCGACTGCCCGGTGCTCGTGCTGCGCGGAGAGAGCGATCCCCTCGCGCCGATGAGCTGGTGCCGCGAGATCATCGACGAGATCCCCGGCGCCGACCTGCGGGTGATCCCCGATCACGGTCACGGCACGCTGATCAGCGACTCCGAGCCCGCCGCGGCGCTGATCCAGGACTTCGCCGACCGTCTCTGAGCTCGGTCTCGCCGTCGCTCCGTTCACGACTCAGCATGAGCGGTCCGCAGGTCGACGATCTCGGCGTGATCTCGACTCTCAACGCCTGTTCCTGCTGAATTGTGAACGCGTGACGTCGCTGAACCGGGGCCCGAGCACCGCGATTATCTGCTCCAGCGAGCGTCAGACCGATTCCTGATCCCCGAAGATGTCCTTGGCGAGAGGGCGAACGGTCACATAGCCGAGACGCGCCGCGGCGATGTCGCGCTCGCGATCCTCGCCCTGCTTGTCCCACCCCTCATGGAACTCCTTGCTGTCGCACTCGATGATCAGCCAGCCCTCGACGATGAAGTCGACGTATCCGACACCGTCGAGATACACCTGCGTCTCGTAGGCGACGCCCATCGTCCGCAGCAGCAATCGCATGAAAGTCTCCGGTCCCGACGCGGCCGACGCGTCGACGAGCGCGAGCAGCGGGCGGAAACGCGCAGGCAGCGCGGCGAACACCGCCGCCACCTCGTCGCGGGTGAGGAGTCCGTGATGAAGGACGCTGTCGACCGTGGCGATCGCCTCGCGCGGGGCCTGGCAGAGAACGGAGTGCGCGACGGCATCGATCAACGGAGCCGCATGGAGGCTTTCTCGCGCGTCTGTCACCACCTTCCAGTGCAGCACGACCTTTCGCTCCTTCGTGAGTCGCAGACGAGACGAACCCGGCGTCACGAGGACATGGAGCTCTCGGCAGCGGATAACGAAGACACCGAGCAGGACGAGGAGAGACAGGCAGGACAGCCGCCCGCCGATGCGGACGGCCTCGACAATGTCGCGGTGCGTCGACGACAGTGCGTACCGATCGCGACGCACGTGCAGCAGTTCTCCTCGCGCGACTGCCGCAGCGGTCAGACGTCCCGTGAACCCCCGGTGCATCAGCTCCGATCGTGTGAACACCGTGTGCGCATAGGCGTCCGCCGCGCGATCGGCGACAGTCTTCTCCTTCTTCCCCATCGACGAAGTGTGCGGGCGGCGGCGTGCTTCGATGCCTGTGATCCCGCGTTGCGGGGAGGGCACTCTCGAGATCGAGATCGGTGCAGCAGAAGTGCCTCGGCGGATCGTCGTTCACTACTCAGCATCGATCCCGTGCCGAGCGGTCCTACGGCCCCTTTCGCCCCCACCAGCACACATTCATGCTGAGTTGTGAACCGAGTGAGCCGGTGCCCTCCTCAGCGCAGCGGCGGAGGCGTCGTCGGCAGCAGCAGCGCGTTGCGGCGCGACCTCGTCAGCAGCAGGGCGAAGGCTCCCAGAGCACCCATGATCACGGCGAAGGCGATGCCGAAGACGATCAGGAACAGCGTGACGGGCCCCTGCTCCATGAAGCCCGCGACCAGCGCGACGATCGCACCGATCACCGCGATCGCGGTCACGCACCAGCCGGCGATCATCGACACGAGGTAGCCACGCGGGCCTGCGTGGCCGGGACGCACGCCGAACCGCGTGCCGAGGTACCAGCTCCACTGCGAACCGGTCCACCACCGGCTGGCCTGCCGGGTCATCGGGTACCACCCGGCGTCCGGCCCGTCGACCTCGCCGGGCAGCGGTCGCACGACCGCGTCGACGACCGGCGCCGACTGCGGAGCGGGGAGCCTGCGTACGGCGCGGGAGTACGCGGCGCCGCAGAGCCAGAGCGCGCCGACCGCCGTCAGGAGCACCGGGAGCACGAAGTTCCCCGGGTTCTGCGTGATCACGGCCGCCGTCACCTGCATCAGCCCCAGCACGAGGAACACGATGCCGAGGACCACCCCCATCGCCGGCGGCTCGACCGCGAGCGCATCGGGCCGCGGCGTACCCTTGCGGACGCGGTACGGAGTCCACGTCGCGCCGTCCCACCAGCGGACGTCGGCTGTGCCCTGCACCTGGTACCAGCCCATGGCGGGAGTCGTCGGGGGCGTCTCCCGCTCATGCGCGGTCCACTGCGCTCCGTCCCACCAGCGCTGGCGTCCGGGCGTGCCGGCGTCGTACCATCCCTGCGGTGTCGACATCTGTCCGCCCGTTCCTCAGCCCGCGGCCGGCGGGGTCTGCTTCGACTCTGCCAGCTCGTCGACCACGAGACTCCGCTCGTCGGTCGTGCCGTTGCGATACGCCTGGCGTCCGACGATGTGCGCCGACAGCGGCGCGGTCGCGAACTGCATGAGCACGATCGGAGCGACGAGCGCGAGACCGACCAGGATTCCCCCCACCGTGCGCATCGACACCGCGATCGCCAGGCAGATGAGCACGAGGCCGAGCACCTGCGGCTTCGTGGCCGCGTGCAGCCGCGAAGGCACGTCGCGGAAGCGCAGCAGGCCGACCGCGGCCGACAGGCAGAGGATGGCTCCGAGCAGGATGAGCACGAGCACCGCGATGTCGATCACGGAGTCGGGGATGCTGAGACCGAACACGTTCATGGTGTCGTGTTGTCCCTTCTCGCGACGAAGCGGGCGACGGCGATCGAGCCGAAGACGCCGACCGCCGCGATGATCAGCATGACCGGGATGTTGCGCGTGTGTCCGTTGATCGCCATCTCCGCGCCCAGCACGCACATGACCTCGGTGAGCAGCACATCGGAGGCGACGGCACGGTCGAGGATCGACGGGCCCCGCACGATGCGGATGATCGTGAGGATGGCCGCGACGCCGAAGACGATCGAGATCGCCAGCATCAGGATGTTCATCGGACACCGCCCTTCGCTGCCCGCTCATCGGCCTTCAGGGCACGGTACTGCGAGGGGGCGCCCAGCGCACGGACGACGCGACGTTCCCACCGCAGCACGCCCTCGCGCTGATTCTCGACGTCGGCCCTGTTCCGCACCCCGATCACGTGCAGGTACAGGATCTGCCGGTCGCGGTCGGCCTCGACGATGAGGGATCCGGGGATCAGCGACGACACCACGGAGACGTGGGTCATGATCAGGTCGTCCGCGTACTTCAGCGGCACCGCGATGATCGCCGCCCCCGGCTGCCTGCGGAAGTCGAACACCTGCGCCGTGACCGAGAGCGCCCCGCGGAACATCGCGAGCAGGAACTGCACCACGAACAGCGCCGCGTACCAGACGTTGATGCGGCCCGACAGCTCGACGGTCGGCAGCCGGAACACACGCGTGACGAACACCGCCACGACCAGGCCCGACAGGAACGCGAGCACCGTGAACTGTCCCCACAGCAGCATCCACAGCACGATCAGCCACGCGAGGAACGGCAGCTGCACGCCGATGTCGCGCCAGATGTGACGACGGGTGGTGCGGCTCATCCGTCCACCTCGTCTTCCAGCTGCACGAGGCTCACCGGCTCGAGCAGGGCCGCGCCGATGCGGTCGCAGAGCGCGTAGAGCGGACCGGCGAACACGGTCAGCGCGACGGTCACGCCGACCATGCCGGCGGTCGCGACGGTCATGATGCGGGGGATGCGGCGGCGCTCCTGCTGCTCGTCGGCCGCCGGCGCGTTGCCCAGGTACGAGATGCGACCTTCGGTCTCGCTCGAGTCCTCCTCCTCACGCCAGAAAGCGAGGTTCCAGGCGCGCATCAGCGCGTAGAGGGTGAGGAGCGAGGTCACGATGCCGCCGATGATCAGCACGATCATGAGGGGCGTGCCGACGGATGCCGCGGCTTCGAACAGCGCGAACTTGCCGATGAAGCCCGAGAACGGCGGGAGTCCGCCGAGGTTGATGGCGGGGATGAAGTAGAGCACCGCGATCACTGGAGCGACCTTGAGCAGCCCCTTCACCCGCAGGATCGACGTGCTGCCGGCCCGGCGCTCGATGAGCCCGACGGCGAGGAACAGGGTCGTCTGCACGATGATGTGGTGGACGATGTAGTACACCGTCGCGCCGATCGCTGCGGGTGTCGCGATCGCCAGTCCGAAGATCATGTATCCGACATGGCTCACGAGTGTGAACGAGAGGATTCGTTTGAGCTCGGCCTGCGCGACCGCTCCGAGCACGCCGACGATCATGGTCGCGAGCGCGATGATGAGCAGCAGCGTGTCGATGCTGTTGTCGGCGAACAGCTGCGTCTCGGTGCGGATCAGCGCGTAGACGCCGACCTTGGTCAGCAGGCCGGCGAAGACCGCGGTGACCGGGGCCGGAGCCGTCGGATACGAGTCGGGAAGCCAGAACGACACCGGGAAGATGGCGGCCTTGATGCCGAACGCGACCACCAGCATGAGGTGCAGCACGAGCTGCGTCTCCTGTGGGATCTCGGTCATGCGCTCGGCGATCTGCGCCATGTTGACCGTGCCGAGCGCGCCGTAGATCATCGCGATCGACGCGAGGAAGAGTATCGACGACACGAGCGACACGACGATGTACACGGCACCGGTGCGGATGCGCGACTCGGTGCTGCCGAGCGTGATGAGCACGTACGACGCGACCAGCAGGATCTCGAAGCCCACGTAGAGGTTGAACAGGTCGCCCGCGATGAAGGCGTTGAAGATTCCCGCCGCGAGGATCAGGTACGACGGGTTGAAGATCGAGATGGGAGTCTCGTCGGTACCGTCGGCGACACCCTGTCCGATCGAGAACAGCAGGACCGCGAGCAGCACGATGCTCGAGATGAGCACCAGCAGGGCGGCGAGGCGGTCGACGTAGAGCACGATGCCGAAGGGCACCGGCCATCCTCCGACCGACACCGCCAGCGGAGCGCCAGAGTCGACGGCCACGAGCAGCACCGCGGCGATCACCGAGACCACCGCGAGCGTCGCCACCGTCACGAAGACCTGCAGGCGCGCGTTGCGTCCGAAGATCAGGGTGATCGCGGCGCCGAGCAGCGGCACGGCGACGAGAAGGGGAACGAGAGCGCTCATCGGCGGTCCTCCCCTTCATCCGTGCGTTCGTCGCGGGCTTCGCCTGGTCGATCTTCGCGGCGTTCATCGCCGCCGGCATCCGCATCCGCGCGCGCGCCGGCATCCGCACCATCGCCGCCGCCGGCGTCCGACTCGTACGAGGCCGGTCGATCGACCGGTGCGTCATCGTGGATCGCGGGGTGGTCGCGCATGTGCAGCACGGTGATGGGTGAGGTGTCCACACCCACGAAGTCGGTCGTCGCTTCGTCGTCGGCCGTGTCGGCCTCGTCCTCCATGAGGTCCTCGTCGGCATCCGTGCGCTCGCGCAGCGCGATGTCGGCCTCGTCGTCCTCGACCGTGTCGGCCTGGCCGAGCTGCCAGGAGCGGTAGATCAGCGCGAGCAGGAACGCCGAGACGGCGAAGGTGATGACGATGGCCGTGAGCGTCAGCGCCTGCGGCAGCGGATCGCTGATCTCGCCCTCGGCTCCGTAGAACGGGGCACTGCCCGGAACACCCATCACGATCAGGAGAAGCAGGTTCGTGGCGTTGCCGAGCAGCAGGAACCCGATCAGCACGCGCGTCAGGCTGCGCTCGAGCATGGCGTAGACGCCGCACGCGAAGAGCACGGCCATGATCACGATCAGGGTCAGCGAGATGTCCATCAGATGCTCACCCCGCCCCGCGGGCCGATGCCCTGAGACTCACGCAGCGCTGCGGACTGCCGGTCGACCTCTGCGCCGAGGCTGCGCAGCACGTCGAGCACCAGACCGATGACGACGAGGTACACGCCCACATCGAAGATGGTCGAGGTGACGAACTCCATGTGCCCGATTCCGGGGATCTCCCACTCCCAGAACGTGCTGGTGAGCGGGGCCATGCCGAAGAACAGGGGGACGACGGCCGTGCCGACCGCGAGGATCAGGCCGGTGCCGAGCAGGCGGCCGGCGTCCGTGGGCGCCGCGGCTCCGAGCTCCCAGCGACCACCCGCGATGTAGCGCATCACGAGCGCCATGCCCGCGACCAGACCGCCCGCGAAACCACCACCGGGCAGGTTGTGCCCGGCGAACAGCAGGAAGATCGACACGACGATGATCGTGTGGAAGAGGATGCGGACGATCACCTCGAGCAGGATCGAACGGTTCTCGGGCTTGACCTTCGCGCCTCCGACCAGCCAGGCGCGGGGGTTGCTCTCGTTCTCGGCGGTCTGGAACCGCACGCCCTCGGTCGTCTCGACGAGAGGACGCGCACGGCTCGCCCGCCGTCTCGAGTTCGGCAGCGTCCTGGTCGCGGCGAGCATGTCGGCGCGGTGCGTGACGAACACGAGAGACGCGACACCGGTCGCCGCCAGCACGAGCACCGACAGCTCACCCATCGTGTCCCAGCCACGCAGATCGACCAGCGCGACGTTCACGACGTTCTTGCCGTGGCCGATCTCGTAGGCGAGCTTCGCGAAGCCGGTCGAGATGGGCTCGGCGACACGCGACTGGGTCGCCACGATCGCGACCAGCGCCATCGTGAGTCCGACGCCCACGCCCAGCAGGGCACGGGGATGCGGCCGACCGAGGCGTTGTGCTCGCCCATGCGCGCGGGCAGTCGACGCAGCACCAGGGCGAATGTCACCATCGTGACCGTCTCGACGAGGATCTGCGTGAGAGCGAGATCGGGGGCGCCGCTGGTCGCGAAGAGCACCACCATGCCGAGGCCGGTGATCGATACGAGCACGACGCCCGTGTACCGCTTCTGCGCCCGCACCGCGAGCACACCGGCGACCGCCATGAGCGGGGCGACAACGAGCTGAGCAGGGGTGTGCCACGCCGACAGCTGGAACCGGTCGATGTCGCTCGCGAGCAGCGCGGTGATCTCGGCCGCGACGAACACCACGAAGATCGTGCCGACGTAGACGGGCAGCGAACCGCGCTGCGTCAGCGTCGTGCTGAGCACCGAGAGCCGGTCGACGCCGCGCACGACGAGGTAGTAGACGTCGGCCGCGGTGAACGGGATCATGCGGGCCTTGCGGTCCCATCCCGTGCGGATCGTCAGCAGGAACAGTCCCGCGCCGAGCAGGATCGTCAGGATCGAGATGCCGAGCGCGGGCTCGAAGCCGTGCCAGAGCGCGAGATGGCCTGGGCCCTCGGCCGCCACGCCCTCGGCATCCAGACCGGGCGTCGCCGTGAGGGCGTATCCCTGCAGCGCCGTGTCGAGCGCCGGGGCGCCGATTCCGGCGGCGAGAGTGAGGCCGGCGAGGATGATCGGCGCCGAGAGGAAGCCGACGGGCGGGTCAGGCCAGGCGGTGTTGGGCAGGCGGTCACCCATCGCGTCGCGCTTGGTCCAGAACGCACCCCACAGGAAGCGGATGCCATATGCCGCAGTGAGCATGGAACCGAGAACCACACCGATGATCGCGACGGGACCCCAGGGGGAACCGTGCAACGCGTCGTCGAGCAGCGCCGTGAGGGTCGATTCCTTGGCCACGAAACCGAGGGTGGGCGCGATGCCCGCCATCGACGCCACCGAGATGAATGCCGCTGTGGCCATGACCGGCGCCTGGCGCCCCACGCCGCTGAGCTCGGTGATGTCACGGGTCGACAGCTGACGGTCGATCACGCCGACGATGAGGAACAGCGCCGACTTGAACAGGGCGTGCCCGATGACGAGCGCCAGGCCGGCGAGCGCGGTCGCCTGGGTGCCGTAGCCGACGACGATCGAGAAGAAACCGAGCTGGCTCACCGTTCCGAACGCGAGGATGCGCTTGAGGTCGGTCTCGCGCAGCGCCTGGATGCCGCCGAGCAGCATCGTGATCACGCCGAGCGTGATGATGATCGGGCGCCAGGGGCCGGTGAACGCGAAGATCGGGGCGAACCGCGCGATCAGGTAGATGCCGGCCTTGACCATGGCGGCCGCGTGCAGATAGGCGCTCACGGGGGTCGGCGCGGCCATCGCACCGGGCAGCCAGAAGTGGAAGGGGAACAGCGCCGACTTGCTGATCGCGCCGATGAGCAGCATCACGACGGCGGCGTCGACGATCGCGCCGGTCGGAGCGAGCTCGAGGATCTCGCGGATGCTCGAGGTGCCGGCGTCGACCACGAGCAGCACCACGCCGACGAACATGATGAGACCGCCGAGGGTCGTCACCAGAAGGGCCTGCAGGGCGGCGCGTCGGCTGGCTGCACGGCGCCGGTAGTGTCCGATGAGGAGGTACGAGAGGATGCTCGTCACCTCCCAGAACATGACGAGCATGACCAGATCGTCGGTGAGCACCAGACCGTACATGGCGCCGGCGAAGCCGAGCAGCACCGCGGCGAACTGCCCGATGCCCGCGGAGTCGTCGTGGAAGTACCAGCGGCAGTAGAGCAGCACGAGCGCACCGACACCCGAGACGATCAGCGTCAGCACCCAGCCGAGCACGTCCATGTGCATGGAGAGGTTCAGACCCAGCTGCGGGATCCACTCCACCGAGGCGAAGGGCGCGGGCCCGTCGAGCACCTGCGGCGTGAGCACGAGCGCGTGGATAAATGCCGCTGCGGGAATGAGAGCGGCGACGGCGAATGCCTGAGACCCCAGCCAGCGCACCAGAACGGGCATCAGGATCGACCCGAGAAGGAACACAGCGAGGAGCGTCAGCATATACGCGGCTCCTCAAGGCTCGTCGGCCGGGGGATCGGCACAGGCGGGCGGGTGTCGTATATCAGTTTACCTGGCGTTAGGAAGTCGTAAGGCCACGCGAGCGAATTGGCCCCTGCGCGGCATCCGCTCCTCCCCCGCCCGAAGCCCTGTCCGCGTCACGAGATCCACGTCCACAACGAGGGTCTCGCGCGCGGAAGCGGGTCCCGCGCGCGGAAGCGGGTCCCGCGCGAAGTGGGTCTCAGTCCTCGTCGCGCTGAGTGAGAGCGGGGCCGAGCCGCTCGTACGACCGCTCGATGTGCGTGCGCATCGCCGCCGCGGCGGCCTCGGGGTCGTCTCCCCGCAGTGCCTCCAGGATGCTCTCGTGCTCGCGCACGGTGTCGTCCTCGAAGTCGTGGCGGAAGTTCAGTCGGTAGAGGTGCATGTGAGCGCGCAGTCTCACGATCGCCTCGGCGAGGAGCGGACTCTGCGCGCTCTCGGCGATCAGGTGGTGGAAGTGCAGGTCCTCGTCGATGAAGCGTCGGTAATTGCGGAAGCTCTCGTCCTCGTCGGGGGCGGATGCCGCCCGCATCTGGGCGACGGATTCGCCGAGCTCTGCGGTGGTCGCATCGTCGAGGTGCAGCGATGCCCGCCGCGCGGCCTCGGGCTCGAGCAGCTCGCGCATGTCATACAGATCGCGGAGCCCTGCGGTGTCGAGCAGCGATGCGGCGACATATCCCTTCAGCGCCCTCTTGACCACGAGCCCCTCTGATTCGAGGCGGGTGAGCGCCTCGCGCACGGGAGTCGGCGACACGTCGAGGTCTCGCGCGACCGCGTCGATGTTCACGCGGGCGCCCGGCTCGATCACCCGATCCATGAGCAGGCCGAGCACCGCGTCGTACACGTCGTCGACGAGCGCGCGCCGCGCGGGAAGCGGTCGTGGTCCGCGTGCCTCGTCGTCGCCGAACATGTGTCTCATCGTACGGGAGGCCCTCTCGGTGCTCACGACTGCCGCCCCGCGACGGCTGATCGGCTGATCAGGCCGAGTTCTTCGAGCTCCGACCACACAGCGTCCGGTACCGGTCGCGCGAGCAGGCCGGCGTTCCTGCCGACCTGACCCGCATCCGCTCCGCCCATCACGACCGCCGCGACGGCCGGATGCGTGAGCGGGTACTGCGCCGCGAGCTCGGGCAGCGTGCGGCCATGGCGGTGCGCGACCTCGGCGATGTCACGAGCCCGGGCGATCACCGCTCCGCGAGCCGGCCCGTAGTCGAAGGTCGCGTCGACGCCGGGATCATCCGTCGCGAGGATCCCCGAGTTGAAGACCGCCGCGGCCAGCACACTCACACCGCGCCGGTCGGCGAGCGGCAGAAGATCATCGGAGGCGCTCTGGTCGAGCAGGGTCCACCGGCCGGCGACCATCATCACGTCGGCATCGGTCTCGCGCACGAAGCGGGCGAGCATGGCGCTCTGATTCATCCCGGCGCCGAACGACGTGATGACTCCCTGGTCGCGCAGTTCGCTCAGCGCCGGGAACGCACCGGCGAGGGCCTCGCGCTCGTGGTCGTCGGGGTCGTGCACCAGCACGATGTCGATGCGGTCGAGACCGAGCCTCGCGAGCGAGTCCTCGATCGATCGCAGCACGCCGTCACGCGAATAGTCGTGCACACGACGGTGGTCGGCAGGCACATCGAAGAGGTTCGCGAGATCGGTGCGGCCTGCGGCATCCTGCGGCACCAGCAGCCGTCCGACCTTGGTCGAGACGACGACCTGATCGCGCGGCACCGAGCGCAGGCCTTCGCCGAGCCGCCGCTCCGCGAGTCCGAGACCGTAGTGCGGGGCGACGTCGAAGTATCGGATGCCGCGGCGCCAGGCCTCCGGTACGATCTCCGGCCACGCGTCGTCGTCGAGCGCCCGGTAGAGGTTGCCGAGAGCTGCGGCCCCGTAGCCCACGGGTGGCACCGCGAGGCCGCCGCGTCCGATCGCGACGCGATCCGGCGAGGGGCGAGCCGTCTCGTCGTTCCCCGTCACGAGACGACCAGACCGGAGAGCGCGTCATCGTCCCACGCGATGCCGAGACCCGGCGCGGTGGGCGCCCATCCTCGGCCGTGCTCGATGCGCAGCTCACCGTCGGTGACGGCGCGCAGCTGCGGGATGTGCTCGAGGTACAGGGCGTTCGGGATCGCGCACACCAGCGACACATGCAGCTCCATGAGGAAGTGCGGTGCGACGGGCGCGTTGAACGACTCGGCGAGGTGCGCGATCTTGAGCCACGGCGTGATACCTCCGACCCTGGCGACATCGGCCTGCACGATCGAGGCGCCGCCCCGCTGCAGGTGCTCGCGGAAATGTCCGAGCGAGTACATGCTCTCCCCCACGGCGATGGGCACCGATGTCGACCGCGCGAGCAGCCGGTGCCCCTCGATGTCTTCGGCGGGCAGCGGCTCCTCGAACCAGAAGACGTCGACCTGTTCGAACAGGCGTGCCCGCCTGATCGCCTCCGACACGGTGAACGACTGGTTCGCGTCGACCATGATGTCCATCCCGGGACCGACGGCGTCGCGGACAGCCCGCAGACGATCGAGATCCTGATGCCCCTTCGGCATCCCGACCTTGATCTTGACCCCGCCCATGCCGCGCTCCTTCGACTCCACGGCCTGCGCGACGAGCTGATCGGTGCTGAAGTGCAGCCACCCGCCCTCGGTGTCGTAGACGGGAACCGAGGGAGACGCTCCGCCCGCCGCGACCCACAGCGGCAGCCCGGCTCGCTTCGTCTTCGCGTCCCACACCGCCGTGTCGACCGCGGCGAGCGCGAGCGCCGTGATCGGGCCGACGGTCGTCGCCCGGGTGATGCCGAACAGCGCCAGCCACACAGCCTCGGGCCGTTCGGCCTCGAGACCGATCAGCGCGGGCAGCAGGGTCTCGCGCAGCAGGCTCAGCACCGCGCCTCCGCCGGTGCCGATCGTGTAGCTGTAGCCGACGCCCCGCGTGCCGTCCGCCGTGCGCAGGCGCACGAAGATCGTCTCCTGCTTCACGAAGGTCTGCAGCGCATCGGTGCGCATCGTCTCGACGGGAAGATCGCACAGCTGCGCTTCCGCGTGCACGATGCGGCTGCCCGCGGTCGCATCCGCGACGGCATCGAGCGTGCGTGCGGTGGTGTCATGTGTCGTGGTCATCAGCGTCCTCCGAGTCCGCCCAGGGTGACCCCCTTGATGAGCTGTCTCTGCAGCAGCAGAACCAGGATCAGCGAGGGGATGACGGCCAGAGTCGATGCGGCCATGAGCAGAGACCACTGCGTGCCGAACTGACCGGTGAACATGCCGAGTCCCAGAGGGACGGTGGCCATGTCCTGCGTGTTGATGATGATCAGCGGCCAGAGGTACGAGTTCCAGTAGCCGATGAACGAGAAGACCGCGAGCACGCTCAGCGGGGCGATCAGCTGCGGCAGCAGCACCGACCACAGGGTGCGCAGGCGCGAGGCGCCGTCGATCAGAGCGGCCTCCTCATACTCTCGCGGGATCGTGAGCAGGAACTGCCGCATGAGGAAGGTGCCGAAGGCCGTGAACGCGAACGGGATGATGAGAGCCGCGTAGCTATCGTTCCAGCCCCAGCTGTTGATCATGATGAACAGCGGTACGACGAGCACCTCCTGCGGCAGCACGAGAGTGAGCACGAACAGCAGGAACAGCTTGTCGCGATATCTGAAGCGCAGCCGCGAGAAGGCGTAGGCAGACAGCACGGCGACGACGACCGAGAGCGCGGCACCGAGGATCGCGACGAACAGGCCGTTGAGGATGAAGCGTCCGAACGGAACGACGGTCCACGCCTCGACGAAGTTCGCCCAGCGGATCTCCGACCCGAAGATCTGGGGTGTGGCCGTGAAGACCTCGTTCTCGGGCTTCAGCGCGGTGAGGAACATCCAGATGAAGGGGAAGGCGAACACCAGCGCCACGATCGCGATCGCGGCGGTGTTCAGCCACTCCTTGACGGAGTCACGGCGCTGGCGCGCACTGCGGCGCGGGACGATCAGGACGTCACTCATAGTTCACCCACCTGCGCTGGCCGACGAACTGCAGGGCCGTGATGAGCATCACGACGACGAAGAGGATCCACGCGAGGGCGGATGCGTAGCCGAGACGATCGAAGACGAATCCGTTGCGGTACAGGTACAGCACGAACGTGTTGGTGCTCTCGCCCGGCCCGCCCTGCGTCAGGAAGAGCGGCTGTACGAACACCTGGAAGGCCCCGATCATCGTCATGGTCGAGCAGAAGAACAGAGAGGGCGAGAGCAGCGGCAGGATGATGTACCGCAGCCGCTGCCAGGCCGAGGTGCCGTCGATGCGGGATGCCTCGAGCAGCTCCTTCGGGATGGCGCTGAGGCCTGCCGACAGGACGATCACGTTGTACCCGAACGACTGCCACACCGACATCGCGATCACCGAGGGCAGCGCCCACGCCGAGTCGGACAGCCAGTTGGGGCCGTCGATGCCGACGGTCGCGAGCATCGAGTTGACGAGGCCGTCCTGCGAGAGCAGCAGCCGCCAGACGAGGGCGTTCGCCACCATCGGGGTGATGACCGGAAGGAAGAAGACGACCCGCCACACGCCGGCCGCCTTCATCCGGGTGTTCAGCCACAGCGAGATGGTGAGGGCGACGAACAGGTTGAGCGCGGTGTAGACGATCGCGAAGATCAGGGTGTTGCCGAGCACCGTGTAGAACGTCGGATCGCGGAACAGCTTCGCGTAGTTCTCGAGCCCGATGAAGTCGGGACTGCCGAACAGCTTCCAGTCGAACAGACTGATGAACGCCGATCCGAACAGCGGGGTGAGGATGAAGAGGACAAACCCGATCAGGCCCGGCGCGAGGAAGGCCACCGCCACCCACCCGTCACCGCGTCCCCGTCGCAGACGGGGAGCCCGAGGGGCGGGAGCACCGAGAGGCACCCCCGCCGCACCGGGCATCGGGGAGGAGGCCGCGGCCTCCGTCCGCTCGCTCATGATGGCCATCGGCTCAGCCGCCCACCGAGTTCTGGATCGTCTCCATGATCTCCTCGGCCGTCAGCTCACCCCGGTAGCCCTGCACGCCGTACTGGGTCATCAGGGTCTCGACCTGGTTCCAGGTCGGGGTGGTGCGCTGCGGGGTCGCGTCGGCGAGCAGCGCCTCGACGACCTCGGCCGCACCCTCGGTCTTGCCCTCGGCCCACGCCGGGAGAGCCTCGATGCGCGCCGGGACGATGCCGCGGGCCTCGGCCTGCTTCTCCTGCACCGACACCGAGGTCAGGGCCTCGATCGCGGCGAACGCCTCATCGGGGCGGTCGCAGTTGGCGGCGATGCCGAAGCCGGAGCCGGCGGTCATCGCCGCGGCCTCGCCGCTGGTCGACGGGACGATGGTGACGCCGAGGGTGAAGTCGGCGGTGTCGGCGAAGCTGCCGTACATCCACGGTCCCTCGATCAGCATCGGCACCGCGCCCGAGGTGAATGCCTGCTGCGAGACCTCCGACCCGTCGGCGGCCTCGGGCGCCTTCGCGACCTGCTCGACCGACACGAGGTCGAAGAAGCTCTGCACCTGATCGACGAACTCGGGGTTGGTCAGATCGAGCTCTCCGTCTTCGGTGACGGCAGGCACTCCGTCGGCGAGCGACCAGGCATTCGGGATGAAGATGCCCGGCGCGAGCGCGAGGCCCTTCTTCTCTCCGTCGGTGAGCGCCTTGGCATCCGCGATGAACTGGTCGCGGGTGTACTCCGTGCCCGGCAGACCGAGACCGGCGGCCTGGAACGCCTCGACGTTGTAGAAGAGCACGATCGGCTCGGCGTCGTAGGGGATGGCGCGGATCGTGCCGTCCACCGTCATGCCGCTGAGCATCGATGCGTCGATGTCGTCGATGTCGAAGCCGCTCTTCTCGATCAGGTCGTCGAGCGGCATGAGCAGATCGCCGAGCTCCTGTGCGCGCGCCGCCTGGGTGGTGAGCAGACAGGGCGGGTTCGATCCGCTCAGGCGGGTCTTCACCTTCGTCCAGTAGTCCGAGAAGCTCGGACCCTCGACCGTGATGTCGAGGTCGGGATCCTCGGCTTTCGCGCCGTCGATGAAGTCGGCCCACTGCGCCTGGTCGCCTTCGCTGGCGGCCCAGGTGTAGAGCACGAGCGGGCCGCCGGCGTCACCGCCGGAGCCTCCTGCCGGGCTGCCGGCACAGCCGGCGAGAGCTGCCGCGGCGAGTCCTGCCACGCCGGTCAGGACGAGACGCGTCGCGCGTCGGGATACGGGTGCATTCATACTGTCTGCCTCCTTCATTGGATGCTGAGATCGATGCGATGGGTGAGGGGGGTGTCGCTCGGGTGTTCGGGTGTCGCTCGGGTGTTCGGGTACTGCTCGGGTCACTCGGAGAAGTCGATGGCGATGACGTCGATCAGGGCGCCGCTGGGCTCGGGGGCGACGATGCGCAGTTCACCGAGGTCATCGCCCGCGGTCGAGGCCTCGTGCACCTCGAAGCTCGCGTCGTGCTGCAGCTCGAGGCCGTCAGCGAGCCTGTGCACTCGCGTGATCCTCCGCACGGGTAGGCCGCGCACGATGATCTCCTCGACGGGCAGCGCGGTGAGGTGCAGGTAGAGCCGGCCCGGCCGAGCGGTCGTCGGGCCGTGCACGTCGATTCCGACTGTCGGGTCGACGCCGATCACGGATTCGGCGTGCGCCTGCATCCATCCGGCGAACTCCTCGAGCCTTTCCTGCTCGACCTCGGGAAGTGTGCCGTCGGGGCCGGGGCCGACGTTGAGCAGCAGGTTGCCGCCTCGCGCGACCGCATCGATCAGCGTCACGAGCAGTGAGCGTGCCGACTTCTCGTTGTCGGGGCCCGTGCGCCAGGCCCAGTGGTCGCCGATCGTGAGGCACAGCTCCCACGGACCCGTCGGTGCGGTGAGCGGGAAGCCCTGCTCGGGGGTGCGGTAGTCGCCCTGGCCCGGCAGCCGATCATTGATCACGACGTCGGGCTGCAGGTGCTTGATGAGCCTGCGGAGCCCCGGCGCGGTCCACTCGACGGCGGAGCGTTCCCAGTCGCCGTCGAACCACAGCAGGTCGATCTGCCCGTAGTTCGTGAGCAGCTCGGTGAGCTGCGCTCGCACATAGTCGAGGTATCGAGCCCACGCCTCGGGGCTCGAACGGCGGTGGCGGTCGGTGGCATCAGGAGTGTCGGCGAACTCGGCGAGGCCCGCCGCCGGCCAGTGTTCGAGCTTGTACGGCCGGTCCTCATCTCGGAACGCGGGGTAGTCCGGGTGGTTCCAGTCGGGAAGGCTGTAGTAGATGCCGACCTTCATGCCCTCGGCACGCACGGCCTCGACGAACTCGCGCGTGATGTCGCGTCCGAAGGAACCGTGCTCGACGCCGAAGTCCGACTGCTCGGTGAAGAACATGTTGTATCCGGCATGGTGACGAGCGGTGAAGACGACGTAGGTGGCTCCGGCCTCACGCACCCGGCGGGCGAGATCGGCGGCATCCCACTCGGTCGGGTCGAACGTGGGCGCTGTCGCCTGGTATTCGGCGACCGTCACGGCATCCTCGACCGCATCCACGCCCGGGATGATCGACCGGCCCACCAGCGGCCACGAGATCTCGATCCCCTGCTGCGATGCCTGGTCCCAGTGCACGAAGATCCCGAGTCCCGCGCCGCTGAACCACTCCCCGCCGGGGATGCGTTCGGTGGGGCGACGGAAGCCTGCGTCTGTCATTGAGCCTCTCCTTTGAGTTCAAGATTTCCTATAGGATACTTGATCGAGGGTCGCGATCACAAGGGTGTGAAGATGGGGTGATCCGGTCGACGCAGACGAAAGGCATCCATGCGCATCGCTCTCCATTCCGAAATCCGCGAGGGCGCGGTCGACGACTACCGCACGAATCACGCGCGCATCCCGGATGCTCTCGCCGCGAGCTTCGCGCGCGTCGGCATCCATGACTGGACGATCTGGAGATCCGGTCACCGCCTCTTCCACCTCGTCGACTGCGATGACTGGGATGCCGCCGTCGCCGCGCTGCAGGATGACCCGGCCGACCACGCCTGGCAGGCCGAGATCGGTCAGTTCGTCGAGATCTTCCGCAATGCGGACGGCGCCGAGGGCACCGCGCCGCTCGAGCAGATCTGGGACCTTCGGACGCAGACGTCCTGACCTCCCCCCTTCTTTCGAATCGCTCACTTTGCAGATATCGGGCTCTGAGATCTGCAAAGTGAGCGATTCGAAACAGGGGGATGGCAGAGTAGGGCCGTGACACGGGGGTGGGTGCGAGAGCTGGTCGGCTGGCTGCTCGCCGCTGCGATCGCTCTGATCGTCGCCGGCGCGATCGCGTCGTCCACCCGCTCCGGGATGCTGTTCGACGACGGCGACTCTCTCATCGTCGCGCTGCTCTCGCGCTCGATACTCGCCGGCGATCCGCTCGACTGGGCGATGTCGAGCGTGCTCTTCCTTCCCGAAATCGCGGTGTTCGTGGCCCTTCGGGCGCTCCTGCCCCTCGACGTCGATGCCCTGCTCGCGGTCAGCGCCGTGCTCAACCTGCTGGCACTCTACGGAGCGATCCGGCTCGTCGCCGGGCGCGCCCGCGCGGGCAGGGCGCCGATCCTGTGGTCACTCATCGCCCTCACCGCCTTCGGCGCACTCGCGATGACGGAGTCCTCGCCGTCACGCGATGCCCTCGAGCTCGCCTCGCTGCAGCTGACGACCACGTACTACGCGGCGACCGTGGTCGCAGTCGTACTCACGATCGGACTCATGCGAAGGATGCTCGATGCACCGCGGTTCTCCGTCGCGCTCGCGGTCGCCCTCGGTGTCGTCGCCATGCTGTCGACGCTCTCGAATCCGCTATACCTGGCGTGGGCGACCGCTCCGCTCGGTGTGCTCCTCGCGATCTCGGCCTCGCGCGCACCGCAGCGCGAGCGGCTCGTCGGCATGCTCGCCGTCCTGGTGGGCGGGAGCGCGCTGGGCCTTCTTGCGCGTATTCCGTTCTCGGCATGGATCGCGAACACCGGCGCGGGCTACGCGGATCCCTCACGATGGCTCGAGTCGCTCACCTTCTACGGTGAGCTGTTCATTGCGCGCCTGCAGACTCCGCCGGGCGCACTGGCGGCCGTCATCTCGGCAGCGCTCCTGACCGTCGCGGTGATCAGGAGTCGACGAGCGACGGATGCCGGTGAAAGGCTGGTCGCGACATCCGCCTGGATCGTGCCGGTGCTGGTCGTCGCGGGCGCGATCGCCCTCGGCACGCACGCCGCCCGCTACCTGCAGCCGACCGCGTTCACTCCTGTGCTGGCGCTGGTCGCCGCGCCACGGCCTCTGGCCTTCAGCCGTTCACGAACCCGCGCGGCCGCAGCCATCATCGCCGCTCTGCTGCTGATCGGCGGCAGCGTGAGCATCCCGCGGCTCGCTGAGGCAGCGCACAGACCCGACGACGACCTCGCCTGCGTCACCGACTGGGTCGATGCGTCGGGCCGCACCGGCGCCGGGCAGTTCTGGACGGTGCGTCTGCCGAAGCTGCACCTGGCCGATCCGTCACGACTCGTGCAGGTCGACCACCGTCTCGACGGCTATGCCTGGCTCGTCGACCGCGCGGACTTCGCCCCCGATGCGACGGCGTCGTTCCTCATCGAGGACTCGCAGACCGTGCCGTGGGAGCTGCCCGTGCAGGCGGATCCGGAACGCAGGATCGACTGCGGTCGCTACACGATCGTCGACTTCGGCGATGCGTCGCTGCCGATCGGACCGGCGCACTCCTGAACAGCCCACTCCTGAACCGCGCATTCCTGACCCGCGCACTCCTGAACGGCGCACTCCCGAATAGGCGGCTCCCGAATAGGCGACTGCGGGGTCAGCGCGAGGGCGGCGCGGTCGTCGTGCCCTGCCGGAAGCGGCAGGTCAGGTGCAGGGTCACCGCGTCTTCGCCGCGCAGCATCCGTGCGACCTGCTCTCCGGCTGCACGCCCCTTCTCGACCGCCGGCTGCACGCTGGTGGTCAGCACGAGCCCTCCGAGTCCGTCGACGTCGACCCCGTCGAAGCCCGCCACCGAGAGGTCCTCGGGCACCCGCAGACCGAGCTCCTCCGCGGCACGGATGACCCCGACCGCCAGCAGGTCGCTCTGCGCGAGGATCGCCGTGGGGCGCGACGACTCATCGGCCAGCAAGAGGCGCCCGACGGCCAGCCCCTCGTCGATGAAACTGCCGGATGCCGACACCGCCGGCGCATCGGGGAAGATCTCCCGCATGCCCGAGAGTCGGTCGATCGTGACGTCGATCGTCGCCGAAGCGAGCCGTTCGGGCGTGACGACCCCCCGTTCGCGATCGTTGTCGAGCGGGAGGGTGACGAGCACGACGTCGTGATGGCCGAGATCGCGGACATGCCGCGCGACGTCGGCCGACGCGTCGGCGTTGTCGAGAGTGACGCGCGGAATTCCCTCGCCCGCGTCGCCCTCGATCACGACGACCGGAAGACCGCGTCCGCGCACGATGTCGAGCGATGCGCGGGTGCGGCCCGAGCATCCGATCAGCACGACCGCGTCGACCGGCGCGTTCACGAGTGAGGTTCCGTCGTCGCCGGGCTCGTCGCGCATCAACAGGATGCCGGCGCTGAGGTCCGCCAGCCCGTCGGTGAGGCCGTCCATCAGCGCGGTGCTCACGGGGTCGAGGAACGCCGTGCGCAGATGCCCCTCGAGCACGACCGCGACGATGCCGCTCCGTCCACGCCGCAGCGAAGCGGCCCGAGGGTCAGGACCGGCGTAGCCGAGCTCGGCAGCCGCGGCCAGCACCCGCTCGCGGGTGGCCGGCGCCACCTTGGCCTTTCCACTGAACACGACGGATGCGGTGGAGGTGGCGACTCCCGCGGTGCGCGCGACATCGGCGATCGTCGCGCGACGCGGGGCGTCTTGACTGGTCATACTTTGAGGATAGCCTCCGGGCTTTCGTCGAGTCGAATCGATTCGATAGACTCTCCGTCATGCACACCGCCCTCACTCGTTCGCAGTACGTCCGCTGGCGCACCGCGATCTTCGCGATCTTCCTCGCCAGCGGCCTGTCGATCGCGACCTGGGCGTCTCGCGTACCGTCGATCAAGCTCGCGCTCGACATCGACAAGGCCCAGGTCGGCATGCTGCTGCTCGGCGCCGGCATCGCCTCGATCATCGGCATCTCGACCAGCCCCGCGATCATGGCGCGCACCGGCGCACGCCTCGGCATGATGGTGTCGATCTTCACTTTCGCCTCGGGCGTGGCCCTGATCGGCATCGGCGCCAATGTGCTCGGCTCGTACGCGGTCGTGCTGATCGGCCTCGTGCTGTTCGGACTCGGCAACGGCTGCGTCGACGTGATGATGAACGTCGAGGCCACCGCCATCGAGCAGCATTCCGGCAAGACGATCCTGCCGCTCTTCCACGCCTTCTTCAGCTTCGGCACCGTCATCGGCGCAGGCCTCGGCGCCCTCGCAGCCCAGCTGCAGATCGACGTCTTCACCCACACTCTCGTCATCGCGGTGCTGATCGCCGCGATCGGCGTGGTCAGCATCGCCAACGTGCCTCGACGCGAAGAGGTGCTGGACCCGAACGCAGAAGACGGCGAGAAGCCGCACTGGCGCGAGCGGATGCACGTCGCGCTGTCTGCCTGGCGAGAGCCGCGCACCTACGCGATCGGCGTGGTGATGCTCGGCATGTCTTTCGCCGAGGGCGGGGCCAACGACTGGCTCGCCCTGGGTGTCGCCGAGGATCACGGCGGCGGCACCGCACTCGGCGCCGCCGCGCTCGCCACGTTCTCGGTCGCGATGACGGCCGTCCGAATCTTCGGCGGACCTCTCGTCGACCGCTTCGGACGCGTGGCGGTGCTGCGGGTTCTCGCCGTCGCCGCGGCATCCGGCATCCTGCTGTTCATCCTCGCGCCGAGCCTGCCGCTGGTCTTCGCCGGTGCGGCGCTGTGGGGCATCGGCGCCTCGCTCGGCTTCCCGCTCGGCATGTCGGCTGCGGCCGACGACCCGGCCAAGGCGGCCGCGCGCGTGAGCGCAGCGGCGACCATCGGGTACATCTCGTTCCTCGGCGGCCCTCCCGTGCTCGGCTTCATCAGCGAGCACATCGGGCTGCTCAACACGCTCTACATCCTGGTCGGCTTGGTCGTGCTGTCGGGCCTCTTCTCTGGTGCCGCCCGACCGCTCCGCGCGGACGAGATGTCGGAGCAGCCCGCGCCCGCGACGACGCGGAACTGAGAGCCAGACGTCGTCACCCGGGTGCCCATCCCTCGATCCCACCACGGATCTCGGGGAGTTCCAGGCGCGCGGGTGGCCCTCGTCGACGATGGTCACCGCGCGACGAGAAGGCGTTGTGCCGGGCCCTCGAGTCGCGCGACGGCGACCTTCACCTCGCCGATGTCGGCCTTGACCTCAGCGATGTCCGCCTCCACGCGGTCGAACCGCGCATCCATCCGCTCCTCAGCCCTCTCGAACCCCGCATCCGCCCGCTGCTCAGCCCTCTCGAACCGCGCATCCACTCGCTGCTCAGCCTTCTCGAACCGCGCATCCATCCGCTGCTCGGCCCCCTCAAACCGCGCATCTACCCGCTGCTCGAAACCCGCGAACCGTGCATCCATCCGCTGCTCGAAACCCGCGAACCGTGCATCCATCCGCTGCTCAGCCCTCTCGAACCGCGCATCCACTCGCTGCTCAGCCTTCTCGAACCGCGCATCCATCCGCTGCTCGAAACCCGTGAACCTGGCGTCCATGCGACTGATCACCCACCCGAATCCCGACGCCAGCCCCAGCAGTGTCGACGCGACAGTCACGATCATCGTCACCAGTTCGATCGAAACGGTCATCTCCTCATTCTTCGCCGGCCCGCCCAGAATGTCAGGATCCAGTTCCGCATGATCGCGCGGAAAGACAGCAGCCCGGCGTATGTGGAAACACCGGCAACGACACCCACCGCCGCAGAAGCACTCCGCCCGACGAAGTAGGCTCGTCGGGTGCGTCTCGTCATCGCCCGCTGCTCCGTGAATTACACGGGTCGGCTCAATGCCCACCTTCCGCTCGCCACACGTCTTCTCGTGCACAAGGGCGACGGGAGTCTGCTCGTGCACTCCGACGGCGGCAGCTACAAGCCGCTGAACTGGATGAGCCCGCCGTGCTCGCTCTCGACCGAGGAGCCCGGTGAAGAGGAGTCGATCGCGGGTGTCACCGAGGTGTGGCGCGTCACTCACAAGAAGACCGGCGATGCGCTGCGCGTGCAGATCTACGAGATCATCCACGACACGAAACACGACCTCGGCATCGACCCCGGCCTGCAGAAGGACGGCGTCGAGGCCGACCTGCAGCGTCTGCTCGCCGAGCAGGTCGACCGCGTCGCCGAAGGGGCGACGCTCGTGCGCCGCGAGTACCCGACGGCGATCGGTCCCGTCGATCTGCTCGTGCGCGATGCCGACGGTGCAGCGATCGCCGTCGAGATCAAGCGCCGCGGCGACATCGACGGCGTCGAGCAGCTGACGCGATACCTCGAGCTCCTCGGCCGCGACCCGCACCTCGCCCCGGTGCGGGGAGTGTTCGCCGCGCAGGAGATCAAGCCTCAGGCCCGCGTGCTCGCCGAGGACCGCGGCATCCGCTGCCTCGTGCTCGATTACGACGACATGAAGGGCATCGAGTCCGGCATCCCGCGCCTCTTCTGAGGCCGCGCACCCTCGGCAGCGTGCGTGCACACATGTTCACGGTCGTCCGAGGGTTCCCGCGCAGACCATAGGCTGGAAGACATGGCTTCTTCCCCCTATTCCTGCGTGCTGTGGGACGTCGACGGCACGATCGTCGACGCCTCGGTCGGCATCCTCCGCCGGCTGAACGTCGCTCTCACCCACTTCGGCCACCCGGCCCCCACGCGCGAAGAGCTGGTGCACTGGATCGGCCCGCCGATGTTCCAGTCCTTCCAGGCTCAGGCGGGCATGACCCCCGAGCAGGCAGCCGAAGCCGTGTCGTTCTACCGCACCCTCGGCAAGGCCGACGGCTACACGACCGACGTCAAGACCTATCCGGGCGTCGCCGAGATCATCCGCGACCTGCATGCGGCCGGAGTTCCGCAGGCCACCGCGAGCTCGAAGCCCGAGATCCAGGTCGACGCCCTCGTCGACCACTTCGAGCTGCGCCCGTTCTTCCTCACGACGGTCGGGGCCACCCCCGACGAATCCACGCTCGCGTCGAAGACCGACATCGTCGCCGAGGCGCTGCGCCGCCTGGCAGATCGCGGTGCGGACATCTCGCGCCCCGTGCTCATCGGCGACCGCCACCACGACGTCGAGGGCGGCAACGCGAACGACGTGCCCGTGATCTTCGTCGAGTGGGGCTTCAGCGACCCGGACGAGGGTGCCCAGGCGGCATTCCACGCAGCATCCGTCGACGAGCTGCGCACGCTGCTGCTCACCTGAGCCGCGTCGTCACACGCTCCGCGTCGGGCGGAGAGCTCCGCGTCGGGCGGAGAGTCTCACGCCGTTCGTCCGCCCATCACGGATTCTTCCGCCCCACCTGGTGCGCGCGGCGGCGCCGCGGTGCGCGCGACGGCGCCGTGACCCGGCGCCAGACACAGAACTCCCTGCCGGAGGGTCGCGCCGTACGGCGGACCACCCGGTCAGGGAGTTCCTGTCTCGCCCGGTCAGACCGGGCGGATGTTCTCAGCCTGCAGGCCCTTCGGGCCCTGCGCGACCTCGAACTCGACTCGCTGGTTCTCTTCGAGAGACCGGTAGCCGGATGACTGGATGGCGGAATAGTGCGCGAAGACGTCAGCGCCGCCGTCGTCGGGGGAGATGAAGCCGAAGCCCTTCTCCGAGTTGAACCACTTGACCGTGCCCTGGGTGCTCATGTACTGCCTGTTCTGCTGCGGGAAAGAAGCCGACGCAGGATGCACCGACGAGACCCACGCTAGTGGAGCACGCTCAGAGCGGAAGAGGCGAGGTCAGCCCGTAACCCAAATGTTGCATGAGAGGTCATCTCGCGTCATACAGAGCCGTCGACCACGACATCGTGGACGGCCCGAGAAATGGTGTGGCCCTCACCGCGGGGGGAGCGATGAGGGCCGAAGACGACCGGAGGGTGCGTCAGATACCAGCGTAACCCCTCCGCAGACCTTTTGTCCCCCATTTGGGGGACAAAAGGCAAAAAAAGTTTGGAAGTCCGTGCAGACAGCGGCCCTCTCGAGCGGCCCGTTGGGGACAGAACCACTCGAGAGGGCCCAATCGCATGCACGGATCGCCTTTGCCTCTGGGGAAGGCAGCCCGTCGTCTGGGGTGGACGGAGACGATCAATCCCCTGTGCATGCACTCACCACACTATGGGAGTCATCGCGATCACGCTACGGGTGTCAGCGGATTCTGAGGTCGGGAGGATCCGCGCACTCCGCGAGTACCCTGGAGCCGTGACCATGCTCAACAAGGACATGACCCTGTGCATCTCGCTGTCGGCGAGGCCCAGCAACAACGGCACCCGGTTCCACAACTTCCTCTACGAGGAACTCGGCCTGAACTGGATCTACAAGGCGTTTGCCCCGACCGATCTGTCGCAGGCCATCGCGGGTGTGCGAGGGCTCGGGATCCGCGGATGCGCGGTCTCGATGCCGTACAAAGAGGACGTCATTGCGCTCGTCGACCACATGGACGCCTCTGCCACGGCCATCGAGTCGGTCAACACGATCGTGAACGACGACGGCGTGCTCACCGCGTACAACACCGACTACAGCGCGATCGCCGAGCTGATCGAGCGGAACGCTCTGGATGCCACGGCATCCGTGCTGCTGCGCGGCTCGGGCGGGATGGCGAAGGCCACCGCTGCGGCCTTCCGCGACGCCGGCTTCTCGCGGGTCACGATCGCAGCGCGCAACGAAGAGCGCGGTCGCGGCCTCGCCGAACTCTACGGCTTCGAATGGACGGCGGATGCGGAGGCCATCACCGCCGACATCATCGTCAACATCACGCCGATCGGCATGGCCGGCGGAGCCGAAGAGCATGCGCTGTCGTTCTCAGACACGCAGATTGCCGCGGCATCCGTCGTATTCGACGTCGTGGCCCTTCCCGCCGAGACCCCGCTGATCGCGGCGGGCCGCTCGGCGGGCAAGACCGTGATCACCGGTGCCGAGGTCGCGACGCTGCAGGCGCTCGAGCAGTTCGTGCTGTACACCGGCGTCCGCCCGACCCCCGAGCAGGTCGCCGCCGCTGAGGAGTTCATGCGGGCGCAGTAGCCACCACGCCCGTATGAATCGATCGGCTCGGCCGGTGAACACGGCCGCGGATCGCCTCACGCTCCCGATCGGGCTGAGCGCGCGACAGTCACCTGGATGCTCTTCATCAGCGGCTGATCGCTCTGCGCGCTGAAGTCCTTGCGACCGATCAGCACGTTCATCTCGGGCATGTAGCCGGCGGCACTGCCGCGCGGCAGGTCGTAGGGAACCGCGCGGAAGGCGCGCAGCATCCGCGTCGTCCCGTCCTTCGACGTCGACACGATGTCGACCAGATCGCCCTCGACGAGTCCGCGGTCGCGCATGTCATCCTCGTGCAGGAACACGAGCTCGCGCAGATTCTTCACTCCGCGGTAGCGGTCGTCGTTCGAGTAGATCGTGGTGTTCCACTGGTCGTGCGAACGCACGGTCTGCAGCACCAGGGTGTCGGCGGACTCGGGGATGACGTTCGGCAGAGCCGCGAGCGAGAACTCCGCGCGCCGCGACGGCGTCTCGAACACGCGCTGTCTCGCCGGCTGCGGGATGCGGAATTCGTGCGTGTCCCTGATGAGCTCGTTGAACCCCTCGAACCCCGGCAGGACCTTCGCCATCACATCGCGGATCGTGTCGTAGTCGCCGACGTACCGGTCCCACGGGGTCTGCGTGTCAGGGAGCGTCGCCTTCGCCAGACCCGCGATGATCGCGGGCTCCGACTTCAGGTACGCGGATGCCGGTTGCTTGCGCCCCACCGAGAGGTGCACCATGCTCATCGCATCCTCGACCGTGACACCCTGCGGCCCCTGTGCCTGCTGGTCACGCTCCGTGCGGCCGAGGCAGGGCAGGATCAGCGCCTTCTCGCCGTGCACGAGGTGACTGCGGTTGAGCTTCGTGCTCACCTGCACCGTGAGACGGCACTTCTCGAGACCCTGCGCGGTGAATGGGGTGTCGGGGGCGGCGAGCACGAAGTTGCCACCCATGCCGACGAACACCTTGACCCGGCCGTCGTGCATCGCCTCGATCGTGCGCACGGTGTCGAGACCGGGATGCCGGGGCGGATCGATGCGGCAGACCTCGGCGAGGCGGTCGAGCCAGGCTTCCGTCGGCCGGTGGTCGATGCCGCAGGTGCGGTTGCCCTGCACGTTGCTGTGGCCGCGGATCGGTGAGGGTCCGGCGCCCTGTCGGCCGATGTTGCCGCGCAGAAGAAGAAGGTTGACGATCTCGCGCACCGTGTCGACGCCGTGCTCGTGCTGACTCACGCCGAGGCACCAGCTGATGATCGTGCGCTCCGACGCGAGGTACACGGCCGCGGCCGCGCGGATCTGCTCCTCGGTCAGTCCCGACTGCGTGACGAGGTCGGCCCACGTCGTGGCCTCCACCAGCGCACGGTATGCCTCGGCACCGTTCGTCAGCGACGAGAGGAACTCGGAGTCGAGCACGGAGGGGTCATCGGCCGCGGCCTCGAACACGACCTTCGACATGCCGCGGATCAGCGCGAGGTCGCCACCGGGGCGCACCTGCAGGTTCATCGTGCTCGTGCCGGTCGCCGTGAAGCGTGCCATGTCGACGAAGTCGTGCGGCACGATCGTGCGGGTGGCCCCGGCCTCGACGAGAGGATTGACGTGCACCACCTGGGCTCCGCGCTTCACGGCATCCGCCAACGCCGTGAGCATGCGCGGAGCGTTGGATGCCGCATTCACGCCGAGCACGAAGAGGGCGTCGCAGTCGTTCCAGTCGTGCATGTCGACGGTGCCCTTGCCCGTGGCGATCGACGCCTTGAGCGCCCGGCCCGATGCCTCGTGGCACATGTTCGAGCAGTCCGGCAGATTGTTCGTGCCGTACTCCCGCACCATCAGCTGGTACAGGAACGTGGCCTCGTTGCTGAGCCGTCCCGAGGTGTAGAAGGCGGCCTCGTCGGGGCTGTCGAGGCTCCGCAGCTCGTCACCGACCAGCGCGAACGCGTCGTCCCACGAGATCGGCACGTAATGGTCGGTGGCCGCGTCATAGGCCATCGGCTCGGTCAGGCGCCCCTGGTCTTCGAGCTCGAAGTCGGGCCACGCGGCGAGCTCGGCGACCGTGTGCTCGGCGAAGAAACGGCGGTCCACGCGCTTGCGCGTCATCTCCCACGTGACGTGCTTGATGCCGTTCTCGCAGATGTCGAGCTTCAGGTTGCCCGGATCGTCGGGCCACGCGCATCCGGGGCAGTCGTAACCCGAGACGGGGTGGTTCATCTGCAGCATCGCGAGCGGACCGGCGATCGGCTGGCGCTGCTCGAGCACCACCCGCCCCACCGACACGGCGGCTCCCCATCCTGCGGCGGGGTGGCGGTACGGCGTGCGCGACCAGGCTCGGTCGGTGCGCGGGCCGTACCCTCCCTGCCGCGGTTCGACCGGCATGAGTCCGAAGGCCGTCCCGGAGGTTCCCCGACTATCGAGCATGGCTCGCTCCTTCCGCGGCGGGTTCGGCCGCACCTGCTGCTCCGGCATCCAGCCGCACCCGGTGCGCGTGCGTGTAGATGTTCATCGACCGCCCGCGGACGAACCCGACGAGCGTCACCCCCGACTCGTCGGCGAGCTCGGCGGCGAGCGATGACGGAGCCGAGACGGCACTGAGCATGGGGATGCCGGCCATCGCCGCCTTCTGCACCAGCTCGAAGCTCGCCCGTCCGGAGACCTGCAGGATCTGCCGGCGCAGCGGCAGTCTGTCGTTCAGCAGCGCCCACCCCACGGCCTTGTCGACCGCGTTGTGGCGGCCGACGTCTTCGCGCAGCACGAGCATCTCACCGGTGTCTGCGTCGAACAGCGCCGCCGCGTGCAGTCCACCGGTCTTGTCGAACGCCGCCTGCTCGGCGCGCAGCCGATCGGGGAACGATGCGATCTGCTCCGGGCCGACCTCGACGTCGTCGTCGAGGACCGGATGCTGCGACACGGTGCGCACGGCATCGATGCTGGCCTTGCCGCAGACACCGCAGGAGCTGGTCGTGTAGAAGCGTCGAGCGGCCTCGGGGTCGGGAAGCGCGACTCCCTGCGCGAGGCTGATGTCGAGCACGTTGTAGGTGTTCTCCTGCCCACCGGTGCCCGGGCCGCCGCAGTGGATCGCCGAGTGGAAGTCGGCAGTGCGCGCGATGATCCCCTCGGACACCAAGAACCCGGCCGCCAGCTCGACGTCGTGCCCCGGAGTGCGCATCGTGACCGCGAGCGGCGAGCCCGCGACCCTGATCTCGAGCGGCTCCTCGACCGCGAGCGTGTCGGCTCGCCGACTCGCACCCTCGCCGAGGGTGAGCTTCAGTACCGGTCTCCTCGTCGTGATCCGCCCCACATGAGCGAGCGTACTCCGCGGCGCGATCGAGCCGGTCGCCGCACAGAGCGGGTCACAAGATCGGACCGATACGTGTTCGCGCACGCCATACCTCGGTAGCCTGGGCGCATGAGCGCGCCTCGCACCGCACGACGCATCCCCGCCGCCCTCGCCATGACGGCGATCGCGGCCCTGGCACTGTCCGCCTGCACGGGCGGCGGCGGCGACGAGGGCACGTCGACCGACGGATCGCAGGGATTCCCCGACGACGGATGCACGCACATCACCGTCGCGACCTCGTCGGAGAAGGTCAACATGCTCGACGAGCTCGCCAAGGCATTCAAGGACTCGCCCGAGCACGAGGGGCTCGAGACCTGCGCGACCGTGCGTCCGACGAACGTGTCCTCCGGCAACGCGACTCGCTTCCTGACCTCGGGTGAGGACTGGCCGAGTGACGATCAGTCGCTGTGGCCGACGCTGTGGTCTCCGGCATCCACCGTCTGGACCGACCGCGTCGCCGCCGCCGCATCGCCGGGTCTCGTCGGCGATCCGAAGTCGTTCACCCGCACGCCCGTGGTGTTCGGGATGCCCGAGCCGATGGCCACTGCTCTCGGCTGGCCGAACACCCCCATCAGCATCACCGACCTCGAGGCCCTGTGCCAGGACCCCGCGGGTTGGGGCAGCGTCGGCAAGGACATCTGGGGCGCGTTCAAGATCTCGAAGACCAACCCGAACACGTCGACCACAGGACTCTCGACGATCCTCATGCAGTCGTACGAGGCGACCGGCAAGGCCGAGGGGCTCACCTCCGCCGACGTCGAGGCATCGGCAGACTTCTCCCGCGTGTTCGAGGAGTGCGTCATCCACTACGGCGACACCACCGGCAACGTGCTCTCGACGCTCTACGACGAGACCCAGAACGGCTCGAACGGCTCGGCCTACGTCTCGGCCGTCGCGCTGGAGGAGACCTCGCTACTCAACTACAACCAGGGCAACCCCGACTCGCACACGGTGCAGCCCGGTGAGACCCTGACCCCGCCCAAGACCAAGCTCGTCGCGGTCTACCCCGAGGGCGGGTCGATGTGGTCGGACAACCCGATCACCGTGCTCGGCGCCGACTGGGTCACGGCCGAGCAGCGCACCGCCGGCGAGGCGTTCGCCGCCTTCGTGCAGACCACCGCGGCGCAGAAGATCCTGCCCGACTACGGCTTCCGCCCGCTCGACGACTCGGTGCCCCTGGGCGACCTGTTCACGGCGAAGTTCGGCGTCGACCCGGCGCAACCCGCGGTGACGCTTCCGAAGCCCGACGTCGACGTGATCTCCACGGCCATCGACCAGTGGACGCAGGTGCGCAAGCCCTCGTCCGTGCTCGAGCTGATCGACATCTCGGGATCCATGGACGACCCGATCGGCGACGGGCGTTCGCGTCTCGACGGGGCGATCGAAGGCGCACAGACGACTCTCGACCACTTCCGCTCCACCGACGAGATCGGGGTGTGGGCGTTCACCACCGGCATCTCGTCCGACGAGGGCGAGGGCATCCAGGTGCTCCGCGACGTGAGCGCGCTCGGCTCCGACGGCGAGAAGCTCGATTCGTCGCTCGATGACCTGCGCTACGCACAGCGCAACGGCACCCCCCTCTACGACTCGATCCTGCTGGCGTACGAGGCCATGAGCGAGCGCGCCGAGCCGGGCCGCATCAACGCGATCGTGCTGCTCTCCGACGGCGAGGACACCGATTCCGCCACGTCGCTCGACTCGCTCATCGCGAAGATCGGCAAGAGCACCAAGGAGGGCGGCGACGACGCCCCAGTACGTATATTCCCGATCGCGTATGGAGAGGGCGCAGACACGTCGGCGCTGCAGCGCATCGCCGACGTGACCGGCGGTCAGCTGTTCGACGCTTCCGACGCCGAGCGGATCGACCTCGTGTTCGCATCCGTCATCAACAACTTCTGAGGATCGGATGCTCTCCTTCAGCTCGTCGAACTCGGACTGGATCGACGCTGCCGTCACTGCACTGCAGTCGGGCGACCTCTACGTCTCGCCGAAGGCGCCGGACGCATCGGACCTGCAGAGTGCGCTCAGCGGTGTGATCCCGGGCGACGGCTCGATCGCCGTCGTCGTGCTCCCGGCGGATGCCGATCTCGGCACGGTCTACGACCTCGAACTGCTCGATCGGATCACCGAGCGCGCTCCGCAGAAGACCGTCATCCTCGCTGTCGGCGACGATCTGCAGGCCGACTCGACGGTGATCGACAGCGACGTCGCGTTGCGGATCGCGAACGAGAATGAGAACGCATCCGCTGGAGACCTGCAGGCCGCACTCGTCGAGACCGTGACGGAGATCTCGGCGGAGACGCCGGCGTCGTCGGGTGGAACTTCAGGGGCAGGTGGCGCAGATCCGCTGATGCCTGCGGTCATCGGGGGTGTCGTCGTGATCGCGGCTGCCCTCACCGCGTTCGGCCTCCTCATGCGGCGTCGCCGACGCAAGCTGGCGGTTTCGACGGATCCGGTGCCCGCCGGCATCCGTCTGCGAGTGAACCGTCTGCGCGAACTCCGCGCCGACTACGCCGCGGTGCCGGGCAGCCCGGTCGCGTCCGAGACCGCCGCGGGCATCGACGCCCTCGCGTCGCACGTCGAGCAGCTGTTCATCCGACTGAACGCCAAGGCGGGTCAGGATCAGAGCGTGCTCGCCGAAGCCGAGTACTCCGACAAGCTCGCTCGCCTCGTCGCCGCGCTCGATCGCGACTACCTGCTCGATCTGCTCACCCGGCCGGATCTCTGGGACGCCCCGGACGAGCGCATCGCCGAGGTGCGGGAAGCCCTCGCCGCCGTGACCACCCAGATCGTCGACAACATCAAGCAGGTCAACGCCCGTACGGGATTGCTGTTCCAGGTGTCGCTCGACTCGCTCATCGGTCGCAGCGAGTTGCGCGACTGGGAGCGTCAGTTCAAGCAGAGCTCCGGCGGGTAGACACCGCTCCTCCAGCGCAGTCTCGCTCCCCCGCATCAGCAACCAAGGTTGACAGATCTGTTCGTAGCAACCTAGGTTGACAACATGGAATCCTCGCAGATCGCAGCGGTGGCAGCGGACACCAGCGACCCGAGAACCGGCTTGCGGGCAGTCGCATCGTTGCGCGTGCTCGCAGACACCCTGGAGCTTCGGCAGGTCGAGGCTGCTCTGCGCTCAGGCATGAACTGGCAGGAGATCGCCGACGCACTCGGAGTGACCCGACAGGCCGTTCACAAGAAGCACTCGAAGCGAGTGGACCCCACCATTCCGATCTCAAGGAGGAACTCATGAGCAAGTTCGTTCGCGTCGCTCAGACGAGCCAGTCTCTGTCTCTTGCCGCCATGGAAGAAGCATCCCGACTCGGGCTTCGCACCGCCGACATCGAGCACCTGTTCCTCGCCCTCGTGATCAACGATAAAGCCGCAGGCCGGGCACTGCGCGACATCGGCATCGACCTCGACGCCGCCCGTCGCGCTGTCGAAGAGCAGCACGCGGCTCAACTGGCATCCCTCGGCATCGAGGCATCGTTTCCCGAGGCCGGGCGCATCGTGTTCCAAGAGACCGACGGGTACGAGTGGAGCAAGCGCGCTTCTGACCTCATCGCTCGCTCGGCCGACAAAGACAAGGCGGGCGACGCCGCCGCGGTGCTCCGAGAACTTGTGGCCGAGCCGAGCGGCATGATCGCTGACATACTCGAACGCCTGGGCACCACCCCCGCTGCGCTGCTCGCGCAGCTCGACGCTCCCGACTCGTCAACGCCCGCGACCACGCCTGCCGCTGCAGCGATGAGGGGGCGGATCTCAGGGTCGACGGAGACATTCGTTCCTGCGCCGATCGCGCGAGTGTGGGACTACCTCGCCGAGCCGACGAACATCCCCCACTGGGAGATGAGCGTCGGCTCGATCGAGAATGCACGACAGGATGCCGCCGTCAGTGGGGTGTGGACGGGCTTCGCACGCGAACGACGTCCGGACGGAAAGCCGGTGAAGGTCAAGCCGAAGTTCCGTCGCCGCAGAATCGAACTCGTCGCGGCGCACGGACCTGAGCGGATCGCCTGGAGCTTCGCCTACCCCGATGCTCCTCGGAGCAATCCGGCTCTTTACGAGTTCAGCCTGGCGCACACCAGCGGCGGTACTCAGGTCTCGATCACCACGTCATGGTCTCGCCGAACCGGTTGGCGAAGGGTGGCGGGACTGCCGCTGCGTCCGATCCAGAAGTTCATCGTGTGGATCACACTGTTCCAGACCGGCGGCGCGATCAGCCGAGCATTCCGCTGAGGACGAAGTCATTGAGGGCGCAGCCTCAGGCAGCGCCGAGCAGTTCCGTCATCTTGGCGTAGAACACGGCGGGGTCCCCCGCGAGCGATGCCTTCACCATCGCGCTCCAGTCGTCGACGATCACCTCGATCGAACCGGCCGCGAGGCCGTCGAGTGACCGACGGGCCACGTCGCGAGGATCGATCTTGGGCCCGTCGTAGTTCGCCATGAGATCCGTGTCGGCGGCACCGAGATGCACGCCCTGCACGAGGGTTCCCTGACCTGCGAGCTCCAGCCGAACCCCGTTGGTCATGTTCCATGCCGCAGCCTTCGCGGCGGCATACCCTCCGGCACCCGGAGACGCGAACCACGACAGCGCCGACAGCACGTTCACGACCGCGCCGCCGCCGTTCGCAGAGAGGATGGGAGCGAACTCGCGGATCACGTCGAGGGTGCCCCAGTAGTGGGTGTCCATCTCGCGGCGGAGCTCCGGCAGGTCGCCGGTCACCAGGCCCGCACCCGTGGATATCCCCGCGTTGTTCACGACGACAGTCACGTCCTGTGCCACGCCGGCCGCCTCGACGATCGAGTCGTGGTCGAGCAGATCGAGCCGGACCGGCACCGCGCGCCGGTCGTCGAAGTCGAGCGTGTCAGTGCGACGCGCGGTCGCGTACACGGTTCGGGCACCGCGTTCGAGCAGTTCGAGCACGAACTGGCGGCCGATTCCGCGGTTTGCTCCGGTCACGAGGGCGATCTGGTCGGTGACGTTCATGGGTTCCTTGCTTCGTTGGGATTCTGCGCTCTCCGGCCCGATCGGGCCGACACCGCTACGCTAGAACCTGACGTTGACGTCAAGGTCAAGTCCGAGACACGAACACGGAGGAACGGATGCGGATCGGCGAGGTCGCACGTCAGGCAGGGGTCAGCACGAGGGCGCTCCGCTATTACGAAGAGCAGGGGCTGCTCGCCTCGGAGCGCACGCCCAGCGGACAGCGCGAGTATGCCGCGTCGGCCGTGGAGCGCGTCCGACTCGTTCAGCAGTTCTTCACCGCGGGAGTGCCGAGCCGCACGATCGCGCAGCTGTTGCCCTGCGTCGACACCGGACACGGTTCCCCGGAGGCCTTCGCCCTGCTGGCGGCGGAACGCGATCGCATCACCGGCGCCATCGAGGGGCTCACGGCCGCCCGCGATGCCCTGGATCTCATCATCGACATCGCCCACAACCCCACCCCGGAGCACTGCCCGGCCCTCCGGCACCCGGCGTGGGAACCACACGTCACCATCGAGGGGCCGGCAGCCACGCCCGAGCGGGTGTGACTGCATCACCTCTGTCGTCGGTACGTGATGGCGGGGCGTCCTCCGACACCGAGTTCGACGTCGGCCGCGACCTCATAGACCTCCCGGATCAACTCTGCCGTCAGCACCTCGAGCGGCGTTCCTGCGGTCACCACGCGCCCCTCGCGCAGCACGACGATGGTGTCGCAGTACATCGCCGCGAGATTGAGGTCGTGAATGGCGATGACAGTGGTGATCGGCAATGCGCACACCAGGTCGAGCAGCTCGAGCTGGTGCCGGATGTCGAGGTGGTTCGTCGGCTCGTCGAGAAGCAGTTCGGCAGGTTCCTGCGCCAGGGCGCGGGCGATCTGCGCGCGTTGGCGTTCTCCTCCTGAAAGGGTGTGCCAGAGCCGATCAGCCTGCTGCATCAGCCCGACGTGCGCGAGTGCTCGATCCACCGCTGCCTCATCGGCGTGGGTGGCGCTTCCCAGTGCCGAGCGGTGCGGGATGCGACCCAGACGAGCGACATCGCGAACGGTGATGTCCACGTCGGTGTCGGCGTGCTGCGTCACCGACGCCACCGATCTCGCGATGCGTCGCCTCGGAACGTCGGTGAGGTCGACCCCGTCGAGTGTGACGAGTCCGGCGGTCGGCCGCACGAGGCCGTGCAGCAATCTCAGGAGCGACGACTTGCCCGAGCCGTTCGGTCCGAGCAGGCCGACGGTCTGCCCGGCTTCCGGGTGCAGAGTCACCCCGTCGACGACGAGGGTTCCGCCACGGTTCCACGACACGTTCTCGGCTCGGAGAGTCATGGGCGTCTTCTTCTCCGTGCCAGCAGGGCGATGAACACCGGGACGCCCACGAGCGCTGTCCCGACCCCGACCGGGAGCGGTGTCGGGGAGAACGCGACCCGTGAACCGGCATCGACCCAAACCATGAAGATGGCTCCGATGATCGCGGTAGCCGGGATCAGACGCGAGTGTCGAGCACCGGCGATCAGCCGTGCGGCGTGCGGGAGCACGAGGCCGACGAAGCCGATCGCGCCTGCGATGCTCACCAGGGTCGCGGTGATGAGAGCAGTCGTCACGAGCAGGACGGCCCGAGTTCGTGTCACATGGATGCCGAGTGAGGCTGCGACGTCATCACCGAAGGTGAATGCGTCGAGCGTGCGGGCGTAGCGGAGGCAAAGGAGGGAGCCCGCTGCGACCACGGTCGCTGACAGCGCTGCATCGTCCCAGCGCACCCCCTCCAGCGATCCGAGCAGCCAGAACATCACACCTCGTGTCTCATCCGAATCGGCGAAGGCGAAGATGATCAACGAGGTCAGGGCCGAGAACAGCTGTGTGCTTGCCACCCCCGCGAGCACGACGCGGTCATTTCCGCCGCCGGACAAGCGGGCGAGCAACAGGACGAGCCCGAACGCGACGAGCGCTCCGAGAAAAGCTCCCCCCGACAAGCCGATCGTCGCGCCGCCGAGCCCCAGGATCCCGATGGCGACAGCGCCGGTCGAGGCGCCTGACGATATTCCGAGGATGAACGGGTCGGCGAGAGGGTTCCGCAGAAGCGACTGCATGATGACCCCGCAGATCCCGAGCCCTGCACCGCATGCCGCCGCGACGAATGCCCGTGGCAGACGCTCCTCCCACACGATCGCGTCTTTCGATGCCTTCACGGGGATGTCGGCGAGGCCGAGGTGATTCGCCACGATGTCGCGCACGTTGACGATCAGGATGTCGGCGGGGCCCAACGTGATCGCCACCCCGACCGAGAGGAGGAGCACGAGAAGTCCGGCGAAGACGAGCGCACTCGAGGTTCCGAGGCGACGGACGCGTGGTGGGCGCTGGGAGGCTCCGCTCGACGAATGTTCGGCAGAGCCCCTCAGTGCGGTGGGGGTCAGAGCTCGCCCTCGTGCTCGACCCACCACGCCTTGATCTTCTCGAGGCCGTCGACGAACCTGATGGACGGGTTCAGCTCCGCCCCGTGCAGTGCGATGTAGCGCTGATGCCCGACCGCATCGATGGTCTTCGTCAACGGGTCGGACTCGAGGAAAGCCACCTTGTCATCCAGGCGGTCCCCGGGAAAACGGTCCCGCTGGAGATCGCCGAGGATGAAGATCTGCGGATCGCGATCGGCGACTTCCTCCCATGTGGTCGCGGGCCAGTCATCATCGAGGTCCGTGAACACATTGTCGAGCCCGGTCATCGAAGCCAGGAGTGCGGCAGAACCGAGACCGCCCGCGACGTACGGCGTCTTCGTGTCTGCGAACCAGAAGGCCACCGAGGCGCCCTCGAAATCGACCCCCGTGGTCGCCGCCTCGGCACGCGCCTGCAGGTCGGCGATGAGTTCGTCGGCGCGGTTCGAGACGTCGAAGATCTCGCCCAACTCCGCGATCTCCGCATAGAGAGCATCGATCGTGAGCGGTGTCGTGCGTGTTCCGCCTCCGTTGATGCTGGTCCCGTTGTCGCAGTCCGTAGGCGAAAGGTAGGTGGAGACATCCGTCTCAGCGAACCGCTCTCGCGTCGCGACGCCGCCCTCCGCGAAATGTCGACCGAAAGAGGCGGTGACGAAGTCCGGATCGGCGCCCAACGCGACCTCGTAGGTCGGCGCATTGTCCGCGAGTCGCGGAACATCGGCGTTCGCATCCGCGAGGGAGTCGAGCACGGGATCGGTCCATGACGCAGTGCCCACCAGGCGATCCTCGAGACCCAGAGACAGAAGGATCTCGGTCGAGTTCTGATCGAGTGAGACGACTCGTTGCGGCGCAGCGTCGACGGTCACCTCGACGCCGCAGTTGTCGATGGTGAGAGGGTAGATCGTCGCTCCCTCCCCCGATGCAGCGGTCGCTTCCGGCTCGACCGCCTCCGAGGCGCCGCATCCTGCGAGTCCGACCGTGAGCGCCGCGGCGAGGACGAGAGTGAACACGGCACGCTGCTGCACAACGACTCCTTCATTCGGGGGGACTCGATAAGGGTAGCCTTACCTGAGTCATCATGCGAATCCAGGGTCCGCCCAGACGAATGCCCATCGCCGCGGTGGAGCTCGGGCGATGAGCGCCCGGGGCGTCGCTGTCGGCCCGTCGGAGATCAGGCGGAAGGAGCAGCGGTCGAGGCGCGCACGATCAGCTGAGACCCCAGCGTCACGACGTCGTCGATCGCCGAGCCGTTCATCGCCTGCAGCAGGAGATCCACAGCGAGCGCACCGCTGCGTTCGATCGGCATCCGCACCGTCGTGAGTGCTGGCGTGACCGCGCCGGCCAGATCGATGTCGTCGATGCCCACGATGCTGATGTCGGCGGGGCAGCGCTTGCCGAGCTCGAGCAGGCCTGCCTCGAGTCCGAGCGCGACGAGGTCGTTGTAGGCGATCACGGCCGTGGCACCGCTCGCTGCTGCCGGGGCGGCGGCGGCGCGGCCGCCCTGGATGGATGCGGCATGGTGGCTGAGGCCGGTGAGACGGATGCCGTGGCGCTCGCACGCGCGGGCGACGGTGTCTGCTCGGCGCACGTCGGCCCACGATCCTCGAGGGCCGGCGGCGTAGGCGATGCGCGTGTGGCCGAGGGCTGCGAGGTGCTCGATCGCCTGCGCCGGCCCGTGCTCGGTGTCCATCAGCACGCAGGGGGCGCCGTCGATCTGGCGGTTCACCACGACGTAGGGGGTGTCGCCGACGAGTTCGAGCACGTCGACATCGGGAAGACGAGGGCTGCACAGCAGCATCCCGTCGAGCTTGCGGGCCTGCTCGATCTGCTCGCGCTCACGGCGCAGGTCTTCATCGGCGTCGAACAGCACGATGCGGTGGCGACCATGCCATGCCTGACCCTGGATCGCCTTGAGCAGCGTGGCGTACACAGGGTTCGACACGTCGGGCACGACGACCCCGAACGTGCGGGTGGCGGTGGCTGACTGCGGGGTGGAGTAGCCGAGCTCCCCCGCGGCTTCGAGGACGCGACCGAGGGTGTGCGGCGCGAGACGATCCGGCTCTCCGAACGCGCGGGAGGCGGTCGCGATCGAGACGCCTGCTCGTCGTGCCACGTCCGTCAGCGTCGCTGCCATGTCGATCTCCCACCCTCGCAGGCAATCCTACGATCCTCACCCTCGATGTAAAACGGCTTGACAAGTTTGTACAAAAGCTGCACACTGATTTTCATGACGATCAACGCCGATCACCCTCAGCGGTGCGCGGCCCCGAGCGAAGGAGCCACCGCGTGAGCATCCCAGCACCGGCCCTGCGCCGCACGACCTCTGCGACCGCATCCCCCCTGGTCGCCCCGACCGCTGCAGGCATCCTGCACCTCGGACTCGGCAGCTTCCACCGCGCACACCAGGCCGTCTACACCGCGGCAGCACTCCAGTCCGCCGGCGGCGACTGGGGAATCGTCGGCGTCGCCTCGCGTTCGCGATCCATCGTCGACGCGATGCACGCGCAGGACATGCTCTACTCGGTCGCGACCATCAGCCCCGGCAGCACGTCGCTGACCATCCCCGGCGTGCACACCGACGCGTTCGTCGGCGCCGAGCAGCCCGAGCGCGTCGTGGCACAGATCGCCGACCCCGGCATCCGAATCGTCACCCTCACGGTCACCGAGAACGGGTACAGCTACTCCCCCGCGACGCAGCATCTCGATCTCGACGACGACACCGTGCGCTCCGACCTCCGCGGCGGCGCAGCCCGCTCGACGATCGGCCAGCTCGCCCGCGGCCTGCAGGCCCGTGCCGCGGCCGGCGGCGCGCCAATCTCGATCCTCAGCTGCGACAACCTCTCATCGAATGGCGCTCACACCGAGAAGCTCGTCCGCGAGTTCCTGCAGGAGCTTCCCGGTTCCGAAGGCGCGGACGCCCTCGCTTTCCTCGACCGCGCCGTATCGTTCCCCTCGAGCATGGTCGACCGCATCGTGCCGTCGACCACCGCCGAGCTGCGCACCCGCGTCAGCACCCTGCTCGGTGCGCGAGATGACATCCCCGTGCCCGCCGAGCCGTTCACGATGTGGGCGATCGAAGACCGCTTCGCCGGCGGCCGCCCCGCGTGGGAAGCAGGCGGCGCCGTGTTCACCGACGAGGTCGGACGCTACGAGCAGATGAAGGTGCGCCTGCTCAACGGCACGCACTCCCTCATCGCCTATCTCGGCGCACTCAGCGGAGTGGGCACGATCCCCGAGGCGATCGGACTCGACGGTATCGAGAGTGCAGCGCGTGCGGTGCTGCGCGACGAGTACGAGCCCTCGATCGAGGTGCCGTCCGGCGTCGACATCCGCGCCTACGAAACCGAGCTGTTCGAGCGCTGGGCCAACAGCGCCCTGGGCCACCGCACCAGCCAGGTCGGCACCGACGGATCGGTGAAGCTGCGCCAGCGCATCCCCGAGCCCGCCCTCCTCGCCCTCGGCCGCGGCGACATGCCGCACCTGATCGCACTGACGGTCGCCGGCTACCTGTCGTGCATCGCTCCGCTTCCCGGGTTCGATCCCGGCCTGCACGCCGCCGCGATGACCGACGCCTCCCGCGAGCGCCTGGCCGGATTCGCCGCCACCGCCCGAGGCGGTCGCGAGCTCGCGACGCGCGTGATCGCCGAGCTGCATCTGTTCGGCGCAGAGCTCGGGGCGGAGGAAGCTTTCATCGCACGAGTCGGAGACCTGATCGACATCATCCGTCGGCAGGGCGTCGACGCCGCGATCACCGATGCCGTCTCGGCATCACAGTCCCCCACATCATCACTCATCAGCGCAGAGGAGATGCAGCCATGAAGGCTCTCGCCATCCACGGCAAGGAAGACATCCGCTGGGAAGACCGCGAGGTCCCGAGCCCCGGTGACGGAGAGGTGCGCCTCCGCGTGAACTACGTCGGCATCTGCGGATCCGACCTGCACTACTACTTCCACGGCGCCAACGGCGAGTACACGATCCGCGAGCCCCTGACCCCCGGTCACGAGCTGTCGGGCGTCGTCGACCTCGACCCGTCGGGTCGCCTGGCACCCGGCACCCCCGTCACCGTGCACCCCGCGCGCTACGGTCCCGAGGCGCCGGGCCTCGAAGCTCACCCGCACCTGCGCCCCGGAGGCGACTACTTCGGCAGCGCCGCGGCGAACCCGCACCGCCAGGGCGGAGCATCCGAGCTGCTGATCATCGAAGACCACATGGTCCGCGTGCTGCCCGCATCGCTGCCGCTCGAGCGCGCGGCCCTCGCCGAGCCGCTGGCCGTCGCGATCCACGCTGTGAACCTTGCCGGTGACATCACCGGCAAGCGCGTGCTCGTGATCGGCGCCGGACCCATCGGACTCCTCGTCGTCGCCGCCGCCGTCAACGCGGGAGCATCCGTCGCGGGCGCCAGCGACGTGCGAGAAGAGCCCCTCGACCGCGCGAAGACCCTCGGTGCCACCGAGGTTTCGCTCGTCGGTCGCGACACCATCGACAACGAGTCGTACGACGTGGTCTTCGAATGCTCCGGCGTCGGAGTCGCCCTCTCGTCGGCGGTCCGCGCCGCTCGCCGCGCGGGCACGATCGTGCAGGTCGGCATGCTCCCGAACGCCGACATCGGAGTGAACCTCGCCCCGATGCTCGCCAAGGAGCTCACGATCCGGGGCGCCTTCCGCTTCTCCACCGAGATCGACGACGCGGTGGCCCTGCTCGCCGCATCCGACGCCCTCGACTCCGTCATCTCGCACGTCCTCCCGGCATCCGACGCCGTCCAGGCCTTCGAGCTCGCTCGCGACTCGTCGGCCTCGGCGAAGGTCCTGCTGTCCCTCTAGCGACACCCTCCACCCGACACCTCACCCTGTTCCTGGTCCGAAGGAGTACCTCCCATGTCAGAACCGCAGACGACGGCCACGGCCGCCGATCCCACCGAGAAGAGGTCGGTCAAAGACCTCGTGCGCGCCGCCATCTCCGGATGGCTCGGCACGGCCCTCGAGTTCATGGATTACCAGCTCTACTCGCTGGCAGCCGCTCTCGTCTTCGCCGACCTGTTCTTCTCGTCGGAGAACCCGGCTGTCGCGGTCGTCGCCGCGATGGCCACCTACGGCGTCGGCTACGTCGCCCGCCCGGTCGGCGCCTTCTTCTTCGCGCGCCTCGGTGACAAGACCGGCCGCACGAAGGTGCTGTTCTACACGATCCTCCTGATGGGTCTCGCGACCACCCTCATCGGCTTCCTGCCCACGTACAACCAGGTGGGCGTGCTCGCGCCGATCCTGCTCGTGCTGCTGCGCATCGCGCAGGGCTTCGGTGCGGGCGCCGAGATCTCGGGCGCCGGCGTCATGCTGGCCGAGTACGCACCGGCCAAGCGCCGAGGCATCATCGCCTCGCTCGTCGCCCTCGGCACCAACTGCGGCACCCTGCTCGCGTCGGGCATCTGGGCGATCCTGCTCGTCGCCTACAGCGAGCAGGAAGTCATCGACTGGGCATGGCGCATCCCGTTCATCGGCAGCGCGATCATCATGCTCTTCGCGATCTGGGTGCGCTTCAACCTCAAGGAGACCCCGGTCTTCGAGGAGCGCGACGACGTCGTCGACGGCAAGGCGCTGTCCCGCGAGGAGACGATCCAGCTCGCCACCGAGACCAACGACATCCGCACCCTCGAGGCGATGAACCGCAAGCCCTGGAAGGCGTTCTCGATCGCCCTGCTGCTGCGCTTCGGTCAGGCCGGCAACTCCGGCATGATCCAGACGTACCTGATCAGCTACATCACCGTCGTGCTGCTGCTCGACCGCTCGATCGGCGTCAACGCCGTGATCGTCTCGTCGCTCGTCGCCTTCATCACGGTGCCGCTCTCGGGCTGGCTGGGTGACCGCTTCGGCCGCAAGCGCATGTACATGGTGTGGGCGGTCGTCGCACTGATCGTCATCGTCCCGACCATGCTCATGATCAGCAGCGGTGTCACGCTGCAGGTCTTCATCGGCTACGTCGTGCTGCACAACCTCGCGGTGATGAGCTTCGCGTCGCTCGAGAACCTCACGCTGCCCGAGCTGTTCGGTGCGCGCAACCGGTACACGTTCACGGCCATGGCACGTGAGATCGCGGCCATCATCGCGACCGGCGCGGGCCCCGTCATCGCCGCCGCCTGGGTCTCGGCCGCCACCGGCTCGTTCATCCCGATCATCATCATGCTGTTCATCTTCACGCTGAGCGCACTGATCGCCTCGATCTGGATGCCCGAGGTCGCCGGCCGCGACCTGACCGACCCCCGCGACGCGATCTGATCGCCTCGCACATCACGACCAGGGGTGCGGACGCGACGCGCGTCCGCACCCCGCACCTCGCCCCGCATCCTCAGGAGAACGACATGACCATCGAGATCGTCGACGTCAACATCACCAGCCCCGGACGCAACTTCGTCACGCTCAAGATCACGACCTCCGACGGCATCGTCGGCCTGGGCGACGCCACGCTCAACGGTCGCGAGCTCGCCGTCGCCTCGTACCTCTCCGATCACGTGGCATCGATGCTCGTCGGCCGCGACGAGGACCGCATCGAAGACACCTGGCAGTACCTCTACCGCGGACCGTACTGGCGTCGCGGCCCGGTGACCATGGCCGCGATCGCCGCGGTCGACATGGCGCTGTGGGACATCAAGGCGAAGAAGGCCGGGATGCCGCTGTACCAGCTGCTCGGCGGTGCGAGCCGCGAGGGCGTCCGCGTCTACGCCCACGCCTCCGGCACCGACTACGCCGCGCTCAAGAACGCGATCGCCGGCTATGAGGAGCTCGGCTACACCGCCGTGCGCGTGCAGACCGGCGTGCCCGGCCTCGGCCAGATCTACGGCGTCTCGTCGACCGGCCCCGGCGTGCGCTACGACTACGAGCCCGCCAAGCGTTCGGGCGACCGCCCCAGCGAAGAGACCTGGGACACCCGCAACTACCTCAACCACATGCCCGGGATCTTCTCGAAGATCCGCGAGGACTTCGGCACCGACCTGCGCATCCTGCACGACGGACACCACCGGATGTCGCCGATCGAAGCTGCGCGCTTCGCGAAGGACATCGAGCCCTACGACCTGTTCTGGCTCGAGGACTGCACCCCGGGTGAAGACCAGACCGCGCTGCGCCTGGTGCGCCAGCACTCGACGACGCCGCTCGCGATCGGCGAGGTCTTCAACTCGGTCTTCGACTACCAGACCCTCATCACCGAGCGTCTGATCGACTACGTGCGCTCGGCGGTCACCCACACCGGCGGCATCACGGCCATGAAGAAGCTGCTCGACTTCGCCGCGATCTACGGCATCAAGTCGGGCATCCACGGCCCGACCGACATCTCGCCCGTCGGCATGGCCGCGGCGCTGCACCTCGACCTCGCGATCCACAACTTCGGCATCCAGGAGTACATGCCCCACAACGAGCAGACGCTCGAGGTGTTCCAGACCTCGTTCACGTTCGACAAGGGCTTCCTGCACCCCGGCGACAAGCCCGGGCTCGGTGTCGATCTCGATGAGGATGCCGCGGCCGGCCACGAGTACACCAAGGCCTACCTGCCGGTGAACCGTCTGCTCGACGGGACGGTCCATGACTGGTGAGGCCATGACTGGTGAGCCGCGCCGGGTCGCCCTGTCGCCGCGCACGGTCGACTCCCGCCTGATCGTCGTCGCCCGTGCGAAGCGGGCGGAGGACTACGACGCCGTGCTCGACGTGCTGGTCGACGCCGGCATCCGCAGCGTCGAGCTGACGCTGACCACGCCAGGCACGTTCGCGCACTTCCCTAACCTGCTCGCGCGGTTCGGCGACACGATCGACCTCGGCATCGGCACCGTGACGAACACCGATGATCTGGCACGGGCGATCGAAGTGGGCGCGGCCTACATCGTGACGCCGATCACGTCGACCGACTTCGTCACTCAGGCGACGGATGCCGGTGTGCCGATCGTCCCGGGCGGGCTCACGCCGACCGAGCTGTTCGCATCCTGGTCTGCGGGTGCGTCTGCCGTGAAGGTGTTCCCCGCAGGGCAGGTGGGCCCCTCGTACCTCAAGGATCTCCGTGGACCGTTCCCCGACCTCGTCGCAGTGCCCTCGGGCGGCGTCGACCTCGCCGGCGCCGACGCCTGGCTGCGTGCCGGCGCGGTGGCCGTGAGCGTCGGCGGTCCGCTGCTCGGCGACGCCTTCGGCGGAGGCGACCTCGGTGCGCTGCGCGAGCGTGCCGCCGCGTTCGTCGAGGTCTGCGCACGGAGCACTGCATGACCTCGCCGTCTGTCGTCACACTCGGCGAGACCATGGCGCTCGTGCGCACGACCGAGATCGGCTCGCTGCGGCACGCGAACGCGATGGCCTTCGGCATCGGCGGCGCCGAGAGCAACGTGGCGATCGGGCTCGCGCGGCTCGGTGTGGCGGTGTCGTGGCTCGGACGCGTCGGCGACGACTCTCTCGGCGAGCGCGTGGCCCGCGAGATCCGCGGAGACGGCGTGCAGGTGCATGCTGTGATCGACGCCGAGGCGCGCACCGGCCTGATGGTCAAGGAGCGCCCGTCGGCATCATCCACCGCCGTGCACTACTACCGCGCCGGATCCGCCGGATCCCGCCTGCGCCCCGAGGACCTGCCCGAGGGCTGGGTCGAAGGTGCCTCGCTGCTGCACATCACCGGGATCACTCCCCTGCTGTCCGACACCGCGCGGGACGCCGTGCACGCAGCGATCGACCGGGCGCAAGCATCCGGTGCGACCGTGAGCTTCGACATCAACTACCGCTCCGCGCTCGCGTCGCCGGAGGTCGCGGGGTCGGTGCTGCGTGAGCTCGCCGAGCGCTCCGACATCGTGTTCGGCGGCGAGGAGGAGTTCGCGATCCTGTACCCGGAGCGGTCTGTGGCGGATGCCGCGGCAGCGCTGCGGGATGCCGGATGCGCGACCACCGTCGTGAAGCTCGGTCCCGCGGGTGCCGCCGTGATCACGGCGGACACGGTCGTCGAGGCCGGCGGCTTCGTGATCGAGGTCGTCGACACCGTCGGCGCCGGCGATGCGTTCGTCAGCGGATACCTGAGCGCGCTGCTCGAAGGACTCGACACGGAGGCGATCCTGCACCGGGCGAACGCCTGCGGTGCGATGGCCTGCCTCGTGCCCGGCGACTGGGAGGCAGCACCCACCCGGCGCGAGCTCGAGCGCTTCGTAGACCGGGATTCCGATCCTGTACGTCGCTGACCCGGCGCGGACGACGCTGCAGGACGCGTAGCCTCGAAGTATGTCGAAAGCCGTCGTCTCTCCGTCCGCGGCTTCCGCACACCCGATCGCCGAGGCGCCGCGCGCGCCGCTGTTCGCCTTCGCCGCCGTGAACTCGCGACCGATCGCACTCGCGTACCGGATCCTCGCCGTGCTCGTCATCGCCACCGGTGCGATCCGCCACGCCGACCTCCTGACCGAACAGCCGGACTGGACGGTCTTCCTCTTCTACACGATGGTCAGCAACCTGCTCTGCCTCGCGTGGATGCTGCTGCTCATCGTCCGCACGGTGCGCGACCTGCGGCGCAGTGGGCCGGTCGGCACCTCGACTCCGAGCCCGCGTGTGAGCGGTGCGGTGATGATGGCGATCACGGTGACGATGCTGATCTATCTGGTGGTCCTGGTGCCGACGCGGTTCGCCGACGGCGACACCGACGTGTTCTCGCTCACCGACAACCTCATCCACATCGTCACACCGATCCTGCTGATCGCAGACTGGATGCTGTTCGTGCCCAAGGGATCCTTCCGCTGGACCGACCCGCTGCTGTGGATGCTCATCCCCTACGCCTACCTCGGCTGGGCCTTCGGCTACGGAGCACTCGGCGGGGAGTTCTACCCGGGACAGACCTATCCCTACCCGTTCATGGACGTGGGTGCTCTCGGAATCGGCGGTGTCGCCCAATGGGTCGTGGCGCTGACCGTGGCACTCATCCTCGTCGGCCTGGTGTTCGTCGTGATCGACCGCGTACTCGCGGCTCTCGTGCGTCGGAGCGCACGAGCGGTCAGTTGATGATCTCGCCGCGCTCGTCGCGGATCACGGCCAGCCGTTCGCGCCATGCGGCGAGCGCCTCGGGAGCCAGGCGCGTCCAGTCGTGCACCTCGCGGATCACCCGCAGCGGCTCGCTGCTGCGGTACGAACGGGTCGGGTTGCCGGGGAACTTCTTGTCGGTCACGTTCGGGTCGTTCTCGAACTCACCCGTGACCTCGACCTCGTAGACGCGCGGCTCGCGGTCGCCGGGAGCGAGCTCGGCCGCAAGGCCGGCGCCGTCGGCCACCGCCGTGAAGTAGATGTGATTCATCACGATCTCGGGGCGGTAGTTCGAGGGGAATCCGGCGGTCAGCAGATCACCCGGTCTGAGGTCGGCCTTGGTCCCGTGGAAGAAGGGTCCGTCATCCAGTACGTCGGTCACGCGCAGCATCCTACGTGTGGTGGGGCTCCGGCCTGTCGACGTCGACGCGACAGGCTCGAAGCCCCTCGAGATCAGTCCGCGCCGCGCGGGCCGACGCCCGGCTCGTCATTGTGCACCGACTGCTCGGTGTCGACGCCTTCGGCGTTCTCATCCCACGAATCCGGCTCCACCCGCACCGCTTCGGCGGGCCCGGAATCGGCTCCACCGCCTCCGGCCGGGATGCCCTGGACGAGATGCGGATCCTCTGCGCCCCGCTCCTTCATCTGCTCGGCGATGCGCTTCTCGGCGTCGCTCGCCTCGGGTCCTGCTCCGCCGCTCACTCGGTGCCGTCCCTCAGGTCACGGGGCGCATCGCCGCTGGCGGCATCCGGGTCGTCCTCGGGTGCGAGATCTCCCTGTCCGTCTTCGCCCAACTCCGCCTCGAGCGGATCCTCTCCCTGGGTCTCGGGCGCCTCGGTGTCGGTGGGGAAGGTGCCGTCGGTGAAGCCGTCGACCGGAGGGATGCCCGGCATCTCCGGCGGCAGACTGTTCGCGAATGCATCGATGTTCGTCATGGTGCCTCCTGAGTTCGTTTCCGAGTTGCCCATGATCCCTCGGTTCTGCGGCGAGCGCAGGGCGGTTGACAGCTCGGTTCAGGGCGAGGAGGATTCCCGCCCGTGGCGATCGGATCTGTCACACCGCGGGCAGTCCTCTCGTCTTAGGAGAAGGACGCGCGACGACCGCTCGCGCGACGCACTCGACTCCTCGAAAGGCTCCCCATGGACTTCGCTCTCGCTGTTCAGGACCCCACGTTCCTCGCGATCGTCGGCGGGCACATCCTCGTGCTGTTCCTCGCCGTGCTGTTCACTGTGCTCCGTCGCTACTCGGTCGGCGGCTTCTTCGCGTGGGTGGCCACGATCGCCTCGCTGCTGTTCGGCCTGTTCTGGTTCCTCGTGCTCGGCGGCGGTCGCAAGAACGCCCAGGCCGACGAGTCGGTGCAGTTCGCCCTCGATCCTGAGGGCGGCCTGTGGGTCACGCTCTACATCGTCGCGGCGCTCGTCGTCGCGTACTCCATGACGTGGATCTGCAAGCGCGGACGCGAGCGCGCACAGGCCTCGGGAGGCGCTGTGGCGGGCTCTTCGGCAGTCTGACGAGCGGAGAAGTCGCGACATCCCGATGTGCCGCAGTCGGGAGGGTGAGGTGGCGGGGCCCCCACGACGCCCGCCACCTCTGATCGCGAACGACGACGGGGCTCCCCCCGGAACACCCGTGCCGTCCACGCGGCGACACGACGTCAGATCACGAGTCCGATGTCGCACCGCCATTGATCAGGACGCGGATTCCGCCGTTTCATGACGCGGAAGACGAAACATCTCACCGACTGCACTCCCCGAGGCGTGAGAGCATCGACACACCCCCACCCGACGATGCGAGGAGAAAACGGATGCTCGACACTTCTGACAGCGTGCGGCTCGGCCGCTCCGGCCTGAAGATCTCGAAGATCGTGCTCGGATGCATGAGCTTCGGCGTCGCCGATCGCGGAGCGCACGGGTGGACTCTCGACGAAGAGACCAGCCGCCCGCTCATCAAGCAGGCCCTCGAGGCCGGGATCACCACCTTCGACACGGCCGACGTCTATTCCGACGGGACCAGCGAGGAGATCGTGGGGCGCGCACTCGCCGACTTCGCTCAGCGCGACGAGATCGTCATCGCGACCAAGGTCCATGGGCGCATGGGCCCCGGCGCCAATCAGGCCGGACTCAGCCGCGCGCACATCCTCTCCGGCATCGACGCGAGCCTGATGCAACTCGGCACCGACCATGTCGACCTCTACCAGATCCACCGCTGGGACCCCGAGACGCCCATCGAAGAGACCATGCAGGCGCTGCACGACGTCGTCCGCTCGGGCAAGGCCCGGTACATCGGCGCCTCGTCGATGTGGGCCTGGCAGTTCGCCAAGGCCCAGCATGTCGCCGCGCAGAACGGGTGGACACCCTTCGTCTCGATGCAGGATCAGTACAACCTGCTGCAGCGCGAGGAGGAGCGGGAGATGCACCCGTACTGTCTCGACTCGGGTGTCGGCGTGCTGCCGTGGTCGCCTCTCGCCCGAGGCAAGCTCACGCGCGACTGGGATGAGACGACCGCGCGCACCGAGACAGATGCCTTCGGCAAGACGCTCTATCGCCGAGAGGAGGACTCGAACCGGGCGATCGTCGAGGCCGTCGCGCGCGTCGCCGAGGGGCGGGGAGTCTCCCGCGCGCAGATCGCGCTGGCCTGGGTCGCCCAGCAGTCGGCCGTCACCGCGCCGATCGTGGGTGCCACGAAGGCGAGCCACATCGCGGATGCCGTCGCCGCGACCGGCATCCGCCTCGAGCCCTCCGAGATCGGGGCACTCGAGAGCGCCTACACTCCGCGGGAGGCGGAGGGATTCTGAGCCACGAGGTCAGCAATCCCCTCGAAGGGCCGCGGAGCCGACGTTAGCGAGACCGATCCCCGCGGCGTCTACTCGATCTGACCGATCGGCTCGCGCTTCTCGGCCTGGAACTGGTCTTCCGCACGCCCACGGGCCCAGTAGGCCGAGATCGAGAGGTGCTCGCGCGGCACGGCGTGCTCTTTCAGCAGCGCTCGAACTGCCTTGATCGTTCCGCGCTCACCGTGAGCGAAGACACTCGGGTCCCCGTCGCGCCACGCGAGGCTCCCGACCACCGACAGCAGTTCGTCGTCGGTCTGCGTCCAGTGGACCAACACCCCTGCCGGCACCTCGGGCAGGATGCGGTCGGCGGGATCCGCGATCGACAGCACGATGTACCCGACAGCACCCGGGGCGAACGCCTCGACTGCCGACGAGATCGCCGGCAGAGCCGTGTGGTCGCCGATCAGCAGATGCCACGGCGCCGTCGGGTCGGGGGCATACCCGCCGCCCGCACCGCTGACCACGAGGGTGTCTCCCGGCTGCGCGCGGCGAGCCCAGGGCCCGGCCACGCCCTCATCGCCGTGCACGACGAAGTCGATCACGAGGCGCTGCCGCGCGACATCCGTCGCTCGGACCGTGTACGTGCGGCGAGTCGGGAGCTTCTCGGGGCTCTCGGCACGCAGCTGTGTCAGGTCGTACGGCGGCGTGAGTCCGTGAGCCGGGTCGGCGAACAGGATCTTCACGTACTTGTCCGTGGAGGAGTTGTCGATGAACGCCTCGTAGCCTTCTCCGCCTGCGGTGATGCGGATGAGGTCGGGACTGATCTGCTCGACCTCCTGCACCGTGAGTACCGCCTGGCTCGGTGCCTTCCGAGGCTGATCTGTCATCGGGTCTCCTGATGTGGGGGGGTGTCGTCCACTCCAGTCTGCCGTGGTCAGCTGTGGCTCGGGTCGGACCGCGCCTGTGCGATCGCCGTCATCAGCTCTGCGGTGCGATCGCTGCGCAGGATCCGAGCCCCGCCGCGGGTCAGCTGCAGCCGCACGGCGGGCCCTGCCGACCAGAGCAGGTACTGCTCCGTGCCGGCGAGGCGCCAGCCCCACCCCTGCGCATCGGCGAACGAGACATGCGTCTCCTCGACGCTCTCGATCACCTCGTGGGATATATGCATGATCCGGAATGGATCGAGGTACACGTCGACATGGGTGGCCGTGACGACGACGGTCGCCCGGCGCATGATCAACAGCAGAACGGCGATGAGCACCATGATGGTCGCACCCACGACCACCGCGAGCAGCCAGCCGTTCATCGACTCCGGGTGGGCGACCAGCTCGGGAATCGCCAGCCAGGCGACGAACGCCAGCAGAGCGAACGTGAGGATGCCGGCGATCGGCATCCATCCGGGCCCCGTGCTCCGCTCGCGGAAGGGGGTCATCCCGCGGTCCTCTGGCATCACGCCCTCCACCCGACAGCGATGACCCCGAGCGCGACAGTCCCCGCGGCCCCGACCACGACGGCCAGCACGAGCAGCGGTAGCGCGCCCGGGAGGGCCGCGTGGTCGCCCTGCACGTGCAGACGGCGATCGATCTCGCGATAGCGGCGCTGCGCCATCGACCACAGCCACACCGAGAAGAGCACTCCCGTTACACCGCAGAGCGCCCACGCCGCGTCGCCGAGAACGGCTGGCAGGAGGCGCATCGACACCAGCGAGCCGACTCCGACGGCGAGCGCGGTGCGACGCCACGCGAGATCGGTGCGCTCAGGCTGAAGTCCGGGGTCGAAGACCGTCATCAGCGCAGCAGGATCGCGAGAGCGAGCAGCACGCCGGCGAGAGTGACCGCGACCCCGAGGAACGCCCCGAGCCACGAACCGGGAAGAGCGTCGCCGCGTCGCAGGGCCCGCTCGGTCGCGGCCCAGTTCAGCCATCCGAAGAGCGGCAGCACGATCCCTGCAGCAACGAGGGTGAGCGATGCGGCGAGCCGGAATCCGGACTGCAGGTCGAGGCCGAGCAGATCGAGGGCCACACCTCCCGCGAGCAGCGCCAGCGCTGTGCGAATCCACGCGAGGAAGGTCCGCTCGTTCGCGAGGGTGAAACGTGCATCGGGCTCGTCGCCCACCGAGTAGACCGAGCGGGGGAAGCGCGTCGACGAACGGATCACCGTGGCACCGTCCCGATCGAGGCGACGAGCGCATCGAGCTCATCGGCGTCCGGGTACGACTCGGCCGTGCCTTGTCGCTGCACCGCGAACGAGGCCCCGACGGTGGCGACACGAGAGGCGGTGACGAGGTCGTCGCCTCTGGCCAGTCGAGCGGCGAGGATGCCGACGAAGGCGTCACCCGCTCCGGTCGTGTCGACCACCCGTTCCACCGCGGGTGAGCCGATCGCCGTCGAGTCGCCGTCCGTCGCCATCACGACGCACCCCTCTCCCCCGAGCGTCGCGATCACGTCGATGCGCAGATGGTCGCGCAGCCGCGCTGCTGCGTCGGTCGCATCCGACGGCTCACCGAGACCGAGGTGCGCTGCCGTGTCGATCGCCTCGGTGGCGTTGACGACGAGCAGCGACGCCGAACGGAGGACCTCTTCACTCACGGGCACGAAGGGTGCGAGGTTCAGCAGGAACGACAACCCGCGTGACTGCGCCACCTCGGCTGCCGCGGCGATCGCCTCGACCGGGATCTCCCCCTGTGCGACGACGAGCGACCCCGACTCCGCGCGATCCAGCGCCGAGCGCACGTCGTCTCCGGAGAGAACGAGGTTCGCCCCACCGGCGACGATGATCAGGTTCTCGCCCGTCTCATCCACCACGACCGCGGCAGTGCCGGTCGCCGTGCCATCGCGCCGAGTGAGGTGGGTCGTCTCGACGCCGCGAGCCTCGAGAGCGTGCAGAACGGATGCTCCGCCGGCGTCGTCCCCGACCGCGCCGATGAACCGGACCAGGCCACCCGCGAGCGCCGACGCGGCCGCCTGATTGGCGCCCTTGCCGCCGAGCGACTCCGTGTAAGCGGTCGCATTCAGCGTCTCGCCTGCGCGAGGGAAGGAGATGACCGAGTAGCAGCGGTCGATGTTGGCGGAACCCACCACGTACACAGGCTTCATCTCACGCACCGCCGATCTGATCGAACAGGACGATGCTAGGCCATCACGCTCGGCCTAGGTCCTTCGCAGCTCGATCTCCGCTCCGCGGCGCGTTGGCGGATGGATGCCATTCCGGGATGCCAGCACTCACTCCGCGTGACGTTTTTGTGCGCTCTCGAACTCGTGGATCGTTGGCCACGCAGAGAGAGTCTCTGCGTGCTTGGAAGGAGTTGGACAATGCGAGAAGCCATCTCATCGACGAGAAGAAGCCGTGTGGGTGCCGCGCTGATCACAATCGCACTTGCGGTTGCTGGCATTGCTGTGAGCGCCGGCGCAGCTCAGGCCGCGCAGCCTGCGGGATGTTCCGTCTACGCAGGCGTGCCATACAAGAGCGGTAGCCAGATCACCGGTTCTGGGTCCGGCACCTGCAGCACGAGCGCGCAGCGCACATGGGTGTACGAGATTCACCGAAGCGAAGGCTGGTGGCACCCGACGGTGAGCACGTTCTCTTGGTCGGGCAATCGTTCCAGCTACTGGGGCTCAACGACCAAGTGTGATGCAGGCTCTGGCTCTGGTACCCGCCAGTACTTCGGTCAGTCCTACTTCTCCGGGTACAGCGCTGTCCTCAGTGGGAACACGGGCGAGCTCTCCATCTGTGATTGATCCTTTGATTCAGAGCATCACCGTTTCCGAGCTCACGGTGTCATACAAGTCAGAGTCGACGCCAGCGCTCGATGGGGTCTCGTTCCAGCTCGACAAGGGAGTCACTTCCCTTGTCGGTCGGAACGGATCCGGAAAATCCACGACACTCAGGGTCCTCGCTGGACTCCATCAGCGTTATCGGGGCAACGTCAAGATCCTCGGAGAGGATCCGCTCCTCAGGCATGGGCGCGCGGTGATCCGTCGACAGACGGGGTACCTGCCGCAGAGTTTCACCTTCACTCCGTCGCTTACGGTGACCGAGTTCATCAGCTACTGTGCGTGGCTCAAAGGCGTCCCCCGTAAAGAGCGAAGAGCAAGCATCGAAGCTGCGATCCATGGCGTGGACCTTTACAAGAACCGCGACACCAAGCTCGGCGCGCTCTCAGGAGGGATGCTTCGCCGCGCAGGCATAGGACAGGCGATCGTGAACGACCCATCAATCCTGATCCTGGATGAACCCGCCTCCGGCCTCGACCCCGAACAACGAATCATGCTTCGGCGGCTCGTCGACGACCTCGGACGCGACCGCACCGTCTTGACGAGCACACATCTCATCGACGAAGCCGCTTTGCATTCCGATCAGATTCTGATGGTCATCGAGGGCAGGGTCGCCTTTCACGGCACCCCCGCGGCGCTCTCTTCTCTCGACGTCGCTCAGGCTCCCGGAAATACGCCGATTGAGCGCGCCTATACAGGGCTCCACCTCGCAACTCACATAGGCGACGTATCGGCGATCCGATGAGCCCTTACTCGTTGCACATTCGCCACTCCATCTTTCTCGTGGCGGCGCCTGCGCTCGCGCTGGCGGGCGCCTTGATCGCCTGGAATGCTTCGTATCCTTCCGTCTCGTCCGCAGCGAACATTGCGAACGTCGCCGCATCGACGAGTGCGGTTCTCGCTCCGGTGATCGCCGGATTCGCCGCGTGGGATGGACTTCGCGAGTTCCGGCACGGCGGAGCGCCAGTTCTCGACACTGCAACCCAACCGGCTGCGAGAATCCTCCTCCTGCAGTTTGCCGCTGGTGTGTCGTACGCAGCAGCTGTATACATCGCGATCGTTGTGGTCCTGCATGGCCGAGGGCTGCTGTTCACTCTTGCAGATCAACCTCTCTGGGCGAACCTTGGGGTTTCGTTCGCGACCCTCTGTCTGGCGGCCGGCTGGGGGTATGTCACCGCGGGGGCATTGCGGCGTTGGGGTGCCGTTCTGGTGGCGGCTGGCCTGCCTGCGGCGCTTTACGGCTACGCGTTGCTCGGCCAAGGCACGGGTCTCGCGCGAAGTTTGCTTCCGTTCGGGAACCGCGCGGGCGGTGATTTCCTCAAGTCGAACCCTCCGTTCTTCCTGGGCCAGCTTCTGTTCATCTGTGGCCTTCTCGGGTTGCTGATAGGCGTAACCGCCATCTTCTCCTCCCAGGACCGCTGGTGGGGCATGACGATCGCGGCACTGGCGTTGGGAGCCTGTGCGACCGGAGCAGCGATCGTCGATGGCCAGGACGAGCGGTGGGGAGTGCCCGTCCTGGATGCTGCGAGCCGCACGTCACGGATCGCATCCGAAGACGGAAGCCTCGCCCTGTCGGTTCTGCCGACATACCTGCCCGTAAAGGACGACCTTCTGAAGCGTTGGGAGCGTGTTCAGAGCATTATGCGCAACACCCCTGCTGCCTTCACCGAACTCGAACAGACCACCGACTCACACCCCGCGCCGACAGAGGAGGTCCGTGCGCTCCGCACCATCTACCTCAACCCCGCGAGTCATTCCATCGCGGTTCATTCCGTGCTGGAGTCCCTGGTCGACCTGCATACCTCGAGTTGTGAGACATCGATGACGTTCGAGACATCTCTCGTCGACATCTGGCTCGCTGGACCCGGCGCCGAAGCCAATGCGCAGCTGATGAGCGAGCACCTGGAGGCTCTGGCTGAGCTCCGCGCGCTCGACGACGATGCGTCGCGAGCATGGATGTCAGCGAACTTCGACGCATACGCGAACTGCACCGTTGATCTGTCAGACTTTCCGTGACCCCCGATGCATATCTACTTCAAGACGCGTCACACGGTGCTGGTCATTCTGGCATCGATGGTGATTGAATCGCTTGTCCTCGTACTGGGCTCGAAACCACTCGTGATCTACCACGATTCAGGCATCGTGACCTTCGCACCCGCGACGCCGTTGCAGATCTTGGTCGTGGGAATCCTGACCCTTGGTCTCAGCGGCAGGTCCGAGCAGTTCGAGTTCCCCGGGGTGCGGCCGCTTAGGCTCCTTCGGTTCTTCAATGCGAGCGTCCTGGTCATCGTCGGCACGCTCGGGGCTTGCCTTGTCTCCTTGCTCGGCCCGGCGGGCGCCCCGGAGAGTCTCACCGCCGGGACACTGGCACCGATGCGAGCATTCATGGGTCTCTTCGGTGTGGCGCTCATCGTGGTGGCCTTCACCGACATGCGACTCGGCGCGATATGTGCGCTTCCCGTTGTCGTTGTTCCGATCGCGTTCGATATGGGGCAATTCCCCGGAGGGCAGGTGGTCGGTTTTGTGCTGGCGGAAGGGCGGAGCCCGCCAGCCTGGATCTCCGCGTTCGCGATGCTGTCCGTCGGTCTGATCGCATTCTCAGTTCTCTACTCGGAACGTAACTCTCCGTCTTCGGTTCGCCGCTCGATAAGCGACACTCGATCCCGGCGGCGAAAGCAGGCTTCCTGGTGACAGTGGCTCGCTCGTACCTCCTCGATCTCGGCTCCGCAGCGCGTTGGCGGATCGGTGGCGGGCGACTGACGGCAGGATGGCGGGTGGATGGCGTGGTGCGCCGTTCACCCCGGCGGAAACGATGGAGACATGAACAACACACGAATCCCCGAGCTCCGACGCGATCAGGGATGGACGCAGGAGAAGCTGTCCTTCGAGAGCGGTGTCGGGCTCCGCACAGTGCAACGACTCGAGGCCGGACAGGACGCCAGCCTCGAATCGCTCGCGCTCATCGCCAACGCGCTCAGCGTGAGCGTCACCGACCTCTTCCAACCCTCCGATGAGATGGACGAGACCGATCGTCTCGAGTCGCTCGATCGGCGCATCGAAGAGCAGCAGGCCGCCCGCAACCGCACGCTTCGCGCGTGGCGGATGCTCTACATCGGCGTCGGGATCGCCGTGACGATCCTGAGCTTCCCTCTGGGCGGCGCGGCCGCGGCCATCATCATCGCCTACTGGTCGGGCGGACTCATCGCGATCATCGCTCTCCAGCGCATCGTGCTGGAGCCCCGGCTCGACGAGAAATATCCGCTCTCCCGTCAGCCCAATCGCTCTCAGAAGAAACGCGGAGCGCCGGTCCTGACGGAGAAGTGACCGAATCGCCGGGTCCTGGCGGTTGCTCGCGGCATCCAACCGCGGCGATCTAGGGTGAACGGATGCACTCCCCTTCGTCACGTGAGACGGGAGCAGCCGCTCGACGCTGGCGTCTGCTGGCGAGCGCCGGTCTGGTGATCGCAGCCGGCCTCCTCACGCATCTCGTGGGATCGGGACCGATCGCCGACCGAGCCGGTGATGCCCTGTACGCCGTCATGGTCTATCTCGTCATCGCCGTCGCCTTCCCGCGCGCGAGCGTCGTGATCGTCGGCGTGATTGCACTGGCACTCTGCGCGGCGATCGAGGTCTTCCAACTGACCGGCCTGCCGGCGCTGTGGGCGCAGGGCTTCTGGCCGGTGCGACTCGTGCTCGGGGTCGGCTTCGATCCGGGCGACCTGGTCGCCTACGCGCTGGGGGGCGGTGCCGCCGCCGCGGCGGACTTCGTCATCGGTCGTAGGCGCACACCGCGATAGACGGGCGCGCTTCCGCGAGTGAGCCTGCGGCTGCGTGCCGAAGAACGACGAAGGCCCGGTCTCACAGAAGTGAACCGGGCCTTCGTCGTAAAGAAGTCAGACGAGAATCATCACGATCCTCTGTCTCTGTGCGCGAGGGGGGACTCGAACCCCCACGTCCTTGCGAACACTGGCACCTGAAGCCAGCGCGTCTACCATTCCGCCACTCGCGCGAGTGTCTCATTCCGAAGAAGTCAACTTTGCGAGGATATCACGCGTTCCGCCCCGCGATGAAACCGGTGCCGCACCGCGCCGGGCGGAGAACTCCTTGTAGGGCGGAGGATGCGGCGCGAAGCCTCCGCCCGTCAGGGAGATCTCCGCCCACAAGACGCCCACAGTCCCGCGCAACGGACCCTCCGAACCCGCCAAGACACCCGGAATCACGCCTCTCGACGGCGTACACCCAGGACACCTGGCTACGATGTCCCTACCGGTCGGCATGCCAGAGGAGCCCAGTGGGACTACTTGACAGCTTTGAGAAGGGTCTCGAACGCGCTGTGAACAGCGCCTTCGCCAAGACCTTTCGCAGCGGCATCCAGCCCGTTGAGATCGCCTCCGCGCTGCGCCGCGAGGCCGACACCAACGCGGCTGTGGTGAGCCGCGACCGCATCATCGCGCCCAACAACTACGTCGTGCGGCTCAGCACCGACGACGCCGGGCGCATGCGAGGCCTGGGTGGAGCCCTGACCGACGAACTGCACGCTTTACTCACGAAGCACGGCAAGGCTCAGGGCTACAGCTTCGCCGGGCCGCTGTCGATCTCTCTCGAGGCCGACGACAAGATCGCCACCGGAACCGTGAACGTGACCTCGGGCACCGTCGAGGGACGCGTCAACTGGCAGGCCGTGATCGACGTCGACGGTCGCCGCCACTCGATCACCCGTGCCCGCACCGTGATCGGCCGCGGATCCGACGCGGACATCACCATCTCGGATGCCGGTTCGAGCCGCAAGCACGTCGAGGTGCTGTGGGACGGCGAGCGCGCCATGATGCGCGACCTCGGCTCCACGAACGGCACCAAGGTCGACGGCCAGAAGGTGCGCGAAGCATCCCTGACCACCGACACGACCATCACGATCGGCCGCACCGACCTCGTCTTCCGCGTCGTCCCGGTCGCCACTCCGTCCCGTCCGCCGCGTCCGCGCGACGACGACGCGACCCGCGCGTTCGGAGCGATCTCGTGACCACGCCCAGCGAGCTCGTCCTGCTCCTGCTGCGCATCGGGTTCCTCCTGCTGCTCTGGTTCTTCGTCTTCGGCGTCGTCTACTCGCTGCGCGCCGACCTGTTCGGCATGAAGGTGCGCAAGCTCCCCGCCGACGGTGACGCCGCCGCGGTTCCCGCGCCGTCCACTCCCCCGGCGCCCGCGCGACCCGCGGCCGCGAAGCCCGCATCGTCGAAGCCGGCGACCACCGGTCCCGCGACGGTCGCCACCGCGAAGCGCCTCGTGATCACATCGGGCCCGAAGGCCGGACTCGAGCTGGCGCTCGGCTCCGAGACCCTGACCATCGGACGATCGAGCGAATCCGCTCTCGTCATCCGCGACGACTACACGTCCAGCCACCACGCGCGACTCCTGCTGCGGGGCGACAGCTGGGCGATCCAGGATCTCGACTCGACCAACGGCACGTTCGTCGCCGGGCAGAGGGTGAGCGGCAACCCCGTCTCGCTCTCGCTCGGCACTCCCATCAAGGTGGGCGCCACGACCTTCGAGCTGCGAGCCTGACCCCGGCATGGTCTTCGAAGGCTCGAGCGTCGCGATCTCCCACACCGGGAAGGTCCGCTCCAACAATCAGGACTCCGGGTACTCCGGGGCGAACCTGTTCGTCGTCGCCGACGGCATGGGCGGCCACGCCGGAGGAGACGTCGCCTCGAGCATCGCCATCCACCGGATGCAGCCACTCGATCAGCCGTACACGTCGGTCGACGACGCGCAGGCGTCTCTGCAGGCGGCGGCCACCACCGCCGCCGGCGACCTGATCCGCGCCGCGAAGGACCGCCCGGAGCTCGCGGGCCTCGGCACCACGCTCAGCGCGATCATCATGGTCGACGACTACGCCGTCATCGGCCACATCGGCGACTCGCGCATCTATCTGTACCGCGACGACGCGGTCACGCAGATCACGGCCGACCACACCTTCGTGCAGCGCCTGGTCGACTCCGGTCGCATCACGCCGGAAGAGGCGCGCTACCACCCGCGCCGTTCGGTTCTCATGCGGGTGCTCAGCGACATGGACGCCGATCCCGAGCTCGACATGTTCGTGATGCACACCCAGCCGGGCGACCGGTGGCTGCTGTGCTCCGACGGGCTCTCGGGCGTCGTCGACGAGGCGCACATCCTCAAGGCGATGCGACTCGGCATGGCCCCCGGCCGCACGGCGGACAACCTGCTCAAGCAGGCTCTCGACGGCGGAGCCCCCGACAACGTCACGATCGTGCTCGTCGACGTCGGCGGACAGCATGCGATGCACTCGGGCACAGCGACGATCGTCGGCTCGGCCTCGAACCCCGAGAACATCACGGTGCCGCCGGTGCGCGCCCCGCGCAGCAGCTGGCTGCATCCGGTGCGCCAGGCCGCCAACGAGCCCAGCCACTTCGAGCCCGCGCCCGAGTACCTCGAGGAGCTCATCGAAGAGGATCGTCGGCGTGCGCGCCGGCGGCGGCTCGGCTGGTTCGCCGGGATGCTCGTCGTGCTCGCCGCTCTCGCGTTCGCGGCCTTCGCCGCATACAGCTGGACCCAGACGCGCTACTTCGTGGGCGCCGACGAGGACAGCGTCGTGATCTATCAGGGCGTGCAGCAGAACATCGGGCCGATCGTCCTCTCGACGCCGCTGCAGGACACCGACATCCTGCTCGCCGATCTGCCGCCGTACCAGCGCGACTCCGTGGAGCGCACGATCACCGCCCGCTCGCTCTCCGACGCCGAGGCGATCGTCGCGCGACTGCAGGCCGGCGCCGACCGGGTCATCAACTCGACTCCGCTGCCGACACCGGTCCCGACCCCGAGTCCCGAGCCGACGGACGGAGCCGGATGAGCACCGACGTCTCGGCCGACACCAGCGTCATCAAGGCCCTCAAGAAGATGCGGATGCCGCAGACGCAGCGCAACCGCGAGTTCTGGTTGCTGCTCTTCGCCGTCGCGATCAGCGGAGCCTCGCTCACTCTCGTGCAGCTGGGCGCCCTGGGTCTCATCGACCCGATGATCCTCGCGATCGGCGGCGGTCTCGCGGTGCTCGCATTCGCCCTGCACTTCGTGCTGCGCGCCGTCGCCTCCGCGGCCGACCCGTTCATCCTCCCCATCGCGACCCTGCTGACCGGTCTCGGCATCGCGATGATCTACCGCATCGACATCGCGGAGTCGCTCACCGGTTGGAACGCCTACTCGACCAAGCAGCTCGCCTGGACCGCGATCTCCCTCGCCGGAGCGATCACAGTCGTGATCCTGCTGCGCAACTACCGCGTCCTGTTCCGGTACACCTACGTCTTCGGCCTCTCCGGCATCCTGCTGCTGCTGCTCCCCTTCGTGCCGGGGCTGCGCATCCCCGACGCCAACGCGCAGGTCTGGGTCTCGCTCGGGGGCATGTTCGCCTTCCAGCCCGGTGAGCTCGCGAAGATCTGCCTCGCGATCTTCTTCGCGGGCTACCTGGTGCGCACGCGCGAGAGCCTGACCTCGGTGGGCACACGATTCCTCGGCATCACGTGGCCGCGCATGCGCGAGCTCGGTCCCGTGCTCGTGGTCTGGGCCATCTCGCTCGGCATCATCGTGATCCAGCGCGACCTCGGCACCGGAACCCTCATCTTCGGCATGTTCGTCGCGATGCTCTACGTCGCGACGGGCAAGACCAGCTGGGTGCTCATCGGCCTCGCGCTCGTCGCCGCCGGCGTCGCGGTCGCGACCCAGATCCTCAGCTACGTGCGGGGACGCTTCATCAACTGGCTCTTCCTGTTCGATCCCTCCCAGGTCGACCCCGAAGCTGCCGGATTCCAGCCCATGCAGGGCCTGTTCGGTCTCGCACACGGCGGCCTGCTCGGCACCGGCTGGGGCCAGGGTCGCCCGAACGTCACTCCGCTCGCGCACAGCGACTACATCATCACGAGCCTCGGCGAGGAGATCGGCCTGATCGGCCTCTTCGCCATCCTGTGCCTCTACATGGTGTTCATCAGCCGCGGCATCCGCGTCGGACTCGCGGGGCAGGACGACTTCGGCAAGCTGCTGGCCACCGGACTCTCGTTCACGATCGCGCTGCAGGTGTTCATCATGGTCGGCGGGGTGACCCGGGTGATCCCGCTGACGGGCCTCACCACGCCGTTCCTCGCCGCCGGCGGTTCGTCGCTGGTCGCCAACTGGCTGATCGTCGCGATCCTGCTGCGCATCTCCGACGGCGTCCGCAGCCAACCCAGGACGGTGATCGGCTGACATGACCAACTCTTCGACTCGTCGCTCCGCTCCTCGCTCAGTGACCGGCCGGCACTCCGCCCCGGGGGGCGTCGCATGACCAAAGAGCTCCGCCGCCTCAGCATCGTGATGCTGTTCATGTTCCTGTCGCTGTTCGTCGCGACCAGCTGGATCCAGGTCGTCGAGGCCGACAACCTCGCCCAGGACAGCAACAACCGCCGCACCCTGCTCGACAGCTACGAGATCCAGCGCGGGTCGATCATCGTCGACGACGTCGCGATCGCCTCGTCCGTGCCCTCGAACGACCGGTACCAGTTCCAGCGCGTCTACACCGATGCCGCGATGTGGGAGCCGGTGACCGGATATTTCAACCCGGCGCTGCAGTCGGCGACCGGCATCGAACGCGCCCTCAACGCCGACCTCTCGGGCACCGGATCGAGCGCCTTCTTCTCGGACATCGAGCGGATCCTGTCGGGCCAGCCGCAGACCGGCTTCGGTGTCGAGCTCACGCTGGACACCGCCGCACAGCGCGCCGCGTACGACGCCCTGCAGGGCCTGAACGGCGCGGTCGTCGCGATCGAGCCCGACACGGGGCGCATCCTCGCGATGGTCTCGACTCCGGGATTCGACACGAACGCCCTCGCCACGCACGATGCGGATGCCGCGAACGCGACCTACGACCAGCTCGTCGACGACCCGCTGAAGCCGCTCTCGAACCGCGCGATCGCGGGTGACCTCAATCCCCCGGGATCGACGTTCAAGCTCGTGGTGGCCGCTGCGGCCTATGCGAGCGGCGACTTCACGCCGGATTCGACCCTGCCGAACCCCGCTCGCTACCAGCTGCCGCAGTCGAACAACACGGTCGCGAACGCCTGGGGCGGAACGTGCGGCCCCGGCGAGACCGTGACCATCGCCGAGGCGATCCGGTTGAGCTGCAACATCCCGATGGCCGAGCTCGCGGTGCAGCTGGGCGACGACAAGATCCGCGAGATGGCCGAGAAGTTCGGGTGGAACCAGAGCTTCTCCACCCCGCTGGAGTCCACGCCCTCGAGCTACCCTTCCGGGCTCAACGACCCCCAGACGGCACTCACCGGCTTCGGTCAGGGACAGGTCACCGCGACGCCGCTGCAGATCGCGATGGTGGCGGCCGGCATCGCCAACGACGGCGTGGTCATGAACCCGCGTCTCGTCGACACGGTGATCGGCAACGACCTCTCGGTCGTGCGGTCGTATGAGAACAAGGAGTACGGTCGGGCGCTCGACGAGACCGTCGCCGACGAGGTCACGTCGTCGATGGTGGCGAGCGTCTCAACGGGCGCGGCGCAGGGTGCAAGAATAGACGGGGTCGATGTGGCCGGGAAGACCGGGACGACAGAGAACGGCGACAAGCCGTACACACTGTGGTTCTCGGGATTCGCGCCGGCAGAAGACCCGGCGGTCGCAGTAGCGGTCCTCGTCGAAGACGGCGGCGGACAGGGGCAATCAGGATCCGGCGACACCATCGCCGCTCCGATTGCGAAGAAGGTCATAGAGGCGGTGCTGGGCAGATGAGACCGACGCAGGGTGTGTCGTTCGGTGGTCGCTACGAGCTGCAGTCGCGTATTGCGATCGGCGGCATGGGCGAGGTGTGGGAGGCGACGGATCACGTCATCGGACGTACCGTCGCGATCAAGATCCTCAAGGACGAGTACATGGGGGACCCCGGGTTCCTCGAGCGGTTCCGCGCTGAGGCGCGCCACGCCGCGCTCGTCAACCACGAGGGCATCGCCAGCGTCTTCGACTACGGCGAGGAGAACGGCAGCGCCTTCCTCGTCATGGAGCTCGTGCCCGGTGAGGCGCTCTCGACGATCATCGAACGCGACGGCTCGCTGAGCGCCGACAAGACGCTCGACATCGTCGCGCAGACCGCGTCAGCACTGCAGGCCGCCCACGCGGCGGGGCTCGTGCACCGTGACATCAAGCCGGGGAACCTGCTGATCACGCCCGACGGACGCGTCAAGATCACCGACTTCGGCATCGCCCGCATCGCCGACCAGGTGCCGCTGACGGCAACCGGTCAGGTGATGGGAACCGTGCAGTACCTGTCGCCGGAGCAGGCCTCGGGCCACCCGGCCTCCCCCGCGACCGACACGTACTCGCTCGGGATCGTCGCGTACGAGTGCCTCGCCGGCAAGCGCCCGTTCACGGGTGAGTCGCAGGTGGCCATCGCGATGGCGCAGATCAACGAGCAGCCTCCGCCGCTGCCGCCGACCGTGCCGATCCCCGTGCAGAACCTCGTCATGGCGATGATCGCCAAGAAGCCGTCAGACCGCCCGTCGTCGTCGGCGACCGTGGCGCGAGCCGCGCAGGCCCTGCGCCGCGGCGATCTGAACTCGGCCGCGATCGCAGTGCCCGCGATCGCCACCGGAGGCATCGCGGGTGACGACGACGCGACGCGGATGCTGACCGCCACCGGCGACGACGGCACCACCCGTATCCTCCCCACCACCGCGCAGCTTCCTACCGGGGCGGCCGCGGATGCCGAGGAGGAGCGCGAGAAGAAGAAGCGCAGTCCGTGGACGTGGCCGCTGATCGCACTGATCGTGCTGCTCGCCCTCGTTCTCGGTGGAACCGTGTTCGCCTTCATGAACATGGGCGATCCCGACGCCGACGCGACGACCCCGCCGCCGACGACGCAGTCGCAGACTCCCACTCCCTCTCAGGAGCCGACCCCCACCGCGACGCCGATCAACGTCGACGCACTGGGACTCATCGGTCTCCCCTGCCAGGAGGCCCTGGCAGCCGCGACCGAAGCGGGCCTCGTGCCGCAGTGCCGCGTGGGCACCACTCCGGCTCCGTCCGACGACCTCGTCGACGTCGTGGAGTCGGTCGAGCCGCGCGGACTCCTCGAAGAGGGCGACTCGATCACCCTGACCGCGTATGCCCCCCGCGTGGACATCGGAGCCCCGGCATCCGCTCCGAGCCTCTCGGGAACGCCGGTCGCCGGTGAGCCCGTCACCCTGAACTGGACCGCGTTCTCGTGCCCCTCGGGCGCCGACGCGCTCAGCTCATACGAGGTCACGATCACGAACGCGACCTTCAGCGACGGCAAGACCACGCGGAGCTTCCAGGGCCAGCTGAACGCCCAGATCACTCCGGCCGACGACCCGGCGCTGCAGGTCACGGCCACGTACCGCGCGTTCTGCGGCGACCGCCCCTCGGGCAACTCGCCCCAGATGGCCGAGCAGATCACCGCGGCCGATGATGACGACGCCGCAGCAGGAACGGCAGCCGCGAACGGCGGAACCGGCTCCTCGAACGGTGGCTCCGGCACCGCGACGGCCACGACCGGCTCGAACGGCACGGGCACCGCCACAGCCGACTAACAACGTGGCGTCGTAGTCTGTGAGAGCATTCATCAGGTCGTAACCAGGGGGTCAGTACGTGTCGACAGAGCCACGCGTCATCGCGGGACGCTACCGCGTCGATGAGCTCATCGGGCATGGCGGCATGGCCAAGGTGTACCGCGGTCACGACCTGACCCTGGGCCGCCAGGTCGCCATCAAGATCCTCGACCCCGAGCTCGCACGCGACACGGCCTTCCGCACGCGATTCCGGCTCGAAGCGCAGTCCGCGTCGCGCATGTCACACCCGTCGATCGTGCGGGTGTACGACGCGGGCGACCCGTCGACCGGTTCGGGATCCGGCGCGGACGAGCCGCCCTACATCGTCATGGAGCTCATCAGCGGCACGCTGCTGAAGGACATCATCGCCCGGGGTCCCGTGCCCGTCGAGGACGCCGTGCGCTACGTCGACGGCATCCTCGAGGCGCTCGACTACTCCCACCGCGCCGGTGTGGTGCACCGCGACATCAAGCCCGGCAACGTGATGGTCACCGACAAGGGCCAGGTCAAGGTCATGGACTTCGGCATCGCCCGAGCCGTGTCCGACTCGTCGTCGACCGTCGCCGAGACGACGCAGATCATCGGCACCGCGGCGTACTTCTCTCCCGAGCAGGCCAAGGGCGAGCCGGTCGACGCCCGAGCCGACCTCTACTCCACCGGCGTCGTGCTCTACGAGCTGCTCACGGGTCGACAGCCGTTCCGGGGCGAGTCCCCTGTGGCCGTCGCCTACCAGCACGTCAGCGAGACCCCGGTGCCTCCCACCGAGGTCAACGAAGACGCCCCCGGTGCCCTCGACCCGATCGTGCTCCGCGCTCTCGCGAAGGACCCGTACCAGCGGTACCCGGATGCCGCGCACTTCCGCGCCGCCCTGGATTCCGCCGTGGCCGGCCGCGCGCCGAGCCGCAAGGAGCTCGGCGCCCTGACGACCGAACTGTACGGTCCGAGCCCCCGCCAGGCTCAGGAGACCGCGCGGTCGCTGCGTCAGCTCAGCACCGACAGCACGATGGCGCGCACCCAGTCCGGTCCCCCGGTCGCGTGGATCTGGGCGGGCGTGGCGCTGCTGGCCGTGCTCCTGGCATCCGTCCTGTTCTGGGTGTGGACGATCAGCATGCGCCCGAGCGACGTCCCGACCAGTTCGCGCACGGTCCCCGACCTCGTGAACGTGTCGTCCGAGCGCGCACAGCAGGACCTCGGCGAGCTGGATCTCACGGCGAAGCTCGTGCTCGAGTCGAGCACCGATATCGCCGAGGGCAACGTCACCCGCACCGATCCGACCTCGGGAACCGCGGTGAGCGAAGGCGACTCCGTGACCGTCTACGTCTCGTCGGGCAAGGAGACCGTCGTCGTGCCGACGCTCACGGGGCTGTCGCTGACGGCCGCGAAGGATGCCCTGGCACAGGCCGGCCTGCAGCTGGGTACCGTCATCCCTCGCAACGACGAGGGTCTCGCCGCCGATACCGTCATGGAGGCGAGCGAGGAGCCGGATGCCGAGGTCGCCCCGAACACCGTCGTGAATCTCGTCGTCGCGAGTGGTCGGGTCACCATCAAGAACATGGTCGGCTGGACGATCGAGTCCGCCACCGAAGAGCTCGAGAGCCTGGGCCTCGTCGCCCAGCCCGTCGAGCTGACCGACTGCACCCCGGTCACCCCTCCCACCGTCGCTTCGATGTCCGCCGCCCCGGGAGACGTGCCGATCGGATCGACAGTCGAGCTGCGCTTCTGCGGTGCTGCCGGCGAATGACACGCCACTCCTGACCCCGCCGCGGATCAGCGCCGCCCGCGACGTCAGTGCTGCAGCGGATGCAGCTCCGCCGCCCGCGCCACGGCATCAGCATCACCGCACTGTGCGAGCCAGTTCGCGATGAGACGGTAGCCTCCCTCGGTCAGGACGCTCTCGGGGTGGAACTGCACTCCGACGATCGGCAGCTCGGTGTGCGCGAGCGCCATGACGGTGCCACTGGCGGTGCGCGCCGACACGTGCAGCTCGGCGGGCAGGTCGCTCTCGGTGAGCGCGAGCGAGTGATAACGGCCGACGTGGAACGGCGAGGGGATGCCCTCGAACAGCGCAGATCCGTCGTGCACGACGCTCGACACCATCCCGTGCATGAGCTCGGGCGCCTCGACCACGGGAGCGCCGAACGCTTCACCGATGGCCTGATGTCCGAGGCAGACGCCGAGCAGCGGCATCCCGAGCCCGGCGACGAGGCGCACGGCATCCACCGTGATGCCCGCCTCGCGGGGGGTTCCCGGACCCGGCGAGATCATCACGCCGTCGACACCGGGAAGCAGTGCGCTGAACGCCGCCGTGTCGACGGCATCCGACTCGATCATCGTGACCTCGGCGCCGAGTTCGCGCAGGTAGCCGACGAGCGTATGCACGAAGCTGTCGTGGTTGTCCACGACGAGCACGCGGGTCATTCGAGGTCGACTTCGCCCGGTGTGATCAGCGGGCTCACCCAGGGGAAGACGAACCAGAAGAGCGCGTAGAGCACGGCGGCGACCAGCGCGAGCACGATGAAGAGTCGCAGCCACCAGGGGCCGGGCAGGATGCGCCAGATCGCGGCGTACATATGTCGTCGTTCCCTTCGGTCAGATCGACGGAGCGGCCGGGGGCGGCGGCGGGTCGGTGAGCGCGGCAGGAGGTCCTTCGGCGCGGGGCTGGAAGCTCTCGAACACGCCGTACGCCACGATGCGCTCGGCGAGCGAGTACAGGGGCGAGCATGCCGTCAACGTGATGTACCTCTCTCCTGTCTCGACCCCGGGCATCTGCGGCACGTCGAGAAGCACCTCGGTCTGCGTGGGCTTCACGTACTCCAGCGTGCGGAATCGGTAGGTGAACCATCCGTCCGGCGTCTCCACGACGATCGCATCGCCCAGCTGCAGCTTGTCTATCTGGTTGAACGGCTTGCCCCAGGTCGTGCGGTGCCCCGCCATCGCGAAGTTCCCGACCTCTCCGGGCATCTTCGAGTCGGTGTAGACGCCGATGCCGAGATCGTCGAGCGTGCGAGCGCGGCTTGTTCCGCCGTAGATGCCGACGTTGTACTCCGAGCCGAAGCGCGGGATGTGCATCTGTGCCATCCACTGCGCGTCTGCGGGGTGCGCGGGGATCACCGGCTCGTAGTACGTCGTTCCGTCTTCGGCCTCGACGAGCGGCGGGGGCTCGGGAGCAGGCGCGTCAGCGAGCTGCTGCGACACCTGGGCGCCCTCGTCGTTCTTCTGCGCGCTGATGATGATGTCGCCGATCCACATCTGCCACGCGACGAACAGCAGCACGACCACGCCCGCGGTGAGCAGGAGCTCGCCGAGGACGCTCGTGAACGTGGCGCGCGATCGAGGGCGGCGGTTCCGTGCTCGTCGCTCCCCCGAGACGACGGATGCAGTCATGCGCCGATATTATCCCGACCGCCTGAACGAACGCCCCTGAGACCCGGTCCCATCTTCGAAAGAACTCATGGGTACAATGTCGGAATGGCACGTGACCGCAAGATCGAAGAGCCCGAAGCACCCCGCAGCGAGGGCGACACCACCCCCAACGCCGTGTGGTTCAAGCCGGTGATGGTCGGCTTCATGCTGCTCGGTCTCGCGTGGATCCTCGTGTTCTACATCTCCGGCATGCAGTTCCCGATCCCGGGTCTCGACAACTGGAACCTCGCGATCGGACTCGGCATCGCCCTGATCGGCTTCCTGATGACCACTCGCTGGCGCTGACGCCGGCCGCTCACGTACTGAAGGCCCCTCTCGCTCCGGCGAGAGGGGCCTTCTTCGGTTCTTCACCGAAGTTATCCACAGGTTATCCCCAATATGGGGAGAATTACACAGATGTTATTCACACCCGTTAACAACCCTGTTAACAACTCCCGATCAGGAGTAAACCGTGGTGATGAGCAGCGGAGGTACGAAGGCGACGATCGCCAGCAGCGCCACGACGACCGCTGAGAGCAGCACGATCTGCAGGGTGCGCTGGTCTCGTCGACGGGTGCGCGTGAGGATGAACGCGACCAGCGCGCCGACGAGCGCGCCACCGAGGTGGGCCTGCCACGCGATGCCGCCGATGAAGAACCCGATGACGAAGTTGATGCCGAGGATCACGAGGATCCCCGTGACGTTCGCCCCGAGGTGCCTGCCGACGATGAGCAGCGCGGCCATGAGTCCGAAGATCGCTCCCGAGGCGCCGACCGTGGCCGTGCCGGGGGCGATGAGCGCGACGGCCACGGAGCCGCCGATGCCGCTGATCAGATAGAGAGCGAGGTATCGGACGCGACCGAGCATGGGCTCGAGGTTCTGCCCGAGCATCCACAGCGCGAGCATGTTGAGCGCGAGATGGATGAACCCGCCGTGCACGAAGACGGCGGTGAGCAGGCGCCAGGGCTCGAAGGGGTAGAGCGAGAGATCGGGGTAGAGGTACGCGGCGGCGAAGAGCAGCTGCTGCGTGATGGCGCCGCCCATGCCCGGCACCATCTGCAGCAGGCCGATGATCGAGGTGATCAGCAGCAGCGTGTAGGTGACGACAGGCTTGCCGCCGCGTGCCGTGGCCATCGCGGGTCGACTGCGCCAGCGGCGCTCGGCACGTTTCTGCGCGGGGGTGCGGTTCTTGCGCTCGGCCTGCATGCACTCGGGGCAGATCACTCCGACCGCCGCCTGGGTCTGACACTCGGGACAGATGGTGCGCAGGCACCGCTGGCAGAGCACGAAGCTCTGCCGATCCGGATGCCGGTAGCAGAAGTTGTCGCGGTTGTCCGCGAACTCAGGCGTGGTCATCCGGATCGGCCAGCGTCGGCGTCAGGCCGCGACGATGTCGATCGACTGCAGCACGACCGGCTCGATCGGGCGGTCGCCCGCAGCGGTCGGCACAGCGGCGATCTTGTCGACGACAGCCTTCGAGGCGTCGTCGGCGACCTCGCCGAAGATCGTGTGCTTGCCCTGCAGCCACGGCGTCGGATCGGTCGTGATGAAGAACTGCGAGCCGTTGGTGCCCTCGGCCTTGCCCGTGATGGCGTTGCGACGCAGGCCGGCGTTGGCCATGGCGAGGATGTAGGGCTCGTTGAAGTTGAGCTCCATGTTGATCTCGTCGTCGAAGTTGTAGCCGGGGCCGCCGACGCCCTGTCCGAGCGGGTCGCCGCCCTGGATCATGAAGTTGGGGATGATGCGGTGGAAGATGACGTCCTTGTACAGCGCGCCCTCGCCCGGCTTACCCGTGGCCGGGTGAGTCCAGTCCTGGGTGCCGTCGGCGAGACCGACGAAGTTCTTGACCGTCTTCGGGGCGTGGTCGCCGAAGAGGTTGATGACGATGTCACCGTGGTTGGTGTGCAGGGTTGCGACATGAGAAGCGTGAGCCATGCCCTTATTCTCGCAGAGCTTCCCATGTGTGCGGCCTGAACTAGCGCGGTTCACCGCTCAGCGCAAGGGTTCGGCGATTCCCTCCCCCCATCCGGCCTCCCGTGGCAAGATGGGGAACCCGTACTCCAATCGACAGGAGAGCATCGTGAGCATCAGCCGCAAGCGGAAGAAGGAGCTGCGTCGTCTTCAGAAAGACGCCAACCAGCTCTGGGAGAACCAGCAGGTCCTGGTCGGCCACGCCGCCGACGTCGCCCGCGAGGCCGGTCGCCAGCTCGGCCACTTCGGCCGCGAGCAGGTCGGTCCTGTCGTACAGGACACCTACAACCGTCGCGTCCAGCCGGTCGTCGACCGCGGCGTGCGTCTCGGTCACCACGTGGTGGACGACAAGGTCGTCCCGATCGTCGGTGGAGTCGTCGGCACCGCGCTCACCGCGTGGGATGTCGCCAACGCCAAGCGCGAGCGTGTCGTGAAGAAGGTCAAGAAGGCCACCAAGCCTGAGCCCAAGGGTCCGGGCCTCGGATCGGTCATCGCCATCATCCTCGGTGCGGCCGCAGCCGTCGGCGTTCTCTACGCCGCCTGGCAGGCCCTGCGCGCCGACGACGAGCTCTGGGTCGCCGACGACCCGCTCTCCGCACCTGACGCGTGATTTCGACATCGGATTCCCCGGCCGCTGAGCCGGGGAATCTCCATGCCCGGGTGACGGATGCCGCGGAGTCACGCGGTCTCGACATCGAGATCCGCGAGCGGCCTGAGGCCCGCAGCCTCTTCGAGGCCGCGGAGCTGCTCGGCATCCTGCCCTCCGGCATCGTCAAGACGCTCGTCGTCAAGCGGTCCGACGACACCTACCTGTTCGCGCTGGTGCCGGGAGGCCGGTCGATCTCGTGGCCCAAGCTGCGTGCGGTCGTCGGTGTCAACAAGCTGCGTCTTCCCGAGCCCGACCTCGCGCTCGCGGCGACGGGCTACGAGCGCGGGACCATCGTCCCCATCGGCAGCACCACCGACTGGCCGATCTACGCCGACGAGTCGATCGTCGGACAGCGCATCGCGATGGGTGCCGGTGCGCACGGCTACAGCCTGTTCGTCGACGCCGATGATCTCATCGCCGCATACGGCGCGACCGTCGCCGACATCTCGGTGCCCGAAGAGCCTCGAGACTGAGTCCGAGCGCCGCCTCGGTCAGAGGATGCCGGCCATCCGCAGAGCGATGTCGACGAGTTTCACCCGCTGCAGGTCAGCCACCGACGCCAGAGTAAACCACTCTGCCCTGTCGGTGGATCCTTCGGTCTCGAAGCGGAGTTTTCCCCCTCTCACTGTCGCCCGGTAGACGATCCGGAGCGTGTGCAACGGCTGATCAGACGTATTCACCCGCTGGCTCGCCGGGATGACCCGTGAGTGGATGCCCAGCAGTTCGCCGACCTTGACGGTGTACCCGGTCTCTTCGCGGAGCTCTCGGCGGACCGCATCCTCCGGAGACTCGCCCGGCTCGAGACCGCCGCCCGGCATGGTCCAGGCCACTCGGCGTCCCTCGATCCAGCGCGCCAGAAGTATGCGTCCGTCGTCATCGGTGACGACCGCGTATGCCGCGACCCGCATGTCCATGACCTCACCATAACCGGGTTCCGTTCGATGCCGTCGTCGTGTGACCGAGATCGATCAGGAATCGAGAAGCACAGCGGGCCACGGCATCCGTAGTGTGAGATCCATCGCAGATCATCCCGTGAAAGGAGCCGGTCATGGCCGACAACGAGAAGAACTTCAGCGCCGAAGAGCGCGAGGCGATGAAGGAGGCGGCGGCCGACAAGCGCAAGTCGCGCTCCCGGGCGAAGAAGACCCCCGACGAGGTGCGCGCCGAGGGTGTGGCCGACCTCGAGGCGGCGGTCGCCAAGCTGCCCGACGAGAAGGATCGTGAGCTCTCGTTGGCGCTGCACGCCCTCGTCTCCGAGGTGGCGCCCGAGCTGATGCCGCGCACCTATTACGGCATGCCCGCGTGGGGCAAGGACGGCAAGGTGCTCTGCTTCTTCCAGCCCGCCAGCAAGTTCAAGGTCCGCTACGGCACCTTCGGCTTCGAGCCGATCTCGAACCTCGACGACGGCACCATGTGGCCGACCGCTTACGCTCTGCTCGAACTCACGGCTGCCAACCGCACGGCGCTCGCGGAGCGCATCCGTATCGCCGTCAGCTGAGCAGCCGTTCCCGAGGGAGTTCCCGCGCAGTAGCGTGGATGCCGTGAGCACACTGCCGTTCCCCGCCTCCGTGTACGCCGCCCGACTCGACCGCGCCGCAGCCCTCGCCGCCGACGCCGGTCTCGACGCGATCATCGTGGGCCCGGGCCCCGACCTGCAGTATCTGGTCGGCGTCGAGGGCGACACGATCGAACGGCTCACCGCACTCGTTCTCGGACCGGGACTCGCCCCCACGATCGTGGTGCCGCGCATGGAACTCGCGAAGGTGCGGACCACGGCGGTGGGCGCGCTCGGCCTCGCGGTGTCCGACTGGGTCGATGGAGAGAACCCGTACGATCTCGTCGCGGATGCCCTCGGCTCCGTCAGCCGAGTGGGTGTCTCCGACGCGCTGCCGGCGCTGCACGTCATCCCTCTGGGCGAAAGGCTCGGCGTGCGGGTCGAGCTGGCGACCCCTGTGCTGCGCGAGGGACGCATGATCAAGGACGCAGACGAGATCGCCGAGCTGCGGCGGGCGGGGGCGGCGATCGACGCCGTGCATCGCCGTGTACCCGAGTGGCTGCGCGCCGGGCGCACCGAACGCGAGGTGGCCGCCGACATCGCGGAGGCGATCGTGGCCGAGGGGCACCGCACGGTCGAGTTCGTGATCGTCGGCTCGGGCCCGAACGGTGCCGACCCGCACCACGAGGTCTCCGACCGCGTGATCGGCGACGGCGAGATCGTCGTCGTCGACATCGGGGGAGCGGTGCCGAGCGGCTACAACTCCGACAGCACCAGGACATATGTGGTCGGGAATCCCGCACCCGAGGCCGCCGAGCGGATCGCAGTGCTGGTGCGCGCGCAGCAGGCCGCGGTCGACTCCGTACGACCGGGTGCGACCGCAGCACAGGTCGATGCCGCAGCGCGCCGGGTGCTGACGGATGCCGGGCTCGGCGAGGCGTTCCTGCACCGCACCGGCCACGGCATCGGCGTCTCGGTGCACGAGGAGCCGTACATCGCACCGGGCAACGACCTGGTGCTGCGAGAGGGCATGGCGTTCAGCATCGAGCCCGGCATCTACTTCGCCGGGGAGTGGGGTGCCCGCATCGAAGACATCGTCGTCGTGACGGGCGCCGGCGGCGAGCGGCTGAACGTGGCGCCGCACGGCCTCCGCGCCGTCTGATCCGCACCACGTCAAGCCCCTGCGGGTCACGAGCACGGGAGGGGATACTTCCCGCATGGCATCCGATGACAGGCCCGCGCCCGAGCTCACGGCGGATGGCCACCACGTCGTCATCGACGGGCGACGCTGGCGAGCGACCGACCCGTCGATCCCCGACGGATTCCGCCAGGAACTGGTGGACGAGCTGATGGCGGCGCGACGGGCGGTGAAGGCATCCGAGTCCGATGCGCGTCGGCGGGTGCAGGATGCGAAGACGGCGCTCGGGGAACGCGGTGCACCCTGGTGGGAGGACCGCACCGGCGCGACCTTCGATGAGCGGATCGCGGCGACGATCCGAACCCTCCTTCGACACCGAGGTCAGTCGTCGATCTGTCCGAGCGATGTCGCGCGCACCGTCGGAGGTCCATCCTGGCGTCCGGTGATGCCCGATGTGCGCAGAGTCGCCGCCGACCTCGCCGATCTGGACGAGATCATCGTCACTCAGAAGCAGCAGCCGGTGAGCATCCGGGAGGCTCGTGGTCCCGTGCGCATCATCCGCGGCCCGCGGATCTGAGGTCGATCGAATCACCGATCGTCATCGACCTCCGAGTCAGAGGATGTCGTAGTACCCGCCGTAGGGGAAGTCGAGGTCGCCGGTGTCTCGCTCATCGAACGCCACCGTCGCCACGCTGATCGTCACCCGACTGTGCTGCGTGATCAGAACACTCACCTGGCGATTGCCGACGACCACGAAATCCACGAAGATTCCGGAGGTCTTCGCGGCCTCCTCGATGCGACGGCGCAGATCCGCGACGTCCTGATCCTGCGCAAGAAGATAGCTCGCCGAGTCGAAGATGGCCTCTGTCTGGATCATCGTCTTCGCCGCAGTCATGACGGGAACGCTACGCCCCGTCATCGAACGCGGGAAGGGGGGTTGTGGAGGAGGCTCCGACATGGCAGGGGAGTCACCGCCGCCAGGCCGTCGCCCGATGACGATCCACCGTCTCGATGTCCTCGACCGACGGGGAGCCCAGGGGCTGCGATCATTCGTTCGGGCACGTGACGGCGAACGTCAGCGTCGCATCGACGCGCTCGTACTCACCGGTGACCGTATTGATCGACGCGGGGACACCGACCTCGCGCGGGGCGATGTCGGCATACCCTTCGAGTTCAGTGACGAAGAGCACGGACGTCTCCTCACCCCGTTCGATCGAGATCTCGCCGCGCGACTGGAACTTCGCGGCCACACCGTCGTCACCCACCCATGCGGCGATACTCGACTCGGCTCCCTCGTCGTACTGCGTGGTCACCCCCGAGGGCACAAGCAGGTCCTCCGCGATCACGGTGATGTACCGATCCCAGTCGCAGAGGGGCTTCGTGGGATGCCCGACCACCTCGTGGGCTTCGCCGTCTTTCATATAGGTGATCGAGACGGTCGGCTCAGTGAACGCCGGAGTCGGCGACGGAACGGGGGTGGGAGTGGAGTCCTCGGCACTCTGATCAGATGAGCAGGATGTGAGGAGCAGGGCCGAGATGACGGCGACGACGCCGATGGTCGTCCGTCGTGTGCTCATGGGTGCGCTCCGTTCGCGAGATCGTCGAGGTACGACTCACTGCTAAGGATGCATGATGAATGCCGATGCCTCGGAATGCACAGGGGTCCGGAAAAGTTGCGTGGACATCCGAGTTGTTAACAGATCCATCCACAGCTGTGGATGGATTTCCCTGATCAGGAGGACCATTTCTGCGCGCGCGGAGTTGTTAACAGGGTTGTTAACACCTGTGGAGGAGGGGCACAGTCGAGGTCGTCGGGGAGGCTCTGGGCGCCGGAGGGGGAGGTTCGATGAAGAGAAGTCGTCGACGTGCGCACCTTCGGGATCCGCTACTCGGGCGATGTGCAGCTCACCGAAGCCGAGCAGACCATCCCTTGAACGCCCGCGAGACGCAGAAACGAGAAGGCCCCGCACGAAGCGGGGCCTTCTCGAACTGTCTCAACACAGTGTGGAGCCTAGGAGATTCGAACTCCTGACATCCTGCTTGCAAAGCAGGCGCTCTACCAACTGAGCTAAGGCCCCGTGAGGGAATTTCTTGAGTTGAGGAGTGGGCCCACCAGGACTTGAACCTGGGACCTCTTCATTATCAGTGAAGCGCTCTAACCGCCTGAGCTATGGGCCCGTCAACCTCCAGAACTTTACCGGAGATTTCGACAAAATCCCAATCGAGGGCGGGGACCTGACCGGGCCCCGCCCTCGACCGGCGTCAGTCGCCCGGGCGAATGGTCGCACTGCCCGCCGAGAGCGAGACCTCGATCGTGTTCCGCGCGCCGCCGGACTGGTCGACACGAGCGTCGAGAGACCCCGCACTCACGTCCTGGATGATCGAGTACGACTCGTCCGGAACGGTGAGATCGAGGGACCCGGCGCTGACGTCGATGGTCGTCTGCGAAGGCGCCCGCCCGGTCAGCTCGACGTTCAGGTCACCGGCCGCGACGCTGAGGTCCGCCTCGTCGACACCGTCGAGAACGGCATCGGCGCGACCGGCGCTCATGTCGATGCGCAGACTGCTCGCGGCGCCTTCGATGTCGAGCGCACCCGCGTTCACCGAGATGTCGAGGGCACCGAAGTCACCCGCCACGTCGAGACTTCCCGCGTCGAGAGTCAGGTCGGCATCGAGTGCAGCATCCCGCAAGCTCTCCGGCAGGGTGAGCACCGCCGACTCGTCGTCACCGAACCAGCTTCCGAACCACCAGCCGAACCGGAACTCCGGGCTGCGGACGACCAGATCGTCCCCCTCGCGCTCGAGCGTCCACCCGGGTCCGCGACTGTTCGTGACCGAGAGCTCCGCCTCGTCGACGTCGCCGAACTCGATGCGCATCGCCCCGGCATCCACATCGAGGTCGAGCCCCTGGAGTCCCGAGACGTCCGCGGTCTGCAGTGAGTCGGTGCCCTCGGTCGACGAGGCGATGAGGCCGCCCGTCGCCGCGACGGCAGCCGTGGCACCCGAGCCGAGCAGCGCGATGCCCCCCACGATCGCGGTCACGATCATGATCGCCCTCGCTCCCGACGAGGATCCGCCCCCACCGGAGGGGACCTGGGTCGAGGAGTCGGCCCCGGTCGGCACAGCGGCATGAGTGTCGGCGGGCTGTGCATCCGGCGTGGATGCCGGGGGCGGCGTGTACGGCGTGTGGCCGCCCGGGAAGTCGTCGTTCGTGGTCATCGTCCCACTCCTGTCTGTCCGGTCGGCGTCGTGCCGCCCGTGTTCTCGATGTGAGCCAGCGCTGCGAGGACTCGACGGTTGCCCGACTCGCCCTGCTCGAGGCCCAGCTTCTGGAAGATCGCGGTGATGTGCTTCTCGACGCTCGCCTCCGAGAGGAAGAGCAGTGCGGCGATCGCCTGGTTCGACTTCCCCTCGGCGATCAGCGCCAGCACGGTGCGCTCGCGCTCGGTGAGTCGCAGCATCCGGTCGTCGCGATTGCGCCGAGTGAGCAGCTGAGCCACGACTTCGGGATCGAGCACGGTCGCGCCTTCGGAGATGCGCTGCACGGAACCGAGGAACTCGGCGACGTCGGCCACGCGATCCTTGAGCAGGTAGCCGAGGGGGCCGCCCTGCGCCGCGATCAGGTCGGATGCGTAGCGCTCCTCGACGTACTGCGAGAGCACGAGCAGCGGGAGTGCGGGATTCGTGTCGCGAAGGTGCAGGGCGGCGCGGATGCCCTCGTCCGTGAACGTCGGCGGCAGCCGCACATCGAGGATGCAGAGCTCGGGGTCGGTGTCGGCGACCGCCTCATCGAGGCCCTCGATGTCGGGGAGCGCCGCGACCACGCTGTGGCCGGCATCCTCCAGCAGCCGCACGAGTCCTTCGCGCAGCAGGACGGAGTCCTCGCAGATCAGGATGCGCATGGCACGTTCACCTCCAGGCTGGTCGGTCCACCCAGCGGACTCTCGAGGCGGAAGGTTCCGCCGGCCGCGAGGATGCGGTTCGCGATGCCGTCGAGGCCACCACCGGGCTGCACCTGCGCGCCGCCCATGCCGTTGTCCTCGACGCGGGCCCAGAGCACGCCTCCCTCACGCAGTCGCACCGTCACCCTCGTCTCGCTGGCACGGGAGTGCTTGGCGGCATTCGTGAGCGACTCGGCGATCGAGAAGTACACCGCGGCCTCAGCGTCTCGACAAGCCCTCTGGGTCCCTGAGCCCGTCGACGGGTCCATGCGGACGTCGAGACTCACCGGGATGTGCGAGCGGCTGGCGAGGGCAGAGAGAGCGGCGTCGAGTCCGCGGTCGTCAAGGACCGACGCGTGGATGCCTCGGGCGAGCTGTCGCAGCTCGGTGATCGCCGCCTTGGTCGAGGTGTGGGCTTCGGAGATCAGCTCCTTCGCGGCGGCCGGATCGTTGTCGATCTTCTGCTGGGCGAGCCCCAGCGTCATCCCGACCGACACCAGTCGCGGCTGGACGCCGTCATGCAGATCCCGCTCGATGCGCGTGCGCTCCAGGTCGGCCGCACGCACCGCGCCCTCCCGTTGCGCTGTACTGGTGCGCACGCGCTCGGTGAGCTCGGCCTCGCGGCTGCGGATCACGACGGCGAGTGAGATCACCCGGTGCAGCAGCGCCAGACCGATCATGCCGGCGATCGAGGCGGCGATCCCGAGGATGCCGATGAGCGGCGCCCAGGTGGCGTCGATCCCCCCGCCGCCGAACGGCCCGATCACCGTGTCGGTGCCCGCCAGGGGAGCGAAGCAGATCACGATCGACCACACGACGCCCCAGGCCAGCCGCAGCACGATCCAGCCGAGGACGGCCGTGATGGCGAAGTTCGCCAGTGCCCTCCACATGCGGCCGTCGATCGCCTGTCGTCCGAGCGCCCGCAGCCACCCGACGAATCCCGGGCGGTCACGCGGACGCCACCGCAGGGGAGCGATCGGTGTCCTGTAGAGCGCACCGACCCGAGCGACCTCGAACCAGCCCACGCCGAAGAGCGCGTAGACGAGGCCGACGAGGAGCACGATCCCGACGCCGGCGGCGAAGAGCAGTCCCAGCCCCGTACCGAGGAGTCCCGAGAGAGTCGCGAAGATGAATCCACCGATGACCCCGATGCCCGCCAGATGCAGGATCGTGAGCACGATGCGCAGCGGCGGCTTCGTGGCCGTCGCCGGTGGTGGCGTGGCAGTCTGTGTCGTCATGTCTCCACGGTACGGCGGCACGGATCACGCCGACACCGAGGCATCCCGACACCCTGATTCGGGTTTTCCCTACCGCCCCGGTGTCGCGCGTGAGAGTGAAAGGGGGAGCGCGGTGGCAACCGTTCTGATTCACTGAGCGCATGACCGCACATGAGGGTGAACCGCACGGCTCGGGGCTCGGACAGCGACTCAACTGGCTGCGCGCCGGAGTGCTCGGGGCGAACGACGGCATCGTGTCCGTCGCGTCGCTGCTGGTCGGTGTCGCCGGTGCGACCACCGACAACGCCGCACTGCTGACCGCAGGACTCGCGGGACTCGTGGGCGGGGCCATCTCGATGGCTCTCGGCGAGTACGTCTCGGTGAGCAGCCAGCGCGACAGCGAGCGGGCGCTGATCGCCAAGGAGCTCACCGAACTGCAGACCATGCCCGAGGCCGAGCTGACGGAGCTCACGGGCCTCTACCGCGAACGCGGTCTCAGTGAGGAGACAGCGCGTCGGGTCGCGCAGGAGCTCACGGCCCACGACGCCCTCGCAGCCCATCTCGAGGTCGAGCTCGGCATCGATCAGGACGATCTGGTGAATCCCTGGCATGCGGCGCTGTCGTCTGCGGTGGCGTTCACTCTCGGCGCGCTGCTGCCGCTTCTCGCCATTCTGCTTCCGCCGCCCGAGTGGAGGGTTCCCGTCACGTTCGTAGCCGTGCTTCTGGCGCTCGCACTCACCGGCACGGTGTCGGCCCGCATCGGCGGCTCCCCGGCGGGGCGCGCCTCGATACGACTCGTCATCGGCGGGGCGCTCGCGCTGCTCGCCACCTGGCTGATCGGGACGCTGCTCGGCACGACGGGAGTCGTCTAGATCGTGCTCTCAGACAGCGAGAAGGGCGGATGCCGAAGCATCCGCCCTTCTGTGTGTCTGTGTGTCGACCGGTCAGTTCGAGGTGAACCCGACCAGAAGCCCGCCCGTCACCTTCACCGCGACGTTGTAGATGCCGGCGACGACCGCGCCGAGCACCGTGAAGACGATCAGATTGAGGATCGAGACGACGGCCGCGAAGGCCATCACCTGGGGAAGACCCGCCAGCTCAGAGATCCGCACCGAGTCACTCGTGATCGTGCCGATGAACTCGTCTGCCTGGTTGAGGACGCCGGTCGCCTGCAGCACGAGGTAGATCAGGAAGAACGACACCATGGTGACGATCGCGAGCGCGACAGCTCCCAGGAAAGAGAGCTTCACTGCGGACCAGAAATCGACGTAGACGAGGCGCAGGCGGACCTGCTTGCCTCCGGTCTTACGCGTGGACTTCTTCGCCAGCTTGTCGGCTACCGTGCTCATGCGTCTGCTTCCTCAGGGTTCTCGGTCGTCTCGGGGGAGGTGGTGGAGGACTCCGCCTCCGCCTCACCCGACGCGTCGTCCTCGGTGAGGCCCCGCTCACCGTTGCGGGCGATGGCGAGGATCCGGTCGGCTTCCGTCGTCCGTGCGAACACCACTCCCATGGTGTCGCGGCCCTTGGCGGGCACCTCGGCCACGGCAGAGCGTACCACCTTGCCGCTGGAGAGAACCACCAAGACCTCGTCGTCCTCCGAGACCATCAGACCACCCGCGAGAGTGCCCCGGTCATCGTGCAGCTTGGCGACCTTGATGCCGAATCCACCACGTCCCTGGACGCGATATTCCTCGATCGCGGTGCGCTTCGCATAGCCGCCGTCGGTCACGACGAACACGTACTGACCGATGGCTGCGACGGATGCCGACAGCAGACTGTCGCCCTCGCGGAACTTCATTCCCTTGACGCCGGCGGTCGCGCGGCCCATCGGGCGCAGAGCCTCATCGGTCGCGCTGAACCGCACCGACATGCCCTTGCGGCTGATGAGCAGGATGTCGTCCTCGGCGTTGACCATCAGAGCCGAGACGAGCTCGTCCTCGTCGTTCAGACGGATCGCGATGACGCCGCCCTGACGGTTGGTGTCATAGCTGGCGAGGCTCGTCTTCTTCACGAGGCCGTCACGCGTCGCGAGCACGAGGTAGTCGGCCACCTCGTAGTCGCGGATGTCCAGCACCTGCGCGATGTTCTCGTCGGGCTGGAGCGCGAGCAGGTTGGCGACGTGCGTGCCCTTCGCATCGCGACCGGCCTCGGGGACCTCGTAGGTCTTCGCCCGGTAGACGCGACCCTTGTCGGTGAAGAACAGCAGCCAGTGGTGCGTGGTCGTCACGAAGAAGTGCTCGACGATGTCGTCCGCACGCAGCTGAGCACCCTTGATGCCCTTGCCGCCGCGGTGCTGCGACCGGTAGTTGTCGCTGCGCGTGCGCTTGATGTAGCCGGCGCGCGTGATGGTGACGACCATCTCCTCTTCGGCGATGAGGTCTTCCATCGACACGTCGCCGTCGAATCCGTGCAGGATGTGCGTGCGACGCTCGTCGCCGAAGCGGTCGACGATTCCGGTGAGCTCATCGCGGATGATGCCGCGCTGCAGGCCCTCGTCGGCGAGGATCGCGTTGTACTCGGCGATGAGCCTCTCGAGCTCGGCCGCCTCGTCGAGGATCTTCTGCCGCTCGAGTGCCGCAAGGCGGCGCAGCTGCATGTCGAGGATGGCCTGTGCCTGGTCGTCATCGATGTCGAGGAGCTTCTTGAGTCCCTCACGAGCGTCCTCGACCGTCGCGGAGCGACGGATCAGCGCGATGACCTCGTCGAGAGCATCCAGTGCCTTGAGGTATCCGCGCAGGATGTGCATGCGTCGCTCGGCCTTGGCGAGGCGGAACTGTGTGCGGCGGACGATGACCTCGAGCTGGTGGGTGATCCAGTTCGTCACGAAGCCGTCGATCGCGAGGGTGCGGGGCACGCCGTCGACGATCGCGAGCATGTTCGCGCCGAAGTTCTCCTGCAGCTGGGTGTGCTTGTACAGGTTGTTCAGCACGACCTTGGCGACCGCGTCGCGCTTGAGCACGACGACGAGACGCTGACCCGTGCGGTCGGACGACTCGTCGCGGATGTCGGCGATGCCGGTGATCTTGCCGTCACGGGCGAGATCGCCGATCTTCACCGCGACGTTGTCGGGATTCACCTGGTACGGCAGCTCGGTCACGACGAGACAGGTACGACCCTGGATCTCCTCGACGTTCACGACCGCGCGCATCGTGATCGACCCACGACCGGTGCGGTACGCCTCCTGCACGCCCTTGGTGCCGAGGATCTGGGCGCCGGTCGGGAAGTCCGGCCCGGGGATGCGCTGGATCAGACCCTCGAGCAGTTCCTCACGGGGGAGACCCGGGTTGTCGAGCGCCCACAGGGCCGCAGCCGAGACCTCGCGAAGGTTGTGCGGAGGGATGTTGGTCGCCATTCCCACCGCGATGCCGACCGACCCGTTGACGAGCAGGTTCGGGAATCGCGCGGGCAGGACGGTCGGTTCCTGGGTCTGACCGTCGTAGTTGTCCTGGAAGTCGACCGTGTCCTCTTCGATGTCCCGCACCATCTCGAGCGCGAGCGGAGCCATCTTGGTCTCGGTGTATCGGGGAGCGGCGGCGCCCATGTTGCCGGGGGAGCCGAAGTTTCCCTGTCCGAGCGCGAGCGGATACCGGAGCGACCACGGCTGCACCAGACGGACGAGGGCGTCGTAGATCGCCGAGTCGCCGTGCGGGTGGTACTGGCCCATGACCTCGCCCACCACACGGGCGCACTTCGAGAACGACTTGTCGGGGCGGAACCCGCCGTCGTACATGCCGTACAGCACGCGCCGGTGCACGGGCTTGAGTCCGTCGCGGACGTCGGGGAGCGCACGGCCCACGATCACGGCCATCGCGTAGTCGAGATAGCTGCGCTGCATCTCGGACTGCAGATCGACCTGATCGATCTTGCCGTGGTCGTGGCCCTCGGTGATGTCGGGGCGTTCTTCGTCAGTCATGTGTCATTTCCTGGTTGCGGAGCTGTTTCCTGGTTGCTGAGCCTGTCGAAGCATCCGGGACCCTTCGACGAGCTCAGGGACCCGCGTGGCGTCAGATGTCGAGGAAGCGGACGTCCTTGGCATTGCGCTGGATGAAGCTGCGTCGGGACTCGACGTCCTCGCCCATCAGCACGCTGAAGATCTCGTCGGCCGCTGCGGCATCCTCGATCGTGATCTGGCGAAGGGTGCGGGTGGTGTGATCCATCGTGGTCTCCCACAGCTCCTTCGGGTTCATCTCACCGAGACCCTTGTAGCGCTGGATTCCGGCGTCCTTCGGGATCCGCTTGCCGTTGTCGAGCCCGTGCTTGAGCAGAGCGTCGCGCTCGGCGTCGCTGAACACATACTCGTGAGCGGAGTTGGTCCACTTGAGACGGTAGAGCGGCGGCATCGCGAGATACACGAATCCGGCCTCGATGAGCCCGCGCATGTAGCGGAAGAGCAGCGTCAGAAGGAGCGTCGTGATGTGCTGGCCGTCGACGTCGGCATCCGCCATCAGCACGATCTTGTGATAGCGCGCCTTCTCGATGTCGAACTCTTCGCCGATGCCCGTGCCGAAGGCCTGGATCATCGCCTGGACCTCTTTGTTGCCCAGAGCCTTGTCGAGACGTGCGCGCTCGACGTTGAGGATCTTGCCTCGCAGGGCGAGGATCGCCTGCGTGTGCGGGTCGCGACCCTGCACCGCCGAGCCGCCTGCCGAGTCACCCTCGACGAGGAAGATCTCGCTGATCGACGGGTCCTTGCTGGTGCAGTCCTTGAGCTTGTCGGGCATCGCCGCCGATTCGAAGACGCTCTTACGACGAGCGGTCTCACGCGCCTTGCGGGCCGCGAGACGCGCGGTCGCCGCATCGATCGCCTTGCGGATCACATTCTTGGCCTGGTTCGGGTTGCGGTCGAACCAGTCTCCGAGCTGATCGCCGACGACCTTCTGCACGAACGCCTTGGCCTCGGTGTTTCCGAGCTTGGTCTTGGTCTGACCCTCGAACTGGGGCTCGCCGAGCTTGATCGAGATGACCGCGGTGAGTCCCTCGCGGACGTCGTCGCCCGAGAGGTTGTCGTCCTTCTCCTTGAGCAGGTTGTTCGCACGCGCGTACTTGTTGACGAGCGTCGTGAGCGCGGCACGGAAGCCCTCTTCGTGGGTTCCGCCCTCGTGCGTGTTGATCGTGTTCGCGTAGGTGAAGACGTTCTCGGTGTACGAGGTGGTCCACTGCATCGCGACCTCGAGCGAGATCTTGCGCTCGGTGTCCTCGGACTCGAACGCGATGATCTCGTCGTTGACGACCTCGGCGTGGCGCACCTTGTTCAGATACTCGACGTAGTCGACGAGACCGCGCTCGTAGTAGAAGACGTCGCCGGGCTGCTTGACGATCGCCTGCCCGTTCTCCTCGATCTCGTAGGCCGAGGAGGGCCGTTCGTCGGCGAGCTCGATGCGCAGGCCCTTGTTGAGGAAGGCCATCTGCTGGAAGCGCGTGCGGAGAGTGTCGTAATCGAACTCGAGCGTCTCCTGGAAGATCTCGCCGTCCGGCCAGAAGGTGATGGTCGTGCCGGTGGTGTCGGCCGCCTCGCCCTTCTCGAGCTGCTGCTGCGGAACTCCGCCGTCCGCGAAACTGTGCCGCCAGACGAAGCCCTTCTGCCTGACCTCGACGTCGAACCGGGTCGACAGCGCATTCACGACCGACGAACCGACACCGTGCAGACCGCCCGAGACGGCATAGGCTCCGCCGCCGAACTTTCCGCCGGCATGCAGGATCGTGAGGACGACCTCGACGGTCGACTTCGTCGGATCGGACGAGTGCGGATCGACGGGGATGCCGCGACCGTTGTCGACGACGCGGACGCCGCCGTCTTCGAGCAGTGTGACCAGGATCGTGTCGGCGTACCCGGCGAGGGCCTCATCGACCGAGTTGTCGACGATCTCGTAGACCAGGTGGTGCAGACCGCGCGGACCGGTGGATCCGATGTACATTCCGGGGCGCTTCCGGACGGCTTCGAGGCCTTCGAGGATCTGGATCGAGTCGGCACCGTACTCGCCCGGCTGCTTCGCCTTGGGTGCGGGTGCCGACGATCCGGAGTCGGCGACCGTCGAGGGGTCTCCGTTGGTCGATTCCGTCTCGTCAGCGGGGGATTCAGGCGTCATCAGAGAGCATTCTCCACATCGATATCACGAACTCCCAGTCTAGCGGTCTTTCGTGGCGAGATGCGGCTCAGCGGCCACCTGTGGGCCTCTGAGCGTGTCGGACCCCTTGCGTGGTGTCCTACCCGTAGGTATCGCGTGGACCCCGCCCTGGAACGACTCTGGGACCCCATTTCCACGAGGGTACGTCGGGTCCGATGAAGCGAAGATTCTCGACGCCGGCCGACGGATAGCGGCGTCCGATCTCGGTCAGGATCGTGCCTCGCATGAACTGCAGGTTCTTGGCCCAGGCCGTCGAATCGCACTTCACCGTGAGCACCCCGCGCTCGAGAGACACCGGTTCGGAGTGCTTCGCGGTGTCCGCTCCCGCGAGGTCGCCCCACTGGCGCACGAGGTCTTCCCGGGCGAGGGTCGTCTCCCACCCCGCATCGCGGGTGAGCCTGTCGAGAACCGCGCCGAGCGTGCCCGGATCGCGACCGGGAGTGAAGGGCGCATTGTCGTCGTCGACCACGACGCGGCGCTTCCGCTTCCAGTTCTTCGAGCTGGGCTGCAGTCCGCGCAGGCGCAGATAGGTCGCCACGGTCTCGGGAGTCTCCGCGGCGGGAACCGGAGCGATGTCAGTCATCCGTCTCGTCCTTCTCGCTCGCCGGGCTCGTCGTCTCGGGGGCTGTCGCCGCATCCGCGGGTTCTGCGTCCCGCGCATCCCTCAGTTTCTGTGGCGACTGGCGCTCGCGGTCATCGCTGATCGTGCCGGCGGTGATCCTGACGACGTGTGCATGCAGCACCTCGGGGATATCCTCCTCCACCGCGGCGGTGACCACCACCTGCTCGTAGCCGGCGGTCACAGCGGCGAGTCGCTGGCGACGATCGGCATCGAGCTCGGCGAACACGTCGTCGAGGATGAGCACCGGATCGCCCGCGGGCGACTCGCTGCGCAGGAGCTCGGCGGAGGCGAGTCGGAGCGCCAGCGCCACGGACCACGATTCTCCGTGTGACGCATAGCCCTTCACCGGAAGGTCGCGAACCCTCAGCACGAGGTCATCGCGATGCGGACCCGTGAGGGTGAGACCGCGCTCGAGCTCGTTCGGCCGCTTCGCGAGCAGGGCCGCGTGGAACATCTCGGCGCATTGCGCCGTGCTCAGCACCCCGTCGGTGTCGATCGGAGCGGATTCGCCGTCTTCGGGATCTGCGCCGCGCACCGACAGCGCCCATTCCAGCTGCGGACGATGATCCTCACCGGCGATCGCGGCATAGGCCTCGGCGACCGGCTGCTGCAGATCTGCCGCGAGGCGCTGGCGGGCGTTGATGATCTCGGCGCCGAGCGAGACGAGCTTGTCGTCCCAGACGTCGAGGGTGCTGAGTCCCTCACCCTTGATCCCGCGAGCTCGAGCGGACTTGAGCAGGGCGTTGCGCTGCTTGAGCACGCGGTCGTAGTCACCGAGCACCGATGCCATGCGCGGCGTGCGTTGGATCAGCAGCTGGTCGACGAACCGGCGACGGGATGAGGGGTCGCCTCTGACGATCTGCAGATCTTCGGGGGCGAAGAGCACGACATGCGCATAGCGCGGCAGTTCATTGATCTTGGAGGGAGACCCGTTGATGCGCGCCTTGTTGGCGCCCTGTTTGTTGAGCTGCACCTCGACGAGAACCCGGCGTTCGCCGTGGGAGAGCCGGGCGCGGATGATCGCGTACTCCTGACCGTCGCGCACGAGCGGTGCATCGGATGACACACGGTGAGAGCCGAGCGTCGCGAGGAAGACCACTGCCTCCGCGAGATTCGTCTTGCCTTGACCGTTGCGACCGACGAGGACGTTCGGCCCGCGGTGCAGGGTGAGTTCGGCGGTCGCATAATTGCGGAAATCGACCAGACTCAGGTGCTCCACAATCACGCTGTCAGCCTACCTTCGGCCTCTGACACTCGGAGTCGCGGGCGTCTGCCCGTTCGTACCGGGGTCAGCGAAGCAGCAGGTTCGGCTGCAGCAGGTACTTGAACGAGTCGAGTCCCGCCTGGTCGACCGAGGTCTGGCTCGTGATGAGCACGGGGCTGAGCTTGTTGGCGTTGTCGCTCGAGGTGAACGTCACACGCACGAACTCGCTCTTGACCGCACCGAGTGCCTCGATGAGGTACTGCGGGTTGAGACCGAGCGTGACCTCGTCACCACCCGAGAGGATCGCATCCACAGACTCGGAGGCACGGGCATGCTCGCTGCCGGACGCATCCATCGTCACCCCGTCGCTGGCGAATGTGAACCGCAGCGGCGCGGCCCGGTCGAGGACGAGCGACACACGACGCACCGCCTCGACGAGGTCGGCGGTGTTGACGACCGCGTAGTGGTCGGTCTGCTCCGGGAACAGGCGGCGGACCGGGGGGAAGTTCCCCTTGATGAGCAGCGAGGTGACGGTCTTGTTCCCGGCGGTGAAGGCGATGATCTCGCGGTCACCGGCACCCGAGAACGCGATCTGGATCGTGCCGGCGTGTCCGAAGGTCTTTCCGACCTCGAGCAGGGTGCGTGCGGGAACGAGTGCCGTGGCTTCAACGGCCTCTCCGTCCCACGGGACGTCGCGGAGCGACACGCGGTAGCGGTCCGTCGCGACCAGGCTGAGGCTCTGACCGGAGACCTCGAGCTGCACACCGGTGAGCACCGGGGTCACGTCGTCGCGCGATGCGGCGAATCCGACCTGCGCGATCGCGGTGCCGAAGTCATCTGCGGGGACGACTCCGGAGGATCCGGAGACCTCAGGGATGGAGGGATATTCCTCGACCGGCATGGCTGCCAGGGTGAAGCGTGCGGATCCGCAGGTGACCGAGATGCTTCCGTCGTCTTCGACGGCGATCTCGATGGGAGCGTTCGGGAGTCGGCTGGCGATGTCGGAGAGCAGTCGACCGTGCACGAGGATCGTGCCCGGATCCTCGACCGTGGCCTCGATGGTGGTGCGCGCCGATGCTTCGTAGTCGAATGCCGAGAGCGTGAGCCCGGAGCCGTCGGCCTCGATCAGCACTCCGGCCAGGATCGGCTGCGGATTGCGCTGCGGAAGCAGCTTGACGACGAAGGACACAGCCTCGCTGAAGACATCGCGGTTGACCTGAAACCTCACGGGTGCTCCCTTGTCGTCGTTCTGAGACGCGTCGTCATCGTCCCTGCCGGTGCAGGGCTTCCCATGCTAGCCCCAGAGTCACACGGATCCCTACGCGGATGTGATTCCCGGGGACCGGTCGGGTTTCCACACCGTCTGGTGATCGGATCGCCCCTGGATTGGATTAACTCCTTAACGGTGTTAACAGCTGTGGATACTGTGGATAACTCGGTGGAAAGCAGACGCGAGTAGGGAACTACACGGTTGTCACTTGTGGAATCCCTGAGGATTACGCGGGTGGGGAGCATCCGATGCGATCGCGAGCATGTCGTAGTTATCCACAGGTTCGACGATTTCTCCCATGTTCGTCCCGAGCTCATCCCCATCCATCCACAAGTTATCCACATGTGCAAAGTGGCATCGATCCGTTCTTCACACGGCGCGTCGCACGCACGCAAAGGGGGTCACAGCGTCCTCTCGGATGCTGTGACCCCCTTTTCGGAGTCGCGGTGCCCGTTCAGCGACGACCGAGCTGCGTGGTGATCTCGGTCACCTGGTTGTAGATCGAACGGCGTTCCTTCATGAGTTCGCTGATCTTCTTGTACGCGTACATGACGGTCGTGTGATCGCGGTTTCCGAACAGCTGACCGATCTTGGGCAGCGAGAGGCTCGTGCGCTCTCGGCACAGATACATGGCGATCTGTCGTGAGGTCGCGATCTGCTGCGAACGACTCGAGCCGTACAGGTCGTCGACCGTGAGCTTGAAGTACTGCGCCGTCGCCGTGATGATGTCGGTCGGCGAGATGATGTTGTCCTCCGCCGTGTCGATGATGTCGCGCAGCACGGTCTGGGCGAGCGAGATGTCGAGAGCGGAACGGTTCAGGCTCGCGAACGCGGACACCCGGATCAGGGCGCCCTCGAGTTCGCGGATGTTGGAGGAGACCACCGTGGCGATGTACTCGAGCACCTCGTCAGGGATGTGGAGCGCCTCGCTCTGTGCCTTCTTGCGGAGGATCGCGATGCGCGTCTCGAGGTCGGGCGCCTGCACATCGGTGATGAGGCCCCATTCGAACCGACTGCGCATGCGGTCTTCGAAGCCGGTCAGGTGCTTCGGGGCCACATCGCTGGTGATGACGACCTGCTTGTTGTGGTCGTGCAGTGTGTTGAAGGTGTGGAAGAAGGCTTCCTGCGTCTCGGCACGCCCCTGAAGGAACTGGATGTCATCGATGAGGAGGATGTCGACGTCGCGATACCGGGCCTGGAACGCGGCGCCGCGGTTGTTCGCGATCGAGTTGATGAAGTCGTTCGTGAACTCCTCGCTCGAGACGTACCGCACCTTCACTCCTGCATAGAGGGACTGTGCGTAATCCCCGATCGCGTGCAGCAGGTGTGTCTTGCCCAGCCCGGAGTCTCCATAGATGAAGAGCGGGTTGTAGGCCTTGGCCGGCGCTTCGGCCACGGCGACCGCGGCAGCGTGCGCGAAGCGGTTGGACTGACCGATCACGAAGTTGTCGAAGGTGTACTTCGGGTTGAGTCGCGACTCGTGCCGCATCGGAGTGGGCTGCTCCATGGGCGACTCGATGCGGACGTTCTCCTGTCGGCCGAAGTCAGGGACTGCGATCGGCGCGGTCGGCTGTTCGGCGAGCTCGTGGTTCACCACCACCCGGTACGACGTGACCTCGTCGCCGATGTGCGAGAGAGCCTCCATGATCGGCAGTCGGAGTCTCTTGTTGATCTGGGCTGCGGTGAGGTCGTTCGGCACCTCGAGATAGAGAGTCGCGGCCATGACTCCGGCCGGGACCGCCAGACTCAGGAAACCCTGGAGCTGGGGCGTCACGCGGTCGTCGGCTTCGAGCAGCTCCTGCACCGTGGTCCAGATCGGGACGTCGGGCTGGGCTGGTGAGGACATGACGCTCCGGAGCTGGGTGATCGGGGAGGGTTCGGCGACGGGCGTCTCCCTGTGGATAACTTCGGATGCCACGGTAGTCATCGCGGCTGTGATCGGCAACCTGCCCTGGGAAATCCGCGCGCGTGTTGCGCATACGTGCAGGCCGCGGGTTGTGGATAATGGCTGTGCGGATCGTGCAGGAGGTCCGGTGTCCCAGCGCGCAGATTTGCTCTGCGCGCCGTCAGGACGTACCCTTAATCGGTTGACTTATGCCTGAATGGCAGATCCCTATGTCTCCGGTCAAAATGATCCCGGTGGCAGCTTTCCCCGGAGTGATTTCATGAGCAAGCGCACCTTCCAGCCCAACAACCGTCGTCGTGCCAAGAAGCACGGTTTCCGTCTTCGCATGCGCACCCGCGCCGGCCGCGCGATCCTGTCGGCTCGCCGCGCGAAGGGCCGCACCGAGCTCTCCGCGTAAACCGCTGTGCTCGCCCGCCCGTATCGCCTGACCCGCGGTAGCGACTATCGACTGGTCGTTCGACGTGGGACACGTTGTGGCGGGGCGCGCGTCGTCACCTCGATGATGACGACGGGCGAGAGCAGAGCCGCGAGGTTCGGATTCATCATCAGCAAGCAGGTTGGCACCGCAGTGGTGCGCAACTCCGTCCGTCGACGCCTCAAGGCCGTCTGCGCGGAGGCGCTCCCGCGAGTTCCCGAGGGCACGGATGTCGTCATCCGTGCCCTTCCTGCGTCCGCGACCGCGAGCTATGCCGAACTGAGTGCGGATGTGAACCGTTGCCTCGGGCGGCTGGCGCCGGTGACGACATGACGGCGCTCCCGGCATCCTCACTCGGAAGCGCACGACTGCAGCCCCGAGATCTTGTGCGCAGCATCCCACTGGTGCCGAGAAACCTCGTACTCGGGTTCCTGACCGGCTACCGGGCAGTGATCTCTCCGATGTACGGAGACGTGTGTGCCTATTACCCATCCTGTTCCGCTTACGCTGTAGGTGCGGTGCAACAGCATGGTGCCGTGCGGGGAACGATGCTCTCGGCATGGCGCATACTCCGTTGCAATCCCTGGAGCCACGGCGGCGTCGATGACGTCCGTCCGCATGAACACTTCCGCTATGACCTGACCGCCCGCGGTTTCGTCGTCCCTTCCCGAAAGGATTGATCGGTGGGTCTTGACCTTCTGTTCGCCAGCACCACGCCCTCACCGGCGCCCGCCTCCGGCGGATTCGATCTGCTGGGGACGATCCTCTGGCCGCTGAAGTGGCTGGTCGAGCTCGTGCTCGTCGCCTGGCACTGGCTGCTGACGGCGGTGGGCCTTCCTGCCGCATCCGGTCTCACGTGGGTGCTGTCGATCGTCGGACTCGTCATCGTCGTGCGTGCTGCTCTGATCCCGCTCTTCGTGAAGCAGATCAAGAGCCAGCGAAAGATGATGGAAATCGCTCCTGAGCTGCGGAAAGTTCAGGAGAAGTATCGAGGTAAGAAGGATCAGCTCTCTCGCGAGGCCATGAGCCGGGAGACCATGGCGCTGTACAAGAAGCACGGCACGACGCCGATGTCGAGCTGTCTTCCGCTGCTGGTGCAGATGCCGATCTTCTTCGCGCTGTTCAGCGTGCTCAACGACGTGACGAAGCACCACGCGGCCGGCATCGGTGGCGTGGGTCTCCTCAACGCCGAGCTCACCGAGCAGTTCTACGACGCGCAGCTGTTCGGGGTCGCATCCCTGCACGAGACCCTCGGCAACGCGGTCGACGCCGGCAACACCGTCGCGATCGTCATCCTGGTGGTTCTCGTCGTGCTCATGATCGCGTCGCAGTTCTTCACTCAGCTGCAGATCATCTCGAAGAACCTGTCGCCCGAGGCCAAGACCGGTCAGGCGTACCAGATGCAGAAGATCATGCTCTACATCCTGCCGCTGGGCTTCATCTTCTCGGGTATCTTCTTCCCGCTCGGCGTCGTCGTGTACTGGTTCATCTCGAACCTGTGGACGATGGGTCAGCAGTTCCTGGTCATCCGCGAGATGCCCACCCCCGGATCCGAGGCCGCCAAGGCTCGTGAGGAGCGCCTGGCGCGCAAGGGCAAGGCGATCGATTCGTCGGGCAAGGTCGTTCCGATGGCTGTGTACGAGGCCGAGCAGCAGCGCCTGCTCGAAGAGGTCGAGAAGGCCAAGGCCGAGGCTCCGAAGCGTCAGCAGCCGGTCGGCAAGAAGCGTGCGAAGAAGAAGGGTGGCGGCGCGTGAGCGAGAACATGACGGAGACCGTCGAGCCCACCGTGGCTCAGCTGGAGAACGAGGGCGACGTCGCCGCGGATTACCTCGAGGAGCTCCTCGACATCGCGGACATCGATGGCGATCTCAACCTCGACGTGCGTCAGGGACGCGCGTACGTGTCGGTGGAGGCTGAGGGCGATGGCCTGTCGCTTCTGTCGGCACCCGACACCGTGCAGGCACTGCAGGAGCTCACACGGCTCGCGGTGCAGAACAAGACCGGTTCCTTCTCTCGTCTGATCCTCGACATCGGTGGATCGCGGGACGCTCGGCGCCGCCAGCTCGAGACGCTCGTGAACGCGGCTGCGGCCAAGCTCGATGACGGCGCTTCCCAGGCCTCGCTGCCCGCGATGTCGAGCTACGAGCGCAAGCTGGTGCACGATATTGCCGCTGATCAGGGACTTGTCTCTGAATCGTACGGTGAGGGCGCGGATCGTCACACGGTTCTGCGCCGTCGCTGATGTCGTCGGAGTTCTCGGGGGCGGATGCCTCGGTGACGAGCGTCGTGGAGACCGAGCCCGCCGTCGCGGGGGAGATGTTCGGGGATCGCATAGAGCTCGCTCGTCAGTTCACCGCTGCGCTGGCTGAGCATGGCGAGGAGCGGGGCCTGATCGGTCCCCTCGAGCTTCCTCGGCTCTGGACTCGACACATCCTGAACAGCGCGATCGCCGCTCCGCTCTTCAGCGGGTCGGTCGCGGACATCGGGTCAGGAGCCGGTCTTCCGGGTATCGTGCTCGCGATCGCGCGTCCGGACGCCCAGTTCACTCTGGTCGAGCCGATGGAGCGCCGAGTGACCTGGCTCAATGAGCAGGTATCGGCACTGGGGCTGTCGAACGTCGAGGTCGTTCGTGCCCGAGCTGAAGAGGTTCAGCGACCCGACGGCTTCGACGTCGTCACAGCTCGTGCGGTGAGTGCGCTGCGCACTCTCATCCCTCTCACGGCGCCGCTGGTTCGCGATGGTGGTGAGCTCACGCTGCTCAAGGGGATGAACGTGTCGAACGAGATCGACGCTGCTCAGAAGCAGATCAAGAAGTTCCAACTGTCGAGTGTTCGTGTCGACGTACTGGGCGAGGGCGTTCTTCCCGAGACCACGCGCGTCCTGCGCGCGCGCGTTCGCTGACCGCTTGCCGGCGGCAACGGCGCGTGGGTCCGGCTTAGCAGTGCATCCGATCTGCGGGGACGCGCGTTTCACGTGAAACATCAGCTGCCGCGGGGAGGGCGTCGTGGGGGTCGTGCCGCCGCGAGCAGCGGGACCTTCCCGCTCCATGCTTGCGTGCGAGCGTTGACGTGGACACGTCGCGGTCATGTATCCCCGCCGTGGGGAGTGTCGCGGGGTAGGGGATCTGGTCTCCGTGGGGCAACTTCGACGCAATGAGATTCGCTTCACGGGTGCTGATGTCATGCCACTCGGTCGACCGAGGTGTGACGTCGGTCGTTGGTTTTCATCTGATGCTCTACTGAGGGCGTGAACCGCGGAGCGTTGATGGCTCGCGGGTAACCACGTTGTTTCACGTGAAACACAGCGCGCTGCGGACGAGTCTGAGAACAGATGGGACCGGCGTCACTCACGTGATCTGCTGGCAGGGGGACGGGAAAGCTCCGCAGATGGTGTGTGGCTGGACCTGCATCCGTGCCGGCACTTCCGGGGTGCGTGATTGACGCTCATTCTCCCGCTGGTGCCGCAGGGACACTTGCGTGTTTCACGTGGAACACTTGTTGCTGTCGCGGATGTGATCTGATGAGGATTTGTCTGACGTGCGGTCGTCACAGAGTAGGGCTGGTCGAGTTTCATCGCGGTCGAAGACACCTGGCCAGGCTTGGCCACTTGTGCCCGCCGCTATGACGTGAGTTCGCTGGTCTTCGGGGCTGAGCTGGTTGTCGGGTTTGTCGGTGCTCAACGGGCACCGACCGGCTGCACGACACCAGGATCGACGTGCGGTCAGTCTCCTTGGGGAGGGGTGGTCCGGTTGATTGCAACATTCATGCCCATACGTTTCACGTGAAACAAGCGATGTATGGAGCCCGCCCCCGGAGGAGCGGCTGTGTCGCCACCAATCGCCGCGCGGAGAGGTGGCCCTGACAACGTACATGACGGTAGACGCCTCAGCTTCGGAGCGAGCGAGGAAGCCGCCGTGATGCTGCAGAGCGTCATGTTTCACGTGAAACGCCGGAGTGAGACAGTGTTCAGTCTGCATGAAAGTCCAATGTGTCCGCACGCCCACCTCGCGAGCGGATCACTCCGTTCAGCCTCGTGGGCAGTGAGCCCAGCGAACTCCGTGTTCCACGTGAAACATCTATGGCATCCGCCGGGCTCGGATGCTTCGCGAGATCTGCTGTGTGCACGAGTACTGAGCACACGCTCATGGCGCTGCAATCGACAGGCGTTCCTGGGGCCGTGAGGGTGGCCGATGGTCATCAGGTCGAGTGGGTTTGACTCCTCGGCGCCCTTGCGTAGCTATGCTCGCGTGGTCAGCTCATCGATCGAGGCACCGTTGATGGGGTGGTGATCTTCACCTGAAGGACCAGCCCGGAAGAGAAATGATCTACCGATCCCGTGCTATCGCTGTGAGGCCTGGTCCTCTCGTAGATGCCATCACCTCGACGGCACGAGATGTGATCCATCTGTTCGGTGAGGCGCGACACCTACGGCGGGGAGCATGGGAGTACGTTCAACGGGGTGTTTCACGTGAAACGGGTTCACGCGTCGCTGGTCCTGAAGGATCAACGCGTGCGAGCGCCGCCGGCGGCGCCACACGGTGTGAACTGAAGGGTGGTGGTGCGTGTGGCGTGTGGCGTGTGGAGTGTGGTGCGTGGCGTGCGGACTGAGGTGCGGCAGACGATCATGCGGGTCACGCGTGCGAGTGGTGGTGTCTGGGGCGCGCTCGGATTCGTCGCCGCCGGAGTCGTCCGGCGAGGCCTTCATGTAGTGGGGATGAACTCAGCTCTATGCGCTTCCCGGACCGGGGAGCGGTAACCGACGAGGCGCGGCACATATGCGAAACCTTCCGGGGTGTGAGGGCGTCAGGCTTCCGGTGAGAGCCTGACTTCAGGCTGCTGTCCCGGCCGCACGAGCTGTGGAGGAATCGAAGCATGCAGTCTCGTCAGATTGGCAAAGATGCAGAGATCTACCTCGGTCTCACACGAGCGTGAAGCTGGCTGCTCGCCGTCTCGGGCGGCCGGGCGGAGTCACCCAGGTATCGCGTGATCTGTAGGCACCGCGCTCGCGTGGGGGGGGGGAGTGGGTGAGGAGAGGGGAGTGGCCGTCGTCACGACAAAGGCGCAACATCTTGGGGACGCGCTCGCGAGTGTATTACGCGAGGCGCACGCACTCCGGATGTCGATGTGAGCGCAGGACAGGACAGGACAGGACAGGGCGCGGCAACGTTCGGGAAATGAGGGGAACCGTGGCCTTCGCAGGCAGGGTTGACTCTGTCGAGTGTTCGCTGCGTCCCTCTCTTGGTTCGAGGAGCTTCCCGATTGTGACGCTGAGGATGTGGGCGTCGAAGGGGCACTGGCGTGTGGCCTGAGGGAGGAGGTGAGAGCCGCGGCGGGGAGAGAAGTGGGCGCCGACTACGCGTTTCACGTGAAACAGTGGCGCAACTCGAGATCGTCCGTCCTTCCTTTGTGGCTGTCGTCGCGCCGTATGAGCCGAGGGCATATCTTCACGACCTGCAGCAGTGACGCCGTCGGCTCGCGCGGATGCGGCTCGGATGCGGCGGGAACGAGACGCGGACGAGTGGTGCGGCAGAACGCGAGCTGCTCCGACCTCGCGTTCCTTCTAAACCGTGATGTGAAGGGCCACTCGCGCGTCACCACTGAATGGTCGCTCTCGGTACCCGTGGAGCGAGTCCTTTGCACTTAGGCAGAGTGATCTTCGCGATGGTGTTGCGAAGCGCTCACATCGCGAGTGATCGCTCCCAGATTGATTCTCTGCAGCTAGAGCGTCGCTTGGGGCATTCTGGCACTGGGGCACCCGGAAACCACGTGACTATGCATCTGCACTGCTGATTGACTTCGCGCGCTCGATGCACGGTCTCGGATATCGTGTCGACATGGCACGAGTTCTGGTCACCGGCATGTCCGGAGTGGGCAAGTCAACCGTGATCCGGGAGCTCACCCGGCGAGGCGCTTTCGCAGTCGACACAGATGACGTCGGCTGGAAGGATTCCGCTGGCGACTGGATCACCGAAAGGATGACGAACCTGCTGCGGGCTCATGACGATGTGATCGTCTCGGGAACCGTCGCGAACCAGGGGGAGTTCTACCCCGCACTGCATCACGTCGTCCTGCTCACGGCACCTCTCGACGTGATGCTCAGCCGAATCGACGCGCGCGACGACAACCCGTACGGCAAATCGTCGGAGGATCGCGCCGAGATCATCGCGAACACACAGTCCGTAGAGCCCCTGCTGCGTGCGACGGCGACGCTGGAGCTCAACGCGACAGCACCTCTCGGTGACACCGTCGACATCCTGCACGACCTCTACCGTCAGCGTTTCACGTGAAACAACGCGGAGTTCGTCGCCACGACTCCCACTCACGTGCGGTAACACGGACGGCCCACTCCTCAGGAGGAGTCGATGCTCAGCCAGCGCCAGCGCCAGCGCCAGCGCCAGCGCCAGCGCCAGCGCCAGCGCCTCACCACGCAGCGCACCGGTGGAAGGACGAGAGTACCGAAGGGCAGGTGGGCTGGACCGGATCCACAGGGCAGCACTCATGCGGGGCAACGTCGGCCTCAGCGATTAGAGTGGAACACGGCCCCGAAAGGAGTGGATGTTTCACGTGAAACAGTCCGACAAGGCAACACCGAAGGATTCTTTCGGCATGGATACGCCGCTCGCGCGCGAGATCGCCGACCTCTCGGCACGACGTCGGGTGCTCGATTCCGTGAAGGTCGAGTTCACGGGGGAGACCCGCGTGCTCACCGTCTCCAATCAGAAGGGTGGAGTCGGAAAGACGACGAGCGCGGTGAACATCGCCGCAGCACTCTCCGGGCTCGGTGCGAAGGTCCTCGTCATCGATCTCGACCCGCAGGGCAACGCATCCACTGCGCTGGGAGTCCCACACAGCGGCGACGTCCCCAGCGTCTACGACGTTCTCATCGATGAGGTTCCTCTCGCCGACATCGTGCAGCAGAGCCCCGAGGACGCGAACCTCTTCTGCGCTCCGAGCACGATCCACCTCGCAGGAGCAGAGATCGAGCTCGTCGCTCAGGTGGCTCGTGAGCACCGCCTGCGTCGGGCCCTTCAGGACTACCTGGAGAACAACCCGATGGACTTCGTCATCATCGACTGCCCGCCGTCGCTGGGCCTCCTCACGATCAACGCGTTCACCGCGGCCGACGAGGTCTTCATCCCGATCCAGTGCGAGTACTACGCACTCGAGGGCCTGAGCCAGCTGCTCGGCAGCATCCAGATGATCCAGAAGCATCTGAATCCCGACCTTCATCTCTCGACCATCCTGCTGACCATGTTCGACGGGCGTACCCGTCTTGCGCAGCAGGTCGCCGATGAGGTCCGCACCCACTTCCCGGACCAGGTGCTCGACACCGTCATCCCGCGCTCTGTGCGGGTATCGGAGGCGCCGAGTTTCGGTCAGACCGTGATCGCCTACGATGGGCAATCGGCCGGCGCCGTCGCGTACCGCGAGGCTGCCGTCGAGATCGCGTCGCGCACAGCGACGCAGAGCAAGGAGAAATGATGGCGAAGCGCACTGGACTGGGCCGGGGGATCGGAGCCCTGATTCCCACCGCTGACCAGGCTGAGCGTCCGGTCGATGTGTTCTTCCCCGGCGCGAGCCTCCGGCCTGCGACCGACCAGGCGGCCACGGTGGCCGAAGAGGAACCCGACCTCGAGGTCGTGCCCGGCATTCACCTCATCCAGATCGATCCGCAGAAGATCGTGCCGAACCCCCGTCAGCCGCGCACGCACTTCAACCCCGAGGATCTTGCGGAGCTCGTGCACAGCGTGCGCGAGTTCGGTGTGCTGCAGCCCGTGGTCGTGCGGAAGAACTCCGAGGGCGAGTACGAGCTGATCATGGGCGAGCGCCGTACCCGCGCCGCCCGTGAGGCCGGTCTCGATGCGATTCCGGCTGTCGTGCGAGAGACCGCAGACGAGGATCTTCTGCGCGACGCCCTGCTCGAGAACCTTCACCGTTCCGAGCTGAACCCGCTGGAAGAGGCATCCGCTTACCAGCAGCTGCTCGAGGACTTCGGTATCACTCAGGAAGAGCTGGCCACGCGCATCGGGCGCTCGCGTCCGCAGATCAGCAACACCATCCGCCTTCTCAAGCTGCCTGTTCCTGTGCAGCAGCGCGTCGCGGCCGGAGTGCTCAGCGCAGGTCATGCGCGCGCGATCCTGAGCCTCGACACCCCGGAGGCCATGCAGCGTCTGGCTGACAAGGTGATCAACGAAGACCTGTCCGTACGTGCCACCGAAGCAGCCGCCAAGAGCCAGCCGTCGACATCGGCCGGCCGTACCCCGAAGCCCACCCCCGGTGCGCGACGCGCGTACCTCGACGAAGTGGCCGGCAACCTCGGAGACCGCCTCAACACCAGGGTCAAGGTCTCTCTCGGTGCTCGCAAGGGCCAGGTGATCATCGACTTCGCGTCGATTCAGGATCTGAATCGCATTCTCGAGGAACTGGGCGAATCCGGCTTCGGATCGGCGTGACCACCCCCTAGAACACCGGTATTCCCATAGACTCGCGTGGTCACCACGATGAGGGGGAGTCATGTCCACGTCACAGCCCACACCGGCTATTCAACGGAAGGTGATCGCGGTCAGCATCGCCGCGGCACTCGGAGGATTCCTCTTCGGCTTCGACACCGCCGTGATCAACGGTGCGGTCGACGCTCTCGCCGGTGACGTCTCCGGCTTCGATCTCGGCGTCGGGCTGAAGGGCTTCGCCGTCTCGTCCGCTCTGATCGGATGTGCGGTGGGAGCCTGGTTCGCCGGCCCCATCGCGAACAAACGCGGCCGCATCCCGGTGATGGTGGTGGCCGCGGCGATGTTCTTCATCTCCGCCATCGGCTCCGGCCTCGCCTTCAGCGTCGTCGATCTCATCATCTGGCGCGTGATCGGCGGACTCGGTGTCGGAGCGGCATCCGTCATCGCTCCCGCCTACATCGCAGAGGTCTCACCGGCCGCGGTACGAGGCAGGCTGGGCTCTCTGCAGCAGCTCGCCATCGTCACGGGTATCTTCGCCGCGCTGCTCTCTGACGCACTGCTGGCGGGCATCGCAGGCGAGGCTGATCAGCCGCTGTGGGGCCTCACCGCCTGGCGGTGGATGTTCATGGTCGCGGCGATCCCCGCGCTCGTCTACGGGCTCGTATCGCTCCGCCTGCCGGAATCTCCGCGCTACCTCGTGCGCAAGGGCGACCTGAAACGCGCGTCCGAGGTGCTGACCACGGTGACAGGAACCCTCGATGTCGAGGCGAAGATCAAGGAGATCACCGGCACCATCGACACCGAGCGCAAAGAGTCGCTGCGCGACCTTCGTGGCAGCCGCCTGGGCCTCAAGCCGATCGTCTGGGTCGGCATCCTGCTCTCGGTGTTCCAGCAGTTCGTCGGCATCAACGTGATCTTCTACTACTCGACCACGCTGTGGCAGTCGGTCGGATTCGACGAGTCGAGCGCGCTGCTCACCTCGGTCATCACCTCGGTGACGAACATCGTGGTGACGATCATCGCCATCCTCTTGGTCGACAAGATCGGTCGTCGCATCATGCTGCTGGTGGGGTCGGTCGGTATGACCGTCACCCTCGGTCTCATGGCCGTCGCATTCTCGTTCGGCACGCTCGACGCGCAGGGAACGGCGACGCTGCCCGACCCGTGGGCCACGGTCGCCCTGATCTGCGCCAACGGCTTCGTCGTCTTCTTCGGCGCGACATGGGGACCGCTCGTCTGGGTGCTCCTTGGCGAGATCTTCCCGAACTCGATCCGTGCCGGAGCCCTCGCCGTCGCTGCGGCCGCGCAGTGGGCCGCGAACTTCTTCATCTCTACCACCTTCCCCGTGTTCGCTGAGATCGGTCTGACCTTCGCCTACGGCTTCTACGCGTTCTTCGCTCTGCTGTCGTTCTTCTTCGTGTACTTCAAGGTCCCCGAGACCAAGGGCAAGGAGCTCGAGGAGATGACCGACGAGCTGACGGTGAAGCGCCGGGGCACCCGCAAGGCGACGTAGGCTGGAAGCATGACCGAGTCCGTTCCCCGCCGCGCCAGCCTCGAAGTGCTGCGTGCAGAGGCATCGGACGAACTCGCCGTGTTGATTCAGGAGCGACTCCTGGGGGGAGAGGACCCCTGGGAGTTCATGGAGGAGCTGCCGAGCGTCGATGAGCTCGTCGTCTACCTGCTGCGCGCCGACAACATCGCCGCCAACGACGGAGTGCGTCCGAGCGCCGCTCGACACTACCGTGTGCTGCGGCAGATCGCCCTCGAGTACCCCGAGCTGACGCCGGCGGTCTGGGGGCTGCTGGACGAGAAGCAACGCCACCGTCGCTGGGACCCGACGGTCGCCGACGCCTCCTGACATCGGTGGATCGGATGCTCGTCGCCTACGACCCGTCGTGGCCCGAGCGCTTCGAGCTGCTCGCCGCGGAGATCCGCACGCATGGTGATGAGGCATGGACAGTGGAGCACATCGGTTCCACGGCCGTGCCCGGACTGCGCGCCAAGCCCATCATCGATCTCGCGGTGCGGATCGCTTCCGTCGCCGACCTCGAGCGTCACCGGCCGGCTCTCGAGGCGAGAGGGTGGCAGATCGGCAGCGGCGTGCGATCGCATCCCGTCATGATCCTGACGGCCGGCGAGCGTCGCGTCGCGATCGCGCACTTCTTCACCGCGGCGGACTGGGAGACCGTGAACCAGCGGATCCTGCGCGACTGGTTGCTCGGGCATCCCGACGATGTCGTGCTCTATGAGCAGGCGAAGGAGTCGGCCGTGGTGTCGGCTCAGGAGGGCACCACCGCGTACAACGAGGCCAAGACGGCGGTGATCCAGGAGATCGTCGATCGCGCACGGGCGGCGCGCGGTCTTGCATCCGTTCCGGTGTCGGACAAGGCCTGAGCCCGGGTCACGCGCCGCGGCGTCCCGATCTGCGGACCTTGACCCGATCTGCGGGCAGATCCGGCGGAAACGTCCGCAGAACGGGACCGGCTCCGCAGATCGGGACGGGGGACGGGGCAGGGGGCGGGGGATGCAGAAAGGGCCGCCACCCGGAAGGGTAGCGGCCCTGTGAAAGCCTGATCAGCCGATGAAAGCGGCGAGGTCCTGCTCGAGGGCCGGCTTCGGCTTGGCACCGATGATGGTCGTCTTGACCTCACCGCCCTGGAACACCTTCATCGCCGGGATCGACGTGATCTGGTACTGCATCGCCAGCTGCGGGTTCTCGTCCACGTTCAGCTTGAGGATGGTGATCTTGTCGGGGTTGTCCGCCTGGATCTGGTCCAGAACGGGGGCGACCATACGACACGGTCCGCACCACTCGGCCCAGAAGTCCACGAGGACGGGACCTTCGGCCTGCAGAACGTCCTGCTCCCAGGTCGCCTGGCTCGTAGCCTTTGCACTCATCAGAGTTCTCCTTGATTCGAGGTTCGCCTGCTACAACAGCAGCCGAGGTGAAACTGTTCCCGACCGCTCAGGCGGTGATGATCTCTGCGGCCTCTGCCGCCGGGAACTCGACCGAGGCGTCATCGAAATCCGCCAGGAAGTGCTCCGCGTCGAGGGCCGCGACCGTGCCGGAACCGGCAGCGGTGATCGCCTGACGGTAGGTGGGGTCGATCACGTCGCCCGCGGCGAAGACACCGGGGACCGAGGTCTTCGCCGAGCGGCCGTCGACCCAGATCGTTCCCTCGGCCGTCAGGTCGAGCTTGTCGTGCACGAGGTGCGTGCGCGGGTCGTTGCCGATCGCGATGAAGAGGCCGTCGAGGGCGAGATCGCGCACGGTGCCGTCGACCGTGGACGTCAGCTGCACTCCCGTGACCGAGTCGCCACCGAGGATCTCGGCGACCTCACTGTTCCACACGAACTCGATCTTCTCGTTCGCGAAGGCACGCTCCTGCATGATCTTCGACGCGCGCAGCGAGTCCTTGCGGTGGATGACGTAGACCTTGTCGGCGAAGCGCGTGAGGAAGGTCGCCTCCTCCATCGCTGAGTCGCCCCCGCCGACGACGGCGATCGTCTTCTCGCGGAAGAAGAAGCCGTCGCAGGTGGCGCACCACGAGACGCCGTAGCCCGAGAGGCGCTCTTCGCCCTCGATGCCGAGCTTGCGGTAGGCGGAGCCCGTCGCGTAGATCAGCGCACGGGTCTCGTGCACCGCGCCGCTTCCGAGCTTCACGGTCTTGACGGGGCCGGCGAGGTCGAGCTCGGTGACATCGTCGTAGACGACCTCGGTGCCGAACTTCTCAGCCTGCTCCTGGAACTTCGCCATGAGCTCGGGACCCTGGATCCCCTCGGGGAATCCGGGGTAGTTCTCGACCTCGGTGGTGTTCATCAGCTCTCCGCCGACCTCGACGGAGCTGGCGATGAGCAGCGGCTTGAGGTTCGCGCGCGCCGCGTAGATGGCGGCGGTGAATCCGGCGGGGCCGGAGCCGATGATGATGACCTGACGCATGTGCTCTCCGTGATCGGGGTGACGCCGAGAATCCCTGCGGCGTTCGAGTGCTTCAACCAATGGTAACCGCGGGGAATTCCCGCGCGAGGGGCGTCATCGGCCCGGCAGGAATCGGCGCAGCATGGATCCTGCGGCCTTCAGCTCGGGTGCCCGCATCAGAGCGAGGATCCCGACGTAGACGACGACGACCGCGGCGCCGATGATGCAGGTTCCGAGGGCTCCCTGGAGCTTGTCGGCGGTCGTCCAGCCGTCCGCTCCGCCGAGGAGCAGGAACACGCCCCATCCCGCGACACCGGCCGGGACGGCGGCGACGGCGAAGCGGAGCACTGCGGACATCCACGTGCCGATCTGCAGCCCGCCGATCTTGCGGTGCAGCAGCCAGACGGCGACGACGGTCTGGATGGTGCTGGCGATCGACTGACCGAGTGCGATCGTGGCGGCGAGGGAGGTGATCCCGATGACGTCGGCGGTGAGCAGCCACTGCGCCACGAGTGCGCTGATGACCACGAGCCCGCACTGGAAGAGCGTGAACCAGAACGGCGTGCGGGTGTCGCCGTAGGCGTAGAAGGTGCGCTGCACGATGAACAGGATCGTCAGCGGCACCAGGCACACGAGGAAGCACACGAGCACGAGCGCGGCCTCGGAGGCGTCGGATGCCGCATTCGTGAACACCCGGGACGCGGGGATCGCGGCTGCGGCGACCGCGGCGACGGCGACGGCGATGAAGAAGAGCAGAGTGCGGATGCTCTGCGCGATGTCGGCGCGCACCTCGTCGTCGCGGCCTGCGGCGGCGTGCTCGCTGATCTGCGTGAAGTACGGGGTGCCGATCGACAGCACGATGATCGAGTACGGGAGCATGAAGATCAGCCAGGCGTACTGGAACGTGGCGACCGATGCGGCCTTCCCCGCGGCATCCGTGAGGATCTGCGTCTGCACGAGGCCGGCGATGAGGCTCGAGAGCGCCATGAGGAAGGTCCAGCCGGCGAGCCTGCCGACATTGCCCAGGCCCACACCGCGCCAGCGGAAATCGGGACGCAGCGAGAGACCGGTGCGTCGCCAGAAGACCAGGAGGATCGCCGCTTGGATCAGGATGCCGAGCGTCGCGGTGCCGCCGAGTGCGGCGATCATCTCAGGAGTCCAGTCGGACACGCGGGTGAGCGGTCCGCCGAACAGCGCCCCGATGATCAGGAAGCCGATGATCGAGACGATGTTGTTGACGACGGGTGCCCACGTGAACGGGCCGAAGATGCGGCGGGCGTTCAATGCCTCGCCGAGCAGCGCGTAGAGCCCGTAGAAGAGGATCTGCGGCATGCACCAGTAGGCGAAGGCGGTGCCGAGGGCGAGGAACTCGGGAGAGACGTTGTCGCCCGCGTACAGGCTCACGAGCCAGGGGGAGGCGATGGTCGCCACGCCCGTGATGACCACGAGCACGACGGTGCCGAGGGTGAAGAGCTTGGAGATGAACGCGTTGCCGCCGTCGGCATCGGCCGTCGCCTTGACGATCTGCGGGATGATGACCGCGGTGAGCACGCCCACCGAGATCAGCGAGAACACGTTGTTGGGCAGCTGGTTCGCGATCGCGAACGCATCGGCCGCACCGGCACCGACGGAGCCGATCACGCCGACGAGCACGATGGTGCGCAGCAGACCCGTCACACGGGAGATGAGCGTTCCTGCGCCGATGACTGCGCTGGCGCGCCCGAGACTACTCATTCGGCTCCTTGTGCGGGGCGACGGGGGCCTCGGCATCCTGCTCGCCGGCGGCTTCGGCTTCGGCGTCAGTGACCTCCGCCGCTTCGCGACGCTTGCGCGTCACGGTGCGGATGATGCCGAGGCCGAGCAGCAGCACGATGAGGCCGCCGAACACCACGAGACCGATCGTCTCCCATTCGGCACGCACGGCGACGCGCACGGTCTCGGGCTGGCTGATCGGCACACCGGTCGGACTGGAGAGCTCGAGTCTCAGACTCACCTCGCCGCTGCCGACACGGGCCGAGACCGGCACCTTGACGCGTGCGGTGGTGCCCGCCTGCACGGTCCAGGGGGTCACGGGCTCGACGTCGAGGCGCGCATCGCTCGGATACACCGACAGGCGGATGTTCACCGGCCACGGCAGGTCGTTCCGCACCGAGAACGGGAGGTCGGCGTTGGCCGAGAGCAGCTGGATCGTGCTCGCGGGAGGGATGTCGACCGCGTCGAGGGTGTCCTGAGTGGCCTCGTGCACCGAGGCGACCGCAGTGGCGAAGGCGTTGTCGCTGAGGCCGACGCCGGTCGCCCGCAGGATCTGCATGCGCGTGGGGCTGAGCAGCAGCTGCGGGTCGTCGAGGATCGTCGCGAACTGCGTGAGCGTGGGCTCGCTGTCGAGCATCGTGCGCAGCGACGCGGCGCGGGCCTCGTCGGCGTCGCTCGTGAGGGTCGCGGGGGCGGCCGGCGACACCTCCAGGGCCCCGAGGCCGAAGCCGAGCGAGTCCACGGCCGTGATGCTCTCTCGGAGAGCCTCGTCCGATCGGGTCTCGTCGCGGTCGAGCGCCACGAGCAGGGGAGCGAATGCGTTCGCGTGACCCGACAGATAGAGATGAGCGTTCGCCTCGGCGAGAGAGCTCTGACGCGCAGCCTGATCGTCTTCTCCGGCCGCATCCGACAGCGCCTCGGAGGCCGCGGCATCGGAGACGAGCACGTCACGGCCGTCGATCGTCGCCCGAGCGCCGGCCGTGGCCTCGACGGACGTCGACGAGAGCACGGTCGTCGAGGGGCCGTCGACGTAGGTCGAGAACGTGGCGAGATTCTCGATGGAGACGTCACTGCGCGGCCACAGGATGCCCGGTGCCGCCTTCTCGATCGTGGTGAGCTGCTCGTCGGTGGGCAGCACCGGTCCGTCGGTCGGCGTCGGCGTCGGGCTCGCCGTCGCATCCGGTCCGCCGGGGCCGGCAGGAGCCGACGTGAAGTCGGCCGGGTTGAGGAAGGGGGCGAGGCTCGTGGGCTGCAGGAGATCCGGCATCCCCGCCTGCGCCTGCGCCTGCGCATCTGCATCGCCGAACTGCAGGGCGAACCGCTCGTTGGGGAGCTCGTCGAGCTGCAGGAGCCACTCACGTGCGGTCTCGGGGGCGGAAGAGCCGAGCACCCTGATCGCCGCCGGGATCGCGGGATCGATCGCCAGGACGGCTGCGGTGCCCGCGACGCCCTCCAGAACCGCCGTGAGGTCTCCGTCGGTGCCCGTGAGCGTGGCGAGCTCATCGGCGGTGAGCAGCGCGCCGCTCTCGGGCGTCGCGGTGATCGGCACCATGACGGCCACCGGAGAGGCGGCGACGTCGGTGACGATGAGCACGGAGGTCGAGGTGACGGCATCCGCACCGTCGGACTGCGCACCGCTCAGACTCGCGCGCAGCGGGTAGACGCCGGGACCCAGGTCGGCCAGTGCCTCGGGAGGGATGAACAGGCTCGACGTCACGGTGCCCTCGGGGTCGACGGGAGCTGTGGTGTCGGCGCCGATCTCGTCGAAGGATCCGGAGGCCTCGTCATCGGAGAGCCAGGAGTCGACGGCGGCATCGTCGGCGAGGGGAGTGCGGCTGACCTCGAGCACGATCCGACCCGATGACAGCCTGGTCGTGGAGTCGTTCTGGACCGTCAGAGACGCCGTGGTCGCGCTGCCGGGGGCGACGGTGCCGTGCACACCCGCGGCGACATGCAGGACGACCGCGGCCTCATCGTCGGACTCCGTGGCGCCGACGGCGCTCGACGAGACGGCGAGTCCGCAGGAGGAGAGGGCGATCGCGAGGACGACGGAACCGCGTGCCAGGCGATGCAGGCGCGCGCGGAGGCCGTAGTCGGGGGTGGTCGCGGTCATGGAAGTCTTCCTCGAACGCCGGATGTCCAGGCTGCTCGTGAGTGCTGACCTTGTGATTCTAGGCGTGCGGCCGCGGGAGAACCCTGAAGGCGCGTAGAGTGACGGCCGTGTCCGACACCCCCGCGCCCGTCCCCGACCCGATCCTGAGCACCGCGCTCGCCGCCGATCTCGACGCTGCGGACTTCCGCTCCGAGTCCTTGCGACGACTCTGGGGCGACGAGGCAGACGATGCGCTGGCCCGGGGCCTGCGGGAGCCGATCCTGCGTGCGATCGCGGAAGACCAGGGCACCCTCGCGACTCTCGGGCGACTGCTGGTGCTCGGGATGCGGCAACCTGCGGATGCCGTGGCGGCGGCGCTCCCGCGTCTCGGAGTACCGGGTCTGGTCGCTCTGGGGCTCGCCCGCCTCGAGGGCGATGCCGTCGTGCCCGTGGCACTGCTGCGCCCGCAGTCGTTCGTCGACGCCGAGGGCATCGGTGAGTGGTGGATCGCCAGCGACCTCGACGAGGTCGCCCTCGACGGGGCGCTTCCCGCCGACCACGTGCTCGGAGTCGGAGGCGCCTCGCGCACGCTCGCCGAGATCATCATGCCGATCGAGGTCGACCGTGCGCTCGACCTCGGCACCGGATGCGGCATCCAAGCGCTGCTCGTGGCCCGGCATGCTGGAGCGGTCGTCGCGACGGACATCTCCGCTCGTGCCCTCGCCTATGCCGAACTCAACGCGCAGATCAACGCCGTCTCGAACATCGACTTCCGGCTGGGCAGCATGTTCGAGCCCGTCGCCGGTGAGGCGTTCGACCTGATCGTCTCGAACCCGCCCTTCGTCATCACCCCGCGGGTCGAGGGCGTACCCGAGTACGAGTACCGCGACGGGGGACTCGTCGGCGATGCTCTCGTCGAGCAGTTCCTGCGCTCGGCACCCGACTTCCTCACCCCGGGCGGTGCCGCGCAGCTGCTCGGCAACTGGGAGTCCCGCGGCGGACAGGCGGCGCTCGAGGGCAGGGCGGGCCTCGATCGCCTCTCCTCCTGGGTTCCCGCGGACTTCGACCTGTGGGTCGTGCAGCGCGAGGAGCTCTCGCCCCTCGGATACGCCGAGCTCTGGATCCGCGACGGCGGCACCACCCCGCGGGATGCCGCGTTCACGCCCCTGCTCACCGCCTGGCTCGACGATTTCGACGCGCGAGGGGTCAGCGCCGTCGGCTTCGGGTACATCCTCGTGCGGCGACCGCCGGAGGCATCCGCATCCGCTCCGGCTCTGCGCCGTGTCGAGCGACTGACGCAGCCCGTGTCGAACGTCGGCGGAGCGCTGCGCGCGGGCCTCGCCGCGCATGACGCGCTCGCCGGGGGCCTCCCGACGACTCTCATCACCTCGGCCGACGTCACCGAAGCTCGACACCTCCTTCCCGGCAACGACGACCCGAGCATCATCGAACTGCGTCAGGGCGGCGGCTTCGCCCGCACGATCTCGGTCGATCCCGCGCTCGCCGCGTTCGTCGGAGCCTGCGACGGCGAGCTGACCGTGATGCAGATCGCGGCGGCCCTCGCCGACCTGTTCGAGGTGCCGTTCGCCGAGCTGTGGGCGAGCCTCGAGCCGCGCATCCGTCAGCTCGTGATCGACGGTCTGCTGCACGCGGCGGAATAGCCTGCGGCATCCATGCGTTCGAATACATCATGAAGGCTTTCGGATTCCTGTCGTTCGGTCACTACGCCGACGTCCACGGCTCGGCGACCCGCACTGCCGGCGACATGCTGAAGCAGACCATCGAGATCGCCGAGGGCGCCGACGAGCTCGGCGTGAACGGCGCGTACGTGCGCGTGCACCACTGGGCGCGCCAGGCGGCCTCTCCCATGCCCCTGCTGTCGGCGATGGCGGCGCGCACGACGCGCATCGAGGTCGGCACCGGTGTGATCGACATGCGCTACGAGAACCCGTTCCAGTTCGCGGAGGAGGCGGCGGCTCTCGACCTGATCGCCGACGGCCGCATCGCGCTCGGCGTGAGCCGTGGGTCACCCGAGACCGCCCTGCGCGGATACGAGACCTTCGGCTTCCATGACGAGGAGGACCCCGAGCGCGGCGGTGTGATCGCCCGCGAGAAGTTCGATCTCTTCCTGCGAGCGATCGACGGCGAGGGCATCGCCCCCGGCGACCCGCGGATGGTCGGTGCCGGACGCTACCTCGCCATCGAGCCCCAGTCGCCGACCCTGCGCGACCACATCTGGTGGGGTTCGGGATCGCGTTCGACCGCGGAGGAGACCGGACGCAAGGGGCTCAACATGATGAGTTCCACGCTGCTCACCGAGGCCACCGGCGTGCCCTTTCACCAGCTGCAGCGCGAGCAGATCGACCTCTACCGGGCGGCCTACAAAGAGGCCGGACACACGGGCACTCCGCGGGTCTCGGTCAGCCGCAGCGTCTTCCCGCTGGTCTCGGACATGGACCGCGCCTACTTCGGTCTGCGCAGCGAGGAGAACGGCGACCAGGTCGGCATCATCGACGGGTTCCGCTCGACCTTCGGCAAGACGTACGCCGCCGAGCCCGACGTGCTCGTCAGGCAGCTGCTCGCCGATGAGGCGGTGATGGCGGCCGACACGCTGATGCTGACGATCCCGAATCAGCTCGGACCGGAGTACAACCTGCACGTGCTCGAGTCCTTTGCGAAGTACGTCGCCCCCGAGCTCGGGTGGAAGCCGAACACCGAAGGCCCCGTGCAGGGCGACGCGGTCTGACGGTCAGCGGCCGACTGCTCGCAGCGCACCGACTCGGTCACCGGACCGCAGTGCCGCGATCTTCTCGACGAGCGGCATGTGCTGGGCGGAGACGCCGAACGAGCGATGCAGCAGGGTGAACACGAACAGTGCGATGAACCCCGTGAGCAGCTTGTCGGTCGCCGAGGTCACGATGTTCGCGGAGAAGACCGAGGCGACGAAGGGAAGCTGCATGGCTTCGAGAGCGAGCATCGAGCGTTCCGACGCGTGACCCGCACCGCCCTGGAACACCATCACGACGATGGGGGCCGCCACGAGTGAGCAGGCGAGTGCGGTCAGGAGATTCAGCGACGTGAAACGCCCGAGGGATGCTCCTAAGCGGAACCGCCGGACGCCGTAGCCCCAGACCAGGGCGCCGACCATGTTGACGGGAGCGAACTCCCAGGTGTGAGGATCGCCGGTGACGAACCCGAGGCCGCTCGACGCGACCGCCACCACGACTCCGTGCCACGGGCCGAGTGCGAGAGCGGCGATCGCGGTGCCGATCATGTCGAGGTACACCGAGAGGTCGAAGATCGCGGTCACCGAGAGGCCGAGCAGGTTCACGACGATGCAGGCGCACAGGATGCCGACCAGGAGCGGCATCCTGACCCGTCTGCTCGCCCGGGGCACGGGCTGGGCGGCCGACGGCGGCTCGGGCACGGATTGCCCCGCTTCGCGTCGTCGCACAGTCACAGTCCTGTACCGCTGCACCCAGGCATCCGCGGCGGCGTCATCGGCTCCCAGCGCGACCACGATGTCGCGCAGCAGCTCGGGATCCATGCGAGAGCGGGCCGTGCGGAAGGCGTTGTAGACGGTCGACCGCGCCGGCGTCGCGGCGGCGGCGCGCACACCGCGCTGCAGACGGAGATCGCTGATGCGGCGCACGAGTTCGGCATACGACACCGGCCCGGAATTCTCGCGGAGGTCCTGGAGATCGAGGGCGATGCGGTCGAGGGAGTCGGGGTGCTCACCGACCGATGAGTCGTCCGTCGTCATCGGATCCCCCTTCCTGCGCCCCCGTGCTCCGGCGACCACTGCCCTCTGAGGTCAGGGATCGACGGGTTCAGGGTATCGAGGGCCTCGGGTGCTGTTCCAAGTTGTTCGAAAACCGTGATTCTGTGATGTGTCGATGCGATCGGAACGTCGGCACGTCGCATCCTCGAATCATGCTCAATTCGCCGATCTTCACGACGGAGCCGATGGCCACCCGCGCCCTCGCTGCGGAGGTCCGACACCACCACGGCGACCTCGTCCGTCTGCTCGAGGAGCGCCGTGGCGTAGCCTCCTTCGGCAATCTGGTCGGAGTGTCCTGCGAGGCCGCCGAGCACATCGACGTCGAACTCGAGTTCGATGCCGGCGACGGCGAGACGTGCCTGGTCGGTATCGAGGCGAAGTTCGACCACGAGCTCACGCGCGAGCAGATCAGGCGCGAAGCCGCCGCGATGGATCACCTCTTCGTGCTCGTCGCGCATGTCGGTGCAGTGCCGGCGTGGCTCGCCGCGGACTTCCCGAACGTCGGAGTGATCACCTGGGCGGAGACGCTGCGGTGCTTCCCCGACTCGCGCATAGCTCTGCAGGACATCGCCTCGATCCGACTGCTCAAGGTCGCCGTAGAGGCACGGCTCACTGCGCTGCGCTTCGACGGGCTCGAAGGGTGGAGCATCCGCACCGCTCGCGGTGGCAGCGGGATGCCCTCGCTGATCTTCCAGTCGCCGATGCTCGCCGATGCCCGTACGATTCGCGGCCAGCTCGAGGTCGCCGGGCGGCGGATGCCCGATCGCACGGAGGATGTCAGGTTCACGAGTCATTTCGGGATCTCGGTGCCGGAGGACGCGCAGAACTACTTCGATCCGGAGTCGTCGGATGTCGTTCCGGAGTGGATCGAGCATCTTCGGGTGCTGCAGCGAGAGGTGCTCAGCGGCGAGGAGGACCGCTATCGGATCAGCACCCGCGCACCCGGTGTGAGTACGCGAGAGCTGGGCAGGTGGAAGACGGCTCTCGCGGTGAAGCATCTGGGGAACGACGTGCACCTGGCGAAGGGATACACCGACGGGTGGGCCATCGGCCCCAAGACGCATGCGGTGCCGATCGGGGAACTGGACGAGCTCGCGTGGATCACCGCGGAGGTCTTCCGGCGCTGGTTCGAGGCCGAGCGGGCATGAGGCCGTCGGCTCGGCGCGGACGCCGTCGGTCGGGAGGGTGGGCGAGCGCGTGGCTCGGGGAATGCGCTCGCCGTACCGGGGGGCGAGTTCGGCGCACGGGGGCGCCGAACTCGCGGATCTGGGGGTGCTGAGCCTGTCGGAGTGGGAGGAACTTCGACAGGCTCAGGGGTTCTGGGAGACCGCGGCACCGTGTCACCGAGCCGCAGATCCGTCCTGGTCAGGGCAGCAATATGCCGATACTCTGACCGCATGCGTGTGCAGAAAACCGGAGTTCTGGCAGCAGTGATCGTCGCTTTCGCCGTGGTCGTGGGGGCGATCCCGGCCGCGGCGGCGACCACCACGGCATGGGCGAGCTGGCAGCCGCTCGCAGGCTCTGCCGGGTCGTTCACCTCGAGTGTGCAGGTCGCGGCGAACCCGGCGATCACCGCATCCGTGACGAGCGATTCCCGCGCCGGACAGGTGGGGCTCGTCTCGGGAGCCAGCACCTGGCTCGCCGAGGGCACGCCGGTCGGCGCGAAGTACGGCAGCAGCCGCGACCAGCAGTACATGAACCTGCGCCCGCGGGTCGACAACGCGACGAGCCCGTCGACCACCACGTACTCCTTCACCTCGCCGACCCCGACGTCGGGATGGACCTTCGTCCTCGGTGACATCGACGCCGATGCGGTGCGCATCGAAGCGATCGGTCCCGACGGGCAGGCCCTCACCGCCGAGCAGATCGGCTTCCGCGGCGGCTTCAACTACTGCGCGCCCGGCATCGCGGGCAAGCCCTCGTGCACTGGCAGCGCCGATGACATCCCGAGCTGGGATGCCGGCACGCTGACCCTCACCGGCAACGCCGAGGCCGCAGACACCAGTGGTTCGGCAGCCTGGTTCGAGCCTGCGGCGCCGATCAGCACGCTCTCCTTCGTGTTCACCCGGCGCGCGGGCTTCCCCGTCTACCAGACCTGGTTCGCCTCGATCGCGCGTGACATCACCGGATCGGTCGTCGATGAGGTGACCGGGCCGTTGGAGGGCGTCGAACTGACACTCGTCGACGCCAACGGCGATGTCGTCGGAACCACCACGACCGCAGCGGACGGCTCCTACGAGTTCCCCGGCTTCGTCGCCACAGACGGCTACACGGTGCGCGCGGCCACTCCCGCCGGCACAGTCCCGGTGGGCCCCGGTGCGATCGAGGTCGACCTCACCGAGGCCGATGGTGTGGCCGAGTTCGTCGTGCGCGACATCGTCGGCACCGAGGTGTCCGGTCGAGTGATCGACGACGAGGGTCAGCCCGTTCCCGACGTTCAGGTGTCCATCGACGGCGATCAGGAGACGACGACCGACGACGAGGGCGTCTACGTCTTCGACGAGGTGCCGGCCGGCGAGCACACGGTGGTGGTGACCCCTCCTCCCGGATACTCGACCGACCTTCCCGTCGCACCTGTCGTCGTTCCGGAGGACAGCGAGGAGCCGATCCAGGTCGACGACATCGTGCTCGTCGAGAACCCGACCCTGAGCGGCACTGTGGAATCGAACGGCGAGGGACTCCCGGGGGTCACCGTGACCGCGGAGACCTCGGACGTTCCGCCCGTCACCACGGTGACGGACGCCGACGGTGGTTTCACGTTCCCGCGTATCCCCGGGGGCGACTACACGATCTCCATCACCGTTCCCGACGGATACATCGCGACCGGCCCCACATCGATCGATCGGACCGTCGAGTCCGACGACGTGGTCGACATCGACTTCGACATCGCCCGACTCGGGTCGATCGACGGAAGCGTCGTCACCGACGGCGGCGTGCCCGTCGGCGGGGTCGTGATCACGATCGTGGGCCCCGACGGAAGCGTGCAGCTCACGACGGATGCCGAGGGCAACTACGGGCTCGGCGAACTGCCGCCGGGTGAGTACTCGATGACGATCACGGCCCCATCGGGAAGCACGGTCGTCGGCTCAGCCACGCGCACCGTGGTGATCACGGCAGCCGGCGAGGCCTTCATGGATCAGGACTTCACGCTGCAGGCAGCGGACGCGCCGACTCCCACGCCGAATCCGCCGGTGGACCCGACCGATCCGCCGGTCGCTCCCGTGACGCCCCCCGGCACCGGGAACGGCGCCCTGCCGGCGACCGGCCTCGGTCCCGAGACGGTGACGTGGGGTGCGGTCGGCGCCGGAGTGCTGGTGCTCGGAGCGGGTCTGTTCGCCTTCTCCCGCCGTCGCTCGAACAGTGCGACGCGAGACTCCGACGCCGAGTGAGCACAGGCCGCGTCAGCGCGGGTGGATGACGCGGAACCGCTCACAGATGATGGGCATGTCCGGGGCGAAGCCGCGCGGGCTCTCGGAGTACGTGCGCCAGTAGCGCTCGTGGCTCGTACGCCAGTAGTCGAGGGTGCGGTCGCCTTCGCCCTCGGAGTGGGCGTGCTCGGACGTGACCTGGTCGAACGGCACGATCGTGACGTCGGTGGTCTCGATCACGGCGCGGGGCGCACCCGAGCCGTCGAGGATGATGCTGAACTCTCCGAGGTACGGCTGGGGGTCGCCGGTGGCCTCGTAGTCCCACAGCGACGATGCGGTGCCGGTCTTGACACCGTCGATCACGAGAGCCAGCAGGGCATCGGCATGAGCGGGCGTCGCGCCGAAAGCCCAGGCGCCGGGCACAACCTCAGGAAGAGTGGGCACATCCGCGCGCACGCGCTCCCAGTATTCGGCGATGGCGGAGGGGTCGGTCATGCCCCCACCCTAGGACGCTGCGTCTCGGTATACTAAAAGTATGACTACGACGATCAAGGTGACCGATGAGCTCCGCGACCGTCTCAAGGCACAAGCGGGCCGCGACGGAGTCACTCTGGGCGCGCACCTCGAGCGTCTCGCAGACGCGGAGGATCGGCGACGACGGCTCGCGTCTCTGAAGGATGCGGTCGCGCGGACATCAGGCGCAGACGCAGAGAGCCACGCGGCTGAGACCGCGGAGTGGGAGCGAACCGAGCTCTCCGCCTCGTCGTGACCACGATCGAACCGGTCCCGGGATCGGTGGCGTGGGCCACGCTGGCGCCGATCCGAGGACGTGAGCAGGGCAGTCATCGCCCGATTCTCGTCGTGGCGTCTGCCGGCTACCTCGATGCGGTCACCACGCTCGTCATCGCCCTCCCGATCACGACCACCGACCGCGGCTGGCCCAACCACGTCCTCGTGGAGGGACCCAGCGGTCTGGATCGCCCCGCGTGGGTGATGACCGAGCAGCCACGCACGCTCACTCGGGAGCGCCTCACAGGAATCGCGGGCTCCGTCACTCCCGATTGTCTCGACGCCGTGCGAGCGTGGCTCGGCGACTTCCTCGATCTCTGACCCCCGCGGGAGGTCAACTCCCCGAGGGCGGGCCGAACAGCTCCTCGCCGTGCTCGTGCAGCAGTCGATAGGCATCCGCGAAGGTCTGCGGTTCCGGCTCGCCGGGCTTTCCGTACTTGGCGATGAGCAGGCCGAGCAGTCCCCGCGCGGGCGGGGTGAGCGGCTTCATCTCGGTCGGATCACCCGGCTTCGGTTCGGCTCGTTCGGGGTTCGGCGGCGTGTATGCGGGCGTCGTGACGGGCCAGTCGGCGGGATGCCGGGGCTGATCGAGGTTCACGGCGGCGAAGAGCGTGTTCGCCGATTGGTCGCGATCGTTCAGCGGCGTGAGGCCGTGCAATCGCGACAGCGTGGCGGTGACGGATCCGTGATGCATCTCGTCGTGCACGACGGTGCCGCGCTTCGTGTACGCCGACACGGCGATCGCCGGCACGCGGCATCCGAGACGGTCGAACGTGAAGCCCATCTCGCCCGCCTCGGTGTCTTTCGTCGGCTTCGTCGCCGAGGGCGGGGGCACATGGTCGTAGCATCCGCCGTGCTCGTCGAAGGTGATGAGCAGCAGGGTGTTCACCGCGTTCGATCCCTTCGGCGATGCGCTGGTGCGCACCGCCTCGTAGATGTCGTGGATCAGGCGGTCACCCGCCCGCACGTCCGAGATCGCACTGTCGTAGACGGGCTCGCCGTCGACCTCGCTCTCGCGAGGCGATCCGAAGGGCGGATGGAAGTCGTTGTGGTCGTAGACCATGCGCGGCTCGATGAACGCGTACGCCGGCAGGGTGCCCCTCTTCGCGTCGGCATAGAAGTCCTCCATCGTGCCGAAGTGCTCGGTGCGCCAGTACTTCTCGAGCACTGCGGCATGCAGCATCCCGGTGAACGACACCAGCTGGAGCTTGTCGATGTAGACCTTCCAGCTGACCTTCTCGTCTTCGAGGCGATTGAACACGGTGGGGGCAGCGGGCGCGTCGAGCCACTTGCGGTAGCCCCCGCCGGCCTGGTTGGTGACGAAGCCGTGCGAGGTCGACGCGTGGAAGAACGAGCGGTTGCAGAACGTCTGCGACGGCACTCCGGCGAACCAGTGATCGAACACCGCGAACTCCGACGCGAGCGTCGACAGCACGGGCAGCATCTCGGGCGAGAAGGATCCCATGATGTGGGCGGCTTCCTCCGGCTTCGGCTCCGCGCCCGCGCGCAGCCGCCGGAAGTTGATGATGTAGTCCTCGAGGAACCCCGACATCGTGGCCTTCTCGCCGTGCGTCGGCGCGTTGTAGGGCGCAGACATCTGATCGACGAACAGGTCGGCGTTGTCCTTCGGGTCGACGGTGCCGAAGATCTGCGTGTTGACGTGCGGATACTCCTCACCCGGATCGGGGTCGGGGAGGCTCATGATCCGGTCGGTGTCGCCGGTGTAGACGTGGGCATCGACGACGGTGCCGTCGGATGCCGTGTTGCTGTGCGCACCGAACGCGAGACCCTCGAACCTCTCGCCTTTCGGGAGTGTGTCCTTCGAGTAGAGGTAGCCGAGCAGGTTGTCGAACGAGCGGTTCTCGCCCATCACCACGACGAGATGGTCGAATCCGGGCTCGCTGCGCGGAGTGAGGGCGACGAACGGGTCGGGGTCGGAGGCGAAGCCGTCTCGATGATTCGCGACACCCGCCCCGATAGCCGCACCGCCCGCACCACCGACCATCGCGCCGGCGAGGGCGGCGCCACCCATCTTGAGGAAGCCGCGGCGAGAGGTGTCGGGCTGAGCGGGGGACTCGTTCTGTTCTGCACCCATCTGCCGATCGTAGAACGCGGCCGTCGATCGAGGGAGTTCCGTAGAGGATCGGGTCAGGATCGCATGGGTTGCGTCAGCGCCCGGGAGCCCGGGATCCGCCGCGACTACAACGGAGACATGACCCTGACCTCGGTGCTCCCCAGCCTCCGCCGCACGATCCCCGACCCGCTCCGACCCGCGAAATGGCCGGAGTACACGCATCCCACCACCGACGACGTCATCATCGCCGGGGTCTCGCTGCGTCGTCTCGTCGAACTCTGCGAGACACCGTGCGTGCACACGGCGGATGCTCTGGTGCCGGGATCGCATTCGAAGCCGGCGCTGCGTGCCGACGCGTCGGTCGTGATGGTGACCGTCGAGGGGGTGCATGCGGGCGAAGCGGGGGAGCGGGTGGTGCTGGTCGATGCCGAGCTGACGAGCATCGCGGCGCTCTGGGAGGAGACGCGCCTGCTCGGTCGGGTGTCGACCGCTCCGGCCCACGACGCCGTCGTCCTGGGAGGAGCCGACGGCGGCACGCCGAGCGCGCGGGGCCACGCACGTCTTCCGGCGGATCTTCGCGAGGACGATCTGCTGGCCATCCCCTGCCGAGGCGCGGTCTGCCTGCATGACGTGCGTCTACGCGCGTGACGTGCGACCTGCTGCGTGATGCGGGCCTGGCCGCTACGGTGGGGGCATGAGCCACGCGGGGGAGTCGTCGATCGATGCGCGGGTGCGCGCCGTCGAGAAGGAGTACATGGTGCGTCAGACGCGGCTGTTCATCACGTTCGCGCTGATCGAGGGGCCGGTCCTGGTCCTGCTCGCGGTCGCGATCTACGGCTTCGAGCTGATCGATCCCGAGATCGGCATCTGGTTCATCGTCGCGGTCGCCGTGGTCGGCGGGTTCCTGATGAGCATGCTTCTGATGCGGCTGATGCAGGGGCGAGTCCGCGCGGTCGCACAGGCCAAGGGCGAGAACCCGCTCTTCTGAGTGACGCCCGCGACCACCGGGCAGAGAACGGCCCGGACGCACCCCGGTACGCTGGAACCCATGCTCAACATGGCCGACGGCCTCGCCCGTCTCGGCGCGCTCGCCGAGAACCCGGTCGTCCGCACCCTCGGTGATGCGTTCTCCGCCGCCGGGTTCGATCTCGCCGTCGTCGGCGGTCCGGTGCGCGACGCCCTGCTCGGACGACCCACGCACGACCTCGACTTCACGACGAACGCGCTGCCCGACGACATCCTCCGCATCGTCAAGCCGATCTCGACCGCGCAGTGGGACATCGGCCGCGCCTTCGGCACCATCGGCGCCCGGGTGCAGGGCGAGCAGGTCGAGGTCACCACGTACCGCGCCGACAGCTACGACGGCGTGACCCGCAAGCCCACGGTCGAGTTCGGCGACACGATCGACGCCGACCTGCACCGCCGCGACTTCACGGTCAACGCGATGGCTCTGCTGGTTCCCTCGGTGAAGCTCGTCGACCCGACCGGGGGAGTCGAAGACCTCATCGCGGGCGTTCTGCGCACCCCGGCCGACCCGCAGGTCTCGTTCGGCGACGACCCGCTGCGCATGCTGCGGGCAGCGCGGTTCAGCGCTCAGCTCGGCTTCCGCATCGACGACGCGACCTCCGAGGCGATCGCCCGGCTGCGTGCGACGCTCGAGATCGTGAGCCCCGAGCGCATACAGTCCGAGCTCGTGCGCCTGATGCAGACGGACGACCCCGTGCGCGGCATCCGTGTTCTGGTCGACTCCGGACTCATCGAGGAGTTCCTTCCCGAGGTCAGCGCGCTGCGGCTCGAAGTCGACGAGCACCACCACCACAAGGACGTCTACGAGCACTCGCTCACGGTGTTGAGCCAGGCCATCGCGCTCGAGCACCAGCGGCATCCCGGCGCGGAACCCGATGTGGCGCTGCGCATCGCATCACTGCTGCACGACATCGGCAAGCCGCGCACCCGCAAGCTCGAAGACGGCGGCGCGGTGACGTTCCATCACCACGACGTGGTCGGCTCGCGCATGGCACGCAAGAGACTGCAGGCGCTGCGCTTCGACACCGACACCACGGATGCGGTCGCGACGCTCATCGAGCTGCATCTGCGCTTCTTCGGCTACGCCGAGGGCGCCTGGACGGATGCCGCGGTGCGCCGCTACGTGCGCGATGCGGGGGACCAGCTCGAGCGCCTGCACATCCTCACCCGCGCCGATGTCACCACCCGCAACCGGCGCAAGGCCGCGCGTCTCGCCGGGGCCTACGACGACATCGAGTCGCGGATCGCGACGTTGCGCGAGCAGGAGGAGCTCGACTCGATCCGCCCCGAGCTCGACGGCAACCAGATCCAGCAGGTCCTCGGCATCGCACCGGGTCGCGAGGTCGGCGAGGCGTACCGGTTCCTGCTCGAACTGCGTCTCGACGAGGGCGTCATCGGTCCGGATGCTGCGGAGCAGCGACTTCGGGAGTGGTGGGCAGCCCGCGCCTGAGTGCGCTGCCTCGCGAACCGGATGGCTGATCGGATCACGGATGGCTGACCGGAACGCGGTGTCCCGTCAGCCAGCCGGGGCCTCGGCATCCACGTGGGCCCCGTTCGGCGGTATGCGCGGGGGGATCACGCCGACGGACGGGCGAACTCACTGAACACGACGCCCGACTCATAGCTCGTCGTCTCGATGAGGTCGAAGCGCTGCGGCCGGTAGGGACGATCGCCGAACAGCGGGATGCCGGATCCGAACAGCACGGGCTGTCGCTTGAGCACGAGCCGGTCGATCTCGTCGGCGAGCGTCGCGGCGAGAGCTCCACCGCCGCACAGCCAGATCGCGGAACCCTCCTGCTGCTTCAGGCGGCGCACGACCGACACCGGGTCGTCGACGGTGACCTCGAGGTTCTCACCGACGGCCGTGTGCGTGCGGCTGAAGACGATCTGGCGCAGGTGCCGATAGGGACTCGGCAGGCCACCGATCGCGTAGGTGTTCCAGCCCATCAGCACCGTGTCGAACATCGAGGTGTCCTGCGCGAGGCCGAGGGAGGCCGCGAAGTCGGTGGGGATCGTCGCGGCGAAGCGCCGGTTGATCGCCTGCATGTGGTCGCCTTCCATCAGGAAGCCGTCGTATTCGCCCTGCGGCCCGGCGATGAATCCGTCGAGTGTGACGGCCACGTAGTAGACGAGTTCTCGCATCATCTCTCCATTCACTACATCTGTGGCAGTTACCATACAACAGGCGTAGTGGTCGCGCTAGGGTGTCGTCATGGCGAAGAACGACGGTCGGCGACGACAGCTGGCGGATGCGGGCCTGGCGGTGCTCGCACAGGAAGGGTCACGCGGGCTCACGCATCGAGCGGTGGATGCCGCTGCCGGAGTCCCGACCGGCACAACATCGAACTACTTCCGCAGCAGGCAGGCTCTGATCGAGGGTCTCGTCGAGCGCATCGGCGAGCGGCTCGCGCCCACCGATGACGATCTTCGCCGACGGGAGGGAGAGCAGCCCGGACCTGCGCTGTTCGCCGACTACGTGCGAGACATCGTCCGACGACTCACGACCGACCGAGACGTCACCCTCGCCCTGTTCGAACTCCGGCTGGAGGCCGCGCGTCGGCCCGAGGTGGCCACCGTGCTCGGGGCGTGGCTGCGGGCCGGTCTCGATGCGGACGTGGCGTTCACCATCGGGGCCGGGCTACCCGGCGGTCGGCGCGAGATCGCCCTCTTCCACTACGCGATCGACGGGCTGCTGCTCGACCGGCTCACCACGCCGATCGACCCCGAGTCGTCGACGGATGACGCGATCGACGCTCTCGTCGCGGGACTGCTCGGTGCGGCTGACGCATCCGGCTCGGAGGGGTGACCCAGCGCCTCCCGCACCAGGTGGGTGATGTCGATCGAGATGATCCGCTCGTTCCTGGCGGTCACGGTGCGGGGGTCTCGGTCGGTGACGGCACGGTGCCGTCTGCGGGTGAGGGTGTCGGCGAGGGCGTCGCGTTCGTCGCATCGATGCTCGGCGCCTTCTGGAAGGGCGGCTCGGGTCGCTTGATCGTCTCGAACTCGGGCATCAGCGAGTACGGGTCGAGGTCGGTCTCGTCGAGCGGATACACGTTCCAGACGGGGCGCCCGCGATAGTCGTCGCCGGGAATCGTCGCCCGCAGTCCGTCGTCCTGCATCCCGAACTGCTGGTCGCCGCCGTTCTCGGACTCGACGATCTGCCCGTCGGATGTCTGTGCCGTCTGCGCGCCGTTCTGACCGTAGAGATTGATCGGTGTGCCCTTGCCCGTGAAGAGCTGTACCTGGTCGATCGGATTGCCCTCCGCGTCGAACGCGAAGATGTTGTTGATCTGCACGCCGTCGAGGCGCAGGCCGCTCTGCAGTCTGTACTCGTCGCCGACATACTCGACTCGCGGTGTGAATGCGGCGGGCAGCGCGACGACGAGAGCGATGAGCGCCACGACGCTCGACACGGTGCGCATGTGGCGCAGGGCGTTCTTGGGGAGCCACTGGCCTCGCCCCCACTGCACGCTGACGGTGGCGAACACCGCAGTGATGGCCCACTCGATCAGAGTGTCCGGCACCATCCAGTGATCGAGGCGACCCTGGCCGAACTGCACGAAGAACAGCACGACGACGTACATCCCGTACCCGCGCAGCACCCACCACACCGGACGAAGCACGAGCAGCAGATCGAGTACCCACGATCCGAGGGGACTGCGACGGATGCTCGTCGCCGTGCGCGTGCGCCAGGAGGCGATCCGCGCGCCGAGGGGCGCTCGCCGCCGCGTCTCGGTGCGCGGGGGAAGCCCCGCCGCGGATCGCAGCTCTTCGGCGTACGCCGCCGGGTCGCCGAGGTCGAGCACGCCGTCGTTGTCTGCGGCCTGGTCGGTGAGGTCGGCGGTAAGTCCGCCGACGATCTCGTCGAGTTCGTCGGCGGGCAGATCGTCGAGATGTGCGCGGACCGCGGCGGCGAAGGAGCGGATCTGGTCATCGAGAGTGACGGCTGTGTCGTTCATCGGGTCTCTCCGATCGTGGTGGGTCCGGCGGTCTCGGTCGTGAGCAGAGCGGACATCGCGCCGGCGAAGTCCAACCAGGTGACGGTCTGGGATTCCAGCGCCGCACGGCCCTGGGGGTTGATCGCGTAGTACTTGCGGTGCGGGCCGCCGTCGGAGGGCACCACGTAGCTCGACAGGCTCCCCGCGGCATACAGGCGACGCAGCGTTCCGTAGACCGAGGCGTCGCCGACGTCGCCGAGGCCCGCATCCCGGAGCCTCCGCACGATGTCGTAGCCGTAGCCGTCTTCTGCGCGCAGCACCGCGAGCACGGCGACGTCGAGTACGCCTTTGAGCAGTTGCGTCGTGTCCATCGGACCTCCTTCGATGCAGTGCACACTACCACGCAGTGCACAGTAGTGCGGGGTGTGCATTTCCGGCGCGCCGGATCGGGGTGTCGCGAGCGGCATCCGACTCCTATGCTGAGACCACGCTCACCGACGACGATGGGAGAGGCCGTGGTCGGGTCGTGGCAGGAGTCACGCGCAGGTTCGCCGGGTGCATCTCGGCTGCTCATCGAGCGCGCGCACGAGGAGCTCATCGCCGGGAACCTCGACGACCAGAGGCTGTTGCAGGTGCGTCCACTCGTACGCGAATCGTGGGTCCGTTCCTGGCGCGGACGAGTGGGGCCGGAGGGGACGCCCCGCATCGAGTTCGAGCGCGACGAGCTCGAGGCCTATCGCCGCGCGCATCCGCTCGCCTCCGCGATGGAGATGATCCGCACGCTCCTGCTTCCCGGCGAGACCGACGACTCCGGCGTCGTGATCGCGGTCGGTGATCACGCCGGACGCCTGCTGTGGATCGAAGGCGACCATCAGCTGCAGTCGCTGACCGAGGGTATGGGCTTCGTCGCGGGCGCGAACTGGGCTGAGGATGCCGTCGGCACGACGGCTCCCGGCACCGCCCTGACTCTCGGGCAGTCGGTGCAGATCCGCGGGGCGGAGCACTACAACCGGCTCGTGCATCCGTGGTCGTGCACGGCGGCTCCGGTGCGCGACCCCGAGACGCGACGCGTGCTCGGCGTGATCGACATCACCGGAGGAGACGACGCCGTCTCGACGCAGGCGCGCCTGCTGGTCGACGCGACCGCGCGCGCGGTGGAATCGGAACTGATGGTCGCCCGGTTGCGCGCGCGCACCGACACGCGTCGAGCGACCACTCTCACCTCGCGCGCCAAGCCGACCGCCCGTGCCACCCTGCATGTGCTCGGCCGAGACCGCGCGCGCCTGGAGGTCGAGACCGAGCTCGAAGAGGCGATGATCGAGCTCAGCGCCCGGCACGCGGCGATCCTGCTGATGCTCGCCGTGCACCGGCAGGGCCTGTCGGCCGAGCGTCTCGCAGAGCTCGTCTACGGGGAGGAGGGATCCCCCGACACCCTGCGCCCGGAGATGGTGCGCCTGCGTAAAGTCCTCGAGAAGCATGCGCCGGGGCTCGTGCCCGAGTCGCGGCCCTACCGTCTGCCGGTGCCGCTCGAGACCGACGCCCACGACGTGCTCTCGCTGCTCGACCGCGGAGCGCACCGCGTCGCGCTGACGTCGTATCGCGGGCCGGTGCTGCCCGAGTCCACGTCGCCCGGCGTCGAGGACTTCCGCGAGGGCGTGCGTGGGGCGCTGCGCGAAGCGATGCTGTCCGAGGCGAGCCTCGACGTGCTGCTCGCGTATGCCGACATCCCCGAGGGGCAGGGGGATGCCGAGGCACTGCGCATGGCTCTCGAGATGCTGCCCGCGCGGTCCCCGAAGCGGGCGGGTCTGGTCGCCCGGATCGAGCGCATCGAAGCAGGCTGAGCCCACGCAACTCCTCGCAACGTTGCGCATTCTCGCGCAACGTTGCGCGACGTACCGTTCGGAGCATCAGCCGCTCGGCATCGGAGCCGCGGCCCGTCGAAGGAGTCACCGATGACCATCGTCGAAGAAGACGTGTCCACCGCACCCGCGTCCTCCGCCTACGCCGCCCCCGGCCAGCAGGGCGCCATCGCGAGCTACCGCGCCCGATACGGCCACTACATCGGCGGTGAGTTCGTCGATCCGGTCAAGGGCCAGTTCTTCGAGAACGTCAGCCCCGTCAACGGCAAACCCTTCACAGAGGTGGGCCGAGGAACCGTCGAAGACATCGACCGCGCGGTCGACGTCGCCTGGAAGGCCTTCGCGAGCTGGGGCAAGACCAGCCCCGCAGAGCGCTCCGTGATCCTGAACAGGATCGCCGACCGCATCGAGCAGCACCTCGAGGAGATCGCCGTCGCCGAGACCTGGGAGAACGGCAAGCCGGTGCGCGAGACCCTGGCCGCCGACATCCCCCTCGCGGTCGATCACTTCCGCTACTTCGCCGGAGTGCTCCGCGCGCAGGAGGGCGGCATCAGCCAGCTCGACGAGAACACCGTCGCGTACCACTTCCATGAGCCGCTCGGAGTGGTCGGTCAGATCATCCCGTGGAACTTCCCGATCCTCATGGCCGTGTGGAAGCTCGCGCCGGCGCTCGCCGCAGGCAACTGCGTGGTCATCAAGCCGGCGGAGCAGACCCCGGCATCCCTGCTGTTCCTCTTCGACATCATCGGCGACCTGCTGCCGGCCGGTGTCGTGAACATCGTCAACGGCTTCGGGATCGAGGCTGGTGCACCGCTCGCGCAGCACAAGCGCATCCGCAAGGTCGCCTTCACGGGCGAGACCACGACCGGTCGCCTGATCATGCAGTACGCGTCGCAGAACCTGATTCCCGTGACGCTCGAACTCGGAGGCAAGAGCCCGAACGTGTTCTTCGAGGACGTCGCCCGCGACACCGCCGACCCGTTCTACGACAAGGCGCTCGAGGGCTTCACGATGTTCGCGCTGAACCAGGGCGAGGTCTGCACCTGCCCGTCGCGGGCGCTGATCCAGCGGTCGATCTACGACGGCTTCCTCTCGGACGGACTCGCACGGGTCGGCAAGGTCGTGCAGGGCAACCCGCTCGATCCCGCCACGATGATCGGGGCTCAGGCGTCGAACGATCAGCTGGAGAAGATCCTCAGCTACATCGACATCGGAAAGCAGGGCGGCGCGCGGCTGCTCACGGGTGGCGAGCGCGTCGACCTCGGCGGCGACCTCAGCGAGGGCTATTACGTCGCCCCGACCGTGTTCGAGGGCACGAACGACATGCGCATCTTCCAGGAGGAGATCTTCGGCCCTGTGCTGTCGGTCACGTCTTTCGACGACTTCGACGACGCGATCTCGATCGCGAACGACACGCTCTACGGACTCGGCGCCGGGGTGTGGAGCCGCAGTGGCGACACGGCCTATCGCGCAGGACGGGCGATCGAGGCCGGTCGCGTCTGGACCAACACGTATCACCAGTACCCGGCGCACGCCGCGTTCGGCGGGTACAAGCAGTCGGGTGTGGGGCGCGAGAACCACAAGATGATGCTCGATCACTACCAGCAGACCAAGAACCTCCTGGTCTCGTACGCAGAAGGCCCGATGGGCTTCTTCTGAGCTCGACGACAGGTTTCCGGGTTCCTGGGCCCTTCGACAGGCTCAGGGACCCGGGTTCGAAGCGAGACGGAGGACAGACATGGTGAGCATCGGCACCTATCAGCGGGTCGACGTGACGGATGCCGCGGCATCCCTCGTCAGAGACCTCACGGTGCAGCACGGACCCCTGATGTTCCATCAGTCGGGCGGGTGCTGCGACGGCTCGTCGCCCATGTGCTACCCCGTGGGGATGTTCATCACGGGACCCGGAGACGTTCTGCTGGGCGCGCTCGACGTGGGGTTGGATGCGCCGGTCGAGGTCTTCATGTCGGAGTCGCAGTTCGAGTACTGGAAGTACACGCACCTCACCATCGACGTGGTGCCGGGGCGAGGTGCGGGGTTCTCGGTCGAAGGGCCGACGGGCATGCGATTCCTGATCAGATCGCGGATGCTGAACGACGCGGAGCTGGAGTATTTCGGGCTCGCGCCGTCGGCGGGCTGACGGGCGTCTGCGGCCACTTGGCTGAACGATGCTCGACTGGCGGGAGACACGCCGTCGGTCCGTCAGCCATCCGTGAAACGGCCAGCCATCCGAGACGAATGTGAGGGACGGTCGGCGTCTCAGCGGGGGAGGCGCGGAACCGCGTCGACCAGCGCTCGCGTGTACGGATCCTGCGGGGCGTGCAGCACCGATGCCGTGGCGCCCTGCTCGACGACCCGACCGTTCTGCAGCACGACGGTGCGGTCGCACGCCGAGGCGATCGCGGTCAGGTCGTGCGACACCATCACGAGCGACAATCCGTTCTCGCGGCGCAGCCGATCGAGCAGCTCGAGCACCTGCACGCGCGTGGTGACGTCGAGCGCGCTGACGGGTTCGTCGGCGAGCAGCACCCTCGGGCGCGAGACGACGGCCCGTGCGATCGCGATGCGCTGGCGCTGTCCACCCGAGAACTCGTGCGGGTAGCGGCGGGCGGTGTCAGCGGGAAGCCCGACCGACTCGAGGGCCTCGGCGATGCGGCGCTGCGCGTCGGGGCCGGATGCCAGGCGCAGTGAGCGCAGAGGCTCGCCGATGATGCGGTCGATGCGCTGACGGGGGTCGAGCGATGAGTACGGGTCTTGGAACACGGGCTGCACGCTCGCCCGGAAGCGGCGCATCTGCGTGCGGCGCTTCGACAGGCTCAGCGACCCAGGCGACAGCGGTGCTCCCTCGAAGAGCACCTGCCCTTCGTGCGGCGCTGCGAGCCCCAACAGCAGCCGCAGGATCGTCGACTTGCCCGCACCCGACTCGCCGACGAGACCGAGCGAGTCGCCCGCATCGAGGCTCAGCGAGACGTCATCGAGCACCCGACGGGACCCGTACGAGAAACCGGCGGCGCGCAGTTCGAGGAGGGTCATGCGCCGGCCTCCTTCGCATCGAGGAACGCGTCGAGCGCGCGGGCGCTGTCGACCAGCATCCGCGTGTACGGCTCCGTCGGATTCCGCAGCACCTGCGCGACCGTGCCCTCTTCGACGACGAGACCGTCACGAAGGACCACGATGCGATCGACCAGTCGAGAGACCACGGCGAGGTCGTGACTGATGAACAGCAGCGCCATGCCGCGCTCGGCGACGAGCCGCTCGAGCAGGGCGAGAACGGCATCCTGCACCGTCACATCGAGCGCGGTCGTCGGCTCGTCGGCGATGAGGAGCTGCGGCCGGGCAGCGAGGGCGATCGCGATCGCGACACGCTGGCGCTGACCGCCGGAGAGCTCGTGCGGGTAGGCGCGCGCGAACCGCGGCTCCGACAGCGCCACCTCGTCGAGGGCGGCCATCACGGCAGACCGCAGTTCGGCACCTCGCAGGCCGAGGTGCCGACGCAGCGGTTCGGCGATCTGGCGGCCGACCCGCATCAGCGGGTCGAGCGCGGTGAGCGGCTCCTGGAACACGATCTGGGCGACGGGTCCGCGGAGAGGCCTCAGGTCGGCATCCCGCGCACCGACCACCTGGTGCCCGTCGAGCAGCACCGAACCGGAGGCCGTGAGCGAATCCGGAAGCAGACCGGTGACGGCGAGCGAGGTCAGCGACTTGCCCGAACCGGATTCGCCGATCAGGCCCAGACGCTCACCGGGCTCGAGCGAGAACGAGATGTCGCGCACGAGCGCGCCGGATGCCGAGCGCACAGTGAGACCGGCGACGTCGAGAATGCTCATCGGCTCCTCCTGCGAGTCGGGTCGGCGAGGTCGCGCAGACCGTCGGCGAGGAAGTTGACCCCGAGCACGAGGGCGATGATCGCGATACCGGGGGCGATCGCACCGACAGGTGCGGTGAGCACGGTGCCCTGCGCCTCCTGCAGCATCCGACCCCATGAGGCGTTGGGGGGCGGTGCGCCGAGTCCGAGGTACGACAGGCTCGCCTCGGCGAGCACGGCGGCGCCGAACTGCAGTGCCAGGCTCACCGCCAGCGTCGGCGCGATGTTGGGCAGGACATGCTGGAAGACGATTCCGAGCATGCTCGTGCCGCTGGTGCGCGCCGCGGTGACGAACTGCTCCTGCAGCACGCGGCGCGACAGGATGCGGGTGAGGCGCGCGACGACCGCCGACATCGCGAGTCCGATCGCGAGCACGGCCGACCACAGCGACGCCCCCTGCACCGCGACGACCAGCATCGCCAGCAGCAGCACGGGGAAGGCGATCACGACGTCGAGTCCGGCGGAGAGCGTGTCGTCGACCCAGGGTCGCGAGAAGGCGGCGATGAGACCGATGATCGTGCCGAGCACGGCGGCGATCGCCACCGAGCAGATGCCGACGATCAGGGCGATCCGCGCTCCCCACATGAGCTGCGACAGCAGGTCGCGACCGAGTCGATCCGTGCCGAGCAGGTGCAGGGCGCTCGGACCTTCGAGGCGGCTGCCGCTGGTGTCGGCGAGCGGATAGGGCAACCAGAACAGCGAGACGAGGGCGATCAGCACGATGGCACCGGTGAGCACGAGCCCGATCAGCAGGGTCGCCTTCGGCCGGCGCCGTACGGGGACGGATCCGGTGATCAGCTGCTCGGCGACGCGGCTCATCGGTTGCCCGAGACGCTCGTGCGCAGACGCGGATCGATCAGGCGCTGCACGATGTCGGCGGCGAAGCCCACGAGCAGCACGAACAGGGTGCTGACCACGAGGACGCCCTGGATGACCTGGAAGTCGTGCTGCTCGATGGCCGACAGCAACAGGCTGCCGAGGCCGGGAAGCGTGAAGACGCTCTCGACGACGACCGCGCCGAGCAGCGTGGTCGACAGCTCGATGCCGAGGATCGCGACGACCGGGACCGAGCCGTTGCGCACACCGTGGCGCAGCAGCGCCTCCGACATGCCCGATCCTCCCGCTCGCGCTGTGCGCAGGTAATCGCTGCCGATCACGTCGAGGGTGGCGGAACGCACATAGCGGCTGAGGGACGCGCTCATGACGATCACGATGGTGGCCACCGGAAGGGCGAGCGAGCGCAGCGCATCCGCGGGATCCTCCCAGTCATCGCGAGGGAATCCGCCCGACGGGAGTACCCCGAGACCGAGGGCGAAGATCCACACGAGCACGACGCCCACCCAGAAGACCGGCACGGCGACGCCGAGCTGCGCGAAGCCCGAGAGCGCGATCCCGTACCAGCGGTCGGACTTCACGGCGGCGGTGATGCCGATCACGAGCGAGACGAGCAGCGCCACGGCGAAGGCGATGAGCGTGAGCGGAAGGGTGACGGCGAGGCGGTCGGCGATGTCGGGGCCGACCGGACGTGAGCTCAGGAAGGACTCACCGAGATCGAAGCGCAGGAGCTGCCCGGCCCAGGTCGTGAACTGCTGCAGCAGCGGCTGGTCGGAGCCGACCTGCGCGCGGGCGGCGGCGATCTGCTCGGGGGTCGCGTTCACCGAGAGCAGGGCGTTCGCCGGGTCTCCGGGCAGCAGTCGCAGCAGCACGAAGATCGCGATCATCGCGACGACGAGCGAGACCACGAGGAACGCGAGGCGGCGCAGCAGGTAGGCGAGCATGAGTTCTCAGGATGAAAGAGGGGGATGCCGACGCGCGGCATCCCCCTCGCGCGTCAGGACTTGACGATGTCGTAGGCGAAGAACTGCGAGTTCAGGCCGTTGACCGGGTACCCGCTGAGGTCACTCGAAGCGACCACGATCTGCGGATACAGGTACAACCATACGCTCGCGGCATCCTCGGCGATCTTCTCGTTGACCTTCTTCAGCAGAGCCGTCTGCTCGTCGGTCGTGGCGGCCTGCTCGGCCTCGGCGACCCACTGCTGAACCTCGGCGTCGTTGTACCCCCAGTAGAAGTCGGGGTTGCCGTACCAGACCACGTCGCGGTCGTTCACGTGCTCCTGCAGGGTGGCCTCGAAGTCCTGCTCCTTGAACACCTTCGTGTACCACTCGTCGGCGCTGATCGTGTTGATCTCGACCGTGATGCCGACCTCGGCGAGCTGCGACTGCAGGAACTCCGCTACGGCGGGGTGCGGGTCGTAGCTCGGGGTGTCGAGCGTGAACGTGAAGCCGTCGGCGTAGCCGGCCTCGGCCAGCAGGTCCTTCGACAGCTCGACGTCGTACGGGTTCACCGTCGTGAGGTCCTCGTACCAGGGGTCGGTCGGCGGCACCATCGAGCCGATGAGCGTGCCGTAGTCGCCCCAGATCGAGTCGAGGAGCTTCTCGGTGTCGACCGCCGAGTAGATCGCCTTGCGCACGAGTGCGTTGTCGAAGGGGGCGACGCGGTCGTTGAACGCGAGCAGCTCCTTCGTGGTCGAGGTTCCCTCGCTGATGACGTAGTCGTCATTGTCGAACTGAGCGAGCGAGTCGGGGCTCTGCACGCTCGTGATCACGTCGATCTCGCCCGTGAGCAGTGCATTGTTCTCGGCGGTCGCGTCGGTGAAGTACGTGTAGACGACCTCGCCGTTCTTGGCGGGCTCGCCCCAGTAGTCGTCCCAGCGCGTGAGGGTCAGGGTCGAGCCCTTCTTCCACTCGTCGAGCGTGTAGGGGCCGGTGCCGTCTTCGGTGCTGGTGATGTCGCCGGCCTCGTCGTTCACGATCCACACGTAGCTGAGGTTATAGAGGAACGAGATCGATCGCTGCGACAGCGTGAAGACGACGGTCTGGTCGTCGGGGGTGGCGATGTCGGCGATGGTCGTGAAGCTCGACTTGCGCGCCGACACCGAGTCCTCGGCGGTGACGGCCTCGATGCTCGACTTCACGTCGGCCGAGGTCAGCGGGTCCCCGGAGTGGAACGTCACGTCGTCGCGGAGCGTGATCGTGTAGGTGAGGCCGTCGTCGGACACCTGAGCGTCCTCGGCGAGAAGCGGCTCGACCTCGCCGTCGTCGGTGAGTCGGTACAGGCCCTCGTAGACGTTGCCGGTCAGCGCCTCGGTCACGCCCTGGCCACCGCCCTGCGTGTTGCTGAGGTTGGTCGGCTCGTAGAGCGATCCGATCGCGATCGTGGCGTCTTCGCTCGCGGCGTCGTCGGTCGCCCCCGAGGCGCAGCCGGCCACGAGGGCGAGCGTGGCGACGGCGCCGAGCGCGCCGAGGATGCGTGTTCTTCTCATGAGTACTCCAGGGTAAGGGGGTGCGGCGCGGTGTGCGGGTCGGGCGTCACGCCGCGTAGATGTCGAAGCCGTCGCGGAAGACGACGTTCTTCTCGCCTGCTCGGATAGGCAGGGGGAAGCGGTTGGATGCCGGCGGCAGCGGGCAGTTGTACTGGGCGCTGAATCCGCACGGCGGCACGAAGGCACGGTTGAAGTCGAGCACGACGGTGCCCTCGTCGTCGCGCAGCTGCACGAAGAGGAAGCGCCCCGAGCCGTAGGTCTCTGAGCCGTTCGTCTCGTCGCCGAACACGAGCAGCAGAGTGCCGCCGTCATCGAACGCCGCGAGATCGTACTCGCGGCCGTCGAGCTCGAAGCGGATGTCGCCGGGGACGACGAGATCGCGGGTGCCGCCGTTGTCGCGGATGTGCTCGAACGACACCTTCCGGTCGCCCGAGACCGGGGTGAAGTGGCCCTCGAGCACCCACGCGGGGTCGTACTCGTACGTGTCGATGCGGTCGAAGGCACGGATGGCCGGTGCCTCGGCATCCCACATGCGCAGCCCGTGCTCGGCCTCGCCGGTCTCGATGTCGGTGCGCTGGATCGGGGTCACCGTGACGCTCGCGGGTGCGGCGCTCTGTTCGGCGTCGACATCGGGTGCGTCGCCCGTCCAGCGGGTCTCGACGAGTGCGAGATTGCCGGTCGGACCCGTGACCGATTCGCGGCGGGAGTCCTGCCAGAGGGTGTGGGCTTCGCGTTCAGACATCATTTCCATTCTCGTGCATGCAGAGGGAGGCGGCCCCGTCACCGTCACGAGGGGTAACGCGCGACGGGCGCGATCACTTCCCGTCGAGTTCGGTGGGTGAGCCCTGTGTCGCAGGGTGAGACCCGTGTCGCAGGGTGAGACCCGTGTCGCTGGGTGAGGCCCGTGGGGTGGGCAGGGGTTTCGTGCAGCAAGGGCGGTCTCATGACGAGCATTCGCGTGCGGCCGGCGGACCGGGGAGCGAACACGACATGCACGAAACTGAAGGCCGGATCGGACATCCGGTACTGGATTCGCAGGTGTATCGAAGAACGGCATCCGGGAAGCTCTGCCGCAATTTCGTGCAACGTATCCCGGTATACCGTTATGCATAACGCGTTGATATGTCAGTCCCCAGCTGACCCCGCGTCGGACGGTTCGGCCGTCCTGCAGGGGGAGAGTCAGATCTCCTTCTGATCCCGAGGGGGGATGGGGTGGGAGCGCTGATCCCCAGTCAGCACCCACCCCCACAACCCGCCCTCGGGAGTTCCGCTCAGAACGATCGCAGCCAGATCCAGAGGATCCCGAAGCCGATCACGAACACGACCGGCAGCCAGCGGCCGCTGCGCTTGAGTCTGCGCCCCTGCTGCGCGACGCCGGGCGGCGGGGCGAGCAGACCGACGGGCGGCGCGAACGGCAGCTGACCGGATGCCGCCGACGTCGCGCCCGCAACCGGAGAGCCCGGCTGAGGGCCGGATGCCGCCACATCGGATGCCGACCGCTCGGCGAGCAGTCGATCGTCGCGCCAGCGCGCCCACTGCTCGAACTTGGTGATCAGCGCACCCACGGCGCCGAAAAGCCACGCCCAGTTCGCAGGGTCGAGGGTCGAGACGGAACGCGGCGTATAGAGGAAGAGCCAGTCGTCGACGATCTCGACGTCGAGCTCGGCCGCGCTGTCGATGAACCGCGCCATGATGTCGGGGGTGAAGAGATAGAGCGCATCCTGCTCGTAACCGGTCGGGCAGTACAGAGTGAAGTACTGATCGAAGTCGCCCTCGAGCGACAGGCGCTGCTCGCGCTGGAAGGCGGCGGGGAGGTTCGAACCGAACCCGTTGTTGCCCTTCGCGTCCAGCACGATGTTCGGCAGCGGCACGTCGAGCTTGACCGCGACGTAGCCCCAGCGATGCGTGGTCGAGTTCTTGCCCGACCCGGTCGTGTACTGGTAGTTGCCGAACTCCACGAAGCGCGGGTGGCTGCCGCGCACCAGATCGGTCGCGACGCGGGAGCGACCGAGACCGAACACCATGCCCGGCAGGCGAGGCTCGGCGACCCGAGCCTCGTAGGTCATGCCGTTCGCTCGCGCGAAGGCGTCGAGGCGATAGCGCGCGACGCGGGACCGACGCCAGCCGACCACGGCGATCGCGATCCCGACGCCCACGGCCGCGAGGATGCCGAGGCCGACGAACGACGACGCCCCCGGATCGGTGAACATCGACACGATCGTCGCGCCGACGAAGCTCATCGCGACCACGAACACGATGCCGAAGACCACGATCGCGATGATCGACGTCGCCGAGACGCCCGAGGTGCCTTTCGCGCGGAGTTCGGCGTTGAAGGCGCTGACCGCCTTCGCATCCACGGGATCGGTGAGCGGTCGCGAGTCGAACGACGGGCCGGTCTGCGGTGCGCTCATCGGTTCACCTCATCGCCATCCCACGTCAGATCGGCGTTCTCGGGAATCGCGAACGCCTCGAGGCGCTCGTCGGCGCAGATCGCCGCGATCGACTCGGCGGAACCGGCGATGATCGTCGAGTCGTAGTCGACCTCGGTCACGAGCACCCAGGCGCGGTCGTCCGGCCAGAGGATGCTCGGGCTCTGCGCCGCCGGAGGGAACCCGTGGGCCTCGGCGGGTGTGTCTCTCCACGGCATCCCCAGAACCCAGTCCGGACGGGCGAACTCGCCCACATCGCCGTGGAAGAGCACGTGGTCTCGGTTCGGCAGCTGCAGCCGCGGACCCTCGGAGATCTCCCGCGACAGGATGCCCTCCTGCCAGGTGTGCGTGCGGAAGACGTTGTTGAACGGGTCGTGCACGCTGCGATCGAGCATCGCCTGGTGGTTCGGGTCATCACCGACGGTGAAGAACGCGCGCGATGGGGTGTGGCCCAGATTCCCGAGGAGTCCGCCGGTGCCCTCCCAGAGCGCGGCGAAGCCGGCATCCGGCGTGGTGGTGTGCGCGACGAGGTGAGAGGCGATGGTCGCGAGCATCTCCGCCGAGATCGCTCCGCCCATCGGCTCTGTGAACTCGCGACCGTCGGGAGTGACGCTCGCACTCCAGTCTCCGTCCGGGGCCGCGCGCACGATGCGGTGCCACTGCGCGAGCGGATGCAGGATCGTGCCGAACGCGGAGGCGGTCTCGGCCCAGGTCGTCGGCGCGACGACGATCCGGTCGAACGTCGACTGCCGCTCGGCCTCTGACATGGCATCGAACTCGTCGAACGACGGCATCGGTCGATCGGGAAGAGAGCGCACCGTGGGCGGATGCAGCACCCGGGCGTACGCCGCATACCCGTGCGGCACGACGGCGTGCATGGTCGCGTTCCACGGGTCGTCGAGGCGCTCGCGCAGCCAGTCGCCGGGCGAGGTGTCAGAGATCCACTGCATGCGACCCACGGTACCTGCGAGATATCGCTTCCCCCACGGACGCGGCGAAGACGCCAGAATGTGCGGAGAAGTGCGCGTGATCGCCGACAGGCGACCGTGCAGCCAGGGCGGGATGCGGAGGGCGTCAGATGGTCGATGGGGTGTCGGTGATGATGAGCGAGCAGGTGTTCCGACGCCATCCGGTGCGATCGGCGGTGACCGCGCTCGTCCTGTCGGCGGTGCTCTCGGCCGCTGCGTTGTTCATCCTGCCGCGGATGCTGCCGCGGACCATGGACCTCGATACCCGCAGGATCATCGTGCTCGTCGCCGCGATCGTGGTGACGGGACTCGTGTTCACGTCGATGCTCTGGCTGCGCAACACCCGCATCGTGGTGCGTCCCGCCACTGTCGAGATCGGGCGGGCCGGCAATCGCGAGACGTACGACCGGGCGACCACGGCGTTCCGCTCGAAGATCACCGAGCACCGCACGAACGGCATCCGCAGCGGCATCACCCGCGCGCTCGTCGTCTACAGCGCCGGTCGAGAGATCACGGTCGAACTGCCGGGGTTCACCCGGTCGACCTTCAACGAGCTCATGGCTGTGCTCACACCGATCGCCCCTGCGAAGCCGGCGGATCCGGTCGAGGCAGCGCGTGTGCGCGCACAGCTGCCCTCGTCGTTCCGCGTCGACTCGTCGAAGGAGCGGGTTCTCGCGACCGGTCTGACGATCGCCGCCGTCGTGCTGCTGATCGTCGCCGCTGCCGTCACGGCCGTCGCATTCACCCCGGGTTTCCTCGACGGCGAGCTGTCGGCGCTCGTCCTGCTCATCCCGACCGCCGGTGTCGCGGGCATCGGTCTGGCTATCGGAGCGGCTCAGCGGCAGCGGGTGCTGAAGCGCATTCCGGCACACGTCTCGATCAGCCACCACGGCATCCGTCTCGACGATGTCGACCTGCCGTTCGCCCAGCTCACCCGCATCTGGCTCACGCCCACGGGCTACCCGGTGCGGCGCATCCGCTTCGAGCGCGCGGAGGGGCGATCGACCACCCACATCCTCGGATCGAACCGCGTGCAGATGACCCCCGACTACGGCGACTTCCTGCTCGCGCTGCGGGCGGAGACCTCCACACGCCCCGAGCTGCTGCGTCTCGACCTGGAATGACCGCACGGACGAATCGCGCCGGACGACCTCGCGCGGCGGGGTTTCGTCTCGCCTGATCGGCGCCGACTGCGGGCGCCCGAGACGCTCGAGAAGCCGGTCCGACCGGAGTCCGTCGAGGCCCCCATAATCGGAACGTGACTTCCTCCGCATCCATCCCCTCGCTCGACGGCCGCCGATTCCGCATGGTCTCCTCGACGACCTCGGCGGTCGATCCGAGCGCTCCGAGCGAGTTCGTCTACCAGGAGCGCGACGGAGCGATCTGGGGCGACTACTCCGGCGACACCGTCACGTTCGGACGTTTCGTGGGCACCCGCACGGGCGACACGATCTGGGTCTCGTTCGTGCATGTCCTCGTCTCTGACGGCACCGTCGTGACGGGCGACGGCGAGAGCGAGCTCGAACTGACCGACGACGGTCGCATCCGCCTCGTGGAGCACTACGAGATGCACGGGCTGCCGCAGCTCAGCGTCTGCGAAGAGGCTTCCGTCAGCTGAATCGGGCCTTCCGTCTCGGTCGGCCTCGCCGGCCTCGCTCGACGAGCAGGGTGGCGGGCGTGTCAGCGGGGCGGAAGAGTGTCTCGTCCCGGCGACGCCGGCGTCCATCGCGTCATGCCGAGCGATGCCTGCGGCTCTCGCTCGGGCAGATCCGACGGCAGCAGGAACGAGCGTCGCACGACCTCGTCGAGCACCACGACGCTGACGACCGTGCGCACTTCAGGCAGCTGTGCGATCACGCCGGTGGAGAATTCGTGCACGCCGCTCACATCGACCGCGCGGATCAGCAGCATGGCGTCGTGCTCGCCCGTCGTGATCGCGCACCACTCGACGTCGGGCATCTCGACGATGCGGTCTCGGAACGACGCCCAGGCCTGCGGATGCACGGTGACGAACACCAGGGCTCCGATGGAGAGCCCCGCCTTGGCCTGATCGACCTGTGCGCTGAAGCCGGTGATGACGCCGTCCTGCATGAGGTTCTCGACGCGGGTGTAGGCATTGGCACGCGAGATCCCCACGGTCTCGGCGAGAGCGGCGATCGAGATCCGACCGTTATCGCGGAGTGTTTCGAGGATTCTGTATCCGATGTCGTCCAGCGGGGCGGCACTTCGTCCAGTTTGCCTCGCAGCTTCGTCGCTCTTGGTGGACACAATGCTCCTCACGGGCGGGGTCTTGGACAGACTGTGGTGACGTCTGCAATCTTGCTGGACACATAGTCCCATACAATGCGAATCTGATCACCGGTCGTCCACCCGGCGTCGACCGAACCCGATGAACTCCTCGCCCTTGGAGGCCCATATGTCGTCACGTCGCAGCACGTCCGTCATCGCGATCGGAGCCGTCGCGCTCCTCGCTCTCGCTGGTTGCTCCGGTGGCAACTCGGCGAACAACGGCGGTGAGTCCGCAGGTTCCGACTCGCTCGTCATCGACACCGCGTTCTCGATCGAGACCGCCGACCCGGGTCACACCTACGACCCGACCGGCAACATGATCGCGAAGGCCCTGTACGAGACCCTCGTCGACTTCGAGGGCTCCGACGTCTCGACTCCCGTTCCCGGCCTCGCGTCGTGGGAGCAGAACGACGAGGCGACCGAGTTCACCTTCACCCTCGAGGGCGACCGCGTCTTCTCCGACGGCTCGCCGATCGAGGCCAAGGACGTCGTCTTCACCCTGCAGCGCATCCAGGGCATGACCGATGCCAAGCCGAACTTCCTCCTGGGCGGCCTGACGATCACCGAGGTCGACGACAAGACCGTCTCGATCACCTCCGAGACCCCCCTGCTGCAGCTGCCCGCGATCCTCGCCAACCCCGCTCTCGGCATCGTCAACTCCGACGTGGTCATCGAGAACGGCGGATCGATCGACGGATCCGACAGCGCACAGAGCTTCCTCGACGGCGAGTCCGCCGGCTCCGGTCCCTTCGTGCTCGACACCCTCGACCTGTCGTCGCAGGTCGTGCTCACCAAGAGCGACGAGTACAACGGCGACGAAGAGGCGGCCTACGCCCGCGTCGTCGTGCGCAACGTCTCGGAGAGCGCGACGCAGCTCGCGAACCTCAAGGGCGGCGACTCGATGGTGGCCATGGACCTGAACGGCGACCAGGTCGCGGGCCTCGGCGACGGACTCCAGGTCGAGTCGGTGCCCTCCGGCCAGACCATCTTCCTGCTGCTCAACCAGTCGGCCGCCGTCGGCGGCGACCTCGCGAACGTGAAGATCGCCGAGGCGATCCGCTACGCGCTCGACTACGACGCGCTGCTCGAGCTCGCAGGCTCCGGCGCGGTGCAGGCGACCGGCGTCATCCCGCCCGGATTCGAGGGTGCCCTCGAGACCGGCGTCGAGCAGGACCTCGACAAGTCGAAGGCCGCGCTCGCCGAGGCCGGCTACACGGGTCAGACCCTGAAGCTGCAGTTCCCGAACGACTACCCGGTCGGCGGCGTGGAGTTCACCCCGCTCGCCGAGCGCATCCAGGCACAGCTCGAGGATGCCGGCATCGCCGTCGAACTCGCTCCGGCGCCGTTCGCCACCGAGCTCGACGCGTACGTCAACGGCACCGAGGGCTTCGGCCTCTGGTTCTGGGGTCCGGACTACGCGGACTCCGCGAACTTCCTCCCCTTCGCTCCCGGCCTGAAGGTCGGTCTGCGCGCCGGATGGGCGGCCGAGGCCAACCCCGAGATCGCAGGCATCGCGGCGGGTGCCGCAGCCGCGACCGACGAGGCCCAGCGCAGCGAGGCCTTCACCTCGTTCGCCGAGGCGATGCAGGCCGAGGGCCCCTTCGTGCCGCTGATCGTCCCCGGTCGCAACATCGCCACGGCTGACTCCGTCACCGGCGCCGTGTACAACTCGGTGTGGGAGATGGACATCGCCGAGATCACGCCGGCCGGCTGAGCGGCGCCGACTCATGACGACGGTGGCCGTGCGACGGCAGTCACAGCGTCGCAGGTCGCCGCTCGTCGGATACCTGCTGCGCCGGATCGGCACTTCGCTGCTCCTGCTGGTGGGGGTCACGATCGTGACCTTCGCGCTCACGAACCTCGTGCCCGGCGACCCCGTGTCGGCGGCGCTGGGTGAGGGGGCCTCTCAGAATCCCGAGACGCGCGAGGCGTTCATCAAGGCCCAGGGTCTCGATCAGCCGCTGTTCGTGCAGTACTTCATCTATATGGGGAACCTCCTTCGCGGAGACCTCGGCACGTCGCTGGTGACCGGTCGCCCGGTCACCAGCGACCTGGCCACGGCGGTGCCTGCGACGATCGAGATCGCGATCGGCGCCATCATCCTCAGCCTCGCGGTGAGTGTGGTGCTCGGCACCCTCGCGGCGTACCGCCGCGGACTCGTGACGGATCAGGTGATCCGCATCGTGACGCTGATCGGCCTGAGCGTGCCGACCTTCTGGCTCGCGCTCGTGAGCTTCTACGTGTTCTTCCTCGAGCTGCGGATCGCCCCCGGTTCGGGTCGCATCTCACCGTCGATCACCCCGCCGCCCCGCATCACCGGGCTCTACACGGTCGACTACCTCCTCAACGGAGACGGCGTCGGATTCGCGGATGCTCTCGCGCACCTCGCCCTGCCGGTCATGGTGCTGTCGCTCGTCACGATCGGGCTGCTCACGCGCTTCATCCGCACCTCGGTGCTCGAGGTGCTCGGCAGCGACTACGTGCGTGCGGCTCGGGCCAAGGGCCTTCCCGCGATGCGCGTGATCCTCGACTACGTGCTGCGCGGAGCATCCCTCCCGATCCTCACGGTCGTCGGCGTCGCCTTCGGGTCGCTGCTCTCGGGCACCGTTCTCGTCGAGTCGGTGTTCGCGTGGCCGGGGCTCGGCACCTACGCCTACAACTCGGCGGCGAACCTCGACCTCCCCGGCATCATGGGCGTCGGTCTCGTCGTCGGTGTCATCTACCTCCTCATCAACTTCGTCGTCGATCTGCTGTACGGCGTCCTCGACCCGAGAGTGAGGATCGCATGAGCCGCATCGACTCGGCATCCGGCCCCTGGCGGTTCCGCTTCCGCTGGCCCCGCGCCTGGCGCACGCCGCTCGGCGTGATCGGCACCGTGATCGCGGGTGCCTGGATCATCGTCGCCTTCACCGCGCAGTGGTGGGTGCCGTTCGGCCCCAACGCCCAGGTGCTCCCGCGTCTGCAGGCGCCCGGCATCGACACGCTGCTCGGCACCGACGGCAACGGGCGCGACATCTTCTCGCGTCTGATGACGGGCGCGACCGTGAGCCTTCCGCTCGCGCTCATGCTCGTGATCGCCGCGATGATCATCGGCACCGTGATCGGCGCCGTCGCCGGCTACTTCGGCGGCTGGGTCGACGAGACGCTGATGCGTATCACCGATCTGTTCATGGCGTTCCCGACCGTCATCCTCGCCATGGTCGTGGCGGCCTCGCTCGGCCCGTCGCTGTTCAACGCGGTGATCGCGGCGATCGTGGTGTCCTGGCCGCAGTACTCGCGAGTGACCCGCAGCATCGTGCTCGGACTCCGCGGGCAGAACTACGTGATCGCGGGGCGACTGCTCGGCCACTCGCCGCTGCGGACGCTGTTCGTCGACATCCTGCCGAACATCGCGGGCCCCGTGCTGGTGCTCGCGACGCTCGACATCGGTGCGGCGATCCTGCTGCTCTCGGGTCTGTCGTTCCTCGGCCTCGGCGCGCAGCCGCCGACGGCCGAGTGGGGATCGATGATCTCGGCGGCCATGCAGAACTTCGACGCGTGGTGGCTGGGCGTCTTCCCCGGTCTCGCGATCCTCACCGTGGTGCTCGCCTTCAACTTCCTCGGGGACGCGATGCGCGACATCCTCGACCCGACGGCCGAGGTCACGCACGAGAAGCAGGCCGAGCATGCGGCATCCGCGAAGGGGGTGGCAGCATGACCGGCGCACCCGCACTGAGCATCCGCGACCTGACGATCGAGATCGGCCGTCCGCTCGTGCACGGCATCTCGCTCGACCTCGAGGCCGGTCGCATCCACGGCCTCGCCGGCGAATCCGGATCGGGCAAGACGCTCACCTCACTCGCCGTGCTCGGGCTCCTGCCCCGGCAGGCGCGCACCGGCGGATCGATCACTCTCGCGGGGGAGGAGCTGGTCGGCATGCGCCGGCGGGCCCTCAACCGCATCCGGGGCACGCGCATCGCGATGATCTTCCAGGACCCGTCGGCGTCGCTGCACCCGCAGCTGCCGATCGGACGCCAGCTCACCGACCACATGCGGGTGCACCTCGGGCTGCGGGGCGCGGCCGCCACTGCCAAGGCGGTCGAACTGCTCAAGACCGTGCAGGTGTCGAATCCGGATGCGGCGCTGAAGCGCTACCCCCACCAGTTCTCGGGCGGACAGCGGCAGCGCATCGCAATCGCGTGCGCACTCGCCTGCGACCCCGAGGTGCTGCTGGCCGACGAGCCGACCACCGCGCTCGATGTCACCGTGCAGGCCGGCATCCTGAAGCTGCTGCGCGACCTCGCGATCGAGCGCAACCTCGCCGTGCTGCTCGTCACGCACGACCTCGGGGTCATGAGCGCGATCGCCGACGAGGTCGCCGTGATGAAGAACGGGCAGATCGTCGAGCGGGCCGACCGCGAGACCCTGTTCCGCTCACCGCAGCACGAGTACACGCGTACGCTGCTCGCCGCACTGCCGGGATCGAGGCTCGAGATCGCGGATACCGACCCGGCGGCGCTGGATCCGGTGCTGCCGGATGCCGAACTGCCGGACGTTGAACCGGACACCGAACCGGATGCCGAACCGGATGCCGAACCGGATGCCGATGAGGAGGCCCGCCGATGAGTGAGACCGCCGTCCTCGACGCGCACGACGTGGTCGTGCGCTACCCCGGCAACCCGCCCGTGGTCGCCGTCGACACCGTGTCGCTGAGCGTCGCCCCGGGTGAGACCGTGGCGCTGGTCGGCGAGTCCGGCAGTGGCAAGTCGAGCCTCGCCCGCGCCGTCGTGGGCATCGAGAAGCTCGCCGGAGGAGAGGTGCGGTTCCGCGATGCGCCCGTGACCCCGCTCGGCATCCGCCGTCGCGACATCGCCCTCACCGGCATCCAGATGGTGTTCCAGGATCCGTCGACCTCGCTGAATCCGCGCCGTCGCGTGGGCGACCAGATCGCCGACGGCATCGCGACGGCCCGCGCCCGCGGGGCCGAGGGCTCGACCGTGGCGGAGTGGCTCGAACGGGTCGGACTGCCGACCGAGGTCGCCACGCGCTTCCCGCACCAGTTCTCGGGCGGACAGAAGCAGCGTCTCGCGATCGCGCGGGCGCTCGCCGCTCGGCCCTCGCTGCTGGTCGCCGACGAGCCGATCTCGGCCCTCGACGCCTCGACCCAGACGAGCGTCGCCGGGCTCATGCGCGATCTCGTCGCGGAATCCGGCGCCGGGATGCTGTTCATCTCGCACGACCTCGCCGTCGTTCGGCGCATCGCCGACCGCACTTTCGTGATGTACGCGGGGCGTGTGCTCGAGTCGGGACCGACTGATCGGGTGTGGTCCGCTCCACAGCATCCGTACACGCAGGCGCTGCTCGCCGCGATCCCGGAGCCTGACGGCCGAGGGCGCATCCCGGCCGCGCCGACCGTGAACGAGCGCGTCGTGTGGTCGGAGATCCCTCCCGTCCTCGGCTGAGTGAGTCCGTGTGCCCTCGCGTCGGGGGACGCACGCCGGGACGGCTCACGCGCCGGGACGCTCACGCGCCGGGGCGGCTCACGCTGCGGGACGGCTCGCGCTGCGAAGGAGATCTCACGTATCGAAGGACGGATGCCGTGAACTCGTCCGTCGATGCGAGAGATCTCCTTCGATGCCTGCGCGGGACCCGCGACGTGATCAGCGCGCAATGAGGGTGAACGGGACCTCGTGATGTGCGCCGGGCGAGGGGGTGGGGTCCGCGAGGATGTCGAGGATCGTCGTCGCGGCCTGCTCGGTGCCATGACCGACGGTCGAGAACGTCGGAATGTGGAATCCGCCCTCCTCGATGCCGTCGAATCCCATGACCTGCACCTGCGTCGGCACGTCGATGCCCCGACTCGCGAGCGTGTAGAGAGCGCCGAGCGCGAGGCTGTCGCTGAAGCAGAACAGCGCGTCGAACCGGGCACCGCTCTCGATCAGGCGGTCGACCGCGACCGACCCTGCGGCCCGGTTGAACTCATCGACGGGCGCGTGCAGCGAGTCGTCCGGGGCGATACCGGCAGCGGCGAGAGCACGGAGATACCCCTCGAACCGGAGATGTGACGTGGCGCTCGGACCTGATTCCTGCACTCCCACCGCGGCGATGCGCCGACGTCCATCGGCGATGAGCGTGCTCGTCGCCGCGGCGGCGGCCGCGACGTTGTCGATGCCGACGTGGTGCACGGTCGGACCGACGAGGACCTCGGCCTGCTCGCCGATGAGCACGAGCGGGGGAGTGGCCGGACGGTCGGCGAGATCGGCGGCGGTCAGCAGCAGAGGACTCATCACGATGCCGTCGAGGGCGGGGAGCCCGTCACCGACCATCATCGCCAGCTCGGTGTCGCGGTCGCCGTCGGTCTGCGCGATCAGCACGGTGAGCGCGCGACGCTGGGCCGCGGTGACGAACGAGGAGGCGAACTCGGCGAAGTACGGTTCGCGCAGATCGGGCAGCACGAGTGCGATCAGACCGCTGCGACCGTTGCGCAGCTGCCGAGCCGCGAGATTGGGGCGATAGCCGAGCTCGTCGATCGCGGCGAGGATGCGCTGTCTGACCTCGGCGCCCACCCAGCCCGTGCCGTTCACGACGTTGGAGACCGACTTGGCGCTGACGCCGACTCGAGCCGCGACGTCGGCGAGGGTCACGCGCGCCATGGGGTTCCTGTCGTCGGGTCGGGCATCTCGGGTCGGGCATCGTCGGGTCGAGCGTCTGCGGGATCGGTGCGTCCTGCTCGATCCGACTCTAGCGTTTGACCATAGTTCAACGTGGAACTAACGTGGTGTACTCCGAGGGGCAACCCGTTCGACGATGAATGGCCGGCACCAGCCGACCGGAAGAGGGAGCCGTACACGTGGCACAGCGAGACGACCGATCCGGGATCGAGTCCCTTCAGGCGAGCCGGTTGGAGACCGCGCGCCCGCGCCCTCAGCTGGTGCGGGACTCGTTCATCGACCTCGACGGCGAATGGGGGTTCGCGCACGACGACGCCGATCTGGGTCACACCGAGCGCTGGCATGACGGACGTGAGCTGCCCGATCGCATCCGGGTGCCCTTCCCGCCCGAGTCGCCGGCGTCGGGTGTGGGCGCCACCGGCTTCCACCCCGTCGTCTGGTACCGACGTGTGCTGACCGCGAGCGATCTCGATGCCGCAGGGCACACCGCAGGGCGCCGGGCCGTTCTGCACTTCGGCGCCGTCGATCACCGCGCCACGGTCTGGGTCGACGGTCAGGTCGTCGGCTCGCACGAGGGGGGCCACACGCCCTTCGCGTTCGACATCACGGATGCGCTCGCTCCGACCGTCGACGCGCACACGATCGTGGTGCGCGCCGAAGACGACCCGCACGATCTCGCCCAGCCGCGAGGCAAGCAGGACTGGCACGAGGACCCCCACGCGATCTGGTACCACCGCACGACCGGCATCTGGCAGACCGTGTGGCTCGAATCGGTGCCGCCGCAGCACGTGACCGCGATCAACTGGACGAGCGACCTGACCGCGGGGACGGTGACGGTCGAGGTCGCCCTCAGCCGGCGTGCCGACAGCGTCGTGCAGGTGCGGATCGCCCACGAGGGGCGGATGCTCGGCACCGCCAGCGTGACGGCGAACGACACGAGCACGACCCTGACCTTCCCGCTCGCCGGTCAGACGAACGGTCAGCACTACGAGCACCTGCTCTGGAGGCCCGAGAACCCGGTGCTGCTCGACGCCTGGGTGCAGGTCGAGACGGCGGGATCCGAGACGGATGCCGTCGCCAGTTACCTCGGCCTCCGCTCGGTGGGGTGGAGCGACGGCGCCCTGCTGCTCAACGAGCGACCGGTCACCCTGCGATCGGTGCTGAGCCAGGGCTACTGGCCCGAGTCGCACCTCGCGGCACCCTCGGCCGACGCCCTGCGTCGAGAGGCCGAGCTGATCGCCGAACTCGGGTTCAACTCGGTGCGGGTGCATCAGAAGGTCGAGGACGAGCGCTTCCTCTACTGGGCAGATCGACTCGGTCTGCTCGTCTGGGGCGAGATGCCGGCGACCTACACGTTCACCACCGAGTCGGTGCGGCGCACCACGGCCGAGTGGACCGAGGCGGTCCTGCGCGACCGTGCCCACCCGAGCATCATCACCTGGGTTCCGCTCAACGAGAGCTGGGGTGTGCAGCACATCGCCTCGCGCGCCGACCAGCGGGCCTTCGCCGAGGGGCTGTACCACCTGACGAAGGCGCTCGACCCGACCCGGCCGGTCATCTCGAACGACGGCTGGGAGCTGGGGACATCGGACCTCTGGACGGTGCACGACTATGAGTGGGACGGTGAGGTGCTCACCGATCGCTACGACGTCGATGAGAGCCGACTCCGCGAGTACATCGGGGGCATCGGCCCCGCGGGACGTCGGATCCGCCTCGAGGGGACCGTCGACACGGGCCAGCCGATCATGCTCACCGAGTTCGGCGGAGTGAAGTGGGCGGCCGATGCGGGGCCCGCGAACTCCTGGGGCTACTCCGAAGCCGCCAGCCCCGACGACTACGAGCGCAGGCTCGCCGAGATCCTGGGAGCCGTGCAGTCGGGCGTCCGGGATCATCGCGGTCGTCGTGGGGGGCTCGCCGGCTGGTGCTGGACTCAGCTGACCGACACGATGCAGGAGCAGAACGGGCTGCTCACCGAGGCGCGAGAACCCAAGCTTCCGATCACGACGCTGCGCGCGCTGATCCTCGGGTTGCCGCTGGACGCGTGATCGCGCGAGCGGTCTCGTCGCCCGTGGTCTGCGCGACGGAACCGGGAGCGACGCACTGCGGGCCGAGGCGAGAGCCCCGGCCCGCAGCGTCTGTCGGTGGATCAGACGGGTGCGACGATGTCCTGCGCGACGTCCCACTCGGTGATCTCCATCGACGTCTCGATGGACTGTCCACCGGCGTCGGCGGATGCCGTCGACGCGAGGATCACGTAGTCGGAGGTGACCTCGTAGACGACGTCGACCGGAACACCCTGCATGTCGGCCGTGCCGCTCACCAGGAAGACCTCCTGGTCGAGGCGCGTGCCGGTGCCGGTGACGGTGAACTCGCCGGTCAGTCCGCCCGCGGCCTCGGCCGGGTCGATGCCCTCGAGGTTGGCGGCGCTGGTGCTCAGTGCGGCGATGACCGGGTCCGACGACTGCGGGTCGGCGGCCTGCCACTCGCTCGTCGACGACTTGACCCACACGTCGTCGCCGATCACGATCAGCGAGCCCATGGGCGAGATCGACTCGACGGCCTTCTCGGACGGGTTGTACTTCATGGTCGACTCCATGCCGAGCACCGACGTGGTGCCCGCGTAGCCGGCCGTATCCGCCATTGCGTCGGTGATGCAGGCGCCGAGGGCTGCGCCGTCGACGGAGGCGCCTTCGGTGAGCTCCGGGCAGTCGGAGGTGGGAGCGGTCGTCTCCTCCTGCTCCGCCGCGGCGGAGGGCTTCTCTTCGGCGGGCTTCTCCTCGGCGCCGGCAGAGCAGCCGGTGAGCAGCACGGCAGCGGTCAGGGCGAGCCCGACTCCCCACTTCTTGGAACGCATCATGTTTCCCCCTTCGGTCGTGCGCGCGATGTCGATCACCGCGCACGCATTCCAGCATGCCAACTCCGGACGGAACCGCGTGGAGGCAGTCCGAAGGAATCTCGGCTAGACTGTCGAGGTTGTCTGCCCTCTGGCGTCCATTCGGGAAGCCATGACCGACGACGTGCACACACCCTCCTGCTTCCGGGAAAGTCCCGGAAGCCGTTCTAGTCCGAAGGAGGTGGGTAAGTGACGCACCAGTACGAACTCATGGTCATTCTGACCCCCGAGATCGACGAGCGCCAGGTCGCCCCTACGCTCGACAAGTTCCTGAAGGTCATCACCAACGATGGTGGCTCGATTGAAAAGGTCGACGTCTGGGGCAAGCGCCGTTTCGCGTACGAGATCCAGAAGAAGACCGAAGGCATCTACGCCGTCGTGAACTTCACCGCGACCAGCGAGGCCACGCAGGAGCTCGACCGTCAGCTCAAGCTGAACGAGCAGATCATGCGCACCAAGGTGCTCCGCGCTGAGGAAGCTCAGGCAATGATCGCTTCCGAGGCGAAGCGCTCCGAGGAGAAGGCTGCCCGCAAGGCCGCCAAGGCTGCGAAGGCCTGAGTTTCATGGCCGGCGAAACAGTCATCACCGTGGTGGGAAACCTCACGGCCGACCCCGAGCTGCGGTACACGCAGAACGGACTGCCGGTGGCGAACTTCACCATCGCTTCGACTCCTCGGAACTTCGACCGCGCCGCCAACGAGTGGAAGGACGGCGAAGCGCTGTTCCTCCGCGCGTCGGTCTGGCGTGAGTTCGCCGAGCACGTGGCGGGTTCGCTGACCAAGGGAATGCGCGTCATGGCGCAGGGCCGTCTGCGTCAGCGCTCCTACCAGGACCGCGAGGGCAACCAGCGCACCGCGATCGAGCTGGAGGTCGACGAGATCGGCCCCTCGCTCCGGTACGCGACCGCACAGGTGACCCGCGCGGCGTCGAACGGTGGCGGTGGCGGCGGCGGACAGTCGCGCCCCGCGCAGCAGCAGCAGGTGTCGGAGGAGCCGTGGTCAACCCCCGGCTCGTCGACCAGCGCCGATGCCTGGAGCACTCCGGGCAGCTTCGGCGACGACACCCCCTTCTGAACAATCTTCTGGATCGGGTCTCTGAGTCCGTCGAAAGACTCAGCGGTCCGTCTCATAACTAAGGAAAAACAATGGCTGGAAAGTCGAGCGGCGACCGCCGCAAGCCGCGGAAGGGCGCGAAGAACGCCGCTCCCGCGAAGTCGATCCGGGTCGGTCTCATCGATTACAAGGATGTCGCGACCCTTCGCAAGTTCATCTCGGAGCGTGGGAAGATCCGCGCCCGTCGTATCACCGGTGTCTCCGTGCAGGAGCAGCGTCTGATCGCCAAGGCGATCAAGAACGCTCGCGAGATGGCTCTCCTGCCCTACGCCGGCGCTGGCCGCTGAGGGGTACGGATATGGCAAAGCTGATTCTCACGAACGAGGTCGCCGGGCTCGGAAGCGCCGGTGACGTGGTCGAGGTCAAGAACGGGTACGCCCGCAACTACCTCATCCCCCAGGGCTTCGCTACGGCGTGGACCCGCGGTGGCGAAAAGCAGGTCGCTTCGATCCAGGCTGCTCGTCAGGCGCGTGCGATCCACGACCGCGACGAGGCCGTGGCCCTGAAGAACACCATCGAGGGCACCAAGGTGCGCCTGACGGTCAAGGCCGGCAACGAGGGTCGTCTCTTCGGTTCGGTCAAGACCGCCGATGTCGCCGACGCCGTGTCTGCAGCCGGTCTCGGCTCGATCGACAAGCGCAAGGTGCACATCGGATCGGCCATCAAGGTCGTCGGTGAGCACGAGGCCACGGTTCGTCTGCACGACGACGTGACCGCTGTCATCACCCTGCAGGTCGTCGCCGCCAAGTAAGGCCCGACACCCCGCGCGAATCGCCCCCTGTCCTCCGGGACAGGGGGCGTTCTGCATCCCGTCGTCAGCGGAGTCCGAGCTCGGTCGCGCGACGGGGATGCGCGGGGAGCGCCGGATCCACATCGACCGCCCGAGACCATACGTCGTCCGACACGGGAACGCCGCGAGCGATGAGGCCGCGCACCGCATCGTCGACCGCATCGACGAAGTCACCGCCGACGTGCGAGCCGTCGACGAGAGAGACGATCACGCGCGTGGTTCCCGGGACGTGCTCGCCGACCCACACGACGACGACACCCCTCGCGGAGAGGGGCCCCAGGCGGGTCGTGAGCGTCGAAAGACCGCTCCCTCCGATCAGGACGTCACCCACCACGGATCCGCGCCGGTAGGTGCGTGTGGCACCCGCCGCTGTCGTGGGTGTCGCTGCGCGGAAGTGGGCGGACTGCATCGCGCGATCGATCTCGGCGAGGGCGGTTGCGACGGCATCCACCGGCACGGTGAACGTGCGGGCGCCGTTGACCGCCCGCCGCAGGCGTCGAACGTCGACCATGGCGACCTCCCCGGGCCAGTCTAGGCAGCCGCGTGCCTGCGCCCGCTGCCTGTGGGCCGTGCGCTCACGGGGGGATCGTTCCGACGCGAGATGCGTCGGTCACAGGCGGGAAGATACTCCCGACATATCGCTCGTGTCCATACCCCTGATGACCAAATCCGCTGGTCGCGACCGCGTGTTCCGACGCGTTGCGATCTGTGACGCGCCCGGTGAAATCTCGGCTTGACTTTCCCCAGGTTCTACACATCTCCCCAACCGGTGGACAAACCTTAAACGTGCAGTTGAACCGCGTTCTCATCCACAGGTTGGGGAAACAGTAAAGTCCAGTTCACGGGAAATAAACGGGTACTGATTTCACGTAGTCCACCGGGTTATCCACAGCGGTTGTGCACAGACACTCCGGAATTCTCCGCACACTCTCCACAGAGTTATCCACAGCCTGTGTTGCGACCGAAAACAGCCGCTCGTAGCGTGGTCGAGCGACCCGATGTCGGTGGCTGCTGGTTCGCTGTGCAGACGGCTTCGAACGGCCGCGACAGCGCAGCACGACATCCGGGCAGCGCCCCGCCCCACCACGCTCGTCGCATCGAAGGGAACACTGTGTCGATCGCTGACATCTCCGAGGACCGCCTCGGTGGCAAGCGTCCGCCCGAGCGGACCCCGCCGCACGACCTTCTCGCGGAGCAGAGCGCGCTCGGCGGCATGCTGCTGTCGAAGGATGCGGTCGCCGATGTGATCGAGACGCTCCGGGGCGCCGACTTCTACATCCCGAAGCACGAGCTGATCTTCGAGGCGATCCTCTCGCTGTACTCGCACGGTGAGCCGACCGACGTCGTGGCCGTCACCGACGAGCTCATCAAGACCGGCGAGCTCAGCCGCGCCGGCGGTGCCGACTACCTGCACACGCTCACCTCGATCGTGCCCACTGCGGCCAACGCCGGATACTACGCGGGCATCGTGTCGGAGCGCGCGATCCTGCGCCGTCTGGTCGACGCCGGAACCCGCATCGTGCAGCTCGGCTACGACGGTCAGGGCGACGCGACCGACCTGGTCAACAACGCGCAGGCAGAGATCTACTCGATCACCGGATCCGAGACCGCGGAAGACTACGTTCCCCTGCAGATCGCCGTCGACGCGGCGCTCGAGGAGATCGAGGCGGCCAGTGGTCGCGACGGCTCGATGACGGGCGTGCCCACCGGGTTCAAGGAGCTCGACGAGCTCACCAACGGACTGCACGGTGGCCAGATGATCGTCGTCGCCGCCCGACCCGCCATGGGTAAGTCCACGCTCGCTCTCGACTTCGCGCGCGCGGCATCCATCGGGCACAACCTGCCCTCCGTCTTCTTCTCGCTCGAGATGGGCAAGAGCGAGATCGCGATGCGTCTGCTCAGCGCCGAGGGCCAGATCCCGCTGCAGAACATGCGCAAGGGAAACCTCGACCCTCGGGACTGGACCACGGTCGCGGCGACCCGAGGGCGCATCAACGATGCTCCGCTCTACATCGATGACAGCCCCAACATGACCCTCGTCGAGATCCGCGCGAAATGCCGCCGGCTCAAGCAGCGCGAGGGTCTGCGCATGGTCATCATCGACTACCTGCAGCTGATGACCTCGGGCAAGCGCGTCGAGTCGCGTCAGCAGGAGGTCTCGGAGTTCTCCCGAAGCCTCAAGCTCATCGCCAAGGAGCTGCAGGTCCCGGTCATCGCCCTGTCGCAACTGAACCGTGGTCCCGAGCAGCGCCAGGACAAGAAGCCCGCGATCAGCGACCTGCGTGAGTCCGGGTCGATCGAGCAGGACGCCGACATGGTGATCCTGCTGCACCGCGACTCGGTCTACGACAAGGACGTGCGTCCGGGTGAGGCCGACCTGATCGTCGCAAAGCACCGTAACGGTCCGACCGCCACCATCACCGTCGCCTTCCAGGGCCACTACTCGCGATTTCACGACATGGCGCCGGGCGGCGACTTCAACTGAGTCGAGTGAACCGCGGCAGGGTCGCCTGCGGTGACGCGATCACTCCAGGTCGCACTTCCATCCCTCGCACGGAAGCTTCGGATCACGGGCGACCTCGCCGTCGGGCACCCGCAGCACCTCTTCGGCGCGGGCGATCGGGAACATCTGCAACCCCGCGGTGGTCATGAGCGTGCGCCATGAGTCGCACTGCGGATCGTACGGTGGCTGTTCGTAGTCGAAGGGCCGAAGGACCTCGGGGGAGCGCGAGGCGCGCAGGGCCTCGAGCCTCTCCGATGCCACCTCACCCTCGAGGTCGAAATCCGGCTCGGGTTCCAGGGTCTGCTCTGACGAGACCCGAGCGTCCATGATCGTCGGCTCCGAGAAGATCGGGATGCGTGGTCCTCGCACCGTGAAGTCGAACGTGACCCCGGAGGTCAGGTACACCATGCGCGAGGGGTCGGCACTGCAGGTCACCTCGGACCGAGCGACGAACGTGCCGCAGTCCGTGCGGACCGTGGCGTAGTCGGGTCCTTTGCGGACCCTGTGGTGGTCGAGACCTCCCGACACGGTGCATGACGCCTCGGAGGCGGCGGGGAACAGGGGATTCACGAATCGCACACCGAACAGAGCGCCGATCGTCAGGATCACGCCGAAGCCAACCCACGCCCAGACCTTGCGTTTTCTGCCTGACGGCACGTCCCCCCGAACCATCCTCGTATCTTGGCAGATGCAGATGCAGATGCAGATGCAGATGCAGATGCAGATGCAGGTGCAGGTGCAGATGCGGATGCGGATGCTGGAAGAGCGTAGGAGACGGGGCGCCCCCACCACGGGGGAGGCGGCGGAAAGGGCGCCCCGTCAGGCATCGTCATAGGGACGACACCGCTGCCGCCGCGCCGCAGCGCGGCATGGCTGCTCACATAGAGTGACAGCCGATCAGAGCCCGCACAAGTCTCCCTTTGTCCAGTTCTCGGCTCAGCTGAGCGCCTCGGCATGGCGGCGGAGGCCGCGCCGGTTGGAGACGTCGAGCTTGCGCATGATGCGGTGCATATGGCTCTCGACGGTTCTCACACTCAGCACCAGGCGGGAGGCGATCTCGGCGTTCGACAGGCCGCTCGCGGCCAAGCGGCCGACCTCCTTCTCGCGTTCGGTGAGGGTCACGGCGATCGCGCCGAACCGGGCCAGGTCGAAGTTCCGTCCGACGTGACGGCTGCGCACCTCTTCCTCGAGGCCGAGCGCGCGGCGCTGCGCGACGTCGTCGCCGGCTTCGGCGAACCAGGCACGCGCGAATCGGCACGCCGACAGTGCGGTGCCGGTCAGGCCCCTGTCGTCGAGCTCGCCGACCGTCGCGAGCATCGCCTCGGCGTCTCGGGCCACCAGCGCACTGGTGAATGCCGCATGGGCGCTCAGTCCGGCAGCCTCGGGCAGCTCCTTCGCGTGCGCGAGCGCACTGCCGAGCCGTGCCGGGGTCGGATCCAGCTCCACAGCCGAGAGTTCGGCCATCAGTCCGGCGAAGCGAGCACCACGGGTCCAGAGCACTTCGCCCGAACGCGCCAGCACATCGGCAGCGTCCTGCGCCTTTCCGTCGAAAGCCAGCAGCTGCACCTGGGGCCAGGCGTTGCTCTGACCGGGCAATGGTCCGTCGACGGCCCCGAGTTGATCGAGGTCGGCGGCGAGGCGCTCGCCGACTGTCAGCTGCCCGCGACGGATGGCGACGACCGCGGCGATCGAGAGGAGCGAGAGCTGCATGCCCGGAGGCAGCGGCGAGGGCTCACCGGCCGAGAAGATGATTTCGAGCAGATCGTCCACAGCCGCATGATCTCCGGATGCGAGGTGGCAGACCGCTGCGGCGGTGCCGAACGCGCGCACACCATCGATGTCGAGGTATCCGTGCGCCTCGTCGAACCCGCGCTGCAGGACGTCGAGCGCGGCGCGAGAATCCCCCTCCCCGAACAGCGCCAGTCCCAGCAGCATCCGCGGTGCGTGCCGCTGCTGCCCGTCGTCGACGGTGTCGATGAGACGGAACACGCGTTTCGCGTCCGCGAAGCGGCCGAGGCTCACGAGCACGCCCATCTGGGTCTCGAGCAGCACGGCCTTGACCGCGGTCGGGAGCTCGTCGGTGACCTCGAGACGGGTGCTGAAGTCCTCGGGGACGACGTCCAGGTTGGCGAGGAGCTGCACCTCGATCGCGTCCAGCATCCGTCCGAACCGGCCGACTCTCGGCGCGTCCGCCTGCAGCTGAGCAAGGGCTCGTGCCATGTCGTTCTCGACGTATGCGATCCACTCGGCCCTCAGGGCTGAGAAGTCGGCCCTGCTCGCGTCGTCGCCCGAGAGCGCATGCGGCGACGACAGCACCTCGGTGATCACATCTCTCACCCTGGGGGTGTGCGTGTGCATGAGGGCGCGGATGTATCGGACGGCGCTGGACGCCGTCGGGTTCGCCTCCCACTCGGCAGCTGTGACGATGCGGCGTGCGCGGGCGCGCTCCTGCAGCAGACGTACGAACAGCGCATCGCGCCCACCCGACGAGGGCGACGACTGCGGCTCCGTCAGCACCGACCACACCGATTCGGGAGTGCTCAGCTGCCGCACGATCTGCCCGGTGAGACGGGTGCGACGCGCGGTCAGCGGCTCGTGCCGGAAGAACTCGACGAGCAGTGGCGGCATGACGGCCACGAGCTGACGATCGCCGCTGGGGATGAACGTGATCATCCGTCGCTCCTCCAGCAGCTCGAGGGTTCCCCAGTCGACCAGCTGACTCGCCGTGTCGATGTCGGCGACGCCGACGATCGCGATGATCTCGAGCGCATCGCGGGTCGCGTCGTCGAGGCTCTCGAGGTGCGCTTCGAGCACCGCGCGCAGGCCGCTGCTCCAGAGATCGCGGGTGGCGGTCCACTCGCCGGCGCGCAGGACCAGCCGCTGTTCGCGGATGGTGGCGTCGACCAGGCTCAGGGCGAGGCCGATGTTGCCGCCCGACTTCGCGAACACCCGACTCATCGTGGTGGCCTCTATCGGAGCCGACAGATAGAGCTCGAGGGCGGACTCCATCTCCTCGAATCGCAGCGGCGTCATGTCGATCACGTACGAGGGTTCGAGGGTCGAGGCGGGCAGCCCGCTCGGAGTGTGGCGGGCACGCAGCCCCTGCAGACGTGACAGGACGATCGGCACCCCGTACTCGCGGCGCACCGACTCGGCCACGCCCCAGGACGACTCGTCGAGATCATCCCAGTCGTCGAGGAAGAGCACGGATCTCTGCGGGCGCAGCGCCTGCCGCAGAGCGTCGGCCGTGCCGTGCAGATTCGATCCCGGTCGTTGGGTGCCGGGGTCTCCGATCCCGGCCAGGTGGAGCGCTGCGAGCGGATGCTGTCGCAGAGAGGCGATCCCGCGCACGGCGATCACCGTCCATTCGTCTTCCTCGATGCGAGAGCGCAGAGCTTTGAGGAAGGCGCTTCGACCGGAGCCGCGGCTGCCGACCACATCGATGCTGACGCCCGCGCGAATCAGATCCACCGCCGAGGTGAGGCTCTCTTCGCGTCCGACGACCATGAGATCTCGCTTTCTCACGCGCATGTCCTAAGCAAAAAGTACACTCCGAGCCCCGGGAGGGATAGACGCAGTCCCACGCTTCCGACGGTGTGGCCGCACAGGTGAGCCTGCCCCGTGTGCAGCCCCGGTGACTCGCAGATGGGGGCGTTCTACGAGCCGTCGCCGCCGAGCTTGCGTACTCGCTGACCGCCGCTCCGCCGATCGCGAGGCGCATGCAGTAGTCCGCCCGCGCTACTGCTTCGCCGGACTCGGATGCTCCGATGGCGCCGGACGCGGAGCCGCTCGCCGACGGCTACTGAGACACCGGGCCGACGCACGCAAGGTCGAGCATCCGGACTCGCAACGGCCCCGATTCCCCGCCGGAGCCGGCTCCGGATGCGGGATGGTCGATGTGTTCGAACTCCCACTCGAACACCCGCGGATCCGCGTGAATGCCGCCACCGAGTCGCCCTTCTCCCCGATGTGCGACGAACTCTTCCCCGGAGCGTGTGGCGGTGTTCGTCTTCTCAGCGGGACGCGCTCCTCCGGCGCGTCCCGCTGTGCGAGTCGTCACAGCGTGATGTCGACCGGTGATGCCAACTGCCGCCAGTGCACCTGTCGACCGGTGCGTGCCTCGAGGACGTCCGCTGCGGCGAGCGGCCCGACATCGACGCCCGAGATCCGGGCGATCTCGGCGACGGGGACCTGGAACGTGCGGAAAGACCCCAGCGGGGGTGCCGCCAGCAGCCCGTCGGGCGTGCGGACGAGGTCGGTCTGGTCGAGCACGAAACCGGCGGCGGCCAGCCCCTCGACACCCTGCCACGCGGCGATCTTCCAGAATCGGAGCGGGATGCGGATGCTGCGGTACGACGGATCGTCGTCTCCGAGCACCGGCGCGGTGAAGACCGACAGGCGCTGGTCGGTGCTCTCGGCATACTCGATCACATGGTCTTCGAGGCCGAGCCAGAGCTCCTTCGACTGATTGAACCCGGCGGCCTGCGGAGCCGCGTTCGGATAGAAGAACGTCGCCTCTGTGGCCGCTCGCGCGTCGGCGACGTCGCCCCAGCCCGGGTCGCGCCGTCGTACGAGATGCCCTCGGTCGAGATCGTTGCGCGCGTAGACGTCGGGGCCGGTCTGCTGCTCGGCATCCACACGAGGGTCGAGGCGCCACTCGCCGGTGCGCGGCAGCTCGCGCAGCAGGGCGCCGTCGATGTTCACTCCCGTGACGGCAGCCAATCGCCGCGCGCGGTCGAGCAGCACGGTGAAGCGCGGATAGCTCAACTCCGTCGCATCCTGTGAGGGCCGGGGCAGCGGCACCGGTGTCGCGAGGAATTCGAGGTCGTATCCATCTGCCATATCGACATACTGCCTCGCGTCGCCGACATTCGCCGACGGGTGCAGAACGGGGGAGCGCCCCCTCCGGATCATCTCGGGAGGGGGCGCGCGCGTGGTCAGCGTGTCACGGCGTCGGCATACCGCCGTTGACGTTGAGCGTCTCGCCCGCGACGTAGCTCGACTCGGCGGAGGCGAGGAAGACGTAGGCGGGGGCGAGCTCGGCGGGCTGACCCATGCGACCGAGCGGAGTGTTCTCGCCGAACTCGTCGAGCTTCTCCTGCGGCTGTCCGTCGGTGGGCTGCAGCGGCGTCCAGATCGGGCCCGGCGCCACGGCGTTCACGCGGATGCCCTTCGGGGCCAGCTGCTGCGCGAGGCCCTTCGTGAACGCGTTGATGGTCGCCTTGGTCGACGCGTAGTCGACCAGGATGTCCGACGGCGAGTACGCCTGGATCGACGTGGTGTTGATGATCGCGGAGCCGGCCGGAAGGTGCGGCAGCGCTGCCTTCGTGATCCAGAACATCGCGTAGACGTTGGTCTTGAAGGTGTCGTCGAACTGTTCGTCGGTGATGTCGGTCAGCGACTCCCGGTAGATCTGCTTGCCGCCGTTGTTGACGAGGATGTCGAGGCCGCCGAGAGCGCCGACCGTCTCGGCGACGAGCGTGCGGCAGTACTCGGGGTCGCGCAGGTCGCCGGGGATCTGCGCGACGGTGGCGCCGGCTTCGCGCAGGATGCCGGCGATGCGCGCAGCATCCTCCTCCTCCGCCGGAAGGTACGAGAGCGCGACGTCCGCTCCCTCGCGAGCGAAGGCGATCGCCGTGGCCGCCCCGATGCCCGAGTCGCCGCCCGTGATGAGCGCCTTGCGTCCGGTCAGACGTCCGGTGCCCCGGTAGCTCTTCTCGCCGAGATCGGCCTTCGGCGCGAGGTCGGCGTCGAGCCCCGGCTCGGGCATGTGCTGCTTCTGCGGCTCGATGTCGGAGTAGAGCTTCGCTGGATCGGTGAAGGTGTACTGGTCGCGAGACATGAGGGTCCTCTCGGTCGTCTGTGCGGGGGAAGTCCCATCGTGCGCCCGGGTCGCCGGCCCGGCTACCGCCTTGCGCGCTCCGGTTCAGGTCGCTAGGGGTGCCGTTCGGGTCGCTCGACACCGTCTCGGGAGGAGATCACGCCCTCGGGAGGAGAGAATCGTGCAGTTGCTCCTCCCGAAGGAGAGATCTCCTCCCGAGCGGGAACAGGTGCGGCGATCCGCGCCGGACTCGTCGACGAATTCGGCCTCTTCATCGGGCCGGGGATCGTCGGCGGCGGCAAGCCGTTCTTCCCCGAGGGCTGCACGTCGACCTCGAGCTGCTCGAGGATCGCCGGTTCCGCAGTGGGGTGATGTTCCTGCGCTACGCGACGAAGCCGTGACGAGCGCTCAGGGGCGGACGCGCACCGTTCGACCCTCGAAGGTGACGAGATCGCCGTCGTGCAGCTGGCGCCCGCGGCGACGATCGATCTCGTCGTTGACCTTCACGAACCCGTCGATCACGACCTCTTTGGCGTCGCCGCCCGAGTCGAGCAGTCCCGAGAACTTCAGGAACTGACCGAGGCGGATCATCTCGCCGCCGATGGAGATGTCATCGATTCGGCCGGAATTGGTCATGACTGAAATGGTAGCCGTCGTCCGGCACGCGTCGAGCCGCCGACCCCGAAGGGCCGGCGGCTCGAGGAACGACGCCGGACGCTCAGTCGTCGATGTCGGTGCCGACCACGGCGAAGTCGGCGCTGAAGTCGATGTCGACCGAGCGGTTGTCACTCGTGAGCACCGAGGCATCGAAGGGGCTCACGTCGTCGCTGTCGGCGTCGAGGTCGGTGATCATGCCGTCGGCCTCGGCCAGCGCGGCATCCACCAGGGCGCGGATGGTCGCCTCGTCGAGAGTGTTCGTCGGCGCGGAGTCATCGTCGTCCTGCTCGGTCGAGGTGACGGTGGTGGCGAGGTCGGCACCCACCCGCACCTCGGTCTCACTGCCGTTCGCGCCGGTCAGCTGCACCTCCCAGGTGCCGTCGCGCTTCGCGTCGATCGAGGTGACGTCGCCCTCGGCGGCGCCGCGGGCGGCATCCGCGATCGCGACGAGCTCATCGGCCGAGTCGGTGCCGATGCCGGTCACGGGGCCGCCGCCCTGCCCGCCACCCTGCGACGGACCCTGTCCGTCATCGTCGCGGTCGTCGCCTCGGTCGTCGCCGGGCTGTCCGCCGCGGTCGTCGTCTCCACGGGGTCCGTCGGACATCGAGGGGCGGTCATCGTCGTCGCCGAACTCATCGCCGACGGCTGCACCCAGTGCGACACCACCGCCGACGAGTACCACGGCCGCGGCGATCCCGCCGCCGATGAGGAGTGCGCGCTTGCGCCCGCGCTTCGCGGGGGCGGGGGCGGGGGCANCAG
>NZ_JACAFP010000007.1 GCF_015354505.1 Microbacterium sp. UFMG61 | reverse complement strand
GGCGGAGGGGGGTCAGTCGTCGGTGACGGTGATCTGGACGTCGATGTTGCCCCGGGTCGCGTTGGAGTAGGGGCAGACCTGGTGGGCTGCGTCGGCGAGGGCCTGAGCCTGCTCATGCGGCATCTCGGGAATCACGACCTCGAGCTGCACGGCGAGGCCGAATCCGCCTTCGCCGTTCGAGCCGATCTGCACGCGGGCCCCGACGGACGAGTCGGCGATCTTCACCTTCTGCGTGCGGGCCACCGTCTGCAGGGCCGAGTGGAAGCAGGCTGCGTACCCCGCGGCGAAGAGCTGCTCGGGGTTGGCGCCGTCGCCGCTGCCGCCCATCTCCTTCGGGATCGCGAGGTCGAGGTCGAGACGGCCTTCGCTCGTGGCGACGCGGCCGTTTCGGCCGGCTCCGGTGGCGAGTGCTTCGGCGGTGTAGAGAGTATCCATGGTGTGGATTCCTTCCGGGTGGGGGTGGTGGTCAGTGCGGGGTGGGCGAGGAGTCGGATGCGGTGCTCGAACCGGAGCGCTGAAGTCGTTCGGTGAGCTCTTTCAATTCGGCGATCAGGCGGCGGCGGTCGGCGTCGTCCCGCATGCCGGCGATCTCGGCGACGCGCACGTGCACGGGAGCGACGTCGGTGCGCAGCATCCGGCCCGCCTCGGTGAGGGTGACGACGACGACACGCTCATCGTCGGCGCGGCGGGTCCTGGTCACGTAGCCGGCCTGTTCGAGACGGCGCACCAGGGGAGACAGGGTGCCGGAGTCGAGCTGCATGGCCTCGCCGAGAGATCCGATCGTCTGATCGCCCTCGATCCAGAGGATCGCGAGGACCAGGTACTGCGGATAGGTGAGTCCCCAGGGGGCGAGCAGGGACCGGTACGCCTGCGTCGTCGCGCGGGCAGCGGAGTACAGCGAGAAGCACACCATCTCATCGGTCACGGCCATGCCCCAAGTATTGCACCCGATTAAATTGTGCACAATCTAACTCAGGGGATTCCTAGACTTCGCGCGCCGAGCGGTGACCGACACCCCGTCATGACAGACAGAGGGTGAGAGCGCGAACGCTCCCACCCTCCATCCGAGAACGGATCACTCCGTCGACGTCGTCACCCCGCCGCGGGGGCGAGTTCGTTCGGAGTGACGTCCAGCTCGGCGGTGGCGAGCACCTCGCCCGAGGTCAGGTCGACGGCGTGCACGCTGTTCGCCGCGGGCTCGGTGACGTAAGCGATGTTTCCTGCCACGACGATGGCGGGGTGCGGATCCTGCCACTCGGCCGGGCTCTCCCACGCGTCGACGACCGGGATGCTCTCGGTGATGTCACCCGTCTCGGGGTCGAGCACGTGGATCGATCCGTCCGAGGCGAGGATGTAGGCGAGATCCTCCGGTCCGCGGACCACATCGCGGAACGTGTACTCGACGCCCTCGGGCAGGTCGACGACGTCGTAGGTCTTCGCCTCGGTGTCGATGAGAGTCACCGCGCTCAGCAGGTAGCCCTCGGCATCCACGTCGTTCTTGTAGTCGCCGACGATGATCGGGCTGGTCTCGCTGACCCACGCGTTGCCCATGCGGCCGTAGGGCTGGTCGGGGGCGTCGAGCTTGGTGATCTCACCGTCGGTGTAGAGGAGAGCACCGTTCTCGCAGCCGAAGACCACAGCCTCGTTCGCGGCCGTGCCCTCGCCGTGCACACCGGGGCACTGGTCGGATGCCGCGATCTCGACACCGTCGGCGTCGCGAACGACGATGCCGTTGCGCCCGTCGGCGTTGCCGACCGTGGTCAGGAACGTGCCGTCCTCGAGCAGGACCGACACCCCGTGGTGCGCGTCGACGCCGTCGATCGTGCGCGTCTCGGGCAGCTCGTCGGCAGCCGCGAGGTCGGCGGTGTCGAAGATCGTGGTGTCGCTCGTGCCGTCGGCGTAGAGAATCGTCTTGCCGCCGTGACGCACGACGTGTCCCGGTGTGTCCGCAGCGAAGATCGAGTCGGTGAGCTCCGCGTCGTCCGCGGAGCCTGCTGCGGTGTCGAGCACCTGGAAGCCCTCGCTCATCGTCACCATGACGTGGCGGTCGTCGCCGGCGGGGTTCAGCCGGGTGAACTCCTCGGACTCGAAGTCGGCGACGGTCTCGAGCGTCTCACCGTCGAGGACGAGGATGCCCCCCTCATAGGAGACGGCGAGCCGGGGCCCGGCGTCCGCGGTCGGCTCCTCGCCTGCCGGGGCGGTGGCGCCGGTCGAGGTGGAGCATGACGCGAGGGCGACGATCGCTCCGACCGCCAGGGCCCCCGAAGCGGCTCGTCGGAAAGAGGATTTCTTCATACTGTGTGTCCTTCTTCATGTGGAGGTCTCACTGCGTGAGACCGGTTGTGATGCGCTCGGTGTTGACACGCATCATGGTCAGGTAGTCGGGAGCGCCGCCGTCGTTCTCGGTCAGCGACTCGGTGAAGAGCTCGATCACCTCGACGTGCACATCGGCCTCTGCGGCCAGCGCCTGGACGAGGCGGTCGGGAGACGAGGATTCGGCGAAGATCGCCGAGACGCCCGTCTGCTCGACCGCGTCGACGAGGTCGGCGAGGTCGGACGCCGAGGGCGCCGCGAGCGTGGTGCCGCCCGGGATCACCGCTCCGACGATCGTGAAGTCGAAGCGGTCGGCGAGGTAGCCGAAGACATGGTGGTTGGTGACCAGTGCGCGGCGAGAATCCGGGATGCTCGCGAATGCGGTCGCCATCTCGTCGTCGAGCTGTGTGAGTGCCGTGCGATACTCCTCCACGCTCGTCGCGAGCGCGGTGGGGTCGATCCCGTCGATCGCGCGGAGAGCGGGTGCGAGCGCATCGACGACGTCGACCATGCGTGCCGGGTCGGTCCAGAAGTGGGAGTCCGGCATGCCGGCGGCATCGCCCGCGCTGTAGTCGAGGACCTCGATGGCATCGCCGGCGACGAACGACGGGACCTCGGTCGCGGCGGCCGCATCGAGATGCTGCTGGAGCCCCTCTTCGAGCCCGAGGCCGTTCGAGACGATGAGGTCGGCCTCGCGCAGCGTGGCCGCCTCCTGCGCGGAGATCTCGAAGGAGTGCGGATCGGCGTTCGGCTTCATGAGCGTCATGACCTGGGCCTGGTCTCCGACGATCTCGTCGACGACGTCGCCGAGGATGTTCGTGGAGACCACGACAAGTGGGCGGTCGTCTGCAACCGGGGCACAGGCGGTCAGCGGGACCGCGGCGGCTGCGNGCGCNGCCGCCGCGGCGAGGGTGCGGGGGAGGCGCATGGTCAGCGTCCTGTCTCGGCGACGAAGGCCGGCTCGGTGGCGGTGTCGAAGGTGCGTGCGATACGTGCCCCGTCGGCGTAGTCGATCTCGTACAGCCGACGCTCGGCCGGTGCGCTGAGGTAGGCGCGATGCTGGTCGGCGATGAGCGTCGGGGGTGCGCCATCCGCGAGCGACTCGGAGACGAGTGGCGCGGTCTCGGCGAGCAGCGACCCGTCGTCGGCGCTCAGTACCAGCATCCGTCCGTCCTGGGCCAGCGCGAGCAGATGCCCGCCCTCGTCGTCGACGGCCGTGACCTGCACCAGCGGAACGGGAGCGGTCAGCAGGGTCCACGCGCGCTCGCGGGTGTCGAGCAGACGGATGTCGGTCGGTCCGGCGAGTGCCGCGACGGTGGGTCGCCCCTCGCGGTTGTGGAAGGCCGAGATCGCCGAGGGTGCTGCGCCGTCGGGGAACGGGATCCGCTCAATGCTCAGCTCGCCACCGTCGACATGGGCGAGCAGCGCGCCGTCGTCACAGCCGATCACGGCGCCGACGCGGGTCGTGACGGTTCCGGCGGGATCGGTGCAGGGGTGCTCGATGCCGGTCTCTTCGCCGTCGGAGGCGTAGGCGGCGATCGTCGTCACGGCTCCGTCGTCGGTGTCGGACACGAGCGCGAAGGATCCCACCGGCACGACGAGACCCTCGTGCGGTTCGCGTTCGAACCGGAACAGCTCGCGGATCTCGCCTTTCGACAGGGCCTCGGTGTCGAGCAGCACCGCGTCGCCGGAGCCCGCGAACGAGATCCCCGTGCCGCCCGTGGTCGAGCTGTTCGTGGTGGCGATCGTGGCCGCTCCCTCGCCGTCGACCGCGCCGAGCAGCGTCGGCTCGGCGCGGTAGTAGTGGAGGTGATCCACGTGATCCCACGTCCACACACCGCTGTCGATGATCTCGATTCCGTCGCCGTTGTCCGCGAACAGGTAGCGGCCGTCCGTCGCCACCGCCGACGGTGCCGAGATCGCGCCGATCTCCGTGACGCTCTCGTCGAGGAGATCGAGGTGCGTCACCTGACCGTCGGGATCGATCGTCGTGAGACCGAGCGGAGGCTCGGCCACCTCCTCCGCTCCGGCGATCGCGCCGTGGCCGGCGCCCGTAGCATCTGCGCTCGGGCTCGCCGACGGGTCGGCAGTCGGCTGTCCCGCACAGGCGGCGAGCGACACCGTGAGGATGCCGAGGACGGCGCCTGCCGTCATGCGGGCGGCGCGTGGGGTGACGGGGGTGTGGCGGGTGGACACAGGGACCTTTCGGGTGGCGGATGGTGGCGGAGTCAGCGGGACAGCGCGGGGACAGCGGCATGGGCCGACGGTCGGATGCCGTTCAGCGCGGACCTGGCAGCCCATGAGAGTCCCGCGAGCAGGATCGCCGCGGCGGCGACGGATGCGCCGGCAGCCGTGGCGAGGTACCAGGAGGCGAGAAGACCGAAGAAGACCGCCGCGATGCCGAAGAGGCATGCCAGGAGCATGCGGCTCGGTATGCGCGTGGTCCAGTGCCCGGCGGCGACCGCCGGTGCGAGGAGCAGCCCGACGACGAGCATCGAGCCGACGGCCTGATAGGACGCGACGACGGCGAGCGTCACCAGGCCCACAAGTGCGGCCTGTGCGACTCGCGGGCGGAGTCCGAGCACCGAGGCGATACGGGTGTCGAGCGCGAGAGCGACGAAGGAGCGGTGGCAGATCGTCGCCACGATCACACCGACGGCGGCGGCGGCGGCGAGCAGCATCAGGTCGCTCTCGGTGATCGCGAGGATGTCACCGAACAGGATCGCCGTGGCGTCGGTGGCGAAGCTCCCCGAATGCGAGATGACGATGACTCCGAGCGCCAGCATCGAGACGAAGAGCAGCCCGATGCTGGTGTCGTATGAGAGCTTGGCTCGGCGTTGCAGGGCGCCGATTCCCAGGCTCATCGCGATCGCGCTGAGGGCGCCGCCGGCGAGCACCGGGAGCCCCGATACGGTCGCGAGCGCGACGCCGGGAAGCATGCCGTGCGCAAGCGCCTCGCCGAGGAACGCCATGCCGCGGATGACCACCCAGGTGCCGACGACTCCGCACAGGACGGCGACGAGTGAGCCGCCGATCAGCCCGCGCTGCACGAAATCGAGCGCGAACGGGGCGAGGAGAGGGAGAGGGGAGGTCACGTTCATCGACCCTAGACGTTTTTGATAATGATTATCAAACTCGTATGTTTGAGACATGACTCCGCCGAACATGACCATCGAACCGCTCGTCCGGCTGTCGAACATCCACGTCGCCTTCGACGGGCGTGATGTGCTCTGCGGTGTCGACCTCGAGCTCTCGGCGGGAGTGCTGACGGTGATCGCGGGGCCGAACGGCGCCGGAAAATCGACCCTTCTCGAAGTGGTGGCGGGCACGCGCGAGCAGCGGCGGGGGGACCGAACGACCTCTGGGGCGATCGCATTCGTTCCGCAGCGTGCAGCCATCTCCGAGCGCCTCCCCGTGACGGTGCGCGATGTCGTCAGCGTGGGGGCCTGGGGGCGCCTCGGCTGGTGGCGTCGCGTGGATGCCGAGGCGCGCGAGCTCATCGAGGGTTCGATGAGGCGACTGGGGATCGAGGCTCTCGCAGCCACTCCGTTCGCCGCGCTGTCCGGCGGGCAGCAGCAGCGCGCGCTGCTCGCCCAGGGGCTGGCCCGGCGTGCCGACCTGCTCCTGCTCGACGAACCCACGACAGGGCTCGATGCCGAGAGCGCGCTGCGGATCCGCTCAGTGCTGCGCGAGGAGGTGAGTCGTGGTGTTGCGATCGCATGCGTGTCGCACGATTCGGCGCTGCTCGGAGATGCCGATCGCACCGTCCGACTGCGCGAGGGGCGGATCATCTCCGAACTCGACCCGTCCTGAGTTTTTGCTAGCTAAGCTAGTAGTCATGGAACGATACGAACGTCTGCGCTGGGCGGGCCTGGTCTTCATCAGCATCGCGGTCTCGTTGATCATCGTCGACTCGACGATCGTGAACGTCGCGATCCCGGCTATCGTCGACGACCTCGGCATCACGTCGACCGAGGTGCAGTGGGTTCAGGAGTCGTACACCCTGGTGTTCGCCGCACTTCTGCTGGTCTTCGGCAGTCTCGCCGACAGATTCGGACGGCGCCGCGTGATGGTCATCGGCGTCATCGTGTTCGCGGCGTCTTCGGTTCTCGCGGCCTCGGCTCCCGACGGGGGGATGCTGATCCTCGCCCGCCTCGCCCAGGGTGTCGGCGGTGCGATGATCCTGCCCACCACCCTGTCGATCATCAACGCGACGTTCCGCGGACGCGAGCGGGGGATCGCCTTCGCGGTGTGGGGCTCGACCATCGGTGGGATGGCAGCAGTCGGTCCGTTGCTCGGCGGATGGCTCACGACCGCGTTCTCGTGGCGGTGGGCGTTCGGCATCAACATCCCGCTCGGGATCATCATCGTCGTCGGTGTGCTGCTCACGGTCGCCGAGTCTCGCAGCGACCGCACCTCGAAGATCGATGTGGTCGGCGCCATCCTCTCCGTCGTCACCATGGGCAGCCTCGTGTTCGGGCTGATCGAGGGCCGCACCTACGGGTGGTGGCTCGTCGATGAGCGGCTCACGATCGGCGGCTGGACATGGCCGTTCGACCTCTCGCCCATCCCGATCGCCTTCGCACTCGCGGTGATCGCCCTGATCGCTTTCATCGCCTGGGGAGTGCATCGCGGACGTCAAGGGAAGTCGACGCTGCTCGCGCTGCGTCTCTTCTCGATCCCGTCGTTCCGCAACGGCAACATCGCGGCCACCGTGGTGTCGCTCGGCGAGTTCGGCATCATCCTCGCTCTGCCGCTGTGGCTGCAGTTCGTGCTCGGCTTCGATGCGCTGCAGACCGGTCTGCTGCTGCTCGCGCTCGCGATCGGATCGTTCGTCGCCAGCGGCGCAGCCGGTGCGGCCAGCGGCAGGATCGCACCGGTGTGGGTCGTGCGGGCCGGACTCGTCGCCGAGATCGTCGGGGTGGCGGGCGTCGGCTTCGTCATCGGACCGGATGCCTCGTGGGTGCCGCTCATTCCGTTCCTCTTCGTCTACGGCCTCGGCGTCGGGCTGGCCACCGCCCAGCTGACCGGAGTGGTGCTCGCCGACGTCCCCGTGGCGGACAGCGGAGCGGCATCCGGAACACAGTCCACGTCGCGGCAGCTGGGTGCTGCGCTCGGCGTCGCCGTGCTCGGCACCGTTCTCTTCACCAGCACCGCCGGCATCCTGTCGTCCTCTCTCGAGGCTCGAGGTCTGCCTGTCGAGCAGCGGGACCAGATCGTGTCGTCGGTCGTCGACAGTGCGGGCGCGGCGATCAGCGGCCTCGAGGCTCAGCCCGACATGGCCGAAATCGCCGACGACGCCAAGGCGGCGTTCTCTGATGGCACCCGCTTCGCCGCATGGACGGCGGCCGGGTTCCTGTCCCTCGGGCTGCTCTCGACGATCTCTTTGGGGTCTACAGGGGTGGACCGGAGACGATCGGAAGCGCCCGAAGGCGCGGGCCCAGGTCAACCTGCCTGAGCACGTGACTCTCGGATCAGGGCTTCTGGCGCACTTCGGTGATCTCGAGGCCCATGCCGGCAATGCGCATGAGCAGGCCATGCAGTTCCGCCTGGTCGCGGATCGGTCCGGAGAGCAATGTCGTGTTCCGATCGATCTGCACGGCATCGAGTTCGGGGAAGGCGGCGGCGAGTGCGTCGGAGCGCGCGTAGGGCAGACGTATCTCGTAGTGCTTGATGAAGTGTGAGTCCGCGGCCCCCATGCGTCCATGGTCATCGATGCGTGTTCGGTGCGCTTCACCCGTCCGAGGTGATTGTGCGGGCGAAGAGACCCTGCTCAGAGGAGTCCGAGTTCCGTCGCGCGTCTGACAGCCTCGCTTCGACCCGTCGCGCCGAGCTTCAGATATATGTTGCGCAGATGCGTCTTCACGGTGTTGACACTGAGGTATTGTCCGGCGGCGATGTCGGCGACGCTCTGATGGATCGGCAGCTCGACGAGAATGTCATGCTCTTTCGGGGTGAGCGCCACGGTGAGGCCGGGCCCGGCCGGCATCACTCTCGCCAGGCGCACCACCGTGGACGAGAGCGCGTTGAGATGCCCGAAGCGGCCGTCGTACAGACCGGTCAGCCGGGCTCCGATCGCGCCGCGCATGAGGAACGGCCGCACCGTCCGAAATCGCTTCGCCTGCGTGAGCGCAGTCGTGAGGTGCGAGAGACAGACGTGGTCCCGGCCGGCGGCATGTGCGGATTCTGCGAGCAGCACAGATGCACCCACGACGGCGTTCGGATGCCAGCTGCGCGCACCCCGTGCGATCGCATGGGTGAGCGCCGCCTCGCGCGCCGGGGAGTGCGAATCAAGCAGGAACTGGAGGTTCGCAAGCTCGAGACAGCCGCCGCCCAGCATCTCCTCGACGAAGTCTGCGAATGCCAGGGCGAGAGGGAGTTCGTCCTGCGCGGCGCGCAGCGCCACGATCTGAAGAGACGATGCCGCGACCAGCCGCGGAAATCGTGAGCCAGACGCACGCAGGATCCTCTCGAGCTCATCGGCGGAGTCCAGTGAGTCGGGGTCGGCATCGAGGCTCATGAGGAGTTGGAGCACCCGGGCGGGCACGGCGATGGCGTCGTCTGTTCCGCCGCGCGCGGAGACGACGTCGTCGAGCTCGCGGGGGAGCGGCTCGCCCTGCTGGTAGTCGCGGCTGGCGCGGATGATGACGGCCGCGGCGCGCACCGGATCGGTCATGCCCGGAGCGAGCGTGATGCCGCGCTCGGCCACGCGCTCCTCCATCGTCGAGCTCTTCTCCCACTCCTCGAGCTCGATCGCGCAGTTCGAGTAGAGCTCGGCGCCGTGCAGCTGCAGCCATTGGTACCCCGCTGTGCCGGCTGATTCGACCACACGCCCCGCGGTGGCCATCGCCTCGCGGACGTCGCCTGTGCACCTCAGCATCTGCGCGTCGGCGAGCGTGCAGAGAAGGTCCAGCGGCAGCGACTTCGCCCGCGCCGCGGCATGACGGGGGGCACGAAGATCGGGCGGCTCTGCGGTGCGGCACACATCAGCAGGTGGGAAGCATTCGACAGCTTCGAGTGCGGTCGGCCACGCGGTGAGGCGGTAACCAGGATGGTCCTGCTGTCTGGCGTTCGCGATCAGCCTCACCCAGCGCAGAGGATCCGTCGAGAACGGGATCAACAGAAGCAGGCGCGCCACGATCACACCCAGGGTGTCAGCGGTTGGCGGGAGCGCCTGCACAGCCTCACCGACGATCGCACCGTGTCCACTGAGCACCAGGTCGAGGGCGAAGTGCTCGACCATTCTCCGGATCAATGAGGGGCTCTCGCTCTGCAGGGCGTGACGGAGCGCGGCCACGGAGTTCTCCCTGGCCGCGTACCAGAGCGCGGCACGCCCGTGGCTGTCGCGGTGAGCGGCCGGGTCCCGGCGTCGCCCTTCGGCTTGAAGGAACGCGAACAGCACGGGATGGAAACACACCTGCCCGTCGCGCACGGTCAGCAAGGAGTTCTCTGAGGCGAATGAGTCGGCGATCGCCTGTGCATCCGCGCGGCCGGTGAGTTCGACGAGAAGGTCGCCCGGCATGAACTCCGACACCGCGCCTGCGATGAGCATCTCGACCTCGTCGTAGCTGCAGCGATCGAGCACTTCCGCGGAGAGGAAGTCGCCCACGGCTCGGGAATCGGCGACGAACCGGCCGATCAGATCGTCGACGTCACCGTGGAGCAGCCTCGGAACCGCCATCGCGATCCCGGTCGCCCACCCTGCGGTGCGCGCGACCAGAGCGGTCGACGGCGCTCTATCGAGGTCGACTCCGTGCAACAGGGCAAGTTCTGAGGCCTCTTCGGGAGTGAAAGCGAGTTCGTCGCCGCGTACCTCAACCAGGATTCCGGCGGCAGCCAGGTATGACAGGCTGTGCACCGGCTGGAACCTGCCTGCCACTATCACCCGTCGCCTCGTGCGCACGGCGTCGTCCAGCACGCGACTGAGCGTGCCCGCAGCGACGAGATGGGCGTCGTCGATGAAGACCCACTCGTCCGTGCGGATCGGCGTGCCCACGTCTGTCGACTCACCGCCCTGGAACCACGCGACGCGCTGACCCGCGTCTTCGAGCTGCTGCGCCCAGTCCGTCAGCAACGAGGTTTTTCCGGACCCCGCCGCGCTCCATATCGTGAGGATGCGAGCCTCACCGCGGCGTAACGGAGAGAGCGATTCGTCGAGTCTCGGCCTACGGAGATGATGGATGCTTCGAGCAGGGAAGTCGCCCGCTGAATGCTCCGCGCCCAGTAGCTGATCGATCGTGGTCACAGCATGCCCCTCGGAATAGTGCGCACCTGATCTCCCCCGAGTGCGCTCAGGTTAGCAGGTGGTATATCGGTCCGCGAGGGGGCTCGCGAACCGTCGGAACCGCCTGATGCAGGGGGCGCGGATTCATCGTCGGAGATTCACCCCGATCGGGTGACTCTCGGGTGCTCATGGCGGCAGATACTGAGGCGCACCCGGATAGCTTGCGCGTCGTGCGGATCCCACCGCATCCGCACCATCCACCGCATCCGCACCATCCATCGCATCAACGGAAAGGCCGATCATGAGTTTCTGGCAGGGATTCTGGGACATCATCTGGTGGTTCTTCTGGGCGTTCGTCTTCATCTCCTATCTGTTCGCGCTGTTCGCGATCATCGGAGACCTGTTCAGAGACCGAAAGCTCAATGGCTGGTGGAAGGCGGTCTGGGTCGTCTTCCTGATCTTCGTGCCCTTCCTCACCTCGCTCGTCTACCTGATCGCTCGCGGGCAGGGCATGGCCGAACGCAGCGCCGCGCAGGTGCAGGCGACGGCCGACGCGACCGACCACTACATCAGGACGGTCGCAGGCTCGAGCCCGAGCGACGAGATCGCCAAGGCGAAGAGCCTGCTCAACGACGGCACCATCACGCCAGAGGAGTACGAACGGATCAAGGCGCGCGCTCTCGCGCATGTCTGAGAGCGGACGGATGAGCCCCGCCGACATCGTGTCGGCGGGGCACATCCGTGCCGGGCGGGCTGTCCCCGCGAGGTCAACCGGTGATGGTCGGGAAACGCCAGGAGCCGTCGAGCACCTCGGGTCGCGGTCGGTACAGACGCACGAGATAGTTCCAGCCCTGCGTGAGGGGAAGTGCGTTGGGTGCGGCAGGATCGCCCCCGAATCGCACCGTGATCGTCCCGTCGGCATCGCGCGCACCGGTGACGCTGTTGACGCTGTAGCGGCCGGCGTCATTGGGCTCGAAGTAGCCGTCTGCGTTGTACAGCGAGATCGACCAGAACCCGTCGACGGGCACATCGCCCACCTGCAGCGTGTACTCGCCGGGCGGCAGGCCGGGTTCGACGTTGAGGTAGTACGCCTCGTTCTCGGGGAGCCCGCCCCACCCGGCGGCGGTGCCGAGCAGATGGCGGATCGGGTCGACCTCATCCGCACGTCCGAACGCGTGCTCGAAGTCGGGCAGGCCCTTCGCGAGAGTGAGCACGGCCTCCCGCGTCTCTGAGAACGTTGTCGCGTCGTAATCGAGCGGCGGTAGCTCGCGGCCTCCGGCCGACGTCAGTGTGAGCTGGTCCTGCAGAGCGTTGACGGCGGCGACGTCTTCCGGGTCTTCGGAGTCGACCAGGATGCGTGCGGCCGCGAGAACGAAGTCGCAACCGAGGTCCTCGGCGGACAGAGCATGCTCGCCCGGCTCGTGGAGGACCCGGTTGATGTAGTGCCCCTCGTTCACGAGCATCACCGACACGTACCGATCGCCCGCTTCGGGGATCGTGAGAGTCGCCCCCTGCGACACATCGATGATCGCGGCGCTGTACAGCGTGTCGCGGTTCATGCGGATCACGGTCTGCTCATCGATCGGCGTGGGGACCCGGAAGTGGTTCCAGCGGTTCGCGCCGCCGGCGCTCGCGGCGATGGCGGCGAACATCCGCAGGGTCTCGATATGCGCGAAGTTGGCGAACGTCACGGTGGGGGAGGTGTCGGTCGTGGTGCTGTCGGACATCATCCGGCCTTTCGAGGTCGTGGGATGCTGTCATTCTGATGCACGCGCCCTCTCCCGCACGTCATCCGAAATCGGTGAAGTGGGGATGCTCGATCAGACCATCGACTCATCTGCGCTCGCCGCCTGCCCTCCGAGGCTGGACGCCACCGCGCTTCCGAGCGAGACTGAGACCGGCGTCGCCGATGACGTCAGGACAAGGGGAATCGTCATGACCTACCGAGTCGGATACTTCGTCGGGAGTCTCTCGTCGACTTCGATCAACCGCATCCTCGCGACGGCGCTGATCCGGTTGGCTCCGAACGATCTCGAGTTCTTCGAGATCCCGATCAGAGACCTCCCGCTGTACAGCCAGGACTATGACGACGACTATCCGGCTGTCGCTGTCGAGCTGAAGGAAGCGATCGATTCGGCGGATGCGGTGCTGTTCGTCACGCCGGAGTACAACCGCTCGATCCCGGGCGGTCTCAAGAACGCGATCGACTGGGCGTCACGGCCGTGGGGGCAGAACTCCTTCGATCACATTCCCGCAGCAGTGATCGGGGCGTCGGTCGGCGCGATCGGTACGGCAGTCGCCCAGCAGAGTCTGCGGGGTGTGCTGAGCTTCTGCAACGCCCGTCAGATGACGTCTCCCGAGGCCTACATCCAGTTCGTCCCCGACGATTACGCCGACGACGGCACGGTGACGAACCAGAGCACCGCGACGTTCCTGCGGGACTACATGACGGAGTTCCGCGACCACATCGAAAGAGTGCTCACCGTGCTGCCGCGCGACACCGAGAGCTGAGCGCAGGCACCCCTGACGGTCAGGGTCCGAGGAGCGTACTGTGACCGCATGATCATCGACGATCCCACCCTCACGAACCCCGACCACTACCGCACACTCTGGGAGAACGAGTTCGTCCGGGTTCTCGAGTACACCGACGAACCGGGCGACCGCACGACCCCGCACGATCACCCCAACAGCGTGATGATCACCCTCAGCGACTTCTCGCGCCGACTCTCCGCGGGTGAGCGGAGTTTCGACACCGCTCTCACCGCCGGCCAGGCTGTGTGGATCGCCGCGCAGCGGCACTCGGGAGAGAACACCGGGGCGACCGCGACCCATACGATCCTCGTCGAGCTGAAGGGCGAGGCCGCCGGTGACGCGGACTCCGGCGTGCTCGGGCCGCAGACCTGAGGGTGAGCGGGCTTTCAGCCGTTCGGGGCGACGAGGCTCGACACATCGCGCACGCACCGCACGCGGGGCCCACCCTGGACACGACTCGGTCGCCCTCGGCGACCGTCCTCGGGTTCGAGCGCATGCCAGTATGTCGGCATAACAGCAGCGCTGAAGGTACATCCCCGGGTATGCATCGGCCCGCCATCTACGTCGGCTACGTCGCGGTCGTGTTCCTCGTGCAGGAGTTGAGCGGTGTGCCGTACACCGACCTCGGCGAGAGCGGCGGCAACCTGTTCCTCGGCGTCGGCCTCTCGCTGATCGTCGCCGCGATCCTGCTGGCGATCACGACGACGCTCCTGGGCTGGTGGCGGCCCGCGCTCCGCGAGCAGAGGCGCAGCGTCCGGTGGCCGATCATCGCGCCGATCATCATGGTCGTCGCGCTCCTCATCGATCTCGCCTCCACCGACTGGGCCTCCTACGACGGGGCATTCTTCGCGGCGTCCATCGTGCTGATCCTCGTCGGCTTCACCGAAGAGCTCACCACCCGGGGCCTGCTGCTCACCTCGCTGCGCAGCACACTCAGCGAGGGGTGGGCGTGGTTCCTCACCTCTGCGCTGTTCGCACTCATGCACCTCATCAACGCCGCATCCGGCCAGGCGCTCCTCGCGACTGTGCAGCAGGTCGCATTCGCTTTCCTCGGCGGCACCATCTTCTACATCGTGCGCCGGACGACCGGCACGCTCATCTGGGCAATGGTCCTGCACGGCCTCTGGGACTTCTCGACGTTCGCTGTATTGCACGGCACTCCTGGTGCCTTCGCCGGGTTCGGCTCCATCGTCTACCTGGGTGCGGGCGTTCTTGCGCTGATCTTCGTCCCGTTCGTCATCCGCGGCGCGAACGAGAAGATCGGCGCACGTGCATAGCGAGTCGGTGGTGACATCCGGGCGCCCGCGGAGTATCTGGCTCGCCCTCGCCGCGGTCGTCGTATACGTCCTCCTCGCCGCTGGCCTGGGCAGTCTGCTGAGCGGACTCGTAAGCGACGAGCAGGAACTTGCACAGTTCTCGCTCGGCCACTTCATACCGCTCGCCATCGCGATCATCGGTCTGCTTCTGTTCCTGCGCTGGGCGGGCTGGGGTGAGGACGTGTGGCGGGAGCGACCGACTCCCACACTGACACCGCGACGCTGGTGGTTGGTCTCGATACCCGTCCTCGTGGTGCTGCTGCCTATCAGCCAGTTTGGCGACGTCCCTTGGGCGTCGCGCCCCATCGGATATGTGCTGGTGATCGCGGCAGGCACGCTGATGGTCGGATTCGGTGAGGAGCTGCTCATCCGTGGGGTGCTGCTAACAGCGGTGCGCGCACGTCACGGTGAGCTCATCGCCCTTCTCGGGACCAGCCTCGTGTTCGCGCTCGCGCACATCCCCGGCAGCATCATCGCCGGCGCCTCCCTCGCCACCATCGCGTTCCAGGTGTCATTCCTCGCCGCGGCCGGTGCCGCCTACTATTGGGGCCGCCGCGTCACCGGACGACTCTGGGTCGCCATGCTCGCCCACGCCTTCACCGACTGGGTGCTGTACCTCGCGTCGCGTGCAGGAACACCGGGCGCGTCCATGCCGCACGACCACGCCGGAAGCCCGAACCCCATCCAGGCCACTGTGCAGATCATGCTCCTCGTCGCGACCACCGTCAGCATCATCAGCGTCATCCGAGAAGATCGACGCCGCGGACAGGCGGCGGCGGAGCGGAGGGCGTGATCCTCGGAAGTGAGCCATGATCGAGACGACGCGCGCCTTCGCCCCCACCTTCATCGCGGGGCCCGCTTGCGCGCTGCTCACTGACGAGAAAAGCCGCCTGAGACCCGGCAGCTTTTCTCTGAAGGTGCGTGGGTTGTACGCGGAAGTGAGCGCTGCGTCCTCTGCCGTATCGCGGCGATGTCGGATGCAAGGAGGGAGAAATCATCACCGCGGTTCACCACCCCCTGCGTCAGCCATGGCAACTCCTCGTCTCGGTCGCGTCTCGTCCGCGTTTACGCGGGAGGAGTGGTGCGTACCGAGCTTGCGGCAGCCCAGGAGGCGAGAAGGCGCAAGCGCTCCGCCGACGGCGAGCCCGGTTCCGCGGAGTAGATCAGCATGACCTGCCCGGGTTCCGCGGTGAGAGCGAGTTCTTCGTAGACGAGTGTGAGCTCGCCCACCACCGGGTGCTGGAAGCGCTTGGTGCCTGAGCCGTGCGTGCGGACGTTGTGCGCCGCCCAGAGCGTCCGGAAGACGTCGCTGCGAGTGGAGAGCTCCCCGACGAGGTCTTGGATGCCCTTGTCATGCGGGTCTCGTCCTGCCTCGGCGCGGATGACCGCGACGCACATCTCGGCGAACAGGTCCCAGTCGGGATAGAAGTCGTGGGCCGCGGGGTCGAGGAATTGGAACCGAGCGAGGTTGGGCACCCGCCCTCCGTCGCCGATGACCGGGGAGTAGAACGCGCGTCCGAGCGCGTTGGTCGCGATGAGGTTCTGTCGCTGGTCGCGAACGAACGCGACGGCGTCGGTGATGGAGTCCAGGGCCCATTGCAGGCTCGGGCGCGGCGCGGAGGTCTTCACGGCTCGACGGCGGTTGCGGCCGGAAGACGGGATGCCGTCAGCGGATCGGGCCAGGTCGAGCAGGTGGGAATGCTCGGCGTCGGTGAGCTGCAGAGCACGGGAGACGGCGTCCAGCACGGACGCGGATGCTCCGGCGATGGCTCCGCGCTCGAGTTTGCTGTAGTACTCCACGGAGACACCGGCGAGCATGGCGACCTCGCTGCGACGCAGTCCTGCCACTCTCCGGTTCGTTCCTGCAGGAAGGCCCGCAGACGCCGTGGTCAGGTGCGCGCGGCGCGTCATCAGGAACTCGCGAACCTCTGCTCGATTGTCCATAGGATCAGCGTACGGTTCCGCTCCCGCTCGAGGGATGCCCTGAGAGTGCACCCCTCGCTCCGCCAATCATCCGGCGAGTGTCACGCCTGTGGTCTCTGCGAGCGCGGCGAGCAGGTGCTCGTGGAAGATCGAGTCCGCCGCTGCGGCAGCGGGCCGCTGGGTGCTCAGATGGTGCCAGTACCCGCCGGTGCGCGGCGTGATCGACTCGGCGGTCGACAGGTGCACCTGGGTGAGGTGCCCTTCGCGAAGGTCGTCCGGCGCCCCGGAACCGCCCATGCTCGTTGGCACCCATCCGGGGTCCACCGCATGGACGAGGGTGTCTGGCCAACGAGTCGCGAGAGCGAGGGCCATGGCCGTCACCCAGAGCTTGCTGTCGCTGTACGATCCGGAACCGCTCCGCAAGCCCTTGAGGTCGGTGCCCCCACCGCGATGCATGGAACTGCTCAGGTAGATGAGCCGTTCAGGACGATGCATCGACGCGGTGAGGACGTAGGGGGCGACGGAGTTGACGCGCACAGCGTCGGGCGAATGCAGCGCCCCGGCATTGTGCACGACGGCGTCGAACCGACCGAACTCGTCAGCGTCCCGAGCAAGCTGCTTCACAGCGTCGCCGTCGGTGAGGTCCCCGATGAGGGTGCCCCGCCACGCGCCAGGAGGGACGCGAGAGGGTATGCGCGCGTGCACCACGACATCATGCCCGTCGTCAGTGAGGGCCTGCGCGGTAGCGAGGCCGAGACCGGTGGATGCTCCGGTCACGAGGATCAGCGACATCTCAGGCCTCGCTCGACTGCTCTCATCGGTTGATACTCCTCAGGTCGTCCGAGCTTCTCATTCTGCAAGCGCGATGTCACGCGAAGGGTTCCCTGTCAGTACACCTCTCGCCAGGGACTCCCGACGATCCGTCGGGCGGAGAACACTGGTGTGCATGATGTTTCCGCCACGCAACCGAAGATGAGTCGGATGCTGCCTGCACTCTTGCTGGTGCTGACCGTGTTCGGCCCGATCTCCATGGACCTGTACCTGCCCGCGCTGCCGGCGCTCACGCAGGAGTTGGATGCGGCGACGTCCGTCGCGCAGCTCACGGTCACCGCCTGCCTCATCGGGCTCGCAGCCGGTCAGCTGCTGGCCGGGCCGCTGTCCGACCGATTCGGTCGGCGGATCATCCTCCTCATCGGCGTCGTCGCCTACGTGGCGACATCGCTGCTGTGCGCGTTCAGCCCGACGGTCGAGACACTCATCGCCGCCCGCTTCGTGCAGGGGCTCGCCGGCGGAGTGGGGATCGTCATCGCGAACGCGGCCGGCCGCGACGCCTATGCCGGCTCGCAGCTGATCCGGTTCTACGCACGACTGACCGTCGTGGGCGGCCTCGCGGCCATCGTCGGTCCGCTGCTGGGCGGAGTTCTGACGACGTTCACCGATTGGCGCGGTCTGTTCGTGTTCCTCGCCGTCGCGGGAGCTGCGATCCTCGCGTTCGTTCTCTTCGTGTTCGGGGAGACGCTTCCACGGGACCAGCGCACCTCCGGTGGGTTCGGTCACACCCTCCGCGACTTCGGAACGCTGTTGCGGGACCGCGCGTTCCTCGGAGCGGTACTCAACCAGGGGTTCCTCTACGCCGCATTGTTCGCCTACCTCTCCGGTGCCACCTTCGTCCTGCAGGACATCTACGGGCTCTCCCCGCAGTGGTACGCCGCCGCGTTCGGTCTGAACTCCGCCGGCTTCATGGTGTTCGGTCACTTCGCAGGGCAAGCGGCAGAGAGATGGAGCGTGGGCGGCACGCTCGCCGTCGGCGTGGCCGTGACCGCGGCCGGAGCTCTCGGGCTGCTTCTCGCCGGTGTCGTGGCCGTCCCCCTCTGGGTCGTCGTCCTCTCCCTGTTCACGCTGGCCAGCGGCGTAGCCATCGCCTCCCCGCCCGCGACCACCATCGCGCTCAGCGGATATCCGCAGATGGCCGGTACCGCGGCCTCTCTCCTCGGAATGGCTCGCTTCGGCTTCGGTGGTATCGCGGCACCCTTCGTCGGCGTCGCCGGAGCGCTCAGCATCCTGCCACTCGGCGTTGTCACCACCGTCTCGGCCGTGCTCGCCGCCCTCGCTTGCATCCTCATCGTCCGGCCGCGTCATCACGCGCCCGAACCTGCCGTGACCACGGCATCCGCAACCATCCACTGACCCCCAGAGAAAGGACACCACCATGCGTGGAGTCATGATGTACGCCCCCGGCGACGTGCGAGTCGAAGACCGCGCCGACCCCGTGATCCTCGAACCCACCGACGCCATCATCCGGCTCTCGGCCACCTGCATCTGCGGATCCGACCTCTGGCCTTATCGCGGCGCCGAGGATCTGCAGGAGACGCCTCAGCCGATGGGGCACGAGTACGTCGGCGTCGTCACCGAGATCGGTGCAGACGTCAAGAACGTCGCCGTCGGGGACTTCGTCGTCGGCAGCTTCTTCACCTCCGACAACACCTGCGAGATCTGTCAGGCCGGCTACCAGTCGCATTGCGTGCACCGTACGCCCATCGGGGCCGAGGGCACTCAGGCGGAACTCGCCCGGATCCCGAACGCAGACGGCACGCTCGTCGCAACCCCCGGGCAGCCCGACGAGGATCTGATCCCTTCCCTGCTCGCCGCCTCCGACGTGCTCGGCACGGGGTGGTTCGCTGCCGTCGCGGCGAACGCCGGACCGGGTAAGACCGTCGCCGTCGTCGGCGATGGAGCTGTCGGCCTGCTCGGCATCCTCGCCGCGAAGCAGCTCGGTGCCGAGCGCATCATCGCGATGTCGCGCCACGCCGACCGGCAGGAACTCGCGCGTCGGTTCGGCGCCACCGACATCGTCGAAGAGCGCGGCGATGAAGGAGTCGCGAAGGTCAAGGAGCTGACCGACGGACTCGGCGCGCACTCCGTCATCGAAGCGGTCGGCACGCAGGCATCCATGGAACAGGCGATCCGCTCCGCCCGACCCGGCGGCCACGTCGGATACGTCGGTGTCTCGCACGACGTCTCCCTCGACGGATTCGAACTGTTCTTCTCCGGCGTGACCCTGCACGGAGGCCCGGCACCCGTCCGTCGCTTCCTGCCCGAGCTCATCCAGCTCATCTGGGATCGCAAGATCGATCCCGGCGTGGTCTTCGACCTCACGCTCCCGCTCGAGCAGGCCGCCGAGGGGTACACCGCCATGGACCAGCGCACCGCCACCAAGGTGCTGCTGACCGTCTGAACCGCTGTGGGGCGGACGGGCTGCCCGTCCGCCCCACGATGAACAGGAGGACCACATATGAACATCGAACCCGCCGCAGCCGCGGCCAAGAACCCGCCCGAGCAGTTCGCCGGAGACGTCTGGGCGGACATGATCGCTGTCCCGCACGAGGACGATCAGCGCATGTCGGTCGCAGTCGTCAAGTTCGCTCCCGGCGCCCGGACCGCGTGGCATTCCCACGCCCGCGGACAGTACCTCCGAGTCACGCAGGGGATCGCCCGCTTCGGAACCCGTGACGACGAGATCATCGAGGTTTACCCCGGACAGACGCTGTACACCCCGCCAGGCCAGGATCACTGGCACGCATCCGCAGGTGGCACGTTCATGGAGCACATCGCGATGCTCGAGAACGGCGATGACCCCGCAACCACCACCGTGTGGAAGGAACACATCACCGACGACGAGTACGAAGGGAAGGCCACACGATGACCGGATGGACCGGAGGCCAACGAGCCGTAGGCGACATCGCCCCCGCACTCGCGCACTACACCGACAAGATCCTCTTCGACGAGGTCTGGGCTCGCCCCGAGCTCTCTCCACGCGACCGCAGCCTCGCCACCGTCTCCGCGCTGGTGACGCTCGGCGCCACGGACCAACTGACCTTCCACCTCGGCTACGCGCGAGACAACGGCATCACCGAACAGGAACTCATCGAGACCATCACACACCTCGCCTTCTACACCGGGTGGCCCCGCGCCATGGCCGCCATCGGGGCCGCACGAGCCGCGTTCGCCGATGAGGACACATGACGATGAGTCGAAGGCTACGGCTCTCCCTCGCCGCCCTCGCGGTAACCGCGACGTTGGCCGCGGGGTGCGCGCCCGCACCGTCCGAACGCGCCTCCTCGGCTCCGACGCCGCAACCCTCCGCCTCACCGTCCCTTGAGGCGCCGTCTACGGAGGTGCCAGTCCCTGGAGACACTCAAGGCGAGATCATCGTCCGCTTCAGCAACGACGACAACCACGCGGACGTGGTGATGGCGGAGGACAGCCCGGCCGTCAAAGACTTCCTCTCGATGGTTCCCCTGGAACTCTCCCTGGAAGACTTCAACCAGAAGGAGAAGATCTCCTACCTCCCCGGAGAGCTCGCGTGGGAAGGAACGTCCGGCTTCGACCCCGAGGACGGGGACCTCATCTACTACACCCCCTGGGGGAATCTCGGGTTCTACTACGACGCGAGCGGCATCGGCTACTCGGACGCGACGCTCAAACTCGGCACGTTCGCCGCCACGCGAAGCGAGCTCGACGCCCTCGACGGGCCCGTGACGGTGGGCATCGTCCGCTAGCGCCAGAACAAGGCGCTACGGGCGCATGGTAAGTCCACCGTCGACCGAAATGGACTGCCCCTGGATCCATGAGCCGTCTTCGCAGCGCGTCACACACAACCGCGGCCGAGCGCGACGTAACCCCGTCCGCACATAGCCCGCCACAAGTCAGTACCTCTCACACCACCGGCTCGAAGGTCGGCGCCAGCATGCCCAGACGTGGGTCTAGGCACTGGCCTCGAGCTGTTTCTGCGCCGAAGTAGATCACCGCAGACACGAACTGCCGTCGAGAACGAGCTTCAAACGAGAAAAGCCGCCTGAGACCAGGCGGCTTTTCTCGTACTTGGTGGTTACGCGTACGTATTCACATACCATCCGCCTACAACCCTGTGTGTGGTGTGCCCCCGACAGGAGTCGAACCTGCGACCTACGGTACCGGAAACCGGCGCTCTATCCACTGAGCTACGGAGGCGTACCGGTCGACAATATCACTGCTCGGTGGTGGTCTCCGACCCGGCCTCGGTCACGGGCGCGTCGCCGAGTTCGGCGAGTGCCGCGGCGACCTTCTCCGCGAGGTAGCGATGTCCGTCGGTGGAGGGGTGCTTGCGGCCGAGATCGACATCGATCACCGAAAGGTAGTTCTGCTCGGTGATCCAGTTCTGCGCGATGGGGGAGATGTACCACCATCCGCGCGCGGCGGACAGCTCGCCGAGATCCGTGTCGATTCTGGCGGTGCCCTCACCGACCGGGAGCTCGTGCGGGGCGGGACCGAGCACGACGATCGTGGCGTCGGGGTACGTCGCCGACATCGCGTCCCAGGCGGCCGTCACAGCCTCGCGGTAGCCGGCTTCACCCTGCTCGCGGTCGTTGATGGAGCCCTGCATGATGATCAGGTCGGGGTCGAGCGTCGGGTCGAGAGCCGTGATCCGTTCGCCGAACGCGGGGCCGTCTATGCCGGGCTTCAGGTAGCCGCTGCCGCGCACGCCGTTGACGATCGTCTCGCCGCCGAGAAGATCGGCGAGCACGTACGCGTACCCCTCGGTGGGAACCGTGGCGGCCGAGCCGTAGGTCCACGAATCGCCGAAGACGAGCACGGTCGGGTCGTCAGGCAGCAGCAGGGGAGCGGGGGCGATCGCGACCGCGTTCTCATCGGTGGATGCCGCCCCGATGGGTGCCGTCGTCGGCGATGGCACCCACGGTCTCCACACCCCGAGGACCACGGCCGCGAGGGCCAGGAACACCGCGATGGCGACCCCTGCGACGGGCAGGTGTCGGCGGGCGGTGACGGGGCGCATGGCATGACTGTAGATCACGAATCTCCCGACGCAAATTCCGGCGCGTGACGAGCCGTAAACTGGGATGCCTATGAACCCTGAAACGCTCGCCGAAGCCCTCCTCGCCGTCCTCGCACCGATCGCCGAGGAACGACGTCCCGGCGAGCCGCTCGCCGTCACCGCATCCGACATCGTGTTCGAGCGTCCTCGTAACCGTGACCACGGTGACTGGGCCTCGAACATCGCGATGCGCCTGGCGAAGCCGTTCGGCACGAACCCCCGCGAACTGGCGCAGCAGATCGCCGACGGCCTCGCGCAGGTCGACGGCGTGCAGAGCGCCGAGGTCGCAGGGCCCGGATTCATCAACATCCGCCTGGATGCCGCCGCGGCCGGTGCGCTGGCCAAGGTCATCGTCGAGGCGGGCGCGAAGTACGGCCACAACGAGACCCAGGCCGGCCAGAGCATCAACATCGAGTTCGTGAGCGCGAACCCGACCGGCCCCCTGCACATCGGCCACACTCGGTGGGCGGCGCTGGGCGACGCGATCGCCCGGGTGCTCTCCGCGTCGGGTGCGACCGTCGCCAGGGAGTACTACATCAACGACGCCGGTGTGCAGATGGAGCGCTTCGCGAACTCCGTGCTCGCCGCCGCGAAGGGCGAGCCGACGCCGGAGGGCGGCTACGCCGGAAGCTACATCGGCGACCTCGCCGCGCGCGTGCTCGTGGCGCGTCCGGACCTGTTGGAGCTGCCGGCGGCCGAGCAGGCGCTCGTCGCACGTGAGCTGGCCTACGAGTTCCAGCTCGAGGAGCAGAAGCAGTCGCTCGCGAAGTTCAACGTCCATTTCGATGTGTGGTTCTCGGAGCGCGTTCTGCACGACAAGAACGAGGCCGGTGTGAGCCTCGTCGATGAGGCCGTCGACCGTCTGCGCGAGCAGGGCCACGTCTTCGATGACGAGGGCGCCGTGTGGGTGCGCACGACCGACTTCGGCGACGACAAGGACCGCGTGATCCGCCGCTCCAACGGCGAGTACACGTACTTCGCGGCCGATGCCGCGTACTACCTCAACAAGGGCGACCGCGGCTTCGAGTACAAGCTGTACCTCCTCGGCGCCGATCACCACGGCTACGTGCACCGCCTCAAGGCGATCGCCGGCGCCGCGGGCGAAGACCCCGAGAAGAACGTCGAGGTGCTGATCGGTCAGCTCGTCTCGGTCGGCGGTGCTCGTCTGAGCAAGCGCGCCGGCAACATCATCGAGATGGACGACCTTCGCGAATGGCTCGGCACCGATGCACTGCGCTATTCGCTCGAGCGTTCGCCCGCCGATTCTCCGCTCGCTCTCGATCCGGAACTGCTGCAGAAGCGCACGAACGACAACCCCGTCTTCTATGTGCAGTACGCGCACGCCCGCACCCACAACGTCGCGCGCAATGCGGGTGATTCGGGTGTCGACCGCTCGGAGTTCGCCCCTGAGACCCTCACGCACGAGACCGAGGCAGCTCTGCTCGGGGCGCTGCAGGAGTTCCCGCGCATCGTCGCGTTCGCGGCAGAGGTGCGCGAGCCGCATCGCGTGGCACGCTACCTCGAGGAGCTCGCGGGTCTGTACCACCGCTGGTACGACAACTGCCGCGTGATCCCGCAGGGCGACGATTCGATCGAGACCGTTCACCGCACACGCCTCTGGCTCAACGACGCGGCCGGACAGGTATTCCGCAACGGTCTCGACCTTCTCGGAGTGTCGGCACCCGAGCGGATGTAGCCGATCGGCCGCTCGCCGGTACGGCAGGATGGCACCATGAACGACGACAACCACACGCTGCCCTACCCTGCGGCCGATTCCGAGCATCCGACGCTCGTGATCCCCGGTGAGGGAACGGATGCGCCCACGCCGCGCCGTCGCAAGCGCTGGCCGTGGGTCATCGTGATCGTGCTCGTCGTTCTGGCGGTGCTCGTGGTCGCCGCGGAGTTCATCGCGCGAGCGGTGCTCCCCGGCGTCGTGCGGTCGATCGTGATCGAGCAGCTCGATCTTCCCGCCGACCAGCAGCTCGATGTGCAGGCCGACGGCATCCTGCTGCCGCAGCTCATCGGCGGACGCCTCGACGACCTGCACCTCTCGACCGACTCGGTCACGCTCGAAGGCATCACCGGCGCAGTCGATGTCACTGCCGAGGGAGTGCCGCTGCGCGGGGGCGACCTCGACGGTGCCGCAGGTACGATCCGGATCGACGAGTCGCAGTTCACGGAACTCCTCTCCGGAACCGAGCTTCCGGTCGACACCGTCGCCTTCGAGGCGCCTGACGCCACGGTGTCGGGGTCCGTCAGCGTGCTCGGAGTCGCAATCCCGATCTCGCTCACGGTGACGCCCGGCGTCGCGGAGGGCGATCTCGAGCTCACCCCGGTCGGGCTCTCGGTCGGCGGGCTGCAGATCGATGCCGAACAGGTCGGATCGTCGCTCGGTGCGCTCGGCGCCGACCTCACTCAGACGCAGCGGGTCTGCATCGCCGACCGCCTCCCGGCAGGTCTCACGCTGACCGACCTGCAGATCGACGGAAGCGTCGCCGTGATCGACGTCGACGTCGACGGCGCGATCGTCACCGACGAGAGCCTGCAGCAGCCCGGCGTCTGCCCGCAGTGCTGACGATCAGTCGGCCTTCGGCTCGACCCCGCGCGCTGCGCGCTCCGCTTCCTGAGCGCTCCTGAGCGTCGCGGTGGCGAGCGCGACCTCGGCCTCGGCGCGCTGCACACGCCGCTGCTCGAAGGTCTTCGCACCGAATCGGGCGTGCACCCTGTCGTGCCGCTCGTCCTCGGACGTCACGATGTACGCACAGGCGATGAGCATGACCTGGGTCGACAGGTTGAGCCAGATGAGCAGTGCCAGCAGCGATGCGAACGAGGCCAGCAACGGATTGCTCGTCGCGCCGCCGATGAAGAGACTCGAGAGCTCCTGCAGCACGAGCAGGCCGATCCCGCCGATGAGTGCACCCGTCCAGAGCGACCTCGCGGATGCGCCGACTCCGGAGAGCAGGCGGAAGACACCGGCGACCAGCACGGTGTTGAGCGCCAGCACGACGAGCAGCGACACGATGCGGACACTCCACGTGGCGATGGCCGAGTCCTCGTCGAGTCCGAGCAGTCCGGTGATCCAGGTGATGCCGAGCCGACCCACGAAGGTCACTGCCGCCGATGCGATGAAGAGCACCGCCACGCCGACGGCGAGCAGGAGGTTGCGCAGCAGGACCCAGATGAAGAGGATGTCGTCCTGAGCGGTTCCCGCGATCACGCGCACCGCGGTGCGGAGCGAGCCGACCGCACTGAGCGCCGAGCCCGTGAGCGCCACCGCCGAGACGATTCCGGCGATGGACAGCGAGAGCGGAACGCGCAGATCGTCGGGGTCGATCACTCCGTCGTCGCCGATCAGACCGGGAACGACCGACTGCACGGCGTCGATGATCGCCCGCCAGGCATCCGGGTTGCCCGCCAGCCAGAGCGCCAGGATCGAGAACCCGAGCAGTACTCCGGCGAACACGCTGAACAGTGCACGGTAGGTGACGCTGTCGGCCAGCATGGCGCCGCGGCGTTCACTGTAGAGAAGGAAGGCGCGTACCGGCCGGCGCTCGAGCGCCCAGCGGATCGCCTTCGCGCTCACGCGTGCGATCGGACCAGGACTCTGGGCTTTCTGGGGCGCGCTGTCGGTACTCATCGCCACCTACCCTACGAGGCGACGACAGGCGTCCGAAGGGGGTTGACGCGGAGGGTCACCATGACGGATGCGGCATACCCGGTGCCCTAGAATCGGGTCAACCTCGCGCTGCGCCCTCGCGCCGAGACCGTCCCACGATTGGTGTCCCTTGCTTTCCCCTGCCGATTCGCTCGCCCCGGAATGGCTCGTCGTGCCCGACGACGTCAACGACCTCCCCGCAGCGGTGTGGCCGGCTTCCGCCGGGCGAACCGTCGACGGCGTGCTCACACTGTCCGGCATCTCCGCGGCCAGCCTCGCCGAGACCTACGGGACTCCGTTGCTGGTGCTCGACGAGGACGAGGTGCGCGGACGGGCGCGTGCCTTCCGCACCGCGTTCGATGCGGCTGCCGCCGACCACGACACCACCGCGCAGGTCTACTACGCGGGCAAGGCGTTCCTCAGCACGACCGTCGCACGCTGGGTCGTCGATGAGGGACTGCGCGTCGACGTGTGCACGGGTGGTGAGCTCGAGGTGGCTCTGGCAGCCGGCGTCGCGCCGGCGTCTCTGGGGTTCCACGGCAACAACAAGTCCGTGGCAGAGCTCGGCCGCGCGGTCGAGGTCGGTGTCGGCACGATCATCGTCGACAGCGCCATCGAGATCGAGCGGCTCGCGGCGATCACCGCGCGGACAGATGCGACGCAGCGCGTACTCGTGCGCGTGATCAGTGGCGTGCACGCAGAGACACACGACTTCCTCGCCACCGCTCACGAAGACCAGAAGTTCGGCTTCCCTCTCCCCGAGGCGGAGGCGGCCGTGGCGCGGATCCGAGAGATCGACGGCCTGGAGTTCGCCGGCCTGCACTGCCACATCGGCTCGCAGATCTTCGGAGTCGCAGGATTCCGCGAATCCGCGGAACGCGTCCTCGAACTCCACGCCGCTCTGCTCGACCGCGGCCCCGTGCCGCAGCTCAATCTCGGCGGCGGATTCGGCATCGCGTACACGAGCGTCGACGACCCCACGCCCATCGAGACGCTCGCCGGTGAGATCGTGGCGGCCGTGGCAGAGGGCTGCGCGGCGCGCGGAATCGCCGTTCCCGCGCTCTCGTTCGAGCCCGGGCGTGCCATCGTCGGGACCGCAGGGGTGACCCTCTACGAGGTCGGCACCATCAAGGACGTCGATCTCGGATCGGCAGGCACGCGGCGCTACATCAGCGTCGACGGCGGCATGAGCGACAACGCTCGTACGGCTCTCTATGGCGCTCAGTTCTCGGCACGGCTCGCCTCACGGACCGGAGTCGGGGCGGCGCAGCTCAGCCGCGTGGTCGGCAAGCACTGCGAGTCGGGCGACATCGTCGTCGATCATGAGTACCTCCCCGACGACGTGACGCCCGGAGATCTGCTGGCGGTTCCCGCCACCGGAGCCTATTGCGCACCGCTCGCGAGCAACTACAACCACGTTCCCCGCCCGCCCGTCGTGGCGGTGCGCGGCGGACGATCCACAGTCATCGTGCGCGGCGAGACCATCGCCGATGTGCTGTCGCGCGATGTCGGGGTCGACCCGGCCGCGGCAGAGACACGACACCGCTGAGTCGGATCCGCGACCCGCGCGATCCGATGATGCATCACCGAACCACCCTCCGAAGGAGAAGCAATGACGACTGAGTACCGACGACTTCGCGTGGCGCTGCTGGGCGCCGGAGCGGTCGGCTCCCAGGTCGCCGCACTCCTGCTGCGCCACGGCGACGAGCTCGCGGACCGCGCGGGCGCATCGCTCGAGCTGGCAGGCATCGCTGTGCGCAACCTCGACGCCCCTCGCGACACCGATCTGCCGAAGGAGCTGTTCACGACCGACGCCGAGTCGCTGATCCTCGGGTCGGACATCGTGATCGAGCTCATCGGCGGCATCGAGCCCGCCCGCACGAGCATCCTGCAGGCGATCGGATCCGGCGCCGATGTCGTCACGGCGAACAAGGCCCTCCTCGCCACACACGGCCCCGAGCTCTTCGAAGCGGCAGACCGTGTCGGCGCATCCGTCTACTACGAGGCCGCCGCCGCCGGAGCGATCCCGATCATCCGACCGCTGCGCGACTCGCTCGCGGGCGACCGCGTCGTGCGCATCATGGGCATCGTGAACGGCACGACGAACTACATCCTCGACCGCATGGAGACCGAGGGTGCCGACTTCGGTGACGTGCTCGCCGACGCGCAGCGTCTGGGATACGCCGAAGCCGACCCGACCGCCGATGTCGAGGGCTTCGACGCGGCGCAGAAGGCCGCGATCCTCGCCAGCCTCGCCTTCCACACCGCGGTCCCGCTCGACGCCGTGTATCGCGAGGGCATCACCTCGGTCACGGCATCGATGATCGAAGAGGCTCGTGCGGCGGGCTTCGTGATCAAGCTGCTCGCCGTGTGCGAGCGCATCGAGGCGAACGGCACCGAGTCCATCTCCGTGCGCGTGTACCCGGCGCTCATCCCGCAGAGCCACCCGCTCGCCGCCGTGCACGGCGCCAACAACGCGGTGTTCGTCGAGGCCGAGGCCGCCGGATCCCTGATGTTCTACGGCGCAGGTGCCGGCGGGGTGCAGACCGCCTCGGCCGTGCTCGGCGACGTCGTGTCGGCCGCTCGTCGCCACATCGCCGGCGGGGTCGGCGTCGGAGAGTCGACGCGGGCCAATCTGCCCGTCGTCCCGATCGGACACGTCACGACCCGCTACCAGGTCACCCTTGAGGTGTCGGATGCGCCCGGCGTGCTCGCGACTGTCGCCGGCATCCTCAGCGACGGCGGCGTCTCGGTCGCGACCGTGGTGCAGACCGTCGAGGGAGAGGACGAGACCACCGCCCGCCTCGTCATCGGCACCCACCGAGCCACCGATCAGGCCCTGAGCGAGACCGTCGCCGCACTGGCCGAGAGTTCGGTCGTCGAGCGCGTGGTCTCCGTGCTGCGCGTGGAAGGCGAGTGACGGTGACGACAGGGCGCGCGGTCGAAGTGACCGTACCGGCCACCAGCGCCAACCTCGGCCCGGGGTTCGACACCCTCGGGCTCGCGCTCAGCGTCTACGACACTCTGCTCGTGACCGAGCTCCCCGCGGGGGAACTGGAGATCGAGGTCACCGGCTCGGGCGCGAGCGAGATCCCGCGCGATGAGTCGAACCTGATCGTGCGGACGATCGCGCATGTCTACGCGGATGTGGAGCGCCCGGTTCCGGGTCTCCGGATCGTCGCGGAGAACGGTGTGCCGCACGGGCGGGGCCTCGGATCCTCGGGAGCCGCCGTGACCGCCGGGATCCTCGCGGCCAAGGGGCTGCTCGAGGGCGATGTCGAGATCAGCGACGCCGACATGCTGCGACTCGCCACCGAGATCGAGGGCCACCCCGACAACGTCGCACCGGCGCTGTTCGGCGGACTGACGATCGCATGGGTGGGGGAGCGCGGTCCGCAGCACAAGAAGCTTCTCGTGCACCGCGGCGTCTCGCCGCTGGTGCTCGTGCCGTCGTACACGATGTCGACGTCGAAGGCGCGGTCGCTGCAGCCGCCCCACGTCTCGACGGAGGATGCGGTGTTCAACGTCTCGCGCTCGGCTCTGCTGATCGCAGCTCTGATGCAGAGCCCTGAGCTGCTGCTCGACGCCACCGCCGACCGACTTCACCAGGACTACCGCGCCGAGGCCATGCCCGAGACGCAGCGTCTCGTGCAGACGCTGCGGAGCGCCGGATTCGCCGCCGTCGTCTCGGGTGCAGGGCCCAGCGTGCTCGTGCTGGCCGACGGCCCGGGAAGTCGCCAGGAAGCCGTGGAACTGGCCGAGGCCACCACCGACACCCCGTGGGAGGCGCTGCTGCTCGCAGTCGACGTGCGTGGTGGTACAGTGGGGAACCGAGCGGAGGGCTCCACGTAACTGCGTGAATCTGGCCCCATTGCAACTCTGCAAGACCCGCACGTGAACCCCTGATGCACTGATCCTTCTGAGAGCTCAGTTCTCTTCGACGGCCCGGTGACAAGGCTTGCCGGCACCGAGTGCCGGCCCGTGCGACCGCGCGCAGCACCCGTTGTGCGCGTACCGCTCATGTCTTCGAGACCAAAGAGGGAGTACTCGTGGAGAATTTCTCCGAGACCCAGAACGACCAGGCGGCGCCCGCTGCCGAGGCCCCGACCAAGTCCGTCAGCTCCGACGCCGCCTCCGGCGCCGCTGCCACCGAGACTGCGCCGCCACGCAAGCGCGCCCCGCGCCGGGCGACCACCGCCACCGCCGCCGCCAAGGCCGAGAAGGCGACTGCCGCGACGGATTCCGCGTCTGCATCCGAGAAGTCGGCGCCCGCGGCTGATTCCGCACCGGCGTCCGAGAAGTCGGCACCCGCCGCTGCCGAGGCGCCCGCCGCAGAGGCTCCGAAGGCCAAGGCCCCGCGCCGCAGCCGGGCCAAGAAGGCCGATGCCGAGGCTCCCGCTGCGCCGGCCGAGCAGGCATCGTCCGAGGCTGCGTCAGCACCTGCTGCCGCAGAGGCCCCCTCCGCTCCGGCCGCGGCTTCCGCGCCCGAGGGAGGCGAGTCCACGGACGAGCCGAAGAAGCCGAGCCGCGGTCGTCGCACCGCCAAGAAGCCCGCAGCCGAGGCCGAGGCGCCCGCCGCCGAGAAGCCCGCTGAATCTGCGCCCGCCGAGAACGGTCAGGGATCGAACCAGAGCGCCGAGGCGTCGGGAGACTCCGCTGACGGCGACGAGCAGGGCGGACGCGGCCGCAACCGCAACCGCAGCCGCAACCGCGGACGCGGTCAGAACGGCAACGCCCAGACGCAGCCCGAGCAGCAGCAGAGCGCGCCGGCCGATGACGACCAGTCGTCGGGCAACGGCCGCAACCGTCAGCGCAACAAGCGCCGCGGCGGAGCACCGACCGACGAGTTCGACACCGAGATCGGCGAGGACGACGTTCTGATCCCGATCGCGGGCATCCTCGACGTGCTCGACAACTACGCCTTCGTGCGCACCACCGGCTACCTCGCCGGCCCCAGCGACGTCTACGTGTCGCTCGGGCAGGTCAAGAAGTACAACCTGCGCAAGGGCGACGCGATCGTCGGAGCCATCAAGCAGCCGCGCGAAGGCGATCAGCAGGGACGTCAGAAGTACAACGCCCTGGTGAAGGTCGACTCGATCAACGGCCTCTCGATCGACGACGCGGCCACCCGTGTCGAATTCGGCAAGCTCACGCCGCTCTACCCGCAGGAGCGCCTGCGTCTCGAGACGGTGCCCGAGAAGCTGACCCAGCGGATCATCGATCTCGTCGCTCCGATCGGCAAGGGCCAGCGCGGCCTCATCGTCGCGCCGCCCAAGGCCGGCAAGACGATCGTCCTGCAGCAGATCGCCAACGCGATCGCGCAGAACAACCCCGAGGTCCACCTCATGGTCGTGCTCGTCGACGAGCGTCCCGAAGAGGTCACGGACATGGAGCGCACGGTCAAGGGCGAGGTCATCGCCTCGACCTTCGACCGCCCCGCGGAAGACCACACCACGGTCGCCGAGCTCGCCATCGAGCGCGCTAAGCGTCTCGTCGAGCTGGGCCGCGACGTCGTCGTGCTGCTCGACTCGATCACGCGTCTCGGTCGTGCGTACAACCTCGCCGCTCCGGCATCCGGACGTGTGCTCTCGGGTGGTGTCGATGCCTCCGCGCTGTACCCGCCCAAGCGCTTCTTCGGCGCCGCGCGCAACATCGAGAACGGTGGATCCCTCACGATCCTCGCCACGGCTCTCGTCGAGACCGGCTCCAAGATGGACGAGGTCATCTTCGAGGAGTTCAAGGGCACCGGCAACAGCGAGCTGCGCCTGTCGCGCCAGCTCGCCGACAAGCGCATCTTCCCGGCAGTCGACGTGAACGCGTCGAGCACGCGTCGCGAAGAGATGCTGCTGTCCGCCGACGAGGTCAAGATCACCTGGAAGCTGCGTCGCGCCCTCGCGGGTCTCGACCAGCAGCAGGCGCTCGAGGTCGTCCTGGGCAAGCTCAAGGAGACCCACTCGAACGTCGAGTTCCTGGTGCAGATGCAGAAGTCGATCCCGACGCTGCCTGCGGGCGGTCACGGGCACGACAGCAACATCCGCTGAGCGGATCCGCTGTGTTCGAGTCCGTCCAGACTCTGATCGACGAGCATCGCCGGGTGCAGGAGGAGCTCTCCGACCCGGCGGTGCACGCCGACGCCGCGCGGGCGAAGCGCGTCAACCGTCGCTACGCGGAGCTCTCTCGGATCGTCTCCGCCCACGATGCCTGGGTGGCGGCTGTCGACGATCTCGAGGCTGCGCGCGAGCTCGCCCGTGAGGACGAGGCGTTCGCCGATGAGGTCCCCGGCCTCGAAGACGGGGTTCAGGCGGCGCAGGAGAAGCTCCGGCGTCTTCTCATCCCGCGCGACCCTGACGACGCCCGAGACGTGATCATGGAGATCAAGGCGGGGGAGGGTGGCGCGGAGTCCGCGCTGTTCGCCGCCGACCTGCTGCGCATGTACATCCAGTACGCGGCGTCCAAGGGCTGGAAGACTGAGCTGCTCGAACGCAACGAATCCGACCTCGGCGGCTACAAGGACGTCCAGGTCGCCATCAAGGGGTCCTCGACCGACCCGGCGCAGGGCGTCTGGGCGCACCTGAAGTACGAGGGCGGGGTGCACCGCGTGCAGCGTGTGCCCGCGACCGAGTCGCAGGGACGGATCCACACCTCGACCACCGGTGTGCTGGTGTTCCCCGAGGTCGATGAGCCGGATGAGATCGCGATCAATCAGAACGATCTGAAGATCGACGTGTTCCGCTCCTCGGGTCCTGGCGGCCAGTCGGTGAACACGACCGACTCGGCAGTGCGCATCACACATGTGCCCACCGGGATCGTCGTCTCGATGCAGAACGAGAAGTCGCAGTTGCAGAACCGCGAGGCGGCCATGCGCGTGCTCCGCGCCCGGCTGCTCGCCAAGCAGCAGGAGGAGCTGGACGCCGCGGCATCGGATGCCCGCAAGTCGCAGATCCGGGGAATGGACCGCTCGGAGCGCATCCGCACGTACAACTTCCCCGAGAACCGCATCGCGGACCACCGCACGGGGTTCAAGGCCTACAACCTCGACCAGGTGATGGACGGGGCGCTCGAGCCGATCATCGAGAGCGCGATCCAGGCCGACGAAGAGGCCCGGCTTGCCGCGGTCGGCTCCGAGTCCTGAGCCGCACAGGCCTGCGACGAGGACCGGCGCCTGCGGCGCCGGATCAGGTGCGCGCGGCGTACCTGTGTTCGGGGCGACCGGTCGCTCCGTAACGCAGACGTACCTCCACGACGGTCCGCGCGGCCAGAGCCGCGAGATGACGCTGGGCGGTCGCGCGCGAGATTCCGACGCGATCCCCGACCTCGGCGGCTGACGCTTCGCCGTCGCCGAGCGCTGCGAGCACCAACTGCTCCGTCGCCGAACGGGAGACGGACACCGGCTCGCCGGATCCGTGCAGGATCGCGAGCGCGCGGTCGACATCCTCCTGGCGCAGCGGACGCTCGCCGGCGATCAGATTCCGGTATCGCGCGTAGCGCTCGAGGAGCGCGGTCAGCGCGCGCCTCTCGAACGGCTTGCGCAGATATCCGACGGCTCCCGATCTGAGCGCGCGGCGTACGGTCGGCGCGTCGTCGGCCGCCGAGATCAGGATGGTATCGACCGAGGTGTCCCTGACCAGAGAGATGCCGTCGCCGTCGGGCAGGAAGACGTCGGCCAGAAGCAGATCGGGGCGCAGTGACACGATGGCGTCTCCCGCCTCGGTGACGGAGCGCACGGGATCGAGAGCCGCGAAGCCGGGCTGCTCGTCGACGATGGTCTGATGCAGCTGTCCGACGCGGAAGTCGTCGTCGAGTATGAGAACGCGGAGGGGCTCGGTCATGGTCTTTCCTCGAAGGTCGTGGTCGTGTCGGAGACGGCGCCGCACAGACGAGCGGCGAACACCGCGCCGTGCTCGGTGCCGCCGCGGTCGATGATCCAGAGATCGCCGTTCCCTCGGCGGGCGATCTCGCGAGAGAGCGGAAGGCCGAGGCCGTGCCCGTGCACGCGATCCTCCGCTTCGTCTTCCGGTGCTCGGGGTGACAGCGGGTCGACGTCGCCGAGACCGGGGCCGGAGTCCGCCACCGTGAACACGAGCGCGTCACCGTCGCTGAACACCGCCACCTCGACCCAGCGGGGCATACGTGATCCGGAGACGGCCGCCGTGACCGCGTTGTCGACGAGGTTGCCCAGCACCGCGGCGACGTCTTCGGGTTCGGCGACGCTGCCGATGAGCTGGCTCGAGTCTGCGATGCGCAGTGCGACGCCCCGCTCACCCGCTTCGACGCCTTTGGCGCCGAGGAAGGAGTGCAGGAACGGATCGTTCAGAGCGTCCAGACCGTCGACGGGGAATGCCACGGACCCGCGTTCGACGAGCTCGCCGAGAAACGCCCTTGCGTCCGGAACTCTCTCGGCGTCGATCAGGCCCGCCGCGACGTGCATGCGGTTCGCGAACTCGTGGCGCTGCACGCGGAGTGCGGCGGTCATGGTGCGGACCGTCTCCAGCCTCTCCGTCAGGGCGATCAGGTCGGTGCGGTCGCGGATGATGAGCACGTCGCCGAGGGAGCGTCCGGCACGCACGACGGGGCGCGAGTCGAGGTACAGCACGCGTTCATCCACCACCGCGCTGGATCGAGTCCGGCTGACACGGACAGCCTCGAGAACGGTGGCAGGGAGTGCGAAATCGACGAGTGGGCGCCCGATCGGCGAGTCGAGACCCAGCATCCGGTTCGCGGCGTCGTTGCTCACCCGCACGATCCCGTTCGTGTCGATGGCGAGAACGCCGTCGTCGACGCCGTTCAGCACAGCGGTCTGGTTCTGCACCAGTGCCACGAGCTCCTCGGGCTGCACGCCGAGCGTCAGGCGCTCCCATCGGCGACGGAGCAGCAGGAAAGTGAGTATTGCCAGAGTCAGTGACCCGGCGGCGGTGAGGCCGATCACGGTGAGCAGCGGCGGAAGATCGTCGAAGACACCCGCGCGCTCGAACCCCACGCTGATCTCTCCGACGGGAGTCCCGTCCTCGTCGAGGACCGGGACCTTGGCGCGCGCTGATTCGCCCAGCGTGCCGGTCTGCCAGTCGACGACCTCATTGCCTGCGAGGACCTCCGCGAAGGGGGTGCTCACGACCTCGCCGATCCTCGCGCTCGTGGGGTGGGCGAGACGGATGCCGTCTTCGTCCGTGATCACGACGAACAGGGCGCCGGTCCGGTCCGCGACGCCCAGGGCGAGTCTCTGCAGGTCGCCGCGCCGGAGCGCGTCGGCATCGGGCGAGTCGTTCGCGGCGGAGATCCGGGTGACCTCGGCCCGTACATCCGGATCCTCCGCGAGCGTCCTCGCGATTCCGAGCGCGGTGGCCTCGGCTTCGGCGCGCAGCTGCTGAACGGCGAGCATGAGGTAGACGCCCGTGCACAGACCGACGACGAGGGCGACCGTCGCGAGGTGCAGCAGCAGCGCCCGGGTCGCGAATCGCGGTCTGGTCGTCGTCGACATGGAGCTCCCTTCGCGCAATATGCGCAGAAGTCACGCTACGCGCATAACGGCAGGGAATGCGGGATACCGCACCCGTGTGCGACGGATTGCCTAGTCTCGTCAGGATCCGTCGCAGACGACGGTGCGACGACGAAGGAGTCACCGTATGCCCGACGCACTCACCGGCCTGTTCATGGCCGCAGAAGAGGCACCCACGTACGACGTGGCGTTCGTGCCGCCGGAGTGGCTGCTCGTCCTCCTCGGGTTCACGATGGTTCTGGCGTTCATGACGCTCATCATGACCAAACGCCTCACGCCGATGGTTGCGTTGATCCTCGTCCCGACCGTGTTCGGCCTGTTCGCCGGTGCGGGGCTCGGACTCGGCGACATGATCCTCGACTCGATCGCCACCATGGCTCCGACGGCCGCCCTGCTGATGTTCGCGATCATGTTCTTCGGCATCATGATCGACGTCGGACTCTTCGACCCGCTCATCCGCATGATCACCCGGCTGCTCGGCGACGATCCCGCGAAGGTCGTGCTCGGCACCGCGATCCTCGCAGGCGCCGTGTCGCTCGACGGCGACGGCTCCACCACGTTCATCATCACGACCTCGGCCATGCTGCCGATCTACCTCCGGCTCGGGATGAGTCCGGTGGTCCTCACCTGTGTCGCGGGACTCATGAACGGCACCCTGAACATCGTGCCGTGGGGCGGACCGACGGTGCGCGCAGCGACGGCACTCGGGCTGCAGCCGACCGACATCTTCGTGCCGATGCTCCCGGCGCTCGGTGTCGGCATCCTCGTGGCACTCGGATTCGCCTGGATGCTCGGATTGGGGGAGCGTCGTCGCATCGGGCGTCTCGACACCTCCGCATCGTTCACGGGTGGCGACGGTGGCGCGCTGTCGACGGTGCCGAAGCTCTTCCGCGGGTCCGACGCGCAGCCCGGAGCACGAGCAGCGCTGCGCACCGGCAACATCGTCGTCGTCGCGGGAGGACGCGGTCCCGTCTCCGCAGCGAGCGTCGATCTCGCGGACACCGCCATGGCCGACACGATGCTCGACCCCGCGCGGCCGACGCTGCGGCCCCGGCTCATCTGGTTCAACCTGGCGCTCACGGTCGCCGTCATGGTTCTGCTGGTGATCGACATCATGCCGCTCCCGTACGTCTTCATGGTCGGCGCCGCCGTCGCGCTTCTGGTGAACTTCCGGGGCATCAAGGACCAGGCATCCGAGATCGTCGCGCACGCGCCCAGCATCGTGGGCGTCGTGTCGATGGTGATCGCCGCGGGCGTCCTCGTCGGCGTCCTCTCAGGCACCGGGATGGTCGATGCGATGGCCACGTGGATCACCGACGTCCTCCCTCCCGCGCTCGGGCCGTTCCTCGCTCCCATCACCGGTCTGCTGTCGATCCCGTTCACCTTCTTCATGTCGAACGACGCGTTCTACTTCGGCATCCTCCCGGTGCTGGCGCAGAGCGCCGCGGCATTCGGAATCGATCCGGTCGAGATGGCGCGTGCGTCGATCATCGGGCAGCCCGTGCATCTGCAGAGCCCGCTCGTGCCCGCGATCCTGCTGCTGGTCTCGCTCGCGAGCGTGAACCTCGGCGACCATCACCGGAAGGTGCTGTGGCGGGCGACGGTGGTGTCTCTTGTGATGCTGGGAATCGGCATCCTGTCCGGTGCGATCCCGTTCTTCGTGGCCCAGTGAGCGACAGCGCTGCGAGGTGACCGCTATTCCTGCACGGTGATGCGACAGCGGGGAACCGGGGCCAGTCCGGTTCCCCGCTGCCCTGCGCGAGGGGCGATATGCTCAGCGCGTGATCACGTTCCTGTTCCGCGCTCTCATGTACGTCGTGTCCGCCGGTCTCGGCCTCATCGCCGCGGACCTCCTCCTCGACGGATTCCAGATCCAGTGGGACAAGTGGTGGGGCTTCGTCGTCTGCATCGTCATCTTCGCCGTGCTTCAGAGCGTGCTGGCGCCCTGGGTCAGCAAGATCGCCGACCGCTACGCACCCGTGCTGATGGGCGGGATCGGGATCTTCTCGACGCTCATCGCCCTCGTCATCGTGGTGCTGCTGCCCATCGGGGGTCTGCGCATCGTCGATGTCACCGGCTGGCTGCTCGGAGCCGTGATCGTCTGGCTCGTCACCGCCGTCGGCAGTGTGCTGCTGCCCTTGATCTTCCTGCGCAAGAAGGTCGAGAAGTCGCGGGATCGCCGAGCAGCCTGACAGACGCTCGAGGCCTCAGATCGAGTACTCAGGTGCGGTGAGCACGGCCTTGGTGTCCTCGCCGAGAACGCGTGTCCGCGCCTTCGCGGGGATGCCGACCAGGATGCTGTCGGCCGGCGCATCGCGCGTCACGACGGCGTTCGCGCCCACCACGGAACCGGCGCCGATGGTGATGGGTCCGAGGATCTTCGCTCCCGCCCCCACGGCGACGCCGTCGTGGAGGGTGGGGTGCCTTTTACCGTGGTCGCGGGTGCGGCCGCCGAGTGTGACTCCGTGATAGAGCATGACGTCGTCGCCGATCTCGGCGGTCTCGCCGACGACCACGCCCATGCCGTGGTCGATGAAGAATCGCCGACCGATCCGCGCGCCGGGGTGGATCTCGATCCCGGTCAACCAGCGCGAGACCTGTGACGTCGCGCGAGCCAGCAGGCGGAGCCGACGGCGCCAGAGCGCGTGCGAGACGCGATGCGCCCAGATCGCGTGGAGGCCGGGATAGAGCAGCGCCAGCTCCGCGGCGCTGCGCGCGGCGGGGTCGCGAAGGCGTGCTGCCGCGATGTCCTCGCGCATTCGGCCGATCATGCCCATCCGACGGATCAGGCTTCGCGCAGGTGCTCGTACAGCGCGGTCGACAGGTATCGCTCGCCGAACGAGGGGATGATCACGACGATTGTCTTGCCTGCGGCCTCCGGGCGCTGCGCGACCTGCAGTGCCGCCCAGATCGCGGCACCGCTCGACATGCCCACGAGAATGCCCTCTTTGCTCGCCGTCTCCCGTGCGACACGGATGGCATCGTCGAATGTGACGTCGATGACCTCGTCGAGGACGTCGCGGTCGAGGATGGGCGGCACGAAGTTCGGCCCGATTCCCTGGATCTTGTGCGGTCCGGGGTGCCCCTCGGTCAGGATGGGGGAGTCCTTGGGCTCGACGGCGACGATCTGCACGCCGGGTACGCGTTCCTTCAGGACCTGGCCGACCCCGGTGATGGTGCCGCCGGTACCGATGCCGGCGACGAGATAGTCGACGGAGCCCTCCGTGTCACGGAGGATCTCCTCAGCCGTGGTCCGGCGGTGGATCGCGGGGTTCGCCTCGTTGGCGAACTGCTTCGCCAGCACGGCACCCGGCGTCCGGGCCGCGATGGCCTCGGCCTCGGCGACCGCGTGCGTCATGCCCTTCGTGGGGTCGGTGAGCACGAGCTCGGCGCCGAATGCCTTGAGGAGCATGCGTCGCTCCTTCGACATCGATGCGGGCATCGTGAGGATCACGTTGTAGCCGCGTGCCGCGCCGACCATCGCCAGAGCGATACCGGTGTTGCCGCTCGTCGCCTCGACGATCGTGCCCCCGGGCTTCAACTCGCCGGACGCCTCCGCCGCGTCGACGATCGCGATGCCGAGCCGGTCCTTGACGCTCGAGGCCGGGTTGTAGAACTCCAGCTTGGCGAGCACCGTGGCGCCCAGGCCCTCGGTGACGCGGTTCAGACGAACGAGGGGGGTGTTGCCGAAAGCGGTGGTGATGTCGGGGTGGATGCCGGACATGTGAAGGCCTTCCTGTGGTGGGGGACTGCGGGTCCAGCCTAGGTGAGCCACCCCGGGCGTCGGGCATTGTGACACCGTTCCGGCTCTACGCTGGAGCACATGCCAGAGACCACCCTCGCGTCCCTCGTCCACGCCGCCGCCCAGCGACTGGCCGAGGCGGGGGTCCCCGATCCGCTCGTCGATGCGGAGCTGCTGGTGGGGCATGTGCGTGGAGCCCGGCGCGGTGAGGTGCAGGCGGCGATCATCCGCGGCGACGTGGCCGGCGATTCCGAGCAGGAGGCGCTGAACGCTCTCGTGGTGCGTCGCGCGGCGCGGGAACCCCTGCAGCACATCACGGGGACGGCGCCGTTCCGGCACCTCGAGCTGGCCGTCGGCCCCGGGGTGTTCGTGCCGCGACCCGAGACCGAGACGGTCGTGCAGTTCGCGATCGATGCACTCCTGAACGCGCCTGAGCCGGAACCTGTCGCGGTCGACCTCGGCACCGGGAGCGGAGCCATCGCGCTCGCGATGGCGACAGAGGTTCCGCATGCCCGTGTGTTCGCGACGGAGCTCTCGCCCGACGCCTACCGTTGGGCGCGCCGCAACACAGAGGGGGTGACGAACCTGACCCTGGTGAACGAGGACCTCGCGCACGCGTTCCGCGACCTCGACGGCACGGTCTCGGTCGTGATCTCCAACCCGCCGTACGTCCCCGACGCGGCGATCCCGCGCGACCCCGAGGTCCGTCTCTTCGATCCCGCGATGGCGCTCTACGGGGGAGAGGACGGTCTCGACATCGTCCGTGTGCTGAGCGTGCGTGCACTCGAGCTGCTGCGACCGGGGGGTCTGCTGGTCATCGAGCACGGCGAGCTTCAGGGGGAGGAGATCCGCAGCATCCTCACCCGCGACGGGTGGCGGGCCGCCGCGACGCATCGCGATCTGACCCTGCGCGACCGCGCGACGACTGCGCTCCGCCCCTGATCGCGCCGTCACCGAGTGCCCAGGCAGACCCCGGCTAGAATCGAGTCGTCATGTCCTCCATCTTCGATTGCGGCGACGACGGTCAGCTCCTCGCCGGAATGCGTCACGCGCGCCAGGCCATCAGTCGCGGCGAACTCATCGTCATGCCCACCGACACCGTCTACGGGGTCGCTGCCGACGCGTTCTCCCCGCAGGCCGTGCAGCGGCTGCTCGACGCCAAGGGGCGAGGCCGCAACCAGCCGCCGCCTGTGCTGATCGGCTCGGTCGAGACGCTCGAGGCTCTCGCCGAGTCCGTGCCCGAGCCCGTGCGCCGTCTCGTCGACGCGTTCTGGCCCGGTGGTCTGACGATCGTCCTGCCTGCGCAGCCCTCGCTCGCATGGGACCTCGGAGACACTCTGGGCACCGTCGCCGTGCGCATGCCCGAGGGGCGGGTCGCGCTGGAGTTGCTCGCCGAGACCGGCCCGCTCGCGGTCTCGAGCGCCAACCTCACCGGTCTCGACGCCGCGACGTCCGCCGAAGACGCGGAGCGGATGCTCGGCGACAGCGTCTCGGTCTACCTGGCCGACGGCGTCAGCGAGACCGGAATCGCCTCGACCATCGTCGACGCGACCTCGCTCGTGGCGCGTGCACCCGACCCCCGCACCGGTACGGTGCGGGTGCTCCGCGAAGGAGCGATCAGCCGCGAGCGTCTCGAAGAGGTGCTCGGAGACCTGCTCGAGCCGGCTCCGGCACAGGAGGACGCGGACGGGGATTCGTGAAGCAGTATCTCTTCACCGTCATCATCACCGCCGCGATCACGTTCGCGCTGACCTGGGCGGTCTGGAAGCTGAGCCTCCGTTTCAAGCTCTATCCGAGCATTCGCGAGCGCGACGTCCACACGACTCCGACGCCCCGCCTCGGCGGGGTGGCGATCTTCCTGGGCATCGCCATCACGATGGCGGTCTCCGCCGCGAACCCCTTCTTCGCGACGATCTGGATGCCGCCGCAGACGATGTGGTCGATCCTCGCCGCTGCTCTGCTGATCGCGGTGATCGGGGTGGTCGACGATCTGTGGGACCTCGACTGGATGATCAAGCTCGGCGCCCAGTTCCTGGCCGCCGGCATCATCACCGTGGGGGGCGGACTGCAGATCCTGTCGCTACCGTTCGGCGACCTCATCGTCTTCTCGAGCTGGCTGAGCATCACGATCACGATGTTCGCGATCGTCATCGTCATGAACGCCGTGAACTTCATCGACGGCCTCGACGGTCTGGTGGCCGGGGTCTGTCTGATCGCGAACGGTGTCTTCTTCGCGTACTCGTACATCCTCACGCGCGACACGGGCGCCTCGAGCTACTTCAACCTCGCGTCCTTCCTGGCCGCCGTGCTGATCGGAGCATGCCTCGGCTTCCTGCCGTTCAACTGGAGCCCGGCGAAGCTCTTCATGGGCGACTCCGGCGCGCTGGTGCTCGGCCTGCTCATGGCGACATCGGCGATCGCCGTGACCGGTCAGCTCGAGCCGTCGGCCCTCGACCTCGAGCGCCTCGGTCGCTCCCAGCTGCTGGGTGCGTTCATCCCGATCCTGCTCCCTCTCCTGGTCGTGCTCCTGCCGCTGCTCGACTTCGGTCTGGCGGTCCTGCGTCGCATGAACGCGGGCAAGTCCCCGTTCTCGCCCGATCGCAAGCATCTCCACCACCGCATGCTCGACCTCGGGCACCGCGACCGCGACGCCGTGCTCATCTTCTACGCCTGGACCGCGGTCATCTCCCTCGCCGTGCTGCTGATGTACGTCGGCGCCCGTGAGGACTGGCCGGGGCAGTATCTGCCGGGCGTGGCCTTCGGCGTGGTCGGCATCGCTGCGTGCCTCGTCATCACCCTGAATCCCTCGCGCCGCCGGAAGACCGCGGCGTCTGCTGAACCCGACCCGAAACCCGTGGAGTCCCCGTGAGCCCGAGCCCCGTTTCCAGCAACCCGATCCTGCGGAAGACCCTGATCTGGTCGGCCGTGTCGATGGTGATCCTCGCGCTCGTGGCCGGTGCCATCGGTCTTCTCGTCGGAGGGGGAGAGGGCCTCATCAGCGGCCTGCTCGGTGTCGTGCTCGCGATGCTGTTCCTCGGCATCACGGCACTCAGCATCCTGATCGCGAACCGCTGGTTCGGCGACCCGCTCTATGTGCAGCTGTTCTTCGCGATCGTGCTGGGCGGCTGGCTGCTCAAGGTCGGACTCTTCGTCGTGATCATGATCGTGCTGAGCGGTCAGCCGTGGATCGAGCCGATGGTGTTCTTCCTGTCGATCGTCACGGGCGTCGTGGCGACGCTCGTGATCGACGTGATCGTGATCACGCGGATGCGGCTGCCGAATGTGAGCGACGCGTCGCTGCCGACCGAAGCGCCGACCGATCGTGCGCCCGGCGTCGAGCTGCCCACCGTCGTGCCCGAGGACCGCGCTCCGGGGCGGCATCACATCGTCCCCGAGACCCATGACCCGGAAGGCCCCGTCGAAGAGACCCCGCGGTCTTAGGGCACCCTCTTATTCTGATAGTGTTGAGACGTGCCCGCCGCTCGCCCGCGAGCGCTTGCGCTTGAAGCACACCGACCATCGTCGCCCCGGTTCTGACCGGTGCCCCGAAGCTGGAGCCCGCGCTGTTCAATCTTGCTGCGACCCTGATGCCCAAACTCGCCTCTGACGGCGAGTTCCACGGACCTTCGATCGACGAGTTCTTCCCGGAGATCCTCTTCGAAGTCGCGGGTGTTCCCGTGCACCGAATCCACCTGGTGCAGTTCATCGCCGTCGTGGCGGTCGTGCTGATCCTGGTTCTCGGAACCCGTCGGATGAAGGTCATTCCCGGCCGCTTCCAGAGCGTCGTCGAGATGGGGTTGGACTTCGTCCGCACCAACATCGCGCACGACCTCCTCGGACGCAAGGACGGCAACCGATTCCTTCCGATCCTCACCACGATCTTCTTCATGGTGCTGTTCATGAACATCACGGGAATCATCCCGTTCCTGAACATCGCCGGAACGAGCATCGCCGCGGTGCCGCTCACGCTCGCTCTCGTGAGCTACATCACCTTCATCTACGCCGGTATCAAGAAGAGCCCGGTGGGCTTCTTCAAGAACGCACTGTTCCCCTCGGGCGTGCCGTGGCCGGTCTACATCATCGTGACGCCGATCGAGTTCCTCTCGACCTTCATCATCCGTCCCGTCACCCTGATGCTCCGACTCCTGATGAACATGGTCGTCGGACACATGCTCCTGGTGCTGTGCTTCGCGGCCACCCAGTTCTTCTTCTTCACCGCAGGTGGCGGCTGGGCCGCCCTGGGTGTCGGAACCCTCGCCTTCGGCGGCGCCTTCACTCTCTTCGAGATCCTGGTCGCCGTTCTCCAGGCATACGTCTTCACCGTCCTCACCGCGGTCTACATCCAGCTCGCGGTCGCAGAAGAGCACTAAGCCCACTAGGCACTGAGCGGGTCGGCAACTGCCGGCCCACCCAACGAAAGGAAAAACCCGTGGACGCTACTACGGTTCTCGCAGACATCAACGGTCACCTCGCTTCGGTCGGCTACGGCCTCGCAGCAATCGGTCCGGCCATCGGTGTGGGCATCGTCGTCGGCAAGACCATTGAGGGTGTCGCTCGTCAGCCCGAGCTGGCCGGCCGCCTCCAGGTCCTCATGTGGATCGGTATCGCCTTCACCGAGGCGCTTGCATTCGTCGGCATCGCCGTCGGATTCATCCCCTTCCCGTAATCCGAACCGACTTCTGAAGGAGACAGGATGCTGAACGCTCTTGTCACGAACCTCGCAGCAGAGGGTGAAGTACACAACCCGCTGATCCCTGCGTGGTACGACATCATCTGGTCGGGCCTGTGGTTCCTCGTCATCCTGGTCGTCGTGTGGAAGGTCGCCCTTCCGAAGTTCACGGCACTGCTCGACAAGCGGTCCGCCGCGATCGAGGGCAACATCGCCAAGGCCGACGAGGCACAGAAGCAGGCTGAGGCCGCACTCGAGGAGTACACCCGGCAGCTCGCCGAGGCGCGCACCGAGGCCGGCGAGATCCGTGAGGCCGCCCGTGAGGACGGCAAGAAGATCGTCGCCGAGGCCAAGGAGACCGCTTCGAGCGAGGCAGCTCGCATCACGGCGACCGCGCACACGCAGATCGAAGCCGAGCGCCAGACCGCGCTCGTCTCGCTGCGCAGCGAGGTCGGAACGCTCGCGATCGACCTCGCCGGTGGCGTCGTCGGCGAGACGCTCTCCGACGATGCACGCGCGACGGCTGTCGTGGACCGCTTCCTCGCGGACCTCGAGGCATCCGAGAAGGCGGCTCAGTAATGGGCAGCGCGTCCACTCAGGCACTCGCGGCATCCACTCAGGCGCTTGCCGCAGCGAAGGACATCACACTCGACACGGCGAAGGAGCTGTTCGCAGCCGCCCGTGCCGTGGGCGATTCGTCCCAGCTGAGCGGCGCGCTCGCCGACCCCGCGGCCACGGCCGTGGCGCGACAGAACGTCGTCGCAGCGGTGTTCGGCGGGTTCTCTCAGAATGCCCAGGGCCTTCTGAAGACCGTCGTCTCCGAGCGCTGGTCCTCGGCCGCCGAGATGATCGACGGCATCGAGGAACTCGCGATCCGCGCCGCAGCGGTTGCTGAGCCGTCGGCAGACCTCGAGGGTGAGCTGTTCGGCTTCTCCCGCGTGGTCGCCGCGAACTCGGAGCTCGAGCTCGCGCTCGGGAGCCGGCTCGGCGAGCAGGACGCCAAGGGCGGTCTCGTCGAGCGACTTCTCGCCGGCGGTGCCAGCGCAGCGACGACTCTGATCGTCTCTTCTCTGGTCAGCCGTCCGCGCGAGCGTCGGGTTCGTCAGCTGCTCTCCCGGGCCACGCGCATCGTCGCCAGCCAGGGCGAGCGGGTGGTGGCGACGGTCCACACGGCAAAGCCCCTCACCGACGCCCAGCGCACGCGACTGAGCGACGCACTCTCGCGTCGCTATGACGGAACCGTATCGCTCAACGAGGTCCTCGACCCCGCAGTCGTCGGAGGCCTGCGCGTGCAGATCGCCGATGACGTCATCGACGGAAGCATCTCCGCCCGTCTCGCCGATCTTCGCCAGAAGCTCGCCGGCTAACACGACTTCGCGCGGGGAACCGCGCACCCAGATACAAAGGGAAGACAATGGCAGAACTATCGATCAGCCCCGACGTCATCCGTGACGCGCTGAAGGACTTCGCCGCAGCATACGAGCCCACTGGGGCAGCGGCGACCGAGGTCGGCACCGTCATCGACGCCGCCGACGGCATCGCCCACGTCGAGGGACTGCCGGGTGTGATGGCGAACGAGCTCGTCGCCTTCGCCGACGGCACCAAGGGCCTCGCGCTCAACCTCGACGAGCACCAGATCGGTGTGGTCGTGCTCGGTGACTTCACCGGCGTCGAGGCCGGACAGGAAGTCACCCGTACGGGTGAGGTCCTCTCGGTTCCCGTCGGTGACGGCTACCTCGGTCGCGTCGTCGACCCGCTGGGAAACCCGATCGACGGACTCGGCTCCATCGCCACCGAGGGTGTGCGCGAGCTCGAGCTTCAGGCGCCCGGCGTCATGCAGCGCAAGTCGGTGCACGAGCCGATGCAGACCGGAATCAAGGCCATCGACGCGATGATCCCCGTCGGCCGTGGCCAGCGTCAGCTGATCATCGGCGACCGCCAGACCGGCAAGACGGCCATCGCGATCGACACGATCATCAACCAGAAGGCCAACTGGGAGTCGGGCGACGTCAACAAGCAGGTGCGCTGCATCTACGTCGCCATCGGTCAGAAGGGCTCGACCATCGCTTCGGTGAAGGGCGCGCTCGAAGAGGCCGGCGCTCTGGAGTACACCACGATCGTGGCCGCTCCGGCATCCGACCCCGCAGGTTTCAAGTACCTCGCTCCGTACACCGGTTCGGCCATCGGCCAGCACTGGATGTACGGCGGCAAGCACGTCCTCATCATCTTCGACGACCTGTCGAAGCAGGCCGAGGCCTACCGTGCCGTGTCGCTGCTCCTGCGTCGTCCGCCGGGCCGCGAGGCATACCCGGGTGACGTCTTCTACCTGCACTCCCGTCTGCTCGAGCGTTGCGCGAAGCTCTCCGACGAGCTCGGCGCGGGATCGATGACCGGTCTTCCGATCATCGAGACCAAGGCGAACGACGTCTCGGCGTACATCCCGACCAACGTGATCTCGATCACCGACGGCCAGATCTTCCTGCAGTCCGACCTCTTCAACGCGAACCAGCGTCCGGCTGTCGACGTGGGTATCTCGGTCTCGCGAGTCGGTGGTGACGCTCAGGTCAAGTCCATCAAGAAGGTCTCCGGAACGTTGAAGCTCGAGCTCGCGCAGTACCGCTCGCTCGAGGCCTTCGCGATGTTCGCGTCCGACCTCGACGCGGCTTCGCGTCGTCAGCTCTCGCGTGGTGCGCGTCTGACCGAGCTGCTCAAGCAGCCTCAGTACTCGCCGTACCCCGTCGAGGAGCAGGTCGTCTCGATCTGGGCCGGAACCAAGGGCAAGCTCGACACCCTCGAGGTCTCCGACGTCCTGCGCTTCGAGCGCGAGCTGCTCGACTACCTCCGTCGCAACACGAAGGTCCTCGACACCCTGCGCGAGACCAACGTCCTGGACGACGACACGGTGGCTGAGCTCGACAAGCACACCGACGCTTTCCTCCTGGAGTTCCAGGGTGGCAAGGGACACGCCATCGGCGCTCCCGGTCACGAGGAGCACGCTGCAGCCGAGGCTGATGACGTCAACCAGGAGAAGATCGTCAAGGGTCGTCGCGCGTAATCGCGTGAGGAACTGAATTCATGGGCGCTCAACTCAGGGTCTACAAGCAGAAGATCTCTTCTGCTCAGACGACCAAGAAGATCACGAAGGCGATGGAACTCATCGCGGCTTCGCGCATCCAGAAGGCGATGGCACGCGTCAAGGCGTCCAGCCCCTTCGCGCGAGCCGTGACGAGGGCCGTGTCCGCCGTCGCGACGCACTCGAACGTCGACCACCCGCTCACCCGTGAGCCCGAGACGATCCGCCGCTCCGCGGTCGTGATCTTCTCGTCGGACCGCGGTCTCGCGGGAGCCTTCAACTCGCAGATCCTCCGTGAGGGCCTCGAGGTTGCGGAGCTCCTTCGTGGGCAGGGCAAGGAGCCGGTGTTCTATCTCGTCGGCCGCAAGGCCGTCGGCTACTTCCAGTTCCGTCGCATCGCGGCGGCTGCGGAGTGGACCGGTGACACCGACACCCCGTCGTTCCACACGGCGGAGGAGATCTCGGCCACGCTGCTCGAGGACTTCTCGCGCGGTGCCGACGAGGGCGGCGTCGACGAGATCCACCTCGTGTACAACCGCTTCGTCAGCATGATGACGCAGTCGCCGGAATCCGTGCGTCTGCTTCCGCTGGAGATCGCGGAAGCCGATGACTCCGAGGCAGGTAGCGCCGTCTACCCGCTGTACGAGTTCGAGCCGGATGCCGAGACAGTCCTCGACGCGATCCTGCCGGTGTACATCCAGAGCCGCGTCTTCAACGCTCTCCTGCAGTCGTCTGCCGCCAAGCAGGCCGCGACGCAGAAGGCGATGAAGTCGGCCAGCGACAACGCCGACAAGCTCATCACCGACTACACCCGTCTGCGCAACAACGCGCGTCAGGCGGAGATCACGCAGCAGATCGCGGAGATCGTCGGCGGCGCCGACGCACTCTCGTCGAGCAAATAGACCATCAGGAAAGAGACGAAAATGACCACCACCGCCACGGCTGACCAGCCGGCGACCGCGGTCGTCGGGCGCGTCGCACGCGTCAACGGTCCGGTTGTCGACATCGAGTTCCCGCACGACTCGATCCCCGACATCTACAACGCGCTGAAGACCACGATCGTCATCGGCGAGGAGTCCACCGAGATCACCCTCGAGGTCGCTCAGCACCTCGGTGACGACCTGGTTCGCGCCATCGCACTGAAGCCGACCGACGGCATCGTCCGAGGCCAGGAAGTGCGCGACACCGGCGAGGCCATCTCGGTCCCCGTCGGCGACGTCACCAAGGGCAAGGTCTTCAACGTGATCGGCGAGGTCCTGAACCTCGAGCCCGGCGAGACCATCGAGGTCACCGAGCGCTGGCCGATCCACCGCAAGGCACCCAACTTCGACCAGCTCGAGTCGAAGACCACCATGTTCGAGACCGGTATCAAGTCGATCGACCTCCTGACGCCGTACGTGCTCGGTGGAAAGATCGGTCTGTTCGGTGGCGCCGGTGTCGGAAAGACCGTCCTCATCCAGGAGATGATCCAGCGCGTCGCGCAGGACCACGGTGGTGTGTCGGTGTTCGCCGGTGTCGGTGAGCGCACCCGTGAGGGCAACGACCTGATCCACGAGATGGAAGAGGCGGGTGTCTTCGACAAGACGGCCCTCGTGTTCGGCCAGATGGACGAGCCGCCGGGAACGCGTCTGCGCGTCGCCCTCTCGGCTCTGACGATGGCGGAGTACTTCCGCGACGTGCAGAAGCAGGACGTGCTGCTGTTCATCGACAACATCTTCCGCTTCACGCAGGCCGGTTCCGAGGTCTCCACGCTGCTGGGCCGCATGCCCTCCGCCGTGGGTTACCAGCCGAACCTCGCCGACGAGATGGGCCTCCTCCAGGAGCGCATCACCTCGACCCGTGGCCACTCGATCACCTCGCTGCAGGCGATCTACGTGCCCGCCGATGACTACACCGACCCGGCACCGGCGACCACGTTCGCGCACCTCGACGCCACCACGGAGCTCTCGCGTGAGATCGCGTCGAAGGGTCTGTACCCGGCCATCGACCCGCTGACCTCGACGTCGCGCATCATGGACCCCCGCTACTTGGGCGAGGACCACTACCGCGTCGCCACCACGGTCAAGCAGATCCTCCAGAAGAACAAGGAACTGCAGGAGATCATCGCCATCCTCGGTGTCGACGAGCTCTCCGAAGAGGACAAGATCGTCGTGTCGCGTGCACGTCGCATCCAGCAGTTCCTCTCGCAGAACACCTACATGGCCAAGAAGTTCACGGGTGTCGAGGGTTCGACCGTCCCGCTCAAGGAGACCATCGAGTCGTTCGATGCGATCACGCGCGGTGACTTCGACCACGTCGCCGAGCAGGCCTTCTTCAACGTCGGTGGCATCTCCGACGTCGAAGAGCAGTGGGCGAAGATCCAGAAGGAGAACGGCTGACCATGGCGCTGCATGTCAGCCTCGTCTCCGCGGATGCGGAGGTCTGGACGGGAGAGGCGAGCCTCGTGGTCGCCAAGACCGTCGAGGGTGAGATCGGCTTCATGACCGGTCACGAGCCGGTGCTGGCGATCCTCGCCCAGGGCGAGGTCCGCATCACGCAGACCGATGGCACCAAGGTGCTCGCCAACGCACAGGACGGCTTCCTCTCCATGGAGAGCGACGTCCTGACGATCGTGGCAGGCAACGCGGCTCTCATCGCCTGAGCAGTTCAGTTCATCGCGTCCGCCTCGACATCCTCCCGGGTGTCGAGGCGGACGCGTCTGTATGACCGAGGTTCCATGAAGATTCTGCTTCCACCTTCCGAGACGAAGCGGCCTGGCGGAGCCGGTGCCCCTCTCGATCTGGAGGCGCTGTCACTCCCGGGCTTGCGCGCCGAACGTCAGGTCGTGGTGAATGCCCTGATCGAGCTGGCCGCCGACGAGGAGGCGGCTCGCCGGGTGCTCAAGCTGAGCGTCAAGCAGGCCGGTGACGTCGCCCACAATCGCGCCCTCGCTGTCTCAGCCACGATGCCGGCGGTCGATCGCTACACGGGCGTCCTGTATGACGCGCTCGATGCCGCTGCACTCCCGCTCGCTTCGCGCCGGTGGCTCTCGAGCCATGTCTGGATTCACTCGGCTCCCTTCGGTCCGGTCGGAGCACTCGACCCGATTCCGACGTATCGTCTCGCGGCGGGAGTCTCGTTGCCTGGCGTTCAGGCGCTCCGCAGGCATTGGTCGAGCGCGACGAGCACGGCGATCGCGGCCGAGGAACCGGACTTCGTGCTCGATCTGCGCAGTGAGGCATACGTCGCCCTCGGACCCGTTCCGATGTCGGTGCCGTCGGCCTATGTGCGGGTCGTGACCGAGCACGGGCGTGCGCTCAACCACTTCAACAAGAAGTCCAAGGGGCTGCTCGTGCGGGCTCTCGCGGAAGATCGTGCCCGTGTTCGCTCCCGCCGTGCGCTTCTGAGGTGGGCGCACGAGCGGGGCTTCGTCCTGAGGGAGACCTCGGAGGACGCCGTGGTGGAGCTCGTCGTCTCGGAATGACGGTGCACGCCGCGCGCGTGACGGCCCGCGGCGTGGATCGTTGCCCGTCATATCGGCTCACCGCTATGGTGGGTGACGCGGCGCGCACGGCGCCGCTCCATCGGATCCGGAGGGGATCATGTACGACGATTACTACGGTTACGGCGGGCTCTCGGGCGGCGCTCTGGTCGCCCTGATTCTGCTCTATACGGTCTTGCCTCTGGCCATCTACGCGATCTACTCATGGTTCTACATGAAGATCTTCGAGAAGGCGGGCGTGCAGGGCAAGTGGCGCGCATGGGTGCCTGTGTACAGCTCGATGATCTTCTACAAGCTCGGTGACCTCAGCCCGTGGTTGCTGCTGTACGTTCTCGGCGGTTCTCTGGTCGGTGCGATCATCCCGTTCCTCGGCTGGTTCCTGATCCTGCCGATCGTCGCGATCGCCGCCAGGATCCTCGACCTGATCGCGGCATGGCGCGTCGGACTGAAGCTCCAGAAGGATGCCGTCTGGGTGGTCCTCTACTTCTTCCTGCCGGTCGTCTGGCTCGGCATCAACGCCTTCGACAAGTCGCGGTGGAACCCGAACATCGCGCCGGCATCGTGGGCGGCGAACAAGCTGCTCGCTGACACCACCGTGTGGCAGGGCGTCCCCGTGCAGCCGCGCCCCGCGGCGCCGCAGGGCTACGGTGCACCCCAGGGCTACGGTGTGCCCCAGGGCTACGCGCCTCCGGCTCCGCAGGGCTACGCTCCGCCGGCTCAGCCGGGCTACGCGCCTCCCGCAGGCCCCGCAGCTCCGCAGGGACCGGGCGTGCCCCCCGCCGCCCCTTCGGCACCTCCGGCCGCACCGCAGGTCCCGCCGGCACCGCCTTCTGCTCCGCCGGCACCGCCTTCCGCTCCGCCGGCAGCTCCGCCCGCACCGCCTTCCGCTCCGCCGGCAGCTCCGCCCGCACCGCCGACGGACCCGACTCAGCCTCCCGCGTGACGTTCTGACACAGAGCCCCCGACCGCGGTCGGGGGCTCTGTGCATGTGTCGATCCGGTGGTGAAGTGCGACGGAAGCGGCCGAAGACGATAGCGTGGGTGCATGGTCACCTCGCAGCGCCGTGACGGCGCACCCGGTCTGCCCGCGTCGGCCACAGGTTCGAGGCGCTCTCACCTCGTCGACGGGTCGGGGCACAGCAGAACGGTGTCGTCGGCCGCTCAGCCGATGGCTGGGTATGCTGGGGCCGCCCGGTTCGCGGGCGATTCGGAGGCGACGCGTGTCTGAGACGACGACGAAGACTCACAGCATCACGGTGTCGCAGAGCGCGCTGACGGTGTCCTGGGCAGGCGTGACCGACGTGGGGCGCCGCCGCGAGACCAACCAGGATGCATACCTCGCCGCGTATCCGCTGTTCATCGTCGCCGATGGGATGGGCGGACACGCGGGGGGCGAGATCGCCAGCTCCAGCACAGTGAAGCGGCTCGAGGCGATCGCCGCGGCAGGGAACGTGGAGCGCGCGACGATCGAGGGTGCGCTCGAGCTGGCCGTCGCCGATATCGCAGACCATCCGGAGACCACCGACGAAGGCACAGGCACGACTCTCACCGGGATCTTCCTCGAGTTCTCCGACGGCGACCCGCACTGGGTCTCGCTCAACATCGGCGATTCGCGTGTGTATCTGCTTCGTGATGATCGCCTCGTCCAGGTGACGACCGATCATTCCGTCGTACAGGAGCTCATCGCCTCGGGCAAGATCAGCCCCGAGGAGGCCGAGGGGCACCCGTACAGCAACGTCATCACCCGTGCTGTCGGAGCCAGCGAACTGACCGCCCCCGACTACATGGCGCTCGATCTCCGGGCTGGAGATCGATTCGTGATCTGCTCCGACGGTCTCACGAAGGAGCTCACCGACTACGGCATCCAGCACTTCCTGCGGGAGAACGCCGATCCGGCCGCTGCCGTCGACGCGATGCTGGCTGCCGCTCTCGAGAACGGCGGGCGCGACAACGTGACGCTCGTGATCGTTCAGGTCTCCGAGGAGTCTTCCTCCACATCTGCCGACGTGGAGAAGTAGCGCCCGAGTCGTTGTGGACGGGGCCGCACAGCATTCCTGCTGAGGTCCACTGGAGTCATGGACTCTCTGCCGATCGTCATTCCTGCTGCTCCCGCTGACCCGCGTCGGCCGCCGGTGCCGATCGTGGCGGCTCTCGTGCCGGTCGGGGCGGGCGTCGCACTCTGGCTGATCACCGATTCGCTCTATGCGCTGTGCTTCGCGGCGCTCGGCCCTCTCATGATCTTCGCCTCGCTCGTCGACGGTGCCCGAGCACGTCGCAAGGCCCGGCGCGATGCGACGATCGCCGGTGAGAGGGCATGGGCGGATGCCGAGATCGAGCTCGCAGCGCGTCACGATGAAGAACGGGCTGCCCGCTGGCACCTGCATCCCGACGCAGCAGTGTGCCTCTCGCAGCCTCCCCTGCGTGGAGGGGAGCGACCGGCGGCAGCGACGGAGATCGTCATCGGCAGCGGTGCATCGCCGAGCGGCCTGCGCGCGTCGGGTGGCGACGGCGCGCGAGAGCGCGACTTCCAACGCCGGTGCGGAACGATAGAGCGGGTGCCTGTCGCGGTTGCGTTGGGTGGCGGCATCGCGCTGAGAGGGCCCTCTCCCATCGTCGCAGCGGTTGCCAGAGCACTGGTCGTGCAGCTCTGCTCGAGGTTCGGCCCGCGCCAGCTGGCGCTGGCGGGCGAGGCAGCCTCCGAGCTCGGCGTGAACGTCTTTCCGCACTTCGGCAGATCGCGACGTGGGGCTTTTCTTCTCGGCGTCGTTCACGACGGAGATGAGGCGCCGGACTCCGACGCCGCGATCTGGATGCTGACGAGTGGCGCTGACGTGCCCGAGGGAGTCACGACGGTCATGGATCTGCAGGCGCTGCGTGGTGCGAAGGTGCGCACGCCGCAGGGAATCCTCGACGTCGATGCGGAGGGGCTGTCGCGCGCACAGGCCGAGGCCGCGGGAGTGAGACGCGCGGGGGATGCCGATGACCTCGAGGTTCTGCCGGACGCGGTCGCATTGTCCGACCTGGCGCAGGCTCCTGCGCCGCACGGCCTTGCGGTGGCTATCGGGCGAGGTGACCGCGACACCATGACGGTGGACCTCGTCGACGACGGACCTCATGCGATCGTGACCGGAACCACAGGCGCCGGCAAGAGCGAACTCCTGGTCACGTGGGTGACGGCGATGGCCGGGGCGTACGGGCCGGATCGAGTGTTGTTCGTCCTGGCGGACTTCAAGGGCGGCACTGCCTTCGAGCCGCTTCGAGTGCTCCCGCATGTCGCCGCGGTCATCACCGACCTCGACGACGAGGGCGCGCGACGCGGTGTCTCGAGTCTCACGGCCGAGCTTCGTCGGCGAGAGATGGTGATCGCATCAGCCGGAGCCCGTGACATCAGCGACGTCGCGATGCCGCGACTCGTCATCGTCGTCGACGAGTTCGCGGCGCTCTTGCAGGATCACACCGAGCTCGGCGGAGTCTTCACGGATATCGCGGCTCGTGGACGAGCACTCGGCATGCACCTCATCATCGGCACCCAGCGGGCCGCGGGTGTGATTCGCGACGCGCTCGCGGCGAACTGTCCGTTGCGACTCAGCCTGCGCGTGAGCGATGCGGGTGACAGCCGAGCAGTCCTGGGCACCGATGCGGCGGCAGAGCTCCCGGGCGGTCTCGAATCACGGGGGATCGCTTTCCTGCGACGTCCGCGTGATCACGAACCGACGGCACTGCGCGTGGCGCTCACCGGAGCCGCCGATCTGCGCGCCGCCGCGCTCCTGTGGCCCGGCGCTGATCAGGCCGTGAGTCCCTGGCTGCCGGTCCTGCCCCGTCGCATTCCGCTCGCTGAGATCGGCGAGGCTGTGCCTGACGGCTGGCTCGTGCTCGGCCGAGCCGACGATCCGCAGCGTCAGGCGCAACCCCTCGAGGTGATCCGACCGGGAGCGGACCGAGGCCTGTCGATCCTCGGAGCGCCCGGAAGCGGGCGCACCTCAGCGCTCCGACTCCTCGCAGAGCAGTCATCCGACGCGCTCTGGATACCGCGTGACGCGGAGTCCGCGTGGGACACCGTGACAGGGCTCGCAGAACGGACCCGCGTCGCGCCGAGCCTGATCCTCTGCGATGACATCGACCTGCAGATCGGAGACGTTCCGATCGAGCACGGCCAGCACCTCGCACAACTCTGGGAGCAGCTGATCCGCGGGGCGGTGAACACCACGATCGTGCTCGCCGCATCGAGGTCGTCGGGACCCCTGGGGCGCATCCTCGATTCGCTGCCTCGTCGCGCGCTTCTCCGCATGCCGAATCGTGTCGAGCATCTCGCGGCCGGAGGAGAGGCGCAGTCGTTCGACCGTGATCGTCCGCCAGGGAGAGCGGTCCTCGGTGACCGTGAGATCCAGGTCGCGTGGGTCGAAGCAGAGCATCAGGGGCACGACGAGTCAGCCGCTCGAGGGGCGGGGGAGCGGCTGCCCTGGGCGCCGGCGACGCGATTGACGGCTCTGGTCACGACCGGAGCGAGGTCGGTGGCCGCGTCTCTCGCCGAGGCATACCCCTGGTGCACGGTCACGGTGGCCTCTGCGCAGCACACGTCCGTGGAGGAGGGCATCGATCGGCCGGTCATCGTCGTCGGCGAGGCAGAGACATGGCAGCGCGATTGGACTCTCTGGCAGCGCGCGCGCAGTGAGGGAGAGGTCCTGATCCGGGCAGAGAATCCCGTCGAACTCCGTCAACTCGCCGGCATTCGGCAGCTCGCGCCCTATGCCAGACCGCACGCGGGCCGCGCCTGGTCGCTGCAGGGTGACGGCATACCCGAGCGCGTCGTGATCCCCGCGCTGACGCGGCGATGAGACAGCGACGGATGGTCGGCGTCCGATCGTCCCTGTCCGTCAGATCCCGGAGCCGGGGCGTACCGTGCCGACGACCTCGCCACCGCCGAGCACGTCGAGGGGCAGCGCGGCCGCGAGCGTGGCGACGTCCGCGTCGCTCAGGGCACCTGCCCTGGCCAGCAGCGTCGCTGCCACGATCGTGGAGGCGCGTGAGGCGCCGTCGAGCATCTTGAGGGCGACGGTCGTGCCGTCGGGGGCGACCATGACCATGATCCCCTCGGCGCCGCCCTTCGCGAACACGCCGAGCTTCTCGATAGCGATCGAATCGGGGCGGCCAGGACCCTCGATGGTCCACGGGTGCTCGCGCACGGCCCGGACGAGCGACCCCGCGACGCGGTGGAGCGCGAACGGCGACCGGTCCGATGCGGTGCCGATCCGATGGATGGCACGGGCCAGTCCGGTCAGAGTCAGCGCGTACACGGGGGCACCGCAACCGTCGATGGACGTGTGCGCGATCTTCTCGCCGGTGAGGCGCTCGATGACGTCGCGGATGTGCACCTGCAGCGGGTGAGTGCCATCGAGGTAGCCCTCGATGGGCCACCCGGTCGCGACGCAGGCGCGCAGCATCGCGGCATGCTTGCCCGAGCAGTTCATGCGGATCCGTGCCTGAGCGACGTGCTCGCGCACCATCTCATCGCGCGTCGCGGTGTCCGTGGGCCACGCGGGAGGACACCCCAGGTGGTCCTCGGTCAGGCCGCCCTCGGTGAGCATGTCGCGCACGGCGGATGCATGGCGATCCGTGCCCGAGTGGCTCGCCGTCGAGAGAGCGAGCTGCTCGCCTTCGAGCACAGCGCCGGCGGTGCTGCAGGCGACGGCCTGCAGCGGCTTGAGGCTCGAGCGGGGAAGGATGAGCGCGTCGGTGTTGCCATGTCGGGCGATGACGTCGCCGTCCGGGGAGAGGACCACGGCAGCTCCGGCGTGACGTGATTCGACGAATCCGCTCCGTTCGACGACGGCGAGTTCTACGGCATCCTGCACGGTGAGAGTTTCCAGCACCCAGCAAGGATACCGTCGACCGTCGTCTCTTCCGGAGCCGCGGCTGCGCCGCCATGTCGGAGCGGGCTGGCAGACTGTCGACATGGCAGACCGTCACCCGGCTCTCGGCGAGCACCACTACTCCCTCACTGCGACCTGGACCGGCAACTCCGGTACCGGCACCAGCGGCTATCGGGATTACCGACGCGATGTCACGCTCGCGGTCGAGGGGAAGCCAGAGATCCTCGCCTCCTCGGACAAGCCGTTCCGCGGGGATCCGGGGCGATGGAACCCCGAAGACCTCCTGCTCGCGTCGCTCTCCGAATGCCACCTGCTGTCCTACCTCCACGCGTGCGTGACGGACGGAGTGGTCGTGGTCTCGTACAGCGACACCGCCACGGGGTACATGCGTGAGGACGGCACCGGTGGGGGAGCGTTCGTCGAGGTGATGCTGCACCCCGAGGTCGTCGTCGCCGACGCGTCGATGATCGAGGCGGCCGAACGGGCGCACGCGCAGGCCAACGAGTGGTGCTTCATCGCGAACTCGATGAACTTCCCGGTGCGTCACGAAGCCACGGTCACCGCGCAGACCGCATGACGGTGGCCGTGAGTGGCGGGCTCAGCGCCGTTCGTGCGGCAGGGCCTGCTTGATCTTCTCGATCGCGTTCTGGGCGGGCGCCTCGTTGTAGGTGCCGGCGAGCTCCTGACCGGACAGCGCATGGATGGCCGCCATGATCTCGTCGGTCGCGAGTCGACGAGCGCGTCCGCTGGAGGCGGGACCGTGCGGTGAGAGTTCGAGGGGTTCGCCGAACCGCACGGTGATGCGCTCCTTCAGGGTCGGCATCTTCGCGCCGACCGGCATCACCTTGTCGGTGCCGATGAGTCCGACCGGAACCACCGGGGCTCCCGTCTGCAACGCGAGGAATGCCACGCCGGTTCGTCCCTTGTACAGGCGGCCGTCGGTCGACCGGGTTCCCTCGGGATAGAGCGCGACCGCGAGCCCTTCATCCAGAAGCTGGCGCTGGAGGTCGAGAGCGTCGAGTGCCGCCTGCCCTGCTCCACGGCGCACGGGGATCGCTCCGATCGACTCGAAGAACGTCTTGCTGAGCCAGCCGCGCGGTCCCGTGCCCTCGAAGTAGCTGGACTTCGCGAGGAAGTGTGCGGGTCGCGGGGCAGCGACCGGGATCGCGATCGAGTCGATGAACGACAGGTGATTGCTGGCGAAGATGACCGCGCCCTCGCGAGGAACGTTCTCACGTCCCTCGATGTGCGGCCGGTAGATCAGGCGGGCGAGCGGCGTGATGAGGCTGCGTCCCAGCGCGTACGCGAACCCGGCGTGACGGGGCTTCGCAGTCTCTGAGGGCGAGGTTTCGGGCTCCACGGACTGCTCTGACGTCATCAGAGCAGATTACTCCCGGATCCATGCTCCACCGGGAATGAAGACCCTGCGCGCGTCTCCCAGGCTCGGCAAAGGCCGATGCGAGATGATGGGATCTCCCGCCCGCGATCCTGAGGTCTCACTGTGCGCAAGCGTCCGCTCATCGTCCTGTCCACCGTCGCCGCGGCGACCCTGCTGCTTGCGGGGTGTTCCGGCAGCGCGACCCCCGAGTCGACGACGACCCCCGGAGCATCGACCGACGCGTCCTGCCTGGCTGATCTTCCCTCCGGTGCGGGATCCGATGCCGTGTCCGTCGAGGGCAGCGGAGCATCCGCCAAGATCACCGTTCCCGAGGGAGCCGACCTGGCGCAGGCCGAGCGCACCGTGATCTCGGAGGGTGACGGCGACGAGCTGCACCCCGGCGACTTCGTCTCGCTGCGCTACCAGCTCGTCGACGCCACGACGAACGAGGTCCTCAGCACCTCGGAGCGCGGCCCCGACGGCGTCCTGCCTGCGCTGCTCGCACTGCAGCAGTCGCAGCAGATGGTCGATCCCACCCAGTCGACCGTGTTCACTGTCGCCGCCGAGTGCCTTCCCGTGGGATCGAGTGTCGTTCTCACCCTGCCCTCGGCTCAGGAGGGTTCGAACCCGAGCGTGCTCTACGTCGAGACGATCGAGAAGCTTCCCACGGTGGCGACCGGCACCGAGGTCGACGCCACCGAGGGCATGCCGACCGTCGAGCTCGATGACGCGGGCTCTCCCACGATCACTCTCCCCGACGGCGACGCGCCGACCGAGACCGAGGTCGCGGTCCTCAAGGAGGGCGACGGCCCGGTCGTCGCCTCCGGTGACCTCGTCACCGTGCAGTACCGCGGCGTGAAGTGGTCGGACGGCAGCGAGTTCGATTCGAGCTGGAGCCGCGACGCGGCGCCGGCGCAGTTCCCGACCACCGGCGTCGTGACCGGGTTCAAGGCCGCCCTCGAGGGACAGAAGGTCGGCTCGCAGGTCATCGTCACGATGCCCCCGAAGGACGGCTACGGCGAGGGCGAGATTAACGAGAACGACCTCGTCGGCGAGAGCCTCGTGTTCGTCGTCGACATCCTCGGGACCACACCGCTCGAGCAGGTGCAGTAACAGCAGGGGAGCCGAGGACGTGCCATAGGCTGGCGGCATGCGTCGCATCATCGTCCTCGGCTCCACCGGCTCCATCGGCACTCAGGCGCTCGACGTCATCCGCGCGAATCCGCGTCGATTCGAGCTCGTGGGTCTGGCAGCCGGGTCGAACGCCGAGATGCTCGCCGAGCAGGCCGCGGCCTTCCACGTGGAGGACACAGCGCTCGGGGCCACCGAGGCGGAGCAGCTCGTGCGCGACGTCGACGCCGACGTGGTGCTCAACGCCATCACCGGCTCGATCGGACTCGGATCCACCCTCGCTGCGTTGACGGCCGGACGCACGCTGGCGCTCGCGAACAAGGAATCACTCATCGTGGGCGGGGAGCTCGTTCTCGCCGCGGCGAAGCGCGACCAGATCGTCCCTGTCGACTCCGAGCACTCGGCACTCGCCCAGGCGCTGCGCAGCGGCACGCACGCCGAGGTCCGGCGTCTCGTCGTCACGGCATCCGGAGGCCCGTTCCGCGGCCGGACCCGCGAGCAGATGCTCGACATCACTCCGCAGGAGGCCCTCGCGCACCCGACCTGGGACATGGGGCGCATGGTGACGACCAACTCTGCGACGCTCGTGAACAAGGGCCTCGAGGTGATCGAGGCGCACCTGCTGTTCGACGTCCCCTACGACGACATCGATGTCGTCGTGCACCCGCAGTCGATCGTGCACTCGATGGTCGAGTTCGTCGACGGGTCGACGATCGCTCAGGCCTCGCCGCCCGACATGCGTCTCCCGATCTCGCTCGGGCTCGACTGGCCGAACCGCGTCGGCGGCGTCGGACGCCCGCTCGACTGGTCGACGGCGACCTCCTGGACCTTCGAGCCGCTCGACGACACCGCATTTCCGGCGGTCGACCTCGCCAAGTCGGCGGGGCGTGCAGGTTCGACCTTCCCCGCCGTGTACAACGCCGCCAATGAACAGGCAGTCGATGCGTTCCACGAGGGGCGGCTGCCGTTCCTGGCGATCGTCGAGACGATCGCCAGAGTCATCGAAGCGCATGAGCCTCCGCAGAGCCTCACGGTCGAATCGCTCGCCGAAGCGGAGGGCTGGGCTCGCCGCAAAGCCGATCAGCTGATCGCCCAGGTCTGATCGCTCAGGCCTGAGCGCTCAGACCTGAGCGCTCAGACCTCGTCAGGCGACGCGCCACTGGCGGCGCGTCCGGTGCCCGACGGTGATCCGCCCGTCAGCTCTGTTCGTCGTACGGGACCGGCCATCGGGAGTCGGGAACGGGCCACCCGGCCGCCCGCAGGGCGCGTCGAGCCAGCTCACGAGCCGAGTACGGAGTGCGAACACCGCGGATATCGCGGTAGTCCTGATGCCCCGGACCCGCCCAGAGGATCGCGTCGCCCTCGCCGACGAGGCCGATCGCGGCGACGATCGCGTCCTCGGGCGGCGAGAACTCGTGGATCTCCGCATCGGGGCGCGCCGCGCGAGCGCCGTCGACGAGAGTGGCTCTGATCGAGTCGGGATCTTCGAAGCGCGGGTGGTGGTCGGTCACGACCAGGATGTCACTGCCTTCGACGGCGGTGCGGGCCATGTCGTAGCGCTTGGTCGCGTCACGGTCGCCATCGGCTCCGAAGAGCATCAGGACCTTGCCTGGCGTCACTCGCCGGACGGCCGCGAGGGTCTTCTCGAACGCGTCGGGGGAGTGCCCGAAGTCGACGAAGACCGCGGGTCCGGTGTCGCCCGAGACGAGCTGCGTGCGGCCGGGGAGGTACGCCTCGATTCCGCCGTCACGCTCGAGAGCCGTGACGATGCGGTCCCACTCGTATCCGCCCTCGAGCAGCATGACGATCGCGAGCGCGGCGTTCGCCGCCATGTGCGGCCCGATCACCGGGACGACGGTGGTGAGCGACCCGGCGGGCCCGGTGAGGGTGAAGGTGGTGCCCGTCGTCCTTTCGTCGTCGATGACGACGACCCAGTCTGCCCGGGATGCAGCGTCCGAATCTGCGGCGATCGACGGGGTGCCGACCGTGATGATCGGGATCTCGGCGCGCTCGACGACCGTCGCGCCCGAGGCGGAGTCGATGCAGACCACACCACGGAGGGCGCGGTCGGGACGGAACAGGGGCAGCTTCGCCTCGAAGTACTCCTCCATGTCGGCGTAATCATCGAGATGGTCGTGGCTGAGATTGGTGAAGCCGGCCACATCGAAGCGGATGCCGTCGACGCGGTGTCGCGACAGGGCCTGTGCGCTCACCTCGACGGCGACGGCTTCGACATCGCGTTCGCGCATCAGCGCCAGGAGCGCGTGCATCTCGGATGCTTCGGGAGTGGTGAGCCTCGAGACGATCACCTCTCCGGCGATGTGGCGCTCGGCGGTGGACGAGAGTCCGGTGACCACGCCCAGCTGGTCGAGGATGCCCTCGAGCAGGTGGGACACGCTCGTCTTGCCGTTGGTCCCGGTGGTCGCGAAGAGCAGGGGCAGCGCGTCGTCGGCGCCGGTGCCGTAGACCCAGGCGCTGAGCGCCCCGAGAACGCCGCGCGGGTCATCCACGATCAGGATCGGAAGCCCGGCGGAGGCGGCGATCCCAGCGCCCGCGTCATCGGTGATGATCGCGACGGCTCCCTTCTCGGCGGCCGCGGCTGCGAACTCGGCGCCGTGCCGGTTCACCCCTCGGATGGCGACGAAGGCTTCGCCGGCGCGGAGATCGGCGGTGGCGAGGGTGATCCCCGTCACGGTCACTCCGGTCACGTCGCCGCGCACGTCGCGCGCGAATCGGGAGGCGAGTTCGGACAGCTCACGCCGGGGCGGGTTCGCGGGGCGGAGCACGGGAGGCAGGCTCGGTTGTTGTTCAATCGACATGTCCCTCCCATGATCTCACGACGGCCCCACGCACACGGGGTGCGGCGCGTCTCCCGATCGGTCGAATCGATCGGGAGACGCGCGCGCGGCTCAGACTCGGCGGCGGAACGCGAGCACGGACACGACGAGCGCGGCCACACCGGCGACCAGCCCGCCCGCGCCGAGCACGGTGGGGAGGGCATCGGGTGCCGCAGCCTCCGCGTCCGCCGTCGCGTCGGCACCGTCGCTCGCGGCTCCGCTGTGGCCCGCGTGCTCCTCGCTCGCGGCGCCCACGGTCACCACGGGGGCCGGTGCGTCGAGATCGTGGGGGTTCTGTCCATCCTCTGCCAGCTGGGTCCACTCCGTGCTGCCCTCGACACAGGTCTGCACCACGGGGAAGGCGAGCGACTCGGGAGTGCTCTCGTCGAGACCCACCGCCATGCTCACGGCGCCGCGGAGGTCGTTGGGCACGGGGGTGGCAGCGGTGTACGTCACGGCGCTGACGAGCCCGTCATCGCCGCGCTCGACGGCGATCGTCCAGTCGCTGTCCATCGTGGGGGCCACTGAGGCGAGTCCCTCGGGCATCGTGATCGTCAGTCCGGTGGTCGGAGAGCCGTCGCAGCCGTGAGAGAACGAGAAGGTGAGCACGCCGTGATCTCCGGCGGAGAGCGCGTCGGGGGTGACACTCACATGAGCGCTGGCCATCGTGGGGATCGCGAGCGCGAGGATCGCACCTCCGACGACGCCGGCGGTCAGGGTGCGGCGGGTGGTGAAAAGCATGGTGGTACTCCTGAGTGCTGATGTGCGGGCGCGCAGAGAATCGCGCCATCCGCGGAAAAAGGGGGCGCCTCGACGAGGCGATGCGGGATCAGGCGAATGCAGGAGGTCCACGGCGCGACAGCGACGAGGAGAGAGCGGTGTCGACCGGCAACGGTGCCGAGACGAAAAGAAGCGCGGGGCCCTCGAATGCCGGGCGGAAGAGAGCGATCGCGCGGCGGAGTCGCGCCTCCACCCATCCGGCGACGGCTCGGACCATGGACTCGCCGTGCCAGAGCGCTGCGGTCGTGAGGGCGGCGGCGAGCAGATGGCCGAGCAGCATCGCCGCATCCGGCGCAGCGACGGAGGGTCCCGCACCGAGGGCGCTGAGATCGAGATGATGCTGGTGGCCGGTCGGCACGGCAGCACCCGTCGGGGCGCCCAAGACCTGGAACACGACGTGGAAGAGCGTCTGGCTCACCAGAACGGTCGCCGCGACTCGCGCCCGCGACGCGCGCACTCCGATGAGAACCGCCGCGAGGGGCACGAGGAACGATGCCATCGCGGCGATGAGGAGAGGGTGCGGAGCGGGGCCGCCCGCGATCGTGTGCGACACGGCTGCGAGCGTCGTGGCCACCGCCGACGCCGAAGCCGCGCGCAGGAGTCGCAGCTGGCGGGAAGTCACGGATTCAAGCCTACCGGCGTGCTCAGCTGTTCCCTGCTCGCCATGGGGCGCATTCCTAGGTGGCGAGCACTAGCGTGGGGGAGTGGAAATCCTGCTCTACCTGGCCGGCATCCTCTTCATGCTGATCGGCCTCGGTATCTCGATCGGCCTGCACGAGGTCGGTCATCTCCTGCCCGCGAAGCTCTTCGGCGTGCGCGTCGGCCAGTACATGATCGGTTTCGGTCCCCGGCTGTGGTCGAAGCGCATCGGCGAGACCGAGTACGGATTCAAGCTGCTGCCTCTCGGGGGTTTCATCTCGATGTCGGGCATGTACCCCGCGTCGAAGACGGCGAGGCCCGCGAGCGGCATCTTCCGCTCGCTCGTCCAGGATGCACGGACAGCCAACGACGAGACCATTGCGGACGGCGCGGAGGATCGCGTCTTCTACCGGCTGCCGGTGTGGAAGCGCGTGATCGTCATGCTCGGCGGTCCGCTCATGAACCTGATCCTCGCGGTGGTCATCTTCACGGTGCTGGTCTCCGGCATCGGAGTCCAGCAGGGCACCACGACGATCGCGACCGTGAACGAATGCGTCCTTCCGGCAGGTTCCACGGCTACGGAATGCGCCGCCGACGACCCGCTCACTCCGGCTGCCGAGGCCGGAATCGAGCCCGGCGATGTCCTGGTCTCGATCGACGGTCGGCCGGTTTCGACGTTCGCGGAGGCGACGGCGATCGTCCAGGCCGCTCCGGGTGAAGACCTCGCTCTCGTGGTGCGGCGCGACGGCGTGGATACGGACCTGACGATCACACCCGTCGAAGCCGAGCGCACGCTGACGGATGCGAGCGGTCAGCCTCTCCTCGACGATGAGGGCGAACCGGTCGTGAAAGAGGTCGGTTACGTCGGCATGGGAGCGCAGATGGGCTTCGTCCAGCAACCGCTCTCGGCCGGGCCGCAGATGGCCGGCGACACCGTCGCCCGCGTCGGGTCGATGATCCTCACGCTTCCGGTGCGCATCTGGGACGTGGGCGTATCGCTCGTCACCGGAGGCGAACGAGACCCCAACGGCCCGCTGAGCGTCGTGGGCGTCGGGCGGATCGCCGGTGAGGTCGCAGCCACCGATGCTCCGGTGCTCAACCGCTTCTCCGTGCTCCTCGGGCTCCTCGGTTCGTTGAACGTCGCGCTGTTCGTGTTCAACCTGATTCCGCTCCTGCCGCTCGACGGCGGTCACATCGTGGTCGCGCTGTGGGACGGGATCCGCAGAGCCTGGGCGAAGCTGTTCCGCCGTCCGCCTCCCGCACCGGTCGATGCCACGAAGCTCGTGCCGCTCACCGTCGTCGTCGCGATATTGCTGATCGCGATGGGAGCGCTGCTGCTTCTCGCCGATCTCTTCAATCCCGTGGACATCTTCGGGGGCTGACCGAACGCGACCTTCGATCGGGCGCGCCGCACTCGGCGACGCGCCCCGTTCGCGCTCAGGACAGTGCGTGGGCGACGAGACGCTCGAGGGTGCGGATGCCGTCGCGCGACAGGATCGACTCGAGATGGCCCTGGATCGAGGCGAAGTGCTCGCCTCGCAGCGCATAGACGTCGCCGGTCTCGGGATCAGCCGACACCTCTGCGGACCCGATCGACACGGTGCCCGGAGCGACGCGCGCAGTGAAGGTGTTGTAGAAGCCGATCGACGCATCCTCTCCGAAGACGGGAACGGCCTTCTGCAGGCCCTGGTGCGGCGCGTCCAGGGGAGCGAGGACGATACCCCATCGGTCGCTCAGGATCTGATGGCTCAGGCACACCGCGAGCAGGGGGGCACCCGAGTCGACTCGCCGCGCCACCACCTGGCGCATCCGCTCGATGCGGGGGCTGCCCGCGTCTCTCGGATCTCCGGGGCCGGGTCCCGCCACGACCAGGTCGGCGGCGTCGAGCTGGTCGTCGGTCAGATCGCTCCACGCTCGGATCGTGACATCGAGACCCAGGTGGCGCAGCTGGTGGGCGAGCATCGTCGTGAAGCGATCCTCGGCATCGACCACGACGGCCGAGCGTCCCGCGAAGGGGCCGGTGAAGTCCTCGCCCTGCGGGTTCAGCCAGAACTCGGCGAGCCGCGAGTTGCGCGAGGCGAGCAGAGCCTCGACGGTGGGGTCGTCGGCGAGCGACCGGGGAGCGGCGGGCGCGTCCGCGTCCTCGCGTGCGTCCGCGGCGCTGTCGCGGTCGATCGCTCCGATGGCACCCAGCACGCCCGCGGCCTTTCCGTGCGTCTCCGACACCTCGCCATGCGGATCGGAATGACGCACGAGCGTCGCGCCGACCGGAACGTTGAGCGATCCGTCCCGGAGGTACACCGTGCGGATCAGGATCGGGGCGTCGAGGTCGTGTCCGCCCTCGTCATTGGGCGTGAAGAGCGCGGCGACCCCCGAATAGTATCCGCGCGGCTTCGTCTCGTGACGGCGGATCACCGCGCAGGCGTTCTGCATCGGGGAGCCCGTCACGGTCGGCGCGAACATCGTCTCGCGCAGGATGTCCCGGGGATCCAGAGCACTGCGTCCACGGAGCATGTACTCGGTGTGGGTGAGCCGGGACATCTCCTTCAGATGTGGGCCGGTGATGCGTCCGCCGTCCGAGCAGACGGCGCTCATCATCTTCAGCTCCTCGTCGACGACCATGAACAGCTCTTCGGTCTCCTTCGTGGAGGAGAGGAAATCGACGAGTGTCTCCTTGGTCGCCCCGCCGGCGGGGTGACGGAAGGTGCCGGAGATCGGGTTCATGGTGACGACACCGCCGCGGGCGACGACGTGCGCCTCGGGGCTCGCGCCGACCGCGATATGACCGGGCGTGACCACCGCGAAAGTCCAGTACGCACCGCGTTCGTGCGTCAGGAGCGCACGGAACCAGGTGAGCGCGGCCGTGCGGTCGTCGACGTCGATCTCTGCGGTGAAGTCGCGGCGGATCACGAAGTTGGCGCCTTCGCCGCGCCCGATCTCATCCGCGATCACGGTCTCGACGATCGCGGCGTACTCCTCATCGGCGATATCGAAGCCCCCGCCGATGAGGGGGACGGGTGCGGCGGGAAGCGCCTCGAGCAGCGCAGGAGTCGGCAGGTGGAGATGCTCGTCCACGATGACGCAGCGCAGCGGCGCGCTGTCCTCCTGCGCGACGAATCCCCGTTCGCGCACCTGCCGGTACGGCACCATCGCGAACACCTCGCGCGGTGTGCCGTCGATGTCGAGCGGGATGTCGGCGAGCAGATCGACGTCGACGACCTCGCCCGTGAGCAGCTCGACGGTGTCCGCGCCGTCGCGGGCGATCAGGACGAACGACGCAGTGGGATCTGCGGTGAGCTCGGCAAGACGTGAGAGGGTCATCGGTGTCTCCTGTGCGTGGCTCCGGCTCGGCTCAACGAAAAGACCGCCCCGGAGGCGGTCTGGATTCGTGGGAACGCGAACACACCGCCTAAGAGGCGGGCCACCAGGTGAAGTTCGCGAGCATGGGCTGAAAACTATCACACCGACGCCTTCGGGATCGGCCGCATGACGCGAGATGCGCACCGCCCGACATCCAGCCCGTCCCCATCCAGGCGGCGTAGGCTGTGGGTTGTGCCAGCAGTGAATCTTGGGATGCCGAAGATCCCCGAAGTCCTCGCCCCGCGCCGCAAGTCTCGCCAGATCAAGGTGGGCAAGGTGCTCGTCGGCGGTGACGCTCCCGTCACCGTGCAGTCGATGACGACGACGAAGACGACGGACATCAACGCGACGCTCCAACAGATCGCCGAGCTCACCGCATCCGGATGCGAGATCGTCCGTGTCGCCGTCCCTCACCAGGACGATGCCGATGCGCTGAAGATCATCGCGATGAAGAGCCAGATCCCGGTGATCGCCGACATCCACTTCCAGCCGCGCTACATCTACACCGCGATCGACGCGGGCTGTGGCGCCGTGCGTGTGAACCCGGGCAACATCCGCGAGTTCGACGGCAACGTCGGCAAGATCGCCGAGGCCGCCAAGGCCGCAGGAGTCTCCCTGCGCATCGGCGTCAACGCAGGATCGCTGGACCGCCGCATCCTGACCAAGTACGGCAAGGCGACCGCGGAGGCACTCGTCGAGAGCGCCGTCTGGGAGGCGTCGTTGTTCGAAGAGCACGACTTCCACGACTTCAAGATCTCGGTGAAGCACAACGATCCGATCGTCATGGTGAAGGCATACCGCCAGCTCGCCGAGCGGGGCGACTGGCCGCTCCACCTCGGCGTGACCGAGGCGGGCCCCGCCTTCCAGGGAACCATCAAGAGCGCGACGGCATTCGGCATTCTCCTCGGTGAGGGCATCGGCGACACCATCCGCGTGTCCCTCTCCGCTCCTCCCGCAGAAGAGGTGAAGGTCGGCCACCAGATCCTGCAGTCCCTGAACCTGCGTGAGCGCAAGCTCGAGATCGTTTCGTGCCCGTCGTGCGGACGCGCTCAGGTCGACGTCTACACGCTCGCCGAGAACGTGACCGAAGGACTCAAGGACATGACCGTCCCGCTGCGCGTCGCGGTCATGGGCTGCGTCGTGAACGGACCGGGTGAGGCCCGTGAGGCGGATCTCGGTGTCGCCTCCGGCAACGGCAAGGGGCAGATCTTCGTGAAGGGCGAGGTCATCAAGACCGTGCCCGAGGCCGACATCGTCGCCACTCTGATCGAAGAGGCGAACCGCATCGCGGCCGAGATGGGACCTGAGGCGCCGCTCGGCACCGCTCAGGTCGTCACGGTCTGAGCGCGTGGTCTCTGCGGTGACCACGTCGACGATCGTGTCCTTCGCCGGTGGCGACGTCACCGGCTCGAGCACTGTCTCGCGCGTCGAATCGACGCCGATCGGCGCCGTCGTGGTCGTGGAATCGACCCCGTTCCACCCCGTCGATCACACCTGGCCCGACCAGCCTGGCGACACGGGTGAGATCGCGTACGACGATTCTGCCGTCCGAGTCTCCCCGGCGGTCATGGCCGCGGTCTCCGACGAGGGAGCGTTCGCGGTCGGCTCTGACATCCCGGTGAAGCGCGGGGCTGATGGGTGGACCTGGCTCGTCGGCCATCCGCTCGAGGCCGAGGCGCCGGCGTGGATGGTCGAGGGTGCGCGCGTCGAGTTGTCGGTCGACTCGTCCCGGCGGGCGGGGCTCAGCCGCGGCCACACGGCCTGCCACCTCGCGTCGCTGGCTCTCGACCTCGCGCTCGCGGATCTGTGGCGCAAGGATCCCGGTGTGGATGCCCTGGGCACCCCGAACTTCGAGGCCAGGGCGAACCAGTCCAGCCGCATCCACGAAGACGGCGCCGTGGACGAGTATCGACTCGGCAAGAGCCTGCGCAAGGCGGGCTTCGACACCGAGGGGCTCACCGCGACGCTCGCCGACCGAGAGGCGGCGATCAATGCACAGCTGACCGCCTGGGTCGCATCAGGCGCGCCGAGCCGCGTGGTGCCTGAGGGCCCGACGATCGTGGATCGGCGCAGCTGGAGCTGCGAGCTTCCTCAGGGAACCGCAGAGATCCTGTGCGGCGGTACACATGTCGCGTCCCTCAGCGAGTTCGTCTCGATCTCGGTGACGCTCGACCTGACGGATCCTCAGACGCTGGTCATGACGACAAGGGCCGTGCCCGCGTCCTGAGTCGTGCTCAGCGCACGAAGCCGCTCTGAACCCGGCCGCCCGCACGATCGAGCTCGTCCTCGACACGGTCGGCGAACGTCGCATAGTCGCGATCGATCCACGGGATGCTCAGCAGCTCGGCGCGTTCGTGACCAAGGTCCCGGAGCCGTCGCGGCAGCCACTTGCCCGAAGCGATCCACCGCCGCTCGCTGAGCAGCATGAGCTCGGCGATCTTCTCGAACAGGATGGCTGCCTCGATCTGCTGCTCGAGAGGGTCGGTGGCATCCCTGAGGTCGTCGAGAACGTCGGTGATGACGTAGCGGCGGAAGGTGGATTCCTGCGCGGACAGCGCGGGGCCCGCGTCGAGGATGCGCTGCCACCGTTCTCGGAGCGCGGCGAGGCGGCCGTCGTCCCGGATCGCGATGCCGTCGACGAGCATGTGCACGGTCACAGGTCTGTACGGGGCGACGCCACGATCGGCCCACTCGTCGAAACCGGTCGGCGTGTAGGCGAAGACCTCGAAGATCTCACCCTCGAACTCGTGAGTCGACGCCTCGCTCGTCTGATCCCGCGCGTCGAACAGTGCGTCTCCGAGCAGCAGCAGGTCGATGTCGCTCGTCGTGGTGCGCTCTCCGCGGGCGGAGCTTCCCGCAACGATGGCGACGTCGGCTCGGGGGTAGTGCGCAGCGACGAATCGTTCAGCGACGGCGAGGGGATTCACGCCGTCAGCGTAGCTGCCTGTGCCGTTCACACAGAGAACTCGATCTCGCCTCGTGCGATGTCCGCACGCACGACCCGGAGTGGCACGACCGCGCCGGGAACGGTATCCGCCGGGAGCGGAGCGGAGGCGGTGACGGCGGGGTCCGCGAGCTGGATCGTTCCCCGTTCCCCACGCACCTCGATCACCGTCGCATCCACCGTCGAACCGACCAGCGGTGTGAGAAGCGCGGCCTCGACGCAGTTGATCGTCGCGGAGTCGAGCGTCGATGCGCGCTGACCGGACTCCTGCATCAGCGCGGGGAGGTCATCGAGCGACTCGCGAACCCAGTCGGGTACGTCACGCCCTTCGGACACAGCCAGGCAGATCGCGAGCGACCAGCGGTCGACGAGGCGACGCAGGGGAGCGGTGGCGTGTGCATAGGGAGCGGCTATCGCCGCCTGCTCGATCTCGGAGGGCAGCGCGCCGTCGAAGGTCACGTAGCCCGCCCCGCGGAACAGCGACGCCGCTGCCTCGAGAACAGGGAGCGTCATCGGGTCGGCACGATCCAGTCGCCGCAGGTACTCGCCGTACCTGCCTGTCGTCCACGGGCGCCCGAGCGCTTCGGTCTGATGGCGGAACGCCTCGAAGGACTTCTCATCGGGCTGAGGCATCGTGCGCAGGATCCCGATGCCGGCGTCGATCATCAGGGATGCGGCCGCCATGCCGGTCATCAGGGACAGCTGGGCGTTCCATTCCTCGACGGGCAGCGGGTGCCTGCGCTCTATCTCGTACGTCCCGTCGGAGTGCCGCACGACTTCCTCGTCCGGCAGGTTCAGGCTCGCGCCGCCCCGGAGCTTCTCCTGCTCGATGCGCAACGTGCCGATCTCCGGCAGCAGCGCTGCGGGGCCGCCCTCGCCCCGGTCGAGTGCGGCCTGAGTGCTGGCGTAGTCGAGCTGGGCGTGCGAGCGGATCAAGGCCCGCTCGAGCCGGAACTCCTCGACGATTCCCGCAGGATCGAGGGAGAACGTCCAGACGAGCGCGGGACGATCCACATCCGCCAGCAGCGACGCGCGGTCCTCGCTCAGGACCTTCGGATGCAGCGGGATCGTGCCGTCTGCCGCATACAGCGTCTGACCTCGGCGACGCGCCTCCGTGTCGACCGCGCCTCCCGGCGCGACGAAGCCCGGAACGTCGGCGATCGCGTACCGCACGGTGTATCCCGCATCCCGCCGCTCGAGGTGGAATGCCTGATCGAGGTCCCGCGACCCGAGCGGGTCGAGCGTCGCGAAGGGGATGTCGCGCAGGTCGAGGCCAGGAGTCGCGGCGTCGGCGTCGGCGGCCTCGGCCACCACCTCTGCCGGGAAGTCGGTGGGAGTGTCGAGGGATTCGCGGAGCGCGGTGAGCGCCGCAGCGAGTTCGGTCTGCGCGGCGGACGGAGCAACGTGAGATCGGCGCTGAGGCATGTGCCCACACTATGCGGCGGTCGATGATGTGCGGTCACCCGGTGGCGGGTCTGATGACGAGGGAAACCTGTGATTTGCGTGTCCGTCCGGCCCCGACCGGAATACTGGGCGTTAGCGTGGGGGCATGACCACTGCTGCGAAAGCCCAGACCCTGATCGGACTCTACGAAGCCCCGGAGATCCTCCGGGTGGTGAACGTGTGGGACGTCGTCTCCGCTCGTGCGGTCGCGATGCTCCCCGAGACGAAGGCGATCGCCACCGCCGGACACGGGATCGCCGCCTCGTTCGGATTCGAGGACGGCACCATCACCCGCGAGATCATGATCGACATGGTCGGGCGCATCGCGGCATCCGTCTCCGTGCCGGTGACCGCCGATCTCGACGACGGATACGGGGATGCGGGGGAGACCACCCGGCTCGCGATCGGTGCCGGTGTCGTCGGCGCCAACGTCGAGGACCGTCTGAAGCCGTTCGACGAGTCCGTGGCGGCTGTCGAGGCGATCGTCAAGGCCGCCGAGGCCGAAGGCGTGCCGTTCGCCCTCAACGCCCGTACCGACGCATTCGTGCGTGCCGGCCACCGCCCTGTCGCCGAGAGTGTCGCCGACGCCATCCAGCGCGGTCGGGCCTTCCTCGACGCCGGTGCCACCGCGGTGTTCGTCCCCGGCATGCTCGACGCGAACATCACACGACAGCTCGTCGAGGGCCTCGGCGAGGGCAAGCTCAGCGTGATCGGTCTGCCCGGCACGCTCGCGGCCTCCGAGTACGAGAAGCTCGGCGTCGCCCGGATCTCGTACGGACCCCTTCCTCAGCGGGTCGCCCTCACCGCCGTGCAGGAACTCGCCGCGAGCCTCTACGCCGGAGGTGTGATCCCCAACGGGCTGCCCGCGCTCAACTGACGAGTCGCGAAACGGGTGACCACCGGTCAGTAGACTTGGCCCGTGGTCACTCGTTTTTCGAACTTCTTCCTCCGTACGCTCCGTGAAGACCCTGCAGGCGCAGAGGTCGCGAGCCACAAGCTGCTGATCCGCGCCGGATACATCCGACCGCAGGCCGCCGGCATCTTCGCATGGCTCCCGCTCGGGCTCCGGGTGAAGGCCAAGATCGAGACCGTCGTCCGCGAGGAGATGGGCGCTGCCGGTGCGCAGGAAGTGCACTTCCCGGCTCTGATGCCGCGCGAGTCGTACGAGGCGACCGGGCGCTGGGATGAGTACGGAGACCTGCTGTTCCGTCTCCAGGACCGCAAGGGCGGCGACTACCTGCTGGCTCCGACTCACGAAGAGGCCTTCACCCTGCTCGTGAAGGACCTGTACTCGTCGTACAAGGATCTGCCCCTGACCCTCTACCAGATCCAGGACAAGTACCGCGATGAGGCGCGTCCGCGCGCAGGTCTGCTCCGCGGTCGTGAGTTCACGATGAAGGATGCGTACTCCTTCGATTCCTCGGACGAGGGCCTCGAGGTCAGCTACCAGGCGCAGCGCGATGCGTACGAGCGCATCTTCCAGCGGCTGGGGCTCGAGTACGTCATCGTCCAGGCGGATGCCGGAGCGATGGGCGGCTCGCGCAGCGAGGAGTTCCTTCACCCGACTCCCGTCGGCGAGGACACGTTCGTCCGCAGTGCCGGTGGATACGCCGCCAACGTCGAGGCGTTCACGACTGCCGTGCCCGATGCGATCGCTTTCGACGCGGACGCCGCGCCGGTGGTCTTCGACTCGCCGAACACACCCACCATCGAGACGCTGGTGGCGCATTCCAACGCTCACCTCGACGGCGAGTACACGGCCGCAGACACGCTCAAGAACGTCGTGCTCGCGCTCACGCACCTCGACGGCACCCGCGAACTCGTCATCGTGGGCATCCCCGGCGACCGCGAGGTCGACGAGAAGCGCGCCGAGGTCGCGTTCGCGCCCGCCGAGGTCGAGACGGCCACCGCCGACGACTTCGAGAAGAATCCGCTGCTCGTCAAGGGCTACATCGGGCCCTGGTCACCGACGGGCGCCATGCTCGGTGAGGATTCCGCCACAGGCATCCGCTACCTGGTCGACCCCCGCGTGAGCGAGGGCACCAGCTGGATCACCGGCGCGAACATCGACGAGAAGCACGCGCACTCGGTCGTCGCCGGACGCGACTTCTTCGCCGACGGCATCGTCGAGATCGCGAACGTCCGTGCGGGCGACCCCGCGCCCGACGGATCTGGTCCGGTCGAGCTCGCACGCGGCATGGAGATCGGCCATGTGTTCCAGCTGGGTCGCAAGTACGCGGAAGCGCTCGGACTCAAGGTGCTGAACGAGAACGGCAAGCTCGTCACCGTCACGATGGGCTCGTACGGCATCGGCGTCACCCGCATCCTGGCGATCATCGCCGAGCTGAACAACGACGAGAAGGGTCTCATCTGGCCCGCGTCCGTCGCCCCGTTCGACGTCCAGGTCGTCGCCGCCGGTCGCGACCAGGTCGCCTTCGACGTGGCCGCTGACCTCTCGACGCAGCTCGAGGCGGCCGGACTCGACGTGCTCTACGACGATCGCCCCAAAGTGTCGCCGGGCGTGAAGTTCGGCGACGCCGAACTCGTCGGCGTCCCGAAGATCGTCATCGTCGGTCGAGGCGCCGCCGACGGTCAGGTCGAACTGTGGGATCGCAGCACCGGCGAACGGGATGCGGTCTCGATCGCCGACGCGCTGGGCCGGCTCACACGCCGCTGACTCTCATGTCGATTCACGCAGAACGCCGCGTATCCCTTCTCGGGTACGCGGCGTTCTCGATGAGGAGGGCGGTCAGTGCACGATGTGCCCGTGGTTCATGATGTCGTCGTCCGGGGTGTCCTTCGTGACGAGTGCCTTGAGCGCCCCCGCAGCCATCGCGATCTTGCCCTTGGCCGGCTCCCAGAACTCGGTCACCGTGGGCGTCACCTTCAGGAGCGCGATCCCGGGGGTGTCGAGGCCCTCGGCGAACCAGATCTCGAGCGACGGCGAGTAGAGCTCCTTCATCTTGGCCCGGTCGTGCACGAGGGAGGCCCTGCCGGCGACCGAGACGTAGCGCATCCCCTTGGCGTCGCAGTACGACAGCCCCACTTGGCGGTGCTTGCGTGCCTCGTCGACCTTCTCGGTGTCCTCCGCGGTGAAGAACCAGATGTCTCCGGCATCATCCATCTGCCTCGTGGACATCGGTCGGCTGACGAGGTTGCCGTCGTCGTCGGTCGTCGTCAGCATCGTGAAGTCGATGTCCTCCACGAGCTCGGCGACGCGAGCACGTGCTTCAGGTCCAGTGATCTCTGTCATGTCGACAGCTTCGCGCGAGCGGCCGGCACCGGCACGGGGATTGACACGGCGAGGGTCGCGTGATCGGGAGCGGCGTTGCGGCGCCCACGCCGCCGATCGTGCATGACAGGGTGGACTCATGACCGAGGAACCGCTGCCCGAATCGCTGAGTGCCGAGATCAACGTCGTCCTGGACGAGGCCGGGGTCAAGACCGATCGGCGCCTGGTGATGCGCATGATGCGTACCGCGATCCTGCTCGGCGAGGACGGCACGAACAGGCTCGACCTCAAGATCGCATCCGCGGCGCTGGCGGAGATGCGCGATGCGTTCCGGCTCTTCGCACCGTTCGAAGGAGTCCCCAAGGTCACCGTCTTCGGGTCCGCACGCACCCGACAGGACGATCCGCTGTACTTCCAGGCGCGAAGAGTCGCGGAGGCTCTCGCGGCGGACGGCTGGATGGTGGTGACCGGAGCCGGACCGGGGATCATGCAGGCCGCGGCGGAGGGTGCAGGCCCCGCGCTCTCGCTGGGCGTCTCGATCCGACTACCGTTCGAGGAGAAGGCGAACAGCCTGGTCGCCGGAAGCGACCACGTCGTCGCGATGAAGTACTTCTTCACCCGCAAGCTCATGCTCATCAAGGAATCCATCGGCTTCATCTGTCTGCCGGGAGGATTCGGCACGCTCGACGAGATGTTCGAGCTCCTGACGCTGCAGCAGACGGGGAAGGCCGAGCCCACCCCGATCGTGCTTCTCGATGAGCCGGGCGGCACGTTCTGGAACGGACTCAAGCGCTTCATCGACGAGGATCTCGCGCCCACCGGCGTGATCTCCGAGGGTGATTTCGACCGGGTCGTCATCACCGACTCGGTCGAGTCCGCGGCCGCGGTGATCGCCGGATTCTGGCGCAACTACGACTCGCTGCGCTGGGTGGGTGACACCCTCGTGCTCCGACTTCGCTCTGAACCGACCGATGCGGAAGTCGAGCAGCTCAACGATCAGTTCGCCGGAATGCTGGCGAGCGGCCGTATCGAGCGAAGCGCACCGCGCTCACCGGAGGTCGCCGACGACGACGTGCTGCATCTGCCGCGGCTGGCGCTGCATCTCGATCAGCGCCAGGTGGGCAACCTGTTCCGACTGATCGGTGCGATCAATTCGTTGGAGACTGCTCCCGCGCTCTGACGCCGGCCACGAAGGCGGCGAGGTCGACGTCATGCCCGAGGATGCGCTCGGCCGCGCGGTGCCCCGAGTAGTACGCCGCCCCCACGGTGGCAGGTTCGTCGCCCCAGGTGGCTTCGCCGGCGAAGTGCAGCACTCCGTCGACGGGCCCCGCCGCCGCGTCGTGATCGTGATGCGATGACCCGACAGCCAGGTGCGAATAGGACCCGTTCGAGAACGGGTCGTGTCCCCAGCGGGTGATCCAGTGCGCTGTCGGCTCTGCGACGGCGTCGCCGTACAGGGCGCGCAGCGCGACGAGCACGTCGGCGACGATCTCCTCATCAGGGAGCTCCTGCATCCTGCGACCGAACGGGCCCGCGGCGAAGGTGAGGAGTGTCGGGAGCCCGCTCACCGCCGAGACGTCGTACCAGGAGTGCCAGTGCTCACCGGCCTCGCCGAGAGCCCGCAGAACATAGCTGTCCTCTCTCCAGAAGCGCTCCGGGAACTGGATGAATACCTTGTTGAACACTCCCATGCCGAGCCGTTCGATCGGCCCCGCGACCGCGTCGGGCAGAGCGGGGGCGAAGTCGATCGACCCCGCCTTGAGCACTCCGAGCGGCACCGTGACCACGGCGCTTCGGGCGGAGAACTCCCCGTGCTCGGTCGACACCGTGACGCCGGCATCCGTGCGCGCGATGCGGGTGACCACGTGCCCCAGGCGGATGTCGAGGTCGGTGGCGATGCGCCGCGGGAGCTCGTCGTAGCCCCGGGGGAAGATCACCTCTTCACCGTCGATCGCATCCTCGTCGAGCCCGTGCGCGTCGAGGTCTCCGATCCAGGCTCCGCACTGCTCCTCGACGCGGTGTCGGAAGAACTCGCGGATCTCGTCGATGCGTTCCGGTGCGAACCCCGAGCGGTCGAGCGCCCGCTCGGCCACGTCGAGGTAGGTGTCGCCGGGAGAGGACCGCTCGATCTCGTCGACCAGCAGGCGGTCCGCCGCCGCGACGTCGTCGACCCACTGGGTGGTGCTCGCGGCATCCATCGGCGTGCCCTCACCGTCGAAGTTCTCGATCGGACGACCACCCGCCTGGAAGCTCCCGACGGTGTACTCGATCGTGGGGATGCCGAGGGTCTGCACCAGCTCCCACAGGGGGGAGCCGTCGATGCCGTGGATCCAGGACGCGCCGAGATCCACGGGGAACCCGGCGGCGCGGTCGGTGCTCATCCGACCTCCGATGCGCTCCCGTGCTTCGAGGACCACGACCTGCTCTCCGGCGTCCGCGAGCATACGGGCTGCGGTGACGCCGGACATGCCGGCTCCGATCACGATCGTGTCGTACGTGGTCACTGGGTCCTCCCGGGTGTCCTGCGCCGCGGGCCCGCGACGCCCGCCGTGGCAGCGGGCGGTGGGCACAGGGTATCGTGGTACGGATGTCGCGTGTGCACACCCGCGCGACGAGAGCTGAATAGGGAGCCGTCATGGATATCGAACTGAGTCTGCTGCGTGGGATCGAGAAGGAGAAGGCGATTCCCTTCGATGAGCTCGTCTCGATCATCGAACAGGCCATCCTGACGGCCTACGCCAAGCACGTGTCCGCAGATGGCGCCACACCTGAGGGTGTCCGCGTCGAACTCGACCGCCGCACCGGACACGTGGCCGTGCTGCAGGCCGTGAAGGACGACGAGGGCGCGATCATCGGCGAAGAAGACGCCATGCCCGACGACTTCGGCCGCATCGCCGCCTTCGCGGCCAAGCAGGTCATCAGTCAGCGTCTGCGTGACATCGCCGACGATGTCGTGCTCGGCGATTTCAAGGACAAGGAGGGCGACATCGTCGCCGGCGTGATCCAGCAGGGACCCAACCCCCGCATGATCCACGTCGATCTCGGATCGGTCGAGGCGATCCTGCCGCCCGAGGAGCAGGTGCCCGGCGAGGAGTACACGCACGGCTCACGCCTTCGCGTCTACGTGACCAGCGTCGCCAAGGGGCTCAAGGGTCCGCAGATCACGGTGTCGCGGACGCACCCCGGGCTGGTGCGCAAGCTCTTCGCGCTCGAGGTTCCCGAGATCGCCGCCGGGCTCGTCGAGATCGTCTCGCTGGCCCGCGAGGCCGGCCACCGCACGAAGATCGCTGTTCGGGCGAATGACCCGGCCATCAACGCCAAGGGTGCATGCATCGGAGAGATGGGGCGCCGCGTGCGCGCCGTCACCGAGGAGCTCGCGGGGGAGAAGATCGACATCGTCGACTTCGACCCGGAACTCGCGCCCTTCGTGGCGAACGCTCTCTCGCCGGCCAAGGTGACGAGCGCGTTCATCCTCGACGCGAACACGAAGGCGGTACGCGCCCTGGTGCCCGACTACCAGCTGTCCCTCGCGATCGGCAAAGAAGGGCAGAACGCCCGACTCGCCGCCAAGCTCACCGGCGCGAAGATCGACATCCAGCCCGACAGCGTGCTGGACTGACCGCTCGGCACACCCGACTCGCCACCCTCGCGCGAGTCGGGTGGGAACTCAGGTGTAAGATGGAACCCGTACGAATGTGCGTCGGTTGTCGCACGCGTGCTCCCCGCGCCGCTCTTCTCAGAGTGGTGTCCCAGAACGACACACTCATCATCGATGAGCGAGCCGTTTTGCCAGGGAGAGGCGCGTGGGTCCATCCGACACCGGAATGCATGGATGCCGCTGTGCGGCGTCGGGCTTTCGGACGAGCACTGCGCGTCTCCAGCGATCTGGACACGCGGAACATCGAACAGCACCCACCAAGAAACAAAGGCTGAACGGCTATGGAAACAAAGTGAACGGCTCGAAATGAGACCCGTCCGCGACTAGTGGTCTGCCCTGTCTGGGTGGACCGACCCCAGACAGGAGAATTGTGGCTGGTAAACCACGCGTACATGAGATCGCCGCTGAACTCGGCGTCGACAGCAAGATCGCACTTGCAAAGCTCAAGGAACTCGGAGAGTTCGTCAAGAGCCCCTCTTCGACCATCGAACCGCCGGTGGCGCGTAAGCTTCGCGCCGCCATCGAGTCGGACGCCTCGCTGAAGTCTTCCGGCGACGCTGCTCCGGCAGCGAAGCCCGCGTCCTCCGCGGCCAAGCCGGCTGCGTCCGGCGCCAAGCCGGCCGCTCCCGGTCGCGCACCGCGGCCCGGAGCTCCAGTGCCCGGCCCGAAGCCCGGCCCCAAGCCGGTCGCCGAGGCGCCGGTCGCAGAGGCTCCGGCCGAGACGCCCGCTCCCGCGGCGCCCGCCGCTCCCAAGTCCGGCGATGACGCTGCTCCGAAGCCGTCAGGCGATGCTGCTCCGAAGCCCGGCGCTCCGCGTCCGGGCAACAACCCGTTCTCCTCGGCGCAGGGCATGGGCCAGCGTCCGGCCGGTCCGCGTCCGGGCAACAACCCGTTCGCGTCCGCGCAGGGCATGGGCCAGCGCCCGACCCCGGGCAACATCCCGCGCCCGCAGGCACCGCGTCCCGGCGCTCCGCGGCCGGGTGCTCCGCGTCCCGGTTCTCCCCGTCCCGGCGCTCCGCGCGGCGGTCAGGGTGGCCGTCCCGGCGCACCGTTCCAGCAGCGTCCGGGTGGACCCGGTCGTCCCGGCGGTGCCGGTGGACCCGGTGCAGGCCCCGGCGCGCGTCCCGGTGGCGGCGGCGGTTTCGCCGGTCGTCCCGGTGGCGGCGGTGGCCGTGGCCGTGGTCCCGGCGGTGGCACGGCCGGTGCCTTCGGCAAGGGCGGCGGCAAGAGCAAGCAGCGCAAGTCGCGGCGGGCGAAGCGCCAGGAATTCGAGATGCGGAGTGCTCCGGTCGTCGGTGGCGTCAACGTCACCCGTGGCAACGGAGAGATCATCCGCATGCGGCGCGGCGCATCGATCGCCGACTTCGCCGACAAGATCGAGACGCTGACCGGGTACACGGTCCAGCCGGGAACCCTCGTGACGATCCTCTTCAACCTCGGAGAGATGGCCACGGCCACCGAGTCGCTGGACGAGGCGACGTTCGAGGTCCTGGGTGCCGAGCTCGGCTACAAGATCCAGATGGTCTCGCCCGAAGACGAGGACAAGGAGCTCCTCGAGGGCTTCGGTCTCGACCTCGAGGCCGAGCTGGAGGCGGAGAGCGAGGATGACCTCGAGATCCGTCCCCCCGTGGTCACCGTCATGGGTCACGTCGACCACGGTAAGACCCGACTGCTCGACGCCATCCGCCAGACCAACGTCATCGAGGGTGAGGCCGGAGGCATCACCCAGCACATCGGTGCGTACCAGGTGTGGACGGAGCACGAGGGCATCGAGCGTGCCATCACCTTCATCGACACCCCGGGTCACGAGGCGTTCACCGCCATGCGTGCCCGTGGAGCGCAGGTCACGGACCTCGCGATCCTCGTGGTCGCAGCCGACGACGGCATCATGCCGCAGACGGTCGAGGCCCTGAACCACGCCCAGGCGGCGAACGTGCCGATCGTGGTCGCGGTGAACAAGGTCGACAAGCCCGACGCCAACCCCGGCAAGGTGCGCCAGCAGCTCACCGAGTACGGTCTGGTCGCCGAGGAGTACGGCGGAGACGTCATGTTCGTCGACGTGTCGGCACGTGCCAACACCGGAATCCAGGACCTCCTGGACGCCGTGCTGCTCACTGCCGACGCGGGTCTCGACCTCACGGCCAACCCGAACAAGGCAGCTCGTGGTGTCGCCATCGAGGCGAAGCTCGACAAGGGCCGCGGTTCGGTCGCCACCGTGCTGATCCAGTCCGGAACGCTCCGCATCGGTGACGCGATCGTCGCAGGCACGGCCTACGGGCGCGTCCGGGCGATGGCGGATGAGAACGGCGAGCAGGTCCTCGAGGCCTACCCGTCGCGTCCGGTGCAGGTGCAGGGTCTCAACTCGGTGCCGCGTGCCGGCGACGTCTTCATCGTCACCGAAGAGGACCGTATGGCCCGTCAGATCGCTGAGAAGCGTGAAGCGGTTGAGCGCAACGCCCAGCTGGCCAAGGCCCGCAAGCGCATCTCGCTCGAAGACTTCACCCGTGCTCTCGAAGAGGGCAAGGTCGAGTCGCTCAACCTCATCATCAAGGGTGACGTCTCCGGTGCCGTCGAGGCGCTCGAGGAGTCGCTGCTCAAGATCGAGGTCGACGACTCGGTCCAGCTCCGCATCATCCACCGCGGTGTCGGTGCGATCACCGAGTCCGACGTCAACCTCGCGACGATCGACAACGCGATCATCGTGGGCTTCAACGTCCGCCCCGACACGAAGGCGCGTGAGCGCGCTCAGCGTGAGGGCGTGGACATCCGGTTCTACTCCGTCATCTACAACGCGATCGACGAGATCGAGAGCTCGCTCAAGGGCATGCTCAAGCCGGAGTACGAAGAGGTCCAGTCGGGTGTCGCCGAGATCCGCGAGGTGTTCCGCTCCTCGAAGTTCGGCAACATCGCCGGTGTCATCGTGCGGTCGGGAACGATCACGCGAAACGCCAAGGCTCGCGTCATCCGCGACGGTGTCGTGCTGGCCGATGGCCTCGCCATCGAGTCGCTGCGCCGCTTCAAGGACGACGTCACCGAGGTGCGTACGGACTACGAAGCCGGTATCGGCCTCGGCAAGTACAACGACATCCAGATCGGTGACGAGATCGAGACCACTGAGCTGGTCGAGAAGCCTCGCGGCTGATCGAGTTCGATATCTTCGGGCGAGGGTGCGCCATGCATCCTCGCCCGAAGGGTACCTAGAGGGAGAGAACAATGGCTGGTGAACGACAGGCACGTCTGGCCGATCGTATTCGTGTGATCCTCGCCGAGCGCCTCGAGAAGGGGCTGCGCGATCCGCGCCTCGGATTCGTGACGATCACCGACGTCCGCGTCAGCGGAGATCTGCAGCACGCATCGGTGTTCTACACGGTGCTCGGCACCGAAGAGGAGCGGGTCTCCAGTGGCGCCGCCCTGACATCCGCCACGGGGATGCTGCGCAGTGAGGTGGGTCGTCAGCTGAGTACCCGCCTGGTGCCGACTCTCGAGTTCATCCCTGATGCGCTGCCGGAGAACGCAGATCACATCTCGGCACTGCTCCGCGAAGCGCAGGAACGTGATGCCGAGGTGGCGAAACTCGCGTCCTCGGCGTCGCACGCCGGAGATGCTGATCCCTACCTTCGTCAGGAAGAAGACGACACCCCCGCGTGATATTCCAGCACCTCGGCTGAGCCGGTCGGGTGCTTGATATCCTCAGCCTGACGAGCGGACGCTCGTTCGGGCTGGGGGGTTCGGAATAGACGTTCTTGGTGCGCGCACTGCGCCTTCGGTGACGATGGGTCTCTTCGAGGCACTCCTCGACGACCTTCTGGCTCATGATCTCGGGTGCGCCCCGCATGTCGTGGCGCGAATCGTGGCGGAGGTCGCCGCTGACTCCGCGACGGTCCTGGCGGTCGCGCAGAAGCTCGATCAGTCGCAGCGACACGGTCTCAGGCCGCTGCCGTCGCCCCTGCCGATGGTCGACTCCATCGCCTCATTGTTCGCGGACCTCGCGTTGCGGCCGCGAGACCGCGAGCTGCTGATCGCGGTGTCGATGCGCCTGGACGATCGGTTGGAGCCGCTGCTCGAGTTCGACGGTCGTTCGGCGCACGATCTCGCGGCGTGCCCGGTCTCGGATCTCCTCGACATCCATGCGGGTCGTGTACGTCTCGCAGATCCGCGTCTCGCGATCTGGTTGCGAGCCACGACGGGGGCGTCCGCGGCTGTCCGGGTGCACACCCGCCTGCACCATGTCTTCCAGGCACGCGGAGAACGGGTCGATGCGGATTGGCATCTCGCGCGCGCCTCGTTGTACGGGGTTCCGGGGACCGCTGCGGAGCTGACCCGGATCGCACGGTCGCTCTCCGAGGCCGGCGCGAATGAACGGGCCATGCACCTGGCGGCAGAGGCAGCGGCGCATGCGACCGGGGCGGAACGGGATGAGGCGACAGCTGTCGCGGGTGTCTCGGCGATCGCCGCCGGTTTCGCGGTCGAGGCGGTGAGTCTGCTCAGCGAGTTGTTCCCCGACGCTCAGGAGCATCATCGGCTGCAGGCGCTGGGAGGGCTGCTCATCGCGCAGACACATCTGCATGGAGCGGTCCCTCGGGTCGATCCCGTCGCGCTCCGCCCGCAGGGCGCGGGGGAGGAGGAATGGTATCTCTGGGCGCGAGCCGCGGCGTTCGCCGCTGTGCTCTGCGCTGAGCGCGGAGATCGTGAGGGGATGCGCTCCTGGATCGCCGCGCTTCGTGAGGGAGCGGGAAGGGCGGCGGCCGACGCCGATCTGCGGGATCCTGTCGTCGCCCTCGCGTGGCTCATCGCCGGGGATCGGGACGTCGATGCGGAGATCCACGGGACGGGGCCGCTCACCGGCGGGATGCTGCGGGCGCTCCAGGCCGCGATGGACGGAGACATCGAACAGGGCCTGGGATTTCTGGCGGCGGGTGGCTCCGGTATCGGTGTCGAGGTCGACCCGTTCGTCGCCGGGTTCGAGCGGAGCCCGCTCGTGGGCGCCTACCGGGCCGTCGTCGAGGTGCTACTGATCATGTGGAGCGGCGACATCGGGACCGCTCGTAAGAAGCTCATGCGGTCGGCGCTCGACCTGCCGGTCTCGATCCCGTTCGCAGGGCTCGCAGCGGTGATCGCTCGCCGTCTCGATCTCGCGGTCCTCGGCCATCTGGGGCCGTTCGCGCGGTCGCTCACCGCGGCGCTGCCTCCTTCCATGCGGATCGATGATCTTGTGGACCGCGGCATCGAGGCGTTCCTCGCCGGAGGCTTCGAGCAGGCGGCGGCGTTCATGCGGCTCTGGCGTGACGCCGGGGCTCCGCAGACGACGCTCTCGGTGCCGGGACTGGAAGAAGCCGTGCTCGTGGGAGAGCGGGACCGAGCACGCAGACGTCGGGTCGAGCCTCCGGGGATCTCGCTCGCGCAGGATCTGCGCGCGCGCATGCTGAGCTGCTCCGACGAGGAGTGGCGCTCGGTGCGCGCCGCGGTCGTCGACGCGGCCAGGTCGATTCCCTCACCGTTCTCGCGCGGACGTGTCGAGGCGATGATCGGCACGCGTTGCCTCATCACCGGCGACGTCGCACGCGCCAGAGAGCACCTGGAGGCCGCACGCAGTCTGCTGGAGGTGTCAGGCGCAACGGCCTGGGCCCGCGCCGTGGCGATGCGGCTCGCGCGACTGCAGGCGGATGCGGTCGGTGGCGCGTCGTCCGGCGATCCTCTCGCGACATCTCGCCGGATCTGGGAGCCGATGCTCACGACGCGTGAGCTCGAGGTCACGATGCTCGCAGTGGCGGGGGCGCCGAACAGGGACATCGCGGAGTCGCTCCACGTATCGGTCCGGACAGTCGAGGTCCATCTCGGCAGAGTGTTCGCGAAACTGGAGGTGCGCACGCGCGTGGAGCTGACGGTGCTCGCGCATCGGATCGGTCAGTACGTCTGAGCGACCCGCCGCACCGGCGGTCAGTGGGGGAGCGAGAGCATGTCCCCGTCGGCTTCGGCCAATCCGTCCGCGATCAGTGAATCGATCGCCCGGTCGCGTTGCAGTGCATCGGGCCACTCGGGGACCACGGCGTCGGTCGGTACTGCGTCGGGAGATGCTGCTCGGAGCACGCGCAGCACCGCTCCTCGGGCCTGACGGTCCGAGCCCTCGAATGCGGCCTGGCGTCGCCGGTTGTCGCCGGTGTCCGGCCGCCCGGCGGCGACCCACACGCAGGTGCCGAGCAGCGGACACGATTCGCACCGTGGTCTCCGCGCGGTGCACACCGTGGCTCCCAGCTCCATCGCGGCGGCGTTGTACACGGCGGATTCGACATCATCCGCAGGAAGCAGGGACTCCATCAGCTCGAGGTCGCGGCGTGACGGCGACCCGGGATGCGCCTGACCGAGCACCGATCGTGCCAGCACACGACGTGTGTTCGTGTCGACCACCGGATGACGGTCACCGTAGGAGAACACGGCCACCGCCCGCGCTGTGTAGTCTCCGATGCCGGACAGCCGAAGGAGGGCATCGACATCGCGAGGCACGACACCGCCGTGCCTCTCCGTGACTTCGATAGCGGCACGATGCAGCCAGAGCGCGCGGCGTGGATATCCCAGGTTCGCCCACTGCTGCACGACCTCGGCAGGCGTCGCGGATGCGAGTGCCGCGGGTGTCGGCCACCGCGCGAGCCAGGCCTCGAGGTGAGGGATCACCCGGGTGACCGGCGTCTGCTGCAGCATGAACTCGCTGACGAGGGTTCCCCAGGCGCCGTACTCGTCGTGGAAATCGGATCGTCGCCAGGGCAGATCGCGCGCTGTCCGCCGGTACCACTCGATGAGCGACGCAGCGGGCGCACCGGCGGGACTCGTGTTCGGGAGCACGGAGCCAAGCCTAGGCGACGGTGCCGAGCGGTCGTGTTCGAGGGCACAGGTGAACGCGCCGTAGGCTGGAGGGATGGTCTCACCCGGCATACTTCTCGTCGACAAGCCGACTGGACTCACCAGCCACGATGTGGTCGCTCGCACTCGGCGCGCGCTCGGGACGCGGAAGGTCGGTCATGCCGGGACGCTCGACCCGATGGCCACAGGGCTGCTCGTGATCGGCGTCGAAGGCGGGACCCGTCTGCTCACGTACGTGGTCGGAGCCGACAAGACGTATGAGGCGACGATCAGGCTCGGGCAGACGACTCACACCGACGACGCGGACGGCGAGATCCTCACCCGCGCGGCGGACGATGCCTGGAGCACCGTGACGCCGGACCGCATCGCCGCCGGCGTGACGGCACTCACCGGCGTGATCTCTCAGGTTCCCAGCTCGGTCTCGGCGATCAAGGTCGACGGCCGTCGTGCCTACGACCGGGTCCGCGCGGGCGAGGAGGTCGTCCTCGCTGCGCGCGAGGTCACCGTGTCACGGTTCGATGTGGTCTCTCAGCGGCAGGGTGGGGGTTTCCTCGAACTCGACGTCGTCGTCGACTGCTCGTCGGGCACCTACATCCGCTCTCTCGCCCGTGATCTGGGCGAGGATCTCGGGGTCGGCGGCCATCTCACCGCGCTCCGACGCTCCCGAGTCGGAGACTTCGATGTGGCTGACGCGGTCGGCGTCGACGACCTCGGGGAAGCGACGCTCATGACTCCCGCGCAGGCGGCCGCTCGTGTCCTGGCCGTCCTCGACGTGTCGGCTGCCGAGGCCACCGATCTGCGGCACGGGAAGCGTCTTACGGGGCAGGCGCCGCGACTGGACGGCGACCGCGCCGCGGCCGTCGATCCGGAGGGGAACCTCGTCGGCGTCGTCGAGAAGCGCGGGGCAGATCTCAAAAGCGCCATGAACATGCCCGAGGCCGCGCGATGATCCTGTGGCTGACGATCCTGCAGGTCTCCGTGGCAGTCGCGGCGGGGGCGTTCTGTCTCGTGCTCGGGCTCGTCGGTCGCCGCCCGAGCGATTTCTCGGTGGGCGCGCTCGCTCTCGTGGAGCTCCTCCTGATCGTCCAGGTCGTGGCGGCGATCGTCGCGCCCTTCGTCGGCAACCCGCCGACAGGCGATCTCCTCGAGTACTGGGTGTATCTGGTCTCCGCAGTGCTGCTGCCGATCGGTGCTGTGCTGTGGGCGCTCATGGAGCGCAGCAGATGGAGCACGGTGATCCTCGGAGTCGCCGCCCTCGCGGTGGCCGTCATGGTGTGGCGCATGCACGTCATCTGGACCGTCCAGGTCGCGTGACCGCTGTCGCGGCGCACGCATCCGGTGCCGACGCGCCGCGCGTAGAATGTATGGAGCTATGAGCACCTCCGTCTCCTCCTCTCGATTGACCGGCATCGGCCGCGTTCTCGTGATCGTCTACGCCGTCATGGCTCTTGCCGCGACCGGGCGGAGCTTCGTGCAGATCTTCCGCCAGTTCGACGAGGCGCCGCTCGCATACGCGTTGTCGGCGCTCGCCGCCGCGGTCTACGTGCTGGCCACCCTCGCTCTGGTGCTCGCGAAGAGGAGCGGGTGGTACACGATCGCGTGGATCGCGATCGTGTTCGAGCTCACGGGCGTCATCGTCGTCGGCGCGCTGAGCGTCTTCCTGCCCGATCTGTTCCCGCACGACACGGTGTGGTCGATGTTCGGACGCGGTTATCTGTTCATCCCGCTCGTGCTTCCCGTGTTCGGCATCTGGTGGCTCCGGACGCACCGACCGGCTCACTCCGTGCAGGTGGGCGAGCGCACTGAGGTGACTGCGTGATCGTCTTCCGCGATCCGCGAGAGGTCCCGGCCGATTTCGGACCCTCGGTCGTCGCGATCGGAAAGTTCGACGGCGTCCATGCGGGCCACCGTGCCGTGATCCGTCGACTGCGTGAGAAGGCCGCCGAGACCAGCGAGCGTTCCGTGGCAGTGACCTTCGATCGGAACCCCCTCGCGGTGCTGCGGCCCGACCGCTGCCCCGAGAACGTGGTCACGGTCGAGCGCAAGATCGAGCTCCTCGGAGAACTCGAGCTCGATGCCACGCTGCTCCTGACCTTCGATGCGGAGTTCGCATCGCGCAGCGCCGAGGATTTCGTCGCCGACATCCTCGTGGGCGCTCTGCACGTGTCGACCGTGCTCGTCGGCGAGGACTTCCGTTTCGGCCGCGGCGGCGCGGGAACCCCTGCGCTCTTGCGTGAGCTCGGACCGCTCCACGGCTTCAGCGTCGAGGTGGTCGACGACGTCTTCCTGGCGGGTTCCGACCGCCGCGTGTCATCCACGTGGATCCGAGAGCTGCTGATGGCCGGCGACGTCACGACCGCGGCGCGGGTCCTGGGCCGGAACGTCGATGTCCGCGGCGAGGTCGTGCACGGCCTCAAGCGGGGGAGGGAGCTCGGGTTCCCGACCGCGAATCTCTCCGCGTCGGTCGACTCGTTCGTCCCCGCCGACGGCGTCTACGCCGGGTGGCTGCACGATCACGCGACCGGTATGCGGCATCCCGCGGCGATCTCGGTCGGCACGAACCCGACCTTCGACGACGTGCTCGAGCGCCAGGTCGAGGCGCACGTGCTGGGCGAGACCGAGCTGGACCTGTACGGGCACGACGTCACGGTGGAGTTCGTCGAGCGTCTGCGAGGCATGGTCGCCTTCGAAGGCATCGAGAAGCTCATGTCGCAGATGGCCGCCGACGTCACGGATGCCGAACGGGTACTCGCCGGAGGGTGAGCCTGAACAACGTCCGAACTCTCCGCGACGGATTCTGCGCCCTCCCGGCGCGATGGCATACTATTACCAACGGTTGTCGTCGATCTTCGCGAGTCGTTTCGCGCATCGTCGGAAACCGGAACCACTGTTCGTACGGTCCTGGCTCACGCCACACGCGGACATCGAGAACGGTCGTCGCATCCCGCGGATGCCTCGGCCTTCACGCTCAGGAGGAGCATGCCGACCACGGCAACCGCAGCCACACGGCGCAAGAAGACATCTCGTCGTGACGACGAGGCCCCGCTGATCCCGATCCTCGCGCGCAAGGTCCGCGAGATCGAGGCGAAGTCGCAGCGCGGCAAGCTGGGACCCACGAACCGCGTGAAGTTCCAGGTGATCGCCTTCCTCGTCCGCGAGGAGCGCGCGCGCGTCAAGGCGGACTCGGAGATCGCGGACAACGCTCGCGCGGAGCTGCTCAAGCGGCTCGACGGCGTCGCGACGATCCTGGCCAAGACGGCGGCGCGTGACACCTCTCTGATCCAGCTCCTCGAAGCCGACCAGGCGACCTCGCCGGTGGCGAAGCGCATGCGACGCGACTGGCTGCTGGAGTCCGGTGCCGAGCTCGCACCTGAAGAGCTCATCATCGCCGACATCGCACCGGTGCAGACGCCGGTCGTGCCGGCCGCGATCGCGGAGCGTCAGGTGACGCCGCCCTCGGTCGAGGCGCGACAGCTCGCCAATCCGTTCCTCGCTCCGGATCTCACCCCGCGCGCGGCCACGACGCCGCGCCGTCGTCTCGACGGGTGGGAGCTGATGGGCCCCCTGTACAAGGCGTTCGAGACCGGTGCGGGGGGTGCGGCTGCGAGCATGGATCTTCCGCCCGCACCCGAGTACGACCACCTGTCGCCCAAGGGCCTCGAGGTCATGGTGCACCAGTCCCGCTTCCTCGAGGCGGTCCGTGCCGGTCACCGGAGCTTCCTTCTCGCGGACGAACCGGGTCTCGGCAAGACCGCCCAATCGCTGCTCGCCGCGTCCGTGGCCGACGCGTATCCGCTGCTCGTCGTGGTGCCGAACGTCGTCAAGATGAACTGGGCGCGCGAGGTCGAGCGGTGGACGCCGCAGCGCCGGGCGACCGTGATCCAGGGCGATGGCAGTGACATCGACGCCTTCGCGGATGTCTTCATCGTGAACTACGAGATCCTCGATCGGCACATGTCGTGGCTTGCTTCCATCGGCCTGCGCGGAATGGTCGTCGACGAGGCGCACTTCATCAAGAACCTGAGCTCGCAGCGCTCGCAGAACGTGCTCTCGCTCGCCTCACGGGTGCGCGAGCGCACCCCTGGCGGCAAGCCGCTGCTGCTCGCACTCACCGGAACGCCCCTGATCAATGATGTCGAGGATTTCGACGCGATCTGGCGTTTCCTCGACTGGACGACAGGCGAGAAGCCCGGACCTGAGCTGATGGAGAAGCTCGACGCGACCGGCCTCACGCCGGCCGACAAGGCGTTCTATCCCGAAGCGCGCGACGCGGTGATCTCGATGGGGATCGTGCGACGCAAGAAGAAGGACGTCGCGGCAGACCTGCCCGACAAGCTCATCGCCGATCTGCCGGTGCAGCTCGACGACGAGTTCGGGCGCGGCATCCGCCAGGCCGAGCGCGAGCTGGGGGAGCGGCTCGCCGCTCGGTACCGCCGCATCGTCGAAGCGCGCACATCGTCGGCCGGATCGTCGCGCGTGGCTGCCGGTGAGATCGACGAGGACATCGTGCGTCTCGTGGCGCAGAACGAACTCGAGGAGTCGAAGGCCGCGGGCACGGGCGGGGACAACGTCTTCACCATGGTGCGTCGCATCGGCCAGGCGAAGGCGCATCTCGCCGCCGACTACGCCGCTCAGCTGCAGCGCTCCGTGGGCAAGGTGGTGTTCTTCGCCAAGCACATCGATGTGATGGACCAGGCTGAGGCGCATTTCGCCTCGGCCGGAATCCGCTCGGTGTCGATCAGGGGCGATCAGTCCTCGACCGCCCGACAGCAGGCGATCGACGATTTCAACGGCGACCCCTCGGTCGGCATCGCGGTCTGTTCGCTCACCGCGGCCGGCGTCGGGCTCAACCTGCAGGCGGCGTCGAACGTCGTTCTGGCGGAGCTCTCGTGGACGGCTGCCGAACAGACCCAGGCGATCGATCGCGTGCACCGGATCGGACAGGATGAGCCGGTCACCGCGTGGCGCATCATCGCCGCGCACACGGTCGACGCGAAGATCGCCGAGCTCATCGACCAGAAGCAGGGGCTCGCGGCGCGTGCGCTCGACGGTGACGCCGTCGACGACGTCGCGGCTGAGCCCGTGCAGCTCGGTGCCCTCATGCACCTGCTCCGGGAAGCGCTGCGCGCGGCCTGATATTGCTTCAGCAATCGGCGTTAAGAACCTTGGTTCTTAACGCCGATTTTGCCTTCCTCGCGACGATCCCGTCAACAACCGAGGAAACGTCGCCGGTCGATCGCAAGATCTGCCGTTTTCGTCGCCTCGAATGGCGCGCGATCGTCCAGTGACGCTAGTGTCGTTCGCAGGCAGTGTCGCCTGTTCCCCCTTTTCCCTGACCGTCTGAGGCAAGCATGAAGATCGGCATCCTGACGAGCGGCGGCGACTGCCCCGGACTCAACGCGGTCATCCGCGGAATCGTGCTCAAGGGCACCACGACCTACGACGTCGAGTTCGTGGGGATCCGCGACGGCTGGCGCGGCGTGGTCGACGGGGACTTCTTCCCGCTGACGCGCCACGAGGTGAAGGGCCTGTCCAAGGTGGGCGGCACGATTCTCGGCACGAGCCGCACCAACCCTTACGAGGGTGAGCGTGGCGGAGCGGAGAACATCGCCAAGACACTGTACGGTCACCGGATCGACGGCATCATCGCGATTGGCGGTGAGGGGACGCTTGCTGCGGCGGATCGCCTCGCGAAGGACGGCATCAACGTCATCGGCGTTCCCAAGACGATCGACAACGACCTGCGCGCCACGGACTACTCGTTCGGGTTCGACACGGCCGTCAACATCGCCACGGATGCCATGGACCGGCTGCGCACAACGGGCGACTCGCACCAGCGCTGCATGGTCGCCGAGGTCATGGGGCGCCACGTCGGATGGATCGCGTTGCACGCGGGCATGGCAGCCGGGGCACACGCCATCCTGATCCCCGAGGTTCCCCAGACCCTCGACGAGATCGCGGCTCTGGTCACCAGCGCCCACGATCGCGGACGTGCTCCGCTGGTGGTCGTCTCCGAGGGATTCACGCTTCAGGGGATGGACGAGGCGTACAGCGACAAGGGACTCGACGCGTTCAACCGCCCCCGCCTCGGCGGGATCGGCGACCAGCTGGCCCCCGAGATCGAGCGCATCACCGGCATCGAGACCCGAGCCACCATCCTCGGCCATATCCAGCGAGGCGGTTCGCCGTCGGCGTTCGACCGCGTGCTCGCAACGCGACTGGGCCTCCACGCCGCAGACGCGATCATGGATGGTGCCTGGGGGCAGATGGTGGCGATGCAGGGCACCGACATCGTTCGCGTGCCGTTCGCGGAGGCGCTCGGCGAACTGAACACGGTGCCGCGCAGTCGCTACGACGAGGCAGCTGCGCTCTTCGGCTGATCTCGGGATCGATCGTCGAGATGCCGACGCTGCACGAGCGCGGTGCGCACGATGTCCGCGACGAGCTCGGGCAGGAAGAACACCTGGTGATAGTCGAACCTGAGCACGGTGTATCCGCGCCGGCGTAGACGGGCGTCGGCGTCGATGTCTCGTCCCCGCAGCGCCGCATCGCCGTGGCGGGCGAAGCCGTCGAGCTGGATCACGAGTCGCTGACCGACGAGCGCGTCGACCGATCGCCCGTCGAGTCGCACCTGCTGGCGGACCACGATGCCGATCGATCGCATCAGATCGGCGAACTCGGTGTGCAGGCCGGGATCCGACAGACGTGGTGTGAGATCCGCGAGTCGGCGAGCGCGGTGCCCCTGCCAGGTCACGCTCTCCACGACCTCCGCATCGATCACGCGTCGAGAGAGCGCGGACTCCCAGACCGCCAGCGCCACCGGCGCCTCCTGGCATCTCGCGACATGGTGGAGGACGTTGACCACCGGGTCGACGATCCGGTGCCGGTGGACGGGGGCAGGGCCACGGGACCGGTGAATGCGGATGCCCGTCAGGGGCGTCGTTCTCGCCGGGGCCGCCACATGGTGCGTATCGAGATCGGGGGTCCACAGCCCGCGTCTGCGAGCGGCGCTCACGCACGTGAGGCGTCCGCCTGCTCCGATCGCGGCGAGCAGGTCGTCATCGCACTCGTGCAGTGCGACCCAGGATCGGCGTACCCGCTGCATCCGCCCTTCTGCGACTGCCGATTCGACCGCGTCCCTGCTGAAACCGGCCGCAGAGACCTCCGACGTGTGTGCCACTCCCTCGCGTGCAGCGAGCCATTCGTCCAGGTGCATCCGCCCACTGTGGGCCGTTTGAGAGCACGACGGGCGGCGGCAGCGGCGGCGAAAGGAATCCCGCACGAATCCGCCGCCCGTGCAGAAGACGTGGGTGCGGCTCAATTCTCGGCGAGCCCGACGGTGTCGAGCAGCCAGGCGAGCTCGAAGGCGCGTTCCTTCCAGGAGTTGTAACGCCCGCTGACGCCGCCGTGTCCGGCGACCATCTCGCACTTCAGCAGGACATCCGTCGCTCCTGCGACACGCAATGCGGCGACCCACTTGGCGGGCTCGACATACATCACGCGGGAGTCGTTGAGCGAGGTGACTGCAAGGATGCGCGGGTACTTGATCCCGTCGCGGACATTCTCGTAGGGGGAGTAGGACTTCATGTACTCGTAGACGTCGGCGCCGTGCAGCGGGTCGCCCCACTCGTCCCACTCCACCACGGTGAGCGGCAGCGAGGGGTCGAGGATCGTGGTGAGCGCGTCGACGAACGGAACGGCCGCGAGGACTCCGGCGAACAGCTCGGGGGCCAGGTTCGTCACGGCCCCCATGAGCAGGCCACCCGCACTGCCTCCCTCGGCGACGAGAAGCTCGGGTGTCGTGATCCCCGTCTCGACGAGGTGCTCGCCGCAGGCGATGAAGTCCGTGAAGGTGTTGCGCTTGTTGAGCAGCTTGCCGTCCTCGTACCACTGGCGGCCCATCTCACCGCCGCCGCGGACGTGCGCGACGGCGAAGACGATGCCGCGGTCGAGCTCGGAGAGGCGTGCGACCGAGAACCCCGGGTCGATCGAGTGCTCGTACGACCCGTAGCCGTACAGATGCACGGGGCGCGGAGCGTCGCCGGGCACACCGAACGATCGCTTCCACACGAGTGAGATCGGCACGCGCGTGCCATCGGATGCCGTCGCCCACGCGCGCTCCTGGCCGTAATCGTGCGGATCGTAGCCGCCGAGCACCGCGACCTGCTTGCGCAGCACGAGTTCGCGAGACGAGAGATCGAGCTCGTACACGGTGCCGGGGGTCACGAAGGACGTGTAGCCGAGACGCAGGAACGGCGAGTGCCATTCCGGATTGCCGCTGACGCCCGCGGAGTACAGAGGCTCGTCGAAGAGGATGTCCTCGACCTCATCCGTCGCGTAATCGAGCATCCCCACGCGCTCGAGCCCCTCGCGACGGTACTCGACCGTCGCGAAGTCCCGGAAGGCGTCCATGCCGAGCAGTCGACGTCCGGCTTCGTGCGGGAGCACGACGTGTCGTTCTCCCTGCGGGTCGGATGCGGCGACCGACACGAGCTCGAAGTCGAGTGCGTCGTCGTTGTGGAGGATGTACAGGCGATCCTCGCCGTCGACGACCGCATGCTCGAGTGAATACTCGACCCCCTCCCGCCTCGGCCAGACGACGCGGGGGGCCGCGGTCAGATCTCCGGTCAGGTCGACCAGATACTCCTCGCTGGTGATGCTCGAACCGACCGCGATCACGAGGTACCGGCGGCTGCGGGTGATTCCCGCGCCGAGCCAGAACTTCTCGTCGGGTTCGTGGAAGAGCTTCACGTCGGCTGCCACGGGGGTGCCGAGGCGATGAAGCCACAGGGTCTCCGGACGCCACGCGTCGTCGCGGGTCGTGTACAGGATTCCCGTGCCGTCGGGTGTGAAGAACGCGCCGGCGGTGTTCGGGATCTCATCGGCGAGCGTCTCACCCGTCGCGAGGTCTCGGACGTGCACCGTGTAGAGCTCATCGCCCTCGAAATCGGTGGACCAGAGCAGCTTCGTCGCATCGTCGGAGGTGTCGAACGCCCCGAGGGAGAAGAACTCGTGTCCGTCGGCCTCGGCGTTGCCGTCGAGCAGCACGATCTCGCCCCGCACAGGGACACCCGGTTCGAGCACCGGGGGAGTCCAGTCCTCCGGCGTTGCCGCGGTGCGGCAGTGGATCCCGTACTGAGCGCCTTCCTGGGTGCGGCTGTAGTACCACCAGTCACCGCGCCTGGTGGGGACGGAGAGATCGGTCTCCTGCACCCGGCCCTTGATCTCCTGGAACAGCGTGTCCCTGAGGCCGGCGAGGTGTTCGAGCTCCGCCTCGGTGTGGGCGTTCTCGGCCTCGAGATGCGCGATCACCTCGGGAGAGTCCTTGTCGCGCAGCCACTCGTATGGATCGTCGAATGTGTCGCCGTGGTGGGTGCGGAGGGTCGAGCGGCGTTCAGCGATCGGAGCATCAGTCACACCTCCCACGCTAGTCGAGGTCGAGTTGACCGGCACCCGACTGGGTGGGAGGATTTACCGGGGCCGGTTAACGGAAGTCAAACCCACGGTGAACTCTTCGTTCGTCACGTCGATCCCGTCGACACCTTCCTTTTCCTCAACGACCGAAAGCGAACGGTGGAAACCGCAGCCCTCATCGTCGTGCTGGTTATCCTGCTGGCACTCTTCTTCGACTTCACCAACGGGTTCCACGACACCGCCAACGCGATGGCCACTCCCATCGCGACCGGCGCGCTGAAGCCCAAGACCGCGGTCCTGCTCGCCGCCGTCCTGAACCTCGTCGGGGCGTTCCTCTCGACAGAGGTCTCCAAGACGGTCTCGCACGGCATCATCCGCGAGGACACCATCCAGGGGGACGTGTTCCTGCCGATGATCTTCGCCGGACTCATCGGCGCGATCACCTGGAACATGCTGACCTGGCTGCTCGGCCTGCCGTCGAGCTCGTCGCACGCGCTGTTCGGCGGGCTCATCGGTGCGACGCTGGTGGGTGTCGGGGTCACCGGCATCGACTTCGGCATGGTGCTCTCGAAGATCATCCTGCCTGCGCTCATCGCCCCGCTCACCGCCGGGATCATCGCGTTCGCCGCCACCAAGCTCGCCTACTCGATCACCCGACGCTACGACGGCAAGCCCGACGGACGCGACGGCTTCCGATGGGGGCAGATCTTCACCTCGTCGCTCGTGGCCCTGGCTCACGGAACGAACGACGCGCAGAAGACGATGGGTGTCATCACCCTCGCTCTCATCACGGTGGGATGGCAGAACAGCGAGCAGGCGGATCCCTATCTCTGGGTGATCATCGCCTGTGCGGTCACCATCGCGCTCGGCACCTACCTCGGCGGATGGCGGATCATCCGCACGCTGGGCAAGGGGCTGACCGAGGTGAAGCCCGCGCAGGGCTTCTCTGCCGAGAGCTCGACGGCGGCGACCATCCTGGCCTCCAGCGCCTTCGGCTTCGCCCTGTCGACCACGCAGGTCGCGTCCGGTTCGGTGATCGGCTCCGGTCTCGGGCGTCGCGGGTCGACGGTCCGCTGGCGTACGGCCGGCCGCATCGCCATCGGCTGGCTCCTCACGCTTCCGGCGGCCGGGGCCGTCGGCGCGTTCGCGGCGCTCCTCATCACCTGGCTCGGCCTGTGGGGAATCGCGATCGATGCCGTGCTGGCACTCGCGGTCATCATCGGACTCTTCCTGCGCTCGCGCAAGGACGCCGTGACCTCCGCGAACGCGATGAGCGACGTCGCGGAGTCCGGTCTGGCGATCGATCTGCCCGACAGCCCGCCGCCGACGCGTCGTCAGCAGCGGGTCGCGCAGGCGAAGGCCGATGCCAAAGCGCGTGCGGCCGCCCGTGAGCAGGCGAAGGCGCGCAGCAAGGGGAAGTCCGCCACGACCACGGACTCCGACACGACCGACAGTGAGGCCTCGAAGTGAGCGTCGACATCGACTGGGGTGCTTTCGTCCAGGTCTTCTTCGCCGCGCTCGTCGGTGCGTGCGCGGTCGTGACCTTCTACGCGTTCGGTCTCAGACTGCTGGTCCGCAGCGGCCATGCGCCTGTCGTGAGCCCGGCGGAGTTCACGGATGCGATCACCGTGATCACCGAGAAGGAACTCAAGCGCGCCGCCAAGCAGGCGGCGAAGGCCGCGAGGAAGAGTCCCCTCACCGAGGGGCAGAAGCGCCTCGCCCTGTTCGGCGCCTACGGGTGCTTCGCGCTGTGCGCGGTGGCGGTCGTGATCGGCATCCTCATCATCGTGCTCGGGCACTGAGCCGCATCCGCGCACGGATCGGGATCGCGCCCTAGGCTGGTGCCATGCGCGCGACCCCCGGCAGCCTTCCCGTCTTCGGTCGTCACGGGTCGCCGTCGCACGTCATCATCCACGTCAGCGATCCGCACTACCTCGCGGGGGGAGTGAAGCTCGGCGGACGATACGACGTCGAAGCGAACTTCGCGCGCACTCTCGAGTCCATCACCGCGGTGCATCCGAACCCCGACGCGATCGTCGTCACGGGTGACCTCGCCGATCTGGGCGAGCCCGACGCCTATCGTCGTCTTCGCTCGGCCGTGGAGCCGGTGGTGGAGGCGCTCGGAACGACGATCGTCTGGGTGGCCGGCAACCACGACGAGCGGCCGGCGCTGCGACAGGGTCTGCTCGATCAGGAACCGACCCAATCGCCCATCACGGGCGTGTGGGACCTCGACGGCCTGCGCCTGATCGCCCTCGACACGAGCGTGCCGGGCTGGCATCACGGAGACCTCGATCAGGACCAGCTCGATTGGCTCGCCGGCGTGCTCCGCGAGCCGGCCCCGCACGGCACGCTCCTCGCCATGCACCACCCGCCGCTGCCCAGCCATGTGCCGCTGTTCGACATCCTCGAGCTCCGGCACCAGGACGAGCTCGCGGGCGTGATCCGGGGCAGTGACGTCCGAGGCATCCTCGCGGGACATCTGCATTACTCCGCGCACGGCACGTTCGCCGGCGTCCCCGTCAGCGTGGCATCCGCGACGTGCTACACGATGAACGTCGCGCGGGCGGCAGCCGACGTGAACGGAATGGACGCGGCGCAGGCGTTCCAGATCGTGCATGTGCGCCCCGACACGATCACGCACACCGTCGTGCCCGTTGTCGACGCCCCCACCGGCGACCATTTCTCGCAGGCATGGCTCGACAGGATGGCGACGCTGAGCCCCGAGCAGCGACTCGAGGCGTTCTCGCGCAAACGATGACGCGCGGTCGTATCCCCGGTGGTGCATGCTCCCGGGCGTAGACTGTCGGCATCCCCCGCAGTCCACACTCGCCACTACCCACAAGGATGTGACATGGCATCTGCCGCGCCCGCTCCCACCCGCACCGAGACCGATTCGCTCGGGAGTATGGAGATCCCCGCCGACGCGTATTGGGGCATCCACACCGCCCGCGCCGACGCGAACTTCCCGATCACGAAGCGTCCGATCTCCGTGTATCCCGATCTCGTCATCGCGCTCGCGATGGTCAAGCAGGCGAGTGCTCGGGCGAATCGCGAGATCGGCGTGCTCGATCCGTCACGCGCCGATCTCATCGATCGCGCCGCACAGCGTGTGATCGACGGTGAGTTCCATGACCAGTTCACGGTCGGGGTCATCCAGGGCGGCGCAGGCACCTCGACGAACATGAACGCGAACGAGGTCATCACCAACATCGCGCTCGAGATGGCGGGGCGCGAGAAGGGCGACTACGCCTATCTGTCGCCGATCGACCACACCAACCGCAGCCAGTCGACCAATGATGTGTACCCGACGGCGGTGAAGATCGGTCTTTCGCTCACGCTGCGCTCGCTGCTCGAGGAGCTCGACCTGCTGCGCATCTCGTTCCTGCACAAGTCGCACGAGTTCCACGACGTGCTCAAGGTCGGCCGCACCCAGCTGCAGGACGCCGTGCCGATGACGCTCGGCCAGGAGTTCCACGGTTTCGCGACGACCCTCGGCTACGACCACACCCGTCTGACCGAGAACGCCTCTCTGATGTTCGAGATCAACATGGGCGCGACGGCGATCGGCACCGGCATCACGACGCACATCGACTACGCTCCCTCGGTGCTCAAGCACCTGCGTGAGATCACGCAGCTCGATCTGGTCACCGCCGGCGACCTGGTCGAGGCGACCAGTGACACCGGGTCGTTCATGTCGTTCTCCTCGACGCTCAAGCGCAACGCGATGAAGCTGTCGAAGATCTGCAATGACCTGCGTCTGCTGTCGTCGGGACCGCAGGCCGGGTTCGGTGAGATCAATCTCCCGGCCATGCAGGCGGGCTCGAGCATCATGCCCGGCAAGGTGAACCCGGTCATCCCCGAGGTCGTCAACCAGGTCGCCTTCGCCGTTGCGGGCGCGGACATGACGGTGACGATGGCTGCCGAGGCGGGGCAGCTGCAGCTCAACGCCTTCGAGCCGGTCATCGCGCACTCGATCTTCCAGTCGATCACCTGGATGCGTCAGGCCATGTGGACGCTTCGCGTGAACTGCGTCGACGGCATCACCGCGAACCGCGACCGTCTCGGCGCGATGGTCGGTGCCTCGGTCGGAGTGATCACGGCGCTGACGCCGTTCATCGGCTATGCCGCTGCGGCGGCCCTGGCGAAGACCGCTCTGCTCACCAACCGGAACGTCGCAGATCTCGTCGTCGAGGCCGGCCTCATGTCGCGCGATGAGGTCAGCAAGCAGCTCTCCCCGGCACGTCTGTCGGGGCTCGAAGCCGTGACGGCGGCGATCCCGGTGATAGCCGCCGAAGATCTCATCGAGATCTGATCGGACATGACGACGGCCCCGGCGAGTTTCGCCGGGGCCGTCGTCATGTTCCGCGGATGCGATCAGTCGATCACGCGGCAATGAGTGGTCAGCTCTCCGATGCCGTCGATCCCGACAGTGACCGTCGAACGGTCGCGGAGGAAGATCTGCGGATCGCGGGAGTATCCGGCGCCGCCGGGGCTGCCCGTCGAGATCAGCGTGCCGGGCAGCAGCGTCAGCGACTGCGAGAGGTGGGCGATCAGGGTCGCGACCGACCGCACCATCTGACCGGTGGTGGCGTCCTGCACGGTCTGACCGTCGACGACCGCCCAGATGTGCAGATCCTGCGGATCGGCGACCTCATCTGCGGTGACGGCGAAGGGGCCGGTCGGGCTGAAGCCGTCGAAGGACTTGCAGCGCGACCACTGCGCCTCGGAGAACTGCACATTGCGGGCGGTGATGTCGTTGACGACCGTGTAGCCCCAGACGTGCGACAGAGCGTCGGCCTCGGTGACGTCCTTCGCAGGCGTGCCGATCAGCACACCGAGCTCCGCTTCGTAGTCGACGGCCTCGCTGAGCGACCGCGGCCAGGAGGTGGTCTGCTCATGGCCGGTGAGAGAATTCGGCCAGAGTGTGAAGACGGTCGGGGCGGTATCGGTCTTCAGCCCCAGCTCGCTCGAGTGCGCCGCATAGTTGAGTCCGACGGCCAGTACGGCCGGGGGAGCGATGACGGCGGAGTCGAAAGCCCAGCCCTCGAGGGAATGGCGCTCGGCGCTGCCCTCTGCCAGAGCCGAGCGCAGAGCGTCGAGCATCGGCTCGCCACCCTCGATCAGCTGCTGGAGCGTCGCAGGTGGGTCGGTGAGGAGATCGGAGACGAGGATGGCGTCGGCGCCCTCCACCACTGCGAGATTCGCAACGGCGGAGTCGGCACGACGCAGATGAGCGAACCGCATACTCCTACGGTATCCGGTGCGGCGTGGTTATGGCGGAAGGAAGGGGCGGGCCGCGGCGAACTCGCACAGAGCCAATATGCTCATTCCTATGAGTTCCGGAGGACCGTCCCAGCCATCGCCGTACACGCCCCCGCCCGCTCAACAGCCACCGCAGTACTCGGCGGAGCAGTACGCCCGCTCGAACTACACCCCGGCGCAGTACACGCAGCACCCCGCGTACGCGTCGATGCTCGCTCAACCGACGTCCTACTCGCCGCCCGCTCCGGTCGCACCCGCGCCGTCACCGGGACTGCCTGCGCTGCCCGCTGCACGGCGCGGCGGTCGCGTCACCCTGTACGTCCTCTTCGCCGTCCTCGGTCTGATCATGCTCGGATTGATCGCGTACTTCGGCCTGTTCCTTGGACCCTTCGCGTCGGTCGTGGGGCTGGTCCTGGCGTTGGTCCCGCTCGCGATCGTGTTCTTCGTCGTCCGCATGATCGACAGGTGGGAGCCGGAGCCGAAGTCTCTCGTGTTCTTCGCGGTCGCCTGGGGAGCGATCGCGGCTGTGGGCCTCACGCTTCTCGTCGACCTCGGCCTGACTCTTGTCGTCGGCTACCGGGGTGAAGTGGCGAGTGCCGTGGTGCAGGCCCCCATCGTCGAGGAGCTCTGGAAGGGCGTCGGCGTCTTCATCGTGTTCCTGATCGCCCGTCGATCGTTCAACGGTCCGGTGGACGGCGTCGTCTACGGCGCTCTCGTCGGCGCGGGCTTCGCGTTCACCGAGAACATCCAGTACTTCGCGATCAGCCTGATCGAGGGCGGCAGTGGACAGCTCACGGTCACCTTCATCCTCCGCGCCATCATGTCGCCCTTCGCCCATGCGATGTTCACCTCCCTCACCGGGCTCGCGATCGGGCTCGCCGCACGGCGTCACGCATCGACGGGTCGAGTCCTGGGGGCTGGCCTGCTCGGCCTCATCGGTGCGATCTTCCTGCACGGACTGTGGAACGGCTCGTCGTTCGCGAACTTCTTCCTGCTGTACTTCGTCCTTCAGGTTCCGCTGTTCGTGGCGTTCATCCTCGGAATCGTCGCGCTGCGGCGTGAGGAAGCGCGTCTGACCAGGGCCCGCCTCGGCGACTACGCGGCCGCGGGCTGGTTCACTCCCGAAGAGGTCGTCATGCTCGCGACGCCGGCGGGGCGCAAGACAGGGCTCCGCTGGGCATCGCAGCTGCGCGGCGACCGTCGCCCGCTCATGCGCGAGTTCATCAAGGATGCGACGATGCTCGCGTCCGTGCGTCAGCGTGCCGTCACGGGGCGCGACCCGATGGCTCCCGCTGACGAGCAGGCCCTGCTCGCGCGTACCCGCGCGACGAGGGCCGCTCTGTTGGCCTATTGAGGTCATGAGGTCCGGGCAGCACCTGCCCGGACACAGACTCAGCGCCCGGTGCTGCGGCGATGCCTGCATGTCTACCGGGCGCTGAGTTGATCTAAGAACAGGGTGCACCTGCCCCATCCCCGTGTCAAGACTTTCTCGCGACATCGGTCGTCGCGCGAGTGTGCCGTCGTGTTCGCTGTGAGCAGGCGCGACCGCGTTGACCGAGATCGGTGGGCTCGGGTTGGATGGAAGCATGACTGATCGCACAAAGCCTGAGTTCGACGCCCCCTCCGGTCCCGCCCCCGCGGAGCTCGTGATCCGCGACCTCATCGAAGGAGACGGCACCGAGGCCAAGCCCGGCGACACCGTGACCGTGCACTACGCCGGTGTCGAGTTCGAGTCCGGCGAGGAGTTCGACTCCTCGTGGGGTCGCGGCGAGACCATCCAGTTCCCCCTCCGCGGCCTCATCCAGGGCTGGCAGGACGGCATCCCCGGTATGAAGGTCGGCGGACGCCGTGAGCTGGTCATCCCGCCGCATCTGGCGTACGGACCCGTCGGCGGGGGACACTTCCTCTCGGGCAAGACCCTCATCTTCATCATCGATCTCGTCGCCGTCGGCTGATCGGATCCGCCCGGAAGGCGCCGAGCCATCGAGGCTCGGCGCCTTCGTCGTTCCTGAATAGAAGTCGCACACAGGGGAATACATGCATCTGCATGTAAGTTATCTCCTGTGACGCCGTGAACACGGCCCCTCATCCGTTGCCGCACATGCGGCTGATCTCTCCAGAGGAGAAACCATGACCACCATCGACATCCCCGGTTACCGCGCGGGCACCTGGGTCCTCGACCCCTCCCACAGCGAGGTCACCTTCAGTGTCCGCCACATGATGATCTCGAAGGTGCGCGGCACCTTCGGCGTCAAGAGCGCGACACTCATCGCCCCGGAGAACCCCCTCGACGCACGCGTCGAGGCGAGTGTCGACGTCACGTCGATCGACACGAAGGACGAGGGCCGCGACCAGCACCTGCGCTCGGGCGACTTCTTCGACACCGAGAACTTCCCGACCATGGAGTTCGTCTCGACCGGTGCGCGCGCCGAGAACGGCGAGCTCTTCGTCGACGGCGACCTGACCATCCGCGGCATCACCAAGCCCGTGAGCTTCGAGCTCGACTTCGGTGGCTTCGGTTCCGACCCGTGGGGCAACTACAAGGCGGGCGCGTCGGCGAAGACCGTCATCAACCGCGAGGACTTCGGCCTGACCTGGAACGCGGCGCTCGAGACCGGTGGCGTGCTCGTCGGCAAGGACGTCACGATCAGCCTCGACCTGCAGGGCGCTCTGCAGCAGGACTGATCGCCCTCAGATCACGAGAACCCCGGGCCCCTCAGGGCTCGGGGTTCTCTGCGTCGTAGGCGCGGAATCGCCTGTTGCGACGAGCGAGCAGAGCGACGAGGGCGATCACCAGGAATCCGCCGAGCAGGGGTGGGAACCACAGTGTCGTGAGGGATGCGAGGGTTCCGGCGTACAGGGCGCCGACGCGCGGACCGCCGGCGACGACGATGATGAACACCCCCTGCAGTCGACCGCGCATGCTGTCGGGCACGGCCGCCTGCATCATGGTGTTCCGGTAGATCGAGCTGACGTTGTCGGATGCTCCGGACAGCGCCAGCGTGATGCAGGCGGCGATGATCAGGCCGATGTGCGGAAGATTCTCGGTCGCGGGGGAGGAGAAGGCGCCGATCAGCAGGACAACGCCGAAGGCGAGGATCGATGCGCCGTACGCCTCCACGGCGCGCTCGATCCCGCGGCCGTGCCATCGGTACCGCACGACGCGCCCCGAGAACAGGCTCGACGTGAACGTGCCTACGGCCACCGCTGTCGTGAGGATGCCGGTCGTGACCGCGCCGCCGCCGAGCAGCACGGTGCCGAGGGCCGGGAACAGCACGAGAGGTTGGCCGAACGTCATCGCGATGATGTCGACGAGGTACTGCATGCGGATGTTGCCCGCCCGTCGGAGGAATCTCCATCCGTCGACCAGTGAGGCGAGGCCGGGGCGCACGACGTCGCCGTCGGGGCGCAGCGCCGGGAGGGTCCACAGGCCGAGGAACATCGAGAGCATCAGGACGACATCGATCGTGTAGGTCCACCCGTAGCCCGTGAGGGCGACGAGGACGCCGGCGGCGGCGGGGCCGGCCATGACCGTGAGGCCGAAGGCGACGCCGTTGAGCGCGGAGGCCGAGGCGAGCAGATCGCGGGGCACCAGCCGGGGCACGATGGCGGTGCGCGTCGCCATCCCCACCGAGTTGGCGGCGGAGTTGACGATGCTCAGGACGTAGAGCCACCAGATTGTCTCGGCGCCCGTCCAGGTGAGCGCCGCCAGCAGTCCCGTCGACGCGAACGTCACGGTCGCGGCGAGCAGCGCGACGCGCCGACGATCGAATGCGTCAGCCAGCATCCCGCCGTAGAGGCCGGCGAGGATCATCGGGACGAGCCCCGCCACGGCGATCATCGACACCGCGAAGGTGTTCTCCGTGAGCGCGAACACGTGCAGCATCACCGTCACGATCGTGAGTTGGCCGCCGATGCCGGCGAGCACGGAACCGATCCACATGCGAGCGAATGCGGGGCTGGCCTTCAGCGGGCTGAGGTCGATCAGGAGACTGCGAGTCCTGCTCACGTCGCGTGCCTGTCGTGCATGCTCCGAGCGTATCCGAGGCGCGGAAGCCGGCAGCCCGTCGGCGGTCACAGGGCTGGGTCGAGTCCTGGTAGACTCTTCAGGTTGCCGTTCGATCGGCCGCGGATAAAGAGAGCCCTCGCATCAGGCGTCGGGCGCCGCGCAACAAGCAGAGAGGGGATCGAATCTATGGCACTGGAAGCAGACGTCAAGAAGGCGATCATCGAAGAGTACGCGACGCACCCCGGTGACACCGGATCCCCCGAGGTGCAGGCCGCGATGCTGACGCAGCGCATCAAGGATCTCACCGAGCACCTGAAGGAGCACAAGCACGACCACCACTCGCGTCGTGGCCTGTTCCTGCTCGTGGGTCAGCGCCGTCGTCTGCTCGGCTACCTCCAGAGTGTCGACATCGAGCGTTACCGCTCGCTGATCGCACGCCTGGGTCTCCGCCGATAAGGCGAAGCGAGCCAGCGTACAATCGCGCAGAACATTCTTGAGAAGGCCGTCCCAGGTGTGGGGCGGCCTTCGTCATGTTCCGGGGGTTGATCCCGCGCAGACTTTCCGTTAGGAAAGTATTGAGCTTTCCCGAAGGAAAGCGATCGGGGGTCAGACGATGGACCAGACGCCGGTTCAGGGGCAGGAGGCGCTTGCGCCGCCGAGCGCAGACATCGCCCAGCGCTACCTCGACGAGGCGGATGCCGTGGTGCACCGCCGCGGGCGCGTCGTCGACAGACGGGCGCAGGCCAGGCTGCACATCGCGAACGCCGTGATCACCGCCGCATACCTCGTCGCGATGGCGGCGGCCCTCCGTGGCGACGGAGGGGGAACGAGTCAGGTCATCCTCTTCAGCTTCCTCCTCTGGGGACAGCTGGCGAGCGGGATGGCTCAGCGCAGCGGGGTGCAATGGCGCCTGACGGCGTCCCGCTGGCCGCTGCTGCTGGCCGGCGGCGTACTGATCGTGGCCGCGCTCGTCGTGTTCGGGTTCGTCGTCTGGGACCCGGAGGTCCCGGCGATCGGGATGTGGATCCCTGCCGCGCTCGTGCTCTTCGGATTCGGCGGCTACGGCGCCGTCCGGCTCGCGCGGGCATCCGGTGACCCACACACTCCGCGATCGCACCCTGCTCCGCTTCCGCGTGGTGCGCGGTGGGGGACCGTCCTCGTGGGCATCGTCATCGGCGTGCTCGCGATGCTCGGCTCGGCACCGGACGGCGTGCTCACCAGCGTCTTGATCCTCCTCGTCGTGTTGATGCTGGTCGCGTGGATGGCTGCTGCGCGCACGGAGATGGGCCTTCCGACCGTCGGCGCCTCATGGCGCTGGCCCCACCTCGCCGCCTTCGCCGCATCTGCCTGCACTCTGTCTCTGGTCGTGCTGCTCGACGGAGTTCCGGTCGTCGTCGGTGTGCTCGGCGGGCTGGGGATCATCGCGCTGCTCACCGCGGTGTCGTTCGTCTCCGGACGTGATCTGCGTGACTGACATTCCGTCCGTTCCGCACCCGCGCACACGGCTCGACGACAACTTCGCGTCGCCGATCCGGTTCTCGGTCCTGGCATCGCTCGGGGATGGGATAGAGCTGGATTTCGCGACTCTGCGCGAGATCCTCCAGTGCGGTGACTCGCCGCTGAGTAAGGCCATCTCGCATCTGCAGGCCGCAGGATATGTCGTCTCGCGCAAGAGCAGCCTCGGCAGTCGCCCTCGCACATGGATCCACTCGACCGCGGCAGGCCGAGAGGCTTTCGCCGGCCACCTCCAGGCGCTGCGCGAGATCGTCGCGCTCGGAGGCGGCTCGGCGTTGTGAGCCGCGTCAGGCGTTCGCGCCGACGAGATCCGGGTGATGGATCGCGGCCACATCCGGGTGGGCACGCAGGCGAGACTTCATCGCATTCTCGCCGTACGTCGCATGGATGGGATTGCTCGGATCCTCAGTGACGCCGGTCGCCTCCGCAGCCAGCTCGGAGGGAAGCTCGAGCAGCGGCAGCTGCCGGTCGAGCGCCGGGTTGAAGAAGAACGGGATCGAGATGCGCTCGTCCGGAGCCTTGGGGGAGATGACGCGGTGGTTCGTCGCCTTGAGGTAGCCGCCGGTTGCGTACTCCAGCAGTTCCCCGATGTTGACGACGAAGGCTCCGGGTACGGGCGGAGCCGACACCCACTCGCCGTCGCGCTCCACCTGCAGCCCGCCCTTGCCGGGCTCGACCCAGAGAAGGGTGAGAACGCCGGAGTCCTTGTGCGCACCGACGCCCTGCTGCGGCTCGGGCTCGTGCGTGCCGGGATAGCGGACGATCTTGATCAGCGTCGACGGGTCGCGGAAGGGCTCGTCGAAGTACGTCTCCTCCGCACCGAGAGTGACCGCCCAAGCGCGCAGCAGCTTGCGGGCGATCTCGGTCAGCGTGTCGTGCCATTCGGTGACGACCGCCTTGAGTTCGGGCTGCGCGTCGGGCCACAGGTTCGGGCCGACCAGCCGGTTGAAGGCTGGTCCGCCGTCGACGGGCTCGCGCTCCGGGCCGATGTCGATCTGCTCGCGCCAGTCGACCTTGCCCTGGGTCCGCTCTCCGCCGATCCGGGTGTACCCACGGAAATGCGGGCTCTTCACGTTCTCGATCGCGAGCTTGTCGTCGTCCGGCAGCGCGAAGAAGTCCAGAGCTGCGCGATGCAGTCGGGCTTCGAGCTCGGGCGAGATGCCGGTGCCGGTCAGATAGAAGAAACCGACGTCGTGGGTGGCCGCTCGCAAGTCGTCGCGGAACCGCGCAGCGGCCTCGGGGCCGGCATCGAGCTGGGACAGGTCGAGGATGGGGAGCGAGAGATCAGCCATTCACCGAGCGTAGATCGACTCAGGAGGTGGGTGGTCGAGTGTTGCGTCGGATTACCGAGGGGCTCCATCGGGGTGTCCACGGCATGACTGAACTGGTGATAATCTCTCTGAGGTAAGGAATGCCTTACCTCAGTTCTTCCAGAGAGATCGCTCGTGCTCGCCACCTTCCTCATCGGACTTCGTGAAGGCCTCGAAGCCGCGCTCGTCGTAGGCATTCTCGTCGCCTATCTTCGACGTCTGGGGCGCCAGGACGCGCTGCCGAAGCTGTGGGCGGGAGTCGCCCTCGCCGTCGCTCTGGCGCTCGGTATCGGCGGTGTCCTCACTTTCGGTGCATACTCGCTCACCTTCGAGGCTCAGGAGCTCATCGGCGGTCTGCTGTCTCTCCTCGCTGTCGGCATGGTCACATGGATGATCTTCTGGATGCAGAAGGCCGGACGCACGATGAAGGCGACGCTCGAAGGCGGCCTCGATCGAGCGTTGACCCAGGGGGGCATCTGGGCACTCGTCGCGATCGGCTTCGTCTCGGTGGCGCGAGAGGGGATCGAGACCACGCTCCTGCTGTGGTCGATGGTGCAGTCGTTTGGAGACGCGCCTTCCGCACTGCTCGGTGCATTGCTGGGCCTGGCGACAGCCGTGGTGGTGGGCTGGCTGCTCTCGCGAGGCGCCGTGCGACTCGACCTCCGTCGCTTCTTCACGTGGACGAGTGGCTTCCTCGTGATCGTGGCCGCGGGGGTGCTCGCCTACGCGGTCATGGATCTTCAGGAGGCCGGGGCTCTGCCCGGACCGTTCACGGCCGCTGCGCCCATCGACGCCGTCACCGGCACAGTGGCACTCGGCTGGGCGGCCTTCCCCTTCGGCTGGGCGTTCGACGTGACGAACGTCATCGCCCCCGACAGTGCCTGGGCGACTATCCTGCAGGCGACCGTCGGATTCATGCCGCGTATGACCTGGCTCCAGGTCGCGGTATGGACTCTGTACCTCGTCGTGGTCTCATCCCTCTTCGTCCGTGGGCTTCGTGCCCGTACGCCTGCCGCACCCGGAGCCCCGACCACTGCGGTACGGGAGCCGTCGGCATCCACATCCACCCAGCAAGGAGCAGTATGACCATCTCTCGCCGCCCCCTCGGTGTCCTGGCAGTGGCGGGTGCCGCTGCGCTCGTCCTCACCGGCTGCGTCGCCAAGAGCGACGTCGCCGCGGGCGGCACGTTCGACGTCTCATCGACCGAGTCGGACTGCGCCGTGTCGGGCGCCACCGCGAAGAGCGGCACGCTCACGTTCGACGTCACGAATGACAGCGGCCAGACATCCGAGTTCTATCTGCTCGCCGAAGACGGCCTGCGCATCGTCGGCGAAGTCGAGAACATCGCGCCCTCGGCATCCCGCACACTCACCGTCGTCGCCCAGCCCGGACAGTACTTCACGCTGTGCAAGCCCGGCATGGTCGGCGAAGGCGTCGGCAAGTCGGAGTTCACAGTCAGCGGCGATCGCGTCGCCGTCGAGGGCGAGGACGCCGAGCAGAAGCAGCAGGCGGTCGACCTGTACGCCGCATTCGTCAAGGATCAGGTGGGCCAGCTCATGCCTGCGGTCGAGGACTTCGTCACCGCGTACGAGACAGGTGACGACGAGACTGCTCGCTCGCTCTTCCCGCAGACGCGCGCATTCTACGAGCGCATCGAGCCGGTTGCCGAAGCGCTCGGCACCCTCGACCCGCGCATCGACTACCGCGAGGTCGACGCCGTGGCCGAGGACCTCGACTGGACCGGCTTCCACCGCATCGAGAAGGATCTGTGGGTCCCGGCTCAGGTTGCCCTGAACGCCGACGGGGAGACCCCGGCATGGCAGGACTGGGCGCCGTCGACCTCTGACGAGCGTGTCGGCTACGGCGACCAGCTCCTCGCCGATGTGCAGGAGCTCTACGACTACGTCCACTCCGACGACTTCACGACCGCGCTCGAAGACCAGGGGATCGCAGGCATCTCCAACGGCGCTATCACGTTGCTCGACGAGGTCGCCACGGGCAAGATCTCGGGCGAAGAGGACTGGTGGTCCGGAACCGACCTCTACGACTTCGCCGCGAACGTCGAAGGCTCCAAGATGGCGTTCTCGCTCGTCCAGGACTTCGCGGCCGCTCAGGGTGAAGAAGGTGAGGCTCTCGTGACCGAGATCGAGGGCGGGTACGCCGCGCTCGAGGAATCGCTGGCAGCGCACGGATCGCTCACGGCAGGGTTCGTCGGATACTCCGAGCTCACGGATGCGGACAAGCGCGAATTCACCGACCTGATCAACGCTCTCGCTGAGCCGCTCTCGCAGCTCACGGGCACGGTTCTCGACTGACCTGAACGATACGATCTCGCAGTGAACGAAAGCTCGACAGGCGCTGACGTCGACTCCATCGAGGAGTCGACGTCAGCCGCACCGTCCGGACTCAGCCGCCGCGGCCTGCTCGGTCTCGCGCTCGGCGGGGGAGTCGCCTCGCTCGCCGTCGGCGTCGGCGCCGGAATCACCGGGGGAGTCGCCATCGGTCGAGCTCGCGCCGAAGCGGAAGCTCAGGCTGCGTATGAGTTCTTCGGCGCTCACCAAGCGGGCATCACCACCCCGGTCCAGGAGCACCTCCACTTCGCATCGTTCGACATGATGCCCCGCACCGATCGCGACGACCTCGTGACGCTGCTGCAGGACTGGACGTACGCTGCGTCGCGCATGATGCAGGGACTGGAGGTGAGCGCCACGGGCGCCGTCGGCGGCGACCCGGAGACGCCGCCGGACGACACGGGTGAGGCATTCGGGCTCCCGGCGTCAGGGCTCACGATCACCATCGGCTTCGGGCCCAGCCTGTTCGAGAACGAGGAGGGTGATCGGTACGGCATCGCAGCCCTCCGTCCCGCCGCACTCGAGCGGTTGCCGTCCTTCCTCGGCGACGACCTGGTGCCGGAGGCCTCGCACGGAGACCTGTGCATCCAAGCCTGCGCGGACGACCCTCAGGTCGCGGTGCACGCGATCCGCAATCTGAGCCGGATCGCGTTCGGCCGCGCCAAGCTCCGCTGGTCCCAGCTCGGTTTCGGCAAGACCTCTCGCACCACGTCGTCGCAGGCGACCCCGCGCAACCTGTTCGGCTTCAAAGACGGAACGGCCAACATCCTCGCCGATGACGCCGCTGCGCTCGACGCGCACGTGTGGGTGTCGGCATCCGATGAACCGGCGTGGATGTCCGGTGGGTCCTACCTCGTCGCCCGCAAGATCGCGATGCTGATCGAGACGTGGGACCGTGTGCGGCTCTCGGAGCAGGAGACGATCATCGGACGTGACAAGGGCGAAGGTGCCCCGCTCTCCGGGGGCGATGAGTTCACCGCACCGGACTTCTCGTCGTCGGGGATCGATCCCGATTCGCACGTGAGGCTCGCACACCCGGATCAGAACGACGGCATCCGCATCCTCCGTCGCGGCTTCAACTACGTGAACGGCAACAACGAGCTCGGACGCCTCGACGCGGGACTCTTCTTCCTGTCGTACCAGCGCGATCCGGAGCAGTTCATCACGCTGCAGCGACGCCTGGCCACGGATCGGATGAACGAATACATCCGGCATGTCGGCTCGGGGATCTGGGCTGTTCCCGCAGGAGTCTCGCCCGGATCATTCGTCGGGGCCGAGCTCTTCGCCTGAGAGCGACCGAGACCGTGACCGCGTGTCTCAGTCGGTGAGGCTGTCGATGACGTAGGCAGCCATCGCATCGGCGCCGAAGTGATCGTCGGCGCTGATCGTCACGACACCGTCGCCTGCGAACACGATGAGCTGGCCATAGGCGCCGTGCAGCCGCCACCCCTCACCGGGTCCATCCCATCCCGCGAGTGCGTAGCGGGCGTATCCGGGGTTCGATCCCGCGACGACCCAGTCCGAGTGCATCGCGTCGATCACCTCCGGCGATACCAGTCGCCGGCCGTTCCATAGACCTCGGTCTCGGATCAGGCGCCCGATCCGAGACATCTCCTCGGTGCGCAGCGACACGCCAGCCCCGGCGATGATCCGCCCGCGGGGACTCCGCTCCCAGGCGATCCCGTCGAGGCCCATCGGGGTGAACAGCCGAGGGGCGAGGTACTCGGCGACATCCCCGACCTGTGCGGCGAGCGCCGCCATCGCGGTGTATGTGCTGGCATTCGAGTACTGGAACACGCGATCGCTCGAAGGGCGGCTGAGGAACTCTTCTGCGAGGTCCGGCCAGTCGGTCATCATGGTCTCGGAGTAGGGGAGATCGATCCCGCTCGACATCGTCAGCAGGTGCCGCAGCGTGACCTGATCCACCCCGGCGCCCGGCTGCGATGTCGGCAGCAGGTCGAGAACAGGGCTGTCGAGCGAGAGGGCACCCTCGTCTGCGGCGATCCCGGCCGCGAGCACGCAGAGGGCCTTCGCGACGGAGTGGATCTCCTCGCGGTCGTCCGGGGCCCACCGATGCTCGGCGATGTCGTCGTCGATCAGTACGTGCAGACCGTGGGCTCCGAAGCCCGTGGCATCCGCCCGCTGCACGATGAGATCGCGGACCGCCCCGGCCCGAGTCACCGTTCGGCGCCGTCTGCGTTGCCCTGGCGAGGGCGGCGGGACCCGGTCGGATCGCTGCGATGACCCTCGCGGCTCGCGAGAGCGGGGTCGACGAACAGCCAGCGCGGACGCGGCTCGACGAGTGGCCGCAGGACCCTGCGCACCGGCTTCGTCGCGAGTGCGAGGGCGAGCAGCACCGACAGTGCGGTCACGAGCGGAAGCCAGATCCAGGTGGGGTCGAGGTCTCTCAGCGCGCCGGATTCGCGGAACGGATAGAGCACGAAAGAGTGCAGCAGGAACACGTACATCGTGTACTGACCGAAGGTCGTCCACCAGTACGTGCCGCGTGGCACCAGGGCGAAGAACGCCGCACTGAGGATCACCGCGAGCACCATCAACGTGATGCGGACGCCTCCGGCCCACCACTGTCCGCCTCCGAGATCGGCGTATGCATCCTCGTAGAAGAGCCAGTGGCGGAGGTCGAGCTGCTCCCACACGTCGACCCAGCGCCACGATGCGAACCCCGCGACGGCCAGCACGAGTGCCGCGATCGCCCTGATCCACCAGGGGCGCAGGTCGAGGAGACGGAACCGGGCGACGATGTCGTGCTCGCGGAGCCACCAGCCCAGTGTGAAGAACGGAAGGAGCCCCAGGGTGCGCGACAGTGAGAATGTGCTGTCGACGTTCGGCAGGTAGCCGACTCCGATAGAGATGACGACCGTCCAGAGCAGAGGCCAGCGCATCAGCGCGAGGTAGGGGAGTACCAGCCGGAAGATCCCCAGCGCGAGCAGGAACCACAGCGTCCAGGAGGGCTTCGTGAAGTTGGGATCCGTCTGCCCCTCGACGAGCCACTTCGTGAGGGTCCACAGCGTCTCGAAGATCACATAGGGGAGCAGGATGTCGGTGATGACCCGCGCCATCTGCACCCGCGTCGGGGATCCGGACTTGGAGAAGTACCCGGAGATGATCGCGAACGCGGGCATGTGGAACGCATAGAGAGCGAGGTACGCGGCCAGGGCGATGTCCGAGTCGTACGTGAGGCGCTGAATGGCATGACCCAGCACCACGAGCACGATGCAGGCGAACCGGGCGTTGTCCCAGAACGGGACCCGCCGACGTGGCTTCGGGGTGGAGCCCGTGGGAGGGCTCGTCGGTGCGGCGCCGGCGCTGTTCATGTTCCGAGGCTACCGCCGGGAATAAAGTTGGACTGACCGCGTTGACTCAGATACATTCAAATGAATAGAAGCGGGTGCAGGGCATCCGATTCGGAGAAGACGGAGCAATCATGAGTGAGCAGGCAGGCGTCCCGGTGCAGTTCGGCATCATGTCGGTCAGCGACATCACCCGCGACCCCACCACCGGTGTCACGCCGAGTGAGCAGGAGCGGATCAAGGCCACCCTGGCGATCGCCACGCACAGCGAAGAGGTCGGTCTCGACGTCTTCGCGATCGGCGAGCACCACAACCCTCCGTTCTGGTCATCGAGCCCCACGACTTTCCTGGCGGCGCTCGCCGCGCAGACGGAGCGCCTCATCGTCTCTACGTCGACGACGCTCATCACGACGAATGACCCTGTCCGCATCGCCGAGGACTACGCGATGCTGCAGCACGTCTCAGACGGACGTATGGACCTCATGCTCGGTCGCGGCAACACCGGCCCGGTGTACCCGTGGTTCGGCAAGGACATCCGTCAGGGGCTTCCGCTGGCGATCGAGAACTACGCACTGCTGCACAAGCTGTGGCGTGAGGATGTCGTCGACTGGGACGGCAAGTTCCGCACCCCGCTGCAGGGCTTCACCTCCACGCCTCGCCCGCTCGACGGCGTGCCGCCGTTCGTGTGGCACGGGTCCATCCGCACGCCCGAGATCGCCGAGCAGGCCGCGTACTACGGAGACGGCTTCTTCGCGAACAACATCTTCTGGCCGAAGGAGCACTACCAGCGCCTCATCGAGCTCTACCGTCAGCGGTACGCGCACTACGGGCACGGCACGCCCGAACAGGCGATCGTCGGTCTCGGTGGTCAGGTGTTCATGGCCGCGAAGTCGCAGGATGCGGTCGATCAGTTCCGCCCGTACTTCGACAACGCCCCGGTCTACGGGCACGGACCGAGCATGGAGGACTTCACCGAGATGACCCCGCTCACGGTGGGGTCGCCGCAGCAGGTCATCGACCGTTACGCCGCGATGCGCGAGCACTACGGCGACTACCAGCGCCAGCTGTTCCTCATCGACCACGCGGGCCTGCCTCTGAAGACGGTGCTCGAGCAGCTCGACATCCTGGGATCCGAGGTCGTGCCGGTGCTCCGCAAGGAGCTCGCGAAGGATCGTCCGGCGACCGTGCCGGATGCTCCGACTCACGCCGCGCGAGTGAAGGCCGAATTCGGTGACGGACCCACCCGTCAGGCGCGGCCCGGTGCGAACCGGGGCGACAACCTGACCGGGGACTCTCCCTACGAGGACACCCCGGCCCCGGCCGGCGCCGCCTTCGGTCTCAGCCGGAAGGAGGCCTGACATGGCCACGCGTCGGATCGCCGTCGTCTCGGCGGGGCTCTCGAACCCCTCCTCGACGCGGATGCTCGCAGATCGCCTCGCGGCCGAGACCGTGAAGGCTCTCGCCGGTCACGACATCGAGGCCAGCGTCGATGTGATCGAGCTGCGCGACTATGCGCACGACATCACGAACAACCTGCTCACGGGCTTCGCACCGCCCGCGCTGGAGACCGCGATCAACACGGTCGTATCGGCGGACGCTCTGATCGCCGTGACGCCGATCTTCTCGACGAGCTACAACGGACTCTTCAAGTCGTTCATCGACGTTCTCGACCCCGACGCGCTCACCGGCACGCCGGTGCTGATCGGGGCGAACGCCGGCACGGCGCGGCACTCGCTCGCGATCGACTACGCGATCCGGCCGCTCTTCGCCTATCTGCACGCCGAGGCCGTCTCGACCGGTGTGTTCGCGGCGTCCAGCGACTGGGGCGGGGCGGGCGACGACGTCGCACCGCTCGCGAAGCGCATCGAGAAGGGTGCTCGTGAGCTGGCCGAGGCCATCGCACGCCGCGAGGCGGCGTCTGTCGCTGATCCCTACGATCCGGCCACCTATCTGGGTGAAGGACGCTCGTTCGGCCACATGCTCGGCGGTCTCGCCGGGGAGTGATCGGCTCGCCGGCACGGCCGGGAGCAGGTGCAGGGCCATGAGGCCGTAGACGATGTCCGAGGGGCGTCGTACGGTGACCTCATGGCCCTTCGCTCTGTGCTCGACTCCGCGCGGGATGCATTGCGCGGCACTCTGCTCCTCCCCGGTGACGATTCCTTCGATTCTGCGCGCAGACCGTGGAATCTTGCGATCGAACAGCGTCCGGCGGGCGTGGCCGAACCTGCCGACCTGCGAGACCTGCGCGCTCTTCTCGGTGTCGCGCGGAACACGGGCGTGACGCTGGCGGTGCAGCCCACCGGGCACGGTGCCGGCGGTGACCTGGCCGGCGCGGTCATCGTCCGCATGTCCGCTTTCGACGAGTTGTCGGTCGACCTCGGCTCCGGCGTGGTCCGCGTCGGCAGTGGGGTCCGCTGGGGAGCCGTCGTCGAGGCGCTCGAGGGCACCGGCTGGGTGGCTCCTGCCGGTACGAGTCCGGTCGTCGCCGTCGCGGGGTACACCCTGGGCGGTGGTCATTCCTGGTTCAGCCGCACGGCAGGACTCGGTTCCGAGAATCTCAGGGCCGCGTGGGTGCTGCGGGGCGACGGAACCCACGAACGGATCGACGACGAGAGCGACCCCGAGGTGATGTGGGCGCTTCGCGGAGCAGGCGGCATCGTCGGAATCGTGACCGCTCTCGAGATTGACCTGGTTCCCGCGCCGACGGTGTGGGGAACGCAACTCACGTTCGACGCTTCGGACGCGGGAGCGGTGATGCGGGCTGTCCGAGACATCTCCGCAGACGCCCCGGCATCGGTGAACGTCTTCGTGAACTCGATGCGCATGCCCGACGCTCCGCAGCTTCCCGAGGAGATCCGTGGACGCGGCTACGTCACCGTGCAGGCGCTGTCCACGGTCGGGCCCGCCGATGATCTGATCGGAGCCGTGCGGCGAGCCGGTACCGTTCGCCGCGAGGAGTCGGGGGCGACATCGCCGAAGACGGTCGCCGCGGCGAGCGGCGAACCCCTCGAACCGACGGCGGGCAAAGGCGTCTCCGCTGCCCTCTCGTCGCTCGACGACGCGACTATCGACGACCTCTTCCGCTTTCGGGATCTGCCGGAGCAGTGGTCGATCATGGGGATCGAGATCCGGATGCTGGGCGGTGTACTCGAACACCCGAGGCGGGCGGGATTCGCGAGTCTTCGGGGTGTCGACTGGCTGCTTCACGCACTCGTGCCCGTCTTCCCCGGCGACCGGAGCGAGCCGGGAGAAGCAAGCATGAGCGGCTTTCGCGACGTGCTGGCGCCCGCGATCGCTCCGCACACGATCCCGACCTTCCTCGGGCCGGGCGAGACGCTCGAGCGTTGCGGTGATCCGGGCGCGATCGATCGACTGCGCACCGTCAGGGCTGCCGCCGACCCTGACTCCGTGATCCACGAGGGTCGGCTGCCACGCTGACGACGAGCCGCACCGGAGGGAACGACTCGGGTCATTCGAACGATCGATGACGGTGCACGCCGCGCGGGCGTCAGTCGCCTCCGTCGCCGCGTCGTGCCCAGCGGTACTCCGTCTCGGGTCGTCCTCGTGCGCCGTACCGGGCGCTTCGGGTGATGACCCCCGATGCGGTGAGGTGCTCCAGGTACCGCCGCACGGATACACGGGACATCCCGAGCCGCGTCGCTGCCTCGCTCGCTGACACCGCGGCGCCGGTGGAGCGCAATTCAGCAGTCACCCTCTGCAGCGTCGCGGATGACAGCCCCTTCGGAATCGGGATCGTGCCGGTCGTGCGTCCGAGAAGCGCATCGATCTCGGACTGTGTCGCTTCGCCCGCGGTCGATCGAGCGTGATCCCGGTGCGATCGGTACGCGGTGAGCCGCTCCTGGAAGACCGCGAAGGGGAACGGCTTGACGAGGTACTGGTACACGCCCAGGGCGGCCATCTGCCGCACGGTCTCCGCGTCGCGCACGCCGGTGATCGCGATCACATCGACCGCGGCCGCACGGGCGCGGAGCGTGCGCAACACATCGATCCCCGATCCGTCGGGCATCGTGATGTCGAGGAGGACGAGGTCGAACGGCTCGCCGCGCGGCTGATCGAGCAGAGCAGTGAGTGCGGCGCGGGCTCCGGTGCACTCGCCTCCGATCACGAAGCCGTCGAGTCGCTCGAGATACGAGCGGTGCAGCTCGAGGGTCAGAGCGTCGTCGTCGACGATGAGCGTGCGGATCACGATGTCCTCCGTCCTCTCGCGGGCGGGAGGACGACGGTGAACGTGGTCGGATGGCCGGAGAGATCCACCGTGCCGCCTGCGCCGGTCACCACCGCGCGGACCAGGGGAAGGCCGACCCCCCGCCCCTGGGATCCGGCGGGCTTCGTCGAGAAACCGCGGCTGAACACGTGCTCGCGCAGCTCCGCGGGGATGCCGTCGCCGCCGTCCGACACCTGGAGCACGATCCCGCCTTCGGTCGAGGGCCTCAGCGAGACCTGCACCCAGCGTTCGCCGCCTGCCCCCGCGGCATCCATGGCGTTATCGATCAGGTTCCCCAGCACGGCGACGCTGTCGACCGCCGAGAGCGGCGACGCTGGAGTGTCGGGGTCGATACTGACCCGCCAGTCGATCCCGCGCTCCTTCGCCTGTGACGCCTTGCCGAGCAGCAGCGCACCGACCGCAGGGTCGCCCGCCTGTCGAGCAGTCACCTGGTCGACGAGCGACTGGCTCTGTCGTGAGGTCTCGGTCAGGATCTCGATCGCCTCGTCGCTGCGACCCAGCTCCAGGAGCGCGACTGCCGTGTGCATGCGATTCCCGTGCTCGTGCGTCTGGGCGCGCAGCGCATCTCCGAGTGTGCGCAGCGATTCGTACGACGACACGGCATCCCGCACCTGGCCCGGTGGCAGATCGCCGGCGATGCCCCGGGTGAACCGGCGTGCGACCCACGCTCCGAGGGCACCGAGGGCGACGAGCCCGACCGTGATGCCGATCGACAGCGGGAGACGACGCATGAGGGTCTCGGAGATGGACTCGATCGTCACGCCCGACGACACCCAGCCGAGCAGCTCGCCGTCAGATGCGACCACCGGAACGATGGTCCGTACCGACGGGCCGAGGGTACCGGTGAAGACCTCGGTCAGGGTACGCGGCGAGTCCGGGATCGTGCCGAGGTAGTCTCCGCCGATCTGGTCGAGGTCGGGGTGCGTGAGACGAATGCCGTCGGGAGTCATGATGGTCACGAAGTCCAGACCGGCAGCCGCGATCACGTCGAGCGCATACGGCTCGAGCACGCGGGTCGCCTCTTCCGGCCGTCCCGCCTCGAGCGCATCGATGACGAGTGGGGAAGAGGCGAGGGTCACGGCGGTGGCGGCGGTGACTCGCTCCGCCTCCGCATGGGTCGCGCGTTGCGCATCCACGACGAGGAACACAGCCACCAGAGCACCGACCACGACGGCGGCGGCGAGGAGCACCAGAAACACCCGGGAAGCGATGCTCCGGGTGGCGCGCGCGTGTGTCATCGCGTCCTTCCGATCGTCAGTGATCGCGGACTCCGAGATATCGGTGAAGACCAATACGACCACAAATGGTGTCGCCGTGCGAAGTCCGCGACGGTGAGCTTACCGAAGGCGAGGGCGCCCGAGGGCATGAGACGACGACGTTCATGATCAAGGAGGAAAACATGGCCATCACGACAGGGTTCTCGCTTCCCGGATTCCACTGGCGGCGGGGCAAGCAGGCCTGGGACAGGCACACCTGGCTGTACGTGTCGGTGATCATCGCCGTGGTGCTCGGAGCGGCGGTCGGACTCATCTGGCCCGAGGTCGGGCAGAGCCTCGAGCCGATCGGCAAGGGCTTCGTGTCGCTGATCAAGATGATGATCGCGCCGATCATCTTCTGCACGATCGTCGTCGGCGTCGGGTCGATCGCGAAAGCGGCGACCGTCGGCAAGATCGGCGGCCTGGCGCTGCTCTACTTCATGGTCATGTCCACCTTCGCTCTCGCTATCGGACTGGTCGTCGGCAACATCATCCACCCGGGTGCAGGTCTCGACATGGCGAACGCCGACTACGACGCGACCGAGACCGAGGCGAAGACGACCACGGAGTTCATCCTCGGGATCATCCCGACGACCTTCTTCTCGGCCTTCACGGGTGAGAGCGTCCTGCAGGTGCTGTTCATCGCCCTGCTCGTGGGCTTCGCACTGCAGGGACTCGGCGACAAGGGGGCGCCGATCATGGAGGCGGTCAAGAACCTGCAGAAGCTGGTGTTCCGCATCCTCGGCATGATCCTGTGGCTCGCCCCGCTCGGCGCCTTCGGAGCGATCGCCGCCGTCGTGGGCAAAACGGGTGTCGCAGCCATCTGGAGCCTCGGCGTGCTCATGATCGCGTTCTACATCACCTGCTTCCTGTTCATCGTGGTCGTGCTCGGCGTGCTGCTCTATGCCGTGACACGGGTCAACATCTTCAGCCTCGTGAAGTACCTGGCCCGCGAATACCTGCTCATCGTCGGCACCTCGTCATCGGAGTCCGCGCTTCCGCGTCTCATCGCCAAGATGGAGCACATCGGCGTCTCGAAGCCGGTCGTCGGCATCACGGTGCCGACCGGGTACTCGTTCAACCTCGACGGCACCGCGATCTACCTGACGATGGCGTCTCTCTTCATCGCCACCGGAATGGGGCAGCCGATGTCGATCGGCGAGCAGATCGGGCTGCTGGTGTTCATGATCATCGCCAGCAAGGGAGCAGCCGGTGTCACGGGCGCCGGCCTCGCGACTCTCGCGGGCGGCCTCCAGGCCTACCGGCCCGATCTCGTCGACGGCGTCGGCGTGATCGTCGGCATCGACCGGTTCATGTCCGAGGGGCGAGCCCTCACCAACTTCACCGGCAACGCTGTCGCCACGCTCCTGATCGGCACGTGGACGCGTCAGATCGATCGCGATCGGGTTCAGAAGGTGCTGAGCGGCGCGCTGCCCTTCGAGGAGTCGCAGCTCGACGGCGTCGACGATCACGGGATGGCCGATGAGCGGAAGGCTGTCGATGTGCAGGGGCTCAAGGACTCCGCCCTCGACGAGATGGCGGCGAAGGAGGAGCGCGCGCGTCTCCGCGCCGCACGCAACTGAGCCTCGCGACGGAACGAAGAAGGATGCGGGAGTCGGCAGTCGCCGGCTCCCGCATCCGTGTGGTCAACCGCTCTTGCGTCGGAACTCGCGCCGCGTCTGCGGGGCGGGTGCGCCGTGGACGGCGGAGTCGCCGTCCAGGTGGGCCTCGCCCTGCCTGTGGTGCGCGTTCTTCTTCTCGAGCGCTTCCTTGAACTTGCGCTTCATGTCCTCGGTGGAGGAGGCGCCTTCTTCGGTGCTCATGCTCGCCAGCCTAGGGCACGCCTCGCACGGGTGGGGGATCACCTCCGCACCCGACGCGAGATGAGATCGATCACCGCCCCGAGGGCGAGTGCGATCACCACAGACACCACCACCGCCACGACCGGGCCACCGGGGACGAGAGTCGCGACGATCGCACCCACGGACGCCTGGTACACCGCCCATCCGAATGCCGCCACCGTCACCAGGCACAGATAGCGGCCCGCATGGATACGGGAGGCGCCGGCGACGAGGTTGATGGCCAGGCGTGCGAACGGCACGAAGCGGGCCGTGAACAGAACCACGGCGGTGCCGCCGTCGAGTCGACGTCGGGCCCATTCGAGCGCCTGGCGCACACGCGGAGCCCGCATCCATCGCCAGCGTGCCGTTCCGACCGTGCGCCCGATGAGATAGCAGGCGGCATCACCGGCGGCGGCTGCTGTACCCGCGCAGGTGATCACAGCCCAGAGGGGCGGCGATCCGACGTTCGACGCCACAGCACCGAGTGCGGTCACGGCGATCTCGCCCGGCACGACGACGAGGAACGCGTCACCGAGGACCAGGAGGCTCATGACGACGAGGGCCCAGGGGCCGGTGAGCAGATCGGTGGGCACGCCTTCAGAGTGCTCTGCGCAGGTGAACGGGAACCAACGTCCGGATAGCCGGTGACGCGCGCTCCAGCATCCGGTGAACTTCTGGTGATCGGAGGGTTTTCCTGCCTGCGGCGCACTCCGGCGACGGCATCCTGGGCATGTGAGAGTCGCGATCGTGACAGAGTCCTTCCTTCCGCACATGAACGGTGTGACCGGATCCGTCCTGCAGATCCTCACGCACCTCGAACGCACCGGCCATCAGGCCCACGTGATCGCCCCGGATGCCGACGGCATACCCACCGAGATCAGCGGGGCCGTTGTCGAACCGATCCCGAGCATCGCGCTCCCCGGGTACCGCACCGTGCGAGTGGGGACCTCACCCGCCCACCGGGTCGCCGCGTCTCTGCGTCGCTTCCAGCCCGACGTCGTGCATCTCGCGTCGCCCTTCGCGCTGGGCTGGCGTGGAGCGCTCGCCGCAGAGCGGCTCGACATCGCCGCGATCGCCGCCTACCAGACCGATGTCGCCGCGTACACCGAGCGATACCGGGTCCCTGCGACGACCGCGATCGCTCACTCGCACATCGCACGGCTCCACCGCCGGGCGACTCTCACGCTCGCACCGTCGGCAGACTCCACTGAGCGTCTCGCCTCCCTCGGGGTCGATCGGGTACGCCGGTGGGGCAGAGGGGTGGACGCCGAGCGCTTCCAGCCCTCTCGCCGCAGTGACGAGCTGCGAGCGCAGTGGGGCGGTGATGTCGTGATCGGGTACGTCGGCCGACTCGCACCGGAGAAGCAGGTCGAGGATCTCGCCGTGCTGCAGAGCATCCCCGGCGCCAGACTCGTGATCGTCGGCGACGGCCCGAGCCGCGCCGCGCTGATGAACCTGATGCCGCGGGCGGTGTTCCTCGGTCACCTCGATGGGCAGGCGCTCGCCGCGGCGATGGCGTCGTTCGACGTGTTCGTGCATCCGGGGGAGAGTGAGACGTTCGGTCAGACGCTGCAGGAGGCGCATGCGGGCGGCGTGCCGGTCGTCGCCACCGGACGAGGCGGACCCCTGGATCTCGTCAGGATGGGGATCGACGGCTGGCTCTACCGCCCGGGTGACCTCGACGACCTGCACATGAGGGTCGCCGACCTCGCCGGAGACGAGCGTAAGCGCAGAGCTTTCGGTGCAGCCGGTCACGAGGCGGTGCAGGGGCGCAGCTGGGCGAGCGTGTGCGACCAGCTGCTGGGGCACTTCGACGAAGCGAGGATGCTCCGCGCCGTGGACTCAGGGCTCCGGGCCCGTCGTCTGACCCGCCCAGAGATCACCGCCCCCGTCGAGGCCCGCCGCTGGCAGCGCTACGTCGCGATGGGGGACTCGCTCACCGAAGGCCTCTGCGACCCGGCGCCCGACGGCGCCCTGCGCGGATGGGCTGACCGCCTCGCGCTCCTGCTCGCCGCCCGGGGCGGCCTGCACTACGCGAACCTCGCGATCAGGTCGAAGCGCGTCCGGGACGTCTGCGGGATCCAGCTCCCCCGTGCCCTCGAGCTCGAACCTGACCTCGTGTCGATCCTCATCGGCGCGAACGATCTGGTGAAGCCGAGCGTCGACATCCCTGCGCTCGCCGCGGAGCTCGAGGGTGCGGTGCGCAGACTCCGCGGAATCGGAGCGGATGTCGTGCTGGTCACGCCGTTCCTGCCTCGTCGACGGGCGGCGGCGATGTACTCTCGGCGCTTCGCGGCCTTCGCGACAGCGCTCGCGGGCATCGCCGCCCGCACGGGAGCGATCCTGATCGACACCGACCTGCACCCGACCCTTCCGGATCGGACGAACTGGGGCGAGGACCTCGTGCACCTCAGCAGCCGCGGTCACCGCTTCCTTGCATATCGAGCCGGCGAACTGCTGGCCGTCCCGCACGCGGACGCGCTCGGCGCACTCGACGCGGCACTGCACGAGAACGAGCCGATCGGTGCGGGGCTGTGGTGGCGCAGGCACGCCCTGCCCTGGGTGTGGCGCCGGATGCACGGTCGTACCGCCGGCGACGGGCGCACGGCGAAGCACGACGACTACGTGTACCTGGGCCGGTCGAACTCGCGCCGCGGAGTGAGGGTGAGCTGAGGGGCCCGAGGCGAGCGCGCCTGTCGCTCGAGTGGCTGTGACGCGTGGACCGCGTGCGATCAGCGGCGCCCCATGCCGTGATAGGTCCATCCGGCAGCGCGCCAGGCGGCCGCGTCCAGACAGTTCCGGCCGTCGATCATGACTCGTCCCGCGACGAGAGACCCTGCGTGCTCGGGGGTCATCTGGCGGCGGTAGAGATCCCACTCCGTGGCGATCACGACGGCATCCGCGTCTCGCAGCGCCTCGTCGCGCTCGGCGGCGTAGCCGAGCTGCGGGTGCGCGGCCCTCGCATTGTCGAGAGCAGCAGGGTCCGTGACGATCACGTCCGCGCCGAGACCGCGCAGTCGCACCGCCACATCGAGGGCGGGGGAGTCGCGGATGTCATCGCTGAAGGGCTTGAACGCGGCTCCGAGCACCGCGATCCGCCGTCCGAAGACAAGCCCGCCCAGGGCGTCGACGACGAGCTGGACGGCTCTGTCACGTCGCCGGAGGTTGATCGAGTCGACCTCGCGCAGGAATCCGACGGCCTCGCCTCGTCCGAGCTCCTCGGCCCGTGCGGCGAAGGCGCGGATGTCCTTCGGAAGGCAGCCGCCGCCGAACCCGATGCCCGAGCCCAGATATCTCCGTCCGATCCGGGTGTCGTGCCCGAGCGCGTCCGCGAGGAGGGCGACATCGGCACCCGCGGCCTCCGCGATCTCGGCCATCGCGTTGATGAACGAGATCTTGGTCGCGAGGAAGGCGTTCGCGGCGCCCTTGACGAGCTCGGCCGTCGCCAGATCGGTCACGAGGAATGGCGTCCCCGCCTCGACCGCGGGGCGGTACGCCTCGCGCAGGAGGTCGGCGGCTCGTTCGCCATCGTCTCCGGAGGGGACACCCACCACCAGGCGGTCAGGCGAGATCGTGTCGTGCACCGCCCATCCCTCGCGGAGGAACTCGGGGTTCCACACCAGGGTCGCACCGGAGTCGGTGATCGCAGTGCACAGGCGCTCGGCCGTGCCCACCGGCACCGTCGACTTGCCGGCGACCACGTCTCCTGGGCGCAGGTGGGGGAGCAGCGCGGCCACAGCGGCGTCGACGAACTGCAGATCCGCGGCATGTCCGCCCGCGGTCTGGGGCGTGCCGACGGCGATGAAGTGGACTGCCGCCCCGGACGCATCCGACATTTCGGTGCTGAATCGCAATCGACCTGAGGCAAGGCCCTCCTGCAGGAGCTCAGCGAGCTGTGGCTCGAAGAACGGCGCGGCGCCGCTCGCCAGCGCTGCGACCTTCTGCGCGTCGACGTCGATACCCACGACGTCGTGTCCGAGTGAGGCCATCGCTGCGGCATGCACGGCACCCAGGTACCCGCATCCGATCACTGACATACGCATGATCCCAGGACAGCGGATGCTCCGGACGAGTCGGCATCCGGCCGGTGAACGCCGTGTGGCTGCGGCGTGTCCGGATATCCGGAGGGCGCGGTCGCGGGGGTTTTCGTAGTGCCGCTGGTAGGCTGAGGGAGGTCGACGTCTGTCGGCTGCACAACTTCATATCGACTCATGGAGCGATCGGCGGAGAGCTGGTCCCCTGTGGTGGGTTCCTCGGCGGGTCGTCGGGTGGCTTTCTACTGGTGGCCAGCGCAGGTGACATTCGCGGGAATGCCCGCGCGCCCGTATCCGGCCGCATCCGCTCCTTCATGAACACGCTCGCGCGTCATACGGACTCGCGAGTCTAAACAAAGAAGGAGAGACCTCTTGGAAGGTCCTGAAATCACCGCCACCGAGGCCGTTCTCGACAACGGCCGCTTCGGCACCCGCACCATCCGCTTCGAGACCGGCCGCCTCGCGCAGCAGGCTCAGGGCGCAGTCGCCGCGTACCTCGACGGCGAGACCATGCTCCTCTCGGCCACGAGCGCAGGCAAGCACCCGCGTGAGGGCTTCGACTTCTTCCCGCTGACGGTCGACGTCGAAGAGCGTTCGTACGCAGCAGGCAAGATCCCCGGCTCGTTCTTCCGTCGCGAGGGACGCCCCTCCACCGAGGCGATCCTGGTCTGCCGACTGATCGACCGTCCGCTGCGTCCGTCGTTCGTCGACGGCCTCCGCAACGAGGTCCAGATCGTCATCACCGTTCTCTCCATCGCTCCGGGCGAGTTCTACGACGCTCTCGCGATCAACGCTGCCTCCGCGTCGACGCAGATCTCGGGTCTCCCGTTCTCGGGCCCCGTCGCCGGCGTGCGCCTCGCGTTCATCCCCGGCCACGGCGAGCACGCCGACCAGTGGGTCGCGTTCCCGACCGCCGAGCAGGTCAGCGAGGCCGTGTTCGACCTGATCGTCGCCGGTCGTGTCGTCACCAAGGCCGACGGCACCGAAGACGTCGCGATCATGATGGTCGAGGCCGAGGCCACCGAGGGCAGCTGGAACCTGATCAAGGCCGGCGCCACGAAGCCCGACGAGACTGTCGTCGCGCAGGGTCTCGAAGCGTCGAAGCCCTTCATCGCGCAGCTCGTCAAGGCTCAGGCCGAGCTCGCAGCCACCGCTGCGAAGGAGCCGGGCGTGTACCCGGTCTTCCCGCCGTACTCCAGCGAGGTCTACGACTTCGTTGCCGAGCGCTCGTACGACGACCTGGTGAACGTCTACCAGATCGCCGACAAGCTGGAGCGTCAGGGCAAGGACGACGAGGTCAAGGACCGCGTCAAGGCGCAGCTCATCGAAGCGGTCGAGGCCGGAAACCTTCCGGCTGGAGCCCCGATCGAGTTCTCCGCGGCGTACAAGTCCGTCACGAAGAAGATCGTCCGCGGCCGCATCCTCACGGAGAGCGTGCGCATGGACGGCCGTGGCCTGGCGGACATCCGTCCGCTGGACGCAGAGGTGCAGGTCATCCCGCGCGTTCATGGCTCGGCGATCTTCCAGCGCGGCGAGACCCAGATCATGGGCGTCACCACGCTGAACATGCTCAAGATGGAGCAGCAGATCGACTCGCTGTCGCCCACGACGAGCAAGCGCTACATGCACCACTACAACTTCCCGCCCTACTCGACCGGTGAGACCGGCCGTGTCGGTTCGCCGAAGCGTCGCGAGATCGGGCACGGCTTCCTCGCCGAGCGCGCACTCGTGCCGGTGCTGCCGAGCCGCGAGGAGTTCCCCTACGCGATCCGTCAGGTCTCCGAGGCGCTGAGCTCGAACGGCTCGACGTCGATGGGCTCCGTCTGCGCGTCGACCCTGTCGCTGCTGAACGCCGGTGTGCCGCTGCGCGCAGCCGTCGCCGGTATCGCGATGGGTCTCGTCTCCGACGAGGTCGACGGTGAGACGCGCTACGCCGCACTCACCGACATCCTCGGTGCGGAGGACGCGCTCGGCGACATGGACTTCAAGGTCGCCGGCACCAGCGAGTTCGTCACGGCGATCCAGCTCGACACGAAGCTCGACGGCATCCCGTCGTCGGTGCTCGCCGGCGCGCTGACCCAGGCCCGCGACGCGCGTCTGACGATCCTCAACGTCCTGAACGCCGCGATCGACGCTCCCGACGAGATGGCGCCCACCGCGCCTCGCGTCATCAGCGTGCAGATCCCGGTCGACAAGATCGGTGAGCTGATCGGCCCGAAGGGCAAGACGATCAACGCGATCCAGGATGAGACCGGTGCGCAGATCTCCATCGAGGAGGACGGCACCGTCTACATCGGCGCGACCGACGGTCCCTCGGCCGAGGCAGCCCGTGCCCAGGTCAACGCGATCGCCAACCCGACCAACCCCGAGGTGGGCGAGCAGTTCCTCGGAACCGTCGTCAAGATCGCGACGTTCGGTGCGTTCGTCTCGCTGCTCCCGGGCAAGGACGGCCTGCTGCACGTCACCGAGGTGCGCAAGCTCGCCGGTGGCAAGCGTGTCGAGAACGTCGACGACGTGCTGTCCGTGGGTCAGAAGATCCTCGTGAAGATCACGAAGATCGACGACCGCGGCAAGCTGTCGCTCGAGCCCGTGCTCGACGATGCTCCCGCTGCGGACGCTGCTCCTGCCGAAGAGGCCGCAGCCGAGTAATCGACAGCTCTCCGCAGACGAAGCCCGGGTCGCCACTACGACGATCCGGGCTTCGTCGTATCCGATGTGATCAAACCGTTATTGGAAGTTTTCCCGCCGTTCCACGGATTGGTCGGAGCGTTCGCGGTTCTCGAATACCCTCGAAGTACGCACCGGGGGGTGCATCGAAGGCAGTGACGCAGATCGGATCGCACCGATCGACGCGGGGGTGAGGAAATGCGGTTGTTCAGCGTAGGCGCAGGGACGCCGCCCGAGCGCGCGCAGGCGCAGGCTGCGGAGCACCCTTCCGCTCCCATCCCGATCGTGGGTCCCGGTGTCGGGGAGGGCATTCGTGTTCCGCTCGGCGAGACCGGATTCGACACATTCCCGCTGATGCTCGGAGCGGCCGAGTTCGGCTGGAACGTCGACCTCGAGACCAGCCACGGAATCCTCGATCGGTACGTCGAGTTCGGTGGCAATGCCATCCACACGGCAGACGGGTTCTCCGGCGGACGAAGCGAGCACATCATCGGGCAATGGCTCCGTTCCCGCGGACGACGCGAGAGCGCGCTGCTCAGCGTCAGGATCGGTGCGCACGCCGATAATCCCGGCCTCGGGTCAACGAACCTGGTCCGCGCGGTCGAAGGCTCGCTCACGCGTCTCGGTGTCGAGCGCATCGACGTCCTCTACCTCGATGCCACGCTCGACGCGACGACGAATCTCGAAGACACCCTGGCGACCGTCGAGTGGCTCGTCGAGGCGGGCAAAGTCGGTGCGCTCGGCGCGTACGGCTTCGCCCCCGAGCGTCTCGTGGAGGCCCGCATCCTCGCCTCCGCCGGCTACCCGCGCGTCGAGGTCATCGATTCGCCGTACAATCTCATCCGCCGCCAGGCGTTCGAGGGCGATCTCAGACTCGTCGCGGGCGCTCAGAACCTCGCGGTCACGCCCTCCCATGCCCTGGAGCACGGGTTCCTCTCCGGGCGTCACCGCACCAAGTCGCTCACCTCGCGCAGCGTGCGTGGCGAGCAGCTGCGCGGCAACCTCAACCGACGCGGTACGAAGGTGCTCAAGGCTCTCGATCAGGTCGCCGCCGAGCTCGCGCTCCCCGTCGCTGCGGTGTCGATCGCCTGGTTGCTCGCGCAGAGGACCGTCGTCGCTCCGATCGTGAACGCGTTCGCCGCCGAGCATGTCGACGAGCTCATGCAGGGTGCGGGTGTCGCGCTGTCGCGCGTGCAGATCGCCGACCTCACTCGAGCCGGGAACTGAGCGTCGACACACCCCCGTCACATACCTGGCATAGGGTGGAGGGGATTCCGGAGGACGCTGTCGATGAAGCGAGCGAGTGAGTGACGCATTACATATATCTGGTCAGGCATGGCGAGCACCAGGATGCCGAGCACGGCCTCACCGACGGCCCGCTCTCGCCGCGAGGTCAGCGTCAGGCCGAGTTGATCGCCGATCGTCTCTCGGGGCTTCCGCTCGACGCCGTCTGGCATTCGCCCCTCCTGCGTGCGGCTGAGACGGCGCGTGCCATCGCCGAGCGACTGCCATCGGTCGATCCGGAGGCCACTGCGCTGCTGTTCGACTGCGTGCCGACCGGGATGACCGAAGAGACCCCTGCCGCGTACGAGCCCTTCTTCGGCTCGGTCACCGACGCCGAGATCGAAGCCGGACGCGCGCAGATGTTCGACGCGGTCAACGAGTTCCTGGTTCGCAAGCCGGGTGACGTGCACGAGGTGCTGATCACGCACAACTTCGTGATCTCGTGGTTCGTCCGTGAGGTGCTCGGAGCGCCGGAGTGGCGATGGATGACTCTGAACCAGGCCCATTGCGGGCTCACCGTGATCGCCCAGAAGCAGGGGCGTCCCTGGACGCTGCTGACGCACAACGACACCGGGCATCTGCCGGTGGAACTGCGCACCGGCATTCCCGATCACATGCCGGTCTGAGCCTCGGACCAATCCCCTCTGCGCTCTCGCTCGCCGCGCCGAGCGTGAGCGGTGGCAGGCTCCCGTCGAGAAATAGACTGGACGCATGACCACTCAGGTAGCTCTCGTCGGCGGGACCGGGAAGCTCGGCTCGATCATCCACGCAGTGGTGAACGAGCTCGAGGGTTTCGAGGTGAACCGAGTGCTCACCTCTCAGAGCGACCTCGCCGAGCTGGATGGAGCGGATCTCGTGATCGACGCGACCACGCCTCAGGTGAGTGTCGACGTCGTGCGAGCGGCCGTGGAGCGTGGCATCAACGTGCTCGTCGCGACCTCCGGATGGTCTGCGGAGCGCATCGCGCTGGTTCGCCCGTTGGTCGAGGACTCCGGAACAGGAATCGTCTTCATCCCGAACTTCTCGCTCGGTTCTGTGCTGGGCTCCGCGATGGCCGCGGCCGCCGCACCGTACTTCGGATCGGTCGAGATCGTCGAGGCGCACCACGAGAAGAAGGTCGATTCACCCAGCGGCACCGCCGTGCGGACGGCCGAGCTGATCGCGGCCGCGCGGGCCGAGCTGGGGCCTGTCAGCGCGCCGCACGCCGACCAGAGGGCCCGTGGCCAGCAGGTGGGCAGCGTGCCGATCCATTCCCTCCGTCGTCCCGGCGTCGTCGCCAAGCAGGAGGTCATCCTGTCGGGACCCGGCGAGTCGTTGACGTTCACGCATGACACGGTCGAGCCCGCCCTCGCGTATGCACCTGGAATCCGCATCGCCGTTCCGTTCGCGGCGACATCGACCGGTGTCGTCGTCGGACTCGAGAACATGATCGACATCGGCATCCGCTCGTGATGTCACGGATCGGCGTGGCACTCATGGCCGGGGCACTGCTGGTCTACCTCGCCGTGTGCGTCTGGCTCGCGGTGATGTTCTTCGCGGTGGGCACAACGGTCTCGATCGGGATGGGGATCGCACTGATCGTGCTGGCGCCGATCGGCGGGTGGGCGCTCGTCCGCGAGATGCAGTTCGGGTTCGGCGCGGATCGTCTCGGGCGTGAACTCGATGCTGAGGGCGGCATGCCCGAGGCCGAGAGCGAGCTCACTCCGAGTGGTCGAATCGCGCGCGCGGACGCCGGCCCGCTGATCGCACGCTATGCCGACGCGGCTGCGTCCGCGCCCGGCGATTGGCGAGCCCGTTACCGCCTCGGCGTCGTTCAGGATGCGGCAGGGCGCCGCAAAGACGCCCGCGCCAGCATCCGCGAGGCGATTCGCCTCTCTCGAGGCTGACCCGGCTCAGGCGAGTGTGGCCTCGAGCGTGATCTCGATGCCGGCCAGCGCCTGGGACACCGGGCAGCCGACCTTGGCTCCCGCGGCGATCTCCTGGAGTGCCTCCGCAGTGATGCCGGGCACCACGGCATTGACGTTGAGGTGGCTGCCGGTGATGCCCGTGCCGGGCTTGAAGGTGACCGACGCGCTGGTGTTGACGCGCTCCGGCGGCGTGCCGTTCTCGGAGAGCGCGTGAGAGAGCGCCATGCTGAAGCACGAGGCGTGAGCCGCAGCGATCAGCTCTTCCGGTGTCGTTGTGGTGTCGCTGCCCTCGCTGCGGGCCTTCCAGTTGATCGGAAAGGTGCCGAGCTTCGACGAGGAGAAGGCGACAGTGCCCGAGCCCTCCGCGAGGGATCCGGTCCAGGTGGTGGTGGCTTCACTGGTGACGGGCATGATTCCTCCGGTTCTCGCGCCGCGGGATATGCGCTCGCGTGTGAGGTCAGCCTATCGACCCGGAGCGCCCGGCGGAACCGCGCTCAGGCCGCGGAAGGCGCCCGTCCGAGGATGCCGGCACGCTGCAGAAGCAGGTAGATCTGGCAGCCGAGGCAGAACGAGAACGCGGCGTTGAGGAAGGCGGCGATGAACGCGGCGGCTGTCGCGATCGGCAGCGCCCACGGCACTCCGAGCAGGTGCAGGACGAGTCCGATCGTGACGACGAAGAGGCCCACGCCCTGCGCGAAGCGCGGAGGGCGAGGGTCCTCCAGCTCGGCGGGCGGTGCGAGCCGCGGCCGTACGAACCTGCGGAACACGACGCCCCACGGCGCCGTCGCGGGGGACAGCACGCTCCACACGAACAGCAGGGCGATCACGACCGTGAGAAGGAACGCGGGGTCGAGAGCGCGCTGTCCCGTCGACGCCGCGACGATCGCCCATGTGTCGGAGGAGGTGCCGAACGACCTCGCCGTCGAGGTGCCGATGAGGCCGAGAAAGGTGGCCGCGAGCAGCAGCACGGCTGTGATCGTGGCTGCGAAGCGGGGGCCGCGGGGATCGATACCTGCCGGTGTGGTCATCTCTGATCTGGTCCTTCCTGCCTCAGACGGACGTGAGAGCTTCGTCGAGGGCGTGGCGGTGGGGCACGCCGTGGAACCGTGCACGGACGGCTCCGGACGCGTCGACGACGAACGTCGTGGGGGTCTGCATGACCTTGTACCTCGCGGAGAGGTCGGGGCGATGCGTCAGATCCACCTCGAGATGCCGTACGTCTTCGTTCGCAGAGGCGTAACCGGTGAGCATACGCCGCACCTGCGGGCAGCGCGTGCACATCTCGGTGCTGAACTGCACGAGGGTCGCGCGAGAGCCGAGGTCGGCTGCAGCGTCGGCCGGATCGAATCGGAGATGTCCGCCGTTATGGCGCCGTCCGTCCAGGAGGCGCAGCGTGACCCCGACCGCCGCGGCGAGCACGACGAGCGCCGCAGCGATTCCGAGCGCGAGTGCGGGGGACATGCATCGAGAATACGGTCGTGCGGCGGGCGTGAGGGTCGATGTGTCGCATCGTGACGATCGGACTCGCCGTCCCTGCGCGCGGTAGTCTGGGGGACATGAGCGCAGCCGTCCCGACGCCGTACGAAGATCTGCTCCGCGACGTGCTGGAGTCCGGCACGCACAAGTCGGATCGCACCGGCACGGGGACGACCAGCGTCTTCGGCAGGCAGATCCGCTTCGACCTGTCGCAGGGCTTTCCGCTGATCACGACGAAGCGCGTGCACTTCAAGTCGATCGCCTACGAGCTGCTCTGGTTCCTCAGAGGCGATTCCAACGTGAGGTGGCTGCAGGACAACGGCGTCACGATCTGGGACGAGTGGGCGGACGCCTCGGGCGACCTCGGCCCGGTCTACGGAGTGCAGTGGCGGTCGTGGCCGACGCCCGACGGCGAGAGCATCGACCAGCTGAGCGACGTGATCGACCAGATCCGCACGTCTCCCGATTCCCGACGCCTGATCGTGTCGGCGTGGAACCCTGCGGACATCCCTGACATGGCGCTCGCTCCGTGCCACGCTCTCTTCCAGTTCTACGTCGCGGACGGCAAGCTGTCCTGTCAGCTCTATCAGCGCAGCGCCGACCTGTTCCTCGGCGTGCCCTTCAACATCGCCTCCTACGCGCTGCTGACGCTGATGGTCGCTCAGCAGGTCGGACTCGAGCCCGGCGACTTCGTCTGGACGGGCGGCGACTGCCACATCTACGACAACCACCTCGATCAGGTGCGCGAGCAGCTCAGCAGAGACGCCTATCCGTATCCGACTCTGCGTTTCGCGCGGAAGCCCGAGACGATCTCCGACTACGCCTATGACGACTTCGTCGTCGAGGGCTACCAGCACCACGCAGCGATCCGGGCGGCGGTGGCGGTGTGACCTGGGTGGGCCTGATCTGGGCCGAGGCGCACGACGGTGTGATCGGCGCCGAGGGTGGCATGCCGTGGCATGTGCCCGAGGATCTTGCGCATTTCAAGGAGATCACGTCAGGTGCCCCGGTGATCATGGGGCGCAAGACCTGGGATTCTCTCCCCGAGCGGTTCCGACCCCTGCCGGGGCGCGAGAACATCGTCATCACACGCCAGCAGGACTGGTCCGCGGTCGGCGCTCGTCGTGCGGCGTCGGTCGTCGAAGCGGTGCGGGGACAGGAGAAGGTCTGGATCATCGGCGGGGCCGAGATCTTCCGACTCGTGATCGCCGATGCCGACCGTCTCGAGGTCACCGAACTCGACCTCGATGTCGACGGCGACGCGCACGCCCCGTCCAAGGCGGGATGGCGAGTGGTCGACGAGGGGGAGTGGCAGACCTCTCGCTCGGGTGTCCGCTACCGTTTCCTCGGCTACGAGCGCTGATGCCCACCGCACTCATCACGGGGGCCAGCGCCGGGCTGGGCGTCGAGTTCGCCCGTCAGCTCGCACGTCGTCGCGCCGACCTCGTGCTCGTCGCCCGGTCGGCGGATGCTCTCGAGAACGTCGCCGCTGAGCTCCGCAGCGAGTACGGCATCGCGGTCGAGATCCTCGTGGCGGATCTCGCCGTGGCCACCGACGTCGACCGCGTCGCCGCCCGCCTCCGCGACTCCTCCGACCCGGTGGATCTGCTCATCAACAATGCCGGATTCGGCCTGCCGCTGCAGTTCGCCGACAACGACATCGACGAAGAGGTGCGGCATCTCCGCGTCCACGTCGAGGCGTCGATGCGCCTCATGCACGCTGCTCTCCAGACCATGCGCGGTCGCGGCGGCCGCATCATCAACGTCTCGTCCGTCGCCGGATTCATCTCGCGCTCGACGTACTCGGCATGCAAGGCCTGGCTCATCGGATTCAGCCGCTGGGCGAACGTCGAGTACGCCCGAGACAGGGTGAGCGTGACGGCGGTGTGCCCCGGTTTCACGCATACGTCGTTCCACGAGCGGATGGGGCTCGCACCCGGGCACGAGGGTGTTCCGGCGTTCATGTGGCTCGACGCGCGCGATGTCGTCCGTGAGGGGCTCCGAGATGCTGCGCGGGGTAAGGCCGTCTCGATCCCGTCGCTGCGCTACAAAGCCATCGTCGGCATAGCGAGCCTGCTGCCCAGTGCGCTCACCTCCGGCGTCGCCCGACGAGGTCGCGTCTGACCTGGATGCCGAGGGCGCTCCGATGCTCAGTGCACTCCGCTGATCAGCGGAATCTGCCCAGACGGATGCCTGCGTAGGCGATCGCTGCCACCGTCTCTCCATCGGTGATCCGACCGTCGGCGATCATGTCGAGCGCTTCGGAGAACGGCACCCAGATGACGGCATCGATGCCTTCTTCCGCCTGGGTGTGCGCCGAGTCGTCCGCCGGGGTCAGCCTGCGGGCGAGGAACACATGCTCCGGCGCGTGGGCTATCCCGTTCAGGGCGTTCATGGTTCCGAGCGGTGTCCACTCCGCTGCGACGAATCCCGTCTCCTCGAGCAGCTCACGCTGTGCGGCGACGAGCGGGTCCTCGCCGTCGCTCCGGCCGGCGGGCACCTCGATCGATACGCCGGTCGTGTAGCGCTCGAGCGTGACGAGACAGACGCGGTCTTCCTCATCGAGCGCGACGACGAAGACCGCCGGATGCCGCATGGTCACCACGCCGTAGATCCCCTCGCCCCCGGGTCCAGTGACCTGGTCCTCTCGCACCTCGATCCATCGGTTCTCGTACACCGTCGACGACTCGCGTGTGACCCATGCCATGGAGTCGAGCCTATGCGGATACCTAGTATCGACTGCATGGGATGGTTGTTCGGGCGCAAGCGCGACTCTGAGGACGCCAACGAGATGCTGCGCCGGTACAACGAAGCGGAGGCCGCGCGACTCGCTGCGATGACCGCCGGCGTCGCAGGGGAGACGGCGACGGGCGACAGCACTCGCGTTCCGGCGTCCTCTTCGCTGTCGGTGCCCTCGGGGTCGACAGAGTTCCTGGTCGAGGACGTCTTCACCATCACCGGACGCGGAACAGTGGCGACGGGCACGGTCACGTCTGGCGTGCTACGAGTGGATGACGACATCGTGGTGTTGCGCGACGGAGCTCCGCAGGCGCAGACGCGGATCACCGGCATTGAGATGTTCCGGAAGCACGTGAAAGAGGTGACGGCGGGAGAGCTGTCCGGTCTGGTGCTCCGCGAGAAGATCGAGCTCGCCCGCGGAGACGTCATCCGCCCGGCCTCGTCTGCGTGAGCGGCACGCGAACCGATACGCTTGGGGGCATGACGCACTCGGGCAACCCTTTCGGACAGGTTCTCGTCGCGCTCGTCACTCCGATGACGGCCGACGGTGAAGTCGATTGGCCCGCCGTCGAGAAGCACATCGATGATGTCATCACCGCCGGTGCTGACGGAATCGTCGTGACGGGAACGACCGGCGAGACCTCGACCCTCACGGACCCCGAGAAGCTCAAGCTCGTCGAGATCGGCAAGTCGGTATCGGCCGGCCGCGCCAAGATCATCACGGGTGGCGGATCCAACGAGACTGCTCACGCGATCGAGCTGTACAAGGCCAGCGAGAAGGCCGGCGCCGACGGCATCATGATCGTCACGCCGTACTACAACAAGCCCACGCAGGCCGGCATCCTGACCCACTTCCGTCTGGTGGCCGACGCCACCGACCTCCCGGTGATCCTCTACGACATCCCGGGCCGCACGGGCGTGCCGATCAAGTACGAGACCATCCTGCGACTCGCGAAGCACCCGAACATCCTCGCCGTGAAGGACGCAAAGGGCGACTTCTCCGAAGTGAGCCGCGTGCTCAACCAGACCGACCTCATGTACTTCTCCGGTGATGACGCGAATGTGCTTCCGCACCTCGCGATCGGTGCCACCGGCCTGATCGGCGTGACGGCGAACATCGCCGCGACCCCGTACCGCACGATCATCGACGCCGTGAACCGCGGCGATCTCACCACTGCGACAGCGGAGCACAAGCGCCTGGAGCCGCTGGTGCGCGCCGTCATGACACACGTGCCGGGCACGGTCGCGGCGAAGTACATCCTGCACGGACTCGGCCGAATCTCGAGCCCGCGCGTCCGTCTGCCGCTCGTCGGTCCCGAAGAGTGGGAGGCCGCCCTCATCGAGGACGAGCTCGATCTCGTGAAGGACGTTCCGGGCGCTGACTTCTCCAACTTCCGCCCCGATCGCAACGCGGCCGCGGGCGGTGCCCTGCCGAAGGTGCACGGCACGACCCGCTGACATCGGGCGCGGTGAGCCGCGTCACAACGAACGAACGGACGCGTGGAGTGTCCGACTGAGGAGACAGCATGTCCACCCCGATCGCAGAACCCGCAGCACTCGACGAGGGGACGCTGCGGGTCACCCCGCTCGGCGGACTCGGCGAGATCGGCCGCAACATGACGATCTTCGAGTTCGACGGCAAGATCCTGATCGTCGACTGCGGCGTGCTCTTCCCCGAAGAGCACCAGCCGGGCGTCGACCTGATCCTGCCCGACTTCGAACCGATCAAGGGACGCCTCGACGACATCGTCGGAGTGGTTCTGACCCACGGTCACGAGGACCACATCGGCGCAGTGCCGTACCTGCTCCGTCTGAAGAGCGACATCCCCGTCATCGGATCGGGCCTCACGCTCGCTCTCGTCGAGGCGAAGCTCAAGGAGCACCGCATCAAGGCCTTCACGCTCACCGTGAAGGAAGGGCAGCGCGAACAGGTCGGTCCGTTCGACCTCGAGTTCGTCGCGGTCAACCACTCGATCCCGGACGCGCTCGCTGTCGCGATCCGCACGCCCGCGGGCCTGGTGCTCGCCACCGGCGACTTCAAGATGGACCAGCTTCCGCTCGACGGTCGGATCACGGATCTCCGCGCGTTCGCGCGCCTCGGTGAGGAAGGAGTCGACCTGTTCCTCGTCGACTCGACCAACGCCGACGTACCCGGATTCACGCCCACCGAGCGCTCGATCGGGCCCGTGCTCGACCAGGTGATCGGCAAGGCGCCGCGCCGCGTCATCGTGGCGAGTTTCTCCAGCCACGTGCACCGCGTGCAGCAGGTTCTCGACGCGGCTCATGCGCACGGGCGCCGCGTCGCCCTGCTCGGACGCAGCATGCTGCGGAACATGACGATAGCCGAGGACCTCGGCTACCTGAAGGTGCCGAGCGGGCTGCTCATCGACTACAAGAAGGCCCGCGACCTCCCCGACGACAAGATCGTCTACATGTCCACGGGGTCGCAGGGCGAGCCGATGGCCGTGCTCAGCCGCATGGCCAACCTCGATCACGCGATCGAACCGGGCCCGGGCGACACCGTCATCCTCGCCTCGAGCCTGATCCCCGGCAACGAGAACGCCGTGTACCGCGTGATCGACGGCCTCACGAAGCTCGGCGCGAATGTCGTACACAAGGCCAACGCCAAGGTGCACGTCTCGGGGCACGCCGCTGCCGGCGAACTGATCTACTGCTATAACATCCTCAAGCCGAAGAACGTACTGCCCGTGCACGGCGAGTACCGTCACCTGATCGCGAATGCGAAGCTCGCGCAGGACACCGGTGTCGAGGAGGAGCGCACGATCATCGCCTCGAACGGCACGGTCATCGACCTCAAGGACGGCGACGCCCGCGTGGTCGGCCAGCTCGACCTCGGCTTCGTCTACGTCGACGGCTCGACCGTCGGAGCGATCACGGACGCCGACCTCAAGGACCGCCGCATCCTCGCCGAAGAGGGCTTCGTCTCCATCATCGTCGTCGTCGATGCGCAGACCGGACGGATCATCTCCGGCCCGGAGATCCACGCGCGCGGAATCGCCGAGGACGACTCGGTGTTCGACGACGTGACTCCGAAGATCATCGCGGCACTCAAGGAGGCCTCAGGCAACGGAGTCCGCGACACCCACGCGCTGTCGCAGGTCATCCGCCGCACCATCGGTCGTTGGGTCAACCAGAAGCTCCGCCGCCGCCCGATGATCGTCCCGCTGGTGATCGAGGCCTGACCTGTGGCCGCACGTTCACAGTCGAGCGACATTCGGCCGTAACGCGCGCACCGTATGCTCTGTGCATGTCGGACGCCTACTCGATCAGACCCGCCGTGCAGGCTGACGGGAGCTTTCTCGGCGACATGGTCGTCGAGGCGGCGAACTGGCGCTCGGGTGGAGCCCGGGCGCGGCATGAGATCCTGACGTCCGTCGAACACCGCAGATACCTTGCGGGATGGATGCGTCCGGCGGACGCCGGATTCATCGCCGTCGATTCAGGCGGGCAACCGATCGGCGCTGCCTGGTATCGGATGCTGGCGCAGGATGACCCGGGCTTCGGTTTCGCGGGAACGGCGGTACCCGAACTGATCATCGGTGTGCAGCCGATCTGGCGGGCGCATGGGGTCGGACGTACGCTGTTGCGTCGCCTCCTCGTCCACGCCGGCGAGCAAGGGCACGCGCGGATCAGCCTCAGCGTGGAGCGCGACAACTTCGCCCGGAGCATGTACAGGTCCGAGGGTTTCCTCGTCACGGACAGCGGACCTGCTCGTGACACGATGGTGCATCGCGTGTCGTGATGTGCTCCTGCGGGTTCCGAAGACCGCGGAAAGCCGCGTCATTGAGGGGCATTGTCGGCTGCTGGCCGTAACGTGAGAGCATGGCCAGGAGCACCACGAAATCAGCGCGCGCGTCCGACAGCGCCACGCCTCGGCCCAAGAGGCAGGCCGCGCCGAAGGCTCAGGCCGCGCCGAAGAAGTACATCGACGAACTCGACAAGCCGCCGGTGATCGTCCGCGCATGGGGCGGGATCGCTCACGCGGTGGGCGGGATCTTCCGCGCGTTCGGGCCGGAGACACTCGAGAAGGACGACCGGCGCGACGGGTTCCCCCTGCTCCTGGTGCTTCTCGCGATCGCCGGTGCGGTGAACGAATGGTTCTTCATCGGCAACGAGGTCGCGACCAACATCAGCGCATACTCGGTCGGTCTCCTGATCGGTCGAATGGCCTTCATCTTCCCCGTGCTGCTGCTGATCCTCGCGGGCTGGCTCTTCCGACACCCTTCATCCGTCCACGACAACGGGCGCATCGGCATCGGCTTCGGCCTTCTGATGATCACACTCGCAGGCTTCTGCCACGTCGCAGGGGGGCTGCCGCAGCCTCAACAGGGCATGGTCGCTCTCAGTGCCGCGGGCGGTCTGTTCGGCTGGATCATCGGGCAGCCGCTGAGCTACCTGACGACGATCCCGGCGTACATCGTGCTCTCGCTGCTGGCGATCCTCAGTGTGCTGATCCTGACGAAGACACCACCCAACCGCATCGGTCATCGTCTCGGTGACCTGTATGCGTGGATGTTCGACGCCGAGCGTGTCGAGAAGCCCGCCAAGGAATCTGCGGCGATCGATGACGCCGACAAGGTCGACGACCCCGATGTGCTGCCGTGGTGGCGACGGAACAAGACCGGTCGCGAGGAGGACCCCGACGAGGGCACCCTCGGCTCCGATGACATCACCGCGCTCCTGACCACCACCGACGCGACACCTGCGTACGATCAGGCGGTCACCGTGGTGAACCCTGCCGTCTCGTCCGACGCCGCCACCGAGGTCCTGTCCGACGTGCGGTCCGTGACCGACGCTCTCGCCGAGCAGCAGACGACCGCTCTGCTCGATGACGAATCAGACACGGGCGAGATGCCGGAGCTCCCGGGTCTCGACGGCTTCGGCACCGACGGTCCGGGCGACCGCGGACCCCAGGCGCCCGTCGCCCCCTACATCCTTCCGTCGCCCGGGGTGCTCGCCGAGGGCCCGCCGTCGGTCGCGCGGTCAGAGGCCAACGATCGCATCGTCGAGCAGATCACAAGCGTGCTCTCGCAGTTCAACGTCGACGCCAAGGTGACCGGATTCTCCCGCGGTCCGACGGTCACCCAGTACGAGGTCGAGGTCGGTCACGGCGTCAAGGTCGAGAAGATCCTCCAGCTCAGCAACAACTTCGCCTATGCGGTCGCCTCGAACGACGTGCGCATCCTGTCGCCGATCCCGGGCAAGAGTGCCATCGGGATCGAGATCCCGAACACCGACCGCGAGACCGTCGCGCTCGGCGACGTCCTCCGCTCGCAGGCCGCGCTGAAGAACACCCATCCGCTCACGATCGGCGTCGGCAAGGATGTGGGCGGCAACTTCGTCACCGCGAACCTCGCGAAGATGCCGCACCTGCTCGTGGCCGGTTCCACCGGATCCGGTAAATCGAGCTTCGTCAACTCGATGATCACGAGCCTGTTGATGCGCGCGCGGCCTTCGGACGTGCGGATGGTGCTGATCGACCCCAAGCGCGTCGAGCTCACGAGCTACGCGGGCGTGCCGCACCTCATCACCCCCATCATCACGAACCCCAAGAAGGCCGCCGAGGCGCTGCAGTGGGTCGTGAAGGAGATGGACATGCGGTACGACGACCTCGCGTCGTTCGGGTTCCGTCACATCGACGACTTCAACCGGGCGGTGCGGGCGGGAGAGGTCGAGGTCCCGGTGGGCAGCGAGCGGGTTCTCAAGCCGTACCCTTATCTGCTCGTCGTCGTCGACGAGCTCGCCGACCTGATGATGGTCGCGCCGCGTGACGTCGAGGACTCGATCGTACGTATCACCCAGCTCGCCCGTGCGTCGGGGATCCACCTGGTTCTCGCCACCCAGCGACCCAGCGTCGACGTCGTGACCGGTCTGATCAAGGCGAACGTGCCCTCGCGTCTGGCCTTCGCCGTGACCAGCGTCACGGACAGCCGCGTCATTCTCGACAGCCCCGGCGCCGACAAGCTCATCGGTCAGGGTGACGCTCTGTTCTCACCCATGGGCTCGTCGAAGCCGTTCCGCTTGCAGGGAGCGTGGGTCGACGAGAAGGAGATCGACGCGGTCGTCAAGCACGTGACCCGTCAGGCACGACCGGACTACCGCTCGGATGTGGCGGAGGCGATGGAGCCGACCAAGAAGAAAGAGGTCGACGAGGACATCGGAGACGATCTCGAGCTTCTGCTCGCCGCTGCCGAACTCATCATCTCGTCGCAGTTCGGTTCGACGTCCATGTTGCAGCGCAAGCTGCGCGTGGGCTTCGCCAAGGCCGGGCGTCTCATGGATCTGCTCGAGTCCCGGGAGATCGTCGGCCCATCCGAAGGGTCGAAGGCGCGTGACGTGCTGGCGACCGTCGAGCAGCTTCCGCAGGTGATGGCCAAGCTCCGTGGCGACGACGCGCCTGCGGCGTCGCCGGCGTCCGTTTCTCCGGCGTCCGGCGCCACGACCGGTGCGGGGGCGGCCGCGCACGATCCCGTCGAGTCCCAGTTCGAGGGACTCCCCGTCGTCGAAGCCGAGGGCGACGAAGACGCCTGGGGCCTGACGGGACGCGACTGATGGGCATTCCTCGGCAGCTGCCCAATGCGATCACGGTGGCGCGTATCCCGCTCGCCCTCGTCTTCTTCGTCCTGCTCCTGCTCGGCGGGACGTACGGCCTCGATGACATCGCGGTGCGGTGGGTCGCTGCGGTGCTCTTCATCGTCGCGATCTCCACCGACTGGGTCGACGGGTACCTCGCACGGCGTTACGAGATCGTCAGCGACTTCGGCAAGCTCTGGGACCCCATCGCCGACAAGCTTCTGACCGGGGCGGGGTTCATCGGGCTCGCTGTGCTCGCTGAACTCGACTGGTGGATCGTGATCATCATCCTCATCCGGGAGTGGGGGATCACAGTTCACAGGCTCGTGGTCGCGAAGGAGCACGTGGTCGCCGCCGCGTGGATGGGCAAGATCAAGACCGCAGTCCAGGGAGTGGCTCTCTCGTGGGCGGTTCTCCCACTGCACGTGTTCATCGGCGTCGATGCGTGGGTGCTCGTCACGCTCGTCCTGATGGTCATCGTGCTCATCCTCACCGTGGTGAGTGGCATCGACTACATCGTCGCGCAGGTGCGAGGATCTCGACAGTCATGACGGTCGCTGCCTCGGCCCTGGCCGCCCTGGCAGCACGCGGCTGGACTCTGGGTGTCGCGGAGTCCTTGACGGGTGGTGCGGTCGCCTCGGAACTCGTGGCCGTTCCCGGAGCATCCGCTGTGCTGAACGGAGCCATCGTCGCCTACGCGACACCTGTCAAGCACACTCTGCTGGGCGTCGACGACGAGCTGTTGCGTGCGCACGGGCCTGTCCATGCGGAGGTCGCAGTGCAGATGGCGGACGGTGTGCGTGATGCAGTCCGGATCGACGGTCGGCGAGCGGATGTGGGCATCGCGACCACCGGAATCGCCGGGCCCGATTCACCAGACGGGCAACCCGTCGGTACCGTGCACGTCGCGGTCGTGACCCCGGACGTCTCGCAGAGCGAGGCGTTTCTGTTCGACGGCGAGCGGACGGAGATCAGGGCGCAGGCGGTGGATGCGGTGCTGGCGCTGCTCGATCGGGTGATGCGGGAATAGTCGACGCCATCGCGTGGTTCTCGTCTATGTGCTCACACCCAAAGCACAGCGTGCAAAGGTAGGTTCTGTGAAGGTCAGTGCGACTAGACTGGCGATTCGATCGGGGTATGGCCCCGAAAGGCGATCTGGGAGGAGGTTCCGATGATTCTCGTACGGCAGGAAATCGGTGACGTGTTGAGGGACTTCCGCCTGCAGAAGGGACGCACCCTTCGTCAGGTCGCGAGCAAGGCGTCAGTGGCTCTCGGCTACCTCAGCGAGGTGGAGCGCGGACAGAAAGAGGCGTCGAGCGAGATCCTCGCATCTGTCGCCGATGCACTCGATGTCCCGATCTCCACCATCATGCGCGAGGTCGGCGACCGCATCTCGGTTCTCGAAGGAATCCAGGTGTTCCCCGACGTCGTTCCCGACGACCTCGTGGCCTCCGTCGAACCAGAGCTCTCGCTGCGCTGAGCGGCGCGGCTCTTCCTCTCTATGCGTCGAAGTGAGTTCCTTCGCGCCGTGGACGCGGAGTTCGGAGCTCGAGGCTCGTCGCTCGTCAGCGACCTCGTGCTGACCCAGCTCGGTGGTAGCACCGCAGAGGCCGCACTTGACGACGGCGTCGCTCCTCGCGACATCTGGCTGGCGCTGTGCGTCGAGGCGGATGTCCCTATCGAGCGCCGTCACGGCGCGGGTCGTCTCGAGCCGCGCCGACGCTGACGCCCTGTTCGAGACTCTCCGGGTTTCACGGACAGATCTTCGGCGTGTCGTCGAAGATGCGTTCGAACCGGGCGTAGTGTTCTGCACAAGTGGTTCAGAGGTACCGTCATCCCGACTTCCTGGATGCCAGCGACGCAATGTCGGAGGCTCCTCGTACGGTGAAGACAGGCCGAAGAGCCATACGCCTTGTCGGAGAGTTCCGCCCAACCGGGAGGACCGCGACAGCCTACAGGCGGCACCACGCGAGCATAAGGAGCACGCCATGCCATCACCCGCTGACCGCGAGAAGTCCCTCGAGACCGCCCTCGCCCAGATCGACCGTCAGTTCGGAAAGGGCTCGGTCATGCGGCTGGGCAGCGACGAGCGCGCACCCGTCGCCGTCATCCCGACCGGTTCCATCGCTCTCGACGTCGCTCTCGGCGTCGGAGGCCTCCCGCGTGGTCGCATCGTCGAGATCTACGGACCGGAGTCCTCGGGTAAGACGACTCTCACCCTGCACGCGATCGCGAACGCTCAGCGCGCCGGCGGCATCGCGGCATTCATCGATGCCGAGCACGCGCTCGATCCCGACTACGCAGCGAAGCTCGGTGTCGACATCGACGCGCTTCTCGTCTCTCAGCCCGACACGGGTGAGCAGGCTCTCGAGATCGCAGACATGCTCGTGCGTTCCGGCGCGATCGATCTGATCGTCATCGACTCCGTGGCCGCGCTCGTGCCTCGCGCCGAGATCGAAGGTGAGATGGGTGACTCGCACGTGGGTCTCCAGGCTCGACTGATGTCTCAGGCACTGCGAAAGCTCACCGGTGGGCTGAATCAGACCAACACGACGATGATCTTCATCAACCAGCTGCGCGAGAAGATCGGTGTGTTCTTCGGATCCCCTGAGACCACGGCGGGTGGAAAGGCGCTGAAGTTCTACGCGTCCGTCCGCATGGACATCCGCCGTATCGAGACTCTGAAGGACGGCACCGACGCGGTCGGAAACCGCACCAGGGTCAAGGTCGTGAAGAACAAGATGGCTCCGCCTTTCAAGCAGGCGGAGTTCGACATCCTCTACGGTGTGGGCATCTCGCGAGAGGGCAGCTTGATCGATTTCGGTGTCGAGCACGCCATCGTGAAGAAGTCGGGCTCGTGGTACACCTACGACGGCGATCAGCTCGGCCAGGGCAAGGAGAACGCGCGGTCGTTCCTCCTCAAGAACCCTGACGTCGCTCTGGCGATCGAGACGCAGATCAAGCAGAAGCTCGGTATCGGCGGGGCCGTAGCAGACGGACCTGCTGATGAGCTCGCCGAGCGTCGCCCGGCCTGATCATGGTCGATCGTGACGGCGGGAGCGAGTCCGAGCGGCTCGCTCCCATCATCCCGCTCTTCGGAGCCAAGGCATCGGCCGCGGGCTCGTCCACGACCCAGATCCGCGCAGAGGACCCTCTGGCCGATTCGGCGCAGTCGGATGCTTCTGCACCAGAGCGCCACAGCGAGTCGGCGTCCGCATCCGACCCTGCGTCGTGGCATTCGACGTGGAGCGGCGCGGCCTCTGACATGCGCCGACGTGCTCCGCGCAGCGAGTCTGCGCGAGGTGGACGTGAAGGGTCCCCGAGTGAGAGTCACCCGGCCCGTGGGGGAGGCCATTCGTCCCCGCGCCTGCGAGCGTTGGAGTTCACGGGTGAACCGGAGTCCTCAGCAGACGCCCCGAGCGTCGAGGAGCTCCGTACGTCTGCCGAAGAAGTGCTCGTTCGAAAGCTGCGCACACGCTCACTGTCGATCTCTGAAGCGCGTCTCGTGCTGCGCGGATTCGAACGGGAGGGGGTGCGTCTCGACTCTGCCCAGATCGACGACGTGCTCGACGAGTTCGGACGACGTGGATACCTCGACGACGGTGTCCTCGCTGAGCAGCTGATCACCGCGGGCGTCGAGCGCAAGGGGCAGGGGAGGGTCGCGCTCTCGCGTGCGCTTTCGCAGCGGGGCATTCCGCGCGAAGTGATCGAGTCCGCACTCTCGGAACTTCCTGACGACGATGAGGCTCGCGCCCTCGAGTTCGCGCGCACCAAGGCATCGTCGCTCGCTCGGCTCGAGCACGACACCGCACTCCGTCGTCTCATGGGCCAGCTCGCCCGACGCGGGTACAACGGCTCGGTCGCGATGTCTGCGGCGAAGACCGCTCTTGCCGAGGTCACCCGCGAGCGTCCGTCGTCGGGCGTTCGGTTCGTGGAGTCGGACTGACGGCTGCGGCGCCGGCATCGCTGCAGAGTCTCAGTTGACGCTCGCTCGTAGAATGGGAGCATCATGACTATCCCGCGCAGTGAACCGACGATCATCACATCGTCGTCAGCAGCAATCGACCGCGATGGGCGCCGGCGCTCATATGAAGTGCGCACATTCGGCTGCCAGATGAACGTCCACGACTCCGAACGGCTGTCGGGCTCTCTCGAGAGCGCCGGGTACACGCGCGCCACCGAGGGCGACGAACCCGACGTCGTGATCATCAACACCTGTGCTGTTCGTGACAACGCGGCAGGCAAGCTCTACGGGACTCTCGGACAGCTGGCCGCCGTCAAGCGTCGCAAAGACGGGATGCAGATCGCGGTCGGCGGGTGCCTCGCTCAGATGGACAAGCAGGCGGTGCTCGACAAGGCCCCGTGGGTCGATGTGGTGTTCGGCACGCACAACATGGGGTCCCTCCCCAGCCTGCTCGAGCGCGCACGCCACAACGGCGAGGCCGAGCTCGAGATCCTCGAATCACTCGAGGTGTTCCCCTCGACTCTTCCCACGAAGCGCGACTCGGCGCACAGCGGCTGGGTCTCGATCTCCGTCGGCTGCAACAACACCTGCACGTTCTGCATCGTGCCGAGCCTTCGCGGCAAGGAGAAGGACCGCCGTCCGGGAGACATCCTCAACGAGATCCGCCTTCTCGTCGACGACGGCGCCATCGAGGTCACACTGCTCGGCCAGAACGTCAACTCCTACGGGGTCGAGTTCGGCGATCGTCAGGCATTCGGCAAGCTGCTGCGCGCGGTCGGTGAGATCGAGGGTCTCGAGCGCATCCGTTTCACGAGCCCGCACCCGGCGGCGTTCACCGATGACGTCATCGACGCCATGGCGGAGACGCCCAACGTCATGCCTCAGCTGCACATGCCTCTGCAATCCGGCAGCGACCGCATCCTCAAAGCGATGCGGCGCTCATACCGGAGCGAGAAGTTCCTCGGCATCCTCGATCGTGTCCGTGACAGGATCCCGAACGCCGCCATCACGACCGACATCATCGTCGGATTCCCCGGCGAGACCGATGAGGACTTCGAAGACACCCTGCGTGTCGTGGAACAGGCGCGATTCGCGAGCGCGTTCACCTTCCAGTACTCGATCCGCGAGGGCACGCCCGCGGCCACGATGGAGGGTCAGATCCCGAAAGCGGTCGTGCAGGAGCGGTACGAACGTCTGCTCGCGCTGCAGGAGCGGATCTCTCTCGAGGAGAACCAGAAGCAGGTCGGCCGCGAGATCGAGGTGATCGTCTCGACGGGTGAGGGAAAGAAGGACTCTGCGACCCACCGACTCACGGGGCGCGCGCAGGACAACCGACTGGTGCACTTCGAGGTGCCCTCGGAGTCGGCAGTGCCTCGACCCGGCGACGCCGTCACCGTGACCGTCACCCACGCTGCTCCGTTCCACCTGCTCGCTGACGACCCGACGGGGACATCGTTGCGCATCAGGCGTACGCGCGGCGGTGACGCATGGGATCGCGGTCAAGCCGAGTCCTGCGCGGTCCCGGCCGCTATCTCCGACGGTGCACCGCGCGCCGTCTCCTTGGGGCTTCCTTCCCTTCGCGTGGGCGTGTGACAGAAGCGGACTCCGCGCCGGCCACTCCTCGGACGCGGCTCTGGGCGATCGTCGGGGCGACCGGCACGGGAAAGAGCGACCTCGCGCTCGACCTCGCCGAGACTCTGCGTGACCGTGGCAACCCTGCCGAGATCGTCAACGCCGACGCGATGCAGCTCTACCGTGGCATGGACATCGGCACGGCGAAGGTTCCCGAGGCTGAGCGCCGAGGAATCCGTCACCATCTCTTCGACGTCCGTGCTGTCGACGAAGAGGCTGCTGTGGCGTGGTACCAGCCGTTGGCTCGTGCTGCCATCGCCGACATCCAGAATCGAGGTGGAGACGCGATCCTCGTCGGAGGGTCCGGCCTCTATGTGTCCAGCGTCGTCTACGACTTCGCCTTCCCGCCGCGTGACGCCGCCACCCGTGAGCGCCTGGAGCGCGAGCTGGAGTCGCTGGGTATCGACGTGCTGCTCGACCGCCTCCGATCGCTGGATCCGGCGACGGCAGCCCGTGTGGATCCGCGCAACGGTCGACGCGTGATCCGTGCTCTCGAGGTCCTCGAACAGGGGAGCGCCACCCACGGCGCGGCCCTGCCTGTGCGTCCGGAGCTCTGGCGGGCGGATACGCGCATCGTGGGTCTTCACCTCGAGCGTGCTGATCTCGTCGAGCGTCTCGACGCGAGGGTGGAGCGCATGTGGCAGGCAGGGCTTCTCGCAGAAGTGGAGGCACTGCGTGCGCACGGGCTCGAAAGCGGCACCACTGCGCAGCGTGCCATCGGTTACGCCCAGGCTCTGGCGCAGCTCGACGGCCGGCTCACGCGTGCCGAGGCCATCGCCGAGACGCAGGCCCTCACCCGCCGGTACGCACGGCGTCAGGTCTCGTGGTTCAAGCGCTATCCGGAACTCTCCTGGCACGGCGCGCCGATCCGCGCCCGAGACCTGCTCGAGTCCTGAATGTCGGTGAGGGGTGAGATCCTGAGAGCATGGCGACCCATTACTACACGGCATCCAGCCTCGACGGCTTCATCGCGACGACCGAGCACTCCCTCGACTGGCTGCTGAAGCAGGAGATCGATGAGGACGGGCCGATGTCCTATGCGGCGTTCGAGAAGAACGTCGGCGCCCTGGCGATGGGGGCGTCGACCTTCGAGTGGGTCATGCGCCACGAGGACGGGCGCTGGGGCTACACGCAGCCGACCTGGGTGTTCACGCACCGCGATGTCATGCTTCCCACCGGGGCGGACATCCGCGTGGCGCAGGGCGACGTCGCAGAGCTCCACCGCGAGATGGTCGAAGCCGCGGCGGGCAGAGATCTCTGGGTGGTCGGTGGTGGCGACCTCGCGGGTCAGTTCGCGGATGCAGGTCTGCTCGACGAGGTCTGGGTGCAGTATGCGCCGGTGACTCTTGGATCCGGGGCGCCGCTCCTACCGAGGGCTCTCGACCTCGAGCTCGTCGAGGTGGCGCGCAACCGCAGCTTCCTGTGTGGTCGTTACCGCGTGCTGAAAGGGCAGGCACGAGTGGGTCTGGACTCGATCGAATGAGCTGGACCATCCGTGCCTTCGACCGAGCCGACACCGAGGAGGTCGTGGGGCTCTGGTCGGATGCCGGGCTCACTCGGCCATGGAACGATCCACGGCTCGACATCGAACGAAAGCTCGGCGTTCAGCCGGAGCTCTTCCTCGTCGTGGAGTCGCGCGACGAGGAGGAATCCCGCGCGCGCATCGTCGGAAGCGTCATGGCGGGCTACGACGGACATCGCGGTTGGCTCTACTATCTCGCCTCGGCACCGTCCCACCGGGGGCGAGGCGTCGCCCGTGCGCTGGTGGCAGAGGCGGAGCGACTGCTGGTCGCGATGGGTTGTCCCAAGGTCCAGCTGATGGTCCGCGAGGGCAACGAAGCCGTTCTCGGATTCTATGACGCTCTCGGATACGAGCCGTTCACGGTCTCGAACACCGGCAAGCGCCTCGTCGTCGACGTGTGACGGGAATCCCTAGACTGGTTCCATGGTCGCATTCACCAAAGGGCACGGCACCGGCAACGATTTCGTCATCATCGCCGATCCTGACGGTGCTCTCGACCTGAGCGTCGAGCAGGTCGCCGTGCTGTGCGATCGCCACTTCGGCATCGGCGCAGACGGCATTCTCCGTGTCGTACGATCGGCTGCGATCCCCGACGGGCGCGTTGCGCTCGAAGAAGAGCCGAACGCCGAGTGGTTCATGGACTATCGCAACGCCGATGGCTCGATCGCCGAGATGTGCGGCAACGGAATCCGCGTCTTCGCCCACTACCTCGTGCGTTCCGGCCTCGCGACCATCGAGGCGGGTTCCACTCTTCCGATCGGAACGCGCGCGGGAGTTCGCGATGTGACTCGTAGCGAGACCGGCTACCAGGTCGATCTCGGACTGTGGAAGCTCTCCGGAGACGATCCACTCGTGACGGCCGACGGTCTGGCCGTCACGCGCCCCGGCCTCGGAATCGATGTCGGCAACCCTCACGTCGTCGTGGCGCTCGCATCCGATGTCGAACTCGCATCGCTCGAACTGCACCGAGCACCTGATCTCGAGCCTCGCCTGCCTGCGGGCGCGAACGTCGAGTTCGTCGTACCGGGGGAGCCGCTCGTTCGGGACGGCATCGGTCATGTGCGGATGAGGGTCTCGGAACGCGGGGTCGGCGAAACGCTCAGCTGCGGCACTGGCGTCGCCGCCACAGCCCTCGCCGTACGCTACTGGGCAGGCGAGCAGGCACCGAACAATTGGCGGGTGGAGGTCCCCGGCGGCACCCTCGGCGTGCGGATGTTCCCCGCAGAGGACGGCGAGCACGTCGCTCTGTCGGGTCCTGCGCAGCTGGTCTTCAGCGGCGAGGTCGACCTCGTCTGAGGACGGGCCGGCACGGCCGGCTCGCGAAGTGGCGCTACTCCTGGGGTCTCAGCGACCTGCTGTGAGCAACTCCGGCTCAGCTCAGGATTCGACCTCGGCCACCGCGATCGGCGCGGTCGGCGGTGATCCGTGCTTGCGGACCTTCAGGACACGGTATCCCTTGGCCGTCGCTGTCCGATGCACGCTGAAACCCGGCTGGAAGGTCGCGGCGATCCAGCGCTGCAACGAATCGGCACCCAGGTTGCGCTGGACGACGAGCCAGGCGTCGCTGCGCTCGTCGAGGCGGGGGATCCACTTCTCGAGCAGTCCGTGCAGCTCGCTCTTGCCCACGCGGATGGGCGGGTTCGAGCGGATGGTGCGGAAGGTCACGTCGTCGGGAACATCGCCGGGCAAAGACGCGTTGACATTGGTGAGGCCCAGCGCCTTGGCGTTGCGGCGGACGAGGTCGAGGGCACGCTCATTGACGTCGACCGCCCAGACGGTCGCGTGCGGAGCAGCGAGTGCCATCGATAGCGAGATGGGTCCCCATCCGCTGCCGAGGTCGAGAAGATCACCACCCGGCGGGACGGGCGGCATGTTGGTGAGTAGGACGGCAGTACCGGCATCCAGCCGATCCGGGCTGAAGACGCCACCAGCGGTTGTGACGTCCAGCTCACGGCCTGCGAGCGTCACACGGAGCGAGCGCAGGTTCTCGGGGCTTGCCGGGGCCGCGGTGAAGTAATGGTCGGACCCCATACCGTGAGCGTAGCGGACAGCGCGGGCTAAGGTTAAGGCTCGCAACAAAACCCAGAGACAAGGACCGGATGACGGAGAGCACCACACCCACCACGGACGACGGAGCGGTCGAGCGCGTGCTCGCGAATGCGGAGACACGCACTGAGCCTCGTGTGTTCGGAGCAGCCCAGGCGCTGCAGGACCATTCCACGGCGTCGCACGCGACGTCGGACGGTGACCAGTGGGATCTGGAGGATCGGCACGCACTCCGGCGCGTCGGAGGACTGTCGACCGAGCTCGAGGACGTCACCGAGGTCGAGTATCGACAGCTCCGGCTCGAGAACGTGGTGCTGGTGGGCGTGTATCCGCAGGGTGCCCAGGAGGATGCCGAGAACTCGCTGCGCGAGCTCGCCGCGCTGGCGGAGACCGCGGGTGCGGTGGTGCTCGACGGTGTTCTGCAGCGCCGCCCGCATCCGGATGCCGCTACCTACATCGGACGCGGTAAGGCTCAGGAGCTCAAGGACATCGTCGCTGCCACGGGCGCCGACACGGTGATCGCGGACACGGAGCTCGCACCCAGCCAGAGGCGCGCCCTGGAGGACGTGGTCAAGGTCAAGGTCATCGACCGGACCACCGTGATCCTCGACATCTTCAGCCAGCACGCGAAGAGCCGCGAGGGCAAGGCGCAGGTCGAACTCGCCCAGCTCGAATACCTTCTGCCTCGTCTGCGAGGCTGGGGTGACTCGATGAGCCGTCAGGCCGGTGGCCAGGTCGGTGCGGGCGGTGCCGGTATGGGATCACGAGGTCCCGGTGAGACGAAGATCGAGCTCGATCGACGCCGAATCCGCACCAAGATGGCCCTGCTGCGTCGCCAGATCCGTGATTTCGGCCCCGCACGCGAGGCGAAGCGCGCGGAACGAAAGCGCAACACGATTCCCTCCGTGGCAATCGCCGGGTACACGAACGCGGGCAAGTCGAGTCTCCTCAACGCGCTCACGAGCGCCGGAGTGCTGGTCGAGAACGCCCTGTTCGCGACCCTGGACGCGACAGTGCGCAGGTCCGAGACCTCCGACGGTCGCGTCTACACGCTGACCGACACGGTCGGCTTCGTGCGCAACCTGCCGCACCAGTTGGTCGAGGCGTTCCGATCCACTCTCGAAGAGGTCGGAGACGCGGATGTCGTGCTGCATGTCGTCGACGGATCCCACCCTGACCCCGCCGGTCAGCTGCAGACCGTCCGCGACGTGATGGGTGATGTCGGTGTGCGGGACATGCCTGAACTCGTGGTGTTCAACAAGGCCGACCTGATCGATGAGGGGGAGCGACTCGTCCTTCGCGGCCTCGAGCCGAAAGCCCACTTCGTTTCCTCGCGATCGGGTGAGGGGGTCGAAGAGCTTCGCGCCGCGATCGAGGAGGCCCTTCCCAAGCCCGCGGTCGAGATCCACGCCGTCGTCCCGTATGACCGCGGCGACCTCGTGGCCGCGATCCATGAGACGGGCATGCTGCTCTCCGTCGAGCATCTGGAGGGCGGCACAGCCGTGCACGCCCGCGTCTCCGAGCGCCTCGCGGCAGATCTCGCGCCGTTCTCCAGCGACACGGGCGCCTGAGGCGGCTCAGCTCGCCAGAAAGCGAGCCTCGACGGTCGCAGAGATGACGATCTCGTCGGGTTCGTACTCCATCGAAGCGTCGGCGAGAGCGGCGGACTCCTGCATCATTCCGCGCGCCTTCGCCATGCCGGCGAAAGGCTGTGAGGGCGGGGGAGCGATCAGTCCGACATCCGCGATCTCCACGGGGACGACCTCGCCCAGGCCCAGCGCAGTCGCGTACGCCTGGGCCCGAGAGACGGCCACACCCACCGCCTCGGCGGCGACTTCGCGCTCGACCCGTGCGGTGGTCTCGGGCGTGAGGTGCCAGTTCACCCAGCCCACCTCGACCCCGTCCCAGGGCGCGATGTCGGACACCCAGATCGACAGCTCGGATGCCTCGGTGAACGTGGCGGTCAGGTCGATGCTGGCGTAGTACACGGGATCCAGCCTCGTGCCCTCGTTGTTCCAGGGGCGCTCAGCGCGCACGGTCAGCCGCGTGCTGGTCCAGTCGACGACGGTGCCGGAGCCTTCTCGGGCGGTGATGCTGTCGCGCACCGGCTCCGTGAGGCGCATCGCCCGTTCGACCACGGCGGAACGCTCCGCGCCTTCTGCGCGCACGCTGACACGGATGGTGGCGCGCTCGGGCGCGACCCGCGCCTCATGCTCGCCGCGGACGGTGACGGTCACTTCGCTCATGGGGCGACTCTACGCCAGCGTCCTGACGCTCGATGGAATGGCGAACGGGGTGCGAACGTTGTAGTCTGTGATGCTCGGGTACTTCGGTCTCCGAGTTGGAAACTCCACAGTGTGACAGCGGCTCCTTCGAGAGAAGGACCACGGGGCTGATCGGTTTCGACAGCGCCTGTGAATCCACGAGAAGCGGGCCGAGGATGCAGAGTTATCTCGTAAACGCTCTCTGCAAAAAAATAGTTGCCGAAACCAAGCGCAACGACTTCGCCCTCGCTGCATAAGCGAGCCCGATAGTCCGTCAGGCCGTATGTGATTCCGATACGGATCCTGGCGTCATCTAGGAATCTTGCTGCGTGATGGCGTCTGGACGTCACGTGGGACTCTTCCCAGGCTGGGCTCGTCGACTTAGGTGTCTGTGACAAAGGTCGGAGCCGAGCAGAACGTCTGCACAGACTGCGCCCGGAGAAGGCGTGGAGACTCAGCGTTGGACGGGGGTTCGATTCCCCCCAGCTCCACCAGGTCGCTGTCACAGGTGAAGAACCCCCGTGAGACCGCTTAAATCGGTATCACGGGGGTTCTCTGCGTGCGAGGTGTTCCCGCGCTCGTCGCCGGGTCAGCCGTCGAGGTGCTCGAGAGCGGCTTCCGCTCGGCGCAGCGCCTTCTCCGCCTCGGCCAGCCGGGCCGCGGCATCCTGCTGAGCTGTTCGGGCGCCCTCCATCGCATGCCCGGCGCGCTCCATGTCCTGACGCGCAGCTGCGAGCTCCTTCTCCAGGTCCACCGCACGCGAAGAGAGCGCCTCCGCATCCGCCTCTGCCTCCCGGAGTGCACGTGCCGCGGCCGTCGCTCCCCGAGCCGCTCGGTCCCGCGTCTGCTCGGTCTCTCTGACCAGGCGTTCGGCGTCGCGTCGCCGCCTCCGAGCGTCGACCTCGTCGATGGGCTTCTCCGCCCGCGCCGTCGCCAGGGGAGCGCCGCCCCCGACGATCGACTCCATCGATTCCGCGAAGGTGCCTCGCGGTTCGAGAGCGCGCACGAGTCGCCCTGACGAGACCGCGGCGGCGGCATCCGCGTCGAAGAACGCCGCGCTGAGGGTCTGCTGCACCGATTCCCTCGTCGCAGCGGTGACGCGCTCTCCTCGCGCCTCTGCGAGGTCGGATGCGAGGGATGCCAGCTGGGCGGTCAGCGCCCGTCGGTCTCGACCGAGCTGGCTGAGCGCCTTGGCATCGAGGTCCTCCTGCGCATCGCGGAGCTGCTCAGCGAGCTGCAGTGCGTCGTCGAGCTGCGCTCTCCGCTCGACCGCGAAGACGTTCACCACCCATGCGGCGACCGAGGGTTTGCGAAGCTCTCTGATGCGTGCGGCGAGTGCGGGATCGACTGATGCGGCTTCCCGTGCACGGTCATTCCGCGCGGGGATGAATTCGTCGAGGGGGCCGGCGTAGAGCTCCGACGCGATGCCCTCGATCGAGACCTCACGTGTCATGACAGCGAAACTACCCTCGCGTGTTCCCGGGCTGGGGGAGCCGCTCAGCCCGCCCAGTCGATCAGGATGAGCCCTTCGCGGGTGTCGGCGAACTTGACCCAGCCGTCCCCGAACAGATAAGTCATCCCATACCCGGCGTCATCCGTGCCCATCGAGAACTGAGGGTCCTCGGTGATGTAGATCCCGTCAGGGCCGTCTTCGCGTGTCCATCCCTGGTCCAGGAGCGAGGACTGCGCCCGCGTCGCATCATCGAGAGTGATCGGAGACCAGCCGTAGAGCTGCCCGTGGTCGGAGGCGACCGAGTAGTCCGCCCAGAAGCAGAGCAGTCCCTCGGACATCGTGACATCGCCGATCACGAACTCCTCCTCTTCCTCGGCCGTCCACCCCACCTCCGTGAGCGCACTCACGGTGCCGTCCGAGATCATCGTCTCGCACGTGGGTTTCGCAGGGGTGGCGAGCGGAGTCGGAGTCGTCACGGGATCGGCGGTTGCGCTCGCTGAGGGCTGCGGAGCCTGAGGAGACGGTGTGGTCGCCTCAGGTGCCGAGGCGGAGCATCCGGTCATCGCGATCGCGAGGAGCAGAGCGCCGATGCCGACGGAGGTGATGCGGGGGGTCATCGCGGGGCCTTCGTGGTGGTCAGTCGTGCAGGAGCTCGAGGAACGCGTCGTGCAGCGTGCCGTTGCTGGCGAGTGTCGAGAGGTCGGAGATCGTCTCGGCGCCGTCGAAACCGGTCATGCGCCCTCCCGCCTCGCGCACGATCGGCACGGCGGCCGCGATGTCGTACTCCTTCACGCCGAACTCGGCGACCATCTCGAGGCGCCCCTCGGCGAGGAGCATGTACGCGTAGATGTCACCGTAGGCGCGGTCGCGCCAGACCCGGTCGGCGAGAGTGAGCAGCTGCGGAAGTCGGCCGGCATCGGCCCACTGCGTGATGCTCTGGAAACTGACGCTGGCGTCGTCGAGCGTGGACACGTCCGACGTGTGCAGGCGGCGAGGGCCGTCGGCAGTCGCCGTCCACGCTCCGGACCCTGTCGAACCCCACCAGCGACGGCCCAGCGCGGGCATGCTGACCACGCCCACCTGGGGCACTCCGTCGACGGCGAGAGCGATCATGGTGCCCCACAGCGGCACACCGCGCAGGAAGTTCGCGGTGCCGTCGATCGGGTCGATGATCCACTGTCGTTCGGTGCTGCCATCTGCGCCGAACTCCTCGCCGAAGATCCCGTCGTCCGGACGCTCCGATGCGAGGATCTCGCGGATCGCGCGCTCTGTCGCGAGGTCGGCGTCCGTGACGTGGGAGTGATCGGCCTTGGTGCGGATCTCGAGATCCGCACTGTCGAAGCGCGCGAGCGACTGCGCGTCGGCCGCATCGGCGAGCCGGAGCGCCAGCGCGAGGTCACTGGACAGATCTGCGGAGGGCGTGGAGTCGGTCACGTTCTCAGGATAACCGCCCGGAATCCCTGAGTTTCTGCACGCGGACTCAGGGCGACACGCGCGGCGCGCACGGAGTGCTCGACTCGATTTCGCCTCGACGTGATCGGCTGGTAATGTAATTCCTCGGCCGGGGAATTCACCGGGCCACGCACCTCTAGCTCAATCGGCAGAGCAACTGACTCTTAATCAGTGGGTTCTCGGTTCAAGTCCGAGGGGGTGCACGGATCAGCCCTGATGACTCTCGCCAGTCATCGGGGCTTTTCTGCATCTCCATGACCGCAGCAACGTGACTGTCGCTCTGAAGCCCGTTCGGATCAGGCGACGGCGATGACGGTGCCGTGTGTGAGGTGCTGAAGCGAGGCGAACGCACTGTGTGGGGATGCCCTGCGGCCGCCCAGATCTCCTCGTGCGCGCTCAGACTCTCGTCGATGTAGGTGCGAAGGGGCGCCGGGTGTCCGACGGGCGCCACTCCGCCGATGGCCTGGCCGGTGGCGTCGCGGACGAGGGACGCCGGTGCCATGGTCACCGCGCGGGCGCCGATCCCGAGTGCGAGCGCCGCGAGATCGGCGCGATGGCCACCGCTCGTCATCACGAGCACGGGAGACCCGTCGGCGAGGAAGACCAGGCTGTTCGCTATGGCCGCCACGTCGCAGCCGATCGCGGCGGCTGCTTCGGCTGCGGTGCGTGCCGAATCGGGGAGGACCCTGATCTCGGTGTGGACCCCGCCTGCATCGAGGTGCTGCTGAACGAGCCTGCTGCGTTCGGGGAGGGCGCTCATGACCCCACCGTACCGAACGTCAGCAGGCTCGATCGCCCGTCCGTGGCTCTCAGGCGGCGTCACCGATCAGGATGGCCTCGGCGTCTTCGACCGCCGCATCGTCGGGCTCGTCGTCGATGTGCGCGAGCGTCGAGCGACCCAGGAAGATCACCAGCGCGGCGACGAGGACGGCGGCGGCGGCGACCAGATACGGCACGGTCGCGCTGAATGCGTGCCAGAGGGCCGCGGCCAGAGGCGGGGCGACCGCTCCACCGAGGAACCGCACCGAGGAGTATGCCGACGAGGCGACCGAGCGGGGGAGATCCGTCGCCTCCATGACCGCTTCGGTGAGGACCGTGTTCATGATGCCGAGCAGGAGGCCGCCGATCACGATGCAGGTCACCAGTGCTGCGGCCGACTCGACGAGGAGGCCGGCGACGACGAGATCGATCGCGAGCAGGGGGAGGACGATCAGGATCACGCGGGTGCGCGGCACTCGACGCATCAGCAGGGGAGCGACCCAGACGCTCGTGACGGCGAGTGCGACGCCCCAGCCGAAGAAGGTGAAGCCGATGCCCATCGCTCCGAAGCCGAGGGGGAACGGCGAGAACGCCAGCAGGATGAAGAAGCCGATGTTGTAGAAGAAGGCGGCGATCGCGAGGACCGCGAGGGCGGGGCGGCCGAGAGCCGTGAACGGCGCGGAGAAGGGAATGGGAGTGCGTGGGCCTTCGGGGCCGCGCAGCAGCACCAGTACCGCGAGGAACGCGATGGCCATCAGGACGACCACGCCGAAGAACGGTGCACGCCAGCTCTGCTCGCCGAGGATGCCACCGAGCAGAGGGCCGATGGCGATTCCGAGCCCGAGAGCGGCTTCGTAGAGGATGATCGCTGCGGCGCTGCCGCCGGACGCCGCGCCGACGATGGTGGCCAACGCGGTCGAGATGAAGAGCGCGTTGCCGAGGCCCCAACCTGCGCGGAATCCGATGACCGAATCGACACTGCCGCTGAGTGCGCACAGCAGCGCGAACACGACGATCAGTGCAAGGCCGATCAGCAGCGTCTTCTTTGCCCCGATGCGACTCGAGATCCAGCTGGTCACCAACATCGCGAGGCCCGTGACCGCGAGGTAGCTCGTGAACAGGAGCTCGGTCTCGAAGGGGCTCGCCTGCAGGGAGTCTGCGATCGCGGGAAGGATCGGGTCGACCAGTCCGATCCCCATGAAGGCGACGACGCAGGCAAATGCGACCGCCCACACCTGGGCGGGCTGCTTCCATATGGCTGTGGTGGTGCTGGTCACCGTTGTGCTCCTGTCGATTCGATTACGGTGTGTGCGGCCAGGATCTCGGCTGCGCGGGTGAGTGCGCTCCAGTCGTCGTCGTCGAGTGCGGCGAAGCGGGGGGCGAGTGTGTCGCGGAACTCGGCGCGCCAGGCGGACAGCGCGTCGGAACCTGCGTCGGTGATCTCGACGGCGATCGCCCGAGAATCCTCCGGCACGGGGGAGCGGAGTACGAGGCCCTCCCGCTCGAGATTGCCGATGAGTCTGGTCATACCCGGTTGCGTCGTTCGCGCGGCGGCGGCGAGTTCACCGACCCGCTTCGGTCCGGATCGCTCGAGGAGGTTCAGGATGCGCCACTGCGCGGCAGGCGCGTCATTCCCGGCGTCCTGAGCGGCGATGCGGCCCAGCGCGTACCCGGAAAGCACGAGTGAGGGGATCACGTCGATGCGGTTCATATCATCCAGTATATACCTGTTGGTATGTACATGATGGATCCGAGGGAAGCGCCCTATCTCCGTGCTCCGGCGATGCGCGCCGACAGCTGATGTGCGTGCGCGAGGAGGGTGCGGCCGAGGTTCGGGAGGCGCTCCGGCCCGAAACGGAACCCGACGCCCGTCAGGCTGAGGGCCCACTCCGGGCGTCCTGATCGATCGAACACCGCAGCGCCGAGGCCCCAGCTGCCCTCGACGATCAGGCCCGGATTGACCGCGTACCCGCGCTCCTTCGTCTCGGCCAGGCGAGAACGCAGCGGGCGGATGCCGTGGGCTGCACCCCACTCCCGGTCCAGGTCGGGATGGCGCTCGAGGTAGGCGTCCACATCGTGGTCGGGGAGGAAAGCCAGGATCGCCAGTCCGGCGCTCGCGACGCCGAGGGGGAAGCGGATACCTTCACTCAGCACGAACGAGCGGATGGGGAACGAACCTTCCTCCCGCACCAGGCACACGGTCTCGTCTGCGCGTCGCACGGAGAGGAACGCACTCTCCTCGGTCTTCACCGCGAGTGACCGCACGATGTCGCGAGCGAGGGCGGTGATGTCATAGCGAGCCGCGGCCACTGTGCCCATGAGGAAGAGCTCGGGTCCGGGCATCCAGCGCGCCGACCCCTCGTCCCGGTCGACGAGCCCCTCTGCCCGAAGAGCGGAGAGGAGCCTGTGAACCGTGGATCGGGTGAGGCCGGATGCGCGGGCGAGGTCGATCAGCGCTGCGCCCTCGGAGCCGCTCTGCGTCACGAGGCGCAGGAGGGAGGCTGCCCGCGAGATCGCCTGAGTGCCCGGTATGGTCCGAGCCGGTTGTTCCATAATGTGGACGCTACCGATGAATCGAACCACATCGCAAGAGCGGGCTCGCGCGAGGCGCGTCGAGGACGGATGCTGGACGGAGGCACGTCTTCGAAGGAGTTCACGTGATCGACAAGCAGATACCGACGGCGGCGGACGCAGTGGCAGACATCTCCGACGGATCGTCCATCGCGGTCGGAGGTTTCGGCCTGTCCGGAAATCCCATCGCCCTGATCGAGGCGATCCTCGCGCAGGGAACGACCGATCTCAGCATCGTGAGCAACAACTGCGGCGTCGATGACTGGGGCCTCGGGGTGCTGCTGGGGGCACGAAGGATCCGCAAGATGACCTCGTCGTACGTGGGGGAGAACAAGGAGTTCGAGCGTCAGTTCCTCTCCGGCGAGTTGGAACTCGAACTGACTCCGCAGGGCACGCTGGCCGAGAAGCTGCGCGCAGGAGGATCCGGCATCGCCGCGTTCTTCACGCAGACCGGCGTCGGCACTCAGGTGGCCGAGGGAGGACTGCCCCGGCGGTATCACTCCGACGGCATGGTCGCCGTGGGTTCGCCGATCAAGGATGTCCGTTCCTTCGATGTGGACGGCACTCCCCGCGACTATGTGCTGGAAGAGGCGATCACGACGGACTTCTCGCTGGTGCACGCACTGGCCGGCGATCGCCACGGCAACCTGATCTTCAACAAGGCGGCGCGCAACTTCAACCCGCTGGCCGCGATGGCCGGACGGATCTGCATCGCTCAGGTCGAGCAGCTGGTCGAACCCGGTGATCTGGACCCCGACCGCGTCCACCTGCCCGGTGTGTACGTGCATCGGGTCGTCGAGGTCGGCGGCGACGTCCCCAAGCGCATCGAACGGCGTACCGTCGCCGCGGAAGGAGCCTGAGATGGCGCTCACGCGGGAGGAGATGGCGGCGCGGGCCGCTGCCGAGCTGCAGGACGGGTCGTACGTGAACCTCGGGATCGGTCTGCCGACGCTCGTGCCCAACCATGTCCCGCACGGAGTGACCGTGGTGCTGCAGTCGGAGAACGGGATCCTGGGTGTCGGCCCGTATCCGCGCGAGGATGCCGTGGATCCGGACCTCATCAACGCGGGCAAGGAGACGGTCACCGTGCTTCCCGGAGCGGCGTTCTTCGACTCGGCGCTGAGCTTCGGGATGATCCGTGGCGGCAAGATCGACGCCGCGATCCTCGGGGCCATGCAGGTGTCGGCCACGGGCGATCTCGCGAACTGGATGATCCCCGGCAAGATGGTCAAGGGGCCGGGCGGGGCGATGGATCTCGTGCACGGCGCGGCCCGCGTGATCGTGCTCATGGAGCATGTCGCGAAGGACGGCTCGGCGAAGATCGTCGAACAGTGCTCGCTGCCCCTCACCGGGCGTCGCGTGGTGGATCGGATCATCACCGATCTCGCGGTGATCGATGTGACCGACGAGGGGCTGGTGCTGGTCGAGACCGCCCCCGGCGTCTCGGTCGAGCAGGTGGTCGCCGCGACCGAGCCGGTGCTGATCGTGCATCGGGATCGTGAGACTGACAGAGGGAGAATCACGGAATGAGCGACATCACGCGCACCGATACAGAGGACATCGTCATCGTCGCCGCGGCGAGAACCCCGCAGGGGCGCCTCAAGGGCCAACTGGCGAGCTTCACCGCGCCCCAGCTGGGATCCATCGCGATTCGCGGGGCATTGGAGCAGGCGGAAGTCGACGGCACCGACGTGGACGCGGTGATCATGGGGCAGGTGCTCGCCGCCGGATCCGGGCAGAACGCCGCTCGTCAAGCCTCGATCGGCGCGGGAATCGGGTGGGACGTGCCCGCGCACTCGGTCAACAAGGTCTGCCTGTCGGGCCTCACCGCGATCATCGACGCCGCACGCATGATCCGGGTGGGCGACGCTCAGGTCGTCGTGGCGGGCGGGATGGAGTCGATGACCCGCGCGCCGCACCTGCTCATGGGATCTCGCGACGGGTGGACATACGGCAGCGTCGAGGTGCTCGACCACATGGCCTTCGACGGACTCACCGACGCATACGACCGCGAGAGCATGGGGGCGTCCACAGAGCGCCACAACGCCCGGTACGAACTGACCCGTGAGGCGCAGGACGAGGTCGCCGCACTGTCCCATCAGCGAGCTGCCGCAGCGCAGTCGGAGGGTGTGTTCGACGACGAGGTCGTCGCCGTCTCCGTCCCGCAGCGACGTGGGGAGCCGCTTCTGGTGACGACCGACGAAGGAATCCGCCCCGACACCACCGTTCAATCGCTGAGCGGCCTGCGGGCGGCGTTCGCCGAGGGTGGGTCGATCACAGCCGGCAACTCGTCGCAGATCTCCGACGGCGCCGCGGCTGTCATCGTGACGACCCGCGGCAGGGCCGAGAGATCGGGATGGCCCGTGCTCGTGACGGTGGGAGCGAGCGGGCAGACGGCAGGACCGGACAACTCGCTGCAGGCGCAACCCGCCCGAGCAATCGAGCGTGCGTGCGCGAAGCAGGGGATCTCGCCGACCGATCTCGATCTCGTCGAGATCAACGAGGCCTTCGGCGCGGTCGTGTCGCGATCGCAGGTCGAGCTCGGGATCACGAGCGACATCGTCAACATCCACGGCGGCGGAATCGCCATCGGACACCCGATCGGCGCGTCGGGAACTCGTCTGGTCGTGCACGCGGCGCACGAGCTCGCCCGTCGAGGGGCGGGTGTCGCCGCAGTCGGCCTGTGCGGTGGCGGAGGACAGGGCGAAGCGCTGATCCTCACACGCTGAGCCGAGTCAGCGCTTGATGGGCTTCACCTTCGCAGAGCGCTTGGCTTCCTTCTCCTGTTCCCGCTGCTGCTTCGCGTAGACGGGCGAGTCCGGGGAGACTGGGCGTCCATGCCGGGCGCGGCGAGTGTCGACGACGGCGCCGATCGCGAGTGCGAGGCTGATCGCCCAGCTCACCCACGCGAGCGCGGAGCGCCACGTGATCTTCGTATCACGGGATCCGCGGAGCAGAGTCACTCCGGTCATGACCGCGCCGATGAGTCCGGTACCCGAGAGGTAGTTCATGCCCTCACGCTACCCTCACCGACGTCCGCAGTGCCGAGCCTTGACAGCGGATGCTGAGTCTGCCAGGCGCCCGAGGATCGCGTCCAGCACGCTCGCAGAGGACTGCGGTACCCTTGTCCGGTCGCGGTCCGTCCGCGTCCGCAACCCGTGTATCTACCGGCCGTCGGCTCTCCGACGGACAGCGGCGGCACCCGACCCCGCGTCTCCGGGCGCGCGAGAGCCATGACACACGCATCACCTCAGGAGCAATCCGACATCCGCACGCAGGCGACGGATGCGCCCAGCCTTCTCCGCATCGCCGGCCTGCCCTATTTCCTCATCGCATTCGTAGCGCGACTGCCTTTCGCAATGATGGTGGTCGGCGTGCTCACCGTCGTCGTCTCGGCGCGCGGTTCACTGTCGCTCGGCGGGCTGACCTCCGCCGCCGTGGGGCTGGGCACCGCCTGCTTCGGACCACTGCTCGGCGCCGCCGCCGATCGCTTCGGTCAGCGGACCGTGCTGTTGATCCTGGCGATCGCCAACGGGGCGATGCTCGTCCTGTTCACGGTCGTCGTCTACGCGGGAGCCGCCGACGCTCTGGTGCTGCTCTCGGCTTTCGGCATCGGCGCCACGGCCCCGCAGGTCGCGCCCATGTCGCGGTCGAGGCTGGTCACGATGATCGCCGACCGCATGCCTGAGGCTGTGCGAACCCGCACCACCTCAGGGACGATGGCCTACGAATCGGCCGCGGATGAGACGGTCTTCGTCTTCGGTCCGTTCATCGTGGGCGTTCTCGCATCGGCGCTCGCCCCCTGGGCGCCGCTCGTCGGCGCTGCGGTGCTGACGGTCGTCTTCGTCGGAGCATTCGCGCTGCACCCCAGCGCGCGTGCCGTGTCGGCCCACCGCGACAGCGATGGGCGCGCACCGTCTGCCGTGGCGGAGCTCTTCAGCGCTCGTCTGTTGATCGTCGTCGTCGGAATCCTCGGCGTCGGGATGTTCTTCGGCACCATGCTCACCTCGCTGACGTCGTTCATGGCTGACCGAGGAGCCCCTGAACAGGCGGGACTGCTGTACGGCGTCATGGGCGTCGGCTCGGCGATCCTCGCGCTCGGGGTCGCCTGGTTGCCCGCGCGCTTCTCTCTGCGTGGCCGCTGGTTGGCGTTCTCCGGCATCCTGCTCGCGGGCAGTGTCCTGCTGCTCTTCGTGGATACCCCGGCGATGATGATGCTCGCGCTCGCCATCATGGGCATCGGCATCGGGCCGACCCTGGTCACTCAGTACAGCTTCGGAGCCGCGCGCAGTCCGCTCGGGCGCTCCGCCACCGTCATGACGATGCTGGGGTCGGGAATCGTCGTCGGGCAGTCGCTCGGCGCCGCGATCGCGGGAGAGGTCGCCGAGAGCGCGGGAACCGGCAGCGCACTGCTGCTTCCGATCGTCGCCGCCGGGATAGCCTTCGCAGCGGGGGTTGTCAACTGGCGGCTGAGTGCGACCGCACCTCGCGTACGCTCGGAAAGAGCCTCGGTAGCCTGAGGTTCATCCCACTGCCTCGTCAGGAGCCCCATGCCAGCCGCAGATTTCGTCGTCGTCGCCAATCGACTCCCCGTCGACCGGGTGGTGGGCCCCGACGGCGAGGATGAGTGGCGGACGTCTCCCGGCGGGTTGGTCGCTGCGCTCGAACCGATGATGCGCAGCGCGCACGGTGCGTGGGTCGGTTGGCCCGGACAGCCGGACGTCGAGCTCGAGCCGTTCGAGATCAACGGGATCGACCTGGTGCCGGTCCCGCTCAGCACCGAAGAGGTCGCCGACTACTACGAGGGCTTCGCGAACGACACCATCTGGCCGCTGTACCACGACGTGATCGCGCCGCCGCAGTACCACCGCGAGTGGTGGGATGCGTACGTCCGGGTGAATCGCCGCTTCGCGGAGGCGGCCGCCGCTGTCGCCGCTCCGAACGGCACCGTGTGGATCCATGACTATCAGCTGCAGCTCGTGCCGCAGATGATCAGGGAGATCCGGTCCGACGTCACCATCGGCTATTTCCACCACATCCCGTTCCCCGCCCACGGCCTCTATGCGCAGCTGCCGTGGCGAGACCAGGTGCTCACCGGTCTTCTCGGCGCGGACGTCATCGGGTTCCAGCGTGCGCAGGATGCCACGTACTTCCTCACGGCCGTCCGCCGCAGACTCCGCTACGAGGTCAAGGGGTCCACGGTCGCGATCCCGACGGAGGGCGGCGGCTCGCGCACGGCGATCGCCAGAGCGTTCCCGATCTCGATCGACACGACGCCGTACCTCGAACTCGCCGCGCGTCCTGATGTGCGGGCCCGCGCCGCCGAGATCAGGGAGAGCCTGGGCAACCCCAAGAAGATCCTCCTCGGCGTCGACCGACTCGACTACACGAAGGGCATCCGCCACCGCATCAAGGCGTACGGCGAGCTGCTCGAAGACGGTCTGCTGAGCGTCGATGACGTCACCTTCGTGCAGGTGGCGAGCCCCAGTCGCGAACGCGTCGACGCGTACGTGCACCTGCGCGACGAGATCGAGCTCGCAGTGGGACGCATCAACGGCGACCACGACACGATGGGGCATACGGCCATCCGCTATCTCCACCAGGGATATCCGCGCGAGGAGATGGTCGCGCTGTATCTCGCCGCCGACGTCATGCTCGTGACCGCGCTCCGTGACGGCATGAATCTCGTCGCCAAGGAGTATGTGGCGACGCGTGCAGACAACCGTGGCGTCCTCGTGCTGAGCGAATTCACCGGCGCAGCCGATGAGCTGCGTCAGGCCGTGCGGGTCAACCCGCACGACATCGCAGGCCTGAAGGATGCGATCATGACGGCCGTCGCGATGACCCCCGCGGAGCAGGGGAAGCGGATGCGCTCGCTGCGTCGCCGCGTGCTCGAGAACGACGTCGACGCCTGGTCCTCCTCGTTCCTCCGTGCGCTGGCCGACATTCGTCAGCGCTGATCGCCACGCCATGCCGAAGATGATTCCCGCCTCGAATGGAGAACCTGTGACCCGCACCTGGACCCCTGGATCCGCCGACGCCGCGCTCACCGCCATCGCAGCCACCCCCCGACTCGTCGTGGCACTCGACTTCGACGGAACAGCCTCACCGCTCGTCCCTGATCCGATGGCCGCACGGGCTCTTCCCGAAGTGGCCGCGCAGGTCGCGCGCCTCGCCGAGCTCCCGAACACCGTCGTCGCCTATGTCTCGGGTCGCAGCATGCACGATCTGCGCGTGATCACGGAGCACACCGACGACTCGCTGATCGCACTCGCGGGATCCCACGGTGCGCAGTACTGGTTCCCCGGCAGCGGTGACGCGGACGCCACCGGGCCCGAGACGGCCGAGGGCGAGCGCGAAGCGCTGTGGGCGGCCGCACGGCCGATCATCGACCGATACGACGGTGCGGAGTTCGAGCCCAAGACCTTCGGCATGGGCGTGCACACCCGCACGGCCACGCCCGAGGTCGAGCAGCAGGTCTTCGCCGAGATCGACGCGCTGGCGGCCGAGCGCTTCCCGCACTGGCGCCGTCGAGCGGGGCACCGTGTTCTCGAGTTCTCGTCGAGGACCGAGGGCAAGGATGCGGCGATGACAGCGCTCCGCGAGCATTTCGATGCGACAGGCATCGTGTTCGCCGGTGATGACGTGACGGACGAGGACGCGATGCGCGTCCTCACCGACCAGGATCTCGGAGTGCGTGTGGGCCCGGGGGAGAGCGCTGCCGTGCTCCGTGTGGAGAATCCACAAGAGATGGCTCAGCTTCTGGAAGCTCTCGCGGACGAGAGAGCCTCCCAGCGGGAATAGACTTCCGTCATGTCCTCGCATGACCCCTCCACCAGCGCGCCCATCGACATCAAGCCCCGCAGCCGCGTCGTCACCGACGGCATCGAGGCGACGACCTCCCGAGGCATGCTCCGTGCCGTCGGCATGGGCGACGCCGACTGGGACAAGCCCCAGATCGGAATCGCGTCCAGCTGGAACGAGATCACGCCCTGCAACCTGAGCCTCGACCGCCTGGCGCAGGGGGCGAAGGAGGGCGTGCACTCCGGCGGCGGATACCCGCTGCAGTTCGGCACCATCTCCGTCTCCGACGGGATCTCGATGGGTCACGAGGGGATGCACTTCTCACTCGTGTCGCGTGAGGTGATCGCCGACTCGGTCGAGACGGTGATGATGGCCGAGCGCCTCGACGGCTCCGTGCTGCTCGCCGGATGCGACAAGTCGATCCCCGGCATGCTCATGGCCAGCGCGCGTCTCGACCTGTCGAGCGTCTTCCTCTACGCCGGATCGATCGCGCCGGGCTGGGTCAAGCTCTCCGACGGCACCGAGAAGGACGTCACGATCATCGACTCGTTCGAGGCCGTCGGCGCGTGCCGTGCCGGTCTCATGAGCGAAGAGGACCTCAAGCGCATCGAGTGTGCGATCGCTCCGGGTGAAGGTGCGTGCGGCGGCATGTACACGGCCAACACCATGGCATCCGTCGCCGAGGCTCTCGGACTGAGCCTTCCGGGTTCGGCCGCTCCGCCCGCGGCCGACCGTCGTCGCGACTACTTCGCCCACCGCTCCGGCGAGGCCGTCGTCAACCTGCTCCGCCAGGGCATCACGACGCGCGACATCCTCACCAAGGAGGCGTTCGAGAACGCGATCGCGCTCGCGATGGCCCTCGGAGGTTCGACGAACGTCGTGCTGCACCTGCTCGCCATCGCCCGCGAGGCCGAGATCGACCTCAGCCTGCACGACTTCAACCGCATCGGCGACAAGGTCCCGCACGTCGCGGACATGAAGCCCTTCGGCAAGTACGTCATGAACGACGTCGACCGCCACGGCGGCATCCCCGTGATCATGAAGGCGATGCTCGACGAGGGGCTGCTGCACGGAGACGCGCTCACGGTGACCGGCAAGACGCTCGCCGAGAACCTCGCCGACCTCGACCCGCAGCCGATCGACGGCGAGGTCATCCACACGTTCGACAACCCGATCCACGCGACCGGCGGCCTGACGATCCTGCACGGATCGCTCGCACCCGAGGGTGCCGTCGTGAAGACCGCGGGCTTCGACGCGGCCGTGTTCGAGGGTCCTGCCCGTGTCTTCGAGCGCGAGCGCGCGGCGATGGACGCCGTCGCGAACGGCGAGATCGAGGCGGGCACCGTCATCGTCATCCGTTACGAGGGCCCCAAGGGGGGACCGGGCATGCGCGAGATGCTCGCCATCACCGCGGCCATCAAGGGCGCGGGTCTCGGAAAAGATGTACTACTCTTGACTGACGGACGATTCTCAGGCGGCACAACCGGCCTGTGCATCGGCCACATAGCACCCGAAGCGGTGGACGCAGGTCCTATCGCCTTCGTGCGCGATGGTGATCTGATACGGGTCGATATCGCAGCTCGCTCTCTCGACCTACTCGTCGACGAGGCGGAGCTCGCCTCCCGCCGCTCTGGCTGGGAGCCGCTACCCCCGCGCTATACCCGTGGCGTTCTTGCCAAGTACTCGCGTCTCGTGCGGTCCGCCGCCGAGGGCGCGACGACCGGCTGATCAACGTCGGCTCCGGCATCCCAGCCGCCGACGTCGCCTCCAGACCATCAGAAGGAGTGTCATGACTGCTGACACCGTCTCGGCTGTGCCGAGGCCGCCCGCACCCAAGTCCGCCGCACCGGAGATCTCCGGAGCAGAGGCAGTGGTCCGCACCCTGGAGCTCCTGGGCGTCAAGGACGTCTTCGGTCTTCCCGGCGGCGCGATTCTGCCCGTCTACGACCCGCTCATGGATGCATCCGAGCTCCGGCACATCCTGGTGCGTCACGAGCAGGGCGCCGGCCACGCGGCCGAGGGCTACGCGTCGTCGTCCGGCAAGGTCGGTGTCTGCATCGCGACCTCCGGGCCCGGTGCGACCAACCTCGTGACCGCGATCGCCGACGCCTACATGGACTCGGTGCCGCTTCTCGCGATCACCGGTCAGGTGTTCTCGACGCTGATGGGTACGGACGCGTTCCAGGAGGCCGACATCGTGGGCATCACGATGCCCGTGACGAAGCACTCCTTCCTCGTGAAGGACGCCTCCGAGATTCCGGGCGCCCTCGCCGCCGCGTACGAGATCGCGTCGACCGGTCGTCCCGGTCCCGTGCTCGTGGACATCACGAAGGACGCCCAGCAGGCGATGGCCCCCTTCATCTGGCCCGCCAAGATCGATCTGCCGGGCTACCGCCCCGTGACCAAGGCCCACGGCAAGCAGATCCAGGCGGCCGCCGCGCTTCTGGCCGAGGCCAAGAAGCCGGTGCTGTACGTCGGCGGTGGCGTCATCCGCGGTCGTGCATCGGCAGAGCTGCTCGCCCTCGCCGAGACCACCAATGCACCGGTGGTCACGACGCTGATGGCCCGTGGCGCGTTCCCCGATTCGCACCAGCAGCACCTCGGCATGCCGGGTATGCACGGCACCGTTCCTGCGGTGCTCGCGCTGCAGGAAGCCGACCTCATCGTGTCGCTCGGCGCGCGTTTCGACGACCGCGTGACCGGCAAGGCCGCGCTCTTCGCGCCGAACGCCAAGGTCGTGCACGTCGACATCGACCCTGCCGAGATCTCCAAGATCCGCATGGCCGACGTGCCGATCGTGGGCGACGTGCGCGACGTGCTCGTCGACCTCGAGTCGGCGTTCCGCAGCGCGATCGGTGCCGGCGCGCCCGACACCGAGGAATGGTGGTCGTACCTCGACGGACTCCGCACCGAGTTCCCCCTCGGCTACGCGCCCACGACCGACGGTCTGCTCGCGCCGCAGTACGTGATCCAGCGGATCGGCGAACTGACGGGCCCGGAGGGCATCTACGCCGCCGGCGTCGGGCAGCATCAGATGTGGGCAGCCCAGTTCATCAAGTACGAGCGTCCCAACGCCTGGCTGAACTCCGGGGGAGCGGGCACGATGGGCTACTCCGTCCCCGCTGCCATGGGTGCCAAGGTCGCCGAACCCGACCGCGTCGTCTGGGCGATCGACGGCGACGGCTGCTTCCAGATGACCAATCAGGAGCTCGCCACCTGTGCGATCAACAACATCCCGATCAAGGTCGCGATCATCAACAACTCCTCGCTCGGCATGGTGCGCCAGTGGCAGACGCTGTTCTACGACGGCCGCCACTCGAACACCGACCTCAACACGGGGCACGGCACGGTGCGCATCCCCGATTTCGTGAAGCTGGCCGACGCCTATGGCTGCCTCGCGATCCGAGTGGAGAAGGAAGAGGAGGTGGATGCCGCGATCAAGCTCGCCCTCGAGACGAACGACCGACCCGTCGTCATCGACTTCGTCGTCAGCGCCGACTCCATGGTGTGGCCGATGGTTCCCCAGGGCGTGAGCAACAGCTACGTCCAGTACGCCCGCGAGCACGCGCCCGCATTCGACGAGGAGGACTGACCATGTCGACTCACGTGCTGAGCCTTCTCGTGGAGAACACTCCGGGTCTGCTGACCCGCGTCGCGGGGCTCTTCGCCCGCCGCGGCTTCAACATCGACTCGCTCGCGGTGGGAGTGACCGAGGTGCCCGGCATCTCGCGCATCACCGTGGTCGTCGACCTCGAGGACCTTCCGCTCGAGCAGGTGACGAAGCAGCTGAACAAGCTGATCAACGTCATCAAGATCGTCGAGCTCGATTTCCCGACCTCGGTGCAGCGCGAGCACATGCTCGTCAAGGTGCGCACCGACAACACCACGCGGTCGAACGTGATCGAGGTGGCGAACCTGTTCCGCGCCTCCGTCGTCGACTACGCGTCGGATGCTCTGGTGATCGAGGTCACCGGTGACCGGGGCAAGGTCGACGCGATGCTTCGCGCGCTCGAGCCCTTCGGCATCAAGGAGATCGCGCAGTCGGGTCTTCTCGCCATCGGTCGCGGCGGCAAGAGCATCACCGAGCGCGTCCTGCGCGGCTGATCCAGACATCACACACGTACACGAACACCAATCAAGGAGAAAACCAGTGAGCACCGAGATCTTCTACGACGCAGACGCCGATCTGTCGATCATCCAGGGCAAGAAGGTCGCCATCGTCGGCTACGGCTCGCAGGGTCACGCGCACGCGCAGAACCTTCGCGACTCGGGCGTCGAGGTCGCGATCGCGCTCAAGGAGGGCTCGAAGTCCGCGCCGAAGGCGGAAGAGGCCGGATTCGCGGTCAAGACCGTCGCCGAGGCGACGAAGTGGGCCGACCTCATCATGATCCTCGCGCCGGACCAGCACCAGCGCGGCATCTACAGCGAGTCGATCGCCCCGAACCTGAGCGAGGGCAAGACCCTCGCATTCGCGCACGGCTTCAACATCCGCTTCGGCTACATCGACGCTCCCGAGGGCGTCGACGTCATCCTCGTCGCCCCGAAGGCTCCGGGGCACACCGTGCGCCGCGAGTTCGTCGCAGGCCGCGGCATCCCCGACATCATCGCCGTCGAGCGCGACGCCTCGGGCAACGCCTGGGCGACGGCGCTCTCGTACGCGAAGGCCATCGGAGGCACCCGCGCCGGCGTCATCAAGACCACCTTCACCGAAGAGACCGAGACCGACCTCTTCGGTGAGCAGGCCGTGCTCTGCGGTGGCGTCAGCCACCTCGTGCAGGCCGGTTTCGAGACGCTGACCGAGGCGGGCTACCAGCCGCAGATCGCCTACTTCGAGGTGCTGCACGAGCTGAAGCTCATCGTCGACCTCATGTGGGAGGGCGGCATCGCCAAGCAGCGCTGGTCGATCTCCGACACGGCCGAGTACGGCGACTACGTCTCGGGACCGCGGGTCATCACGCCCGAGGTCAAGGAATCGATGAAGGCCGTGCTCTCCGACATCCAGAGCGGTGCCTTCGCGAAGCGCTTCATCGACGACCAGGACAACGGTGCAGAGGAGTTCCTGGCGCTGCGCGCGAAGGAGGAGACGCACCCGATCGAGGAGACCGGCAAGGAGCTGCGCTCGCTCTTCGCGTGGAAGCAGCAGGACGAGGACTATGTCGACGGCAGCGCTGCGCGCTGACACTCAGTCGATATGAGGAAGGGCTCGGTGCGGATCGCACCGGGCCCTTCCTCTGTCATCTGTCGATCACTCGGACGGAGCAGCGTCCTCGACCTCGATCGGCGCGTCCGCGGGGTCGGCCCAGACCGGAGCCGGAAGCAGCGTGTCGACCTGACCGGCCTGGATCTCGCGCAGGGCGGACTCGATGTCGTCCGCGTTCTCCGGGACCGCCAGACCACAGGTCCGCAGCTCGGAGGCGAACTTCAACGTGAGGCGGCTCTTGCCGGCCTCGACGGCCTCGGCGGTGGTGCCTGTGCGCTTCTCGCTGCCGGTCTGGATGTCGGACACCTCGTCGCACACGTGATAGACGGCGCCGCCGTCGACCCAGACGACCTCGTCCTTGCCGAGCAGCTGGATCACGGTCGACTGGTCGGCGGTGTACTGCTCGACGGAGGGCGGGGTGAAGTCGACTCCGATGACCGTGGCGAGGACGGCGAGGGCGATTCCGACGATGCCGGCGGTGGTCTTCTGCCCCTTGTCCATGTCCTTGTTCAGGAAGATCAGGATGATGAGGGGGAGGAATGCCACGATCGCGATGATCGCGCCGAGCTGGTTCTGCACGAAGAAGCGCACCGTCTCGGACTTCCGGGCGGGATCCAGTCGATTTGCCTTCTTCCACAGGATCGAACCCGTGATCGCGAGCGCGGCGATGACGACGAGCAGTACGAGCAGCGTGATGAACGCCCACTGCGGGAACTGCGCCGTGACCCCTTGCTCCTCGAGCAACCCGGTGTCCGGGTCGCGCATAAGCGTGCCGTCTTCTCCGACGTACACCCTCTGACGAAGCAGCCAGAAGATCCCGACGGCCTCTGCGGCGATCGCGACGGCCCAGAGTGCCGCGGCGATCCAACGGAAGGTCGTCGCCTTCGTCTTGGCCGCAGCGGTCGGCTTCCACCCCGCTGCGGGTTCGCCGGCAGTGCCGTCGGCTGGTCTCCGCTCGACGCTCTCGTTCTTCTCAGCCTCGTTGTTCTCGGCCACGGTGATCCCTCCCGCCGGGGCCTCGGCGGCCCAGATGCCACCGAGCATAGTGGACGGCGTGTCCTACGCTGGGAGACATGACTTCCGATTCTGACGACGCCCTGAGCTGGGATGGAGACGAGAGCGATGCTCCGCCGAAGCCCGCGTCGGGGGAGCGTCGCTCGCAGGCTCCGGTCGAGTCGGCGGCGTCACGGCAGACGGCTGCAGAGTCGCCGGCAGACGCGCAGACGGCCGCAGACCTCCCGGACGGGTGGAACGCTGTGGGAAGGGGAAGCGACGCGGTACCGCACGCAGAGGACGTCGGCGACGACGAACGAGCGCCGCTCGGCACAGGCACTTTGTTGACCCTCGGCATCGTGGGAGGCATCTACCTCCTCTACAGCGTGGGGTGGGTCGTCGGTGGCTTGCGCCTCAAGCCGCTCGCCAACCTGATCGTCGCCGACGCGATGTACGTGCCCTGGTTCGTCCTCGCGGTCGCCGCGCCGGCTCTGTGGTTCCTCGCGACGTGGGTGCTGACCAGGGCGAAGGCCGGATGGATCCGGATCGCGCTCCTGCTCGTCGGGGTCGTGCTGCTCGTGCCATGGCCTTTCGTGACGGTGGGGGTGATCGGATCATGACCGAGATGAAGACGGACTCGACGTCGTACCCCGGTTCTCCGCGCTGGCTCAGTGCTGTGATGCTCGGGTGTGCGGGGCTCTTCTACGCGTACGCGATCTGGAACGCCGTGGCGCACCTCATCGCGATGGCCCAGAACGGCCTGACGGGTGTCGGATGGGTGACGCTGCTCTTCGGCGTGGTGTTCCCCGCGATCGTCTTCGTGTTCGCGTGGGCGATCGGCAGACGCCGGAATGCGGGAGAACTCGGGCTCGTGCTGCTGGCCGGCCTCGGGATCGTGGCGGTGTTCTGGCTGAGCCTCATCGGCTACAGCATCCTCAACATGTCGGATCTGGTGACGGTCGCGTCCTGATCCCGGGCGTCACACGGCACGGAGCAGCGGGAGCGCTCGGGTACAGTTGAAGTGATCGCGCCCCCACGGTGTGCGGCGCATCGGCCCCCTGTCGCGCTGCCCCGAAGGATCCCTGTGCCGAAGCCCGTCGTGCTCCTCGCCGAAGTTCTCTCTCCCGCCACGATCGAGGCCCTCGGCCCCGATTTCGACGTTCGCACCGTCGACGGCACCGATCGTGAGGCGTTGTTCGCGTCGCTCGCGGACGCCGACGCGGTGCTGATCCGTTCGGCGACGCAGATCGACGAGGAGGCGCTGACCCACGCGCCGAAGCTCAAGGTCGTGGCCCGCGCCGGAGTCGGACTCGACAACGTCGACATCAAGGCCGCCACGACGGCCGGCGTCATGGTCGTGAACGCGCCGACCTCGAACATCGTCTCCGCCGCCGAGCTCACGGTCGGACACATCCTCAGCCTCGCTCGCCGCATCCCGGCCGCCCATGCCTCGCTCGCCGACGGTCAGTGGAAGCGGAGTTCGTTCACGGGTGCCGAGCTCTTCGAGAAGACCGTCGGCATCGTCGGCCTCGGCCGCATCGGAGCCCTCGTCGCTGCTCGCCTCGCCGCGTTCGACATGCGCGTCGTCGCGTACGACCCGTACGTCACCTCGGCTCGCGCACAGCAGCTCGGCGTTCAGCTGCTGTCTCTCGACGAGCTGGTCGCCGAATCCGACTTCCTGACGATCCACATGCCGAAGACGCCCGAGACCACCGGAATGATCGGTGCCGAGCAGTTCAAGGCCATGAAGCCGACGGCGTTCGTCGTCAACGTCGCTCGTGGTGGGCTCATCGACGAAGAAGCTCTTCACGCGGCGCTCGTCGCCGGTGAGATCGCGGGCGCAGGCCTCGATGTCTTCACCTCCGAGCCCCCGGCCGAGGGCGGCACCGCTCGTCCGCTGCTCGACCTCCCGAACGTGGTCGTCACCCCGCACCTCGGAGCCAGCACCGAGGAGGCGCAGGAGAAGGCCGGCGTGTCGGTTGCTCGTTCCGTACGCCTCGCGCTCGGCGGCGACCTCGTGCCGGATGCCGTCAACGTCGCGGGTGGCGTGATCGACCCGTACGTGCGCCCGGGGATCTCGCTCGTCGAGAAGCTCGGCCAGATCTTCGCCGCTCTCGCCACGTCGCCGCTCACGAGCCTCGACGTCGAGGTGCACGGCGAGCTGAACGACTACGACGTCAGCGTGCTCAAGCTCGCTGCCCTCAAGGGCGTGTTCACCAACATCGTCAGCGAGACGGTCTCGTACGTGAACGCTCCGCTGCTCGCCGAGCAGCGAGGTATCGCCGTCCGTCTCCTCAAGGACGACGTGAGCGACGAGTACCGCAACGTGATCACTCTCAGCGGTGCCCTCTCCGACGGCTCGCAGCTCTCGGTGTCGGGCACGCTCACCGGTCCGAAGCAGGCCGAGAAGCTTGTCGGCATCAACGGACACGCCCTCGAGCTGCCGATCGAGAAGCATCACGTGGTCATGCTGTACACCGACCGGCCCGGGATCGTCGCCGTCTACGGTCAGAAGTTCGGCGAGGCGGGAGTCAACATCGCGGGCATGCAGATCTCGCGCCTCGGTGCCGGCGACCAGGCGCTCAGCGTCGTGACGCTCGACTCTCCGATCTCCGATGAGCTGCTCGACGAGGTGAGCTCGGCGATCGACGCCGACCTCTTCCGTCAGATCGAGATCACCGAGGTCTGAGCGGGGGGAGACCCGGACGTCACGAGAGAGCGGGAGGGGCGGCCATGTGGCTGCCCCTCCCGCTCTCTCGTTCGCGAGGACCGTGTCAGGGCGCAGTCGCGCGCAGCACGAGCGCGATGAGGTCCGAGAGCTCGTCGCTTCGGGGCACGAGGCGCTCGGGACCGTGCACATCGAGCGAGTTGTTGAAGTACAGCCCGTCGCTGAGCAGCATCACGAGGTCGAGACTCGCCGCATCCCGAACGTGCGGGCGGATCGTGTCCTCCCAGCGATCCCTGTTGCGACGCAGCGCGTCCGCGGCGGCTGTCGAGCCCCCCTGCGCGAGCCGGGTCGCGGCGATCAGAGCGCGGTCCAGGGCGTCGTCCTCCATGACGGAGGTGCGCACGTAGTACGCCACCGGGCCCTCTTCAGCTGTCGTCATGCGCTCGAGATCGGCCGTCGTGAGTGCATCCAGGCGTTCGATCAGCCCTGCGGCGAGGTCTTCTTTCGACCCGAAATGATAGAGCAGCCCGCCCTTCGAGACGCCGGCGGCCTTGGCCGTCGCGTCGAGGGTGGCTGCACGCTCGCCGTCTTCGATGACGATCGACTCGAACGCGTCGAGCACTCGTTCGCGGGCGAGGGGAGGTCGGGGCATCGGGGATCCTCTGTTCGTCTCGATTCACAGTAGCGCGGCCGTATGACGACTCTGTTACTATACCATCTGGACGGTTTAGTAACGATGCCGCCATGATCCTGAGAGGTGTCCCATGACCCGTACTGCGTCGATCCCGACGACAGAGACGGATGCTCCCCGCGTCGGAGCCCGAGGCTGGGCGGCGCTCGTCGTCCTCATGCTCCCCGTGCTCCTGGTATCGGTGGACAACACGGTGCTGAGCTTCGCGCTCCCCGAGATCTCCATCGCGCTCGCGCCCACCGGCGCCGAGCAGCTGTGGATCATCGACGTCTACCCGCTCGTGCTGGCCGGACTCCTCGTCACCATGGGAACGCTCGGCGACCGCTTCGGACGTCGTCGCATGCTGCTGATCGGCGCGACCGGCTTCGCGGTGGTGTCGGCTCTCGCGGCGTTCGCACCGACGGCCGGTCTGCTGATCGCCGCGCGTGCCCTGCTCGGCTTCTTCGGCGCGATGCTGATGCCGTCGACCCTGTCTCTCCTGCGCTCGATCTTCCAGAACCGCGACCAGCGGCGTCTCGCGATCGCGGTGTGGGCATCGGCGTTCTCGGCCGGATCCGCGCTCGGCCCGATCGTGGGCGGGTTCCTGCTCGAGCATTTCGACTGGGGGTCCGTCTTCCTGATCGCTGTGCCCGTGCTCATCCCGCTGCTCATCGCCGCGCCGCTGCTCGTCCCTGAGAGCCGCGATCCGAACCCTGGTCGCATCGATCTCGCCAGCATCGTGCTGTCGATGGCGGCGATGATCCCCGTGGTCTACGCGATCAAGTCGCTCGCGGTCGATGGGCCGAGCCTCACCGCAGGCGCCTGGGCGCTGCTCGGCATCGTGATGGGGTACCTGTTCGTGCGGCGACAGCTGCGGGCAGAGGTTCCCATGCTCGACATGGCGCTGTTCCGCCGCGGCTCGTTCTCGGGAGCGATTCTCGTGAACCTCCTCAGCGTGGTCGCCCTCGTCGGCTTCCTCTACTTCGTCTCGCAGCACCTGCAGCTGGTGCTGGGTCTCTCGCCGATGACGGCGGGCGCGGCGCTCGTGCCCGGAATGGTCGCGATGATCGTGGCCGGTCTCTCGGTCGTCCCGATCTCACGTCGGGTGCGTCCGCACATCCTGGTCCCCGCGGGGCTCCTGTTCTCCGTGGCCGGATACCTGCTCGTCGCTTTCACGACGTCCGACCACGGTGTCGCTCCGCTGATCATCGCGTTCGTGGTCCTGGGCATCGGCATCGGAGCTGCCGAGACGATCTCGAACGAGCTGATCCTCTCCAGTGCTCCCGCAGAGAAGGCGGGCGCCGCGAGCGCCGTCTCCGAGACCGCGTACGAGCTCGGTGCGGTGCTCGGCACGGCGGTGCTCGGCGGACTCATCACCGCGTTCTACCGTGGCGCGCTGATCATCCCCGCCGGTATCCCGGCAGATGCGGCGCACGCCGCACAGGAGACGCTCGCGGGGGCGTTCACCGCCGCGCAGGAGCTGCCGGCGGAGCTGGGAGACGCACTGTGGGATGCCGCGTCGGCTGCTTTCGGCTCGGGCATCCTCGTGACCTCCCTCATTGGCGCGGGACTGGTGATCGTCGCCGGGGCGATCGCCGCCGTCACACTGCGTAAGGCTCCCTCGCACTGACCAGTACGCTGGATGGACCGGCCCGCTCGGCGACAGCCCGACGCAGGGGCCGGTCCATTTCGATGCAAGGAGTGTCATGTCGCGTGTCGTGAAGCTGGCCGTCATCCCCGGTGACGGAATCGGCCCCGAGGTCGTCGCCGAAGCCGAGAAGGTCCTCGACGCCGTCACCGCGTCGAGCGACGTGACCTTCGACAAGACGCGCTTCTCGCTCGGCGCCGCGCGGTATCTCGAGACGGGCGACACGCTCACTGACGACGACCTCGGGGCGATCTCCGAGCACGACGCGATCCTGCTCGGAGCGGTCGGCGGCACTCCCGGTGATCCGCGTCTCAAGGATGCGAACATCGAGCGAGGTCTGCTGCTCAAGCTCAGGTTCACCCTCGACCACTACGTCAACCTGCGTCCGTCGAAGCTCTTCGCCGGCGCGTCCGGGCCGCTGTCCGATCCGGGCGAGATCGACTTCGTCGTCGTGCGCGAAGGCACCGAGGGGCTGTATGTGGGCAATGGCGGTGCGATCCGCCAGGGCACGCCGCACGAGGTGGCGAACGAGACCTCGGTCAACACCGCTTTCGGCGTCGAGCGGGTCGTGCGCTACGCCTTCGACCTCGCGGAGCGTCGCAACAGGAAGCTGACGCTGGTGCACAAGACCAACGTGCTCGTGCACGCGGGAGCGATCTGGAAGCGTCTCGTCGATGAGGTGGCGACGGAGCATCCCGACGTGACCGTCGACTATCTGCACGTCGACGCCGCGACCATCTTCCTCGTCACCGATCCCGCGCGCTTCGACGTGATCGTCACCGACAACCTCTTCGGTGACATCCTCACCGACCTCGCCGGTGCCGTGACCGGCGGTATCGGCCTGGCCGCGTCGGGCAACATCAACCCGGACGGCGCGTTCCCCTCGATGTTCGAACCCGTGCACGGCTCGGCTCCCGACATCGCAGGTCAGCAGAAGGCCGATCCGACCGCAGCGATCCTCTCGGTGGCTCTGCTGCTCGATCACCTGGGCCTCTCCGCGGAATCCGCGCGGGTCACTGCCGCCGTCGAGGCCGACATCGCCGCCCGCACCGGCACCCGTAGCACCGCAGAGGTCGGCTCGGCGATCGCTGCACGACTCTGAACGACAGGCGTAGGCTGACACCGCGTGATGTCGCGCGCACACTGAGGAGAGAAGACGAGATGACGACCATCGATGTTGAGGCGACCGTGGCTCCGCTGGAGTTCGCGGTGACGAAGAACCTGAACGCGGCGACCCCGGCGCGCGTCGCCGAGGTGCTGGAGAACCCCGGCTTCGGCGTCGTCTTCACCGATCACATGGTCGACATCTGCTGGTCGTCGAAGGGCGGCTGGCACCGCCCGCGCGTCCAGCCCTACGGCCCGATTCCGCTGGACCCGGCCGCGTCGGTGCTGCACTACGCACAGGAGATCTTCGAGGGCATCAAGGCCTACCGTCACTCCGACGGCTCGATCCACACCTTCCGTCCCGACCGCAACGCCGCTCGCCTTCAGGCGAGCGCCCGCCGACTCGCACTGCCCGAGCTGCCGACCGAGTACTTCATCCAGTCGCTGCGCGAGATCATCAAGGTCGACGGCCGCTGGGTGCCGTCCGGCGCCGATCAGAGTCTCTACCTCCGTCCCTTCATGTTCGCCAAAGAGGCCTTCCTCGGCGTCCGCGCGGCGCAGAAGGTTGCGTACTACGTCATCGCGAGCCCCGCGGGCGCGTACTTCAGCGGTGGAGTGAAGCCTGTGCGCATCTGGCTCTCCGAGGACTACGCACGCGCGGGCAAGGGCGGCACCGGCAAGGCGAAGACCGGTGGCAACTACGCGTCGAGTCTGCTCGCCCAGAGCGAGGCCAGTGCCCAGGGCTGCGACCAGGTCGTGTTCCTCAACGAGGAGCGCAACGTGGAAGAGCTCGGCGGCATGAACGTCGTGTTCGTCTTCAAGGACGGCCGGGTCGTCACGCCGGAGTCCGACAGCATCCTGGAGGGCATCACCCGCGATTCCCTGCTACAGCTCGCGGAGGACCGCGGTTACACGGTCGAGAAGCGTCCGATCTCGATCGACGAGTGGCGCCAGGGCGTGGCATCCGGCGACATCGTCGAGGTGTTCGCCTGCGGCACCGCCGCCGTCGTTACTCCGATCGGAGCCCTCGTCGGTGAGGGCTTCGACGAGGCGCAGCCTCTCGGTGAGCTGGCCTTGTCACTGCGTGAGGAGCTCACCGACATCCAGTATGGCCGTCGCGAGGACAAGCACGGCTGGCTTCTGCGTCTCGACGCCTGACGTCGACACGACCGTCTCGGACCCCGCTTGCGAACACCGCGAGCGGGGTCCTGTCGTCTGTGGGCGCTGGCTAGGCTGGTGGCATGAAGATCGCCCGATTCAGCCATGACGACGCCATCCTCTTCGGGATCGTCGATGACACCGACCTCGTCGTCCTCTCGGGCGATCCGCTCTTCGCCGGATACGAGCCGACGGGCGACCGTGTGCCGATCGCGGACGCGGTGATCCTGGCGCCGGTGATCCCGCGCTCGAAGATCGTGTGCGTCGGCAAGAATTATCACGACCACGCGGCCGAGATGGGGGGAGTGGCTCCTGAGGAGCCGCTGCTGTTCCTCAAGCCCAACACCGCCGTGATCGGCCCCGGAGATGCGATCGTGCGTCCGTCGATCTCGGACCAGACCGAGTACGAGGGTGAGCTCGCCGTCGTGATCGGCAAGGTGGCCAAGAACGTCACCCAGGCGGATGCGCTCGACCACGTACTCGGCTACACGATCGCCAATGACGTCACCGCACGCGACCTGCAGCGCAAGGACGGCCAGTGGGCGCGTGCGAAGGGCTTCGACACGTTCTGCCCGCTCGGTCCGACCGTCAGCACCGACTTCGACCCGTCGGCCGCGACGATCGAGACGCGCGTCAACGGGGAGGTCCGCCAGAAGGCGCCTCTGACCGACATGATCCATTCGGTCGAGGCGATCATCGAGTACGCCTCCGCCGTGTTCACTCTCCTGCCCGGCGATGTGATCCTCACAGGCACGCCGGCGGGGGTCGGATCCTTCGATGCGGGCGACACGGTCGAGGTCGAGATCACCGGACTGGGGATCCTGCGCAACACCGTGCGTGACGCCGTGCGCGCGTCATGACGACTGCCGCTCTGACGGCGACCCAGCAGGCCGCGGTCCAGCGACGCACGGTTCTGGTGCTGTCCGCGGGGCAGGTCCTCGGTGGGATCGCCTTCGGAGCGACTGTGTCGCTCGGTGCGCTGCTCGCGGCCGATCTCTCGGGCAGCGACGCGCTCTCGGGTCTCGCCACGGCATCCGTCACGCTCGGTGCCGCACTGTGCGCGATTCCGCTCGCGCGTCTCGCCGGACTCGTCGGCCGACGCCGTGCGCTGACACTGGGCAACCTCTTCGCGCTCGTGGGCATCACGATCGTGATTCTGGCGGCATCCGTGCGGGTGTTTCCGATGCTCCTCGTGGGCATCCTCATGATCGGCGCGGGGAACGCCGGCAACCTGCAGTCGCGGTTCGCCGCCACTGATCTCGCGGCCCCGCAGCATCGCGGACGTGATCTCTCGATCGTGGTGTGGGCGACGACCATCGGAGGAGTGGCGGGACCTCTGCTGCTCGGCCCCGGCGAGATCGTCGGCGCGGCGATCGGGATGCCGCCGCAGACAGGTTCGTATGCCTTCTCGTTCGTCGCGCAGTGCGCGGCGCTCGTGCTCTACCTGATCGCGCTGCGCCCGGACCCGCTCCTCGCGGCGCAGCGGCTCGCCACGTCGGCGGCGGCAGCGACCGGACAGGTGTTCGCGGATCGCCCGGTCGTCGCCCGATACGCGATCTTCGCGGTCGCCGGCTCGCACGTCGTGATGGCATCCGTCATGGCCATGACTCCTGTCCACCTGGCCCACATGGCGCACAGCAGTGACGGCATGGCGCCGACCCCGGCCGATGTCTCGGCGCTCGTGGGGATCACGATCGCCCTGCACGTCGGGGGTATGTACGCCCTGTCGCCGGTCTTCGGCATCCTCGCCGACCGCTGGGGGCGACTGCGCGTCGTGCTGCTCGGGCAGGTGCTCCTGGGCGGCGCGCTCGCCTTCGCCGTGTTCGCGAACGACCGGGAATGGGGTGTGATGGTGGCGCTCATCCTGCTCGGCCTGGGCTGGAGTGCGGCGACCGTCGCGGGTGCGGCTCTGCTCACGGAGGCGAGTTCCCCTGAGGTGCGCACACGCCGCCAGGGACGCAGCGATTCGCTGATGAGCCTGTCTGCCGCCGCCGGAGCAGTGCTGGCCGGTGTGATCCTGTCGAACTTCCAGTACGCGGGACTCGGCATCGCAGCGTCCGTTCTCGTGGTCGCGATCGTGGTGCTCTCGCCTCTCGGCGTCTCGAAGGCTCGATGAAGGACTGGGCGGGCACGGGCCGCGCGTACGCCGACTCCTACGCCTCCCTGTGCGTCGGCACCGCCAGTGCCGTGAGCGCATCGCTCGGAGACGCGGGCGGGCGCACGCTGCTCGACGTCGGATCGGGTACCGGCATGCTCGCCGCGGCCCTGGTCGATGTCGGATGGGACGTGACGGGTTGCGAACCGGAGCCGTCGATGCGCGCGGTGTCGCAGCACGATCAACCGATGCTGCCCGTGCGAGACGGTGCGCTTCCGCGTCTGCCGTTCGCCGACGGGTCCTTCGACGCGGTCGTGGCGAACTTCGTGCTCAACCACGTGGCCGACCCTCGAGCATCGGCACGAGAGCTCGCCAGAGTCGCGGCGGACAGCATCGCTGCGACGATCTGGACGACCTCGCCGACGTGGCTGTGGCGTGAGGTGTGCTCGCGGGCGGGACTCGTGCCCGCGCCGGGAGAGCGGCTTCTGCCGCAGTCGGACTTCGAACGCACAGCGGCGGGCTTCGAGCGCATGCTGACCGACGCGGGCTGGCGTGTGCGTGCGGTCTCCGATCTCACCTGGACCTGGCATGCGGATGCCACGGCGCTGTGGATCTCGGCGGAGGGAGGCGTCGGCGGTGCCGGGCTCTTCTATCGTGCGCTCGATCACGAAGGACGCGTCTCGTTCCGGCGGGCATTCGACGAGGTGTGCGAGCAGCGATCCGTGGCCGGGGCCCTTCCTCTCGTGCATTCCGCTGCGGTGGCGGTCGGGAGCCGCCGCTGACTCGGTGTCGCACCTGCAGCCGTATGCGACGCAGACGCGACACCGGGTGAGGTTCTCGGCGAGCTCAGGTGTACCAGGTGGGTTCCGGCACCTCGTTGAGCAGCACGTATCCACCCACCTCGCGCTTCTTGTAGGCGATCGGGTCATGCAGGCTGTGCGTGCGAAGGTTGCGCCAGTAGATGTCGAGACCGACGGAGCTGGCCGATGCGCGGGCACCGGTGAGCTCGTAGACCTTCGTCGCGACCTCCAGGCCGTCGTCGACGATCCGCAGCTTCCCCGCGGCGATCCGCACGGCGATCTCTCCGCGACGGCGGGCGGTGAGCTCTAGGCGCGGTGCATGGAGCGCGGCGCTGATCTCGGCGCCGGCGGCATCGAGCAGGGCTTCATCGGCCCAGAGCTTGGACGCCAGCTCCCCGTACCCCTCGAGCAGGTACCACTCGTCGGTTGCGCGCTGCTTGTCGTCGCCGCCGTACGGCCAGGGGCGTGTCGCGGAGCGCGTGTAGGCAGCCGCCGTTTCGATCGCACCCTGCGCGATTCCGAGGTAGAAGTTGGCGAACACGAGCTGGATGGTCGGCACGTTCAGGGTGTTGTAGGTGAGTGGCTGGAACACCCTGTCCACGAATCCGGCCGCGGAGGCCCAGGGCACACGGACGTCGCGGATCTCTACCGAGCCGGATTCGGTGAGCCGCTGCCCGAGGCTGTCCCAGTCGCCGGCGAAGACGATGCCGTCCTGTGCGGTGGGCACGATCGCGAAGATGTGCGTCTCGGTGCCTTCGAGAACTCCTTCCAGCACCGTCAGATCCGAGATCTGACCTCCGGTGGAGAACGACTTGCGCCCTGAGAAGATGAGGTCGTCTCCGTCTTCCCTGACGATCAGGTCGGAGTCGCGAGGGTTGACGGCACCGCCGAAGACGAAGTTGTTGCTCGTGTACAGCTCCTCGACGGCGGCGATCTGGTCTTCCGTCGCCACGAGCCGGGCAGCCCATGCCCAGAGGTAGTGGTACCCGAGCACCTGACCGATCGATCCGTCGCCGCGCGCCACGGTGCGGATCACCTTGTACGCGGTGTCCCAGATCTCGCCGGCACCGCCGTGCGCAGTGGGGCCGAGCAGCGTGATCAACCCCGCGTCCTTGAGCAGTCTCACCTCCGCGTGAGGAGTCGCATTGGCGCGGTCCCGCTCGACGGCATCGACCGCGAGGATGTCGGCCACCTGCCGCGCTCGCGCGAGCCATTCGGCACTGTTCCGCGGTCGTGGTGCGTCTCGCCAGCGATCGCCGAGCTCGGTCGTCGTTGCCTCCGTGAGTGTCATGTCGTTGCCTTTCGAGTGGAGTGATCCTGCGGTTGTGGGTTGCCGCAACGATAGGAGCCGATCGGTTCGGAATGCAGGTTGTGACCCGGGGTGAGTGACTGTTACCCGACGTGACCGGATGAGCACACGGAAGGACTTCTGCGAGGACCGACGTCGCGCCCGATCGAGGTCGGTGGGAGGGTTCACGACGGCAACTAGAATCGAGGGGATATGGCTACTCCGCACCCCCTCACCACGACCGCCAGTGGCGCCGACGTCCGCGTCCGCTTCTGCCCTTCGCCGACCGGTCTGCCGCACGTCGGCATGGTCCGCACCGCACTCTTCAACTGGGCGTACGCTCGCCATACCGGCGGGAAGATGGTGTTCCGCATCGAGGACACCGACGCCGCCCGCGACAGCGAGGAGAGCTTTCGTCAGCTCGTCGACGCGCTGACCTGGCTCAAGATCGACTGGGACGAAGGCGTCGAGGTCGGCGGCCCGCACGCACCGTATCGCCAGTCCGAGCGCCACGACATCTACCGAGGCGTCATCGACAAGCTGCTCGCCAGCGGTGCGCTCTACGAGAGCTACTCGACGGCGGAGGAGATCGACGCCCGTAACGAGGCCGCAGGGCGCGCGAAGCAGCTCGGCTACGACAACTTCGATCGTGCTCTGACCGAGGAGCAGAAGGCGGCGTTCCGCGCCGAGGGGCGTCAGCCGGCGCTGCGCCTGCGGGTGCCGGACGAAGATCTCACCTACGTCGACCTCATCCGCGGCGAGGTGACCTTCCCCGCTGGATCCTTCCCGGACTTCGTGGTCGTGCGCCCGAACGGCATCCCGCTCTACACGTTCGTGAACCCGGTGGACGACGCCCTCATGGGCATCACCCACGTGCTCCGTGGCGAAGACCTGATGCCCTCGACGGCGCGTCAGCTCGCGCTGTACGCGGCACTCATCGAGGCCGGTGTCACGACCTTCGTGCCGCGATTCGCTCACATGCCGCTGGTGCTGGGGGAGACCGGCAACAAGAAGCTCTCCAAGCGCGATCCGCAGGCCGACCTGTTCCTGCACCGTGACCGCGGCTTCATCCACGAGGGCCTGCTGAACTACCTGGCTCTTCTCGGCTGGTCGATCGGGCCCGACCGCGACGTGTTCTCTCTCGAGGAGTTCACCGAGGCGTTCGACATCGTGAACGTGAACCCCAACCCGGCCCGGTTCGATCAGAAGAAGGCCGAGTCGATCAACGGCGACCACATCCGCATGCTGGGCGAGAAGGACTTCGCCGAGCGGACGATCCCGTACCTCGCCGCCGCGGGACTCTTCGACGAGCCCACGCACGAGCAGCTCGTGATGGCATTCCGCGTCGCGCCACTCGTGCAGGAGCGCGTACAGCTGCTGGGCGAGGTGCCGGGTATGGTCGGCTTCCTCTTCACGAATGACGTCTCGTACGACGCCGATGCGCTCAAGGGCCTTCCGGCGAATGCGGCCGAGGTCCTCGAGGCGTGCGCCGCCGCTCTCGAGCCGGTGACCGAGTTCACTCCCGAGCGGATCCAGGAGGCTCTCGCCGAGGCACTCGTGGAGAAGCTCGAGCTGAAGCCGCGCGTGGCCTACGGGCCTCCGCGGGTCGCGATCACCGGCCGCCGGGTCTCGCCGCCGCTGTTCGAATCGATGGAGCTCCTGGGCAAGGACGAGTCGTTGCGCCGGCTGCGTGCGCTGGCGGCATTCCTCGCGAACTGAGTGCTGACACGAGGGAGGGCATCCATCGGGTGCCCTCCCTCTGTCGTTTCCGGCGACGAGAGACCGGATGTTCCGAGCGCCGCGGAGCACGACGCGCCCGGACTGCCCGGGGCGTTTTGGCATTGCGGCGGTGGCTCGGGTAAGCTTGACTCTCGGTGCGAGGCTCCGGTTTCGCCCTTGGGGTATGGTGTAATTGGCAACACGACGGTTTCTGGTTCCGTTATTCTTGGTTCGAGTCCAGGTACCCCAGCAAGATCAAGACCCGCGGATTTCCGCGGGTTTTCTTGTTTCCGGGTACGCGCTGATTCCCACACGCGCGGTCGTCTGAGCACTCGTGCGCCTAGCAGGTTCACCGGTCACGACGCCATGCCCTTCTCGAAAGCGGCTGCAGTCGAGAAGCTCGACCTCGGGCGCTCCTCCTGAGATCGGAGCGCGTGAGGGAGACGGCGATGGCACTGAGAAGAGTGGTCCCCGGCGAAGAGCCCGGCATCCGCCGCATCCGCTCGGGTTCGGGCTTCCGATACGTCGACGCTGCCGACCAGCCGGTGTCCGAGGCGGACCGCGAGCGCATCCATGACCTCGTCGTCCCGCCCGCATGGAAGGACGTGTGGATCGCGGCAGATCCGCTCGCGCACATCCAGGCGGTCGGCACCGACGATGCGGGGAGGCGCCAGTATCTGTACCACCCGCTCTGGCGCACGGGCCGCGACCAGAGGAAGTTCGCGAGGGCGCTGCGCCTGGCTGCGGCGCTGCCGTCGGCGCGGGCGCAGGTCACTCGGGCGATCAACCAGGACGGGCTCACCCGCGATCGCGCACTCGCCGTCGCCTTCCGCCTGCTCGACGACGCCGCGCTGCGCATCGGTTCCGAGCGCTATCTCGTGAAGCACGGCAGTCGTGGACTCAGCACCCTGCGACGCAACGACGTGCGGGTCGACGGCAGCACAGTGGCGTTGAGCTTCCCCGCGAAGAGCCGCCAGCTCGCGTCGATCGAGATCACGGATGCCGCTCTCGCCGACGCTCTCTCGGAGTTCGCGGTGGGCGCCCCTCGTGCACCGCTGCTGGCCTACCGCAAGGGGCGCCGCCGGGTGCGACTCAACTCGGGCGAGGTGAATGACTATCTCCGGGAGGTCACCGGGGCGGCATTCACGGCGAAGGATTTCCGGACGCTGCATGGGACGATCCTCGCCGCGGATGCCCTGGCGCGCATCGGGCGGCTCGAGACGAAGAACGAGCGGCGTCGTGCCGAGCGCCTCGCCGTGCAGGCCACGGCCTCGGCGCTCGGCAACACCCTCGCAGTCGCGCGGGGGAGCTACATAGACCCGCGCGTCTTCCGTCTCTACGCGCGCGGTCGGACCCTCGATCTGACGGTGTCGCCGGAGACCGCCATCCGGCGACTGCTCGGGCGTTGAGCGCTCAGCTCTCGCGCGGGTAGGTGTAGAAGCCCTCGCCCGTGGCGACGCCCAGCTTGCCCTCGTCGATGTACTGCTCCTTGAGCAGCTGGGCGAATCGCTGCTGCTTCTCTCCGCCCATGCGTGAGATGTTGTAGGCGGTGGTCAGACCGACGATGTCGTAGATCTCGAAGGGTCCTGCCGGCGCTCCGGTTCCGATCCGCCAGGTCGCGTCGATCGCCTCCGGCTCGGCGATCCCGTCGACGAGCAGCTGAGCTCCCGCTTCGAGGAACGGCACGAGCAGCGAGTTCAGCAGGTATCCGGCCTTCTCCTTCTTGATCTGGATCGGGACCATGCCGATCTGCGACGCGAACTCGACGACCGATCCGTAGACTTCGGGGTCGGTGGCGGGGGTGCCCATGACCTCGGCGGTGTTGTGCGACCAGATCTCGTTCGCGAAGTGCAGCGCGAGGAAGCGATCGGGGCGACCGGTGGACTCGGCGAGTGCGCTGGGCAGCAGAGTCGACGAGTTCGTGGCGAAGATCGTCGTCGCGGGAGCCGCATTCGCGAGAGTGCGGTAGATGCCCTGCTTGAGTTCGAGGTTCTCGGGGACGGCTTCGATGACGAGGTCGGCGGCGGCTGCGGAATCCGACAGATCGGATGTGAGGCGGATGCGGCCGATGGCCGCCTGTGCGCCGCCGTCGGCCGCGTTCTCGACGCCGTCTGCGACGTACCGGGCGGCGAGTGCGTCGAAGCGCTCGGCGGCGCGGTCGAGCGCTGCCTGATCGATGTCGTACGCCACGACGTCGAATCCATGGAAGGCGGTCTGGAACGCGATCTGCGATCCGAGGACGCCGGTGCCGAGAACAGTGATGTTCTTCATTTCTCTTCCTTCTGTGGTGGGCTTGTGGGCCGTGGTCACGATGCGGCGTCGCCGCGGTCGAATCGCTGAAGATCATGCGCGAAGCGCGCGACCTCGGCATCCGACCACTGCGCGAGATGGGTGTCGATCACGCCCTGCAACGTGTCGAGCGTGTGGCGGAATGCGTCTTCGCCGGCGGGGGTGAGGGTGAGGGGGCGTCCGCGACCGGCTGGAGACGTCGTCTCCTGCACCAGCCCCAGTGCGATGAGCGCGGAGAGCTGACGGGACACGGTCGATCTGTTGAGCCGGAACATCCGGGCGATGTCCGTCGAGCGGATTCCCGGTTCGTCGGCGATCGCCATCACGATGGACTGATCGGTGATCGAGAGTCGGGGTTCACCCGAGCGCGCATCGACCAGGCCGCGCCGGGTGATGGCCACGAGAGACCGCAATACGGTGACGCTGTCATCGTGTCGTGCATCGGTCGATCCCTTGTGTTGCATGATGCAACTCTATTCCCCTCTGTTGCGTTACGCAACACGCGGGCGTCGTCGGCAGGTGAAATGATGGATCCATGGACACCGCCAACCTCACCCGCGAGGAGACTGCTGCGCGATCCGCCGTCATCTCCGTGCGAAGCATCCGCGTCGAGCTGGATCTCACGGGAGCGCCCGAGCGCGCGCGCACCGGATTCTCGACGATCACGACGCTCGAGTTCGCGTCGACGTCGCAGTCGACCTGGGTCGACTTCATCGGGGAGAGTGTCGATCGCGTCGTGGTGAACGGCATCGATCAGGACGTCGACTTCGACGGCGCGCGCATCGCGCTCCGCGGCCTGGGAGCCTCGAACGTCGTTCGCATCGAGGCGGTGGCTGCCTACAGTCGCTCGGGCGAGGGGATGCATCGGTTCCATGACCCCGTCGACGACCGCACGTATCTGTACACGCAGTACGAGCCCGCCGACTCGCGTCGCGTGATGGCGTGCTTCGAGCAGCCCGACCTCAAGGCCGCGTACACCTTCGTGGTCGATGCCCCCGCCGGATGGGAGGTCCTCTCGAACCAGGCGGCCGTGAAGGTCGATGCGGGTGTCGGTGTGCAGCGGGTGGAGTTCGCGCCCACCCTGCCGATCTCCAGCTACATCACGTCGGTGGCCGCGGGGCCGTACGCACGCGTGGACGGCGCCTGGGATCGCGACGATCAGCACATCGCGCTCGGTGTCTTCGCTCGACAGTCGCTCGCGCAGTATCTCGAATCCGAAGAGATCATCGAGGTCACGCGTCAGGGGCTCGACTTCTTCACCGACGCATTCGCCTACCCGTACCCCTGGGGCAAGTACGACCAGATCTTCGTCCCCGAGTACAACCTCGGTGCGATGGAGAACCCCGGCCTCGTCACCTTCACCGAGGCCTACCTCTCGCGGGGCGCGGCCACCGATGCGCAGCGCGCGGCCCGGGCGAACACGATCCTGCACGAGATGGCCCATATGTGGTTCGGCGATCTGGTGACCATGAAGTGGTGGGACGACCTCTGGCTCAAGGAATCGTTCGCCGACTACATGGGCTCGCACGCCTCCGCGGTCGCGACGCGCTTCCACGACGCCTGGGTGAAGTTCGCGGCCAATCGCAAGGCCTGGGCTTACCAGCAGGATCAGCTGCCGACCACGCACCCGATCGTCGCGGACATCACCGACCTCGAGGCCGCGAAACTGAACTTCGACGGAATCACCTATGCGAAGGGCGCCGCTGTGCTGAAGCAGTTGGTCGCCTTCGTGGGCGATGATGCCTTCTTCGAGGGTGCGCGGCGATACTTCGCCGCGAATGCCTTCGGCAACACGACGCTCGACGAGTTCCTCGTGGAGCTCAGTGCGGTGTCGGGTCGCGACATGACCGAGTGGTCGCGCGCGTGGTTGCAGACGACGGGCGTCTCGACGCTGTGGCTCGAGACCGACGCGGGCGACACCGTGCTCGTCCAGAGCGATCCTCGCCCCCATCGACTGCGTGTCGGGCTCTATGACCGCGTCGATGGCCACGTCATCCGCCGCGAGCAGGTCTCTCTCGACATCCACGGAGAGCGCACTCCGGTCGAGTTCCCGGCGGCCGATCTCGTGCTGCTCAACGACGACGATCTCACCTACGCGAAGGTTCGCCTGGACCATGCGTCCCTGGCGACCGTGCAGGACTCACTGTCCGACATCGAGGATCCGCTCGCACGCGCCGTCATCTGGTCGTCGCTGTGGAACGCGACGAGAGATGGCGAACTCGCGGCCACCCGCTACACGGCGATCGTGCGGGCACATGCGCCCCACGAGTCGAACATCGGCCTCCTGGGCGGCGTGCTCGCGAACGCGCAGTTCGCCATCCGGCACTTCGTCGCGGACGACGTCCGGCAGCACGAGCAGAGGCAGTGGGTCGAGGCGACGTGGAGCGCGCTGCACGCCGCGGATGCCGGCAGCGACGCTCAGCTCTCCTGGGCGCGAGCGCTGGCGACCGCCTCGGCCTACGATGACGGTCGCGCGGGAGAGCTCCGTGCGATCCTCGACGGCGCCGCACCCGACGGGCTGATCATCGACCCGGACCTCCGGTGGCAGCTCCTCACGGCTCTGGTGACGACAGGCCACGCCGGCGCGGAGGAGATCGCAGAAGAGCAGCTCCGCGACGACACCGGGAGTGGACGCACCGCCGCCCGCCGTGCTCGCGCATCGCGCCCGGAGGATTCCGTGCGCGCCGAGGCGTGGCGACAGGCTTGGGACGACGAGTCGCTCAGCAACGATCACCTCGATGCGGTGATCGCGGGATTCCGTGCGGGTGGTCGACGCGACCTCGTCGCAGGGTTCGACTCGGAGTACTTCGCCCGCATCGGCGATGTGTGGTCGCGGCGGAGCATCGAGCTGGCGCGACGTCTGGTCGTCGGCCTGTTCCCGGCGGCACCGAGCCTCGACCCGGTGGATGCCTGGCTCGCGGACAACGCCTCGGCTCCGGCCGCACTGCGCCGCATCGTCGTCGAGCAGCGGGATCACCTCGCCAGGGACCTTCGCGTGCGCGAAGGCCGACCCCGCTAGGCGCCCAGCGCCTCGGCGGTGCTCCGTCCGACGACGAGGTGGTCGGGGCGATCGTCGCTCTGCGTCAGCAGCACGAGCGCGATGTACGCGGCCCAGGCGCGTGCACGCACCCACGTCGCGTCGTCGTATCGGGAACCCGTCGCTGCCCGGAAGCTCTCGCGTCCCGCAGTGTCGAAGAGCATCCAGGCGGCGGCGAGGTCGTAGGCGGGGTCGCCGACGGTGACGTCGCCGAAATCGATGAGCGCGGCGAGTCTGCCCTCGTGCACGAGGATGTTGCCGGGGTGGAGGTCGCCGTGGATCCAGACCCGCTCGTCGCTGGGCGGCGCTGCGAGGCCCGCAGCCCAGTAGTCGCGCAGTGTGGAATGGCGAGAGAGGGCGGCGAGTCGAGGACGCATGGCGTCGTCGCGTGTTCTCAGCTCCCGCCCGCGCACGGGGTTGAGCGGCGCGTCGGCGGGCGCAGGGGAGTGCAGGGTCAGCAACGCTGCCGCGAGATCCGGGGCCCACAGTCCGTTCTCAGTCCGCGATGATGCGATGGCCGCCGTGCCGTCGATCCAGGGGACCACCGACCACGGCCAGGGGAACACGTCCGTCGGCGGCCCCGCGATCACGGGTATCGGGGTGCGGATGCCGAGCGATGCCAGCGGTGGGCCGATCTCGGGAAGGGCGCGATGCTCGTTCGTGATCAGCGCGACCGAGAGTGCGCGGCGGGGGAGTCGCACGACGAGCTCCGCCCCCAGCCGCCACATCGCGTTGTCCCACCCCTCGGCGAACAGCGTGAGCGGGAGGTCCGCACACCCCGGCGCGTGCGCGCGCAGCAGCGCACGGACGCCGGCCTCGTCGAGCGAGTGCTCCGCGACAGGGGAGTTCGCCACGTCAGATGTCGAGCGAATCGCCCGGCTCGAGTACCGTGAACTCGCCGCCGTTCTGCTCGGTGGCCCACTGCAGCCGCTGACGATGCATCGTCTTGCCGGCGACCGAGAGTGTCATGTCGTGGGTGCCGAATGCTCGGCGAGGCTTGACGGCGAGCACGTAGTCCATCGCATCGCCGATCTTGAGCCACGGGGCACCGAGAGGCGCCGCCAGCGTGTCGACCTCGACGTCCTCGGGCACGGCATAGGAGTCGCCGGGATAGTAGAGCGCGCCGTTCACGAGGACTCCGACGTTCTCGATCGTCGGGATCGAGGAGTGGATGACCTCGTGGGTCCCTCCGAAGAATCGAAGTGAGAAGCTCCCTGCCTCGACGACGTCGTCGGGAGCCACGACGGTGATGTCGTAGCCGTCGGCAGCACGGGCGACGCCCGACGGGGCGAAGATCGGAGTGCCCGGGGCCGCACGCAGGATGCGGTCCAGATGCTCCGGGGTCCAGTGGTCCGGGTGCTCGTGCGTGAGCACGACGGCGACCAGGCCGGCGAGATCCTGCGGGGGTGTGGTGAAGGAGCCCGGGTCGATGAGCAGGATGTCGCCGCCCTGCTCGATGCGAAGAGCGGCATGTTCGAATTTCGTGACGCGCATGACCTGAGTCAACTCCTTCCTGCGGCGTCTGGCAAACGTCTGCACCGGCGCGCCACGCCCGGGATCGAGGAGAGCGCCGCTCGATTTTGCGCGCGCAGAATCGCCGTGGCATACTTGAACAGTTGTCGCGGAACGGAAACATTCCGCCAGACGGCCCCATCGTATAGCGGCCTAGTACGCTGCCCTCTCACGGCGGTAACGCGGGTTCGAATCCCGCTGGGGTCACACAACACACGAAAGCCCTCCGGTTGCCGGAGGGCTTTCGTCGTTTCCGTGATCAGCGCGAGGCCGAGGGTCCCGTTCGCCCAGCGGGAGGCGGACGTCGTGTGAGCGTCGGCCTACTCGTCGGCGGCCGCGGTCGAACGCGCTCGACGGGCGCGGCGTGCCCGTCGGATGACCCAGATCACGAGGATCGCGGCACCGACGAGTGCGGCCCACGGAAGGACGAAGCCGATCGCCACGACCAGCGCGTTCAGGGATACCACGAGGCCGTTCCACCCTGCCATGAGCCCGTCGGCGAATCCCGCGGGATCGGCGGTGGTAGGCGCTGTCGTGCGGGTCAGCTGCACCTGAAGACTCGACATGGCGACCTGGTCCTCGAGAGTGCTGAGCTGCTGCTCGTAGGACTCGAGCAGTGCCTGACGGTCGGTGAGCGCGACCTCGGCCTCGATGAGTTCCGAGACGGTGCCCGTCTGGGACATCAGCTCGGTCAGACGCTGCACCGACGCCCTGGTGGCGTCCACGCGCGCCCGAAGGTCGATCGCCGCAGAGGTGACATCCTGCTTCGAAGTGGAGGAGGAGAGCACGTCGCCGGAGTCCGCAAGCTCGTCGATCACGTCCGCGAGATCTGCTGAGGGGACCCGGATGCTGATCCATCCGTATCCGGTGTCGGACGGAACGGGATCCGCCGAGCCGACACCGGTACCCCCGCCGATCTCCGTGCCCTCGACGTAGCCTCCGTGGGCCTCGGCTATGGCGGTGATCCGGGCAGCGGCGTCGGCGATGTCCTCGACCCGGACGGTGGCGTTCGCTGTCGCGATGATCTCGCGATCAACGCTGTCGGCGGCGCCGGGCAGCACGCCCGACGATTCCGCCGAATCCGTGAGGCTCTCCGGCATGACCTGGTCGGCGGAACCCGCGCGCGAGTCCTCGACCGCGACGCCGACCGGCGCATCTCCACCGCCGGCGTCGCTCATGGCGCCGCCACCCACGGCTCCGAGAATGGGCGGTGTGACGAGCACGCCGACCACGAACGCGGCGGCCATGCCTGCGCCCGTGAGCCATCGGCGGCGGCGAACCTTCGAGCGACCAGAGGAGGACGTGCCCGCAGGGCGCTCGGTCGCGATCTGTTCGAAGACGGATGCCTCGATGCGCGCCACCGTGGCATCCGAGATCTCCGGGAGGTCTTCGACGGGCAGGCTGTCGTTCTTCTGTCGCTGGTCGTTCATACGTCGCTCGCTTCCTTCACGGCACCGCGCAGGCGGGTGCGGACTCGGGAGAGACGGTTCCGCACGATGGCATGGCTCACTCCGAGCTCTTCCGCCGCCGCCTGATACGAGTACCCGGCCGCTGCGCAGAGGCGGAAGATCTCGCGGTCGAGATCGCTCAGCGTGCCCACCTCGGCTGTGATCCGCTCTGCCAGCGCCGCGCTGATGACCTGGCCCTCGACGCTGATCGTCGAGGGGATCGTGTCATCGGCCGCATCCGTGGTGTGCGCCCGGTCGCGTCGACGCTGTCGCAGCCGATTCGCCGCCTGGAAGCGGCAGATCGTCGCGAGCCAGGGGAGCAGGGACTCTCCCTGCAGATCGAAGCCCGGCAGCTTGCGCCACGCGGTGACGAACGTCTCCTGGGTCACGTCCTCCGCATCCGTCGGCGAGGCGAGCAGGCCGTGGGCGATCCAGTAGACCGCGCGGACATGTGCGCGGTACAGCTCGCGGAAGGCGCTCTCGTCGCCGGCGGCGGCGTCCGCCACCCATCTCTGATCAGTTGTCTGCACGGGCGTCCCGTTTCGGTTCGGTGTCTCTCACCTGGGAAGTGTCGAACGAGGCCCCATCGTCTCAGATGTGTGGAATCCGCATCAACGGCGCACTGGGTCTAGAATCAGGGACGCGAGAGGGAGTATCCCGCAAGCGCATCCACCGTCATCACGAGCACCGTCATCGCTGCTCCGGTCGTGCGACGCATTCCATGCGTGGGAGAGACTTTCGACAGTTTTCCGACCCCTCCCGAAAGGTGCAGAGCACCCGTGGACATTCCTGTCTGGTTCGAGATCACCTCGATGATCGTCCTCACGATCATCCTGATCGGCGACCTCCTCCTCATCCGCCTGCGTCCGCACATCCCGTCGACCAAGGAGTCGACGCTGTGGGTCGTGTTCTACGTCGGCCTCGCGCTGCTCTTCGCAGTGCTCCTCGGCAACGTCGCGGGATGGCGCAACGCCGGGGACTTCATCACCGGCTGGGCCCTGGAGTACAGCCTCTCGATCGACAACCTCTTCGTCTTCGTGCTGATCATGGCGCAGTTCGCGGTGCCGCGACGTCTGCAGCAGCAGGTGCTGATGGTCGGCATCATCATCGCGCTCGTGCTGCGGGGGGCCTTCATCCTCGTCGGAGTCACGGTGATCGAGCACTTCTCGCCGATCTTCTACATCTTCGGCGCCTTCCTCATCTATACGGCGATCAAGCAGGCCATGCCCGAGGGCGAGCACGAAGATGATGTGAAGAAGGAGAACTTCATCGTGCGCCTGCTGCGGCGTCGCATCGACATCAGCGAGACGTATGACGGCTCCAAGCTCCGCACGACGGTCGACGGCAAGCGCATGTGGACACCCATGGTCATCGTGTTCATCACGATCGGCGTGACGGACCTCATCTTCGCGATCGACTCCATCCCGGCCATCTTCGAGATCACGACCAATGGATTCCTCGTCTTCGCGGCGAACATCTTCGCGCTCATGGGCCTTCGCCAGCTGTACTTCCTGCTGGGCGATCTGCTCGACCGGCTGCGCTACCTGCACTACGGCATCGCGGTGATCCTCGGCTTCATCGGCGTCAAGCTCATCCTGCACGCCCTGCACGAGAACGAGCTGCCCTTCATCAACGGTGGAGAGCACGTCGAGTGGGTGCCCGACATCGACAACCTGGTCTCGCTCGGCGTCATCGTCGTGTCGATGACGGTCGCCACGGTCGCGAGCCTGATCGCGGCGTCGCGCGAGAAGTCGGCCGCGAAGAGGTCAGTGGGCGTCGAGTAGGGCAGGCGCCTTCACTCGGCCGACCAGAGCAGCTCCGCCTCGAGCGTGAGGTCGATGACCTGACGCAGCAGCGCGCCGACCGAGTCCGATCGCAGAAGCGTGTACCGGTCGTACTCTCCGAGCGGTGCGATCGCGGCGAGCTGCCAGGACGCGGCGATCGGATCGTCGGAGAGCTCGGTGTCGGGATCCCAGGGCCCGTCGACGCGAGCGAGTACTCGCCGCACGATGGCCTCCGCTTCGGTGCGCAGCGGGGCGAGAGCGTCGTTCCACGTCAGTTCCGGCAGCGGGGTGACGTCGGCCCGGGGGTACGGAGACTCATCCGTCCACTGCTCGACCGCGATGCGGATGGTTCCGACGCCGACGATGTGCAGCGCCTCCGCATCCGCCGAGACGGTCGCCAGTCTGGCGATCGTGCCGACGCTGCTGCGGCGATCACCACCGCCGACCTCGTGACCGCGTTCGATGAGCACGACACCGAACTGCGGGTCGTCCTGATCGAGGAGCTCTCCGATCATGGTGAGATACCGGGGCTCGAACACCCGCAGCAGCAGAGGGGTGTGCGGAAAGAGCACCGAGCCGAGCGGGAACATGGGGATCGCGGCCATGAGCCCAGTCAACACGGCATGCCCGGCGACGTACAGTGATCAGATGCACAGACCTCGCCCCGTCGTTCCCGCTTCCGGTCAGGAGTCCGTGTGGGACTATCCGCGGCCACCGAGGGTCGAGCCGGTGCTCGAGCGCGTGACGATACGCTTCGGCGGCGAGCTCATCGCCGATACCGAGAGGGCGATGAGGGTGCTCGAGACGAGCCACCCTCCCGTCTACTACCTGCCGATCGACGATTTCATCGACGGTGCGCTCGTGGATGCCGCAGGCTCGTCGTTCTGCGAGTTCAAGGGTGCGGCCCGGTATCTCGACGTGCACGGCGGACGCCTGGTGGCGGCGGGAGCGGCGTGGAACTATCCGAACCCCACGTCCGGGTTCGAGACCTTGGCGGATCGGGTCGCCGTGTATGCCGGACCGATGGACGAGTGCACGGTCGGGGGAGAGGTCGTCGTCCCTCAGCCGGGTGGCTTCTACGGCGGCTGGGTGACGTCGACCGTCGTCGGGCCGTTCAAGGGAGTGCCGGGCTCGATGGGCTGGTGAGCCCTGGGTGCTCGCTCAGAACGCGCGCAGGTTGGCCTGCAGCCCGCCATCGACGTACTCGCGGCGCAGGATGCCGCGGCGACGGAGCACGGGCACGAGCTCATCGAGCGTGCGATGCAGCGTGACCGGGTGGAAGTCGCCCCACAGCAGCACGCCGTCGTTGCCCCAGTCGCCGAGCTCGTCGATGAGATCGGCGAACTCCTCGGCCGTGCCGACGAATCCCGAGCGGTCGGTGATCCGGCCGGTGCGGGCGAGCGCCGTGAGGTGGGCGCGCAGCGGAGCATCCTCGTCTCGGTCTCCGATCAGGCGCTGGATGCTGCCGCGCGAGACGTGCTCCCCGAAGATCGACAGATCGAGGGGGCGGTCGAGGTCGAGCGCGGTCAGATCGGTCTCGAGATCGCTCGACTGCTTGCGAGCGATCTGCACCAGGGCCGCGTCGTCGGGATGGGCGGATGCGGCGACGACGCGATCCGCCTCCTCCGGCGACGAGGTGATGACGGGCTGGATCGCGAACAGGATCTTGATGTCCGCGGGCGAGCGGCCCGCGGCCCTCGCCGCGTCGTGGATCTTCGATCGGTAGGCGCGCACCGACGCCTCGTCGAGAGGTGCGAGAGCGAGCTGGACGTCCGAGTTCGCGCCGGCGAACCCGAGTCCGCGACCGGAGCCGCCGGGAGAGACGATCGCGGGTTCGCCTGCGGTGAAAGGCGCCGCATTCAGGGGCCCGTCGAACGCGAAATGCTCGCCGCGATGCCGGACAGGGCGCAACCTCGACCCGTCGGCGAACACGTCGGTGATGCGATCCTGCACCAGCGCGCCGTCGTCCCAGCTGCGCCAGAGCGAGCGGATGCCGGTGAGCCATTCTTCGGCGCGGTCGTAGGCGGCGTCATGCCCCAACTGCTCGGCGGCCGAGAAGTGGCGCGCGCTTCCGGTGTCTGTCACGACGTTGAGTCCGAGACGGTGGCCGCTCAGATGCTGCAGTGTCGAGAACTGCCGCGCCGCGGTGTAGGGCAGGTACGCCGCGGGGTTGACGGTCGGCACGACCCCGAGATGCCTGGTCGCCTGGAAGAGATACGGCGCGAGAAGAAGCGGATCGTGCTTGGGGCCGCCGAACGCGTGTCGGACGCGCAGGTCGAGCGTCTCCGGAGAACCGAGCGACGGAGCGTCCTCGACGATGACGAGGTCGAACCCGGCCTGTTCCAGAGTGCGAGCCGCGTCCTGATAGATCTCGGGGCGGGTCCAGTCGTAGTTCCAGTCCAGCGACGGGTATCCCCAGCCCTGCGGACCGAAGCCGCGCGCCAGGAACCATCCGAAGTGTTGCGGCCTGGTCACGCGACGGCCTCTCGCGCCGGTTCCAGCACGCGCGCGAGATCCGCGAGGAGATCGGCGACGTCTTCGATCCCGATCGAGAGGCGCAGGGTCCCCGGCTGCACGCCCAGGACGTCGCGTTCCTCCTGCGTGCGGTGGGAATGACTGGTCGTCCCCGGGTGCAGCACGAGGGAGCGGACATCCCCGATGTGCGTCATGTGGGTGAACACCCGAACACTCTCGACGAAGTCGCGCGCCGCCTCGAGTCCGCCGCGCAGAGTGAACGTGAAGATCGACCCATGGCCGCCGTGGAGATACTTCCGAGCGAGCGCGTGATCCGGGTGACTCTCGAGTCCGACGTAGTCGACGCTCTCCACCGCATCCTGCGCGGCCAGCCAGCGTGCGACCTCGAGGGCGTTGCGGGACTGGCGCTCGACCCGAAGACCGAGCGTCTCCGCTCCTTGGCCGATCAGGAAGGCGTTCAGGGGAGAGGGCGATGCTCCGAAGCGGGGCGCCACCGACTCGCGGGCGTACGCGATTCGCGCCTTGCCGCCGTGTCGCGCCGCGACGCTGGGCACCCCACCGCGGCCGGGAAGCACCAGATGCGGGGCGTTGTGGCCGGCCCGCTCGGCGTCGAAACGTCCGTCGTCGATGATGACGCCGCCGAGCACCGATCCATGGCCCGCAAGGAACTTCGACGCGGAGTGCACCACGATCGCGGCGCCGTGCTCGAGGGGCCGCACGAGGAAGGGCGTGGCGAGGGTGTTGTCGACGATGAGCGGGATCGCAGCGGCGTCCGCGACGGCGCTCACCGCCTCGATGTCGAGGATGTCGTTGCGGGCGTTCGCGATCGACTCCGCGAACAGGGCTCTGGTGTTCGGGCGGATCGCCCTCCGCCATGCCTCAGGGTCTCCGATGTCGTCGATGAACGTGGCGTCGATGCCGAGGCGTGAGAGATTGTCGAGGAGCAGGCCGCGTGTGCCCTCGTAGATGTGGGTCGACGAGACGATGTGGTCGCCGGCGCCCGCCACGGTGAGGAGCGCTGTGACGACGGCCGCCTGCCCGCTGGCGACGAGAACCGCATCCGCGCCGGACTCGAGGGCCGCGAGCTGACGCTCGACCGCATGGATCGTGGGGTTTCCGGTGCGGGTGTAGCCGAATCCTGCGCCGGTGCCGAAGTGATCAGCCGCGTGGTCGAAGTCGTCGAACTCGAATCCCGCCGTCAGGTAGATCGGGGTGGCTCTCGACGACGCGGCCCCCTGACTCCTCGCGGCGTGCACAGCTCTGGTGGTGAAGCCGGTGGTGTCGTCGGTCATGCGGGTGCCTCTCGAAGGTGCGGGTCACAGTACTGTGTCACGGCGCGTCGCGCACCGTTCGAGCGGTGGTAACCTGACGTCATGCGGATCGTGCTCCTTCTTAGCGGCCGCGACGAGACCTCGTTCTGAGCCCCTCCTCGTCGCGGAGTCCATCGTGGGCCGACCCGCCATCTTCAGGAGAGAAGCAATGAACACCCCCTCAGCAGACTCTGCTCCCGCACGCAGCCGGACCCTGGCCGAGAAGGTCTGGGACGACCACCTCGTCGTCAAGGGCGAGAACGGCGAGCCGGACCTCATCTACATCGACCTGCATCTGGTGCACGAGGTCACGAGCCCGCAGGCCTTCGACGGTCTGCGCGCCGAAGGCCGTCCACTGCGACGTCTCGATCTCACGATCGCGACAGAGGACCACAACACTCCGACGTGGGACATCGACAAGCCCATCGCCGACCTGACGAGCCGCACCCAGATCGAGACCCTGCGGCGCAACGCCGCCGAGTTCGGCGTGCGTCTGCACTCGCTGGGCGATGCCGAGCAGGGCATCGTCCATGTCGTCGGACCGCAGCTCGGATTGACGATGCCCGGCATCACCGTGGTCTGCGGCGACTCGCACACGTCGACCCACGGAGCTTTCGGCGCCATGGCCTTCGGCATCGGTACGAGCGAGGTCGAGCACGTCATGGCGACGCAGACGCTGCCGCTCAAGCCTTTCAAGACCATGGCCATCAACGTCGAGGGCACGTTGCGCCCCGGTGTGACGGCGAAGGACATCATCCTCGCGGTCATCGCGAAGATCACCACCGGCGGTGGTCAGGGTTACGTTCTGGAGTTCCGCGGCAGCGCCATCCGGTCGCTGTCGATGGAGGGCCGCATGACGATCTGCAACATGTCGATCGAGGCCGGAGCCCGCGCGGGCATGGTCGCCCCCGACGAGACGACGTTCGAGTACCTGAAGGGGCGCCCGCATGCGCCCAAGGGCAAGGACTGGGACGATGCCGTCGCCTACTGGCGCACGCTGCCCACCGACGAGGGCGCGACCTTCGACGCCGAGGTGTTCATCGACGCCGACGAGCTCGAGCCGTTCGTGACCTGGGGCACCAACCCCGGCCAGGGCAGCTCGCTCTCCGCCGCGGTCCCCGACCCCGCCGAGATCGCCGATGCCAACGAGCGGGCAGCCGCAGAACGAGCGCTGGAGTACATGGACCTCACTCCGGGCACGCCGCTCAAGGCGGTGCCGGTGGATGCCGTCTTCATGGGGTCATGCACGAACAGTCGCATCGAGGACCTGCGCGCATTCGCCTCGATCGTCAAGGGCAAGAAGAAGGCCGACGGCGTCCGTGTGATGGTCGTTCCGGGGTCCGCGCGCGTGCGCCTGGAAGCCGAGGCCGAGGGCCTCGATCAGGTGATCAAGGACTTCGGCGCCGAGTGGCGTTTCGCCGGATGCTCGATGTGCCTCGGCATGAACCCCGACCAGCTCGCCCCGGGGGAGCGCTGCGCGTCGACGTCGAATCGCAACTTCGAGGGACGACAGGGCAAGGGTGGGCGTACGCACCTCGTCTCGCCGCTTGTCGCGGCGGCGACCGCCATCCGCGGCACGCTCTCCAGCCCCAGCGACCTGTCGAACGAAGAGCCCGTCAACGCGGGCGCGACCACGGCTGGAGCCATCTGATGGAGAAGTTCACCACCCACACCGGCATCGCGGCGCCGCTGAAGCGCTCGAACGTCGACACCGACCAGATCATCCCCGCGGTGTTCCTCAAGCGGGTCACCAAGACCGGCTTCGAGGACGCGCTCTTCCACGGGTGGCGCCAGGACCCCGAGTTCGTGCTCAATCAGCCGGCGTTCCACGGAGCCTCCGTGCTGGTCGCCGGGCCGGACTTCGGCACGGGGTCGAGCCGTGAGCACGCCGTGTGGGCTCTGCGCGACTTCGGATTCTCGGTCGTGCTCAGCCCGCGCTTCGCCGACATCTTCCGAGGGAACTCCGGCAAGCAGGGCCTGCTCGCCGCGACGATCTCGGAAGAGGATCTCGACCGGATCTGGTCCGAGATCGACCGGAATCCCGGGGCGCGGATCACCGTGGACCTCGAGCAGCGGATCGCCTCGATCGGCGATATCCAGGCTGACCTCGGTATCGACGATTACACTAGATGGCGGCTCCTCGAAGGGCTCGATGACATCGGGCTCACCCTGCGCAACGAAGACAAGATCGCGCAGTTCGAGGCCCGTCGCGAGTCGTGGCGGCCCCGGACCCTTCCCGTTCAGTGAACGGCGGGGCGGGTGAGCCGAAGGGCGACCCGCCCCGATTTCCCTGAATGAAGTGAGGCCCGAATGACGACACCCGTGCGCGACGCTCTCCCCGACGGAGCTCCCGCTCTCACCGGAGACGTCCTCGCCATTCGCGGAGGGCGCCCGCTTCGCGGACGCGTCGACGTCAAGGGCGCGAAGAACCTCGCGACGAAGGCCATGGTCGCGACTCTGCTGGGCGAGACGCCGAGCACGCTGCGCGATGTGCCGGACCTCAGCGATGTGGCCGTCGTGCGGTCGCTGCTCGAGGTGCACGGCGTGCAGGTGACGCCCGGTGACGAGCCCGGCTCGCTGACATTCGACCCCATCGGTGTCGAGTCCGCCCACTTCGAGGAGATCGACGCACACGCCGGTGCCTCGCGCATCCCGATCCTCTTCTGCGGACCGCTCCTGCACCGACTCGGTCAGGCGTTCATCCCGGACCTCGGAGGCTGCCGGATCGGCGACCGTCCGATCGACTTCCACCTCGACGCACTTCGCAAGTTCGGTGCCGTCGTCGAGAAGCTGCCGAGCGGCATCCGCCTCTCCACCGGCGGCACACGCCTGCACGGCGCGAAGATCCACCTCCCGTATCCGAGCGTCGGCGCCACCGAGCAGGTCCTGCTCACGGCCGTGCGCGCAGAGGGAACGACCGAGCTGCGCAACGCGGCCATCGAGCCCGAGATCATGGATCTGATCGCGGTACTGCAGAAGATGGGCGCGATCATCTCCTACGAGCCGAATCGGGTGATCCTCATCGAGGGCGTCGAGAAGCTCCGCGGCTACGACCACCGCTCGATCTTCGACCGCAACGAGGCCGCCTCCTGGGCGTCTGCGGCGCTGGCGACCGACGGTGAGATCTTCGTCGGCGGTGCGAAGCAGCAGGAGATGCTGACCTTCCTCAACGTCTTCCGCAAGGCGGGCGGTTGGTTCGACATCCAGGAGGACGGAATCCTGTTCCGTCGTGAGGGCGAGCTCAAGCCGGTCGTCGTCGAGACCGACGTGCACCCCGGCTTCATGACCGACTGGCAGCAGCCCCTCGTGGTGGCGCTGACTCAGGCGAACGGTCGTTCAGTCGTGCACGAGACCGTCTACGAGAACCGCATGGGCTTCACCGACGCCCTGGTCAAGATGGGCGCCGACATCGTCGTGCACCCGCGCGGTCTGCAGGACGGCCCGCGGCGTGTGCCGCGCCGCGACCTGGAGCAGGCCGCGGTCATCACCGGCCCGACGCCTCTGCACGGTGCGGACATCGTCGTTCCCGACCTTCGCGGCGGATACAGCCACGTGATCGCGGCGTTGACGGCAGAGGGCGAATCGAAGGTCTCCGGCGTCGACATCCTCAGCCGTGGATACGAGAAGTTCCTCGCCAAGCTCGACGCGCTCGGCGCCGACTTCGACGTCATCCGGTGACCCCGATGGGTTCCCGGTCCCCGGAGACCACACGGCCCAGCCTGTTCTGGCCGGTCGCGGCGATCGTCCTGCCCCTGGTCTCGCTCATCGCGAAGATCAGGGTCACCGGTGGCGAGAAGCTGCCCCGAGACGGTGCTTACGTGCTGGCCCCGAACCACTACTCGGAGTTCGATCCGCTGATCGTAGCTGTCGCCGTGTGGCGCATCGGACGTGCTCCGCGGTTCATGGCGAAGGAGAGTCTCTTCAGGGTGCCCGTGCTGGGATCCATCCTCCGGGCGACCGGCATGATCCCGGTGGCGCGCGCGTCGTCCGCCTCCGCGGCGAAGCAGACGCTGAAGCAGTCCGCAGAGCTCGTCGAGCACGGCCGCGGTGTCATCGTGTACCCCGAGGGCACGCTGACCCGTGACCCCGACATGTGGCCGATGCGCGGCAAGTCCGGTGCCGTCAGGCTCGCCCTGACCGACGGCATCCCGCTCATCCCGATGGCCCACTGGGGCACCCAGGAGATCATGGGTCGCTACCAGAAGGGTCTGAGCCTGTGGCCCCTCCGCAAGCGCGTGGACGTCGTGGTCGGCGATCCCGTCGACGTGTCCGACCTTCGCGGTCGGGCCGGTGAGGCCGCGGCGCTGAACGAAGCCACGAACCGCTTGATGAAGGCCATCACCGAGCTCCTCGAAGAGCTCCGGGATGAGAAGGCGCCCGCGGAGCGATGGAATCCTGCATCGCACGGGCAGAAGGAGACGGGTCGCCTTGACTCCTAAGCGGACTGTGGCCACGGGGCCACGCGTCGCCGTGATCGGCGCCGGCAGCTGGGGGACCACCTTCGGGAAGATCCTCGCCGACGGCGGAGCACAGGTGACGATGTGGGCGCGCCGCGCCGAGCTGGCGCACGAGATCGACGAGGCCAAGCGGAACTCGCGATACCTCCCGGGGATCAACCTGCCGCGCACGATGGCGGCGACGCACGAGCTCGCCACTGCTCTGCGTGACGTCGACCAGGTCTATCTGTCGGTTCCCAGCCAGTCTCTCCGTGAGAATCTCAAAGCGCTGAGACCGCTCATCGCCGACGGCGACGCGAAGATCGTCAGCCTGATGAAGGGCGTCGAACGATCGACCGGTCTTCGGATGAGCCAGGTCATCGAGCAGGAGCTCCGGTGCGATCCTGACCGGATCGCCGTCGCTTCCGGCCCGAACCTCGCTCTCGAGATCGCTCGCGAGCAGCCGACCGCCGCGGTGATCTCATCGCGCAGCCGGGAGACGGCCGAGGAGGTCGCCCGAGCCGCACGCAACGGCTACTTCCGCACGTTCGTGAACACGGACGTGATCGGTACCGAGTTCGGCGGTGTGCTGAAGAACCTGATCGCCGTGGCCATCGGGATCGTCGACGGCGTCGGATACGGCGAGAACACCAAGGCGTCCATCATCACCCGCGGACTCGTGGAGATGACGGACTTCGCGGTGGCGAACGGCGCCCACCCCGAGACTCTGCAGGGGCTGGCGGGTCTCGGAGATCTGATCGCCACGTGCCAGTCTCCACTCAGCCGCAACAACACGGCCGGGCGACTGCTCGGCCAGGGATACAGCTTCCAGGACGTCGTGAAGCAGATGCAGCAGACCGCCGAGGGCCTCGCCTCCGTCGCTCCCGTGCTGCAGCTCGCCCGCGAGTCCGGTGTGGACATGCCCATCGTCGAGCAGGTGAAGATGGTGCTCGACGGGAAGATGAATCCCCGCGACATCGCACCGCACCTGACGACGGACGACGACACCCCCCAGGGTGAGAGGACCAACCATGGACAAGCAGACGGTGGTGGTGCTCTTCGGCGGGCGCTCCAGCGAGCATTCGATCAGTTCCGCCACGGCGGGCGGGGTGCTGGGCGCGATTGATCGCACCCGCTACGACGTGATTCCGGTCGGGATCACGCGCGAAGGCGCCTTCGTGCTCGAAGAGGACGACCCGGCGAAGTTCCCGCTGGATGCCGAACATCTTCCCGAGGTCGCGGACAACGGCACCCGTGTGCTGTGGCCCGAGCCCGGGGGAGACCGCACGCTCCGCGTGGTCCAGCCCGACGGCACGGTCGAGGGGCTCGGTGCGATCGACATCGTGCTTCCGATCCTTCACGGCCCCCACGGCGAGGACGGAACGATCCAGGGGTACTTCGACACTCTCGAGGTCCCCTATGCGGGTGGCGGCGTGCTCGACTCCGCGCTCTGCATGGACAAGCACTTCATGAAGATCGCGCTGCAAGCCGCCGGACTCGCCGTCGCGCCGTGGGTGACGGTGCGTGCACGCCAATGGGCGCAGGATGCCGCTTCGGTGCGTCTCGCGGCGGCTGACCTCGGTCTGCCGCTGTTCGTGAAGCCCGCACGTGCGGGCTCGAGCGTGGGCGTGTCCAAGGTCACCTCACCCGATGAACTCGACGAGGCTCTCGCCGTGGCCTTCGCCGAAGACGACAAGGTCCTGATCGAGACCGGCGTCTCGGGGCGCGAGATCGAGGTCGCCGTGCTCGAGGGAGTCGAGGGCGTCCGTGCCTCGCTGCCGGGCGAGATCGTTCTGACCTCGCGCGGCTTCTACGATTTCGAGGGCAAGTATCTCGGCGGCGACGGCGTCGACGTCGTCTGCCCCGCAGAGCTCGCGGACGACGAGATCGCTGCGATCCAGCAGGCGGGCATCCACGCCTTCGAGGCGGTCGACGGTCGCGGTCTCGCCCGCGTCGACATGTTCCTCACGCCGGCAGGCGAGCTCGTCGTGAATGAGCTGAACACCATGCCCGGATTCACGCCGATCTCGATGTTCCCGAAGTGCTGGGTCGCATCGGGGCTGAGCTACGGCGACCTGATCTCCGAGCTGATCGAGGCAGGGCTGCGGCGCTGATCGACTCCGCGGCGGGCGGTCAGCCCGCCGCAGAGTCGTCTGTCGTCGGGATGCGATCCGTGCAGCGAGCGGTGGCGGGTGCGAGCCCGGACCGGATGCTGGTGGAGAGGCTCTCGACCACGGTCCGGAAATCGAGGGACTCTCCCCGCCGGATGATGACCTCGACGGCGGGATCACGACCGTAGGTCACGAGCCGCTGCCGCTCCTCCTCCTGGTCGAGCACGAGCCAGTCGATGCTGCCGATCGTCGTGCAGACCTCAGTCGACGGCGCAGGCGGTTCGACGCCGCAGCGGAGCACGACGCTCGGGTCTCCCCAGGCTCCTGTCGCCTGCGCGTCGGTCCAGACGCGATCGAGCTCGCCGACCGCGTCGGGGAGCAGCACCGAGACCTCGGCGCACGCGGGATCGTTCGCGTAGTCGGCCGGCTCGAGGTGGATCGTGGTCGAGCACCCGGAGAGCGCCGCGACGAGCGCCAATCCGCCGGCGACGACGGTGAGACGGCGGGAACGAGGCATGCATCCAGGCTACCTTTGACTGCATGCCCTCCCGACCCGACCATGACGATCCCCGCCTGGGAGACCTCTCCGAGGGAGAGATACTCCGGGCGATCCTGGCCAGGACAGCGCCCGCGGCGCACACGCTGCTGGGCCCCGGTGATGACGCGGCCGTGATCGCCGCTCCGTCGGGCAGCGTCATCGCGACGACGGACACGCTCGTGCACGGTCCGGATTTCCGCCTCGCGTGGTCGAGCGGCTATGACCTGGGATGGAAGTCGGCGGCGGTGAATCTCGCCGACATCGCCGCGATGGGGGGCCGTCCCACGGCGCTTCTCGTGGCTCTCGCCGTGCCGAGGGATCTGCATCTGTCCTTCGTCGAACGGCTCGCGGACGGATTCCGCGATGCGTGTCAGTCGCTCGCGCCGGGATGCGCGGTCGTCGGGGGCGATCTGACCGTGTCCGACGTTCTCACGGTCGCGGTGACGGCGCTGGGAGATCTCGAGGGACGAGCGCCTGTGACGCGGTCGGGCGCGAGCGTGGGCGATGTCGTCGCCGTGGCCGGAGAGCTGGGGCATGCCGCGCTCGGTCTCGCTGTGCTGTTCGGTCGCTTCCGCGACGGTGAGGTTCCGGTGCCGGTCGACGTCAGCCGGCTCGGAGAGGGCGAGAGCTCGGCTCTCGCTGCTCAGCTCCGCCCCTCGCCACCCATCGGCCTCGGCCCTGTCGCTGCGGTGGCGGGCGCGACGGCGATGATGGACGTCTCCGACGGCCTCGCACTCGATGCGCGGCGTCTTGCCGCGGCATCCGAGGTGACGATCGCGCTCGACGGTTCGACCCTGGGCCGTGATCCACAGCGTGCTCTGGCCGGGGGCGAGGACCACGCACTTCTCGCGACCTTCCCCGCGGGGGGACTGCCGCCCGGATTCCGGATCATCGGTTCGGTGATCACCCGTGGGGACGAGGCGCTGCTGGTCGACGGCGCGCCCGTCGATGTCGCGGGCTGGGACCCCTATCGCGACTGGGACTCGGCGTCGGGCTGAGTTGTCGCCGGCTCGGCCCACCAGAGGGTCGTGTCGCCGTAGGTCTTCTCGCGGATGAGATCGAGGCCTGCGGCAGCCAGCTCGGGCGGCGTCGACCGACGTGCACGTTCGATGATCACCAGCGCGTCGGCTGACAGGAGCGGCGCGAGCGCCATGAGATCGGCGGTCATCGCGTCGTCGGCGAGATCGTACGGCGGGTCGGAGAACACGAGATCGAACGTGCCGGCGGCGCGCTGCAGGAACGATCGGACCGTGCTCTCGTGCACTCGAGCCGTCGACAGGCCTCCGGCCTTGGCGACGATCGCGGCGTTCCGTCGCACGACGGATGCCGCGGCGCGTCCGTGCTCCACGAGATCGGCCGACGCGGCGCCCCGGCTGAGTGACTCGAGTCCCAGCGCTCCGGAGCCGGCGTAGAGATCTAGAACGCGGGCGCCGGTGAAGGCGTCGACTGATTCGAGAGCCCCGAAGAGCGACTCCCTCACCCTGTCGCTCGTGGGTCGGGTGCCCGCAGCGGGCACCGCCAATCTGGCGCCCCGTGCCTTTCCGGCGATGATCCTCGTCACCCGTTCACGATACGACAGCCGCGGGGCGACGGTTGTCGGCAGGGCCTCCTAGACTCGGAGCATGTCGCTCACGCTCGATTCCTCGCTGGAGGAGGCTCTCGGTGCCACCCCCGCGAAGACCCTCGATCGGGCGTTCGGACTCACGTCGGTCGGGGACCTTCTCTCGCACTATCCGCGGCGCTACGCCGATCCCGGTGAGCTGACGCCGATCAGAGAACTCCCGCTCGGCGAGACCGTCACGATCGTCGCCGAAGTGCTCTCCTCGAGTGCTCGTGCGATGCGCAACAGGCGCGGAGCCATGGTCGACGTCGTCATCGGTGACGGCATCGGCAAGATGTCGCTGACGTTCTTCGCCAAGAACCTGGGGGCGGCGAAGTGGCGATCGGACGATCTCGCGGTCGGTCGACGGGGTGTCTTCTCGGGCAAGGTGGGGGAGTTCAACGGCGTCACGCAGTTCGCACACCCCGAGTACGAGCTCTTCGATGACGAAGACGCCGCGCGTCGCCGAGCCGACGCCCGCGCCGCGGTCCTGATCCCGATCTATCCGGCGACGGCCAGCCTGCAGACCTGGCAGATCGCGAAGTTCGTCGGGCGGGTTCTGGATGCTGTCGACGATGTGCCGGAGCCGCTCTCGGCAGAGGTGCGAGCCCGCGAGGAGCTTCTCACCGCGCGTGAGGCGATCGAGCAGATCCACCGCCCGAAGACCCGCAACGACATCGATCCTGCGGTGCGCACGCTGCGTATGCATGAGGCGCTGACGCTGCAGACCGCTCTGCTGCAGCAGCGCGACGCGGTGCGCTCGCTGTCGGCCACGGCCCGGCCTGCGAGGCCGGGAGGTCTGCTCGAGCGCTTCGATGCGGTGCTGCCCTATTCGCTGACTCCCGACCAGCAGACGGTGGGCGAGCAGGTCGCGGCCGATCTGGTGGGTGCGTGGCCGATGAACCGACTGGTGCAGGGCGAGGTGGGTTCGGGAAAGACCCTCGTGGCGCTGCGCGCGATGCTGCAGGTCGCCGAGTCCGGCGGTCAGGCGGCACTGATCGCGCCGACCGAGGTCCTGGCCGGCCAGCACCTGCGTTCCATCACGAAGATGCTCGGGCCACAGCTCGCGCCGCTCGTGATGCCGACACTGCTCACGGGGCAGATGCCGGCCGCGGATCGTCGCAAGGCGGCACTTCGTGTGGCGTCGGGTCAGGCACTCATCGTCGTCGGCACTCACGCGCTTCTAGGCGAGAAGACGACGTTCGCAGACCTCGGTCTCGTCGTCGTCGATGAGCAGCACCGGTTCGGCGTCGAACAGCGCGAGGCGCTTCGTGCCAAGGGATCGAGTCCGCACGCGCTGGTGCTGACCGCGACGCCGATTCCGCGCACCGTGGCCATGACGGTCTTCGGCGACCTCGACACCTCCGTGATCCGCACGATGCCCAAGGGTCGCGCAGGGATCGAGTCCTTCGTGGCGCCTCTCGCCGAGCATCCCGGGTGGTTCAACCGCGTCTGGGAGCGCGCTGCCGAGGAGATCGCCCAGGGGCGTCAGGTCTTCGCGGTCTGCGCGGCGATCGACACGGCGAAGAAGACCGCCGAAGCGGGGGAGCCGCTCGCGCCTCAGCCCGAGGGCGCCTCGGGGCCGCGCTGGGGAGTCGTCCAGCTCGACGAGGCGCTCGCGACGCACCCGAGACTCGGAGGGCTCCGTCGCGCAGTGCTGCACGGGAAGATGCCGTCGGACGAGAAGGATGCGGTCATGCAGGAGTTCGCCCGCGGCGAGATCGATCTGCTCCTGGCGACGACCGTGATCGAAGTCGGCGTCGACGTGCCGAACGCGTCGACCATGATCGTCCTCGACGCCGACCGATTCGGTGTGTCGCAGCTTCATCAGCTCCGAGGTCGCGTCGGTCGAGGAGGAGTCCCCGGACTCTGTCTGCTGGTGACGGAGGCCGAAGAGGGGTCGGTCGCCCGCGAGCGCGTCGATGCCGTCGCGGCCACACTCGACGGATTCGCTCTGGCCGAGGTCGATCTCGAGCTGCGCGGCGAGGGAGACGTTCTCGGCTCCGCGCAGGCCGGAGTGCGCTCGTCTCTCAAACTGCTCCGCGTGGTCAAGGACTCGCGACTCATCGTCAAGGCTCGTGAGCTCGCCGAAGTCATCCTCGCCGAGGACCCCGATCTCGAAGCGAACCCCGGGCTGAAGTCGGCGATCATGCGGCGCGTCAGCGACGAGGACCGTGCTGCACTCGCCAAGAACTGACGCGCTCCACGTGTGCTTTAGGCTGGGGGCATGAGCAGTCGGATCGCCGTCGTCCCGGGTTCGTTCGATCCGCCGACCCTGGGTCACCTCGACGTGATCCGTCGCGCGGCGAAACTGTATGACGAGCTTCATGTGCTCGTCGTGCACAACCCCGGCAAGCAGGCGATGCTGCCGATCGCGCAGCGCATGTCACTGCTCGAGCAGTCGATCGCCGAAGAGGGCATGGACGGCAACGTCGTCATCGGATCGTGGAGCATGGGCCTCCTCGTCGACTACGCCCGTGATGTGGGAGCGGGGGTGCTCGTCAAGGGCATCCGCTCGCAGATCGATGTCGCGTACGAGTCGCCGATGGCCATCGTGAACCGCCACCTCGCAGACATCGAGACCGTCTTCCTTCTGCCGGATCCTGCGCATGCACTCGTGTCGAGCTCACTGGTTCGTCAGGTCGCCGGGCTCGGCGGCGACGTCTCGCCGTTCGTGCCTCCCGCTGTCGCGGCGTTCCTCGACACGGGCTCCCGCGGCATCTGAGCATCATCGGGGCCGGACCGCTCAGCGCGCAACCAGCCATCGCGGCTGCAGAGCCGATACCATTGCGTGGTGCGTTCCCGACTCAATGGCCCCTTCGTCCTCCCTGTCCGTGACATCGTCCGCAAGCCGGGGGAGATGCGCGAGCATGACTTCACAGTGACGCTGCCCGAGGCCTGGGGCGAGGGGATCGTGTCCTACGAGGCCGGGTCTCAGCTCGACTTCGATGTGCGCCTGGAGTCGGTCCACGAGGGCATTCTGGTGTCCGGAACGGTCGATGCCGAGTACTCCGGAGTGTGCGGCAGATGCCTGATCGACATCGCTCGGCCCGTCGAAGTCGAGTTCCAGGAGCTTTTCGCGTATCCTGGTGAGGAAGAAACTGACTTCGAGGTTCAAGACGACCACGTGGATCTTGAAACTCTTGTCAGGGATGCGGCCGTATTGTCGCTTCCATTTCAGCCGGTGTGTCAGCCGGATTGCCTCGGGCTCGACCCGGTTACAGGCGAACGTCTGACCGAGAGCACCGGAACGGAGCAGGCCGCTCCCATCGATCCGCGGTGGAGCGCGCTCCAGAACATCACAGACCAAGACGGCAAGGCAGAGAGCCGCGCCGCCGAGAAAGAAGAGAGCTAGTCATGGCTGGTAACCCCCCGAAGCGCAAGGTCTCCCGTTCGAACACCCGCTCGCGCCGCGCGCAGTGGAAGGCCGAAGCCCCCGCGCTCGTCAAGACCATCGAGAACGGCAAGGTCGTCTACAGCCGTCCTCACCAGGCGAAGGTCGTCACCGACTCGCAGGGCACCGAGCTGTTCCTCGAGTACAAGGGCCGCAAGGTCGCCGACGTCTGAGTCGCGACATCAGAGTTGTGACAGGGGTCGACGGAACGACGCGACCTCTCCCCGAGAAGCTCCGCGTCGATATCGACGCGGAGCTTCTGGAGTTGGCGCTGACGCATCGCTCCTACGCGTATGAGCATGGTGCGATCCCGCACAACGAGCGGCTGGAGTTCCTCGGAGACTCGGTGCTCGGCCAGGCGGTCACCGTCATGCTGTTCACGACCCATCCTGAGCTCGATGAGGGATCCCTGGCGAAACGGCGTGCGAGCGTCGTGTCGACGGTCGCTCTCGCCGAGGTCGCGCGCGGCATCGGTCTGGGAAGTCACCTGCGACTCGGTCGTGGAGAAGAGCAGACCGGCGGTCGCGACAAGGACTCGATCCTTGCCGACACGATGGAAGCCGTGATCGGCGCGACCTATCTGTCTGCGGGACCCGAGGCTGCGACCGAACTGGTCCTTCGTCTGACGAAGCCGCTGCTCGCGGACCCCGAGCGCTACGGCGCCGCGATGGATCCGAAGACGAGTCTGCAGGAGCTCGCCGCGCGTCAGGGCGCCACACCGCCGCAGTACTCGGTCGAGGCCAGCGGCCCTGACCACGACCGCCGATTCATTGCGACCGTGGTTGTCGGAGACCTGACGATGACCGGCAAGGGCAGCAGCAAGAAGACGGCCGAGATGGCAGCCGCGCTCAGCGCCTGGCGCGTCCTCGACGAACGTGCCTGAACTCCCCGAAGTCGAGGTCGTGCGGACGGGACTCGCTCCGGCGACCACCGGGTCGGTGATCACAGGGGTCAGCGTGTTCGACGAACGTGCGCTCACCCGGCATCCGGCGGGCGCGGCGGACTTCGTCGCCCGGCTCGAAGGTCGCAGGTTCACTGACGCCGTACGTCGCGGCAAGTTCCTCTGGTTGCCGCTCGATGACGATGAATCCGCGCTCATCGCGCACCTGGGCATGAGCGGGCAGATGCTGCTCCGGGCCCCGGATGCCGCAGCGGAGCGACATGAGAGGATCCGCGTGACCGTCGAGCATCCTCAGCACGGGGAGCTCGCCGTGGTCTTCGCGGACCAGCGCACGTTCGGATCGCTCGCCGTGGACCGACTGGTTCCGGACGGTCCCTCGCGGATCCCGACCCAGGTCGTGCACATCGCACGGGATCCGCTCGACACGTTCTTCGACGACGCCGCGTTCCGAGAGGCGTCGCGCCGTCGAGGAAGCGCGATCAAGAGGGTGCTGCTCGACCAGCAGGTGATCAGCGGGGTCGGCAACATCTATGCTGACGAGTCGCTCTGGGCGGCGCGCATCCATCCCGAGACCACGGCGAGCACGCTCTCGACCCCCGCAGTGATGAGGCTCCTCGCCGAAGTCAGGTCGGTCCTCGCGAAAGCCCTGGCCGAAGGCGGCACGAGCTTCGACGCGCAGTATGTGAACGTCAACGGCCAGGCCGGCTACTTCGCCCACTCGCTGAACGCGTACGGGCGCGGTGGACAACCCTGCCCCCGGTGCGGCGGGCTGATCCGACGCGAGGCATTCATGAATCGTTCGAGCCACTTCTGCCCGCGGTGTCAGCGCCGCCGCTGACATCGTCTCACCCCTCCTGGAACGCACGCGCGAGCAGCGGCCTGGTCGCCTGAGTACTCGACCAGACGATGCCGATACCCAGGACGAGCACGATCCCGATCGTGAGCAGCGACTCGGGCGCCGTCATCAGCGCCATCCCCAGCAGAGGGAACACGAGAACTCCCGCGCACAGGGCGGAGCCGATCGAGACGGTGAGCAGAGGTGACATGATCGCCCGCCGACGTGCGGTGTGCACGGTCTCCATCGGCATCCCCAGGCGATGCAGGCTGCTGTGCAGGTCGCGCTGATCGAGCACGGAGGCCGCCTGGTTCACGCCGACCGATGCCGCGACCATGAGGAACGACGCGATGAGCGTGATGGTGAGGCCCGTGCCGATGTCGGCCGCGAGAGCCGCGTCGGCGTCGTTCAGGTCTCCGGCGGACATCACGTTCAGAAGGGAGACGCCGGTGCCCGCGAACACCGCGATGAAGCTGGTCATCGCGACTCCGCTGACCTGGCGCCATGACGCCTTCGGCGAGTCGAGCACCATGCGTGCTGCGAGCAGGCCTGCGGGCTGCTGAGCTCGGCGAAGATGTCGCGACGCCTCGACTTTCAGCACCCAGGGGCCGATGACGTTGAGTACGGCGAGAGCGACGCCGAAGAGCGCGGCGAGCACCACGATCGTCACCGCGAGGTCGGCGACCGACGGGAAGACCTTCATCATCACGAAGATGCCCGCGAGCACCGCCACCCCGGCGACCACCCTGAGCCAGTGCACAGGCGAGGCCGTGGTGCGAAGACGCACCCCGAGCGGCGAGATGATCACCCGGCGGAGGCCCAGGACCGCGCTGGCCGCGGCGAGGAGGAGGACGAGGAGCACCACAGCGGCACCGTTGATCGGTGAGAGGAGGACCGCGCTCATCCCGAGCGGCGCCCCGCGGAAGGGGATCATTCCGATCAGAGGAGATATCGCCAGATGGCCGAGCGCGCCGATGAACGCCCCGGTGGCTGCCACCAGGACGGACTCGATAACGGTCATGACGGTGACCCCGGCAGGCGTGACTCCCAGAAGCCGCAGCGTCGAGAGTCGTTCGTCGCGCCGGCGTGCGGAGAGGCGTGCGGCGGCTCCGCCGAGATTCATCAGCGGCACCACCAGAAGCACGAGCGCGATCGCTGCGAGCGCCTGGTAGATCGGTGCCTCCGGATCGGTCCAGGCCCAGAACGACTGAGCGCCCCCGACCACGGTCATCACAAGGGCGGTCACGATGGCGAAGGCGACGACGGGGAGGAGCAGTACGGAGCTCTGATCCTTTGCCGGACGGAAGAGCAGGGCGAGGGTCTGGGCGTTCACGCGGAGACCTCGGTCCCGATGATCCGACCGTCGCGCACAGCGACCGTGCGTGAGCACCGGGCAGCGACCTCGGGGTCGTGCGTGACCACGAGAAGCGTGCGGCCCTGTCCGGTCGTCGACCACAGCAGGGCGTCCATGACCTCGTGCGAGGTGGTCGAATCGAGTGCGCCGGTCGGCTCATCGGCGAACACCAGGTCTGCGCCTGTCGCCTGTGCTCGCGCGATCGCGACGCGCTGCGCCTGACCGCCGGACAGTTCCCCGATCCGGCGGTCCTCCAGTCCGGCGAGTCCGAGCGCGGCGAGCCAGGATGCGGCGTGGGCGACGGCATCCGATCGAGTCACCCCGTTGATCATCGACGCGAGCGCGACGTTCTCGACGGCGGTGAGCTCGGGGATCAGCAGCCCCTGCTGGAAGACGAATCCGAACCGCTCACGACGGAGCCGCGATCGGGCGGACTCGCCGAGAGCGGCCACGTCGACCGGGCCTCCTGCGGACGGCTGGAAGCTGACGGATCCCGAATCCGGGGTGATGATGCCGGCGAGCACATGCAGCAGGGTGGTCTTGCCGGAGCCGGATGCGCCCATGATCGCGACGGATTCGCCGCGCAGGATCGTGAGGTCCACTCCGGCGAGTGCGTGGGTGGTGCCGTAGGACTTGGTGAGGTGTCGGGCTTCGAGCACGGATGCGTTCATGCTGTCCAGCCTCGCTCGGGGGCCACGATCGGTGCATCGGCCGATCGGTGTATCCCACACCTGCGGGATACACCGATCGGATGATCCTTCAGAGTCGCTTCTGCCAGGCGCCGGCGTACGACACTGCACGGAAACCGAGCGCTTCATTGATGCTCAGCATCGGACGGTTCTCCTCGGCGTTGAACGTCGATACCGCCGGCGACAGCGGCATGCTCTCCCGCCACTGCAGGAGGTTCGCGCACTTGACGATGGTGCCCAGACGGCGCCCGCGATGATCGCTCGAGACGAGCGTCCCCAACTGGTGCGTGATGCTCGTGCGATCGGCACCGACGAGCAGCTCGTTGTAGGCGACGATCGTGCCACTCGGCACATGCTCCACGGCCACGACGGACAGTGCCTGACCGGCGCCCGTCAGTCGTCGTTCGCGTCGGACGACACGATCGGCGTCCCACACCTCGGCGACGAAGTCCATGTCACCGCTCGGAGCATCGGTCGACAAGCGAGCCAGAATTGCCGCGTAGCCGTCCCTGTACATCGGCGGGGTCGGCGCCATCCACTGCAGCACTCGGTAGTCGGCTCCGGCTGCCGCCTCTGCGGACTCCAGGGCGGCACGCACCGGCCCAGGGTCGGACCTGAGATCGAACTCGCTGTTCCGCTCGACCTGCTCGAAGTCATAGCCCCGCGCTGTGAGGACGTCCGAGAGAGCCGTCGCGGGGATTCGTCCCCACCCCGTCCGCGGTGCGATCATGCGCTCTGCCTCGAGCGGTCGGTGCAGCGTCCAGGTCTGCACGAGCGAGCGACCGTGAGAGAGCGCCTCGGATTCGGCGAGCGACAGCAGCGCATCCTCGACCCCTCGGCCCCAGTGCCGCGCCGGGACCATCAGGTCGACCTCTGCCGCCTGCGCGTCCTCCTCCTGGGGGTAGTCGATCGTGATCATCCCCACGATCTCGTCACCATGTCGCGCGACGAAGCCTGTGCACAGGGTGTCGGTGGGATCCCGCCACGAAGCCAGCAGTTGTGCGGCATCGGGCGCGATGTCCGGCAAGCCGACCGCTTCATCGCAGATCAGCCGGTTCAGCTCGCCGTACGCGCGGAACTCCGCTCCGTCGTCGTCCTCGAGCGCAGCCGGGACGATGAGAGGGGTGATCGTCAGGGTGATCGTCGTCATGACAGGTCCTTCTTCCAGGCGCCTTCGTAGGCGATCGGGGCGAAACCCATCGCCTCGTTGATGGAGAGCATCGGCCGGTTCTCCTCGGCGTTGTACGTGATGACGTCGCGCGATGCCGGCGCCGCGTCGGCCCATGACAGGAGTGCTGCGCATTTCACGAGCTGCCCGAGCCGGTTCCCGCGGTGCTCTCGCAGCACGAGGGTGTCGTGCTGATGCGTCGTCGCGCTCGGATCGGGACCGATCCCGATCTCGGTGAATGCGGCCAGTTCGCCCGTGCCGATGTGCTGCGCGACCGTCACCTGCATCGTCTGTCTCATCTCGGCGATGCGATCCTCTGCCGCAGTCAGCCGCGCGGCATCCCACGATTCCTCGTCCGTCTCGAGATCGGCGGACGGAGCGTCCGTCGACATCCGTGACTTCAGCCACGCGTACCCGTCGAGGTGCTCAGCGGGGGTCGGGATCATCCACTGGAGCACTCGGTAGTCCGTCGAGAATCGTCGAGCCTCATTCAGAAGCCGGCGCGCGCGGTCCACAGCGTCAGGGGTCAGATCGAGTCGACTCACCCGATAGACCTGTTCCAGAGTGAAACCCTGTCGCCGGAGGAATCGTGCGACGTGGTCATCCGGCACGCTGCCGAATCCGGTCCGTGCGTCGATGCGGGGGCCGGAGCTCGCCTGCTGCTCCGTCCAGTTCTGGATCACAGAGCGTCCGTGCTCGCGGGCCACCGCTTCGATGTGAGGGACGATCGCCGAACCGATGCCTCGGCCCCAGACGCGCGGATGGATCTCGACCGAGGCGATGGCGACTCGGGATCCGTCTTCGTGAGGGATGTCGACGACCGCGCGTCCGACCATCTCGCCGTCGACGCGAAGCGCCCACACGACGGTGGTCCTCTCCGCGCGTGACCGCAGGAGCGGCAGCAGTGCTTCGGGGGCGAGGTCCTGCTCGGTCCGTCCGGTGAGTGAACGGTAGACGTCGTTGCGGACGCGGGAGAGCTCTCGGAATTCCCCCGCGTCCGCTGCATCCGCCCGTGCGGGAAGCGCGAGCGGATGCAGCGTGGCGGTGTCTGTGAGTGGGATGCTCATCTGTCCTCCGGGTCAGCGCAGCTGACGCTGCAGGTCGAATGCGAGCAGGGCGTGCGCCTCAGTGATGGAGCGCTCCCGCCGCTCCAGCGAGAGCGGGTCTGCCGAGCACCTCGTGCGCGGTCGCTGAGTGCGCTGTCGCTGAGCGCGTTGGAGCAGCCAGAGGCCGACGCGGAGGGAGAGACGATCGGTGAGCGCGAGTCGCCGCAGTTCGTCGGGTGCGGGGATGTGGAGGACCTGGTGGTCCTCGGTATCCGGTGGGTGGGTGATGCTGCGATACAGCGTGGTGTTCACGATGGTCCTTCGAGATGAATGGTGCGGATGGGGTCGAGGAGCCGCAGCCTTCGTGGCGCGGGGGGCGACCACGAAGGAAGCGCGGCGGGAGGAACGAGACCGGAGCCGCGGAAAGGCGGACGTCGGGTCGACGAGGTCCGTGATCTGGCTGCAGATCAGAGGGTGGCGCGCGACGAGGCGCGGCGGACGGCGCGGTTCACAGGGCGATGTCCCGATGCCGGCGAGCGGCGGAGTCCTGGGGCAGCGATGCTACGAAAGCGTGCGGAGACGGACGCCGGCGGTTACCGAGTGCGCAGTGCGCGGCGCGAATGGCGCGGCGAGGCTCGTGGCCTGTGCGGTGAGTGTGATCATCATCGGTAACCTCCTTTCGTGTGGCGATCCGGAGGTTACGGTAGCGAAACCCGGGCGTGTCCGTCAAGCACGAGTGGCCGGAATCGGCGTGTCGCGACTGATCGAAGTTCGCCATGAACCCGCGCGGGATGCCGAGAGATCCGCGTGATTCCGGTAGCGTATGGGCGTGATCCACCCCGGAAGCGCGGCGCGCGAATGCATCTGAAGAGCCTGACCCTCAAAGGGTTCAAGTCCTTCGCGCAGCCGACGAGTTTCGTCTTCGAACCGGGAGTCACCTGCATCGTCGGGCCGAACGGATCCGGCAAGTCGAACGTCGTCGACGCTCTGGCCTGGGTCATGGGCGAACAGGGCGCGAAGACGCTCCGGGGCGGCAAGATGGAGGACGTCATCTTCGCGGGTACCTCGACTCGCGGGCCTCTGGGGCGGGCGGAGGTCCAGCTCACGATCGACAACAGCGACGGTGCTCTGCCGATCGACTACGCCGAGGTCACGATCAGTAGGACGCTGTTCCGGAGCGGCTCGAGCGAGTATGCGATCAACGGGGAGAACTGCCGCCTGTTGGACGTGCAGGAGCTGCTGAGCGATTCCGGTCTCGGTCGCGAGATGCATGTGATCGTGGGGCAGGGGCGACTCGACACAGTGCTCCAGGCGTCGCCCGAGGACCGCCGCGGCTTCATCGAGGAAGCGGCGGGAATTCTGAAGCATCGGCGCCGCAAGGAGAAGACTCTCCGCAAGCTCGACGCGATGGAGACCAATCTCACCCGTCTGAGTGACCTCGCCGTCGAGATCCGGAGGCAGCTCAAACCACTGGGACGGCAGGCGGAGATCGCGCGGGAGGCGCAGACGATCGCAGCCGTCGTCCGCGACGCCAAGGCTCGGATCTTCGCCGACGACGTCGTCGCCCTGCGCACGGCTCTCGCCGATCACACTCGCACCGAGAACGAACGCCACACCGAGCGGTTGGTCCTCAGCGATCAGGCCGAAGCGGTGCGGGCGAGCATCGCCCGACTCGAACAGGACCAGAATTCCGTGGCTGTCGATCAGGCGCGGGGTGTGGCTTTCGGACTGGAGCAGGTGCAGGAGCGGATGCGCGGGCTCTATACGCTCGCGAACCAGCGCCTCGCTCTCCTCGGTTCGGAGGAGGACGATGCCGCCGTGACGGCGGTGACGGTCACTCAGAGCACGATCGACGACGCGCAGGACGAGATCGCGGCGATCTCGGCGGGGCTCGGCGATGCTCAGGACGCGGCGAGTACGGCGAGCCGAGAGGTCGTGCTCGCGCGCGCAGAGCTGGACACACTCGATGTCGACATCGCAGAGCAGAGCGCGCTGGTGTCGGAATACGACATGCGACTCAGCTCGCTGCGGGGTACGGCCGATGCGGCGGCATCGGCTCTCGCCGCCGTGCGTGGCGCCGTGCTGCGCCAGGAGAACGCCCTCGAGGCGGCGAACAACCGGCGCCGTGAGGCTGCCGAGGCTCTTGATGCGATCGACGAGGCCGAGGCTCCGGAAGGAACGGCTGCAGAGCACTCCGCCGCGTACGAGAGTGCGCAGCGCGCCGCGACGGCCGCGGAATCCGAACGAGAAGCGCTCCGGGAACGTCTCCATGCTGCCGAGCGTGAGGTCGATGCGCTCATGGCCAAGTCAGCGGCTCTCGGAAGCGCGCTCTCGATCTCGGGAGGTGCAGCCGAGATCGTCAAGGGCGGGGGAGCAGGTATCCGCGGGCTGGTCGGTGACTCCGTGCAGGTCAGGGCCGGTTTCGAAGCGGCGATCGCCGCGGTGCTGGGCCCGCTCGCGGAAGGTGTGCTCGTCGAGCGTTCCGCGGATGCCTTCGCCCTCGCCGCGGACGTCGCGGAACAGCGTCGAGGAGTGGTCGACTTCGTCGTCGCCGACGGCATCCGTCCCTCCGTCGAGCTGACTGCTGTCGCAGGCGTCACGCCCGCGACCGACACCGTGACCGCCCCTGAAGGTGTGCTCGGAATCCTTGCCCACGTCCTCATCGCGGACGATCTCGCAGCTGCGCGCGTGGCGCGAGCGACCCTCGACGTGACGGGAGACGTCACGACGACGATCGTCACCACTGCGGGCGACGTGGTCACGGCGCAGACGCTGCGCACTGGTTCCGGCGGGGAGCGATCGCGCCTCGAGCTTGCGGCTGAGCGGGACGCGGCCGACGAACGGCTCGCCGAGGTGCAGGTGATCGTCGATTCGCTGCGCGACGCCCGCGAGGAGGCGAACGAGACCGTGGAGGCATCGCGCCGACATGCGAAGGATGCTCTCCGGACCCTCCGCGAGCACGATGCAGCGCTCGCCAGCCACGCCGAGCAGATCAATCGCATCACCGTGACGCATGAGTCGGCCGTCGCCGAGTGCGAGAGGCTCGAGAGCGGCCTCGCGCAGGCGCAGGCGGCGGTGGAGGATGCGGAGGCGAAGGCCGAGAAGGCGAAGGCTGAGGTCGAAGCCGTGGTGTCCACACCCCGTCCGGTCCTCGATGCGTCAGCGCGTGACGGTCTGCTCGAGGCGCTGGAGTCGGCCCGCGAGAACGAGATCCGCGCCCGACTCGAGATCGAGACTCTGCGGGAGCGGGTGCGCGCCGCTCAGGCGAGGGTCGTCGCTCTCGAACGCCAGCGAGAGCAGGAACGCGATGCCGCCGCTGAGGCTGCCCGCCGTGCCGTGATCCGGCGCGCTCAGCGCGAGTCAGCAGCGGGAGTCGCCGACGAGCTTCCCCGCATCCTCGACTCCATCGACCGCTCCGTCACCGAAGCGCGGGTCGCTCTGGCCGAAGCCGAAGCGGCGCGGTCCGCTCAGAACCAGGAGCTGACGGCGCTGCGCGCTCAGGAGACCTCGCTGCGCGAGCGACTGGCAGGACTCACCGAAAGCGTGCACGGACTCGAGCTGCAGATTCACGAGAAGAAGCTTCACCTGCACAGCCTCTTGGAGCGGGTGGGGTCGGAGCTTGCGCTCGACGAAGATATTCTCGTTGCAGAATATGGTCCTGATCAGCTTGTTCCACGCGATCCCGGCGCGGGGACCGCTGACGGCGCAGACGATGGTGGCCCCGACGACACTGCGATTCCCTTCGATCGACGGATTCAGCAACGGCGTCTCGCCGACGCGGAGCGCAAGCTCGCGCAGCTGGGACGCGTCAACCCGCTCGCTCTCGAGGAGTTCGCGGCTCTCGAGCAACGGCATGCCTTCCTCACGGAGCAGCTGAGCGATCTCACGCAGACCCGGCAGGATCTTCTGACGATCATCGCCGACCTGGACGAGCGGATGCAGACCATCTTCGCGAGCGCCTTCGACGACACGCGTGAAGCGTTCGGCGAGGTCTTCCCGCTGCTGTTCCCCGGTGGATCCGGCAGCATCTCGCTCACGGATCCGGAGAACATGCTCACCACGGGAATCGAAGTCTCTGTGCGTCCCGTGGGCAAGAAGATCGAGCGACTGTCGCTGCTCTCGGGCGGCGAGCGGTCGCTTGCGGCCGTCGCGCTTCTCGTCGCCATCTTCAAGGCGCGTCCCAGCCCCTTCTACATCCTCGACGAGGTCGAAGCGGCTCTCGACGATGCCAACCTGGGGCGGCTCCTGACCGTCTTCGAGCAGCTTCGCGAGAGCTCCCAGCTTCTCATCATCACGCACCAGAAGCGCACGATGGAGATCGCAGATGCCCTCTACGGCGTCTCGATGCGTCAGGACGGCATGTCCGCGGTCGTCGGGCAGCGAGTGGGCGACAGGGCGTCCCCAGCGAACTGACCGCTCTCCTGGGCGTCCTACTCGGAGCTCACCCAGGGAAGAGCGTCGATTCGAACGCGCCGACGACGTCGGTGAAACGCGACGAATCCTGCGGCCGGTGACCATGGCCCGGAACGATCTCGTGCCTCGCACCGCGATCCCGGAGGACCCTCGCGATCTGCTCGTACTCGTCGTTCCAGCCCCCGGTGACGACCAGAGTGGGGATGCCGTCCACCATCTGTGCGCGCGCTCCGTGGCCCCAGGGCAGATTCGTGCATGCCCAGCGCGCCGCCAGGGCCCGTTCCTCGTCCCAGAGAGCACCGTCGAAGTGGCCGCCGAACATGAGTGGACGCATGATCGCCCAGAAGCCCGGCAGATCTCCGGCCTCCGCGACGGACCTCGCTTCGGTGACGATGCCGATGTGCCGCTCGACGGCGGCGTCTCCCCGTGCGATGTCATAGAGAGCCGGCTCGATGAGGACGAGTGCTGCGAGGTCCAGGTCGCGTGCGGCGATCACGGCCGGAATCGCGCCGATGGAGTGCGCGAACACGATGACTCGACGCCTCTCGCATCGTGAGCGGAGCGCGCTGACCTGATCGGCGATCGAGAGACCCTGGGTGAGCCCGAGGAACTCGCCGGCCGAGGCATCCTTCTCCGGCCAGGCCTCGATGCCGCGCCGTCCGGAGCCGTGGACGAAGACGCGTTCGTGAGGCATCTCAGGATGCTACCCGTAGGCTGGACTCATGGCGGAGAAGTCCTGGTCCCTCACCCGTGCGCTGCGCGGGATGTTCGTCAAGCCCACGATCGACGAGACGACCTGGGAGGACCTCGAGACGGCTCTCATCACGGCCGACTTCGGTCCTGACATCAGCGAGCGCGTGGTCGACGAGCTGCGAGAGAAGGTCGAGCGCTACCGCACGACCGATCCTCAGGATCTGCAGCGCATGCTCCGCGAGACGCTCGAGGAGCATTTCGCCAAGTTCGACACGACCCTCAAGCTCACAGAACGTCCGGCGGTGGTTCTCGTCGTCGGTGTGAACGGAGTCGGCAAGACCACGACGATCGGCAAGTTCACGAAGTTCCTGCGCGGGTATCAGCGCAGCGTGGTCGTGGGTGCGGCGGACACGTTCCGCGCTGCCGCGGTGGATCAGCTCGCGACCTGGGCCCAGCGCGGGGGAGCGGCCATCGTCCGTCCTCAGCAGGAGGGTCAGGACCCGGCGTCCGTCGCGTACCAGACCGTCGAGTACGCACAGCGGGAAGGGATCGAGATCGCGATCATCGACACCGCCGGCCGCCTGCACACCAAGGGCGGCCTGATGGACGAGCTGTCCAAGATCCGCCGCGTCATCGAGAAGCAGGCGCCGATCAGCGAGGTTCTCCTCGTCCTCGATGCGACCACCGGGCAGAACGGGGTCATGCAGGCGGAGGCCTTCCTCGAGCACGCCGGTGTCACGGGACTCGTGATCACCAAGCTCGACGGATCGGCCAAGGGGGGATTCGTGCTCGCGGTCCAAGAACGAACCGGCATCCCGGTCAAGCTTCTCGGCCAGGGTGAGGGAATCGACGACCTGACCGGATTCACCCCGCATGTTTTCGTCCAATCGATGGTCGGCTGAACAGGACTACCGTCACGAGCACGAGGCTGGTTTCATAGCGTTATGGCGATCGAACACGACTACTTCGGACTCCTGTCCTCAGGGCCCGACGGCTCGATCTTCTGGTCGGAGACCGTGGAGCTCGGCGACCAGAGTGTCACCGTCGACCTCACCGCCCCGGACCAGGACGACGTGTCCGCGGACGCGCTCGACATCGCCGCATCGCTGATCGCCGGTCTGGAGACCGTGGATGCCACAGCGCGACGGGGGATGCTGTCGGAGGTCGATGACCGCACGAGCGAGGTGACCGAGTACATCCTGCAGCAGCAGGAGGCCTACGGTGACGAACTCGAAGACGTCCTCGTCGACGTGAGCGGCGATGCCGCAGTCGACATCATCCGCTCTCTCAAGCTGATGAGCATGACGATCCTGGCCGACGAACACGGAGGCTCGGAGCCGTTCGCGGTGCTCGAGTACGCGCTCGACGCGGACACCACCGACGACGTCCTGCTCGTGAATCTCGGATCCGACGGCAGCGTCCAGTCGGTCATGAGCGCCGACTGAGGCGACAGCGTCACACGGCCTGGGCGAAGCCCAGATCCGCACTCTCGGCGATGTGTGCCAGGTGCGGGGGGATCTCTCGCCCCTTGGACACCATGGACTGTGCCCACAGGCGCCCGGCGCGGTACGACGAGCGCACGAGCGGACCGGCGAGGACACCGAGGAAACCGATTCGCTCCGCCTCCTCCTTGAAGTCCACGAACTCCGCGGGCTTCACCCATCGCGAGACGGGGAGGTGGCGCGGCGAGGGGCGCAGATACTGCGTGATGGTGATGATGTCGCAACCGGCGTCATGCAGGTCGTTCAGCGCTTGGACGACTTCTTCCGGCTCTTCGCCCATGCCGAGGATCAGGTTGGACTTCGTGATGAGTCCGGCGTTGCGCGCCTGGGTGATCACGTCGAGAGAGCGCTCATAGCGGAAGGCCGGGCGGATGCGCTTGAAGATGCGCGGCACCGTCTCGACGTTGTGGGCGAACACTTCCGGGCGAGCGTCGAAGATCTGCCCGAGGAAGGCCGGGTCCGCGTTGTGCTCGTTGGCGAGCAGCTCGACGCCGGTGTTCGGGTTGAGCTCGTGGATCTTGCGGACCGTCTCGGCGTTGAGCCAGGCGCCGGTGTCGGGGAGGTCGTCGCGCGCGACACTCGTGACGGTCGCGTAGCGCAGGTTCATCCGCACCACGCTCTCGGCGACACGGCGGGGCTCGTCGGTGTCGTAGGCGTCGGGCTTTCCGGTGTCGATCTGGCAGAAGTCACAGCGCCGGGTGCACTGCGAACCCCCGATCAGGAACGTCGCCTCGCGGTCCTCCCAGCACTCGAAGATGTTGGGGCAGCCGGCTTCCTGGCAGACCGTGTGCAGGTCCTCGCTCTTCACGAGGGAGTGCAGGGCCGTGTACTCGGGACCCATCTTCGCCTTCGTCTTGATCCATTCGGGCTTGCGCTCGATCGGCGTCTCGGAATTGCGGATCTCGAGGCGAAGGAGCTTGCGTCCCTCGGGTGCGGCGGTCATGCGAGTGCTCCTGCGTGGGCGGCGGGTGAATATTCTGCGAGGAAAGCCGTGGTCACGGCGTCGAGGATGTCGGCGGGCGAGATGTCGGCTCCGACGACTTCGCTCACGGTGGTGACTCCCGCGTCGGTGATGCCGCAGGGAATGATGTCGCGGAAGCCCGACAGCGAGTTGTCGCAGTTGATCGCGAACCCGTGCATGGTGACGCCCTGCTGAACGCGCACGCCGATCGCTGCGACCTTGTCCTCCGAGAGCGGCCGGCGTACCCACACTCCGCTGCGGCCCTCGACCTGATATCCCTCGACGCCGATGGGGCGGAGCACGTCGATCAGAAGACGCTCGAGGCGGCGGACGTGCGCGACGACGTCCATGGGCTCGGGTAGACGTACGATCGGGTAGCCGACGAGCTGGCCGGGTCCGTGCCACGTGATCTTGCCACCGCGATCGACATCGATCACCGGTGTGCCGTCCTGCGGTCTCTCCTGGCGTTCGGTGCGCTTGCCCGCGGTGTACACGGCTTCGTGCTCGAGAAGGATCAGGGTGTCCGGTCTGGTCCCGTCGACGACGTCGGCGTGGACGCGTCGCTGCAGATTCCACCCCTCGGTGTAGGGCACGTAGTGGGGCGCGAGGCCGGGGGTCAGGATGTCGAGCATTCTCGTGGCCGCTCTCAGTCATTTGATGGATTGCGTCCAACAATACTCCTCCGTGCCGGCCCGACGGCCGAGGAGCGACGCGCGGTAGCGTGTGAGGATGAGCATTCCAGGCCGGGCGGGCCGCCCCAGGGCCTCTTCTCGCGAGACGCTCGCGGAGGCGGCGTGCGAACTGTTCCTCGAGCGCGGGTACGACGCGACCTCCGTCGCCGACATCACGCAGCGCGCGGGAGTCAGCCGATCCAGCTTCTTCAACTACTTCACGTCGAAGAGCGATGTGCTCTGGTCGGGCTTGGATGAGCGCATCGACCGGGCTGTCTCCGATCTCGTCACGGTCCGCGAAGACCGCCGGGGCTCCGAGGTGCGGCGCATCCTCTCCGCCCTCGTCGCGGACTTCGCTCCGGACAGCCTCGCCCTCGCCATGACGAACTCCACAGCGATGGGGCTGGAGGACGAACTCGATCTGGATGCCGCACGGCGTCAGGCCCGCCTGTCGGGAGCGCTTGCCGACCTCGCGCGACGGTCCGGCGTGGCGTCGATGGTGGCGGACATCGTCGCGGTGACCTGGGCCGGGGCTGTGCTCGCAGCCGTGCGCGCGTGGGCCGAGGGCGGCGCGGGGCGCGGTTCGGTGGGAGATCGGTTCGACGAGGCCGCGGCGGCGATCGACCAGCTCCCGTGGGTGGCGGTGAAGGGCTGAAAGCACGCGGCCCGAAGCGTGACTTCGCGCGGCGCTGAGCGTGGAGCCGCGGCTCGCGTAGAATCTGAAGCACCATGGCAACCTTTGGCACGCTCTCCGATCGGCTCACCGAGACCTTCCGCAACCTGCGCACGAAGGGAAAGCTCACTGCGGCCGATGTCGACGGCACCGTCCGTGAGATTCGTCGCGCACTGCTCGACGCGGACGTCGCACTCTCCGTCGTCAAGGAGTTCACCGCCAAGGTGCGCGAGCGCGCACTCGGCGATGAGGTCAACAAGGCGCTGAACCCCGCGCAGCAGGTCGTGCAGATCGTCAATGAGGAGCTCGTGCAGATCCTCGGCGGCGAGCAGCGACGGCTGCAGTTCGCGAAGACCGCGCCGACGGTGATCATGCTCGCGGGTCTTCAGGGATCGGGAAAGACCACGTTCGCGGGAAAGCTCGCGAAGCAGCTCGAGAGCGAGGGGCACACGCCTCTGCTCGTCGCTGCCGATCTTCAGCGTCCCAACGCGGTCAACCAGCTCCAGGTGGTCGCCGAGCAGGCGGGTGCCACCGTCTACGCGCCAGAGCCCGGCAACGGAGTCGGCGACCCCGTCAAGGTCTCGCGAGACGGAGTCGAGTACGCCCGTCGTCAGCAGCACGACGTCGTGATCATCGACACGGCCGGTCGCCTCGGCGTCGACGCCGAGCTGATGAAGCAGGCGTCGAACATCCGCAAAGCCGTCGATCCCGACGAAGTCCTCTTCGTCATCGACGCCATGATCGGTCAGGACGCCGTCAACACGGCCAAGGCCTTCCAGGAGGGCGTCGACTTCACCGGTGTCGTGCTCTCGAAGCTCGACGGTGACGCCCGTGGTGGCGCCGCGCTGTCGGTGGCGTCCGTCACCGGCCGTCCCATCATCTTCGCCTCGACCGGCGAGCGCCTCGAAGACCTCGAGCCGTTCCATCCCGATCGCATGGCGAGCCGAATCCTCGACCTCGGCGACATCCTGACCCTCATCGAACAGGCCCAGCAGGCCTTCGATGAGGAAGAGGCCATGAAGATGGCCGAGAAGCTCGCCACCGAGCAGTTCACCCTCGAGGACTTCCTCGACCAGCTTCAGCAGATGAAGAAGATGGGCTCGATGAAGAAGATGCTGGGGATGCTCCCCGGCATGGGCCAGATGAAGCAGCAGCTCGAGGACTTCGACGAGCGCGAGATCGATCGCACCGAGGCGATCATCCGCTCCATGACTCCGGGAGAGCGTCGCAACCCGAAGGTGCTCAACGGCTCGCGTCGTCTGCGCATCGCCCGCGGCTCCGGTATGACCGTCACCGACGTCAACCAGCTCGTGCAGCGGTTCGATCAGGCCGCGAAGATGATGAAGACCGTCGCACGCGGTGGCACTCCGAACATCCCCGGGATGGGGTCGATGCCCGGCATGGGCAAGCCGGGGGCGTCGTCGAAGCGCGGCAAGAAGGGCAAGTCGTCGGGCGGTTCGCGCTCGGGCAACCCGGCGAAGCGTGCCGCCGAGAACGCGGGGATCGCCAGCGCATCCACCCCGACGGGGTCGGGTTTCGGTCTGGGCGGGCAGAAGGTGCCGAGCGAGGCCGATCTCGCAGAGATCCAGAAGCTTTTCGGCAAGAACTGACGCGAGTCAGGGTCGGGACGCCTGCAACTCCTGCTCGCGGGCCGGAGTCGATGACCGACGCGTCGTCCTGAGCGCCGTCAGCTGGCCCACGACCAGCGCGACGAGTACCAGTGCGATTCCGAGTGCCTGGAGCGGTGTGAATGTCTCGCCGGCCACGAGCGTGCCCAGCAGCGTGGCGACCACGGGGGAGAGCAGAGCGAGCAGCCCCGGAGCGATGACCGGCAGCAGCTGGATGCCGCGGAACCAGAGCGTATAGGCGAGCAGCCCTCCGACTGAGCCCAGCCACAGGTAGCCGAGCACGGCTCCGCCGTCGATCGAGGCAGGGATGCCTTCGAACAGCAGGGTGAGCGGCAGGAGGACGAGACCGCCCGCCGTCAGCTGCCATCCCGCGTACGATACCGGGCCGACGCCTGCAGGGCGGCCCCACCGCTTCGTGAGGATCATGCCGAGCGCCGTCGCTGTCACGCCTCCGAGTGCCGCCAGGACTCCGAGGGCATCGAGATGTGCGGCGGGCCCCAGCACGACGAGGGCGACGCCTCCCGCGCCCACGACGGCAGCGGTCGCGGTGAGCGGTCGTATCCGGTCTCGCAGGACGAGCGCGCTCATGCCGAGGATGATCATCGGTTGCACCCCTGCGACCGCTGCGGCGACGCCTCCCGGCAGCCGCTCGGCGGCGAGGAACAGCAGCGGGAAGAACGCTCCGATGTTGAGGACTCCGAGAACCAGCGACTTCAGCCACCATCCTCCGGACGGCAGGCGCCTGCCGATCGCCAGCGCGATGATCCCCGCAGGGAGTGCACGGAGGAGCCCGGCCAGGAGCGGGTGACCGAAGGGGAGCAGCTCGGTCGTCACGAGGTACGTCGTTCCCCACGAGAGAGGAGCGATCGCCGTGAGCAGCAGAAGGGCGACGCGGTTCATGTCTCCAGCCTGATCGGATCGTACCGATGAGTCCAACACATACTTGTCACACGAATCATGATGATGAATCATGGACGTGTGGATCTCCAACAGCTGCGATACGTCGTCGAGGTCGCATCGACCTCGAGCTTCACCCGTGCCGCGGAGCGGTGCTACGTCACGCAATCGGCACTGAGTCACCAGATCGCCGCCCTGGAGCGCGAACTCGGACAACGTCTCTTCGTCCGTTCGAGTCGCAGTGTCCGGACGACGGATGCGGGGGAGGCCTTCCTCGTCCACGCGAGGAAGGCGGTGATCGCTGCCGACGATGCCCGAGATGCCGCGGCCGCTGCGTCCGGCCGTATCGTGGGCACGCTCCGTCTCGGCGTGATCCCCACGGCAAGTGCGGTGTCGGTGCCGCGGGTGGTTTCCCGGTTCCGAGAGGCGCATCCCGACGCTCGCGTCGAGCTCACCGTCGGCAACAGCGATACGCTCGCCGACGCGGTGCGACGGGGAGATCTCGACATCGCGCTCCTCGGCTTGCGCGAAGGGAGCGTGCCGAAGGGCGTCGCCGTGCGGGTGCTCGCCCGTGAACGTCTGGTGGCAGCGGTCGCCCCGACGCACAGACTGGCCGGACGGACCGGCGTCCGGATCGTCGATCTCGTCGACGAGGTGTTCGCTGACTTCCCTGCCGGCACGTCGGGGCGTGCTCAGGGCGACAGGGCGTTCGCGTCATCCGGTGTCGCCCGCGATGTGGCCTTCGAAGCCGACTCGTCCGGGTTGATCCTCGGACTCGTCTCGGAGGGGCTGGCGATCGCGTTGCTCGCTCCCGGGGTCATCGTCGGCTCATCCACGGATGCCGTCGCGGTCGAACTCGCCGACGGCCCGACGCGCGTGCAGTACGTCGCGTGGGACGACCGTGCGCCGCGGGGCGTCGCGATCGCCTTCCTCGAAGTGATCGACTCGATGATCGATGCCACGAAAGACGAAACGGGCCCGGAGGAATCCTCCGGGCCCGCCTCTTCAGAACTCTGAGGTCACTTCACGTCCTCATCGACCCAGTCCATAGACTTGCTGACGGCCTTGCGCCACAGGCGAAGCTGGCGGTCGCGCTCTGCGTCCTCCATCGACGGCTCCCAGCGGCGGTCTTCCTGCCAGTTGGCGGACAGGTCGTCCAGACCGTTCCAGAAGCCGACCGCGAGTCCGGCGGCGTACGCGGCGCCGAGCGCGGTGGTCTCCGCGACGACCGGGCGAACGACCGGAACGCCCAGCACGTCGGCCTGGAACTGCATGAGCGCGTCGTTCGCGACCATGCCGCCGTCGACCTTGAGCTCGGTGAGATCGACACCTGCGTCGGCGTTGACCGCATCGAGCACGTCGCGCGTCTGGAAGGCGACGGCCTCGAGCGCTGCGCGAGCGATGTGGTTCTTGTTCGCGTAGCGGGTGAGACCCACGATCGCACCGCGAGCGTCAGGACGCCAGTACGGCGCGAACAGACCCGAGAACGCGGGGACGATGTAGACGCCGCCGTTGTCGTCGACCTGCTTGGCGAGCTCCTCGACCTCGGGAGCGGATCCGATGATGCCGAGCTGGTCGCGGAGCCACTGGATCAGGGATCCCGTGACGGCGATCGAGCCTTCGAGCGCGTAGTGCGTGGGTCCGTCGCCGAGCTTGTAGCCGACCGTGGTGAGCAGCCCGTTCTTCGAGTGGACGATCTCCTCGCCCGTGTTGAAAATCAGGAAGCAGCCGGTGCCGTAGGTGTTCTTGCTCTCACCCGTGTTGAAGGCGGCCTGCCCGAAGGTCGCGGCCTGCTGGTCGCCCAGGATGCCGGCGATCGGCGTCTCGCGCAGCAGCGAGGAGTCCTCTGCGGCGCCGTACACCTCGGAGGAGGAGCGGATCTCCGGCATCATCGAGCGCGGAACGCCGAACGCCTCGAGGATGTCGTCGCGCCACTCGAGCGTCTCGAGGTCCATGAACAGCGTGCGCGACGCGTTGGTGACGTCGGTGACGTGCACGCCGCCGTCGACGCCGCCGGTGAGGTTCCAGAGCACCCAGCTGTCGGTCGTGCCGAAGACGAGGTCGCCCGCCTCGGCCTTCTCGCGCGCACCCTCGACGTTCTCGAGGATCCAGGCGATCTTGGTGCCCGAGAAGTAGGTCGCGAGCGGGAGGCCCACGATCGGCTTGAACCGCTCGACACCGCCGTCCGCCGCGAGGCGGTCGACGATCTCCTGCGTACGGGTGTCCTGCCAGACGATGGCGTTGTAGACGGCCTTACCGGTCGTCTTGTCCCAGACCACCGCGGTCTCACGCTGGTTGGTGATGCCGACGGCAGCGATGTCGTGGCGTGTCAGGTCGGCGCGGCTCAGCGCGAGGCCGATGACCTCCTGCACGTTGCGCCAGATCTCGGCGGGGTCGTGCTCGACCCAGCCTGCCTTCGGAAGGATCTGCTCGTGCTCCTTCTGGCCGCTCGCGACGATGCTTCCCTTCTTGTCGAAGATGATCGCGCGGCTGGATGTGGTGCCCTGATCGATGGCGATGATGTAGTCGGCCATTGTGTTCTCCTTTGAAGTCAGGTTCGGGTTCAGGCGAGGCTGAGCAGTGCGGGCGCGGCGACGGCGGCGAGGACACCACCGATGAGGGGGCCGACGACCGGCACCCACGAGTACGACCAGTCGCTCGAGCCCTTGCCCTTGATCGGGAGGATGGCGTGTGCGATACGCGGTCCGAGGTCACGGGCGGGGTTGATGGCGTATCCGGTCGGTCCACCGAGGGAGGCACCGATCGCGACCACGACGAGGGCCACAGGCAGTGCGCTGAGCGGTCCGAGGCCCGCCGGCGTTCCGATGTCGGCGACGCCGTAGTCTGCGAACGCGAAGACAGCGAACACGAGGACGAAGGTGCCGATGACCTCGGTGACGAGATTCCAGCCATACGAGCGGATCGCGGGGCCGGTCGAGAACACGCCGAGCTTGTTGGCGGCCTCCGGTTCCTCATCGAAGTGCTGCTTGTAGGCGAGCCAGGTGAGGACCGCACCGACGATCGCACCGAGGAGCTCTGCGCCGGTCGCCACCGCGAACTGCGAGAAGTCGATCTTGCCGGCGACGAGGAGTCCGATTCCGACCGCGGGGTTGAGGATGGCGCCGGAGTAGGCGGATGCGAGGACACCCACGAACACCGCGAGGCCCCATCCCCAGTTCACCATCAGGAAGCCGCCGCCGAAGCCCTTGTTCTTGGCGAGGGCGACGTTGGCGACGACACCACAACCCAGGAGGATCAGCATCGCTGTGCCGACGAACTCCGACAGGAAGTAGAGACCGAGATTCACATCAGTCATGTCTTCTTTGACCTTTCTTGAGTGCCAGGGCCCCATAGCCCTGGCACTTGTTGGGAGTTACACCGCGGGGAGGGCGGTGTTCGGATCACCCGTCAGCCGCGTGCGCGGGACGAGATCTTCAGTCCATGCCGTTCGTTCAGCAGCAGACGCGTCTGCTCGAGCTCGGCATCGTGCCGTGCACGGTCCCAGTGGAGCAGAGGAGCCAGTGCGTCGGCAAGCTCTTCGAGCACATCCGCGTCGGCGTGTCCGACGAAAGCGATGCTCGTGCGACGCAGGACGACGTCCTGCAGGCGCGCGACCATCTCGTTCTCGACCATCCAGGCGAGTTCGCGAGTCGACAGGTCGTCGCCCGCGAGGGGGGCGTCATCGCCCTGTTCGATGTACTCCCACACCTGCGCGGCGCGGGTGCCGTAGCGGGCGAGCAGACGCTCGGCGCGGTCACCGGCTCCGGGAAGGTTCTCCTGGATCCAGATGCGACGGGCCTTCTCGGTGCGAGGGAAGTCGCGGCCTCCACCGATCGCGCGGCCGGCCGTCGAGACGGTGCGGGTGCGACCGATCAGACCGAGCACCACGTCCGAGAGCGATTCTCCGAGTGCGCGGAACGTCGTCCACTTCCCACCGACGAGGCTCACGAGCGGGGCTGCGCCCTTGTCGTCGACCTCGATGCGGTAGTCGCGGGACACGAAGCCGGGAGCGGTGTCCTCGTGACGGGGAAGCGGACGGATGCCGGAGAAGTTGTAGACGATCTGCTCGCGCGTCACGTCGATCTGCGGGAAGACGTGATGGATGAGGTCGAAGAAGTAGTCGATCTCCTCCTCTGTGCACACAGGGACCTCGCGCGGGTCGGCATCGATGTCGGTCGTGCCGACGAGGACGCGCCCCTTGAGCGGGTAGATGAGCACGATGCGGCCGTCCGAGTGCTCGAAGAAGATCTCGCGACCCCGGGTCGCCTCGAGGAGCTCGGGGTGATCGAGGACGATGTGCGAACCCTTGGTGCCGCCCATGAAGCGAGTGTCGGTACCGAGGGAATCGTTCGTCAGATCGGTCCAGGGGCCCGAGGCGTTGACCACGACGTCGGCGGTGACCGCGAACTCGGTGCCGCTCTCGCGGTCGCGGAGGAGGACCTTCGCGCCGTTGCGTCCGATCGCCTCGACGTAGTTGAGCGCGACCGCACCCGGGTGGGCGGCACGTCCGTCCTGCAGCACGTCGAGTGCGAGGCGCTCCGGATCGTGCATCGAGGCGTCGTAGTAGGTCGCCGTGTACTTGATGTTCGGGTCGAGCGAGGGGAGCTCGGCGAGCGAGCGCTTGCGTCCCAGGAAGCGGTGACGGGGGACCATGCCGCCGTCGCGCGAGAACGTGTCGTAGATCGTGAGGCCGACCTTGATGAGGAACGCACCGCGCTCCTGAGGCTTGCCGCTCTTGTGCGTCAGGAAGCGCAGCGGAGCGGAGAGGATGCCGGAGAACGTCGAGTAGATGGGGATCGTCGTCTGCAGCGGCTTGACGTAGTGCGGTGCGATCTTGAGCAGGCCGTTGCGCTCTTCGACGGATTCCCGGACGAGTCGGAACTCGCCGTTCTCGAGGTATCGGATGCCACCGTGGATCATGTGGCTCGACGCCGCCGAGGCTCCCGAAGCGAAGTCGCCGCGTTCGACGAGCAGGACGTCCACGCCCTGCAGCGCGAGGTCGCGGAACGTCGAGATCCCGTTGATGCCCGCTCCGATGACGACGACGCTGGTGCGTCCCGATTCGCGTACGGCGCGGACGTCCGCGCGTTCCGGTGATGAGTGTGTCGACTCGATCATCTTCGACCCTTCTCTCTGCTTGCTCCCAGCTTCGACCCGCACGGCCACCGCGCGCAAGCCAGCTGCACATATGTGCAAGGATCGGTGTCCAGGAGGTCGACATGAGCCAGTCAGGCGCAGAATCTCGGGACGCGAAGCTGATCGCCGCGCTCACCGCGGCGCAGCTCTACTACATGCAGGACAAGACGATGGAGGTCATCGCCCAGGAGCTGGGCACGTCGCGCTCCTCGGTCTCCCGCCTGCTGAGCTACGCGCGGGAGAGCGGGCTGGTCGACATCCGGATCAATTCGCCACTCGAACGCCTCGGCATGCTCGAGCAGCGCATCCGCGATGGTCATCGAGTGGTCGCACACGTGGTGCCGATTCCCGAGATCGTGAGCGAGGTCGAGCGACTCGAGCGCGTGGCCCTGACTGCGGGGCGGTTGCTGTCGCAGTTCGTCGACTCCAACATGATCGTCGGGGTCGCCTGGGGCTCCACGATCAGCGCCGTCAGCCGAGGCCTGACTCAGAAGGAGACGCACAACACGACGTTCGTGCAGCTCAACGGCGCGGGGAACACCCAGACGAGCGGCGTCGAGTACTCGAGTGACATCCTGCAGCGATTCGGAAGCGCTTTCGGCGCTCAGGTGCAGCAGTTCCCGGTGCCCGCGTTCTTCGACGATCCGTCGACGCGCGAGGCGATGTGGCGGGAGCGGAGCACGCGACGCGTGCTCGACCTCCAGTCGAAGATGGACATCGCGGTGTTCAGTCTCGGTTCGCCCGCGGCCGAGGTCCCGAGCCGGGTGTACGTCGGCGGCTATCTCAGCAGGGACGATTACCGCAGTCTGCGCGAGGACCACGCCATCGGTGACGTCGCGACGGTGTTCTTCCGTGCGGACGGATCGTGGCGTGACATCCGCGTGAATGCGAGAGCCACCGGTCCGACACTCGACAGACTGCGCCGCGTGCCCCGTCGCGTATGCGTGGTCTCGGGTGTGCCGAAGCTCGTGAGCCTGCGGGCCGCCATCGCCGCAGAGCTCATCACGGACGTGGTGCTCGATGAGGGCCTGGCGCGGATGCTGGTCGAGGACTGAGGTCAGGGGCCGTCGGTCGACGCCTCGGGGCCCGAGCGGAACTCGCGGATCAGGTGCTGTACGACGGCGCCCAGATCTCCGCCTGTGGCATTCGCGATGATCAGCTGCCGCTCGTAGCTCGCGCCGTCCTTGAGGATCGAGCCGATGCTCCCGAACTCGCGCACGCAGCCGAGTTCCACCGCGATGGGAGCGAGTTCGTCGATGATCTCCGCCAGGTGCTCGCGCACGGGGCGCTGCGTACCGACATCGTCGACGATCACCCGAGCGTCGAGTCCGTAGCGCGCTGCGCGCCACTTGTTCTCGCGGTGGAACCAGGCAGGCATCTCCGCCAGGTCGCGTCCGTCGTCGAGCTGACGGGAGAGATGCTCCACCAGCACCTGGACGAGTGCCGCCACCGCGGCGAGCTCGGGCAGGGTCGAGAGGCCGTCGCAGGCGCGGACCTCGATCGTTCCCCATCGCGGCGCAGGGCGGATGTCCCAGCGGACTTCGGTGGCATCGGCCATCACGCCGGTGCGCACCATGTCATCGAGGTAGGACTCGTACTGCGACCAGTCGCGCAGTGGCCAGGGAAGACCGGCGGTCGGCAGCTGCTGGAAGACCAGGGCGCGGTTCGAGGCGTAGCCCGTGCGCTCGCCCGCCCAGAACGGGCTCGACGCGGCCAGTGACTGCAGGTGCGGAAGATAGGCGGCCAAGGCGTTGATGATGGGGATGACCTTGCGCTGATCCTCCACGCCGATGTGGACGTGGATTCCCCAGATCATCATGTTGCGGCCCCACCACTGCGTACGCTCGATGAGGGTGTGATACCGCGTCTTATCAGTGACTTCCTGGTCGTACCACTGGGCGAAGGGGTGGCTGCCCGCCGACAGCAGCTCGATGCCGGCCGGATCCGTGGCCGATCGAACGGCCGCGATGGCGTTCGCGATGTCGTCGACAGCGTGGGCCACGGAGTCGCCGATGCCGCTGGTGACCTCGATGGTGTTCGTGAGCAGTTCGCCGGTCACCGTGTGACGCTCCTCGGCACTCTCCGCCTCGAGCGCGGCCAGCAGCTCAGGCGCGCGCCCGACGAGATCGCCGCTTGCCGGATCGGCGAGCATGATCTCCCACTCCAGGCCGACGGTGGACCGCGCGGACGGCGCGAAATCGAGCTTCACGAGCACAGTCTGACACGCACTGTCGGCGACACGGCAACCGTCGTGTCGCCGCGTTTCGCTCCTGGGCCGCGCATCTGGCAGAATAGAGGGTCGGACGACGTGCTCGACCCTCTATCCAGCTCTCGTCCTCCCTCTTTGAGCTTCCGCCGGGTGTGCACCCCACTCTCCAGGCGATCGGTTCGTCAACTTCCACACAATTCAGGAGAATCGTGGCTGTAAAGATTCGTCTCAAGCGCCTGGGCAAGATCCGTGCGCCCTACTACCGCATCGTCGTCGCCGACTCGAAGACCAAGCGCGACGGCCGCGTGATCGAAGAGATCGGCAAGTACCACCCCACTGAGGAGCCCTCGTTCATCGAGATCGACTCCGAGCGTGCGCAGTACTGGCTCTCCGTCGGCGCGCAGCCGACCGAACAGGTCGCAGCCCTTCTCAAGATCACGGGCGACTGGGGCAAGTTCAAGGGCGACAAGGACGCCAAGTCCACGCTGAAGGTCAAGGAGCCCAAGGTTCCGTTCGAGATCGACGCGTCCAAGAAGTCCGTCGTCAAGCCCAAGGCAGAGAAGAAGGAGGCTCCCGCTGAGGAGGCTCCGGCCGCTGCCGACGCGGAGGCCGCTGAGGCTCCCGCCGCCGACTCGGAGTAATCCGTCGTGCTCGCCGCCGCGCTCGAACACATCGTCAAGGGGATCGTCGATCACCCGGAGGATGTGCGTATCAATTCGTCCACCTCGCCGCGAGGCGATCTCCTCGAGGTGCGCGTGCACCCCGATGATCGTGGACGCGTGATCGGGCGCGGCGGCCGCACCGCGAAAGCACTGCGTACGCTCATCTCCGCTCTGGCGGACGGGCGACGCGTCCGCGTCGATGTCGCGGACGACTGACGTGGTGTCGAAGGAACGCAACCAGGGCAAGAATCAGCTGCGTGTGGGGCGCCTCGTCAAGGCTCACGGCCTGAAGGGCGCGCTCAAGCTCGAGCTGTACACCGACAACCCCGAGGGTCGTTTCACGCCGGGAGCCGAGTTCACTCTTCAGGTGCCTGAGGCATCTCCGTGGCACGGCAAGACCGTGGTCGTTCGCGAGTACCGCGTGATGAACGGCAACCCCGTCGTCTTCCTCAACGACGTCGACGATCGCGAAGGCGCGGAGAGCCTCGTCCGCGCGATCCTCTGGATCGACCAGGATGCCGATGAGGCCGAGGAAAACGCCTGGTTCGATCACCAGCTCGTGGGTCTCGACGTCGTCCGCGACGATGTCGTGGTCGGGAAGGTCGCCCGCGTGGAGCATTTTCCCGCACAGGACCTGCTCATCGTCAAGTCCGGTGACCAGGAGATCATGGTCCCGTTCGTGCAGGCGATCGTTCCCACTGTCGATGTCACCGCCGGCCGCGTCGTCGTGACGCCGCCCGCAGGACTCTTCGAAGAACTTCCCGACGCATCCGAGACGCCGGACGCGGGGGAGTCCTCGGACTCCGACGCCTCCGAGTGACCGCTGGTACGGGTGCTGCCGTGCGCATCGACGTCGTCTCCATCTTCCCGACGTACTTCGACGGGCTGACACTCTCGCTTCTCGGCAAGGCACAGAGCACCGGCATTCTCGATCTCTCCGTGCGCGACCTCCGGGACTGGACCTCGGATCGTCACCGTACGGTCGACGACACTCCCTACGGCGGGGGCGCCGGTATGGTGATGAAGCCCGAGCCCTGGGGACTCGCACTCGACGAGCTCACCTCCACCACTCCGCCGCACTCGGGGGAACGGCCGACCATCATCTTCCCCTCTCCCGCGGGAGAGGTGTTCACCCAGGCCACCGCACGCGATCTGAGTACTCGCGAGCACCTGATCTTCGGGTGCGGACGCTATGAGGGCATCGACGAGCGCGTCTTCGAGTACGCATCGTCGCTCGGGGAGGTGCGCCTCCTGAGTCTGGGCGACTACGTCCTCAACGGGGGAGAGGTCGCGACCATGGCGATGATCGAGGCCATCGGGCGATTGATCCCCGGTGTGGTGGGGAACCCCGAGAGCCTGGTCGAGGAGTCGCATGAGGATGGGCTTCTCGAGTACCCGTCGTACACGAAGCCATCGATGTGGCGGGACCGCGCGGTTCCCGACGTCCTCCTCAGCGGCAACCACAAGCTGATCGCGACGTGGCGCCGCGATCAGCAGCTCGAACGAACCCGCACACGTCGCCCCGACCTTCTCGACGACGCGTCCTAGACCGCCGACTCGGTGAGGCCGGTCGAGGTGACGTCTCGGTGCGCTGGTAGCGTCGACTCGTGGTCGACGAAGCACTGGCGAGATCGTTCGAGGCGATCGGAGCGGACTACGACCGCTACCGTCCGGGTTTTCCCCCGGCGTGCGTGGACCTGCTGCTGCCGCAGTCGGTGGGCGCGGCGCTGGATCTGGGGGCGGGCACGGGGAAGTTCACAGAGCTCCTCGTCGGGCGAGCCGATCACGTGATCGCGGTCGAGCCGTCGGAGGCGATGCTCGCGGTGCTGCGGTCGAAACTGCCAAGTGTGGAAGCACATTGTGCCAGCGCTGAGGATATCCCCGTGCAGGATGCCTCCGTCGATGTCGTCGCCGTCGCCCAAGCCTTCCACTGGTTCGATCGTGCGCGCGCCTGCGCCGAGATCGCGCGGGTACTGACCCCGGACGGAGCGCTCGGATTGATCTGGAACCACTCCGATCCGGCGTGCGCCTGGGACAGCGCGGCGCATCGGATCGCACACCCCGCGGTCACCGACGACGACGGCACCACGAGCAGTGCTGTGGAGCAGCTCCCCGGATTCCGATTCGTCACCCACGAGCAGATCCACTGGACCGAGCGGATCGAGCGGGCAGATTACCTGCGGCGATGGTCGACGGTGAGCACGTTCCTCGTCGCTGACGATGACACGCGCTCTGCGCTGTACGCAGAGATCGAGAACGTCCTCGACGGAGACCCCGAGATCCGCGGCCGGCAGGAGTTCGACCTTCCGATCGTGACCGACGTGTTCGTCTATCGACGCGTCTGATCGAGCGGCAGGGGAGTCCGCAGCTCAGTCGACGCCGAGGAACGACCGGTCGGTCAAAATGATCGGTCCGTCCGCCGTCACTGCGACGGTGTGCTCGGAATGAGCGCCTCTCGACCCGTCGACGCTGCGCAGAGTCCAGCCGTCGGGGTCGGTCACGAGCTCATCGGTGGACGCGAGCAGCCAGGGCTCGAGTGCGAAAACGAGTCCTTCGCGCAGCGGGAATCCACGTCCTGCTCGACCGTCGTTGGGTACATGGGGATCGCCGTGCATGATGCGCCCGACGCCGTGACCACCGAAGTCCGTGTTGATCGAATATCCCTCGCCGTGCGACACGTCGGCGATGGCTGCCGAGATGTCGCCGATCCGGTTGCCGACGACAGCCGCGGCGATCGCGGCATCCAGGGCGCGTTCGGTCGTCTCGATGATCCTGAGATCCTCGTCACGTGGCGTGCCCACTACGAAAGACACGGCGGAGTCGGCGACCCAGCCGCCGACGGAGACGGCGAAATCGAGAGAGACGAGGTCTCCGTCGCGAAGCGCGTAGTCGTGGGGGAGACCGTGCAGGACCGCGTCGTTGATCGAGGTGCAGATGACCTTTCCGAACGGGCTGGCCCCGAACGACGGGTGGTAATCGATGTAGCAGGACTCCGCACCGGCCTTGCGGATCAAGTCGTGCGCGCGTCGGTCGATCGACAGCAGGTTCGTTCCGACCTTGGTCTCATCCCGCAACGTGGCCAGGGTCTCGGCCACGAACCGTCCGGCGGCGCGCATCTCGTCGATCTCGGCAGGGGTGCGCAGTTCGATCATCGGGTGTCCTCTCGTCTCCTCCATTCTCCCCGATATGCCGACCGCGGGCGTTCACGCGCTCACAGCGAACACCGGGACAGGCGTCGGTGCTTCGTCGTACGATTCAGGCATGTGGTTGCGTCAGGCGTTCTTCCGCTGGCTGATTCCGGCGGCTTTCCTGCTGCCGCTCTGGCTGTTGATCGGCTGGGGAGTGTTCCAGGGCGGCTGGGCGATCCTCTGGGTCCTCTTCATCGCTGTTCCGTCGGTCTTCGTCGGGCAGCTGGCGCTCACTCTGCTCACGCGTTCGCGCCCTTCGGTGCGTGCCGAACGGGCGGTGTCCTGGTGGGACGTCGGCGGGTTCACCCTCTGGCACGGTCTGACCATCGCCGTGGGATGCTTCATCGACGGCGCGTTCGGATGGCTCCTCGCCGCGGCTGTCGTCGTGGGGATCGGCATGTTCTGGCTGCAGTTCTGGCAGCTCTGGACCGAGGCGAAGGCGAACGGGGCAGGATTCCGTCAGACCGTGTCGTGGTCCATGACGGAGAGCGTCGGCGAGACGAGCTCGTCTCCTCGTGCGACCAGACCGCACGAGGTCATCGTCGTCAGGGAGACCGACTCACGCGACTGACAGTGCCGCGAGCGTTTTGAATGCGAGCCGCATCCGTGGCAGAATGAATGTTTGTGCCGTGACCGGTTCTGCCTCAGGGGAGCCCGCGGACGCTTCGGCGCCGTTCAGCACGAACCCGTTCTTATTCCTTCCTACATCATGCATCCGACCTGAGGCGAGTGCAGAGAGAGACGATCATGCAGATCCTCGACGCCGTCGACGCAGCATCCCTGCGTTCCGACATCCCCGTCTTCCACCCCGGTGACACGGTCAACGTGCACGTGAACATCACCGAGGGAACCCGCTCGCGTATCCAGGTCTTCAAGGGCGTCGTCATCGGTCGCCAGGGCGATGGTGTGCGTGAGACCTTCACCGTTCGCAAGATCAGCTTCCAGGTGGGCGTCGAGCGTACCTTCCCGGTTCACTCCCCGGTGATCGACCACATCGAGGTCGTCACTCGCGGTGACGTGCGTCGCGCGAAGCTGTACTACCTCCGCCAGCTGCGTGGCAAGAAGGCGAAGATCAAGGAGAAGCGCGACAACTGACTTCGCGCGCTCCACAGCACCCCGGGACACGATGTCCCGGGGTGCTGTGTTTTCAGCGAGGTGTGCGAACCTTGGTAATGCCGTCTCCGAGCGGTTCGAGACTGTGAAGGAATCCAGATGACGACTGACTCTGCGGCTGCGTCCACGTCCCCGACCAGGCGTCGCCGCGGTCTTCTGATCTTCCTCCGGGACGTCCTCGTGATCATCGTGATCGCGGCTCTCGTCTCGTTCGTGGTCAAGACGTTCGTCGTACGCTCGTTCTACATCCCCTCCGCGTCCATGGAACGGACGCTGATGGTCAACGACCGCATCCTCGTGGACGAGCTCACGCCGCGGTGGGCCTCGTACGAACGCGGAGACGTCGTCGTCTTCAAGGATCCGGGCGGGTGGCTCGACGGTGTGCCGCAGACTCCGGCGCAGCCTCCGCTGGTCGAAGCGGTCGACTGGGTGCTCAACATGGTCGGCATCTCGGCGACGGACTCGCAGGATCACCTCGTGAAGCGTGTCATCGGCCTTCCGGGCGATCACGTGGTCTGCTGCAACGCCCTCGGCCAGATCACCGTCAACGGCGCTCCGATCGATGAGCTCGCCTATCTCAACCTCCCGGACGGTGACACCGCAGCCTCGAACGAGGCCTTCGACGTCACAGTTCCCGAAGAGTCTCTGTGGCTCCTCGGCGACAACCGCGACCGTTCGCGCGATTCGCGCGCGCATCAGGATCTGCCCAGCGGCGGATTCGTGCCTCTCGCGAACGTGGTCGGCAAGGCGTTCCTCACCACCTGGCCCCTCGACCGACTGGGAACGATCGACGGTCATCACGACAGCTTCAACGGGGTTCCGGATCCGGAATGACCGTGGCCGTGCCGACGCTCGCGCTGGAGCGCAGACTGTTGACCGAGTGCGACCTCGTGATCTCTTTGGACGAGGTGGGTAGAGGGGCGCTGGCCGGCCCCGTGGCGGTGGGCGCTGCGATGATGACCGCCGCCGGTGCGCGGCGGCGTGTCCCTGACGGGCTCCGCGATTCCAAGCTGGTCTCCGAGAAGCGCAGGCCTGAGGTCGCCGTCCGCGCGTCCGCGTGGGTGCAGGCCTCGGGCGTCGGGTGGGCGAGCTCTGCCGAAGTCGATGAGGTGGGGATCATGCGTGCTCTGGGGCTCGCCGCCTCACGCGCAGTGCAGGCCATCGCCGATCAGGGAGTCCTGCTCGCGAACGCGCTGGTGCTGCTCGACGGGAACCACGACTATCTCTCCTCTGTGCACCCGGACCCGCTGCGAGTACGGCCGGTGATCAAAGCCGACCGGGACTGCGCATCCGTCTCGGCGGCGTCCGTGATCGCGAAGGTCGCTCGAGACACGTACATGACCGGGATTCATGAGGAGCACCCGGCATATCAGTGGGACAGGAACAAGGGGTATGCGAGTGCCGAGCATCGTCAGGCCATCAACGACCTCGGGCTGTCACCGCACCACCGGTCGTCGTGGGCCATCGCCGCTGCACCGACCCTGTTCTGACGGCTCGTGCGGCCCAGTCGCGCCGTCGACTCTAGGATGGAGTCATCATGGATGAGGAAGCCTTCGACGACTACGACCGCGAGCTCGAACTCGCACTGTTCCGCGAGTACCGCGATGTCGTCGCGCAGTTCCAGTACGTCGTCGAGACGGAGCGGCGGTTCTACCTCGCCAACGAGGTCAACGTGGTCCGCCGCGACACCGAGCACGATTTCTATTTCGAGATCTCGATGAGCGATGTCTGGGTCTGGGACATCTATCGGGCTGACCGATTCGTCAAGGCCGTTCGCGTGCTCACGTTCAAGGATGTGAACGTCGAAGAGCTGCAGCGTCGTGAGTTCGAGATCCCCCAGGAGCTCTCGCTCGACGGCGAGTGATCCGCTCTGCACATATCGAGTGATTTCGCGGTTTCCCAGAGAAGCCGGTGATCGCGCGGTGTCGCCGCATCGCGACGTCGTCGTTCTCGTCAGGCTGTCCCCATGGCAGCGAAAGACGAGCTCGGCAGAGCCGGTGAAGAGCGTGCGGTCCGCTATCTGACCGCGATCGGGTATCGAGTACTCGACAGGAACTGGCGCTCCGACCAGGGCGAGATCGACGTCGTAGCCAGGATCGACCGACGACTCGCAGTCGTCGAGGTGAAGACGCGGCGATCGGCAGCTTTCGGCCATCCCTTCGAGGCGGTCGATGCCCGAAAGCGTCGCCGCCTGTGGCAGCTCGCCCATGCCTGGGCCGAGGCGAATCCGGAACACGCGCGTGGGCTGGAGATCGTCATCGAGGCGATCGGGATCATCGGATCGGACCCCGCCTCGGGAGAACTCGAGCACCTTCGGGACCTGTCGTGACGACCGCTCGGACCTGGGCTGTCGCGCTCACCGGTGTCGTCGGGCACATGGTCGAGGTCGAAGCGGACCTGTCGAACCAGACTCCGGAATTCAGGATCATCGGGCTGCCCGACAAATCTCTGGGAGAGGCCGTTCAGCGGGTGCACAACGCCTGCAAGAACGTGGGGCTCTCGCTTCCGCGTCGCCGCCTGACCGTGAACCTGTCGCCCGCGAGCCTGCCGAAGCAGGGCTCGGCTTTCGATCTGAGCGTCGCAGTGGCCGCGCTGGCGGCGGGAGGTGCGGTGCAGTCACGAGCCATCTCGAGGACGGTGCACCTGGGCGAACTCGGACTCGACGGCCGGCTTCGACCGGTTCCCGGCGTCCTCCCCGCGGTCTTCGCGGCCATGCGCGCCGGCTTCGACACGGTGATCGTCCCCCATGCCAACGAAGCGGAGGCGCGGCTCGTTCCGGGGATCGATGTGCGCGCGGCAGCGACACTCGCTCAGGTGGCGCTCTGGCACGGGGCCGATGTGGAACCGGTTGACGTCGAACCCGTCGAATCGATCAGCAACGTCTCCGACCCACCTGCGCAGCTCGACCTCGCCGACGTCATCGGTCAGGAAGCGGCTGTCGAGGCGCTGACCATCGCGGCTGCCGGTGGTCATCACATGCTCTTGAGCGGACCGCCGGGCGCTGGCAAGACCATGCTTGCGCGTCGGCTCCCCGGCATCCTGCCACCGCTCACGGACGAGGAGGCGCTCGAGGTGGCGTCGATCCGCTCGCTCGCGGGGGAGTCGGTTCGCAGTCTCGATCTCGTGCCGCCGATCCAGTCACCGCACCACAGCGCATCTGTGGCCGCCTTGGTCGGAGGTGGATCGCGTGTGGCCCGTCCAGGCGCGATCGTGCGCGCGCATCGGGGAGTCCTCTTCCTCGACGAAGCAGCGGAGTTCTCCCGGGTCGCTCTCGACTCGCTTCGCCAGCCTCTCGAGGCCGGCGCCATCGAGGTGAGTCGAGCCGGTTTCACGGCGAGCTACCCCGCGCGCTTCCAGCTCGTTCTGGCGATGAACCCGTGTCCGTGCGGGAACAACGGAGTCCGAGGGGCAGAGTGCGTCTGCCCCTCGCTCGCCATACGTCGATACGCGACACGCCTGTCCGGACCTCTCCGGGATCGACTCGACATCGAGCTCCACGTCGCGAGGGTGGCGGTGGCTCGAACCATGCGCGGGGCTCAGGCAACGGTCACCACCGCCACAGCGCGCGAGCGCGTCCGTGAGGCGAGGGAGCGCGCGGCCGCGCGCTGGCGGGGCACACCCTGGCGATGCAACGGTGAGATCCCCGGTGCGCGTCTGCGCCAGTTCGACCTGCGGGTCGACCCGAAGGCCCGCGCCCCCCTCGACACGGCATTGGAACGGGGTGCCCTCACCCTGCGGGGCTACGATCGCGTGCTGCGCGTGGCCTGGACCATGGCAGACCTCGCTGGGGTCGACAGACCGGGCCGCGACGAGGTCGGCGGAGCGCTCTTCCTCAAGAGAGGATTCATCTCATGATCGACGCGCTGCTCGCAGACGGAGGACTCCGCACCGCCGTCGATGACGTGCATCCCGCCGGTGAGCATGCCGAGACGATCGCGCGGATCGCGTGGTCGGTGCTGGCCGAACCAGGCGACGGTGTTGCCGGGGCTTTGGTCGGCGAGCTCGGCGCCGCGGGGGCGCTCAGATTCGTCTTCGGCGACACGCAGGCACTCGTCCCGCCGGGGGATGAGGGCAGGACGATCAGGGAGGGAATCGCGCGATGGTCGGCGAGAGCGGATCCGGAGGCCGTGCGGCGCGCCGTCACGGACGCCCGTGATGTGGTGGCCCAGCTGGTCGTGCCCGGTGACCCGGAGTGGCCGATCGCGCTGGAAGACCTCGGCGCGCACGCCCCGATCGTTCTGTGGGTGCGTGGCGATACCTCTCTGCTCAGCCGCGATCCTCGCGTCGCGATCGTCGGCGCGCGAGCGTCCAGCGCATACGGAGAGATGGTACGGCGGAGATCGCGGGCGACCTCGCAGCAACGGGTGCGGTGATCGTCTCGGGCGGTGCGTACGGAATCGACGGTGCTGCTCACAGAGCCGCGCTCACTGTGGACGGGGCCACAGTGGCGTTTCTCGCCGGGGGCGTGGACAGAGCGTACCCGCAAGGTCATCAGCAGTTGTTGCGTCGGATCGTCGGCACCGGGGCGGTCGTCAGCGAAGTGCCCTGCGGGGTCGCGCCGACCAAGTGGCGCTTTCTGTCGCGCAATCGACTGATCGCCGCCGTGGCTCAGGCGACGGTCGTGGTCGAAGCGGGGTGGCGCAGCGGGTCGCTCAACACGGCTGGTCATGCCGCCTCGCTGGGGCGGCCACTCGGAGCGGTGCCCGGGCCGGTCACCTCCGCCGCATCCGCGGGATGTCATCGCCTGCTTCGGGAGTACGACGCCCGCTGCGTCACGAACACGAGCGAAGTCCGTGAACTGTGGGAGGGAGCGCCACGCTCGGTCATTCCCGAGACGAGGGCGACCGACCCGGAACAGCGCCGGCTGCTGGATGCGATCGGGACCCGGAGCTGGGTGCCGCTCGCCGAGATCGGACGACGGGCGGGCTTGGCTCCCGACCGGACGCGAGCCCTTCTGGGCGTCCTCGAGCTGGAAGGGGCAGTGGAACGGTCGGACGCCGGGTGGAGGAAGAAGCGGATGGAGGCACGGCGAGGCTGACCTCAGCCCGTGCCTCGCTCAGGCAAGCTGTCACCATGGAGTTCTCGGTCGCGGCGAGTGCGTTCGCCGAGCACCTCGAGAAGGTGCGAAGGCTCTCGACCGCGACGGTTCGGGCATACCGCTCGGACCTTCGGGATCTCGGTGTGGTCGTCGGCGATGCGCAGCTCGACGAAGTCGATCTCGAGACCCTCCGCGGCTGGCTGTGGCGCGCGACGCAGCGGGGGGACGCGCGATCGACCCTCGCGCGTCGGGCGGCGGCGGCACGGTCCTTCTTCAGCTGGGCGCAGGAGCAGGAACTGATCGATGTGGATCCGAGTCTTCGGCTCATCGCGCCCAGGCGGGGCCGAACCCTGCCCACAGTCGCGTCCCAGGAAGCGATGAAGGGCTTGCTCGACGCTCAGCGCGCCGCGACGGAGTCCGGCGATCCGATCGCGATGCGCGACCACGGGATGCTCGAGATGCTCTATGGGTCAGGTATTCGTGTATCCGAGCTGTGCGGGCTCGATGTCGACGACCTCGACCTCGATCGCGCCACCGCCCGGGTGCTCGGTAAGGGATCCAAGGAGCGCGTGGTGCCGTTCGGGGCGCCTGCGCGGCTGGCGCTCGGTGCTTATCTGACCCGCTCTCGCCCGGCTTTGCTCGCGCGCTCTTCGACGACGACCAGCGCGCTCTTCCTGAGCACCCGCGGCGCGCGGATCGGGTCGCGTGCGGTGTACACACTTGTCGCCGAGGTGCTCTCGCCGTTCGTCGGTGCCGAGACCGTCGGGCCGCACGCTCTTCGTCACACAGCGGCGACGCATCTCCTCGACGGAGGCGCGGATCTTCGCGCGGTGCAGGAGATCCTCGGTCATGCGAGTCTCGGCACGACGCAGATCTACACGCACGTGTCGGCGGAGCGGCTCACAGCCACGTACCGACTCGCGCACCCGCGCGCCTGAGGGTCCTCGCCGGACAGTCCAGAGGTTCTTCGAGTGATCACTCGCCGGCCGGACACACGCGACCGCCGAAGTTCGCGGTCACAGAGCTTCGCGGTCACAGAGCATCACAACACGGGAGCAGCACGGCGCGAGGCACGGGCCCGAAGAGCAGCAGAGGATTCAGATATGCCCCGTCGAGACGCACGCCGACGTGCACTGTCCCGACCGCGACGTGTCCGCCGTGGTCGACGATGCCGACAGGGTCGCCGGCCGACACGGGGTCACCGGGCGACAGCGCCGACACGAGAGGCTCGAACGTCGAGACGAACCCGCCCGGGTGCTCGATCGTGAGCAGAGGACGGTCGACCACGGTGCCGCGAAACGCCACGACCCCGGTCGCAGGCGCGTGGACGATGGTGCCGATCTCGGCCGCCAGATCGACGCCGCGATGGCCGGCTGCATATTCGTGGGCGGGCGCACGGTACGGTGCGACTACGTCGCGTGGCGCCTGCAGCGGCCACGCCCACACTGGATAGCGCGTGTCGTCGTCGGCGGTCGGCGATGCGGCGTGCGCGTTCGGCGAACAGGTGACGATCAGAGCGAGGGCGGCAACCATCATGAGTCGGGCTGCCCGTGGCCGGCGATTGCAGTGCATCGATCGATCCTGCATGATGGGCCCGATTCGAACGGAGGTCTTCGGTTCCCGCCACGGTGATGGGGAGGATCCTCGCCATCCGAACGCCGGTGCAGAGCGGGTCAGGCGTCCGGATCCTGTATGCTGGAGGAGCACCTCGATCTCGAGGTGACTACGCGTGCCCAGAGCGACTTCGGTCGTGGCATCCACTCCCACAGGTCCTGTTCTCGAACAGGCGGGCGTGCGCCGGGCACCAGGGAGTTCGATCGTCCGATCGACTTGACAACCTCAATGGCGCAGAATCGCGCCGGAACAAGGAGACGACCATGGCTGTGGTCACCATCCGCCAGCTGCTCGACAGCGGTGTGCACTTCGGACACCAGACCCGTCGGTGGAACCCGAAGGTCAAGCGCTTCATCCTCACCGAGCGCAGCGGCATCCACATCATCGACCTCCAGCAGTCGCTCGGCTACATCGACAAGGCCTATGACTTCGTCAAGGAGACCGTCGCGCACGGCGGCACCATCCTCTTCGTGGGCACGAAGAAGCAGGCGCAGGAGATCCTCGCCGAGCAGGCGACTCGCGTCGGCCAGCCCTATGTCAACCAGCGCTGGCTCGGTGGACTCCTCACCAACTTCTCCACCATCGCGAAGCGTCTCGCTCGCATGAAGGAGCTCGAGGAGCTCGACTACGAGAACCCTTCTGCCTCGGGCTTCACCAAGAAGGAGCTGCTGCTCAAGAAGCGCGAGCTCGACAAGCTCCACAAGTCGCTCGGCGGTATCCGCAACCTCACCAAGACGCCGTCCGCCCTCTGGGTGGTCGACGCCAAGCGCGAGCACCTCGCGATCGATGAGGCCAAGAAGCTCGGCATCCCCGTGATCGGAATCCTCGACACGAACGCCGACCCGGACGACTTCCAGTACCCGATCCCCGGCAACGACGACGCGATCCGATCGGTCTCGCTGCTCACCCGTATCATCGCGGACGCTGCGGCCGAGGGTCTGCAGCAGAAGCACAACCCCGAGACGGGCGACGCTGAGCCGCTCGCCGACTGGGAGAAGGAGCTTCTCGAGGCTCCCGCTGAGGCCGCTGCTGAGGCTCCGGCCGAGGACGCCGCTGCTGAGGCTCCGGCCGAGGACGCCGTTGCTGAGGCTCCGGCCGAGACCGACGAGGCTCCCGCAGCCGAGGCCGCTGAGGCCCCCGCTGAGGCAGACGCCAAGTAATTCCGCGACCACCACACATCACGAAGCAAGGAGCCACCACACATGGCCAACTTCACCATCGCTGACCTCAAGGCGCTGCGTGAGCAGCTCGGCACGGGAATGGTCGACACCAAGAAGGCGCTCGAGGAGGCTGACGGAGACGTCGAGAAGGCCACCGAGATCCTGCGTCTCAAGGGTGCCAAGGGCAACGCGAAGCGCGCCGACCGTTCGACCAGCGAGGGACTCATCGTCGCTCGCGAGCAGGATGGCGCTGTGACGCTCATCGAGCTCGCCTGCGAGACGGACTTCGTCGCCAAGAACGACCGCTTCATCGCGCTGGCCGACAAGGTCGCCGACGCGGTCGCGGCCGTCAAGGCCGACTCGGTCGAGAGCGGTCTTGCCGCTCAGGCCGGCGACAAGAGCGTCGAGCAGGTCATCTCCGAAGAGGCCGCGATCATCGGCGAGAAGGTCGAACTGCGTCGCGTGCGCACGATCTCGGGCGACAAGGTCGAGGTCTACCTGCACCGCACGAGCAAGGACCTGCCGCCGCAGATCGGTGTCGTCGTCGCCTACTCGGGTGACGACGCCGAGACCGCTCGCAGCATCGCCCAGCACATCTCGTTCGCGAACCCGTCGTACCTGTCCCGTGAGGACGTCCCGGCTGAGGCCGTGGAAAAGGAACGCGAGATCGTCACCGAGATCTCCCGTAACGAGGGCAAGCCGGAGGCGGCTCTGCCCAAGATCGTCGAGGGCCGTGTCTCCGCGTTCATCAAGCAGGTCGCACTGCTCGAGCAGGACTACGCGAAGGACAACAAGCTCTCTGTCGCCCAGGTGGCGAAGAACGCCGGTATCACCGTGACGGACTTCGCGCGCTTCAAGGTCGGCGCGTAACATCGTCGAAGGGGTTCGGATCCGCAGGGTCCGAACCCCTTCTTCATGCCCAGAAGGCACTATCTTGAGTGGGACGAGAGGACAACACCCATGACCGAACGCACCGGACGCCGACGCGTCCTTCTGAAGCTCTCCGGCGAGGCGTTCGGCGCCGGCCAGCTCGGCGTCAACCCCGACGTCGTCAGCCAGATCGCGCGCGACATCGCCGCAGCGGTCGACCGCGTCGAGATCGCCATCGTCGTCGGTGGCGGCAACTTCTTCCGCGGCGCCGAACTCAGCCAGCGCGGCATGGATCGCGGCCGGGCCGATTACATGGGCATGCTCGGAACCGTCATGAATGCGCTCGCGCTTCAGGACTTCCTCGAGCAGGCCGGAGCACCGACTCGCGTGCAGTCCGCCATCTCGATGACCCAGGTCGCAGAGCCCTACATCCCGCTGCGCGCGGAGCGTCACATGGAGAAGGGGCGGGTCGTGATCTTCGGGGCCGGCGCAGGTCTTCCGTACTTCTCGACCGACACGGTCGCCGCGCAGCGCGCCCTCGAGATCGGCGCACAGGAAGTCCTCGTGGCGAAGAACGGCGTGGACGCGATCTATACGGCTGACCCGAACAAGCATGCGGATGCGGAGCGCATCGAGCGCGTCACGTATCGCGACGCGCTTCAGCAGGGGCTCAAGGTCGTGGATTCGACGGCGTTCAGCCTGTGCATGGACAACAACATGGACATGCGGGTGTTCGGAATGGAGCCGGCCGGCAACGTCACCCGTGCGCTGCTCGGTGAGCCCATCGGAACTCTCGTCACCGCCTGAGCGCCTGACCGGGCTCACGGGTCCTGGCCGATAGAATTTCCTCACACCCCGACGATAGGAGTCACCGTGATCGCGGATGTCCTCGCAGAAACCACCTCCCGTATGGCCCGAGCGGTCGATGCCGCCAAGGAGGACTTCTCCACCGTGCGCACGGGGCGGGCGAACCCGCAGCTGTTCCAGAAGCTGCTCGTCGACTACTACGGGACGCCGACGCCTCTCGCCCAGCTCGCATCGCTCGCGAACCCCGAGGCTCGGTCGCTGCTGATCACCCCGTACGACAAGTCGGCGCTCAAAGCGATCGAGCAGGCCGTCCGCGACATGCCGAACCTCGGTGCGAACCCGACGAACGACGGCAACATCGTGCGCGTGACCATGCCCGAGCTCACCGCCGACCGCCGCAAGGAGTACGTGAAGCTCGTCAAGGCGAAGGGCGAGGATGCGAAGGTCCACGTCCGTGGCATCCGCCGCAAGGCGAAGGACGAACTCGATGCACTGAAGAATGATGTGGGCGAAGACGAGATCGCCCGCGGCGAGAAGGAACTCGACGCACTCACGCGCCAGCACGTCGACCTGATCGACGACGCACTCAAGCGCAAAGAGGCTGAACTGCTCGAGGTGTAGGCCGGATGTCCGACGAACCCACCGGTGCTGGTGCCGACCAGCCCCCCACGCGCCGTCACGCGCGCGATTCGTCGGCGTCGACCGGCGGTGTGCCCCTCGAGGACGGGGCCTACCAGGCATTCGACGCAGCGAGTGTGCCGCCGCGTCCGCCGGTGCCCCCTCGCGACGGCAGGGGACCTCTCGCATCGATCGACCTCGCCGACCACGCGGCGATCCGCGAGCAGTGGCGGTTGGCGCGCGACGAACTCGGCAGTCATGTGTCCAACGCGCGTGATCAGTTCGATCAGGCGAACGAGCGCATCAAGGAGCGGACCGGGCGCGATCTGGTGCTCGCGATCTTGATCGGCCTGGCCTTCGGAGGCGCGCTGCTGGCCTCGCTGCTGTTCATCAAGGTCCTCTTCGTTCCGTTCGCTCTCGCGGCGGCGCTTCTCGGTGTCTACGAGCTTGCTCTCGCTCTGCGTACCTCGGGTCGTCGGGTCGACGTGGGCCCGCAGCTCGCAGCGGCTGCTCTGGTCGTACTCACGGCGTTCTTCGTCGAGGTATGGCTCGTGTGGGTCATGCTGTTCATCGCCGTGGCCTTCGTGATCGTCTGGCGTCTCGTCGCGCAGATGATCACCAAGGACGGCCGTACGTACGGTGATGTGCTCACAGATGCGGTCGTCGCAGGCTTCGTCCAGATCTATGTCCCGTTCCTCGCTGCGGTCGCTCTGATCCTGCTCAAGCAGGAGGGCGGACAGTGGTGGGTCCTGAGCTTCATCGCGATCGCCGTCGTCGCCGACACCGGCGCGTACGCTGCGGGGCTCGCATTCGGCCGTCACCCGATGGCTCCTCGGATCAGCCCCAAGAAGACCTGGGAGGGGTTCGGGGGCGCTGTGGTCGGGTCGATCACGGCCGGCGTTCTGCTGGCGATCTTCCTCCTCGGCCTTCCCTGGTGGATCGGCGCGATCTTCGGAGTCGCGATCCTCCTGTCGGCGACGCTGGGCGACCTCGGCGAGTCGATGCTCAAGCGCGATCTCGGCATCAAGGACATGAGCTCGTGGCTTCCCGGTCACGGCGGTCTTCTCGATCGGCTGGACAGCATCCTGCCCTCGACGGTTCCCGCGCTGTGCCTGTACTTCCTCTTCTCCTCCTGGACGGTGCTGTGATGACTCCCGACGACGCTTCGACCGGAGCAGGAGCCGCGCGCACGGCTCCTGCCTTCTCGCTGACGACCGGACGTGAGAAGGGGTATCACCAGGCGGCCGTCGACACCTTCCTCGCCGCAGCGCGAGCCGCGTTCGAGGACTCCGACGGTGAGTTGACCGCCGCCGACGTCAGGGTGGCCTCTTTCCCGCTCGTGAGGGGCGGGTATGTCGTGGCCGAGGTCGACGCTGCACTCGGCCGGGTCGAAGACGCGTTGGCCGCTCGTGAGCGCGACCAGGCTGTGCGGTCCCGCGGGGCCGGAGTCTGGGTCGACCAGGCGCGGGGCGATGCGCAACTCATCCTCGATCATCTCGCTCGCCCGCAACGCCACCTGTTCGCCCGTTCCCAGGTCCTCACGTTCGGGTACCGAATCGACGAGGTCGATCACGTGGCCGGTCGAATCGTGCGGTACCTCCGAGACGGAGAGCCGCTCACCGCAGAACAGCTCCGCTCTGCGGCTTTCCGCATGCAGCGGGGTGGATACCGCGAGGAGCAGGTCGACGCCCTGCTCGACGCCACGGTCGACGTGATCCTGGCCGTTCGCTGAACGTTCCCGTGGTCGATCTGCCGCTCACCCGGTAGACTCCCTCTATCGTGAACTCCCGAGACGACATGACTCACAAGCGAGAAGATGTGGCGCCGGTGCGCCCAGCGCCGGCGAATTCGGCGCGCAAGGGAACTCGGAAGCGCGGGGTCGCCGGCGTGGTCAGCGCCTTGGCCGTGATCGGCTTCGCGGGCGCCATGGTCGCTCCCACGGGAGTCGCACTCGCGCAGCAGCCGGACCAGGCGTCGCCGGAATCTGCCTACTCGGTCGCTCTCGCCGACACGCAGAATCTCACCGTCACGTCAGGCGGCGCTGCTATCGCCCCTGTGCAGCGTGGGATGTTCACCGTCTACGTGACGCCGACTCCGACTCCGACTCCGACTCCCACCGAGAAGTCGCCCTCGTCACCGAGCGGTGGCGGCGGTGGCGGGGGAGGGCCGCTGTTCTACACGGGCGGTGGCGCACCCGCAGAGTGGATGTCTGCCGCAGGCATTGCGGAGGGCGACTGGGGCTACGTCGATTACATCGTGTCGCGTGAGAGCGGCTGGAATCCGAATGCGACGAACAAGTCGTCCGGAGCATGCGGCCTCGTGCAGGCGCTGCCATGCAGCAAGGTCCCCGGCAACGGCTACGACCCGATCGACAACCTCCGCTGGGCGACCGGATACGCCACAGGGCGATACGGCAGCTGGGCTGGCGCGCACGCCTTCTGGACGAAGAACCACTGGTGGTGAGCGGCGGTCATGCCCCGCTCACATCGCCGCCGTCAGACGCGCCCTGACTCCGAGGACTCGCTCGACCGTCTTCTCGCGTCCTGGAAGCGCACCGAGGTGCGTCGCGGGGCGGAATGGACCGTACAGCCGGTGTCGGCCGTGCAGGCCCAGAAGGAGTACAGCTGCCCGGGCTGCAGTCGCATGATCGAGCCCGGAACCGCGCACCTCGTCGCCTGGCGTGCGGACGGAGTCCTCGGCGATGCCGCCGATCTGGCAGCGCGCAGACACTGGCACACACACTGTTGGAGGATGGCGTGACGATCGAGATCCGTGGACCGCTCGAACTGCCCGCGCAGCGCGAGGACATCGAACTGGTCACCGCCGACGAGCTCAGGCTCGTGGGAGAGCTCGCCGTACCGGAGTCGACCGACCCGGTCGCGACGCTCGTGACTCTGCATCCCCTGCCCACCGCCGGGGGTTTCATGGACTCCCACATCCTCCGCAAAGCCGCCGCACGGCTGCCCGCGATCGCCGACCTCGCCGTACTCCGGTTCAACACGCGCGGTACGAGCTCACCCCGCGGGAAGAGTGAGGGTCAGTTCGACGGGGGAGCAGCCGAGCAGTTCGATGTCGCGGCGGCGATGGACTTCGTGCGAGAGCGCGCTCTCCCGCGTCCCTGGCTTCTCGGATGGTCGTTCGGCACGGAACTCGCCCTGAAGTACGGGCGCGAGCACGAGATCGAGGGGATCATCCTTCTGTCTCCTCCGCTGCACCGTGCGACGGACGCCGAGGTCGCCGCATGGGCGGACACAGGAGTGAAGGTCGTCATCCTCGTGCCGGAACTCGACGACTACCTGCGCCCGGATGAAGCCCGCGCCCGATTCGCATCGGTGCCGCATGCGACGCTCATCGCCGTCGATGGGGGCAAGCACCTGTGGGTGGGGGAGTCGCAGACGCGTCGCGTGCTGACCGAGATCGTCGCAGCCGTCAATCCCGCAGCGCTTCCGCTTCCCACCACGTGGCCCGCGGGCTAGATGTACTGACCCAGATCGTTGTTGACGTAGGAGAAGCCTCCGGTGTCGAGTTGGAGCTGTCTAGTTCTGCAGCTCGATCACACGGAGGCTTCTCGTGTCCCACGCTAATGCCCGGCTGACTCCGGCCGGCAGGTTGATCATGGTTCAGCGCATCCAGTCCGGTCGTGCCGTCGCGCATGTGGCGGCGGAGATGGGTATCTCGCGCACGACGGCGTGGCGGTGGTGGCGCAGGTTCCGCGAGTCCGGCCCCGCGGGGCTGGTGGACCGGTCCAGTGTCGCCAGGTCCCATCCTGCGCGGANTGTACTGACCCAGATCGTTGTTGACGTAGGAGAAGCCTCCGGTGTCGAGTTGGAGCTGTCTAGTTCTGCAGCTCGATCACACGGAGGCTTCTCGTGTCCCACGCTAATGCCCGGCTGACTCCGGCCGGCAGGTTGATCATGGTTCAGCGCATCCAGTCCGGTCGTGCCGTCGCGCATGTGGCGGCGGAGATGGGTATCTCGCGCACGACGGCGTGGCGGTGGTGGCGCAGGTTCCGCGAGTCCGGCCCCGCGGGGCTGGTGGACCGGTCCAGTGTCGCCAGGTCCCATCCTGCGCGGACGAAACCGTGCCGCGAGACGCGGGTGCGGATCATGCGGCACCTCACCCGTCGCGGCCCGGTGTTCATCGCGAGCAAGCTCGGGATGCAGGCCTCGACCGTCGGTCGAGTGCTACGTCGGCATCACACCCCGCTGCTGCGCGAGATCGACCCGGTGACCGGGACCGTGATCCGCGCGACGCGTCGTTCTGCGCGTCGGTATGAACACGACCATCCCGGCTCGTTGATCCATGTCGACGTGAAGAAGCTCGGTCGAATCCCTGACGGTGGTGGGTGGCGGGCGCACGGGCGCAGCGAGAAGGTCCGCGGCCGCGGGATCGGTTACGACTACATCCACACCGTGATCGACGATCACTCCCGACTCGCCTACGCAGAGATCCACGACGACGAAAAGGGCGCCACCGCCGCCGGTGTCCTCGAGCGTGCCATCGCGTTCTACGCCCGCCTCGGCGTGACCGTCGAGCGAGTGATCAGCGACAACGCGTTCGCCTACCGGCACTCGACCGCGTTTCGAGACGTAATCGACGCGCACGGCATCACGCAGAAGTTCATCCGCCCGCACTGCCCCTGGACGAACGGGAAAGTCGAGCGCTTGAACCGCACCCTCGCCGCCGAATGGGCCTACGCCCGACCCTGGACCTCCAACGACGACCGCCGAGCAGCATTGACGGCCTGGCTCGACCACTACAACCTAGACAGAACCCACCTCGGCATCGGAGGCAAGACCCCTATCGACCGAATCAACAACGGTCGAGGTCAGTACAGGACCGCGGATCGTTCGCGGCAGCATGGGTGTTCCCCGGCGGCAAGGTCGAGACCGGCGACAGATCTCCCGGTGCGGATGAGCAGGACGATGCGCGCCGCGCAGGCGCGCGCGAGACCTCGGAGGAGGTCGGCCTGTCGATCACCGGACCGATGCCCGCGCTGTCTCGCTGGCAGCCGCCGCGCGAGGCACCCGTGCGCATCCGCACGTGGTTCTTCCTCGCGGAGGCGCCCGACGCGCCGTTGTCGCCTTCGCCGGGCGAGGTCGCGGACGTGGCCTGGGTCACCCCTTCCGAGGCTCTGCGCCGCCATGCCGCAGGGGAGTGGATGCTCTATCCGCCCACGTGGATGACGCTGCACGGGTTGAGCCGATTCGCGAGTGCCCGCGATGCGTTGGACGCCGCCGGTACAGCCGAGATGTTCGCGACGCGGATCGAGCGGACCGAGGCTGGCACCGTCTTCGCCTGGGGATCGCTGCGGCTGGAGACGGGGGCCCTGCCCTGGCGCCTCGTCGACATCGACCGGACGGGGTAGTCGCAAGGACTAGGCGGCGAGCAGCCTGCGCAGATGCGCTCCGACGGCCTCCGTCTCGATCAGGAATCCGTCGTGACCGAAGTCGCTGGTGAGCACGACGGCTTCCGGTCCGTCGAGGGTGTTCGGGATGCTCCGAGCGATCCGATGCTGTCCATCCACGGGGAACAGCCGATCGCTGTCGATGCCCAGCACGAGAGTGGTCGCCGACACGGAGCGCAACGCCTCTTCGACGCCGCCCCGGTCGCGCCCGACATCGTGCGAGTTCATCGCCTCGACGAGTGTGACATAGCTGTTGGCGTCGAACCGGCGAGTGAACTTGTTGCCGTGGAAATCGAGGTACGACTCGACGGCGAAGCGCCCGCCGTGTCCGAGTGGCGAGACGTCGGACTGCCACGAGCGCTGAAATCGCTGGTTCAGTTCGATCGGACTGCGGTAGTTCAGCAGAGCCATGCGACGCGCCAGCGCGAGGCCTCGATGCGGCCCGTCGCCGTCGGCGAGATCGTAGTAGTCGCCGCCCTGGAAGCGCGGGTCCATGCGGATGGTCCCGAGCTGCACGGTGTTCAGCGCGATCTGGTCGGCCGTGGTGACCGGCGGCGACGAGAGCACGGCGAGCCGTTCGACGCGCTGGGGATGTGAGATCGCCCACTCCAGGGCATGCATGCCTCCCATGGACCCGCCGATCACGGCCGCCCAGGCGTCGATGCCGAGGGCGTCGGCGAGGCGCACCTGCGCGGCGACCTGATCGCGGATCGTCAGGTAGGGGAAGCGCGAGCCCCACTCGTACCCGGACGGGGCGATGCTCGCCGGACCGGTCGACCCCTGGCATCCGCCCAGCATGTTCGGAGCGATCACGAACCAGCGATCGGTGTCCAGCGGCGCTCCGGGGCCTGTGATGTCCTCCCACCATCCCGCCGTCGGGTGGCCGGCACCGGCGCTGCCGCTCACATGGCTGTCACCGGTGAGCGCGTGGAGCACGAGGATCGCGTTGTCGCGGGACTCGTTCAGCTCGCCCCAGGTCTCGAAGGCGAGACGGATGCTCGGCAGCTCCGCCCCGCTCTCGGTGCGGAAAGCGCCGAAAGTGGCGAAGCGACGGTCTCCGGCGGGATCGCCGTCTTGCCATGCGCCCGTCGCCGGTGGTCGCGCACGGAGCAGCCGGACGTCGGCCTCCGTCACGGGTGCCGAGGGCACCGTGTCCTCGGAAGTCGTCTGCCAGTCCATGACACCCATTCTCGCGTGGTCGGTGACGCCTCGGCCGAAGGTTACGTCTCGGAGTGCCGCCTGCACGCAGAGATGCCCCGGACTCCGGTCCGGGGCATCTCTACGTGCAGGGTCGCGGATCAGGCGCGAGCCGCCTCCGAGACGCGGCGTGCTGCGGCGAGGGCCTCATCGAGGTCAGCCTTCAGGTCGTCGATGTTCTCGATGCCGACCGACAGACGCACGAGGCCGGGTGTGACGCCGGCGGTGAGCTGCTGCTCGGGCGTGAGCTGCGCATGCGTGGTCGATGCGGGGTGGATGACGAGCGAGCGCACGTCGCCGATGTTGGCGAGGTGGCTGAACAGCGACAGGCTGTTGACGAACTCGCGTCCGGCCTCCACGCCGCCCTTCAGTTCGAACGACAGCACGGCGCCGACGCCCTTGGGGGCGTACTGGTTGGCCTTTGCGTACCACGGTGAGGACGGCAGGCCGGAGTAGTTGACCGAGGCGACGTCGTCGCGGCCGTCGAGCCACTCGGCGATCTCCTGAGCGTTCTGCACGTGGCGCTCGATGCGCAGCGACAGCGTCTCGATGCCCTGGATGAGGTTCCAGGCGCTCTGCGGTGCGATGGCGGATCCGAGGTCGCGGAGCAGCTGCACGCGAGCCTTGATGATGTACGCGAGCGGGTCTCCGACGGCGGCGGTGTAGCTGGCGCCGTGGTACGAGGGGTCGGGCTCGGTGAGACCGGGGAACCGCTCGACGTTCTTCGACCACTCGAACGTGCCGCCGTCGATGATCGCACCGCCGATGGTGGTGCCGTGGCCGCCGAGGAACTTGGTGACGGAGTGCACGACGACGTCGGCACCGTGCTCGAACGGGCGGATCAGGTACGGGGTCGCGATCGTGTTGTCGACGATCAGCGGCACGCCGCCCTCGTGGGCCACGTCGGCGACCGTGCGGATGTCGAGGATGTTGATCTGCGGGTTGCCGATGGTCTCGGCGAAGAAGAGCTTCGTGTTGGGGCGGACAGCGCGGCGCCACTCTTCAGGGTCGTCCTGGTTCTCGACGAACGTGACCTCGATGCCGAGCTTCGCGAGCGTGTACTTGAACAGGTTGTACGTGCCGCCGTAGATCGAGCTCGACGACACGATGTGGTCACCCGCCTGAGCGATGTTGAGCACTGCGAACGTCGACGCGGCCTGGCCGCTCGAGAGGACGAGGGCGCCGGTGCCCCCCTCGAGCGCTGCGAGGCGCTGCTCGAGGACATCCTGGGTCGGGTTCTGGATCCGGGTGTAGATGTTGCCGAACTCGGCCAGCGCGAAGAGGTTCGCCGCGTGGTCCGCGCTGTCGAACACGTACGACGTCGTCTGGTAGATCGGCGTGGCGCGGGCCTTGGTCACGGGGTCGGGAGCAGCGCCGGAGTGGATCTGCTTGGTCTCGAAACGCCAGGTCTCGGGTGCGGACATGTGTTCCCCCTGGAACTGTTGGAAGGTCGATTCGACTGATGTCGTTGCAAGCGACAGTACGGAACATCGGGGTCTGTCAACAGTGAGTGGGAAATGTGACGTAATGAACACGGCCCGCCTTCCCGCGCGTGACGGCCGCCATCGTGCGCGGAGGTCGTACGGTGGAGCCATGGCTATCAGGCGTGCAGTGGTGACAGGTGCGAGCTCGGGGATCGGGGAGGCGACGGTTCGCGCGTTGAGATCTCGCGGGTGGGAGGTCGTCGGCGTCGCACGCCGGGCCGACCGCCTCGCCGCGCTGTCGGCCGAGACCGGAGCGTCGACCGTCGCATGCGACCTCACGGATTCGGACTCGGTCGCCGCGCTCGTCGACGAGCTCCGAGCCTCCGGACCGGTGCACGCTCTCGTGCAGGTCGCGGGCGGGGCACGCGGAACGGACCGCGTCGAAGACGGATCCATCGATGACTGGCAGTGGATGTACGACGCGAACGTGCTGTCGAGTCAGCGCCTGGTCGCGGGACTGCTGCCGCTGCTGCGCCTGGCAGCCTCGCAGGACGGACATGCGGACACGCTCTTCGTGACATCGACCGCGGCGCAGGTGGCGTATGCGGGCGGCGGGGGATACAACGCCGCGAAGGCCGCGCAGTCGATGCTCGTGCACGCACTGCGCCTCGAGCTCAACGGCGAGCCGATCCGCGTCTCGGAGATCGCGCCGGGACTCGTGCACACCGAGGAGTTCACCCTCAACCGCCTGGGCGGCGACACGGTCGCAGCCGAGGTCGTGTACTCGGGCGTCGAGGCGCCGCTGCTCGCCGAAGACGTCGCCGATGTGATCGCCTATGCGCTGGATGCGCCCGGTCACGTGAACCTCGACCTCGTCACGATGCGCCCGGTCGCCCAGTCTGCGAACCATCTGCTCGCGCGCGGTCCGCTGCGTGTACGCCCGGTCGACTGAGCGGTGACCTCGCGCACGCTGGTCGAGCTCGCTGAGGCGGGGGAGATCGACCGGGGATGGGCGGACGCCCTCGCCCCGGCGCAGGATGTCATCAGCGGACTGGGTGAGCGGCTCCGCGCGGAGCAGGCGGAGGGTCGCGGCTACCTGCCGACGGGTGAGCAGGTGCTCCGCGCTTTCCGACGACCGCTCTCCGAGGTCCGCGTGCTGATCACCGGCCAGGATCCGTATCCGACTCCGGGACACCCGATCGGTCTGTCCTTCGCGGTCGATCGCGCGGTCCGGCCGCTTCCTCGCAGCCTCGCGAACATCTATCGCGAGCGGGAGAGCGACCTCGGCATCCCGCCGGCGTCGCATGGCGACCTCACGGCCTGGAGCGACCAGGGTGTGCTCCTCCTCAACAGGGTGCTGACCGTTCGCCCCGGGGAGGCGGGATCGCACCGGGGTTGGGGGTGGGAGACCGTCACCGAGCTCGCGATCCGAGCCCTCATCGCGCGCGACCAGCCTCTCGTCGCCGTCCTCTGGGGCAGAGACGCCGCGAAGCTGCAGCCGATGCTCGGGTCGACCCCCGTCATCGCCTCGGCGCATCCGTCGCCCCTGTCGGCGAGTCGGGGGTTCTTCGGTTCGCGCCCGTTCTCTCGGGTCAACACGCTTCTGGAAGAGCTCGGAGAGGCCCCCGTGGACTGGCGCGTCGACGGGGAGCTGCCCGTAAGCTGATCGCATGCAGTTCGAGCCCGGTGATCGCCGCCGGGTTCTGCCGCGCCATCTGCGCCCGCAATCGGCTCCCGAGGTCTTCTCGTACACGATCCGCGCGGCCAGGTCGGCCGATCTTCCGCACATCCGCGAGATCTACAACCATTTCGTGAGCAACTCGGTGGTCACGCTCGACGAACGTCGCAGCAGCATCCCGTACTGGCGGGAGAAGTTCGCCCTGCTGAACAAGCTCGATCTGCCGTTCCTCGTCGCCGTCTCGCCGACCGGCGTGGTGATCGGCTACGCGCTCGCGCAGCCGTGGGCCGGCAAGAACGCCTACCGGTTCACCGTCGAGGACTCGATCTACCTGGGCCCGGGTGCCGGCGGGAAGGGGCTCGGCGTCGCGCTGCTGCAGGCGCTGATCGACGGGTGCGAGCAGCTGGGCATCAGGGAGATGGTCGCCGTGATCAGCGACACCAAGGCCGAGGCATCGATCCGTCTGCACGCCAAGCTGGGTTTCGTCGAGGCGGGTCGCATGGGCCGAGTCGGCCACAAGTTCGGCCGTGACCTCGGCACGGTGTACATGCGCCGGGCATTGCGTCCGGCTCGACGGCGACGGCTGTTCGGCGCGGTCTCCGGGCGCTGACCCCATCCGCGTGCCCCGAGCTGGGCTGTGGCGCCCGGGTCAGGTCTCGGAGCCGGGTATCACCGGGATGGCCGCCAGAAGCGTCTTCGTGTAGTCCTGCGTCGGGTGCAGCAGCACGTCGGTCATGGCTCCGCGCTCGACGATGCTCCCGTCCTTCATCACCACCACCGCGTCGCACAGGTTCTGGACCACCCCGATGTCGTGAGACACCAGCACGAGGGTGAGGTCGGTCGTGCGCCGCAGCTCGATGAGCAGTTCGAGGATCTGGGCACGCACCGTCACGTCGAGAGCGGACAGCGGCTCGTCTCCGACCAGGATGCGCGGGCGGTGCACGATGGCCCGAGCGAGGGCGATGCGCTGGCGCTGGCCACCCGAGAACTCGTGCGGGTAGCGGTCGCCCATCTCCGGCTCGAGCCCGACCTGTGCGAGCACCTCGCGCACGCGGGAGGCATGATCGCCGTCGATGCCGAGTGCCCACAGCGGTTCGCCGATGATCTGCGCGGCGGTCATGCGCGGATCCAGCGATGCATAGGGATCCTGGAAGACCAGGCCCGTCTGACGGCGCAGCCAGTGCAGCGACCGTGCGGGGGCTGAGGCATGAACGCGCCGTCCATCGACGGTGACGTGACCGGCTGTCGGCCGGTCGAGGCCGAGCAGCAGGCGGATGAGTGTGGACTTGCCCGATCCCGACTCGCCGATGATCCCCACGGACGATCCCTCGACGACGTCGAGGTCGGTGGGTGCGAGAGCGGTCTGTGTCCGCGTGCGCTCGAAGACCGATCTCTTCGGCACGACGAAGTCGCGGCTGAGTCCGCGCGCCTCCAGCAGACTCATCGTGCGTCTCCCTGCGGTCGCCAGAGCGTGGCGGTGGCGTCGCGCAGGAGACCCTGGGTGATGGGTGACGCGGGCGCGCTCAGAAGGGTGCTCACGGGCGCGTGCTCGACGACCCGCCCGTTCTCGAGGACGACGCCGTCCGTGGCCACCTGCGACAGGACGGCGAGGTCGTGGGTGATGAACACGAGGGACATCCCCTCCTCCTCGACCAGACGCAGCATCAGCGAGAGGATCTCGGCTTGGATCGTGACGTCGAGCGCGGTGGTGGGCTCGTCCGCGATGAGCAGGCGCGGTCGGCAGGCGAGGGCCATCGCGATCGCCACTCGCTGTCGCTGACCGCCGGAGAGCTGATGCGGGTAGCGGTCGGCGATGGATTCGGGATCGGGCAGGCGCACCCGTCCCGCCTCCTGAACGGCGCGCGCCCGGGCCTCGCGTCGGCCGATGCCCTCGTGGATCCGGATCGACTCGGCGATCTGCCTGCCCACCGTGCGGATCGGGTTCAAAGCGGTGCGCGGCTCCTGGAAGACGATGCCGATCTCGTCTCCCCGGAGTCGCGCGAGCTCGCGGTCGGGGAGTCCGATGAGCTCGGTGCCCTTCCAGCGGATGCTCCCCGAGGCGCGGGCCCCGTCGGGAAGGAGGCCGAGGACAGCGAGTGCGGTGAGCGACTTGCCCGATCCGGATTCTCCGATGAGGCCGAGACGACTGCCGTCGGGAACGTCGAAGGACACGCCGTCGACCACGCGTCGCCCGTCGATCTCGACGACCAGATCGCTCACCTCGAGGCCGTCGGCCGGTGCCTGGCGGGTCATGCGACCACCGCCGGGGTGTGGGTCTCGGCGGCGCGGTGCTGCAGCGTCGGGTCGGTCGCCTCTCGCAGCCCGTCTCCGAGCAGATTGAGGGCGAGCACGGTGACCGTGATCGCGAGGCCCGGCCAGATGACCGAGAGGGGGTGCACTCCGATGTAGCGCTGCAGGTCGGACAGGAGTAGACCCCAGCTCGGCTCGACCACGGAGGCGCCGAATCCGAGGTAGGAGAGTCCGGCCTCGGCGAGCACCGCGACGGCCATCGACCACGAGAGCTGCACGATGAACACGGGGGCGACGTTCGGCAGCAGATGCCGGATCAGGCTCTGGCTGCTCGTGAGTCCGGATGCTCGGGCCGCCACGACGAAATCGCTCTGCTGCACGCGGCGGAGCTCGGGGCGGGTGACGCGGGCGATGTTGACGCCGAACCCGATGCCGACCGACCAGATCACGACCCAGAGTGAGCCGCCCCAGACCGAGGAGATCATCATCGCGATGATCAGCACGGGGAAGGCGATGAGGATGTCGACGAGCACCGCCACGGTCTCGCGCATCCACCGGGCTGTGAGCGCCCCGAGCGCGGACAGCGCGATGCCCACGAGAGTCGCGATGACACCGGCTCCCACGCTGACGAAGACGGTCGTCCTGGCGCCCGCCATGAGGACGCTCAGGATGTCGCGACCGGTGTCGTCGGTGCCCAGCAGATGGGGCCATCCCGGTGCGGACCACCGGGCACGGACGTCGGAGTACTGGGGGTCGAACGGGGTCCAGAACAGGGAGACGAGTGCCGTGGCGGCGACGATCGCGACCACGATCACCCCGAAGCGGCCTGTGGGGGTCTGCCAGAGACGACGAAACCAGCGGGGCATCAAGACGACTCCCTCTGTCGTGGGTCGATCGTGCGATGGAGCAGATCGACCAGGAACCCGACGATCAGGACGAAGCCCGTGAGCACGAGCAGTTCGCTCTGCACCTTGACGAGGTCGCGCGTGCCGACGTCGGCGATCAGCATGCGACCGATGCCGGGAAGAGTGAAGAGCTGCTCGATCACGACCGATCCCACGATGATGCCCGCCACCTGAAGACCCAGCACCGTGATGATCGAGAGCCCGACGGCCGGGATGCCGTGGGAGATCAGTGCACGGTTCCTGGTCAGCCCTTTCGCGGCAGCCGTCCGGACGAAGTCCTGGCCGGCCGCCTGCAGCGTGGCACTCCGGACGAACCGCATGAGCATGGCGCCCTCGACGATCCCGATGGTGAGCGCCGGCAGCAGCAGCGACTCGATGGCCTTGCCCGGTGTGCTCCAGCCCGTACGGGGGAATCCCTGGGGCGGGAGCCAGCCGAGCCACACCGAGAACACGACGATCAGCATCATTCCCGCCCACACCACGGGCACGGCCGCGAGGGTCTGAGCGCCGACGCTCAGTGCGGTGCCTCCGCGGCGACCGCGCTGCACGGCGGCGAGGATGCCGAACGGCACGGCGATCAGCACGGCGATCACGAGCGACATGATGCCTAGCGGCACGGTCACCTGGGCCTTGAGCAGGAGTTCTTCGCCCACGGATGCTCCCGACAGCAGCGAGGTGCCCAGATCTCCGCGCAGGAGGCCGCCCATCCAGTCCAGATACTGCGCGGGCAGCGGCCGATCGAGTCCGAGGGATTCGCGCAGCGCCTGCACCTCTGCGGGGGAGGCCTGTGTTCCGGCGATCAACTGCGCGACGTCACCGGGGAAGACGCGGAGCGTCAGGAAGATGAGCAGGCTCGACACGAGGAGCCCTGCGACCAGCAGGGCTCCTCGGACGAGCACGTAGCGGATCACGAGGAGTGGATCGCCGTCACTTCTCCACGGCGACGGTGACGCCGGCGAGGTCGATGCGTGAGTTGATCGAGTCCTCGGGGAATCCGGAGACGAGCGGGCTCACCGCGGTGATCGTCGCACCGTTGTACAGCCAGTCGGCGGCGTGGTCCTCGGATACGATGCGGGCGGCCTCCGCCAGCAGATCTGCCGAGGCGTCGGGGTCGACCTCCGCGAGCGCTTCTGCATACAGGGCCTGGACGTCGGCGTTGTCGTATCCGAAGTAGTACTCGGGGTCGGCGAAGTTGCCGAAGTCGCGCGGCTCGACGTGGAGCACGAAGCTCAGGTCGTAGTCGTGGTTCGTGTAGACGTCTTCGAGCCAGGCCGGGAACTCCACAGAGTCGACCTTCAGCGTCACGCCGACCTTCTGGAAGTCAGAGATGAGCACCTTCGGCACCGTGGTCCCGTAGAAGGTGGGGATCGTGAGCGTCAGCTCCAGGTCTTCCTGGCCGGCTTCGGCGAGAAGCTCCTTCGCCTTCTCGGGGTCGTAGGAGATCACGTCGGAGAGGTCTTCGTAGCCGGGGTCGAGCTCCGGGATCGGGCCGTAGAGGGTCGTGCCCGCGCCGACCGCCTCGACGAGCGCCTCGTGATCGATCGCGAGCCGCAGCGCCTCCCGCACGCGGACATCGTCGAGCGGCGCCTTGGCGTTGTTGAAAGCGAGCGTGGCCTTGTCGGTCGTGCGGCCCGTCGTGAGTGTGAACGAATCCTCGAGTTGCGGTGCCAGGTTGGGATCGACGGCGGTGAGGACCTGGACCCCGCCGTCGAGTGCGGCGTTCACTCCTGCCGAGAAGTCGGGGATGTACTGGAATTCGACCTCGGCGACTCCGGCCGGCTCACCCCAGTAACCGTCGTTCCGTGCGAACGTGATCGCGCTGCCCTTGCTCCAGCGGCTCAGTGTGAACGGGCCGGTGCCGTTCTCGGCGGTCTTCAGATCGGTGGTGTCACCGGTCTGGAACACGAGCCCGGCGGGCCCGGTGAGCGAGAACAGGAAGTTCTGGTTGGGAGCGGTCAGCACGATCTGCACGGTCGCCGGGTCGGGCGCGGTGATCGAGGCGACGGACGCGAACTCGGCGTTGCCCTGCAACGTGGTATCCGTGCGGACGGCCTCGTAGGACGAGACCACGTCGGCCGAGGTGAGCGGCGTACCGCTGTGGAACGTGATGCCCTCGTTCAGCGTGAACGTGTAGGTCAGCCCGTCGGGGGAGACCTCGTAGTCGCTCGCGAGGCGCGGGACGATCTCGTTCGCCTCGTCGCGAGTGACCAGCCCCTCGTAGATGTTGTCGATCAGGATCTGCTCGAGTGCCGCGCCACTCGTGCGGCGGATGTCGAGGTTGGTCGGCTCGAGCACGAGCCCCACCTGGAGCGTGGCGTCGGGATCGGGATCGCCGACCGGGGCCGTGGCCTCGGGCTCGGCGGTGCCGGTGCAGGCGCTGAGGATGACGGCGCTCGCCGCGATCGTGGAGATCAGCGCGAGACGTCGCGTGCGTCGGAACATGGAGGTTTCCTCTCGGTGCGGCAGATGCTGTGTGCCGTTGGATCGAGCCTAGGGAAGGACTGAGCAGGGGAGCGCGGATCCGGAACGAATCGTCACAATGCCGATGCCGATGCGGCGATCAGCGCGGACAGCTCGACCGGAGCGGTCTCCTGCACGTTGTGCGTCGCGTCGACGCTGATGACGTCGGCGTGGGGGAGCCGGCGCGCGAACTCCTTCGCGTCGTCGGCGGTGACGAAGCCTCGTTGAGCCTGCACCAGGGTCAGCGGAGCGGACGTCTTCGCCAGATCCTCCCACCCGGCCGAACTCAGCGGTGAAGGCGCTGCGACGTCGCCGGCGTCGTGCGCGGCGAGCGTCTGCGCCGCGAGGTGCGCGAAATGGTGCTTCCACTCGATCCGGCCGTCAGAGCGCACGCGCGTGTTCAGGAAGACACCGCGCTCGGTCTCGGGTCGCGTGCCGCCGAACCCCAGCGACATCGCGCGGTCCACGAGCTCGTCACGTGTCCCGAAGTCCGTCGGGCCCGCGTAGAACTCGCGCAGCGCGGCGGGGCCCGCGGAGGTGTCGATCCCGGGAGTGATGTCGACGACGACGAGCGCTGCGACGAGGTCGGGACGGCGAGCGGCGAGCGCAGCTCCGGTCAGGCCGCCGAGGGACTGGCCGACGATCAGCTGAGGCGCATCCGTCCATTCGTCCAGCGCATCCGCCACGTCGACCGCGAGGGTGCGGGGTGCGTAGTCCGCGTCGTCTCTCCACGATGAGTCTCCGTGACCGGCGAGGTCGACCGCGAGCACGGGCAGGCCGAGGGCGAGGACCGTGGTGTCCCACGTGTGGGCATTGAGGCCAGCACCGTGCAGGAGCGTGATGCGCGGTGCTCCGGTGCCGTAGCGGATCGCGCTGAGCAGGCGCCCGTCCGGAAGGCGGTGCGACACGCGTTCGGCAGGGGGAGGGGTCGCACCCAGTCGCTCGGCCTGCGCGGGTAGATAGCTGAACTCGGAGATGTCGATCGCCACCTGCATATTCTGCTCTGGTGTCGGGGTCGGGAGGAAATGCCGAGGCGATATGGCAAGTAACATCGCCATCAGTCAAGCATTTATGGAAACATATTGGCTGACCCGGTTACCATATTGGTCTCACCCGTGATTCGGATCCTCCGGCGTCCTACTCATACAACGGAATATCATTGAGGCATGAGCGAGACGCGAGTGCACCTCTCCAAGACCGAGCCCGCCGCCTATCAGGCGCTCGACGCCTTCGCGAGGACGGTCGGGAAGATCTGCGCCGACAACGGCATCGACGATCGCCTCAAGGAGATCGTCATGATCCACTGCTCGCAGCTCAACGGATGCAGCTTCTGCACCCGCCTGCACGTCGACCGGGCGCTCGCCGCGGGACTCGACACCGACGTGCTCATGCAGATCGCGACCTGGCGTGAGAGCGACGTCTTCAGCGACCGCGAGCGGGCAGCCCTCGAACTCGCCGAGGCGTTCACCTTCATCTCGGAGGAGGGCATCTCCGACGAGGTGTACGACCGCGTCGGCAGCGTGCTCACCGAGAAGGAGTACGCGGCGCTCAGCTGGGCGTGCGTGTCGATCAACGCCTTCAACCGCATCGTGATCGCCGGGCGCTACCCCGTACCCCCACGCGAACCGCAGGCGCAGGCATGACGGTTCTGCACATCGACGGCGTCAACAACGTCCGCGACGTCGGCGGCATGCCGGCCCGAGGAGGCCGCATCCGTTCCGGCGTCCTGATGCGCTCCGGACAGCTCTCCGGTGCGACCACTGCCGGCGCCGAGGCGCTCCGGCAGCGGATCGCGCACATCGTCGATCTGCGTGACGGGGAGGAGGTCGCTGTGGAACCGACCGAGATCCCCGGGCCCGATACGACGCACCTCCCGCTGTTCCTCGGCTCGGTGCGCTCGTTCTTCGAGGAGGACACCAGTCTCGAGGAGCTGTACCTGCACCTTCTCGAGGAGAGCGGTGATCGACTGGTCGCGGCGATCCGCATCATCGCCCAGGGGGAACCGACCCTTGTGCACTGCACCGTCGGCAAGGATCGAACGGGCGTCACCGTCGCGCTCGCTCTCGCGGCTGTGGAGGCGGATCGGGACGCCATCGTCGCCGACTACGCGCTCACCGAGTCGCAGCTGCCGCCCGAGCGGTCACGGCGTATCGTCGCCTACCTCCGCGCGCAGCATCCGGAGGCCGTGCACGCCATCGCGCTCGCGACCGAGTCGCCGGCCCCCGTGATGCGCGCGCTCCTCGAGAGTGTCGACGAGAGGTGGGGGTCGGCAGCCGACTATCTGCGCGCCAACGGCATGACGGACGCCGAACTCGATGCGCTCCGCGGGTCCCTCGTCGAGCCCGCGTAGGAGCACGGGCAATTCGCAGGGGCGACCAAGGTTAGGCAACCCTTCGCCTGGTGTACGATGGGGACATCATGAGCACCTCCCTCGACACTCGCAGCACGCGCGCAGAGCGCCGCGCTGCACGTCGCCGTGCACATCACTTGGTGACGGCCGACGAGAACTCGCTTCTCGAACTCGAGACGTTCCTCGCCACTCTGCCGCTCTGCGCCTCCGGTCGCGTGTTCATCGAGGTCGCCGAGACCGCTGACATCCGCACGATCGACGCACCTGCGCGCATGACGGTGACCTGGCTCGCTCGTGGAGATCGTTCGGGTGCCCCCGGGACGGGACGCTCGTGCTCGCAGGGCCAGGCTCTCGCACGCGCGACCTGCGCATGGGCGGATGAGATGCTCTGCGGTGACGAGCTCGAGACCCACGTCACGCTCCTCGGCGGCTACCTCGGCACGGCCGACATCGTCGAGCACCTCACGGGTCCTCTCGGCATCGCGCCCGCCACGATCTACGCTCCCGAGCGGTTCGGGCTTCTCTCTGCGGACCGCTGAGACGCGCTGCGGCGCACGTAGTTGCCGTCTTCGAGTCCGGCCTCGATCTCGAAGCGGTTGCGCAGCGGGTCGCGGCCCGCGAACAGGTAGAGCACCGGGAGGAGCGCCCCGTAGCGCAGCCATTGAGCCTTGTGCACGGCTTCGTGGCGAAGCACCGCATCGGTCGGTCGCGCATCGCCCGTGAGAAAGCACCCACCGACGCACACGCCGCCGCGGTTGAACGTCCACTGAGGCATGCCTCGGAAGATCCACAGCCCCGCGCGCTTCTCGACGGGCCCCGTGCTCCACAGCGATCCCCAGGTCCAGCCGACAGCGGTGCCCCACCAGTACCCGAGACGGCTGAGGGGAGAGCGCAGCAGGAATGCGGGGATGCGCAGATCGGATCGTCTGCCCTGCGCGAGGATGCGATCGGCCGTCGCGCGCCAGTCGTCCGTCATGCCACCGCTCCGACGAGGCGCAGCAGCGCCCCGAGATCGTCGACGGCGTCTGCGGGGGAGCGCGGGGCGAATCCCGCGATCGTCGCGCCCGCGAGGGGCACCCGTTCGCGGAGTGCGCGGACAGCAGCGGCCACGACGGAGGGCGAGAGTCCGAACGGCACTGCGGAGGACACTCCGGTGAGCTCCGCAGGATCCAGTACATCGACATCGATGTGCACCCACACCCGTCGGGCCCCGGTGGCTCCCACCGCGTCGGCCAAAGCGTCGATCCGGTCCAGATCGTGCACCGACAGCTGAGTGAGGTCATCGATGACCTCGACCTCGGCGTCGTCGAGGTTGCGCACGCCGACTGTGACGACGCGATCGCGTGGCACGCCCGGCGAGAGCACGAGCTGCGGTTCGCCTTCGCCCAGCACCGCCCGCAGAGCCATGCCTGCGAACGCTCCGGATGACGATGTCTCGGGAGTGTGCAGATCTCCATGGGCATCGAACCACACGACGGCGAGATCGTCCGTCCCACCCGGCAGGGCGGCGAGAGCGGCGACGGTCACGCTGCAGTCGCCGCCGATCACGACCGTGTCGGCGGTGGACGCCTCGGCGACCTGCTCACGGGTGCGGAGCAGGGAGCTCAGCCGCCGAACGCCGGTACCGAGCGATTCGCCGGCCTCGACGGGCACGTCGAGCACGGTGGTCGCCGCTCGAGGCAGGTCGCCTGCGATCGCGGACGCGCCGTCGACGAGGAGCATCGCGCGAGCGGCGGGCGAACCCTGCCACTGCGGGACGACGAGGAATCGCACCATGGAGTGCCTCCAGCTGTGAAAGAGCGGATGCCCCGGAGCGCTCGGCATCCGGGGCACCCGCGCGAGGTGTCAGGAACCTTCGATGGCGCCGCGGGGAGCGGAGCCGCCGGCCTTCAGCTCGGCGAGCCGGGCCTCGACCTCGGTGAGCTCGCCGAGGTCTTCGAGGCTCTCGAACTGAGCGTCGAGGCTGGACGCGGCGAGCTCGATCTTTCCCTGGGCGATCGCCTCCTGGCGACGGACCTTGTCTTCGAAACGACCCAGCTCGCTGGTCGGGTCGAGAACGTTGATCGACGACACGGCGTCCTGCACCTTGGTCTGCGCCTCGGCGACCTTGGCGCGGGCGAGCAGCTCGCTGCGCTTGTTCTTCAGCTCGCCGAGCTTGTCCTTCATGCCGTTGAGGCCGGACTTGAGCTGGTCGACGATCTCGGTCTGGGCGGCGATCTGCGGCTCGGCACCGGTGGCCTCGCGCTCGGCGCTGATCTGGCGCTGAAGTGCGATCTTGGCGAGGCTGTCGAACTTGTCGGCGTCTGCGGCGTTGCCGCTGGAGCGCATCTCATCGGCCTTGCGGCTCGCGGCGAGGGCCTTGTTGCCCCATTCGGTGGCCGACTGGACGTCTTCCTCGTGGTCGCGCTCGAGAAGCCGCAGGTTGCCGATCGTCTCGGCGATCGCGGACTCGGCGTCGGCGATGCTGTTGGTGTAGTCGCGGACGAGCTGATCGATCATCTTCTGCGGGTCTTCCGCAGAGTCCAGGAGCGAGTTGATGTTCGCGCGGACAAGGGTCGAGATACGTCCGAAGATGGACTGCTTGGTCATGCGTGGTTCCTTTCAGAGGGTCGGACTCGATGTCTGTGGGTCGATGTGGGTTCGCGGTTCAGAAGCGTCGTCCTCCCGAGCGGCCGCTGCGGCCGCTGGAGCTGCGGCTGCTCGAGCGACTGCGCCCTCCTCCGCCGAATCCGGAGCTGCGGAAACCGCCACCGCCGCTGGATCTCCAGCCGCCGCTGCGTGATGAGCCTCCGCCACCGCCGGACAGAAGACCGCCGATGATCCCGCCGAGGATGTCTCCGCCGAGACCGGAGCCGCCGGAGCTGCTTCCGCCGAAAACGCCGCCGCCTCCCCATCCGTCGCTCTCGTAACGACTCGGGTTCATCGCTTCGACGTCCGCCTGCGCCGAGGCGGTCGCCTGGCGCGCGAGGTCGAGCGCTCGACCGGCCTCGGTGAGAGCGGTCTCCGGGTTCGAGGAGCGGCGGCTCAGGGCCTGGGTCAGGCTCGCGTCCGCCTGGGACAGTCTCGTCCGTGCCGTCGATCCGACCGTGCCGCGTCGCGTCTCGATGTACTCGCGTGCCGCACGGATCTCGGATCCTGCCTGGGCGAGCGTCTGCTCGAGCATCTGCTGTGCGCGGCGGGCTCGCTCGACAGCCTGGGTGCCCTGCGCGATCACTCCGTCGATCTGCGCATTCGCGGCAGTGAGAGCTTCGAGTACCCGTTGCGGGCTGCGCCCCGTGCCGGTCAGAGACGCCTGGGCCTGCTGCAGCTGCTGTGCGGTGGCTGCAGCGACGGCGGAAATGGTACCCCCGTCATCGGGTAGCTGCTGAGCGGTCGCGATGTCGGCCTGCAGCTCGGCGATGAGTGCCTGTGCCTGTGCGTCGATGTCGGCCAGTTCCGTGCCCAGCGCGCTGATCGCCTGCACCAGCTGGTTCGCCTGCGCGATGGACTGCTCCGCGGTGCGGATGGCGAACGCGGCCTCGCCACTGCGGCCGGCCGCGATGGCCTGTTCGGCGGCGAGGATCGATCGGTCCGCGAGAGCCGTCCGTTCCCGCGCCTGGGCGGGGTTGTCTGCGACCGTGCTCACGGCCGAGGCGTCGAACGTGGCGGAGAGGGACTGCAGCGAGGCATCCGCGGTCCCGAGCACAGGGTCGAGCGCTGCTCGCTCGGCTCGGACGCGCTCGAGTTCCTGCGGAGCGTTCTGTTCGAGTCTGCGCAGCGCGTCGAAGGCGGCGGTGTTCTGGTCGAGGATGTCGTCGATCTCGTCGCAGAGCCGGATGATGCGGATGTGCCATGCCCGGCGATCGTGAACAGTGTCTTCGATCTCGTCGTCGAGCTTCTGCTTGAGGTCGAAGGCCTCGGACATCTTCGTCTTCGCGGCCTCGACCGCTCCGCTGAACTCGGCGGTCGCTGCGTCACCGAACTGGGCCACGGCGAAGCCGAGCTCTTCGCGACTCGAGGTGATCGCATCGTCTGCCTGCACGAGCGCGGTGCCGGCCTGGGTCTGCACCTGCTCGTCGGTGAGGGTCGAGAAGGGATCGTTCGGGTCGGGCTTCTCGGGCATCGCCCCACGCCGTCGGATCTCCGCGTTGCGCCGCGACCGGCGGATCAGGGCGACGATCAGCCAGACGATCAGTGCGAGCGCGATGACCGCGACCACGATGAGAGCGGCTCGCAGAGCGCCCGCCCCGCGGTCGCCTTCGATCTCGTCGGCAGCGAGGGTGATCGCGCCGGCCCAGTCCTCCTGGGAGGCGAGCTGCTGCATCTTCTGCTCGACGTCGTCGAGCTTGCCGTCGCTCAGGGGGCCGTCTGCGGCCGCGGAGATGTAGTAACTGCGTCCGTCGACGGCGATCGCGAGGAGGTACTGGTCGGAGCCGAGGTTGTTGTTCTCGGCGACTGTGTCGGCCCATGCGACCTGGTCGGACGGAGACGTGAACTCGTCGACGAGGACCACGAACAGATCTGCGGAGGAGTTCTCGCTCAGGGTCTGCAGTCGTGCTTCGACGGCGTCTTCGTCCGTCGCGTTCAGCACACCCGCATCATCCGTCACGAAGCCGGAGTCGAGGGTGACGGGGTCTGTCGCCGAGGCCGCGGATGCCGAGAGGATTCCGGCCGCTGCTGCCATCGTGAGTGCGGCCAGCGCCAGCCACCGTGTCTTCATCGTGTTCCCTCCGACCGGCAGCCGAGCCCCATGGCACGAGTCTATGCACACACGCCGACACGCGACAGCATCCGAGCGGCGATAGCCGTTCGCCCTCAGCGGAGACACATACGCTGGAGGGCATGGACGACAGGTACGGATCGGATGTGCTCGCGGCGGGATGGCGGGAGCGCGCGGCGAAGCCGGTGCCGAACGTGCCCGCCGAGATCGATCTCGTCGTCGAGGTGGCGGACGACGGGTACTGCGGCGCGGTGACCCGGGTGCAGGGCGGCAACGTCGAACTCGAGGACCGACTCGGGCGCACACGGCTCTTCCCCCTCGGCGGCGGATTCCTCATCGACGGCTCGCCGGTGCGTCTCACCGCGCCCGCGCCGAAGGAACAGGGTGCACGGCGCACCGCATCCGGATCGTTCGTGGTGGCCGACCAGCGTGCGCGGATCGCTCTGCCCAGCCGGATTCTCGTCGAGGGCAAGCACGATGCCGAGCTCGTCGAGAAGGTCTGGGGAGCGGATCTGCGCGTCGAGGGCGTGGTCGTCGAGTTCCTGCAGGGCGTGGACCTGCTCGATGAGCTGCTCGCGGCAGAGCCTCCGACCGCCTCGCGTCGCTACGGGGTCCTCGTCGACCATCTGGTTCCGGGCTCGAAGGAATCGCGCATCGCCGACGCGGTCGCTCGCGGCCCGCACGGAAGGCATGTGCGCATCGTCGGGCATCCGTTCGTCGACGTGTGGCAGTGCGTCACGCCCCGTGCGCTGGGAATCGCGAAGTGGCCCGAAGTGCCGAGGGGGACCGACTGGAAGACCGGGATCTGCCGTGCGTTCGGCTGGCCGTACGAGACCCAGGGCGACACGGGACGAGCCTGGCAGCACATCCTGTCGAAGGTGCACACGTACCGCGATCTCGAACCGGCGCTGCTGGGCAGGGTCGAGGAACTCATCGACTTCGTGACCGCGCCTGCCGGGTGACGGCGGGTCCGTGACCCGGGGCGGCGCCGACTACCCTGGAATCATGCCCGAACCCCGCACCTTCCGCGATGAACCGGTGTCCTTCGTGCGCCGGAGCGGCCGGATGTCCGACGCGCAGGAGCGCGCCTTCGACGAGCTCGGCCCGCACTACCTCCTCGACGTGCCGCGCGACGTCGCCTGGACGTCGGTGCACCCCGAGGCCCGGCTCGACCCGGCGTCCGAGTACGGCCGCGATGCGGATCTCTACGTCGAGATCGGCTCGGGGCAGGGGCACGCGATCGTCGCAGCCGCCTCGTCGCGGCCGGATGACGACTTCCTCGCGGTCGAGGTGTTCCGTGCAGGTCTCGCCCGTACGATGCTCGACGCCGACCGTGAAGGCGCCCGCAACATCCGCGTCGTCGAGGCGAATGCGCCCGAGGTGCTCTCGTCGTATCTGCCCGAGGCTGCGGCAGCGGAGGTCTGGATCTTCTTCCCCGACCCGTGGCACAAGAAGAAGCACACCAAGCGCCGTCTCGTGCGCCAGGGTTTCGGCGAGACCGCCGCGCGGGCACTCCGCGACGGAGGCCTGCTGCGCCTCGCCACGGACTGGGAGGACTACGCCCTGCAGATGCGCGAGGTTCTCGACGCCGACCCTCTGTTCGAGCGCGCCTTCGACGGCGAGTGGGCCGAGCGGTTCGACGGTCGCGTGATGACCGCGTTCGAGCGCAAGGGGATCGCCAAGGGGCGCGACATCCGCGACCTGGTGTATCGGCGGAAGTCCCGCGCGTGACCGACGTGCGGCGCGCGTCGACGACCTGGCCTGACGTCGTCCCGGCGCTGCTCGTCTGCGCTGCGGCACCCGCATTCTTCGTGGTGCAGATCCCGTGGCTCGGCTGGGTGCTGCTCGCGCTCGGAGTCGGGGGAGCCTGGCTCATCGGTCGGACTCGCCCTGCAGCCTCCGATCAGCTCGTCGACGGACCGCGTGCCCCGTCGCTCACGCGAGACCTCTCCCTGATCGCGCTGGGGATGCTCATCGTAAGCGTCATCCCGCTGGCCGCAGAACTCGACGACCTCGCGATGCTCCGGTTCACGCTCGCCCTCGGCGGAGCCGTGGCCGTGCCGTACATCGTGTCGCGCTTCGTCTTCCGCGACCGGGCGATCAGCTTCCCGTGGCGGACCCGTCGGCGCTGGGGTCGTCTGCAGTGGGGGTGGCTCGTGGCGGTGCTCGTGCTCGGCTGGCTGATCCTTCCGTTCTACTTCATCACGAGCGGTGTGTATCAGAACTGGCCCGTCGTCGACACACCTGATCTCATCGCCCGGCTCTTCGTGGGCGTCGGCGCGGTCGGAATCTGGGACGAGCTGTTCTTCATCTGCACGGTCTTCGCGCTGCTGCGGCGGCACTTCCCCGACGTCCTCGCGAACCTCCTGCAGGCGATCGTGTTCGTCTCGTTCCTGTGGGAGCTCGGTTACCGGGAATGGGGTCCCCTTCTGACGATCCCGTTCGCGTTGCTCCAGGGCTTCATCTTCCTGCGGACCCACTCGCTCGCGTACGTCGTGACGGTGCATCTGCTCTTCGACGCCGTCGTGTTCGCGGTTCTCGTGCACGCCCACAATCCCGGGCTGCTGCCGATCTTCCTCGTCTGACACCCGGCGACCGATACGATCGGAGCATGCTCATCGTCGGACTCGTCCTCGCCGCGGCCGCCGCGGCCTTCCAAGTCTTCATCTTCGCGCTGGAGTCGCTGAAGTGGACCGAGCCCGAGACGAGGAAGATCTTCGGAGTCCCGACCGAGGCGGACGCCATCACGATGAAGTCGCTGGCCTTCAACCAGGGGTTCTACAACCTGTTCCTGGCGCTCACCGCTCTGCTCGGAGTCGGGTTCGTCATCATCGGCCTGTCGACCATCGGCCTCACCCTCGTCTTCGCCGGCACCGGGATGATGCTGGCGGCCGCCCTGGTGCTCGTGCTCTCCGATCGCACCAAGGTGCGTGCCGCCGCGATGCAGGGCACGCTGCCCCTGCTCGCCGTGATCGCCACCGCCATCGGGGTCGCGATCGCCTAGCTCGACTTCCTCAGCGCCCTCGAGGGGTGACAGCACGGCTGACAGCCCCCACACTCGATGCATGACCTCTTGGGTGCTGCACGTGGACATGGACCAGTTCATCGCCGCGGTCGAGGTGCTCCGCAGACCTGAGCTCGCCGGTGTGCCGGTGATCGTCGGCGGACGTGGCGATCCGACGGAGCGCGCGGTCGTGTCGACCGCCTCCTACGAGGCACGCGCGTTCGGCATCGGCTCCGGGATGCCGTTGAAGATCGCCGCGCGGAAGGCACCGAAGGACGCCGTGTTCCTGCCGGTCGATCACGAGGCGTACGAATCCGCGTCGGCGGAGGTGATGTCGGCGCTGCGTGCGCTGCCCGGCGTGGTGCTCGAGATCATCGGCTGGGACGAGTGCTTCCTCGGCGTTGAGACCGAGGATCCGGATGCGGTGGCGCGCGCCGCTCAGGCCGCGGTCCTCGAGGCGACCGGGCTCCACTGCTCCGTCGGCATCGGCGACAACAGGGTCAGGGCGAAGATCGCCACCGACTTCGGCAAGCCCCGCGGGGTCTTCCGTCTCACGGAGGCGAACTGGTTCGAGGTGATGGGAGACCGGTCGACTCGTGAGCTGTGGGGTGTGGGTCCGAAGGTGCAGAAGCGACTCGCCGCGCACGGCATCGTCACGGTGCGGGAGCTCGCGGATGCCGATCGAGACCGACTCATCGCCGAGTTCGGGCCGCGCATGGGCGTCTGGTACCACGGACTCGGATCGGGGATCGGGCCGACCACGGTCGACGACACGCCCTGGGTGGCACGCAGCCACAGTCGGGAGACGACGTTCCAGCAGAACCTCACTACCGCGACAGAAGTGCAGGCCGCGCTGTCGGAGCTCGCCGGTCACGCGTTCGACGATTGCGCAGCGGACGGGCGTCCTGTCGTGCGCGTCCACCTGAAGGTGCGGTACGCGCCGTTCGAGACCAGGACGTTCGGTCGCAAACTCTCCACACCGACGACGGACCGCGACGAGGTCATCCGGGCCGCACTCGCACTCGGTGGCACGCTGGATCCGCAGCGCGAGGTCAGGCTGCTCGGCGTCCGTGCCGAGATGGCGATGCCCGAGGGCGGTGAGGCTGCCGAACGGACACCGGTCAGAGGCAGGATCTGATTCGCGCGTCCGCGCTGCCTGCCGGGCGCGCGCCCATGCAATGGGGAGCGTGCGGGGCGGATCCGGGTGCATCCGCCCCGCACGTGTTCAGTTCGCCTTCTTGACCGTGTACTCGAACACGTCGGCTCGGAGCACCTCTCCCGAGGTCTTCACGATCTTGATCGTGTGCTCCTTGTCCTTCAAGCCGGATGCGGAGAACAGCACCTCGTTCGACAGACGTGTCGCATTGGCCGTCTCGACGGTGTCGACCTTCGTGCCGTCGAGGTAGACGTCGACGGTGCCCTGATCGGGCCCCTTCGGGCCGATCCACGAGACCGCGGTGCCGCGGAATGTGAACGACACGGAGGCCCCGTCGGCCGTGGTGGCGTGCACATCGCCGAGGTGATCACCAGCGAACCCGAAGTCCAGCGTCGCGTCGCCGACCGGCAACGTCGCGAGATACGACGATGCGAGGGTCACGGTGCTGCCTGCGACCGTGTAGTCGGTGTCCCGCACGAGTGGCGTGCCGCCCGCGCTGATCGACGTCAGCTGGCTCGGATCCCGCAGCACGTCGACGGTGATGTCGGCCGGCGAGGCCTTGTTGAAGGCGCCGGATGTCGCGCTGAGCTGACTGTCGAGCGTGACCACGAGCTTGTCCAGCAGCATGTACGAGCCCGACTTCTTCACCGCACGCAGCGTGTGGCTGCCCGGGGCGAGGTCGGAGACGCTGTATACGACCTGCTGCGACAGACGTCCGTCGGCAGGGTCGAGGTGCGTGCTCACGGTCTCGACCAGCTGCCCATCGAGGTAGATCTCGACATCGCCCTGCGATTCATGCTTCTCGGTGACGTACTGGATGCCCGTGCCCTGGAAGGTGTACTCGAAGGCCGCACCGTTCGCCTCGGTGAAGTGCACATCGTCGGCGTGATCGCCGAGACCGCGATTGTTGCTGTCTCCCCACGAGCCGCTGTACGCGATGCGCGAATCGTCGTCGTTGAGGATCACCTGCAGACCGCCTGCGGGAGGCGTGGGGACACCGCCACCGGGAGTGTCGGTGACCGCGACCGTGAACGGCTGCGAGGTGGCGGCGACCTCGTTGCCCGAGTTGCGCACCCACTCGCCGTCGTAGGAGGCGCGGAGCGAATCGTCGTTGACGGTGACCACCGACTGCTTGCCCGGTGTCACCTTCAGCAGCCGCACACCGTGGATCGGCACGCTCTCCGCCGTGAACCCGCCATCGGCGCCGCCCAGGTTCTTGCCCGCCCAGAGGTCGCGGACCTTCGCCGATCCCTCGAGGCCGATGTCCGCCCAGTTCACGGTGATGTCGGCATCCGCGCGCCCGAGGTTGTACAGGGCCACCGTGTAGGTGCCGTCACGGTTCAGTGAGTACCAGACCTGATGCTTGGTCGCGGTCGACACCGGGCGTGCCGGGATGCCCGCCTGGTTGACGGCGATCACCTCTTCGTTGGTCACGAGCTCGAGACCGTACTCGTCGAGATTCGTCAGGTCGTTGCCGAGGTAGAACGGTGCCGCCGAGGTCGCCCAGAGAGTGGCAGCGGTGCGGCGTTCGTCCTTCGTCAGGCCGTCCATCCGTCCGTTGCCGACGTTGAGCGAGTCGAGGTCGTTCCAGCCCGCGGGGCCGCCGTGGCGCCACCAGTCGGAGAGACGGGGGAACAGGCGGGCGACGTTATCCCAGGTGGTGAGAGCCTCGTCGCCGCAGTAGCACTCGACGTCCCAGTCGATGCGCCATCCGTCGGCGTACTGCTTCCAATAGTCCGCGTAGGCGATGTCGACGGCCCAGGAGAGCTCGAACCAGATGTCGTTGCGCTTCAGCGCCTGCGACCACGCGGCCACCTCTTCGCGAGCATCCATCGAGAGGTCGCTGATGCCCGAACCCGGGGTGACGCTGTCGAACTTGATGAAGTCGACCCCCCACTCACCGAGCAGGTCGGCGATCGAGTCGATGTACTTCGTCGTGCACGGGTTGTCGAAGTCGAGGCGGTACCCGAAGCCCCAGTAGTCGCCCTGCTGGAGGGGCTGCTTGAGCAGGTTCTCGGTCGTGCAGCCGGGAGCGCCGAAGATCGGGAGCGCCTTCTGCGCGGTCTCGAGACTCATTCCGGGGATCAGATAGAGGCCGACCTTCTGGTCGTTGGCGTGCACGTGATCGATCACGGCGTCGAGTCCGTCGGGGTACAGAGTCTCGCTGGGGATCGGTCGACCGTACTCGTCCTGGCCGCCGTTCCACCCGGCATCGATGTTGATGTACTCGTATCCGAACTTCTGCAGCTTGTCGTGCATGGCGTCGGACTGGGCCATGATCTGGTCGGCCGTGATCCACTGACCGCCTTCGTAGACCTGCATGCTGTAGCTGCTCCAGCCCATGTACGGTGCGGCGGATGAGATCTCGGAGATCCCGTCCGGGCCCTGGACCGGTGCCGCTGCGGGTGCAGGGGTCGGCTCGGCGGCGGACGTCGCTTCGGGCGTCGGCGTGCCGGTCGGATCCGGCGCGGGCGTCGCCGCCCAGGAGGCACCGGGAACGAGCGTCAGTGCGAGTGCAGCGGCGGCGAGCGCTGCCGCCCCCTGTGCGACTCGTGTTCTCGATCGATGGGTGTTCATTGCGTTCCTCTCATTCGACTGCTCTGTCGGGGGTGGGGGAGGGGTCATTCGCCGATGCGGTGGAACTCGATGAGCATCGACTGCTGCGGGTTCAACGTCGGCAGCGGGACGCCTGCGCTGACCAGCACGGCGCCCGGGAGTTCGAGCACGTCCGCTGTCGCGCGGACGATCCAGGCGGGGTCGTCGCCCTGGTGACGACTCGCGGCTCCGAGGTCTTCGCGGACCCGCACCGAGTACAGCGCTTTGGCATCGAGCCCCGGGAAGCGCACTCGACCGGACTGACCGGATGCGGACGTCGCGGTGCGGCTCCATGTGAACAGCGCCGCCGACCCGTCTTGGGCGACGATGCCGGAGAGAGCCGTCGCGTCGTCGGCGAGATCGGCGTTCGCGACGCGACCGGTGTGCAGCAGATCGCGGAACTCGCGGTACATGGCCGCCCAGCGGGCGATCACCCCGAGCTCGACGTCGTCGACGGCGGTCAGATCCTGCTCGATGCCCGCATGGGCGGTGAGGGCGGTGGTCAGACGGAAGGAGAGGTCTGTGGTGCGCGCCGTCGTGTGAGAGCGTGCTGCGCCGAGGTGCGAGCCGATCAGCTCGGGCGGCACGACAGTGCGCGTCCAGCGCTCGATCTGTGTCCGTTCGACGGGGTCGTTGCAGTCCGAGGCCCATACGCGATCCGTGCGATCGAGGATGCCCAGGTCGATGCGCCCGCCGCCCCCCGAGCACGTCTCGATCTCGAGGTGCGGGTGGCGGTGGCGCAGCTCGTCGAGGAGTCGATAGAGCGCGACCGTCTGGCGGCGCACGCTCGGCCGATCACCGTCGTCGCCCCGACTGACCGCCTCGAGGAGGTCGCGGTTGTGGTCCCACTTCAGGTAGTCGATGCGATGTTCGCGAACGAGCGCGTCGATGCGTTCGAGGAGGTATTCATAGGCCTCGGGGCGGGCGATGTCGAGGACGTACTGCGATCGGGATGCCGGCCCGAGGCCTTCGGCGGGGCCGAGGACCCAGTCCGGATGGGCGCGAGCCAGATCGGAGTCGAGATTGATCATCTCCGGTTCGAACCACAGACCGAACTGCATGCCGTGCGACCGAACCAGGTCGACGAGCGGACTGAGGCCCTCGGGCCAGATGCTCCGATCGACGTACCAGTCGCCGAGCCCGGCATCCGCCTCGCGACGACCCCGGAACCATCCGTCGTCGAGCACGATGCGCTCGACGCCCACCGTCGCCCCCTTGTCCACCAGCGCGGAGAGGCGTTCGAGGTCGTGGTCGAAGTACACGGCTTCCCAGGTGTTGAGAACCAGTGGGCGGGGTGAGCTCGGGTGGTGCGCGCGCGAGCGCAGTCGACGGTGCAGGCGATCGGAGAGCGTGTCGAGTCCGCTGTCGGACCAGACGAAGAGCACGGTAGGCGCGTCGTATCGATCACCGTCGTCGAGGATGACCTCTCCGGGGTGCAGGTCTTCTCCGGCGCCGAGGACCGAGGAGAGCGCTCCCGCGCCTTCGGTGATGCGTTCGGCCAGATAGCGCTGTTCGCCGCTCCACGCCAGATGCACTGCCCAGACTTCGCCCTGCCGGAATGCGAATCCGCGTGTGCCGGCTGCGAGGAGGAAGGGAGAGTCGTGCCCGGGCTTGCCTCGGTGAGCGGCCCGAAGATGTGTGCCGAACCCGAACGGCATCCGCTGCGGCGCTCGCTCTCGGCACCATTTGCCCGTGAAATCGAGGATCTCGGTGGCGCGCTCGGGGAGCGGCAGCAGAGTGAGGATTCCCTCGAGCGTGTACGACGTCGATCCGATTCGCGGGCTGAGACCTGCCTCCCTCACCACGGCTGTGTCCACGGAAAGGACGCCGTGCTCATCGAGGTGGTAATGCAGCGTGGTGCGCAGTCCGGAGACCGCGTCCTCGAACTCCAGTTCGATCTCGCCCCCGCCGCTCGCGTCGTTCACCTCGACGATGTGTCGCACGAGCTGAGGACGCGGGGTCGTCGCCCGGCCCTGAGCATGACCGGCGATGGCCGGCGTGCCCGACCAGCCCTCGTACTCGGTGGGCAGCACCGAGAAGGTGCGTGGCGAGTCAGGGGAGTTGTTCAGCTGCGCAGGGCCGGCGGTCAGCAGGAGCGCGGATGCGGTGGTCGCCGTGGAGTCGCCGAGATCGGCGCCCCAGTGCAGGATGCGAGGGATCGGCTGAACGATCTCGAGGACGAAGGCGACGCCGGCGGCGCGGAGTGCGACGACGGTGTCGGCACGGGAAGTCATGGGATGAGACCCTCCGGGTAGTTACTTGACAACGTCAATAAACCACGTTTGGGAAGGGTGTGCAAGCACGGAACCGAAATCCGGCCTCAGGAAATCGGGCGTTTACTTTTCGCAATCGTCGTGATTTTATTACGACGTAAAGTAATCCTGCCCGAGGAGGGCGATCATGAAGCTCAGTGCTGAGCAAGCACTCTCCGAGGAGGTCTCGAAGCCGAGTCCTCCCGCCGCCACCGCGCGTCGATCCACTGTCCGCACTCGATTCACCCGCAGCCTGCGTCGCTACTGGCAGCTGTACTTGCTGCTGCTGATCCCGGTGATCTGGTTCATCGTGTTCCGGTACGTGCCGATGGCGAACGCCATCATCGCGTTCAAGAACTACAACCCGATCGACGGCGTGTGGGGGAGCCCCTGGGTCGGGTTCGACAACTTCGCGAACCTTTTCCGCAATCCCGTCTTCCCTCGACTCGTCGGCAACACCTTCATCCTCGCCGCCTACACGCTGATCGCGAGCTTCCCGTTGCCGATCATCCTCGCGCTCGCGCTGAACGAGGTGCGTCTGCGTTTCTTCACGCGCACGGTTCAGCTGGTCACCTATGCGCCGTATTTCATCTCGACCGTGGTCGTCGTCTCGATGACGATCCTGCTGCTGTCACCGCGCGTCGGTCTGCTCGGCCGGACGCTCAGCTTCTTCGGCGCCGGACAGGTCGACCTGCTCGCCGACGCGGACTTCTTCCGCCACATCTACGTCGCGACGGACATCTGGACGACCACGGGGTACTCCGCCGTGATCTACCTCGCCGCTCTCGCCTCGGTCGACACATCGCTGTACGAGGCCGCCAAGATCGACGGGGCCTCGCGACTGCAGAAGATCTGGAACGTCGACATCCCGGCTCTGCTGCCGACGGCCTCGATCATCCTCATCCTCGGAGTCGGCAACATCATGGCGATCGGCTTCGAGAAGGCCTTCCTCCTGCAGAACGCCCTCAACCTCTCGACGTCGGAGATCATCCCGACGTACGTGTACAAGACAGGCATCCTCAACGCGAACTTCAGCCTCGGAGCGACGATCGGGCTCTTCAACGCCGTGATCAGCCTCGTGCTGCTGCTCGTGGTGAACACGGTGTCGAAGCGAGTGACGGGAAACGGACTGTGGTGACCACGATCGACACCGAGGCTCTTCTGACGCAGGAGAGCGATGTCGCGAAGAACCGGTCGCGTCGGCCCAGAAGGGATCCGCTCACGCGAGGCGTGAAGGTCAAGGAGACGAAGGCCGACAGGGTCTTCATCATCGCCGCCTACATCCTGCTCTCCGTCTTCCTGTTGGTCGTGCTGCTGCCGCTGCTCAACATCGTCGCGAGCTCGTTCTCGAGTCCCCAGGCCGTCTCGTCGGGGCGGGTGCTCTTCTGGCCGGTCGACTTCACCTTCCGCGGCTACGCCGAGGCGCTCGCGAATCCGTCGATCCTCCGAGGGTTCGGCAACTCCCTCTTCTACACGGTCGTCGGCACCCTGATCAGCGTGCTCGGCACCGTCGCGATCGCGTACCCGCTCTCGCGGGCCCAGCTCTTCGGACGCAAGGTCATCACCGGCGGGGTCGTCTTCACGATGCTGTTCACGGGCGGCGTCATCCCGATGTATCTCGTGGTGCAGTCGCTGGGACTGCTCGACACCCGGTGGTCGATGCTGTTGCCCAACGCGATCGGCGTGTGGCAGGTGATCATCGCGATCGTCTACTTCCGCTCGTCCGTGCCCGATGAGGTGTACGAGGCCGCCCAGCTCGACGGCGCGTCAGAGCTGCGCATCCTGTGGACGATCGTGGTGCCGCTGGCGAAACCGCTGCTCGCGGTGATCGCGCTGATGTACGCGATCATGCAGTGGAATTCCTACTTCGACGCACTGCTCTATCTGCGCAATGCCGACCTGCAGCCGCTCCAGCTCGTGCTGCGGGGCCTCCTCATCCTCAATGACGCGGGTGGCGGCGGGGACGTCGCGGAACAGCTGCGGCGCCGTGAGCTGGCGGACCTGCTGCGGTACTCGACCGTCGTCATCGCCACCGTGCCGATGCTCGTCGCGTATCCCTTCGTCGCAAAGTACTTCAACAAGGGGATCATGGTCGGCGCCGTCAAGGGCTGACGCCCCGCCCCCTCTGGACACCTCTCACCACATCCGCACATCACTCACATCCACACCCCCGTGAACCGGTCAAAGGAGATTCCGGCAATGAACAGACGCATCACACGAGGCGCGATCGCAGCGGTCACCGTCGTCGCGACGGGGCTGGCGCTCGCCGCCTGCACGTCGCCCAGCGACGACAACGGCCAACTCGTCGCCTTCGGGCCGCAGGGCGACAATGGGTCGCTCGCGGAGAACGAGTTCACGCAGCTGCTCGAGAAGAAGTTCGACATCGAGTTCGACTGGCAGACCACCACCTACGACGGCAGCGTCGCGGGGGAGAAGCGACAGGTGTCGCTCGCGAGCGGCGACTACCCCGATGCGTACTTCCTCGTGCCGTGGGTCGACGCCTTCTCTCGGAGCGAGATCCTGAAGTACGGTCAGCAGGGCGTGCTCGTTCCGCTCGAAGACCTCATCGACGAATACGCGCCCCACCTGAAGGAGCGCTTCGCGGAGAAGCCCGACTGGGAGCAGTCGGTCACCGCTCCCGACGGCCACATCTATGCCATCACCCAGTGGTCGGAGTGCTATCACTGCACCTATCCCTCGAAGCTCTGGATGAACACCACCTGGCTCGACAAGCTCGGTCTCGATCAGCCGACCACCACCGAGGAGCTTCGCGAGGTCCTGCGCGCGTTCAAGAACGGCGACCCCAACGGCAACGGCAGGCCCGACGAGGTGGCGCTGAGCGCCTCGGCCTCGGAGCCGGTCATCAACTACTTCATGAACGCCTTCACCTACGCGCCGTACGGCTCGCCCTCGAGCCCGCCGCCCATGGTGCTCGACGGTGACAAGGTCACTCTGTCGGCCACGACCGACGGATGGCGTGCCGGCCTGCAGTACATCTCGTCGCTCGCCGACGAGGGTCTGATCGACACCGCCTCGTTCACTCAGAACGGCGAGGCGCTGCGCGCGCTCGGCGACAACGCCGAAGGGGAGATCCTCGGTGCCGCGGCAGTGCTGCACCCGTACGAGATCGTCACCGCCGATTCGCCGGACGGTCGGGACACGCACTACGACGCCGTGCCGCCGGTCAAGGGCCCTGACGGTACGCAGTACGCCACCTACCGCTCTCCCGTGAGCCCGCTCGGCATGTTCGCGCTGACGAACAAGTCGACCGAGGAGGAGCGCATCCAGGCGATCAAGGTCATCGACTACCTCGTGACGGAGGAGGGCGATCGTCTCGGTGCCATGGGCCCGGAGGGCGAGGCATGGGTGCCGGCAGTGGAGGGCGATGTCGCGCTCGACCCTGAGCTGGACCCGACGTTCAAGCCGCTCACGTACGACGAGACATCGAACGCCTCGTGGCGTTCGATGGGGCAGTACTGGGACTCGCTCGAGTATCGTAACTCGCAGGTCGTGCCCGAGGACCTCTACTCGCCCGACGGCTACGAGCGCCGTCTCCTCGAAGCCTCGCAGCAGTACGAGCCGTACGCGCCCGACGAGAGCATGCTCTTCCCGGTCGAGAAGCTGTGGCCGAACCCGGACACCTCGGCGGAGCTCGCGGAGCTGCAGACGAACATCGCGACCTACATCACGCAGGCGCAGGCGGAGTTCGTGACGGGGCAGCGCGACATCGATGACGACGCGACGTGGGAGGCCTACGCCGCCGACCTCGAGGGACTCGGCCTCTCGCGATACCTCGAGCTGCAGCAAGATCTGTACGACGCGCTCTGAGCGCCGACACACGGATGCGCGGGGCGGATGCCGTCCCGCGCATCTCCGTGCGTCCGTGCTGCGGGTGGGCCGTGCATCTCCGGGCGGAACAGCGACGGCAGACCTGAGCGGTTCGCCGGACCGGTACGCGGTTCGGTGAATCGGTGCGCGATCGAGCGACGAGTGCGCGGTTCAGCGGACGAGAGCCTGGATGGCGGTCGCGGCGGAGCCGCGTGCCCAGTCTTCGAACGTGTGGGGACGCGTGACGATGCGGCAGCGCACCGCAGCGCCGAAGGCGTGACGCTCGAACGCGTCGCGGAGCGTCTTCTCGAAGAGATCGAAGTCGGACACACCCTCGCCGCCGATGATGACGAGCTCGGGTCCCGTGAGGTTCACCAGCGTCGCGATCGCCGTGCCGATGAGGCGGGCGGCGTCCCGGAAGGCGGACTCCGCGCTCGGGTCTCCCGCATGCGCGAGCGCCACCGCCTCGTCGATCGAGACAGGGCGGCCGAGAGCCGCAGAGACCGTCGCTTCGATGGCCCCGGTGGAGGCCGCCGCCTCGACGCACCCGCGGCGACCGCAGGGGCAGACGAGCGAGGCATCCGCGAGCGGCAGATGGCCGATCTCGCCGGAGACGCCGAAGGCGCCGCTCACGACCTCCCCGTTCAGGTGCAGGCCGCTGCCGATGCCGCGGCCGATCGTCACGATCGCGAAAGACGCGGTGCCGAGGCCGATGCCGAACCAGTGCTCGCCGATCGTGAGGGCGTGCACGTCGTTCTCGATCGTGACGGGCCAGGGGAGTCGCGACTGCAGCAGGTCTCCCAGAGGGACGTCAGCCCAGCCCATGATGTTCGACTCCCGCACGACGCCGGTGATGCTGTCGACGTCACCGGACACGGACACGCCGATGCCGGCGATCGATGCCGCGCCGAGTTCCAGGCTCTTCTCGAGACCGGCGACGACATCGACGATCGCGTCGATCACGGTGTGCGGATCGTCGGACGGCAGGGAGCGGCGGGCGCTGGCGAGCACGGTGGTCGCGAGGTCGGTCGCGACGGCGATGATCTCGTCGACGTTCACCTTCACGCCGAGCATCACCATCGACTCGAGAACGATCGACACCGGACTCACCGGGCGTCCGGGAGTACCGTCGCGGTGGGAGGCAGGAGGCGCGTGGACGAGGCCCGCAGCCACGAGCGGCGCGACGGCTTTCGTGACGGCCGCCTGTGAGAGGCCCGTCTGCCGCGCGATGTCGATGCGACTGATCGGACTGCGCGTCAGGATCGTCTCGAACACCCTCGATCCCGCGTCGGACGCCGAGCGGATGAGGGTGGTGCGCGCTGCGGTGTCGTGGTCCATGAGGTCCTTCGGGTCGTGTCGGCTATCGTAGCGAATCGGCCGTGGCCCGATCCGGAGCGACGTCGACCAGGTGTGTGGCGGCGAACTCGAGAGCGTTCTCCTCGTCGAGGTCTCCGCCGGCCTCGTGGCCGTTGTAGGGCCACAGTACGACCTGCTTCCGCCCGCCGTAGGCACCGAATGCGGGCAGCACCGTCTCTGGGGGCGCGATGCCGTCGAGAAGTCCGGTGCTCAGCAGAGCGGGAGCGGTCGCCCGCTTCGCGTGGTTGACGCCGTCGAAGTAGCGAAGCGTGTCGAGCGCTACGGCCGCGTCGCCGCGACGATCGGCGAAGTACTGCGTCAGCAGGGCGTACGGATGCTCGCGACTGAGCGTCGCAGCGGCGTTCAGCTCGCAGAGGAAGGGAGCCTGGACGATCGCCACCGCGATGTCGGGAACCAACCCGGCGATCGCGAGCGCGATCCCTCCGCCCTGACTCGCTCCCACCGTGCCGACACGGGCCGGATCCACCGCGGGTATCGCTCGGAGAGCATCGACCGCCCTCACGGCGTCGGCGTAGACGCGCCGGTAATAGTACTCGTGAGGGGAGCGGATGCCTCGGGTGAGGAAGCCCCCCGCTGAAGGTCCGCCATCGGCATGGTCGTCGTCGGTGTCGCCGTGGCCCTGCCCTCGGGCGTCGACCACGAGATGCGCGTATCCCGCCGATGCCCAGCGCAGGTCGCGCAGCGCATGGCCGCGGCCGTTGCCGTATCCGAAGAACTGCACGAGGCCGGGCAGAGGCTCGCTCACACCACGCGGCATCCGCAGCCAGGCGCGGATCTGCGTTCCTCCGAATCCACGGAACGACACGTCGAAGATGTCGAGCTGCGTCAGCAGCGACGGGTGCGGTGTCACGGTGAGATCGAGAGGGAAGCTTCTGGTCTGCGCGATCGTGTCGGCCCAGAAGGCATCGAAGTCGCTCGGCTCCGTCTGGGCGGTGGGCAGGTCGACGACGCCGACGTCACCGTGCACGGTCGTCCTCCGTCGAGAGCTCATCCGACGCGAGCGGCGAGGAACCGGCGTCTGTCAACGCCGCCGCGACATCGACGCTGGAGTCGGCAGGGATGTCGACGGTGACCTGACGGTCGCCATCGGTGACCACGACGCTCCTGCCGACCGGGCCGGGGTTGTGCAGAACCGCCGAGGTCGGCATCCCCTCGACCCAGGAGAGGTCGAGGATGAGGCCGGGTCGCACGCCGATGCCGCGCACCTCTCCGTGGCGCCAGGACTCCGGGAGAGCCGGAAGCAGATGCATGCGACCGGAGTGGCTCTGTACGAGCATCTCGACGATCGCGGCGGGGAAACCGAGATTGCCGTCGATCTGGAAGGGCGGATGCGTGCTGAACAGGTTCGGCAGCAGGCCTCCCCACTCCGAGCCGTCGACCGGTCCATGACGGGTCGCGTCGCCGTCGAACGGCGTCAGCGCCTCGTCGAGAAGCGACGCGGCGACCTCGCCCTGCCGGGCACGTGCGCGCAAGGCGATCTTCCAGGCCCAGGACCAGCCCATGGCGCCAGGACCACGCGCATCGATCAGTCGAACGGATGCGTCGAACAGTTCGGGAGTGCTCTCCGGGGTCACCTCGTCCAACGGATACAGGCCGACCACGGGGGAGAGGTGCCGGTGCAGAGGCTCGTGCTCCACGACCTCGTCGGACCACTCGAGCAGCCGGCCGTCGGTCCCCACTCGCAGCGGTGTCAGCGCTGCCAGCGCCCCACGGATCTCAGCCTCGAGTGCATCGTCGATCTCGAGGTCGTCGATCGCGACGAGAGCACGTTCGAGCAGTGCGCGGATGAGGCTCACATCGGAGGCGGCGGTCAGGCCCAGTGCGGTCGGGTGGCCGTCGGCTGCGATATAGGAGTTCTCCGGAGCGGTCGACGGGGACGTGTGCAGATATCCGTCGTCGTCGGAGACGAGCCAGTCGAGGCAGAACTCCACAGCTCCGCGCATGACGGGCCAGACCCGCTCACGGAGAAGAGTCAGGTCTGCGGTGAACTCGTATGCGTCCCAGAGGTTGTGTGTGAGCCAGACTCCGCCCATCATCCAGATCGCCCAGCTGGCCGCTCCATGACCACCGCCCACGGGGAGGGTCCAGCCCCAGATGTCGCTGTTGTGGTGAGCCACCCAGCCGCGACATCCGTAGAGCTCGCGTGCGGTGTCCGCGCCCGATCTCGCCAGGCGCTCGACGAGTGCGAGGAGCGGCTCCATCACATCGGGGGCCGACAGCACCGGAGCGGACCAGTAGTTCATCTCGGTGTTGATGTTGATCGTGTAGTTCGAGGACCAGGCAGGCTGCAGCTGGTCGTTCCAGATGCCCTGCAGATTCGCGGGCGGGCTGCCGGCGCGCGAGCTCGATGCGAGCAGGTACATGCCGTACTCTGCCGCGATCGTGGCGCGGAGCAGCGGATCCGCTCCGTGCAGCACGTCGCGATCGACGCTCCATGCCCCGTCTCTCCGCCCGCCGATCGCGAAGCGTGCACGTGTGGTGCGCCGGCGATCGGTGATGTGCTCAGCGAGCAGAGCATCGATGCCCAGCCGCACGGCGGACTCCGCCCTCTGCCGCGCGCGGTCTCGGATGCTCTCTCTCGAGGCGGTTCGCCAGTCTCCCTCGGCATCCGCCCACCACGACTCGGCGCGCGAGGATGTGGACAGGGCGATGAGAAGGCGGCGGGCCCGGCGTACGACGAGGCGCGCACCCGCTCGGTCGATCTCGCCATCCGACTCGATGGCCACGGCGACCGCCGCAAAGGCGTCGTACTCGTCGTCGTCGTCGTCGACCGCGTAGCGGAGGGGAGGGATGGCAGACGTCTCGTGCAGAGGGGCGCCGTCGATCGGTGCCTGCACATCGAGCAGCAGTGCGCCGATGGTGTCGACGGGGGTCCCGCGGAGCGGGGTGTCGAGGTCGAGCGCGGCGTCGAACTCCACGTCTGATGTGAGCGCGATGATCAGAGCGCCGGCGGGTGCAGAGACCCAGGATCGGCGCGTCACGCGCCCGCCCGGAACCGCGAGCGTCTCGCTGAGAACCGCGGTGTCGATGTCCAGCATCCGCGCGGGTCCAGCCGAGTCCGCCTCCGCCCCGGCGACCGACACGTGCAGATCCGCGAGAGGCAGGAACTCCTGCGAATACGGCCCCTCGAACGCCATCAGCAGGTCTTCGGCGAGCCGCACGTCGCCTCGGGCGAGCGCGTCGCGCACAGCGGCGAGACGCTCGGGGCCGGCGCCGGATGCCCGCACTCGGTCGAGAGCGAGCGCCGGGCCGTCGGGAGTGCCCGACCAGAGGGTCGAGTCGTTGAGCTGATATCGGCCGCTCGGTCCGCCGAACGCCATGGCGCCGATGCGGCCGTTCCCCAGAGGGATCGCCTCTTCCCAGCAGGTGGCGGGCACATCCCAGATGAGGCGCAGTGTGTCGGTCATCGCACTCCGGTGTGGTCGATCCAATCGCGAACACCGTCAGCGTACGAGGTATTAATTACCAGTGTCAAGTAATTCCGACCGACACGCCGCGCCTACGATCAGAACCGCAGGAGGACCTTGCCGACCCTGCCGGCGGTGTTGCTCGCACGGACCGCTTCCGCGGCGTCGGCGGCGTCGAAGACCCCCGAGACAGGGAGGGTCAGAGTGCCCTCGGTCACGCGCTGGATGAGCTCGCCGAAGAGTGCGCCACGCGTCGCGGCGTCCATCGTCTGGATGACCTTGCTTCCCCAGAATCCCTTGACGGTCGCCTGCTTGAAGATCACGTCTCCGGAGGCGATCTCCATGGTGGGGGAGTTCATCGCCCCGAAGGCGACGAGCGTGCCACCGTCGCCCAGAAGTGAGAGCACGTCACCTGCCGACGATCCGCCGACCGAGTCGATGCCGAAGGGGACGTGGGCGCCGCCCGTGATCGCGGACACCTGCTCACGCCAGTCGTCCTGGTCGGTGGCGACGACGTTCTCGATACCCTGCTCGCGCAGCTCATCGACGCCTGCCGCACGACGGACGAGGCCGAGCACGTTGACGCCGCGGGCGGCGCCGAGCTGCGCCAGCATGCGTCCGACGGCGCCGTTCGCCGCGTTCTGGATGATCCAGTCGCCCTGCTTCGCGTCGAGGAACTGCAGCAGACTGATGGTGCTGAACGGCATCGAGACCAGCTGCGCGGCGCTCTCGTCGTCCAGAGATTCCGGCACCGGGATCAGCCCGGCGGCGTTCGCGACCACGTACTCGGCCCACGCGCCGAACGTACCGCCGGTCGCGACCCGCTGACCGACGGTGAGGTTCTCGACGCCCTCGCCGAGTGCGTCGACGACGCCGAGCGCTTCGGTGCCTGACGCCGCGGGCAGCTCGGGCTTGAAGCCGTAGGTGCCGCGGATCGTCCACAGGTCATGGTTGTGGATCGGCGACAGCACGATCTTGAGGCGGACCTGGCCGGGGCCGGGCTCAGGGGTCGGCCGATCGGCGACCTGGAGGACGTCTTCGGGTGCGCCGAAGGTGTCGTGGATGAGTGCGCGCATGAGGTCTCCTTGTGGGATGGGTGGGC
>NZ_JACAFP010000006.1 GCF_015354505.1 Microbacterium sp. UFMG61 | reverse complement strand
CGAAGATGCCCGAGCCGGGGGTGAAGAAGTTCACGAGGGTGGCGATGAGGCCGCCGATCGTCGAGGCGAGAAGCGCCATGACGGGAACGCCGCTCTTCGACTTCTTCGTCATGATCTTCGGCGCGAAGCCCTGCTCGGCGAGCGCCGAGAACATGCGCGACGCGGAGTACAGGCCGGAGTTCAGCACCGAGATCACCGCGGTGAAGATGACGAGCTGCATGATGACACTCGCTCCGGGGATGCCGAACTGCTCGAGCGCGTACGTGAACGGCGCGTTCGCGACGTCGGTCGGCACGGGGAGTTCGTCCCACGGAACCACCGTGACGATGATGAGCACGGAGCCGACGAAGAACAGCAGGATGCGCCAGATGATGGTGCTCGTCGCCTGACGGATGCCCTTGGCCGGATCCTCGGACTCGGCGGATGCCATCACGGCGATCTCCGTGCCGAAGTACGAGAAGATCACCAGCGCCACTCCTGTGAAGGCGACGCCGAAGCCGTTCGGCGCGAAGCCGCCGTGCTCCCACAGGTTCGAGATCGAGACCTCGGAGTTCGGCCACAGTCCGAAGGCGAACAGCAGACCGGCGCCGAGGAAGACGACGATCGCGAGCACCTTGACGCTGGCGAGCCAGAACTCGACCTCGCCGAAGGCGCGGACGGAGATGATGTTCGTGCCGACGAAGATGCCGATCAGGATCAGCGACCAGGCCCATGACGGGACCGCCGGGAACCAGCTCGCCATGGTCTCGCCGCCCAGCACCGCTTCGTAGGCGAGCACGCCGACCCAGAAGTACCAGTACAGCCATCCGACGAGATAAGCGGCCCAGTTGCCGAGACCCACTCGTGCGTACTCCATGAACGAGCCGATGGCCGGGCGCGACGCCGCCATCTCGCCGAGCATGCGCATGGCGAGGAACACGAGCAGCCCACCGATGAGATACGACAGCACGGCCGCGGGACCCACGGCGCGGATGACGTTTCCGGATCCGACGAACAGGCTCGCGCCGATGATCCCGCCGAGCGTGATCATCGTCACGTGACGGGATCGCAGCTTCTTGGCCTGCGGCCTGTCGACGGGCACCACCCCGGCTGTGGTGTCCGGTGACACCGGCCTGTCCCACGATGATTCGGATGATCCGTTCATCTCGATGCCGCCTTTCGTCACCACGCGGCCTCCACGTCGAGGCCGTCGTTCAGAGACACTTCTCCGACCGAGAATGACACGGCGGAGATGCCATGGTGCCACGTCGTCGCGGTGCCGCGCAGTATTCTCTCAGGCGGAGTGCGCGGGAACTCAGACTCAGCTGCCGAGTCGGCGGCGCGTGACTCCTGACGTCTCGTGGCTCCGGCGCACATCCGCCCCGCTCGGGACGAGCAGAAGGCCCCGCCGATCAGCGGGGCCTTCTGCTCTCTGCAGTCGTGGGGATCAGTCGCCGGCGAGGGATGCAGCGCCGATGATGCCCGAGTTGTTGCGGTGGATCGCCGGGACGATCGGGGTCTTGAGGTCGAGCAGGGGGAGGAAGTCGCCCGCGTTCTTCGACACGCCTCCGCCGACCACGAACAGGTCGGGGCTGAAGAGGAACTCGATGTGCGAGTAGAACTTCTGCAGGCGCTCGGCCCACTCGGCCCAGCTGAGTCCTTCGCGCTCGCGTGCCGAGGTCGCGGCGAACGTCTCGACCGACTCGTACTCGCCGAAGTTCAGGTGGCCGAGCTCGGTGTTCGGCAGCAGAACGCCGTCGTACAGGAAGGCGGACCCGATTCCCGTGCCGAGGGTGGTGAGCAGCGTGAAGCCGCGCACATCGCGCGCCGCGCCGTGACGGGCCTCGGCGACGCCGGCCGCGTCCGCGTCGTTCACGAAGACGATGTTGCGGCCCAGACCGTCGCGGAAGAAGCGCTCGGCGTCGAAGTCGATCCATTCCTTCGAGACATTGGCGGCCGAGAGCGTCTTGCCGCGCTTCACGATGGCGGGGAACGCCACACCGAGCGGAAGAGTCGAGTCGTGCACGTCGAGGGTCTTGAGAACCGTCTGCACGGCCTGCAGCACATCCTGGGGAGAAGCGCCCTCGGGAGTGGGTACGCGCACCCTGTCGGAGGCCATGATGCCGTGCTCCAGGTCGACGATGCCTGCTTTGATACCCGTGCCGCCGATGTCGACGCCGATCGCTTTTGCCATGCTCGATAGCTTAGCGACCGACGTCAGCGCCGATAGGATCGATGACACCACGTGAAGAAGGGGATCGGCCATGTCGAACGGCGATGAGAAGTACTGGTACAACCTGGAGACCGGCCAGGTGGAGTTCGGCATGATCTCCGCGTCCGCCGATCGCGTCGGGCCCTTCGACACCGAGGCCGAGGCATCTCGCGCGCCGGAGAAGCTCAAGGAGCGCTCGCGTGCATGGGCCGAGGAGGAAGCGGCCGAGAGCGGCTGGGACGCTGGCATCGGCAAGGGCGCTGAGTGACCGTGGACAAGCAGAGGGATTTCGTCCTCCGGACGATCGAGGAGCGCGGCGTCAAGTTCGTCCGCCTGTGGTTCACCGACGTCATCGGCACGCTCAAGTCCGTCGCCATCGCACCGGCCGAGGTGGAGGGCGCGTTTGCCGAGGGCATCGGCTTCGACGGCTCGGCCATCGAGGGTCTCACCCGTAGCTACGAGTCCGATCTGCTCGCGCAGCCCGACCCGACCACCTTCCAGACCCTGCCCTGGCGCGGCGAGATCGATCCGACCGCGCGCATGTTCTGCGACATCACGACCCCGGACGGTCGCCCGGCCGTGTCCGACCCTCGGCACGTGCTCAAGCGCACGCTCGCGAAGGCCGCCGACGCCGGATTCACGTTCTACACGCACCCCGAGATCGAGTTCTACCTGCTCAAGTCCTCGTCGTTCGGGCCCGAGGGGCCGGTTCCGGTCGACTCCGCGGGTTACTTCGACAACGTTCCCGGCGGCACGGCGCACGACTTCCGTCGCCGCTCGGTGCGCATGCTCGAAGACCTCGGCATCTCGGTCGAGTTCAGCCACCACGAGGGCGGTCCCGGCCAGAACGAGATCGATCTGCGCTACGCGGACGCGCTCACGATGGCCGACAACGTCATGACGTTCCGCACTGTGATCAAAGAGGTCGCGATCGAGCAGGGCGTGTATGCGACGTTCATGCCGAAGCCGCTCAGCGGTCACCCCGGCAGCGGGATGCACACGCACATGTCGCTGTTCGAGGGCGAGCGCAACGCGTTCTACGAAGAGGGCGCCAAGTACCAACTCTCGAAGACCGGCCGTCACTTCATCGCCGGGCTGCTGCGCCACGCCAACGAGATCTCCGCGGTCACGAACCAGTTCGTCAACTCGTACAAGCGACTCTGGGGCGGGGACGAGGCGCCGAGCTTCGTGACCTGGGGACACAACAACCGTTCCGCCCTCGTGCGCGTGCCGATGTACAAGCCCAACAAGGGCGGATCCTCGCGCGTCGAGTACCGCGCTCTCGACTCCGCCGCCAACCCCTATCTCGCATATGCGCTCATGCTCGCCGCGGGTCTCAAGGGCATCGAGGAGGAGTACGAGCTCCCGCCCGAGGCCGAGGACAACGTGTGGTCGCTGAGCGACGCCGAGCGGCGCGCGCTCGGCTACGCCGCGCTGCCCGCGAGCCTCGACCACGCTCTCGAGTACATGGAAACGTCGGAGCTCGTCGCCGAGACTCTCGGCGAGTCGGTCTTCAACTACGTGCTGCTGAACAAGCGCAAGGAGTGGGAGGCCTACCGTGGCCAGGTCACGCCGCTCGAGCTGAAGAACAACCTCGAACTCCTCTGACCTGCCGGCATGGCTCGATCAGACGACTCGGTCTCGCTCTCGGCACTCGCCCGGCTCGGTTTCGCCGAGCTGAGCGAGGCTGCCGCGAATCTCGCTGAGCTTGCCGAACTGCTCGACGTCGACCGGTTCGTCCTGCTCGACGGAGCTGTGGCTGCAGACCCCGACGCCGCCGTCGACGGGCTGTTGCGCGTCGCCCGCCGCGACCCGCAGCCGGTCGCGGCGCTCTTCGCGGACGCCGAGGCCCGCCGCAGCGCGTGGCGCGTGTTCGGCGCCTCCAGCGGGTTCGCGGACTTCTTCCTGCGGCACCCCGACCAGATCTCCATACTCGCGGAGCCGATCAGAGCCCTGCCCAGCGCGGATGAGCTGCGGCGTCGACTGCTCGACGCCGTGGGAGCTCGCGACGGATTCGCCGCAACGGGCGACGATGCGGCCGTGATCGCGCTGCGCGTCGCGTATCGCCGGAACCTCGCCGCGATAGCAGCGTTCGACCTCGCCGCGCATAATCCCGTGATGGTGCTGCCCGACGTCGCTGCGGCGCTGGCCGACATCGCGGGCGCCGCACTCGAGGCATCGCTCGCCGTCGCGAGAACGAAGACGGCCGAGACGCTGCGCCGCGAGCAGGTGGCTGCGACGCAGCTCGCTGTGATCGGCATGGGCAAGGCGGGCGCGCGTGAGCTGAACTACGTCAGCGATGTGGATGTGATCTTCGTCGGAGGGACGAGCGACGAACAGATCGTCGAGGAAGCGCGTGCGATCGACATCGCGACTCGCCTCGCGCGCGAGACCATGCGCGGCTTGAGCGGTATCGAGGTGGAACCCCCGCTCTGGGAGGTCGACGCGGCCCTGCGTCCGGAGGGCAAGCAGGGAGCGCTCGTACGGTCGCTGTCCTCGCACCTGGCCTATTACGACCGCTGGGCCAAGAGCTGGGAGTTCCAGGCTCTGCTCAAGGCGCGACCGCTCGCCGGTGATCCGGTGCTCGGCGGCGAGTACATCGCGGCGGTGCAGCCGAAGGTCTTCTCCAGCGCGGCCCGCGAGGACTTCGTCGACAGCGTGCAGCGGATGCGTGAGCGCGTGATGGAGTACATCGACCCGGCCGACGCTCCGTACCAGCTGAAGCTCGGTTCGGGAGGGCTCCGTGACATCGAGTTCACCGTGCAGCTGCTGCAGCTCGTGCACGGGCTCACCGACTCCCGTCTGCGCACGAGGGGGACGCTGGAGACCCTCGACGCGCTGGTCGACGGGGGATACATCGGGCGAGCAGAGGCTGGTACCTTCGCCGACGACTACTGCATCCTTCGGGTCATGGAGCACAGGCTGCAGCTCCGGGAGCTGAGTCGCACGCATCTGATGCCGCGGACGCCGGCCGGACTCCGGATACTCGCCCGCAGCTCGGGCCTCGCGGATTCCGGCGAGTCCATCTGGGCGCGCTGGGAGAGCGTGCGCCGTGAAGTGCGCGACATCCACACCAAGCTCTTCTACCGGCCCCTGCTCAGCGCGGTCGCTTCGCTGCCCGAAGAGGAGCGCACGCTCTCGACGGCGCAGGCTCATGACCGCCTGATGGCGATCGGGTTCCGCGATCCCGCGGGCGCCCTGCGGCACATCGGTGCTCTCACCACGGGTCTCAGTCGCAAGGCCACGATCCAGCGGCATCTGATGCCCGTCATGGTGCGATGGTTCGCCGACGGGAGCGACCCGGACTACGCGCTTCTCGCCTTCCGCCGCATCAGCGAGCGACTCGGCGAAACGCCGTGGTTCCTGCGCATGCTGCGTGACTCCTCGGGCGCCGCCGAGAGTCTCACGCGACTCCTGTCTTCATCGCGCTACGTCGGCGAACTCATGGAGTGGATTCCCGAGTCCGTCGCATGGCTCGACAGCAGCGACCTCCTGCGGCCCCGCAGCGGTGCTGCGATCGACGAGGAGGCCAGGGCGATCCAGACCCGTCACGAGTCGATCGGGGGCGCCCTGCAGGCCGTGCGCGCGCTGCGGCGGAGGGAGCTGCTGCGCACCGCGATGGGCGGTGTGCTCGATGTGCTGACGATCGAGGAGATCGCACGGTCGCTGACCGAGATCACCGAGGCGACGATCCAGGCGGCGCTGCGTGCCGTGCGGCGGGAGATCGTCCCCGATGCCGATGACGCGCTGGACTTCGCCGTGATCGCGATGGGTCGCTTCGGGGGAGCGGAGCTGGGGTTCGGTTCCGACGCCGACATCCTCTACGTCTACGACGCGAACGGAGTCGACCCGCAGAGGGCGCAGTCGCTGGCGACGCGCATCGTCGCGGGCCTGCGCGAGCATCTCACCGATCATCGGGTGCCGCTGGACCTCGATGCCGACCTGCGTCCGGAGGGGCGAAACGGCCCCGTCGTCCGCACGCTCGACGCATATGCCGAGTACTACCGCCGATGGTCCCTCTCGTGGGAGGCGCAGGCGCTTCTGCGCGCGCGTGGCGTCGCCGGCAGCGCCAAGCTCATCGCCCGGTTCACCGACCTCGCCGACAGCATCCGCTATCCGGCGACGATCGACCTGCAGGGCACACGCGAGATCAAACGGATCAAGGCCCGCGTCGAGGGCGAGCGGCTGCCGCAGGGCGTGGACCCCAGACGGCATCTCAAGCTCGGTCCTGGCACCCTGAGCGACGTCGAATGGCTGGTCCAGCTGCTGCAGCTGCAGCATGCGTACGACGTCCCGGCGCTGCGCACCACGTCGACGCTCGGCGCCCTCGATGCTGCGGTCGACGCCGGGTTCGTGCCGCCGGAATCCGCCGAGCTGCTGCGCGACGCATGGCTGCTGTCGAGCCGTCTGCGGTCGGCGATCACTCTCTATACGGGCAAGACCAGCGACGTCCTGCCGACCGAACCCCGCGATCTCGACGCGGTGGGTCGTCTGCTCGGGTACCCCGATCGTTCGGCGAGCGTGCTGGACGACGACTACCTGGGCGTGACGCGGCGCGCCCGCAGAGCATTCGAGGACCTCTTCTACGGCTGATGTCGTGCGGGCGCGTCGTTTGCCTTTTCAGCCCCTGTCGAACAGGCTGAGCGCATGACGATCTCGAAGCTTGGTGTGATCTGGAACCCCTCGAAACTCGACGGGGATGATCTGCGCAGCGCTGTGGCCGACGCCTTCCCTGAGGCGGAGCCGCAGTGGTGGGAGACCACGGTCGACGATCCGGGACACGGGATGGCCTCCGCCGCGGTCGAAGCGGGGTGCGATGTCGTGATCGCCGTCGGCGGCGACGGCACCGTGAGAGCAGTGGCCGAGGCGGTCGCCGGCACGGACACGGCTCTGGGCATCGTGCCTCAGGGCACCGGCAACCTCCTCGCCCGTAACTTGGATGTTCCGCTGAACGACATTCCCGCGGCGTTGCGTCGGGTGCGCGACGCGGAACCCCGCAAGATCGACATCGGCTGGGTCGACCACGACGGCACCGAGCACGCGTTCGTCGTCATGGTCGGATTCGGCATCGATGCCCAGATGCTCGTCGAGACCGATGACGATCTGAAGAGCCGGGCCGGCTGGATCGCGTACGTCGAGGCGATGGGGCGGGCTCTTGCGGGCACCGAGATGACCGATATCACGCTCACGCTCGACGATGGGGAGCCCCAGGGGCTCCGCGGCCACACCATGCTGATCGGCAACTGCGGGATGCTGCAGGGCGGAATCCGCCTGCTTCCGGACGCCCTCATCGACGACGGGCAGCTCGACATGCTGCTCGTAAGTGCTGACGGTCCGCTCCAGTGGCTCGACACGGTCCGTTCTTTCATCTGGGAGAACGGGATCCGTCGTGCCTTCGGCGCGGTCGACCAGGCCGTGAGCACGGAGTCGACGACGCATGTCGCCGCGGAACGTATCACGGTGACGCTCGCGTCGCCGCAGACGTTCGAGATCGATGGTGAAGAGGTCGGAGAGATCTCGGAGTTCTCTGTGCGCGTTCAGGCGGGCGCGCTCACAGTGCGCTGAGTGCTGTCACCGTTCGCTGAGCGTTCCCGGGGGGACGACCTTGCTGTCCTGAGTGGGGAACACGACCTTCTGCACGATGATGATGACGCTGGCTGCGACGGGAATCGCGACCAGCGCGCCCAGGATTCCGCCGAGAGCACCACCGGCCACGGCGGCGATGACGACGAGCGCGCCGGGAACGGCCACTGCCTTGTTCATGATGCGCGGAGACAGGACGTACGCCTCGATCTGCATGTACACGAGGTAGTAGACGAACGCGATCAGTGCGGTGACAGGGCTCACGATCAGACAGATCAGCGAGTTGATGATCGAGGCGCTCAGGGTGCCGACGAGCGGGATCATCGAGCCGATGAAGGCGATCAGGGCGAGCAGAGCAGGCACCGGTGCGCCGATGATGCTCAGGAAGATCAGGCTCAGGACGCCGTTGACGAGCGCGAGACTTGCCTGACCGATCACGTACCGCCCCACCGCGCCCGAGACGTCGTCGAGGAGGCCACTGAACGTGTCGCGCTGGTAGGCGGGCACGAATCGGGACGCGACGCCCTTCATGCTGCGCAGTGACGCCATGAAGTAGAGCGTGAGGATGAGCACGATCGTGACGCCGGTGAATCCGCCGGCGATCCCTGCACCGACCGCGAACACTCCGCCGCCGATGTCGGCGAGGTTGCCCGGATCCTGCAGGAACGACAGGACCCCGTTCGCCGCGTCTTCGAACGTCGACCCGAACTGGGAGTTGAGGTCCTTGAACCAGGCCGACGCCATGATGTCCTTGACCATCTGCGGGCCGTTCTCGATCAGGTTCGCGACCTGCTCCACGAGGATGGGCACGATCGCCAGGATGATGCCCGCGAAGGCGAGCACGACCCCGGCGACGACGATCGCGACGGCGGCCGGACGCGGAAGTTTGCGCTCGAGGAAGGCGACGATCGGGTCGAGGCCGAGGGCGAGGAAGATCGCCACTCCGATGTAGACGAGTACGGTCGCGAGCTGGTTGACGATCCCGCCGAGCATCAGGGCCACCAGCACGCCGAGAGCGCCGAGGAGACCGTACATGAACGGGTTGATGCGAGCTATCGCCGCGGCTGCGGTCTTCGGCTGCGCCGGGGGAGTCTCGGAGGTGAAGACCCTCTTCGACTGCGGCTTGTCGTGCTTGCGGCGCATTGCGGCCCCCACTGTGTTCGATCGGACCCCTCAGTTGACCAGTCGCACAGGACGAAAGCAAGCGCGACACGGTCACGTGCGGTCGCGGGGCGCGTCGCGCATGTCCGTGGCCTCTGCCATCATTCGTCCATGGAGACGATCACGCTGCGCCCCTGGTCGGCCGATGACATCAGTCTGCTTCGGCTGGCGAACAGCGGCGAGATGACAGCCCATCTGAACGGCCCCGAAACCGAGGAGCAGCTGGCGGCACGCAGCGCCCGGTACCTGCGTCTGCGGGCGACGGGCGAAGCACGGATGTTCGTGATCGAGGATGACGCGACACGAGCGGTCGGGTCCATCGGCCACTGGATGACTGAGTGGCGGGATGAGCCGGCACTGGAGACGGGATGGTTCGTCGTTCCCGAGGCGCAGAGACGAGGGATCGCGTCGCGCGCCCTGCGCCTGCTGATCGATGACGCTCGTGTCCATCGTGACGGACGTCGATTTCTGACGGCTTTCCCGTCGGTGACGAACCCGGGCTCGAACGCTCTGTGCCGTCGTGGTGGCTTCGCGCTCGTCGGCTCGATCACCGAGACCTTCCGAGGCGCAGAGCTGACGATGAACGAGTGGGTGCTCGACCTCGAGGCATGATCGCGGCGTACACGGGAAGAGCCCGTCAGGCGGACCTGACGGGCTCTTCTGCGGGGGTCCGGATCAAACGCCGTAGTACAGCTCGAACTCGAACGGGTGCGGGCGCTGGGCCATCGGCAGGATCTCGTTCTCGTACTTGTAGGAGATCCAGGTCTCGATGAGCTCCTCGGTGAACACGCCGCCCTCGAGCAGGAACGCGTGGTCCTGGCGCAGGGCCTCGAGCGAGTCCAGCAGGGAGTTCGGGACCTGCGGGATGTTCTTCGCCTCCTCGGGCGGCAGCTCGTAGAGGTCCTTGTCGACCGGCTCGTGCGGCTCGATGCGGTTCTTGATGCCGTCGAGACCCGCCATGAGCTGTGCGGCGAACGCGAGGTACGGGTTGCCCGAGGCGTCAGGCGCGCGGAACTCGATGCGCTTGGCCTTGGGGTTGGAGCCCGTGATCGGGATGCGGATCGCGGCCGAGCGGTTGCCGGCCGAGTAGACCAGGTTGACCGGAGCCTCGAAGCCCTTGACCAGGCGGTGGTAGCTGTTCAGCGTGGGGTTCGTGAACGCGAGCAGTGCCGGGGCGTGGGCGAGGATTCCACCGATGTACCAGCGGGCGATGTCGCTGAGCTGGCCGTAGCCGGCCTCATCGTAGAACAGCGGCTTGCCGTCGCTCCAGAGCGACTGGTGCGTGTGCATTCCCGAGCCGTTGTCGCCGTACAGCGGCTTCGGCATGAACGTGGCGGTCTTGCCCCACTGGTCTGCCGTGTTCTTGACGATGTACTTGAACTTCAGGATGTCGTCGGCCGCGTGCACCATGGTGTCGAAGCGGTAGTTGATCTCCTGCTGACCCGCGGTGCCCACCTCGTGGTGCGAGCGCTCGAGGATGAAACCGGCGTCGATCAGCTTGAGCGTGATGTCGTCGCGCAGGTCGGCCGTCTTGTCGACGGGGGAGACGGGGAAGTAGCCGCCCTTGTACGGCGTCTTGTTGCCGAGGTTGCCGCCCTCTTCCTCGCGGCCGGTGTTCCACGCCGCCTCTTCCGAGTCGACCTTGTAGAAGCTCTCACCGGCGGTGACCGAGTAGCGCACCTCGTCGAAGATGTAGAACTCGGCCTCGGGAGCGAAGAATGCGGTGTCGGCGATTCCGGTGGACGCGAGGTACTTCTCGGCGTTCTTGGCGACCTGACGCGGGTCCTTCGAGTAGATCTCGCCGGTGCGCGGGTTGTAGATGTCGAAGATCATGACGAGGGTGCTGGCCTCGCGGAACGGGTCGATGTACGCCGTCGTGACATCGGGGATGAGCTGCATGTCGGACTCGTGGATGCTCGCGAAGCCGCGGATCGAGGAGCCGTCGAACAGCTGTCCGTCGGTGAAGAAGTCCTCGTCGACGGTGGAGGCGGGGATGTTGAAGTGCTGCTGGACACCAGGGAGGTCGGTGAATCGGATGTCAAGGAACTTGACGTCGTTCTCCTTGATGTAGGCGAGCACCTCGGACGAATCTTTGAACATGTACGACTCCTGGATTGCGGATCGATGGCTTCACGGCCATTGTGCACAGTACGTGCAGGGCGTTACCCCACGGTATCGACTTTGTTTCGGGGATGTTACGCGCCGGTAGGCTTATGACGTGACGGATGCCGCTGATACGTACCCCGGAGAACGACTCGGAATGCCGGAGGCGGGACCCGGAAGCATCGCCCGCCCGGGGCGCCGGATCGGGGCCCTTCTGATCGATTACGCCGCGGCGACGATCATCGCGACGGGATTCCTCGGCTTCGATCAGTTCGCGCTGCCCAGCGAGGCGGGTCTCACGCAGTTCGCTCCGCTGGCGGTGTTCGCGCTGCTGCAGATCCTGTTCATCCCGACCGCGGGCGGAAGTCCCGGTCACAGAATCCTCGGTATGCGGGTCATCCGATTCTCGGGCGGCTGGGTCGGAGTCTGGCGGCCGATCGTCAGGACGCTCCTGATCGTCGTTGTCATCCCCGCCGTCATCTGGGATGCGGATCAGCGCGGGTTGCATGACAAGGCATCCGGGCTGGTGCTGATCCGGGCCTGAGAGGTCGGGTCAGTCCCTGCCGCGATTGCGCCGTCGCGCCTCACGCGGTGCGCGACCCCCGACGAACGACCGCGCCGGGTCGACGACGTAGCCCTGACGCAGCGCCTCGCGCCCGATCAGCATGCGGAAACCCATCTCGTCGCGGTTGCTCAGAGTGACCTCGGCGAGCACCTCGCGGTCGTAGAGACGGATGAGCAACTCGACGACATAGCGTCGCTGTGCATGGCCCGACGAGCTGCGCACCTCGCGCCGATCGTGCACGGGTGACTCGACGACGACCGAGTCCTCCTGGCTGTCCTGCCAGGGCTTGACCTGGAATCTCACCCACGACGCGCCGTCGCGCTCGAACTCGTGGATATCGAATGCGTGCAGCGAAGAAGTGCGTGCTCCCGTGTCGATCTTGGCTTTGATCCAGTCGACGCCGAGATCGGGCAGGCTCACCCATTCTCGCCACCCGATAAGAGTGTTTGAATGGGATGACTTGCTCACCCGACCATCCTGGCAGGAAATCCCCGTGAAGATCGCAGTGCTCTCCCGTGCGCCGCAGGCGTACTCCACCCAACGACTGCGCGCGGCCGCGTTGCAGCGCGGCCACACCGTCAAGGTGCTCAACACGCTGCGATTCGCGATCGATCTCACCGCAGACGAACCCGACCTGCACTACCGCGGACGTCAGCTCAGTGACTACGACGCGATCCTCCCGCGCATCGGCAACTCCATCACGTACTTCGGCACCGCTGTGGTGCGTCAGTTCGAGCAGATGGACGTCTACACGCCGAACACGGCGAACGGCATCTCCAGCGCACGTGACAAGCTCCGCGCCAACCAGATCCTCTCCCGACACAACATCGCGATGCCTCCCACCGCGTTCGTGCGCAACCGCGCCGACGTGCGCCCCGCGATCGAGCGCGTCGGCGGTGCGCCCGTCGTCATCAAGCTGCTCGAGGGCACCCAGGGCATCGGCGTGATCCTCGCGCCTCAGGTCAAGGTCGCCGAGGCGATCATCGAGACGCTCCACTCGACCAAGCAGAACGTGCTGATCCAGAAGTTCATCTCCGAGAGCCGGGGTCGCGACATCCGCGCCCTCGTCGTCGGCGACCGGGTCGTCGCGGCGATGCGTCGCTCCGCTGCGGGCGACGAGTTCCGCTCGAACGTGCACCGTGGCGGCTCGGTCGAGGCCATCGAGCTCGACCCGGTGTACGAGCGGGCCGCCGTGCGGTCCGCCCAGATCATGGGCCTGAGGGTCGCCGGGGTCGACATGCTCGAGGGCGAGGACGGTCCCCTCGTGATGGAGGTCAACTCCTCGCCGGGGCTGCAGGGGATCGAGACCGCGACCAAGCTCGATGTGGCCGGGGCGATCATCGACTACATCGCCGGTCAGGTGGCGTTCCCCGAGATTGACGTCCGCCAGCGGCTCACGGTCTCGACGGGCTACGGCGTCGCCGAGCTGATGGTGCACGGCGCTGTGGACCTCGTCGGGAAGACCCTGGGCGAAGCGGGGCTCTGGGAGCGTGACATCACGGTGCTGACCCTGCACCGTGGAGTCAGCGTGATCCCGAATCCTCGTAAGCACGTCGTGCTCGAGGCCGACGACCGTCTGTTCTGCTTCGGCAAGCTCGACGAGATGCGATCCATGATCCCCGAGCGTCGTCGGCGCCGCGCCAAGGTGCGCCGGCTCCCGCGTCAGCCGCTCTCTGAGTGAACGACGAAACGCGGCCGCCCTCCGAGGAGGACGGCCGCGCTTCGTGCGTGCGGGTGGTCGGGATCAGCGCGGACGCTGAGCGCGGACCTTCGTCGGGTCGATTCCCTTCGGGATCGGAAGCGACGAGATCGACTGGGACACGGATTCGATGCGACGGAGCACCGCGCCCATGGTCGCCTTGTCGATCGTCTTCGGAAGCTTCTTGATCGTCTTCGCGAGGTCGGCGATGCGAAGGTCGTCTTCGCCGGTGCCGACGTAGAGGACGGTGACCGGCACGCCGTGTGCGACACGAGCAGCCTTGCTGCGCTCATCGTTCACCAGTCGCGTGAGGCGGCCTCGAGCGCCTTCGCCGACCACGACGACGCCACCGCGACCGACGGTGCGGTACACCGCGTCCTGGGTCTTCGGGTTGATGCCGACAGGGGCATCGGTCGCTGACCAGTGGCGGCCGAGGCTGGTGCTCATGACATGCCCGGCCGCGCCGGGCCTGCCTTCGATCTTCTGGTACATCGCAGAGGTCGACAGGCGGGTCATCAGGAACATCGATCCGAGCACGCCGACCATGAGTCCGGAGATCGCCCACAGGATGAGCGTCCAGATCTGGAAGGGCGGGATGAGGTAGCCGACGATGAGGCCGAGGAGCACGCCCAGCACCAGCAGGGCGATCTGAGCCCAGGGAAGCCACGGGTACACCTCACGGGTGAACCTGAAGAGGGACTTGATCTGGGAGAAGAACCCGGGGCGCTTCTCGGGCGCGGGCGTGCGGTTTGCCATGCTTCCAAGAATACCGATTGCCCGGGGTCTTCATGACCTCGTTCGCGTGAGGCGGATTCGCCTCGGCGGCAGTGCTTCTGCACCGGTCGGACGTCGGAGCGAATCAGCGCACATTGGTGCGGAATGCCTCTGCCATCACGCCGGAGACGATGGGATGGACGGATGCGCAGCGCGGACGTTCATCATGACACCACCATGCTGGTGCCGGGTGCCCACAGGGTCATCCGGCTCCTCGATGTCGACGAAGGGCCCTACGCGGGAGCCCTCGTCACGGATCGTGAGTCTGTGGCGGTTTTGACGGATGCCGACACTCTGAGCGGGTGGGCGGGGTGGGGGCACGCGGGTGATGAGCATGTCGCGGGTCCGCTGGACGTCGTACGCCGCAGCGACGGACATGATGTGCTGCTGCCCTGGTGCACCGAACGCGTGGCAGTCTTCCTCGGGCGCCGCGAGGCTGTCGCAGAACTCCTCTCCGCGGGGGAGGTGAGCACGCTCGTCGGCAGCCTGCTGCGCGGCCTCGACGAGCTCGGTCGCTCACCCTCGGGCACCGAGACCGGAGAGTGGTGGCTCTCCGACCGAGGCCGCCCGCTGTTCGTCATCGGTCACGGCGACGACGCGCGGGTGGCGGCGGCGACACTCATCGACCGGGTCCACAGGACCACGCTCGATCGCATCTCGGCGAGACTCCTGGCGTCGATCCGGGAGGGGCTGCAGAAAGACGCCCAGCGACCGGGTGCTCCCACCCGACAGCTCCAGCTCTGGGAGGGCGAGCTCTTCTCGATCGCCGCCCCGCGTCCGCTGCGGCGTGACACCCATGCTCCGGAACGGGCCAGAGACAACGAGATGGCGCGCAGCCTGCGCGCGGCGCCCATCGAGACCCGGCGCGATGCGCGAGCGGCAGCGCGGGGGATCGAGGCCGGGGAGCGGTCGGGAGTCGTTCATGCGGTGCGTCTCGCAACGATCGCAACGATCACATCGGTGCGCGAGACGACGCGATGGATCGCGCGCTGTCGCTCTCGGTTCGTCACGTCGGGTCGCCGGATGGCGACCGATCACGCCATGTCAGAGAGTGCCCAGGGGCGGCGTGAAGGCGTTGAGAGGGCATCCGCCCGTCCCCTGCGCCGCTTCATCGTGGCCGGCGCAGCCGGGGCCATGATCCTCGCCGGTGGTCTGCTCTGGCCCGGCGGTGCGACGGGCGAAGCTCCCGCCGTGGACGGTGCAGCGATGAGGGATGACGGGCGCGATGTGGAGATCGCTGCGGAACCGGGACGCGAAGAGGCGACGCGCTCACCCTCCGCGCCTGCTCCGCAGGCGACGACCGCCGACGATGGGGCGGAGGATTCGGGGCCCGACGTTCCGGATCTCGACGATCCGGTGAGTGCGGCACCGGCGCTGCTGTCGGCGGTGTACGCGTGCGCAGAACAGGGTGATCAGGCGTGTGTCGAGGCCGTCGCTCCGGGATCTACGGCGGTGAACGATATTCTCGCCACCGAGAAGAAGGGCTCGCGCGCACAGCAGGTGCAGGTGTCGCTCGTCGATGAGTACGGCGACGTCGCTGTGGTACGGGTCTCGCCTGCCTCATCCGGTGCGACCGCATCGTCGTCGAGCGGCGAGAGGATGCTCGTGCTCGTCCGACCGGAAGAGAAATGGCTGGTCCGCGACGCCTACGACGTCGCGGACCAGCCAGGGTGATGCTGTGTCGGTCAGGCTCCGAGCTGAGCGGCGAACTGCGCCGACTCGAGACGGGCCTTGACGGCGCCCAGGAAGCGGGCGGCATCCGCTCCGTCGATGATGCGGTGGTCGTACGAGAGTGCGAGGTACACGTAAGAGCGGACGGCGATAGCGTCAGCCCCGCCGACCTTGACCAGACCCGGGCGCTTGACGACGGTACCCGTGCCGAGGATCGCCGACTGCGGGAGGAACACGACGGGAGTGTCGAACAGCGCGCCACGCGAACCGGTGTTGGTCAGCGTGAACGTTCCACCGGCGAGCTCGTCGGGCTTCAGCTTGTTGTCGCGGGTGCGGGCAGCCAGATCGGCGATCTCGTGAGCGATCTCGGCGATGTTCTTCGACGCCGCGTCGCGCAGCACCGGCGTGAGCAGGCCACGCTCGGTGTCGACCGCGATCGACACGTTCTCGGACTCGGGGTAGACGATGTTCTCGCCGTCGACCGTGGCGTTCACGATCGGGAAGGCGCGAAGCGCTTCAGCGGCAGCGAGTGCGAAGAACGGCAGGAACGACAGCTTGTCGCCGGTCTTCTCGAGGAACGAGCCCTTGACGCTGTCGCGGTATTCGGCGAGAGCCGTGACGTCGACCTCGACGACGGTCGTCAGCTGAGCCGTCTGCTGCATCGACTCCACGGCACGCTTGGCGAGTACCTTGCGCAGTCGCGACATCGGCTGCGTGGTTCCACGCAGCGGCGACGTCTCGAGCGGCGCAGGTGCTGCCGGCGCAGCCGACGCGGGCGCCGAGTTGGCGGTCTCGGCAGCCTTCAGCACGTCTTCCTTGCGGATGCGGCCGCCGACTCCGGTTCCGGTCACGCTCGCGAGGTCGACGCCCTGCTGAGAGGCCAGGCGGCGAACCAACGGGGTGACGTACAGGTTGTCGCTCTCGGTGGGCAGCGACAGCTTCTGCTCGGATTGTGCAGGAGCTGCGGGGGCCGGTGCTGCGGCGGGGGCCGGCGCTGCTGCGGGGGCCGCTGCTGCTTCGGGAGCGGGTGCTGCTTCGGGAGCCGGTGCTGCTGCGGGAGCGGGGGCTGCTGCGGGAGCGGGTGCCTCTGCGGGAGCGGCGGGTGCCTCTTCGGGAGCGGCCGGTGCCTCTGCAGCCGGAGCGGCGGCCGGGGCAGCGGCGGGAGCTGCGCCGGAGCCGACGCGCGCGAGCACGGCGCCGACGGCGACTGTCTCGTCTTCGGCGGCGACGATCTCCTGCAGCACGCCGGCGACCGGCGACGGGATCTCGGTGTCGACCTTGTCCGTGGAGATCTCGAGGAGTGCCTCGTCGACCTCGACGTTGTCGCCGACCTGCTTCAGCCAGCGGGTGACGGTGCCTTCGGTCACACTCTCACCGAGCTCCGGGAGGACGATGTCCTTCGCGTCGCCGGAGGGCGCCGCCTGCGATGCCTCCGCAGCAGGCGCCTCGGCAGCAGGTGCCTCGGCAGCAGGTGCCTCGGCTGCAGGTGCCTCGGCTGCGGGCGCGGCCTGCTCGGCGGGAGCCGCGTTCTCTTCGGCGGGGGCGGCCGCAGGAGCGTCAGCAGCGGGTGCTGCAGCGCTGCCGTCACCGATGCGCGCGAGCAGCGCGCCGACCTCGACGGTCTCGTCTTCGGCGACCAGGATCTCCTCGATCACACCGGTCACGGGGGAGGGGATCTCGGTGTCGACCTTGTCGGTCGAGATCTCGAGCAGGCCCTCATCCGCCTGGACGGTGTCTCCCACCTGCTTGAGCCAGCGGGTGACCGTACCCTCTGTGACGCTCTCGCCGAGAGGGGGGAGGACGACGGATGTGCTCATGACTGAGTCTCCTTCAAGAAGTTAAATGACGCGTGACTAGCTTAGTGAACTGCGCACCGGTTGGTGTTCAGAGGGTGTGGAGGGGCTTTCCGGCGAGGGCGAGGAAGGCTTCGCCGAGCGCTTCGCTCTGCGTGGGGTGCGCGTGGATCAGGGGTGCGATGTCCTCCGGATGCGCTTCCCAGGCGACGGCCAACTGACCCTCGGTGATGAGCTCGCCCACACGGTCGCCCAGCAGATGGACGCCCACGACCGGCCCGTCCTTCAGCCGCACGACCTTGACGAGCCCAGTCGTGCCGATGATCTCGCTCTTGCCGTTGCCGGCGAGGTTGTATTCGTACGCGACGACGGCGTCCGCACCGTGTTCCGCGACGGCGGCTTCCTCGGTCACGCCGACCGAGGCGACCTCGGGACTCGAGTACGTCACCTTCGGGATCTGCACGTCGGGGACGTTCGCCGGCGAGAGTCCCGCGATCCGCTCTGCGACGGCGATTCCCTGCTGGAAGCCGCGATGCGCCAGCTGAAGCCCCGGGGTGATGTCGCCGACTGCCCATATACCGGGAACACCGGTGCGCAGATCCGCGTCGACCGTGACGAACCCGCGCTCAAGGGTGACTCCCGCCTCCTCGAACCCGAGGTCGGCCGTCACCGGACCGCGGCCGACCGCGACGAGGAGGTAGTCGGCCGAGAACTCCTTGCCGTCTTCGAGGGTCACGGTGACCGACCCCTCGTCCTGGGAGGCGGACTGGAAGCGGGTGCCGAGCGAATACTGGATGCCGCGGCGACGGAAAGCACGCTCCAGGCCCTTGCTCATGGCGATGTCCTCGTTGGGGACGAGGTGCGGCAGAGCCTCGATGATCGTGACCTCGGTGCCGAACGAGCGCCACACGCTCGCGAACTCGACGCCGATGACGCCACCGCCGAGGATCAGCACGCGCTCGGGGATGACATCGAGAGCCAGCGCCTGCTCGCTCGTCAGGATGCGCCCGCCGATCTCGAGGCCCGGCAGCGTGCGGCTGTACGAGCCGGTGGCGAGGATGATGTCGGTGCCGACATAGACGTCATCGCCCACGCTGACCGAGCGATCGGCGTTGAGCCGACCCAGTCCGGCGACGGTGGTGGTGCCACGTGCCTTCACGAGTCCTTCGAGACCCTTGTACTTCTTCGCGACGATGCCCTCGCGGTAGGCGCGGACGCCCGCGGGATCGATGCCCTCCAGCGTCGCGGAGATGCCGACGTGCGCGGCGTCGCGCACGTGCTCCGCGACCTCAGCGGCATGCAGCAGCGCCTTCGTGGGGATGCATCCGCGGTGCAGACAGGTGCCGCCGACCTTGTCCTTCTCGATGAGGGCGACGGACTTGCCGAGCTCGCTCGCACGCAGGGCGGCCGCATAGCCGCCGCTCCCGCCTCCCAGGACGACGATGTCGAAGGTGTGCGTTGTCATGGTCATGCCTCCTGGTGGGATGCGTCGGCGAACGCGATGATCGATCGGACCATGGCGCCCGTGGGGCCCTTGTCGGTGAAGCCGTACGGCGCACCGTTGTGCTCGCCGGATCCGGCGATGTCCAGATGCACCCACGGGATGCGCGGTGCGTCCTTCTCGTCCGAGACGCGACCGACGAACCGACGCAGGAAGAGTCCGGCGTACGACGCCCCGCCCATGCGGTCGCTCATGTTCGCGTTCTGCATGTCGGCGATGGGGGAGTCGAGGGAGTCCTCCATGTGGTCGGGCAGTGGCATGTGCCAGGCGAGCTCGTCGGCGGCCTCCGCCGCGGCGAGGAACTCCTTCACGGCCCCGTCGTCGCCGAAGACGCCGGTGTGGCGGTGGCCGAGGGCCATGACGATCGCGCCGGTCAGCGTCGCGACGTCGATGATCACATCGGGATTCTCTCGACTCGCGGCGACCAGACCGTCGGCCATGACCAGTCGGCCCTCGGCATCCGTGTTCGGAACCTCGACCGTCGTGCCGTCCAGCATCCTGATGACGTCGCCCGGGCGCAGCGCTCGACCCGACGGCATGTTGTCGGTGATGCACAGCCAGGCGGTGACGCGCACCGGGAGGCCCAGAGTGGCGATCGCCCGCACCGCCGCGACGCTCGTCGCGGCCCCCGCCATGTCGAACTTCATGCCGACCATCGACGCCGCGGGCTTGAGGGACAGGCCGCCGGTGTCGAACGTGATGCCCTTGCCGACCAGTGCGATGTGGCGGATCGCGTTCTCGGGCGCGTAGTCGAGGCGCACCAGACGTGCGGGGCGGTCGGATCCCTGTGCGACACCGAGGATGCCCCCGAAGCCCTGCTCGGCGAGCGCCTTCTCGTCCAGGATCTCGACCGTGACGTCGAGGCCTGCCACGCTGTCGGCGGCGCTCTGCGCCAACTGCGCGGGACTCTGCCACTCCGCCGGCACGAACACGAGATCCTTGACGAGCGCGACGGCTTCTCCTGCGGCGACGGCGCGCGCCAGCAGGGTCTCATCGAGATCCGCGTGCAGGATCACCGACGTCGCGCGGCTCTTGCCCGCGTCGCGGCGGTAGCCCTCGAAGCGGTAGCCGCCGAGCACGGCTCCCTCTGCGGCGGCATCCGCGAACTCCTCGAGTCCGGGGGCCAGGCCCAGGGAGACGGTCGCGAATCCGGTCAGCGATCGCAGGGCGGCGCCGACCGCGGTGCGCACAGTGCCGGCGTCAGGGGTGCGTCCGACGCCGACGACGGCGAAAGGAAGATCGGTGACGTCCGGGGCGTACACGCGGGTGAACGCGGAGGCGGACCCGGTGAAGCCCACAGCCGCGAGGGAAGCGGCGAGTCCGGGGTGACCGGACAGCGACTCGGAGGAGTCCGAGATGTCGGCGATGACGAGCACTGCGGCGTCTGCAGCGCTTCCGGGGAACTGATCTGAGGTGCGCGAGAGCGCGGGAAGCGTCATGTCCTCCATCCTACGGATCGACACGGGCGGGATCGCGGAGCGGAGTGTTCGCTCTCAGCATGACGCCCGCAGCCCTCCCGTCGGAACGTGCTCGTAGCATGGAGACATGCCCTTCTCCGGAGACATCCATGAACGTGTCGCGAACGCGCCGGCTGTGCCGCGCGGGCTGCCGCTTGTCCTGCTCCTGACGGGCTTCACCGACGCCGGCAACGCCGTCTCCGGCCTCATCGAGCACCTGCGTGAGACCACGTCACCGCAGCCGATCGCGGTGTTCGACAACGACGTCCTGCTCGACTACCGCGCTCGACGCCCGGTGATCTCGTTCGACCAGGATCACCTCACCGAGTTCCGGCCCGCACGGCTCGAGCTGTCGCTCGCGACCGATGCACTCGGCCAGAAGTTCCTGCTGCTGTCCGGCTACGAGCCCGACTTCGCCTGGAACGAGTTCGCGCGCACCGTGCTCGAGCTCGCGGATGAGTTCGAGGTCTCGGGACTCAACTGGGTCCATTCGATCGCGATGCCGGTGCCGCACACCCGCCCGATCGGCACCACGGTGAGCGGCAACCGCCGCGAGCTCTCGATCGCGCACTCGGTCTGGCGGCCGCGCACTCAGGTGCCGGCCACCGCCGGTCACCTGCTCGAGTTCCGGTTCGCCGAGCGCGGGGATCGCGTGGTCGGTTTCGTCCTCCTCGTGCCGCACTACCTCGCGGAGACCGAGAACCCGGATGCGGTGATCACTGCCGCTGAACGCCTGATGGCGGCGACGGGGCTGGTGCTGATGCTCGACGAGATCCGTGAGAGCCGTGAGGCCTACGTGAACCGGGTCGACGAGCAGGTGATCGGCAACGATGAGCTGCAGCAGATGGTCCACGGACTCGAGCGTCGTTATGACGCCTACATGGCGGGACGTGATCCGGAGGACGGCAGCTTCGATGAGGGCGGCTTCAACGAGAGGGACCTCCCCAGCGCCGACGAGCTCGCCGCCGAGCTCGAGAGGTACCTCGCTTCTCGTCCCAGCGGTGACGACGACAAGCAGGGGCGAGGCTGACCGTCGAGCGACGTCGGACGACGCATCGCGGAGCCGAACTCGGCTGTAATGCACCCGCATCCCCACACGTATGCGATACTAGGACTCTGACCCGTTGTCAATCGATCTTTTCGGAGATCCGACTTGACAAGGGTCTTACTAGTGTCCGAAAAGTCCCGGGGTCGTCAGCGGCCCCGTGAAAGGCGAAACGTGACTCCTGCCACGACAAAGAACACCCGGACGAAGAAGACCGCTGAAGCTCCGGAGGGCGAGGCGAAGGTCGAGGAGGTGGCTGAGAAGCCTGCCCCGAAGACCGCCGCGCAGCGCGCCGCTGCGAAGCGCGCCCCCGCGAAGAAGAAGAAGGCGGACGACATCGTCGAAGATGACGAGGCTCCCGTCGCAGAGGCGGCTGAGGAGGAGGACGAGGACTCCAAGCCCAAGTTCACCGAACCGCTGCCCACCGGCGCGATCGTCATCTCGTCGAACGACGATGAGGACGTCCCGGTCTACTCGACCCAGATCACCGGCGCCACCGCCGATCCGGTCAAGGACTACCTGAAGCAGATCGGAAAGGTCGCGCTCCTCAACGCGGCCGAAGAGGTCGAGCTCGCGATGCGCATCGAGGCCGGTCTGTTCGCGGAGGAGAAGCTCTCCGCGATGTCGGCCGCCGAGAAGACGAGCCAGCTCGGACTCGACCTGCAGTGGGTCGCCCGCGACGGACAGCGCGCGAAGAGCCACCTGCTCGGTGCCAACCTCCGTCTCGTCGTCTCCCTCGCCAAGCGCTACACCGGTCGCGGCATGCAGTTCCTGGACCTGATCCAGGAGGGCAACCTCGGTCTGATCCGCGCGGTCGAGAAGTTCGACTACACCAAGGGCTTCAAGTTCTCGACCTACGCCACCTGGTGGATCCGTCAGGCGATCACCCGCGCGATGGCCGACCAGGCCCGCACCATCCGCATTCCCGTGCACATGGTCGAGGTCATCAACAAGCTCGCGCGCGTGCAGCGTCAGATGCTCCAGGACCTGGGTCGCGAACCCACTCCCGAAGAGCTGAGCCGCGAGCTCGACATGACGCCGGAGAAGGTCGTCGAGGTGCAGAAGTACGGTCGCGAGCCGATCTCTCTGCACACCCCTCTCGGAGAAGATGGAGACAGCGAGTTCGGTGACCTCATCGAGGACACCGAGGCCGTCGTTCCCGCGGATGCCGTCGGGTTCACGATGCTGCAGCGCCAGCTCGAGCAGCTGCTCGACTCGCTGTCCGAGCGCGAAGCGGGAGTCATCCGCATGCGTTTCGGACTCGGCGACGGTCAGCCGAAGACGCTCGACCAGATCGGTGACACGTTCGGCGTGACGCGTGAGCGCATCCGCCAGATCGAGTCGAAGACGATGGCGAAGCTGCGCCACCCGAGCCGCTCGCAGTCGCTGCGGGACTACCTCGAGTGATGCAGGCGAACGAAGGCAAGGCTCTCGAAGCGACGGTCGACGGCACCAGCTACGCTCGTATCCCGTTGAAGACGCGAGTCGTGATGCCGAACGACGACCTCGACGCCGTCATCACGGAGTACGCGAAGGATGCCGTGCAGCCGGGCGACCTGCTGTTCGTGACCGAGAAGATCGTGGCGATCACGCAGGGTCGGTCGTACCGCCTCGACGAGATCACGCCGCGACCCCTCGCACGTTTCCTCTCGAGGTACGTGGTGCGCACGTCGTACGGGATCGGCCTCGGCATGCCCGAGACCATGGAGATGGCGCTGCGCGAGTGCGGCACTCTCCGCATCCTGTTCGCAGCCGGAGTCTCGGTGATCACCAAGGCGTTCGGTCGACGTGGCGACTTCTATCGCATCGCCGGCGACAAGGCGCGCGCGATCGACGGACCGACGAAGAACACGATCCCTCCCTACAACGAGGCCGTGGTACTCGGACCGAAGAACCCGCGTGAGGTCGCCGTCCGTGTGCAGAAGCTGGTCGGCGCCGACGTCGACGTCGCGGTCGTCGACATCAACGACATCGGCGGGAACATCCTCGGTTCGACGCTCGACAAGGCCGGCGAACGTCGCCTCGTCCAGATCCTCGGCGACAACCCGCTCGGTCAGGCGACGCAGTCCACGCCGATGGGCATCGTCCGCGCGGTCTGACCGCGACTGCGTGATCTGACACGACGAAGGCCCGGATGCACGAGCATCCGGGCCTTCGTCGTGCCGTCGCCGCGGCTCAGAAGCCGATCGCGGCCTGATAGCGCGGCTTGTGACCGGTGCGGATGCCGGTGACGCTGGGCTTGTTCTCGTACACGCCAGCGCCCCAGTTGCCTTCGACGAGCACCGGACCCTCCGGAGTGACGACGATGTCCCACCCCACGTACTGCACCTGCGGGACGACCCTGGCGGCCTGGTCGACGAACTTCTTCACCTCGTCGATCATCGGCAGCTGGAACTCGGCGATCGGGAAGCCCGAGTCCGGGTGCGTCACGTGGACGTGCCCGTGCGAGTCGTAGCCGGGACCCACCGAGTGGCCGTTCTCGTCGAGCATCGTGTAGAAGCCGCCGAAGCTCATCTGGTCGCTCACGGCGCCGCGGCCGAACTTTTGGGCCATGGCGAGGATGTGGGTCTTCTCACCGTCGAAGAACGCCGTGACGCGGGTGGTGTTGACGGTTCCGGGGCACACGGCCGCGAGATCGGCGTGCTGACGGATGACCTCCTCGACGAGAACCTGGTTCTTGCCGAGCAGCTCGGCGTGGAATGCGTTCCAGTCGGTGACGTCGGCGGCGTGGTAGCGGTGCACGCCCGTGCCCGCCTGGCCGTGGGTCTCCTTGACGACGATCGTGCCCTGTCGCTCGGTGAAGTCGCGAAGCTCGTCGGCATTGCCTTCGACGATCATCATCCACTCGCGCTTGAGGAGAGCGTCGAAGCGTCCGTTGAACTCGGCCTTGTCGTGGAAGAGGTGGCGGTAGTCGGGGTGATCGTACTTCTGGGAGATCTCGTTCGAGACCGGGTGCGTCATGTACGTGTCGCGCTCCGCCTTGGTGAGGATGGCGAAGTCGTAGTCGATGTAGTCCTGGAAGCCGACGTTGTGGCGACCGGCCGACCACAGCATGTCCGCGACCACGACCGGCACGGCCTTGCCGTGCTGCGCAGAGGCTTCCTTGGCCCGCTCGACGACCGAGGCGACATCGATGCGACGGGCGCGCGCGAGCAGATAGCGGACGCGGGGCACGGGGGAAAAGCGTGACATGGATCTCCAGGGTCGGGTACCGCACCAGTCTACGGGGGAGGCTCAGGGCAACCTGGAAGGCCCGGGTTAGGCTGGAGGGCGTGTGTGAGACGACTTCCTCCTCCCGCCCGCGCGCGATGATCTCCCGATCTGCTCTCGCCTCGGGCGCGTCGGCAGCTGTGGCCGCCGGCGGGCACCTGGCAGACCTGCGGCGCGACGCCTGGGGGCACGGAGTGCTCGCCGTCGCCCACGCGGTCACCGCGGCGGGTGCAGGCGCCGTGCTCGTGGATTCGGAGGAGGAGGCCGAGACACTGGCGCTCGAGGGGATCGAAGCGATCACCGACGGGACCGCCGACATCGATGCCCGTCTGCTCTATGGTCTGCCTGACGGCGAGGGCGCGCTCCGGACGAGGCCCGTGATGCGTCTGGTCGGGCGCGTTCTGTCGACGAAGCCGCTCAAGGCGGGCGACGCGGTCTCCTACGGCTACACCTACCGCGCGACCCAAGCCACGACCGCAGCCCTCATCACCGGGGGCTACGCGCAGGGGGTCGTGCGCGCGCTCGGCAACGCGGCGCACGTCGAGATCGGGGGAGCCGTCCTCCCGATCGTCGGGCGTGTCGCGATGGACGTCTGCGTCGTCGATCTCGGAGTGCACGAGGTCTCCGTCGGCGCCGAGGCCACGTACTTCGGCGGCACCGGTGCGGTGGCGCCCGCACTCGCCCGCTGGAGCGCCATCACGGGGCTCTCGGTGTCGGAGCTGATCACCGTCGCGGGCACCCACGCCGACCGGGGGTGGGAGGCATGAGTCGTCCCGAGCTGCGGTTGCACACCGATCGACTCGTCGCGAACATCCGTGCGGTGCGTGAGCGGATCGCTCCCTCGCAGCTGATGATGGTGTTCAAGGATGACGCGTACGGTCACGGATTGACCTGGGCGGTGGAGTCGGCGCGAGACGCAGGGATCGAGTGGTACGGGTCGTACGACATCGCCAGCGGCGTCGAGATGCGACGCCTGCTGGGATCCGACGGTCGGATCTTCGCCTGGGTGACATCGACGGATGAGGAGATCGACGAAGCCCTGGCGCATCACATCGACCTCGGCGTCGGAACCGCGGAGTACCTCGATCGCGTCATAGAGCGGGCGAGGGTGCTCGGCACGCGCGCGCGGATCCATCTCAAGATCGATTCGGGTCTGCACCGCAACGGCCTGCTGCCGGAGGAGTGGGAGGGCACCGTCGCGGTCGTCCGCGCTGCGGAGCGCGAGGGGCTCGCCGCGTTCGTCGGCATCTGGAGTCACCTCGCGGAGGCCAGCGACGCCGAGGACGACGACGCGCGCTCGGTTTTCCTCGAAGCCGTCCGCGTGTCCGGCGAGTCCGGCGCGACTCCTGAGGCGCTGCACCTGACCGCCTCGGCGGCGTCGTGGTGGCGTCCGGAACTCCGGGGCTCCCTCTCGCGGGTCGGAGCCTTCTGCTACGGCATCCGATCGGCTGAGGGGCCGGAGCTCGACGGGATCGCGCCCGTCGCCGAGCTGTCGGCCGCGGTGACTCGAGTGCGCCGCGATGACGTGGTGATCGCGATCGGTTCCTTCGACGGCATCCCGTCGACGCTCGCCGGCGCCGAGGTCGGGACGCCGGCCGGAGCCCGAGTGCTGCGGAGCGTCGGCGAGACGTCGTCTGTCGTGGCCGGCTGGCCCGGGGCCGCGGTGGGCGACGAGGTCACGCTGTTCGGCCGCGGCGAGTACGGCGAGCAGAGCGCGACCGGGCTGGCCGAGCGGATCGACACGGTGGGCGAGGAGATCCTCACGAGGCTCACCCCCCGCGTGCGGCGCGTCATCGTCTCATGACGCGAAGAGCGTCGTGACATGAAAAACGGAGCCCGACGTGCGACGGGCTCCGTTCTCGACGAGGGCTGCGATCAGTCGATCAGGCGAGCGGTCTCGTCGTGCCAGCTGGTGGCGATGCTGCGGAGCTTCTCTTCGTACTTGCGGCCGTGGTGGGCGCAGAAGAGCAGTTCGGAGCCGTTGACCTCGGCCGCGATATAGGCCTGAGCGCCACAGGAATCGCAGCGATCCATAGCGGTCAGGCGGAACTCGACGGCGGAGGTCTCTCGTTCGGTCGTTGCGTTCATCACGGTGCCTCCTTGAGTGTCGGGTTCGCTGGTTGGGCGTGTTCAATACAACCACGCGATTCCTGTGTGCATGCCCGCTTTGCGGCGTGTTTCGCTCAGCGCGTACGCGGCGGGCGTCGTGTGGTGACCCGCGGGGAGTGTCTGCGCGGCTCCGGCGCACTGCGCGAATAGAATCGGAGATTGTGACCGCCGAGTATTCCGCCCATCATCTCCAGGTGCTCGAAGGGCTCGAGGCCGTCCGCAAGCGCCCCGGTATGTACATCGGTTCGAACGGGTCGCCGGGTCTGATGCACTGCCTGTGGGAGGTCATCGACAACGCCGTCGACGAGGCCGTGGCGGGCAACGGATCGAAGATCGACGTGATCCTGCATTCCGACGGCAGCGTCGAGGTCCATGACCGAGGTCGCGGCATCCCCGTCGACGTCGAGCCGCGCACCGGCCTCACCGGTGTCGAGGTCGTCTTCACCAAGCTGCACGCGGGAGGCAAGTTCGGCGGCGGGTCGTACGCGGCGTCCGGCGGATTGCACGGCGTCGGCGCCTCGGTCGTCAACGCCCTCTCGGAGCGCCTCGACGTCGAGGTCGACCGTGGTGGCAAGACGTACGCGATGTCCTTCCATCGCGGTGAGCCCGGGCTCTTCGCCGACAAGGGCGAGAAGCGCCCGGATGCGCCCTTCACGCCGTTCGAGCAGAAGAGCGAGCTGCGTGTGATCGGAAAGGCGCCCCGTGGCGCGACCGGCACTCGCGTGCGGTATTGGGCCGACCGGCAGATCTTCACCAAGGACGCCGCCTTCCAGCTGAACGAGCTCGAGACGCGAGCGCGCCAGACGGCGTTCCTCGTGCCCGGGCTCGAGATCGTCGTGAAGGATGCCCGCGCGACGGGCGAGGGTGACGAAGCCGCGCAGGTCGACGAGACCTCGTACCACTACGAGGGCGGCATCTCGGAGTTCGTCGAATACCTCGCGACCGATGCGCCGGTCACCGACACGTGGCGCATCCAGGGGGAGGGGACCTTCAAGGAGACGGTCCCCGTGCTGCAGGCGGATGGACACATGGTCGCGACCGAGGTCGAGCGCGTCTGTGCCGTCGATATCGCGATGCGGTGGGGAACGGGCTACGACACGGTGACCCGCTCGTTCGTCAATATCATCTCCACACCCAAGGGCGGCACGCACCAGCAGGGCTTCGAGCAGGAGCTGCTCAAGGTGCTGCGTGCGCAGGTCGAGCAGAACGCGCGCCGACTCAAGGTCGGCGGCAACGACAAGGTCGAGAAGGATGACGTTCTGGCGGGTCTCACCGCCGTGCTCACCGTGAACGTGCCCGAGCCCCAGTTCGAGGGACAGACGAAAGAGGTGCTCGGTACCCCCGCCGTGCGCCAGATCGTCGCACAGGTGCTCCGCAAGGACCTGGCCGCGCGGTTCGCGTCGACGAAGCGCGATGACAAGAGCCAGGCCACACAGCTGCTCGACAAGGTCGTCGCCGAGATGAAGGCGCGCGTCTCGGCGCGCGCGCACAAGGAGACGCAGCGTCGGAAGAACGCTCTGGAATCGTCGACGCTGCCGACGAAGCTCGTCGACTGCCGGACGAACGACGTCGACCGCAGCGAGCTGTTCATCGTCGAGGGCGACTCTGCCCTCGGTACCGCCAAGAACGCGCGCAACAGCGAGTTCCAGGCGCTGCTGCCGATCCGAGGCAAGATCCTCAACGTGCAGAAGGCATCCGTCGGCGACATGCTCTCGAACGCGGAGTGCGCGTCGATCATCCAGGTGATCGGCGCAGGGTCGGGCCGCAGCTTCGACATCGACGCGGCTCGCTACGGCAAGGTGATCCTGATGAGCGACGCCGATGTCGACGGCGCGCACATCCGCACGTTGCTGCTCACGCTGTTCTACCGGTACATGCGACCGCTCATCGAACACGGGCGGGTCTTCGCCGCCGTGCCGCCTCTGCACCGGGTCATCGTGATGAACCCCGGCTCCAAGCCGAACGAGACGATCTACACGTACAGCGAGCAGGAGATGCATGCGCTCCTGACCAAGCTGCGCAAGGCCGGCAAAAAATGGCATGAACCGATCCAGCGCTACAAGGGCCTCGGTGAGATGGATGCCGAGCAGCTGGCGACCACCACGATGGATCGCGGCGGACGTCTGCTCCGCCGGGTCCGGATGGAGGATGCGGAGGCGGCGGGGCGTGTGTTCGAACTCCTGATGGGCAACGAGGTCGCGCCGCGGCGCGAGTTCATCATCGAGTCGTCCGATCGGCTCTCGCGCGAAGCCATCGACGCCTGAATCTCATCGCGCCGGCGGCAGGACCGAGCGGTAGACCTCGAGCAGCGCGTCGAGATGAGCGTGCTGGGCGACCTCGCCGCGGTGGGCGATCGCTGCGGTGCTCATCGCCGTGATCCTGGCTGGATCGTCGCGGAGCTCTCGGAGGGTCGCGACGAGTCCTTCGGCGTCCGGGGTGCTGGTCACCGCTCCTCCGCCCGCCGGAAGCATCTCCGCCAGGTCGGGGTCGGTGACGACCACCGGGAGGCCTGAGGCGATCGCCTCGAGGATCACCATCGGCTGATTGTCGAAGTCGAGAGAGCTTGAGACGAGCACGTGCGCATCGCGCATGCCCTCGAGAACCCGGGACTGCGGTACTGCGCCGTGCACGGTCAGTCGTCCCTCCGGCAGGTCGGCGGAAGCCGCGGACACTCGAGTCCGCGCGACACCGTCGCCGAACATCTCGGCGCGGATGCCGGTCAGCTTCCGGGCTGCGTCGAGGAAGACCTCGGGGCGCTTCTCCGGCGACAGCCGTCCGCACCACACGACCCGCAGGTCCTCACCCGGCTCGACCACGCGCGCCAGCGGCATCCCGATCTCCGTCAGCACCGATTCCTCCAAGCCGTTGGACAGCACGGTCAGCGGCGTCCGGACCCCCTGGTCGACGAGTTTCGTCGCGAAGTGCCGAGAGGGGACGATGACGTGATCGGCATGGTTCGCCTGGCTCACCATCAGTCGCCACATCCGCCTCGCCGTCCGCGTGGCGGTGTACGGAGCTGTCGGATCGAGCTGCGCCGTGTCGTGGCTCAAGCGGCGGCGATGCATCGCGGCGAGCAGGATCGTCGTGACGGAGGGAAGCGGCAGCACCGAGCGTGTGTAGACGTCGATGCGCCCGTGCATGGTCTGCACGACCGGAACACCCTGGGCCTGTGCGGCCTCGAATCCTGCGAGAGCGGCGAACATCTCGGTGTGCACGTGCACGACGTCGATCGCGCGGCGGCGCAGCCCTTCGAACAGCACGCCCGCAGCGGCCGAGGGCGTCCAGGTGAACGGGTACCCGTCGGGTGCGAAGCCTCGTGCCGTGGGCAGCCGAACGATGTGCGGGTCGTCGCTCGGCTCCGACAGGGGACAGAACACGAAGACCTCGTGCCCCGCGTCTTCGAGGGCCTCGCGGTGCGCCTTGATCACGGTCTGCACTCCGCCCAGTGTCGGCAGATAGTAGTCGGTGACCATGGCGATGCGCACTCGACCACAATAGGACGGCTATCGTGAGGTGCATGTCCGGAGCCCGTGTGCTGGTGACGGGGGCGAGCGGGTTCCTCGGCGGCTATGTCGTGCCCGAACTGCGCCGACACGGCTACGAGGTCTTCGCAGCCGGGAGGAACGCGACAGCCCTCGCCCGCGTCGCCGACGAGCGACACCGGGTCGTGGGAGATCTCGCTTCTCTCTCGTCGCAGGAGCTCCCGGTCGACGCCGTCATCCACTGTGCGGCGCTGTCCACTCCCTGGGGCTCGTGGAAGGAGTTCCACGGGGCCAACGTCGCAGGTACTCGCCACGTCGTGGAGTTCGCGCGGCGCAACCGCGTGCGGCGGCTCGTGCATGTCTCGTCGCCGAGCGTCTACGCCGCGAACCGCGACCGTCTCGACATCCGCGAGTCCGAGGTCGACCGCACCAACCGCCTGAACGGCTACATCCGTTCGAAGAACGCGGCGGAGGATCTGCTGCTCGATGCACGCGATGCGCAGGAGATCGAGGAGCTCGTGATCCTCCGGCCCCGGGGCCTCATCGGCGCCGGCGATCCGAGCCTGGTTCCGAGGCTGCTGGACGTGCATACCAGGGTCGGGGTGCCCCTCTTCGGCGGCGGGGAGAACCTCATCGACGTCACGGCCGTCGAGAACGTGGCATCCGCGCTCCGGCTCGCGATCACCCGGGGAGACGCTGCGGGCGGGGTGTACAACATCTCGAACGGCGATCCCCGCCGATTCCGAGATCTGCTGACGACGTTGCTCACGCTGCTGGGGGAGCAGCCGCGCTTCCGCCCCCTGAACAGACGGGTCGCCTGGGCTCTCGCATCGACTCTGGAGGCGGTCTGCTCGGTGATTCCCGGTCGACCGGAACCCCCGCTGACCCGGTACACCCTGAGCACGATCGCCTACTCGCAGACTCTCGACATCTCACGGGCGAGGGAAGACCTCGGCTATCGGCCGGAGGTCTCGCTGGACGATGCACTCAGTGCGGTCGCCGCGCATCTGAAGGCCGGCTCGTGACAGGACGCCTGCGTCACTATGTCTGCGGCAGCACGTCTCACGACGTCGGCGCGATGTTCCGCGGTGTCACCGCAGGTCGGCGCGAGTTCCCGTCGGGTTCCTTCCTCTACGACGCCGAAGACGGTCGTCGCGTTCTCTTCGACACGGGATACGCGACGGGTGCCTGGCGCACGGGGTGGCGGGGCGACGTGTATCGGCGGCTTCTGCCTCCGCATGTCGTCGACGGCGACGACATCGCGGCGCAGCTCGCCGCGGACGGCATCGATACGGCGTCCGTCACGCATGTCGTCCTCTCACACCTGCATCCGGATCACGTCGGAGGAGTCCGGCGCTTTCCCGGAGCGACCTTCGTGCTCAGCGCGGGGCATGAGCGCACGCTGCGGCACCCCCGACTGCGCTCGGGCGTGCTGCCCGGGCTGTTGCCCGAGTGGTTCCCGCGCGGCGATCGGATCGTGCTGGAGAAGGAGTCGTTCCGTCGAGTCCGCATCGGCTCGGTCGAACTCCGGGTCCACGACCTGCTCGGCGACGGGTCGTACCTCGTGCTGGACCTTCCCGGACACGCCGACGGTCATCTCGGTGCGCTGGTCGACGGACGGGTGCTGCTCGCCGGGGATGCCGCGTGGGGGAGCGATCTCCTCGACGTCTCATCGAGACTGCGGGCGCTGCCACGGGCGATCCAGCATGACGCACGCCGTTACGCCGACACGGCGGAGAGTCTGCAACGACTCGCCGAGGAGGGGATCCGGGTCGTCTGCAGCCACGATCCGCTCGACGCGAAGGATCTGATCGACTGATGGGGAAGCTGCGGATCCTGCGCGAGTTCGCGATGGTGCGGTGGCTCCGTCCGATGCGCACGCGAGCTTCGATCGATCGACGCCAGCGACGCCTGCTGGCCGCGCATGTGCGGTTCCTGCGGAGACGATCACCGTATTTCGGCGAGTTGCTGAAGACGCGTTCTTTCGCGGACCTGCCACTCATGGACAAGAGCATCATGATGAGCCGCTTCGACGAGATCAACACGGTCGGTGTCGCCCGTGATGACGCACTCGCACTCGCGATCGCGAACGAGCGTGCTCGCGAGTTCAGCACCGACCTCGGACCGAACTCCGTCGGACTCTCCAGCGGCACGAGCGGGCACCGTGGGCTGTTCATCGTCAGCGATGCCGAACGCGACGCCTGGGTGGGCACCGTGCTCGCGCGCACGCTCCCGCGCCGGATGCTGCTCGGGCACCGGATCGCGCTCTTCCTGCGCGCAGACAACACGCTCTACGAGTCGGTGGCATCGAAGGCGGTGTCATTCCGCTACTTCGACGTCTACGCGGACATGGATGAGAACATCGCCCGACTCCGCGAGTACCGGCCGACCATCCTCGTCGCACCGCCTTCCGTGCTGCGGGTGATCGCGCGGGCCGCCGATTCCGGTCGCTTCGACGCGTTCCCGCAGAAGGTGTACTCGGTCGCAGAGGTGCTCGAGCTGTCGGATGAGCAGCGCATCCGGAAGTCGCTCGCCCAGACGAGGATTCACCAGCTCTATCAGTGCACGGAAGGATTCCTCGCCCACACCTGTGAACACGGCGTGATCCATCTGAACGAAGACGGTGTGCTGGTCGAGCGCGAAGAGCTGGACGGTGAGCGGTTCACGCCGATCGTGACGGATCTGCGTCGCCGCGCCCAGCCGATCGTTCGCTACCGACTGGGCGACGTCCTCCGTGAACGGCGTGAACCGTGCCCCTGCGGAAGCGCACTCACCGCGATCGAACGGATCGAGGGACGGGAAGGGGACACCCTCGTCTTCCGGAGACTCGATGGTCGCAGTATCCCGGTCTTCGCCGACGTGATCACGCGGGCTCTGATCCACGCCGAGGGATTCGATGAGTATCGAGTGACACAGACCGGTGAGTCGCGGCTGGAGATCGCGCTCGACACGGTCGATGATCGATCTCGGCGCCGCGTCACCGATGAGGTCGACGCGCTGGCCGATCGACTGCACTGCGAACGGCCGGAGCTCGTCTTCGTCGACTACGTGAGCGACGGGGCGGTCAAGCTGCGCCGAGTCGTGCAGGAATGGGGGGACCGGAGATGGTGAAGAGCTGCGAGATCACGGGATGGGGAACGTCTCTGCCCGCACGCGCCGTGCGCTTCGGCAACGACGTGCGCTATCGCATCGAGGATCATGTGTCGCATCTCGACATGCTGGTCGACGCGTGTGAGCGGGCGTTGGACGCCGCAGGCATCACAGCAGATGAGGTCGACCTGGTGCTCGGCGCCTCGGCTGCCGGAATCCAGCCGATCCCCTGCACGGCGGCACTGGTGCTCGAGCGACTCACGCTCACCGGGCACGCAGCCGCGTTCGATGTGAACTCGACCTGCACCAGCTTCATCACGGCGCTCGACGTGGCTTCGCGATATCTCGATGCCGGCGACCACGAGACGATCCTCGTGTTCGCCGGCGACGTGGGCACGCGCTTCCTCAATCCGGAGCAGCGTGAGAGCTTCGAGCTGTTCAGCGACGCGGGCGCCGCCTTCGTGCTCCGGCGCTCCGCGATGCCCGGGCGTGGAGTGGTCGCGAGCGCTCAGCGCACCTGGCCCGCGTATGCCCATGACACCGAGATCAGGGGAGGGCTGTCGCGCTCGCCCGCTCAGCGGTTCGCGCAGAGCGACGCGGCGGACTATCTCTTCGACATGGACGGACGTCGGGCCCTGCTCGGGATGATGCGGGTGCTTCCGGAGTTCTTCGGCGACTTCCATCGCGCGTCGGGCATCTCGTACGACGACGTCGCCCTGTGGGTGCCGCACCAGGCGTCCGCGGCACTCGGGCCGATGCTCGACCGTCTCAGCATCCCGGCTGAGAGACGCGTCGACGAGGTCGCCGCGTTCGGCAACATGGTCTCCGCCTCGGTGCCGTTCATGCTCGCGCGATCACTGGACAGCGGCCGGCTCGCGTCGGATGACGTCGTGATCCTCTGCGGGACCGCCGCCGGCCTCACCGCGAACATCCTCGCGCTCCGCATCTGACGTCGCTCAGCGTCGATGACGGTCGGGCCGACGGCGCACGTTCTCAGACCAGGGTGCGGCCGATGCTCCCGATCACGCCGTCGATCGGCTGACCGGACGCATCGCGACGAGCGCCGGGCTCGGGAAGCTTGCGCACGGCTCCGGTCGGGTCCACGGCCTGTGCGGGGCCGGGGCCGACCCAGGCGATCATGAGCCGGTCCTCGCCCTTCAGGAACGCGTGGGCGCGCACGCCACCGGTGGCGCGGCCCTTCGACGGGTAGTCCGTGAACGACGACACCTTGGCGCGGCCCGGTTCGGTTCCTGGCAGGCTGCTGTCGGAACCCGAGACGGTCGCGACCACTGCATCGGTCTCCGGCGGCACCGCCCCGAAGAACAGAACCGTCGATCCCGAGCCGAGCTTGATCCCTGCCATGCCGCCCGCCAGAGCGCCCTGCGGGCGCACGACCGAGGCGGAGAATCGCAGGAGCTGGGCATCGGTCGTCACGAAGACCAGGTCGGCATCGTCACGAGCCTCCATGGCTCCGACGACCGAATCTCCGGGTTTCATGCCGATGACCTCGAGATCGGGTCGTACGGGCAGCATCGACGGGACGATGCGCTTCACGATGCCCTGGGTGGTTCCGAGCGCCACCGGCACATCGCTGTCGAACCGTATGAACTCGAGGATCCGTTCACCGCGGGTCGTGATCCCGAGGTAGTCGCGCAGCGGAGTGCCGGCGGCGAGCTGGACGGACGACGACGGCACGGACGGCAGATCGACGGGGGAGAACCGCAGCACGCGTCCCTCGGTCGTCAGCGCCCCGATGTCGGCCCGCACCGTCGTCTCGACCGTCGTCAGGATGGCGTCGTGCTTGCTCCGACGGGCGGGCACGGTCAGCTCCTGCCCCTCGGCGAGGTCGACGCGCACTGCACGACCCGTCGTGGAGAGCACGAGGACGGTCGGCGCGTCGGCGATCTGCAGGTCTGCGGTCGCGCCCTTCGATGCGCGCGGCTTCGGGGGCGCCGCATTCATCAGGAGCGTTCGTCGGGGCGTCCCGTATGCGTCGGCCGCGGCATCCAGCTCTGTGGCGACGGCGGCACGCAGCAGCACGTCGCTCGCGAGCAGCTCGCGGAGCCCGGCGATCTCGGCGAGCAGCGAGTCCCGCTCGGCTTCGAGTTCGATGCGCGAGAACTTGGTGAGTCGACGCAGGCGCAGTTCGAGGATGTACTCGGCCTGCAGCTCGCTGAGATCGAACACGGAGCGCAGACGCGTACGAGCCTGCTCGGAGTCATCGGAGGAGCGGATGACCTGGATGACCTCGTCGATGTCGAGGATCGCGATCAGCAGTCCCTCGACGAGGTGCAGACGCTCTTCGCGGCGTGCGAGGCGATACCTGCTGCGCCGTGTGATCACCTCGAGGCGATGCGCGACGTAGACGCTGAGCATCTCCTTCAGCCCGAGCGTGCGGGGCTGTCCGCCGACGAGAGCGACGTTGTTGATGCTGAAGGAGTCCTCCAGCGGGGTCAGGCGGTACAGCTGCTCCAGCACCGCGTTTGCGTCGAACCCCGTCTTGATGCCGATGGCGACACGCAGACCGTGGTTGCGATCGGTGAGGTCGGTGACGTCGCTGATGCCCTGCAGCTTCTTCGACTGCACCGCGTCGCGGATCTTCTCGATGAGGCGTTCAGGACCGACCATGTACGGCAGCTCGGAGACGATGATGCCGGTGCGGCGCGGCCCCAGGGATTCGACCGAGACCTTGCCGCGCACCTTCAGAGCACCGCGACCGTTCGCGTATGCATCCTTGACGCCGTCGAGCCCCATGAGGATGCCTCCCGACGGGAAGTCCGGGCCGGGCACGAACTCCATGAGGTCTTCGGTCGTCGCATCGGGGTTCTCGAGCAGATGGGTCGCCGCCGCGACGACCTCGATGAGGTTGTGCGGGGCCATGTTCGTCGCCATGCCGACCGCGATGCCGCTGGCACCGTTGACGAGAAGATTCGGGAAGGCCGCGGGGAGCACCGCAGGCTGCTGGAACTGGCCGTCGTAGTTCGGCACGAAGTCGACGACGTCCTCGTCGAGGTTCTCGGTGAGCGCCATCGCCGGAGCGGCGAGACGAGCCTCGGTGTATCGGGCTGCGGCCGGTCCGTCATCGAGCGAGCCGAAGTTGCCGTGACCGTCGACGAGCGGCACGCGAAGAGCGAAGTCCTGGGCGAGGCGCACCAGCGCGTCGTAGATCGCCGAGTCGCCGTGCGGGTGCAGCTTTCCCATCACCTCGCCGACGACACGGGCGCTCTTCACGTGGCCGCGATCGGGACGCAGCCCCATCTCGGCCATCTGATACAGGATGCGGCGCTGCACGGGCTTGAGGCCGTCGCGCGCATCCGGGAGCGCACGCGAATAGATGACCGAGTAGGCGTACTCGAGGAACGAGCCCTGCATCTCGCTCTCGAGATCGATGTCCTGGATTCTCTCCGGAGCGAGCTCGGGCGGCGGGGTCTTCGGCATGGCCATCCTGAATGGTGCGAGGCTGAGGTCGTACGGGAGCCTGTGTCAGACTGGCTCGGATGTCCCTCATGCTACCGTCCGAGTCGCCCACCGCCCGGAGCCTCGTCGGGGTGGCGGACGACCTGTTCGCTGCTCTCCGCGGGGAGTCGGCACATCTGCCGCGCGCCACCTCGGTCGTGCTGGTGCTGATCGACGGGCTCGGGGCGATCGGACTCCGGGCGCACGCCGGTCACGCACGAACCCTCACCGGGGGGATGGCGAAGAAGGATGTGGCGCATTCCGTGTTCCCGTCGACCACCGCCGCGGCTCTGACGAGTCTTCTGACGGGCGCCTGGCCCGGTCAGCACGGCCTGGTCGGGTACCGCGTTCTCGATCGGTCTCGTGATGTGCTCGTGAATCAGCTCACGGGATGGGAGTCGGAGGGACTCGACCCGGCGACGTGGCAGGCGAGGCCGACGATCTTCGAGCGTGCCCGCTCCGAGGGGCGCCCGGCGTTCGCGGTGGGCGTCGCCGCCTATGCGCACAGCGGATTCACGCGCGCCACGTTGCGCGGCGCCGAGTTCGTCGCGGCGGACACCCCTGCCGAACTCATCGCGACCGCGTACGATCTCGCCGAACGGCATCCGGGCTCTCTCGTGTACTGCTACCTGCCCGAGGCCGACAAGGCAGGACACAGGCACGGTGTGGCCTCCCTCGAATGGGTGGCGGCACTCGAGGAAATCGACGGTGCGCTCGCACGTCGGGTGCCGCCCGGCATCGGCGTCGTCGTCACGTCAGACCATGGGATGGTCGACGTTCCGGCTCAGCGGCAGATCGTTCTCGAGGCCGAGCACCTTCAGGGTGTCCATGCCATCGGAGGCGAGCCGAGGATGCTGCACATCTATCTCGACGATGAGGCGGACATCGACGACGCGGCAGCGCGATGGTCACGAGACCTCGACGGCCTCGCAGACGTCGGCACCCGCGGGCAGGCAATCGACGCAGGGTTCTTCGGTCCCGCGGTGACGGACGACGCCGCGTCGCGGATCGGGGATCTCCTCGTGGTGGCGCGCGCGAACGGCGCCGTGTACGACGGCACGGCGCCCGACCAGCGAAGCCGAGGGATGATCGGACAGCACGGCGGAATCACGCCGGAGGAGCGACAGGTGCCGCTGATCCGCTTCGGTGCTTTCGTGCGCTGAGCGTCCACTCCGCCGTCGCGAAGGCCGGATTACTCGTCGGTACGCGCTCCGAACACGATCTCGTCCCACGACGGCATCGCGTTGCGTCGCTTGCGTCGGCCACTGCTGTCCGAACCGCTGGGCTCGGGTGCGGGATCCGGGGTCGCGCTGGTCTCGTCGACCGGCCCTGTCTGCTGCAGTGCATCGAAGATCGCGATCGGGTCGTTGTCGACCCCGAACACGTCATCGTCGAGGATCGGCGCAGTCTCACGCTGACCTCGTCTGCGGCGCAAGGCCTCGAGCAGGTCCGCTGTCTCCGGACTGGTGGTCTGCGACTCCGGAGCACGCTTGGTCGCCGCATCCTGGACAGATGTGGGGGAGCGCTCGGGCAGGGCGGTGTCTTCGACGACCTCCGGGGCGGGGACGAGGCGGGGACCGAAGGCGCCGGAGTCGAAGCGGCTCTCGTCCTTGTACGGCGACGTCTGGCGTTCGCTCTCGACCGCGCGCAGACGAGGAATGAGTCCCTCCGGCAGCGAGCCCTGGCGGGAGAGCTGGGTGGCATCGGCGTTCAGTGGTGCGAGGGCACTCCGCCGCGGGTCGAAGCTCCACCGGGCGTCATGCTCGACGTCGTTCGCCGCGAACTCGAGCTTGATGATCCAACCGTTCTCGTCTTTCCAGCTCGCCCAGCGCTCCGCCGACGCCTCGACATCGCTGAGCTTCGCACGGATGGCGGTGCCGAACGTCGGCTGCGCGTCGGGCTCGACCTCGCTGCCGATCAGCACCGGAACGGCGAGGGCCTGACCGATGATGTGCTCGCGTTCCGCGAGCACCGGGCCTTCGAAACGTGCCACGTCCTCGACGGTGATCCCGAGCAGCTCGGCGACCTCGGGGGCTGTGAGTCCGGCGCGGATCTGCGCCTGGATGTCGCGGGGGCTCGCCGCGAGACGCTGCGGCGTGGGCTCGCCCTGGCGGGTCGCCCGTCTGATCTCACGGTGCAGGACGTCGTCGATGGGCAGCGCGAACCGCTCGCCCGACTCGGTTGCGAGTACCAGGACTCCTGCTTCTGTGCCGACGATGGTGACGTTTTCCATGCGAATGCCCCTCTGATGGGTGTGCATTCATGGTGTCACGGGGCCGTGCTCGGAGCCGGGAATACTCTGGGCGCGCCGCCAGTTTGCTCTGTCGCACCCACGGGCATTTGCTTATTGTCCTGAGGTCGTGCAAACTATGGCCGCCGATTACCCCGACGGCGCACCACCCACTCGCATGAAAGTGGAGATTCACCACATGGCAACCGACTACGACGCTCCCCGCAAGAGTGAAGACGACTCCGAGTCGATCGAAGCCCTCAAGGAGCGTGTGCCGGACAAGCTCTCCGGCTCCTCGGGAGACGAGGATGCAGACAACCCGTCCAGCTTCGATCTTCCTGGCGCCGACCTTTCCGACCTCGAACTCGACGTCGTCGTGCTGCCCGCGCAGCAGGACGAGTTCACCTGCATGAACTGCTTCCTCGTGAAGCACCGTTCTCAGCTCGACCACGAGGGAGCTTCCGGCCCCATCTGCAAGGAGTGCGCCGCCTGAGCGCATCCGAGCGACGCTCCGCGCGCCTCTGACCATCCGGTCAGGGGCGCGTTCGTCTGTGTGGGTCAGTTCCGCGCGTGACGGATCGCCGCGGCGAGTCGGTCAGGCGTGCGCGTCGAGATGGTCCATGCATTGACCGGATCATCGACGTCGAGATTGGGAACGACGACGATGCCCTCGATCCCGCCTCGGATCATGTGCCATCCCCGTGCGGGGAGCCCAGGGCCCCGCGCCCGTCGGGCCTCCTCGCCGGTGAGTGCCACCGGATCGCCGAGATGTTGGCAGGCGATGTGGGCCCGTCCCGCACGGAGGATGCCCTCCTCGACCGAGACCAGCGGTGCCGCGGCGACGAGCGCGATCACGAGCAGCGCAGAGACCGCCGCGCCGATGATCAGCGCGAAGGTCGCCGAGCCGAGCGGGATGAAGATGAGTGACACCATCGGGCCTGCGAGAGCCACCGTCGCCAGGAGCCAGAGGCTCGGCGAGAGTCTCTCGCGGTAGCGCGGTCGTGTGTCGGGAGCGATGTTCTGCATTAGCCTCGTGGGGTGACTGATTCCGTTGATCTCCCCATTATCGCGCCCGTGCTCGACGGCGCAGCCGTCGTGCCCGGATATGCGCATCCGGGAGACGCCGGCGCCGACCTCGTCGCGGCCGACGCCGTGCACCTCGAGCCGGGGGAGCGCGCCCTCGTCGCGACGGGCGTGCGCATCGCCCTTCCGGAGGGATACGCCGCGTTCGTCGTGCCGCGCAGCGGACTCGCCGCCAAGCACGGGATCTCCATCGTCAACTCGCCCGGCACGGTGGACGCGGGTTATCGGGGTGAGATCAAGGTGAGCCTGATCAACACCGACATCCGCAGCGCGTACGATGTCGCCGTCGGCGATCGCATCGCGCAGCTGATCATCATGCCGGTGACGCGCGCCGTCTTCATCCCTGTCGACGAACTGCCGGACAGCGTCCGCGGCGAAGGCGGTTTCGGCTCGACCGGCTACCAGGCAGCATCCCACTCGAATCCAGCAGGACAGGCCAATGACTGACAACAACGCGACTCCCTCGAAGTCGGCCCCCGAGAACCGGGCGACCGAGGGCCCCTTCGACGACTCCGAGGCGAATCCGGTTCGGCCGTACATCGACCTCGGGGGCATCAAGATCCTTCCTCGCGAGGGACTGAACCTGCGACTCGAGGTCGAGGAGCAGTCGAAGCGCATCGTCGCCGTCGGCCTCGACTACGCGGACTCCTCGCTGCAGGTGCAGCCGTTCGCGGCGCCGCGTTCCGGTGGACTCTGGGACGAGACCCGCGTGCAGCTGCGCGATCAGGTCCGCACCCAGGGTGGTCGCGTCGAAGAGCGCGAGGGCCCGCTGGGCAAGGAGCTCCTCGCCGAGGTGCCCGCGACGGCGAACGAGGGATCCGGCCTGCGTCTCGCACGGTTCGTGGGCATCGACGGACCGCGGTGGTTCCTGCGCGGCGTCATCGGCGGAGCCGCAGCGTCCGACCTCGAGGCTGCAGCCAAGGTCGAGGACCTCTTCCGCTCGATCGTGGTCGTCCGCGGCGGAGCGCCCATGCCGCCTCGGGATCTGATCCCCCTCAAGATGCCCGCGACGCCCGGTTCGGCGTGAGCACCCCGGCGTCTGAACCGGAGCGCGAGCAGAGCGCCTCGGACATCCTCGGTGCGGCCCTGGGTGGCGCGGCCCGCCGCGCCGGTCTCGACCCGACCGAGACGGGAGCGACGCACAGGGTCGTGTGGTCTGCGATCGGCGGTTGGCGGGGGATCCTCGAGTCGGTCCTGCCGAGCCTCGCGTTCGTCATCCTCTTCACGATCGCGCCGGAGCCGCTGCTCCTGCCTCTCGGAGTGTCCGTGGGCCTCGCGGCGGTGTTCACAGTGGTCCGACTCATCCAGAAGTCGCCGCCGTCGGCGGCCATCGGCGGCCTCGTGGCGGCCGCGGCGGCCGCGGCGCTGGCGCTGTGGACGGGAAGAGGCGAGGACAACTTCGTCCCCGGGCTCATCACGAACGCGGCGTACGGCACCGCGATACTCGTGTCGGCGCTCATCGGGTGGTCGCTCATCGGACTCGCCGTCGGGTTCCTGATGGGCGAGGGCACGGCGTGGCGCGACGACCGACGCAAGCGACGCGCGTTCCTCTGGCTCGGAGTCGCCTGGGCGGCACTGTTCTACGCGCGGCTCGCCGTGCAGCTGCCGCTGTATCTCGCGGGTGAGGTGACCGCCCTGGGCACTCTGAAGCTCATCATGGGCCTGCCTCTGTTCGCGCCACTGATCGCCGTCACCTGGCTGGTCGTGCGCGCGCTGTACCCACGCACCGTGAATTCCGGAACACCGCAGGAGTCATGATAGATTTATCTTGATATCAAGATAAATTGCAGGCTTTCGCCCGGAGGCTGAGCGGAGCAGACTGGTTAGGTCTGCCTTGCTAGCCGCAGGGGCTCGCTGGCGAGCAAGATGGAGGCGCCTGTCGCTCCCATCCGAATAGAAGGAGACGGATTCGTGTCCACGGTGAACAGCTTCGGTGCCAAGAGCACCCTGACGGTCGGCAGCACCGACTACGAGATCTTCCGCATCGACACGGTGCCCGGTTTCGACAAGCTCCCGTTCAGCCTCAAGGTGCTCCTTGAGAACCTGCTTCGCACCGAGGACGGCGCGAATGTGACGAAGGCGCAGATCGAAGCACTGGGATCGTGGGATGCCGCGGCAGAGCCGAGCACCGAGATCCAGTTCACGCCGGCCCGTGTGGTCATGCAGGACTTCACCGGTGTTCCCTGCATCGTCGACCTCGCCACCATGCGCGAGGCCGTGACGGCGCTCGGCGGCGACGCGAACAAGATCAACCCGCTCTCGCCGGCGGAGATGGTGATCGACCACTCGGTGATCGCCGACCTCTTCGGATCCGAGAACGCGCTCGAGCGCAACGTCGAGATCGAGTACGAGCGCAACGGCGAGCGCTACCAGTTCCTCCGCTGGGGCCAGACGGCGTTCAGCGACTTCAAGGTCGTCCCCCCTGGAACCGGCATCGTGCACCAGGTGAACATCGAGCACCTGGCCAAGGTCATCTACGACCGCGACGTCGACGGCGTGCTGCGCGCGTACCCCGACACCTGTGTGGGCACGGACTCGCACACGACCATGGTCAACGGCCTGGGCGTGCTCGGCTGGGGCGTCGGCGGCATCGAGGCCGAGGCCGCGATGCTCGGTCAGCCCGTGTCGATGCTCATCCCGCGCGTCGTCGGCTTCAAGCTCTCGGGCGAGATCCCCGCCGGCGTCACGGCGACGGACGTCGTGCTCACCATCACCGACCTGCTGCGCCAGCACGGTGTGGTCGGCAAGTTCGTGGAGTTCTACGGCGAGGGCGTGGCATCCGTGCCGCTGGCCAACCGTGCCACGATCGGGAACATGTCGCCGGAGTTCGGTTCCACCGCCGCGATCTTCCCGATCGACGACGTCACGCTCGACTACCTGCGCCTGACCGGTCGCAGCGACGAGGCCGTCGCGCTCGTCGAGGCGTACGCCAAGGAGCAGAAGCTCTGGCACGACGCCTCTCACGAGCCCACCTTCAGCGAGTACCTCGAGCTCGACCTCGGCACCGTCGTGCCGTCGATCGCGGGCCCGAAGCGTCCGCAGGACCGCATCCTCCTCTCCGAGGCGAAGTCGCAGTTCGAGCACGACATCCTCTCGTACGCCTCGGCGTCGACCTCGGACTCCGTCGTCGACCTCGAGTCGAAGCACTCCTTCCCGGCATCCGACCCCGGTTCGGTGCCCGGCGAAGAGGAGCCGACCACGACGCGTCCGGTGCACATCAACAGCGGCGCCCCGGCCAACGCGTCCACGCCCGTTCCGGTCACCACGCCGTCGGGTGAGAAGTACATCCTCGACAACGGTGCCGTCACGCTCGCGGCGATCACGTCGTGCACCAACACCTCGAACCCGTCGGTCATGATCGCCGCAGGGCTCGTCGCCCGCAAGGCGCTCGAGAAGGGCCTCAAGCAGAAGCCGTGGGTCAAGACGACACTCGGCCCCGGCTCGAAGGTCGTCACGGACTATTACGAGAAGTCCGGACTCGACAAGGACCTCGAGGGCCTCGGCTTCTACACCGTCGGCTACGGCTGCACGATCTGCATCGGCAACTCGGGCCCCCTGATCGAAGAGGTCTCCGCGGCCATCAACGATCACGACCTCGCTGTCACGGCTGTCCTCTCGGGAAACCGCAACTTCGAGGGTCGCATCAGCCCCGACGTGAAGATGAACTACCTCGCGAGCCCGCCGCTGGTCATCGCCTATGCGCTGGCCGGGTCGATGCACTTCGACTTCGAGAACGACGCGCTCGGCAAGGGAACCGACGGCGAAGACGTCTTCCTCAAGGACATCTGGCCGACCCCGGCCGAGGTCCAGGAGCTGGTCGACTCGTCGATCTCGCGCGAGCAGTTCATCAAGCAGTACGCCACCGTCTTCGACGGCGACGAGCGCTGGCGCAGCCTCCCCACTCCGGATGACGACATCTTCCAGTGGGACGAGAACTCGACCTACGTGCGCAAGGCGCCGTACTTCGACGGCATGACGATGGAGCTCACCCCGGTGCGTGACATCGAGGGTGCGCGCGTCATGGCGACCCTGGGTGACTCCGTCACGACCGACCACATCTCGCCTGCAGGAAACATCAAGGCCGGTACGCCTGCGGCTCAGTACCTCACCGAGCACGGCGTCGACCGCAAGGACTTCAACTCCTTCGGTTCGCGTCGAGGCAACCACGAGGTCATGATCCGTGGAACGTTCGCGAACATCCGTCTCAAGAACCGGATGGTCTCGGCCGTCAACGACGGGCAGGTCGTCGAAGGCGGGTACACCCGCGACTTCACCAAGGAGGGCGGCCCGCAGTCGTACATCTACGACGCGAGCATGAACTACCAGGAGCAGGGCACCCCGCTCGTCATCTTCGGCGGCAAGGAGTACGGCTCCGGCTCATCGCGCGACTGGGCGGCCAAGGGCACGAGCCTGCTGGGCGTCAAGGCGGTCATCACCGAGAGCTTCGAGCGCATCCACCGCTCGAACCTGATCGGAATGGGCGTCGTCCCCCTGCAGTTCCCCGCCGGCGAGAGCTGGGAGTCGCTGGGTCTCGACGGCACCGAGGTCGTCTCGATCTCGGGCCTCGAAGAGCTCAACAACGGCACCACGCCGAAGACGGTCCGCGTGACCGCCACGCCGACCGTCGACTCGCCCGAGGGCAAGCAGGTCGTGGAGTTCGACGCGGTCGTCCGCATCGACACCCCCGGTGAGGCGGACTACTACCGCAACGGCGGCATCCTGCAGTACGTGCTGCGTTCGCTGGTCTGATCGCACAGCCGGAAAGGGCTCGGTTCTTCGGAACCGGGCCCTTTTCGCGTGTCAGCGCCCATGTCAAGGGGGAGTCGCTCTCCGAGCTTTCCCGGATGCCCGAGGTAGGATCGAGCAGGCGTCCGCACCGGAATCGGATGCCGCCGACGGTGCCTATGAGGAGGTGCAGATGCCCATTCTTCCGAGCATCTCAGGACCCCGTGATCTCGATGCCCTATCCGAGGACCAGCTCGTCGAACTCGCGGCGGAGATCCGCGACTTCCTCGTCGAGAACGTGTCCCGTACCGGTGGGCACCTGGGCCCGAATCTGGGCGTCGTCGAGTTGACGATCGCCCTGCACCGCGTCTTCTCGTCGCCGGACGATCCCTTCATCTTCGACACCGGCCACCAGTCGTACGTGCACAAGCTGCTCACGGGACGGCAGGACTTCTCGTCGCTGCGCCTCCGGGGCGGCCTCGCCGGATACCCCCAGCGCGCCGAGAGCCCTCACGACGTCGTCGAGTCGTCGCACGCGTCGAGTTCGCTCAGCTGGGCCGATGGAGTCTCGCGTGCGCTGACGGCGACGGGCCGAGCGGACCGACATGTGGTCGCCGTTCTGGGCGACGGTTCGCTCACGGGTGGCATGACGTGGGAAGCGCTCAACAACATCTCCGATGACAACGACCGCAACCTGGTGATCGTGGTCAACGACAACGGTCGTTCCTACGCCCCGACGATCGGCGGCATGTCCCGCTATCTCAACCGCGTTCGCACGGCTGCCGCCTACAAGGACCTGCACCACAAGTCCGATCGGCTCTTCCGCGCCTTCGGACCGGTGGGTCGAGCGGTCTTCCGCGGAGTCCGGGGCGGCACGCACGGGTTCCTCTCCCGCTTCACGAACAACGAAGCGCTGTACTCCAACCTCGACATCAAGTACCTCGGTCCCGTCGACGGGCATGACCTCCCCGCGCTGCTCGAAACCCTGGAGCTCGCGAAATCGTTCGGAGCACCGGTCATCGTGCATGCGATCACAGAGAAGGGCCGTGGGTATCAGCCGGCCCGCGATGACGAGGCGGATCAGTTCCACGCGGTCGGTCGCATCGATCCCGTGACGGGTGAGACGCTCTCCTCCGGCGGAACGGGCTGGACCGACATCTTCTCCGAAGCCCTCGTATCGGTCGGTGAGCGACGGAGCGATGTGATCGCGATGACCGCGGCCATGCTCCGCCCGACCGGCCTCGCCCCGTTCGCCGAGCGCTTCCCCGATCGCGTCTACGACGTCGGTATCGCCGAACAGCACGCCGTCGCATCTGCGGCGGGTCTCGCCTTCGGCGGCCTGCACCCGGTCGTCGCGCTGTATGCGACGTTCATGGGTCGAGCCTTCGACCAGGTGCTCATGGATGTGGCTCTGCACCGGGCCGGCGTCACCTTCGTCCTCGATCGGGCCGGTGTCACCGGTCCCGACGGCCCCAGCCACCACGGCATGTGGGACCTGGCGATGCTGCAGATCGTCCCGCACATCCGAATCGCCGCCCCGCGAGACGGAGTCCGTCTCCGCGAGGCGCTCGACGAAGCGGTCCTCGTGGAGGACGCACCCACGGTGATCCGGTTCCCCAAGGGGGATGTGGCTCCGGAGCTCCCGGCGATCGAGCGACTCCATGACGGGGTCGACGTGCTCGCCCGGGGTGAGTCGGAGGATGTGCTCCTCGTCGCCATCGGCCCCTTCGCCGCCCTCGCGATGGATGTCGCGAAGCGTCTCCGCGCCCAAGGGATCGGCGCCACGGTGATCGACCCTCGATGGGCGATCCCGGTGCAGCCGTCGATCGTGAGCATGGCCGCACGCCACCGTCTCGTGATCACGCTCGAGGACGGCATCCGCGTCGGAGGCATCGGCACGCGCGTCCGTCAGGTGCTCCGCGAGGCCGGCATCGATACCGCGGTCGATGAGCTCGGACTTCCGGACGAGTTCATCGATCATGCGACCCGCGACGAGATCCTCGTGGACGCGGGCCTCACCGCGCCGAAGATCGCGCAGGACGTCGTGTCACAGGTGCTCGGAACCCGCATCCCGGTCGCTCGGCATGCCGGCGAGACCGGAACGATCGATCTGCCCCTTCGCGAACGCAGCTGATCTCTCAGTTCAGCGCGTGCAGCGCCGCGACGGCATCGCCGCGACGCTCCGTGTCGCGAAGAGCGGACGACAGCAGGTAGCCGTCCGTCAGCGCGTCGCCGGTGACCATGACGCGCACGAGTTCGACGCCGCATGCGCGACGCACATCCTCGGCACTGGCCGCGATGATCCGCGTGTTGATCTCGTCGTTGTGAGGAAGCTCGGTGCCGTCCAGCCCTCGGATGACGTCTCGCAACGCCGCGCCGACGATGTTCGACGCTCGCTCCGTGACGTTGACCACATCGAGCTCGAACACGCGCAGATCTCGACCGGTCGGTATCGGGCGCCACTCGAATGACGCATGCACCCGGTGCTGGTGCCCGCCGGCTCCGGTCATCTCGCGGGCGGGAAGGTCGGTCGCCCGGCAGCGCACATCGATGAGTCTGTACCAGTAGAACAGCGGGAACGCCCCGTGCGATCCCGGGTCGAGCACCACGACTTCGCCGACCGCACCCCCGCGGGAAGTGGGACGGCGCTGCGGCCTGTTGCGGATGATCGGCTTTCCGTTGCGCGTGCGGATCGCCGCCCAGCCCTCATCGACGGTGACGACGAAGATCTTCAACAGCGCCGGAACCACCAGAAGAATGGTCAGAATCGCTGTGCCGGTCTTGAACAGACCCGACATTCCCTTACCGCCCAGCATCGAGAGGAGCATGTCCATGACACCACTGTGCCGGTTGCAGGCGCGCATGTGGGCGCTCTGAGGCACGAGGACTCGGGAGTTCACATGCTGTTCGGTGGACGTTCGTCGCGGCGCCGCGATGCGGATACTCGATCGTCCGTAGACGGCGTGTCGGCGACGACCCCAGGAGGTCTCAGCCGAGGTCCGACAGGATCTCGGAGATCGCGCGCTCGACGCATCGCCGCGCTCGTCGAGCGGGCGATGTCGTTCTGGCCCCGCTCCGGCGACGTCGACGGGCGTCCCGTTCAGCAGACATGACGAAGGGGGCCGCGCCGAGCGCGACCCCCTTCGATGCATCCGATCAGCGGTTCTCGATGCCGCGGATCTGCGGGGTGTGGAACTCTCCGCCGAAGGCGCGCTGCGAGGCACCCTCGCGGTCGAGGTAGGGCGAGGCCCCGCCGTCGATGAAGGGCCAGCCCGCGCCGAGGATGAGGCACAGGTCGATGTCCTCGACCTCGGGTACGACCTCCTCGTCGAGCATGAGCTTGATCTCGCTCGCGAGACCGTCCTGCACCCGCTGCAGGATGGTCTCGGCGGACGCGGGCGCCTTGCCGATGGCCGGCTTCAGCAGCTTCTCGGCCTGCTTCGTCCAGCCGGTCACCCGACCGCCCTTGTCCTTCTCGATCACGGCGTCGAGTTCCGCGAGAGCGTGGAAGTTCTCGTTCGCGTAGAAGCGATCCGGGAACGCCTGCGCCATCGTGTCCTGCACGTGGGCGGCGACCTTCCATCCGACCAGGTCGATCAGCTGGAAGGGCCCCATCGGCAGTCCGAGCGGCGCGAACGCCTTCTCGACATCCGTGATCGGGGTACCCTCGTACACCGCGCGAGCGGCCTCACCCATGACCTTGGCCAGCAGACGGTTCACCACGAAGCCCGGAGCATCTGCGGTGAGCACCGCGTTCTTGCCCAGGTTCTTCGCCACGACGAACGCGGTTGACAGTGCCGCCTCCGAGGTCGTCGGCGTCTTCACGATCTCGATCAGGGGCATCACGGCGACCGGGTTGAAGAAGTGGAAGCCGACGAGGCGCTCGGGGTGAGCGAGCTTCGCACCGATCTCCTCGACCGACAGCGACGAGGTGTTGGTCGCGAGGATCGCGTCCTCGGCGATGATCTTCTCGATCTCCCCGAACACCTGCTGCTTGACTCCGACCTCCTCGAACACGGCCTCGATGACGAAGTCGCAGTCCGCGTAGAGGCTCTTGTCGGTCGTGCCGGTGACGAGCGCACGCAGCTTGTTCGCGGAGTCTGCGTCCAGGCGGCCCTTGCCCTCGAGCTTGCCGATCTCCTCGTGGATGTAGGCCACACCCTTGTCGACGCGCGCCTGGTCGAGGTCGGTGATCAGCACCGGCACCTGCAGCTTGCGCACGAACAGCAGCGCGAACTGGCTCGCCATGAGCCCCGCCCCGATGATGCCGACCTTGGTGACCTTCTTCGCGAGAGCCTTGTCGGGGGCGCCGACGGGACGCTTGGCGCGCTTCTGCACGAGATCGAACGCGTACATGGATGCCGCGAACTGGTCGCCCGTCACGAGTTCGACGAGTGCCTCGTCCTCTCGGGCGAAGCCCTCGGCCTTGGTGCCGCTCTTCGCCTTGTCGAGCAGGTCGAGTGCGGCGTACGGTGACTTCGGCACGGTGCCGATCTTCGACTCGAGCATGCCGCGCGCCATCTTGACGGCGACCGGCCACTTGGTGAGTCGCTCGATCTTTCCTGGTTCGTTCTTGCGCTCGACCTTCTTGCCGCCGAGCACCGCGTCCGCCCAGGCGAGCGAGTTCTCGAGGTAGTTCGCCGCGGGGAAGATCGCGTCGACGATGCCCAGGTCGAACGCCTGCTGCGGCTTCAGCATCCGGTTCTGCTTCAGCGGATTCGAGATGACGACCTCGAGGGCATTTTCGATGCCGATCAGGTTCGGCAGCAGGTAGGCGCCACCCCAGCCGGGGATGATCCCGAGGAAGACCTCGGGAAGCGCGATCGCCGCGGCGGACGCGTCGACCGTGCGATAGCTGGAGTTCAGCGCGATCTCGAGGCCGCCGCCGAGTGCGAGCCCGTTCACGAACGCGAACGAGGGGACGTCGAGCTCGCCGAACTTGCCGAGCACCTTGTGGCCGAGCTGCGCGATCAGGCGGGCGTTGTCACGCGAGCCGACCTTGCTGATGTCGGAGAGGTCGGCGCCTGCGGCCAGGATGTACTGCTTGCCGGTGATGCCGACCGCCTGGATCTCGCCGGCGGCGGCGCGGGCGGCGAGGCCGTCGAGCGTCTCGCCGAGAGCGGTGAGCGTCGCCGGGCCCAGGGTGTTCGGCCGAGTGTGGTCGCGTCCGTTGTCGAGGGTGATCAGCGCGAGCACCTTGCCCGACGCGAGACGGATGTCGCGCACGGGCGAGTGCGTGATCACCTCGCCGGCGGTAAGGGCCTGGATGGGGGAGAAGTCGACGTTCGCGTACTGTTCGGAAATCGAGTGTGCCATCGGCGCTTACTTCCTCTTCTTGCCGTCGAAGTGCGGGTTCTCCCAGATGACGGAGCCGCCCTGGCCGAGACCGACGCACATGGCCGTCAGGCCGTAGCGCACGTCGGGACGCTCGGCGAACTGCGCCGCGAGCTGGATCATGAGACGCACACCGGATGCCGCGAGCGGGTGTCCGAGTGCGATCGCCCCGCCCCACTGGTTGACACGGGGGTCGTCGTCTGCGATACCGAAGTGGTCGAGCAGCGAGATGACCTGGATCGCGAACGCTTCGTTCAGCTCGAACAGGCCGATGTCGGCGATCGTCAGGCCGGCCTTCTTCAGCGCCTTCTCGGTCGAGGGGATCGGGCCGATGCCCATGATTTCGGGCTGCACGCCGGCGAACGCGAAGGACACCATGCGCATCTTCGGGGCGAGTCCGAACTCCTTCACCGCCCCGCCTCCGGCGAGCAGCGACATCGTCGCGCCGTCGGTGAGCGGCGACGAGGTGCCGGCGGTCACGCGTCCGTGCGGACGGAACGGCGTCTTGAGCGCCGCGAGGTCCTCCATCGTCGTCTGGGGGCGGCGGCCCTCATCCTCGGTGGCGAGGCCCCAGGCGCCGTCTGCGTTCTTGGTCGCGACGGGCACGAGATCGGGCTGGATCTTGCCGGCGTCGTATGCGGCCTGCACCTTGTGCTGGCTGAGCATGCCGAACCGGTCGGAGCGCTCCTTGGTGAGGTGCGGGAAGCGATCGAAGATGCGCTCCGCCGTGACGCCCATGTTCAGAGCACCCGGGTCGACCATCCTCTCCGCGACGAAACGCGGGTTGGGGTCTGCATTGCCGCCGATCGGGTGGTGACCCATGTGCTCGACGCCGCCGGCGAGGGCGAAGTCGTACATGCCCACACCGATGGACGCGCCCATGGTCGTGACGCTGGTCATCGCTCCGGCGCACATGCGCTCGACGGCGAGGCCGGGCACGGTCTGCGGGAGTCCGGCGAGGATGGCCACCGAGCGTCCCAGGGTCAGGCCCTGGTCGCCCGTCTGACTCGTCGCCGCGATCGCGACATCGTCGATGCGGTCGGCAGGCACGGCCGCGTTCCGCTCCATCAGGCCGATGGTCGCCTTCACGGCGAGGTCATCTGCGCGGGTGTTCCAGTACATGCCCTTTTCGCCGGCGCGCCCGAAGGGGGTGCGCACTCCATCGACGAAGAAGACGTCCGAGATCTCGGCCACTCTGCCTCCAAGTTTGTGCGGTGGCCTCAGTCTATGGAGGCCCCGAAACGGGGAGGAATCGGTTGGATCGAACCTACGAAGCGGGCGCGGACGCCTCGTCCACGGGTTGCGCTGCTTCTACAAAGGCAGCCGCGATCTTCTGTGCAGTCTGTGCAATCTGCCACGGGCGTGCGCCGAGCGCGGCGAGGGCTGAGGCGATGGCCTCCGGTGTGGTGCCCGGGACATCCCAGGCGATGCGTCGGAGGTAGTCGGGGGTGAGGAGGTTCTCGGTCGGCATGCCGAGTTCCTCGGCGGTCGCCTCGACGAGCGGCCTCGCGGCCTTCAGCCGGGCGTCGGCCTCGGGGTTGCGATCGGACCATGCGCGGGGAGGCGGCAGCGTGTCGCTGGGCACGCGCTCGCGGGGGAGCTCTTCGGTGGTACGGCCGTCGACCATGGCCTGCCACCATCGGTCGAGTTGCGTGCGGCTGGCCCGGCCCTGGAACTCCTTGACGCCTGCGAGGGCCTGCTTGCTCTGCGGGTTGGCCAGCACGGCGGCGACGAGCGAGCGGTCGGGCACCAGGCGTCCAGGCGAGACGTCCTGCTCCTGCGCGAACGACTCCCGGGCCTGCCAGAGCGCGCGGGCGACAGCGAGATTGCGTGCCCCGCGCACCTGGTGCAGCCCGCTCAGACGGCGCCAGGGATCCTCACGAGGAGGCTTGGGCAGCCGGGTGAGCGTCGCGGCGAACTCCTCGGCGGCGTACTCGGTCTTGCCCTGCGCTTCGAGCTCGAGGGTCAGGGCCTCGTACACGTCGATGAGGTGGAGCACGTCGAGAGCGGCGTACTCGAGCCACGCCGCAGGCAGAGGTCGCGTCGACCAGTCGGCGGCCGAGTGCTCCTTCTTGAGCGTGATTCCCAGGGTGCTCTCGACCACGGCGGCGAGTCCGACGCGCTCGTGTCCCAGAAGACGTGAGGCCAGTTCGGTGTCGAAGATCGACGGCGGCAGCAGGTCGAGCTCGCGGAGCGAGGGCAGGTCCTGGCTGGCGGCATGGAAGATCCACGGCACGTCGCCGATGGCGGCCTGAAGAGGGCTGAAGTCGCCCAGCGCCGGCGGATCGAACAGGAAGACGCCGGCATCGCGCCGGAAGACCTGGACCAGGTACGCCCGCTGGGAGTAGCGGAATCCGGATGCCCGCTCGACGTCGACGGCCACCGGGCCGGTCCCTGCGGCCAGCGTGGCGCATGCCGCTTGGAACTCCGAGACGTCGGAGATCACGGAGTATTCAGTCACGTGCTGCCTTTCGCGCGCCGATCACGGCGATGCCCTCGGAACCCGGCGGAAGACCCGCCAGCATTCCCACCAGTTCGGCCCATGCCTCGACGTGAGGTCGGAAGGGGCCTGCAGGCGTCCAGGACGCCCTCAATTCTATCTGCGCTCCGTCGCCTTCGTCCGCGAGGCCTCCGAAGCCCTTCGAGAGTGTCTTCGTCGAGGTGCCGGATTCGGCGTGATAGAGAGCGCCACGGGAGTCGAGCGCATCGACGAGCCAGGACCAGGTGACGTCGGCCAGGAGCGGGTCCGTACCGATCTCGGTCTCCAGAGGAGCCTGGGTGAAGATCACGACTCGCCAGGCCCCGCCCCAGGCCGAGGGCGCATCCGGGTCGTGCAGCAGCACGAAGCGTCCGGTGCCGTAGACGGACTCACCGGAGTCGTCTGGGCGGACGTCGGCGGCCAACGCCACGGCGTAGGGCGCGAGGCCCTGGGGGGTCGAGATCTCCCGCACCGTGAGGTCGGCGCGGAACGCTGTGTCTCGGAGTTCGGCCACAGCGGCGTCGAAGATCGTCCCGGCATCGGGGTGTGCGGTCACGGCAACAGGCTAGAGTCAGGAAGCGATGAAGAGTCTCAGGCACGCCGTTGCGCTCCTTGTCCCCGGATTGTTCGCCCTCGGTGGCGCGATGACGCTGCTGGTGCTCAGCATCGCCCGGCGGGTGGTGCTGCCGGCCACGCGTCCCGCCGATGTCGAGATCCTCTCGGTCGACACGGGCGCTCAGACGATCGAGCTCACGCGCACTCCCGATACCGAGCTTCCCGGTCGCTACGGTCTGTTCACGACGGGTACTCACGGTTACGTGAAGCTCGGTGCCGTGCTCGGCGCGGATGCCGCCACGGTGCGGCGCAAGCTGCTCACGCAGATCGAGCCGGGTGCGCGGGTCGATCGCGCCGCCGCCTTCAGCGGTTGGTACTACTCGTCGCCGAGCGAGCTGCACCTGCGCTGGGAGAACGTCCTGGTCGGCTCACCGGCAGGCCCGTGTCCCGCGTGGTTCTTCCCTGCGGACTCCAAGACCTGGGTCATCCAGGTCCACGGGCGCGGCGTGACCCGCGCGGAGTGCTTGCGCGCAGTACCCGTACTGCATGCGGCCGGATTCCCGAACCTCGTCATCTCCTACCGGAACGACGGTGAGGCGCCGCGCAGTCGGAGCGGCGCGTACGCTCTCGGGGCAGCGGAGTGGCGCGACGTCGACGCGGCGATCTCCTACGCGGTGCGACGCGGCGCGGAGCGGGTGGTGCTCATGGGCTGGTCCATGGGCGGGGCCGTCGCACTGCAGACTGCGCTCAACTCGGGGAACCGCTCTCGGGTCGCAGGGCTCATCCTCGAGTCGCCGGTCGTCGATTGGCGCGGCGTGCTGCGATTCCAGGCGAAGAAGGCCGGTATGAGGGCGCCGCTCCCCGATCTCGCGATGAGTGCTCTCTCGGTGCCTCTGACGGCGCGCCTCAGCGGTGCGGACGAGGCGATCTCGTTCGACCGGCTCGACATCGTCGCGCGAGCCGAGGAGCTCGACCTGCCGATCCTCATCCTGCACAGCGATGACGACGGCTTCGTGCCCGCCGACGCATCGCATGCCCTGCAGCGCGCGCGCCCCGACATCGTCACGATGCCCCGGTTCTCGGTCGCCCGCCACACCAAGCTGTGGAACTACGACCAGATGGGGTGGAGCGCGGCGATCACCGACTGGCTCCGTGACCAGGGGCTCAGCGCTTCTGTCTGACCTGTTTCTTGGCGCGCATGAGCATTCCGGTCATGCCGCCGATGCGCAGCGGTGAGACCGCTTTCGTGAGGCCGATGGACTGCGGATAGTCGTCGGGGATCGCGAGGACCTCGTCGGAGGTGAGGCCCGTGATGCCCTGCACCAGGATGCTGGCGAAGCCGCGCGTGGTCGGCGCCTCGGGCGGGGCTGTGGCGTGCATGGTGACGATGTCGTCGATCACCTCGACGTAGATGTAGACGGGCGACTGGCACTCGGCGACGCGCTCGCACATCTCCGGATGGTTCGCGACCTCGTCGGAGACCTCGGGAAGCTCATCCGAGTACTCCAGCAGCAACAGCAGTCGATCGGCCTCAGGGGTCTCGAGGAAGCCGTCGCGGATGTCGGCGAGAATGTCAGGGAGTTCGCTGGTGCTCATCCCTGACATTCTCACACGGTCAGAGGGTTCCCGGCTCTGCGCCCGTGACGATCGGAACGCGCACGGCGCTGCCCCACTCGGTCCACGACCCGTCGTAGTTACGGACGTTCTCGAAGCCGAGCAGGTGCTTGAGCACGAACCAGGTGTGGCTGGAACGCTCACCGATGCGGCAGTAGGCCACGACCTCGTCGCCGTCGGCCAGGCCGGCACCGTCGCGATAGATGGCGTCGAGCTCGGCACGGGACTTGAATCCGCCGTCTTCAGCGACCGCCTTGGCCCACGGGACGCTCTGCGCGGTCGGGATGTGCCCCGCCCGCAGCGTTCCCTCCTCGGGGTACGCGGGTGCCGTGGTGCGCTCACCGCTGTACTCCTCGGGAGAGCGCACGTCGATCAGCGGGCTGCCGATGTGCGCGAGCACGTCTTCCTTGTACGCGCGGATGACGGAGTCGTCTCGTTCGACGACCGGGTACTCGGTCGGGGTGATCTCAGGCGCGTCCCGGGTGATCTCTCGCTTTTCGGCGATCCAGCGATCGCGACCGCCGTCGAGCAGGCGCACGTCCTCGTGGCCGAAGAGGGAGAAGACCCACAGCGCGTAGGCCGCCCACCAGTTGTTCTTGTCGCCGTAGATGACGACGGTGTCGTCGCGGGATATGCCCTTGCGGCTCAGAAGCGCCGCGAAACCCTCACCGTCGACGTAGTCGCGAACGACCGGGTCGTTGAGCTCGGTGTGCCAGTCGACCTTCACCGCGCCCGGGATGTGGCCGGTCTCGTAGAGCAGCACGTCCTCGTCGGACTCGACCACGACCAGCCCCGGCTGACCGAGGCGCTCGGCGAGCCAGTCGGTGGTGACGAGACGGCCGGGTTCGGCGTACTCGGCGAACTTGGGTGACGACGTGTCGAACTCGATGGCCACAGGGATCTCCTCAGACTGTGAGCGGCGGTGCTGCCGGGTGCGGACGGCGTAGTGTTGATCCGTCACTTCGACGATAGATCCACGCCGAGCGCTCTGCACCCGATTCGTAAGACTTCGACACAGCTGCGCCCCCGATACAGGACCGTGATGACCGACACGCCCACCCGCACGGGCATCGTGCACCTCACCGATCGCCAGCCGACCGTCACCGGTCCCGAGATGCTCGCCAGCCTCGTGCCGCCGCCGCAGTTCGACGGTGCCACGTTCGAGAGCTATCGGGCGGACGATGCGTACCCCTCGCAGGACGAGGCCAAGGAGACGCTGATCCGCTTCGCGGGCCGAAGTGCTCCGGCCAAGCGGGGCGGCTTCTTCAGCCGTGCGAAGAAGGAGCCGGAACTCAAGCCCGGCGTCTATCTCGACGGTGGGTTCGGTGTCGGCAAGACCCACCTGCTCGCGTCGATCTATCACGCGATGCCGGCGCGAAGGAAGTACTTCGGATCGTTCATCGAGTACACGGCGCTCGTCGGCGCGCTCGGCTACAAGAACACCGTCGATCTGCTCAAGGGGGCAGACCTGCTCTGCATCGACGAGTTCGAACTCGACGACCCGGGCGACACGATGGTGATGACGCGCCTGATCGGCGAACTCGTGCCGACGGGCACCAAGCTCGCGGCCACCTCGAACACGCCTCCCAACGCCCTGGGCGAAGGGCGCTTCGCCGCCCAGGACTTCCTTCGTGAGATCCACGCGATGTCGGACAGCTTCCAGACCATCCGCATCGACGGCGTCGACTTCCGACAGCGCGCACTCGACGGGCACGCAGTGGTGAGCGATGAGGCCACGTACGCCGAAGCCATCGCCGCCGGCGCCGCCGAGGGAACAGCATCCGATGACTCCTTCGCCGACGTGATCCGCCACCTCGCACGGGTGCATCCGTCGCGCTACCTCCGTGTGATCACCGGACTCGACCTCGTCGGACTTCGGGACGTGCACGTGCTCACCGATCAGTCGGAGGCACTGCGCTTCGTGGCCTTCGTCGACCGGGTCTATGACGCGCAGATCCCGATCGTCGCGACGGGTGTGAGTCTCGACCAGGTCTTCGCCGAGGAGATGCTCGGCGGGGGATATCGCAAGAAGTACCTGCGCGCCATCTCCCGACTCAATGCACTCACACACGCGGATCGCAGCATCGCGTAACGCGATGTTCACACAGGAGCCGCGTCTGTAACGCCCAGGCAACAAACTTCACGCATTCCGGAAATCGGGCCTCGTCACACTGAAGCTCTCAGTTCCCGAATGTGAGGTTTGACTATGGATGCTCCAGGCAACATCTCCTGGGCGATCACCGCGACCGCCCTCGTACTGCTCATGACGCCCGGCGTCGCCTTCTTCTACGGCGGCCTCGTGAAGGCCAAGAGCGTCGTCAGCATGATGATGATGAGCTTCGGTTCGATCGGACTCGTGGCGGTGCTCTGGATCCTCTTCGGATTCTCGATGAGCGCTGTCGACAGCCCCACCGCCTTTGCAGGCAACCCCTTCGCCGACATCGGCCTCTCCTCCCTCGCCGAGGGCGAGGGATCCAACGTGGCACTCCTGGGAGTCGCCTACGGTGCCACCTTCGCGATCATCACGGTCGCGCTGATCTCCGGTGCGATCGCCGACCGTGCGAAGTTCGGCAGCTGGCTGATCTTCGCCGGCGTGTTCGCGACCGTCGGCTACTTCCCGGTCGCCGCCTGGGTCTGGGGTGGTGGCTGGATCATGAACCTCGGCACCACTCTCTTCGGCGAGGACAGCGGGATCGGCGTGATCGACTACGCCGGTGGAACGGCAGTGCACATCAACGCCGGTGCGGCGGCACTGGCCCTCGCGCTGGTCCTCGGAAAGCGGATCGGATTCCAGAAGGGAATCCTGAAGCCGCACAACGTGCCGCTCACGCTTCTCGGTGCTGCGCTGCTCTGGTTCGGATGGTTCGGCTTCAACGCCGGAGCCGAGTGGCTCGCGGAGGACATGGGCGGGGTCGGCCTCATCGGGCTCAACACCCTCGGCGCCACCGCGGCCGCGATCCTCGGATGGATCCTCATCGAGAAGATCAAGGACGGCAAGCCCACCTCGGTCGGCGCCGCCTCGGGTGCCGTCGCGGGTCTCGTCGCCATCACCCCCGCCTGCGCCAACCTGACCCCCGGCTGGTCGCTGCTGCTCGGCGCCATCGCCGGTATCGTCTGTGCACTCGCGGTCGAGATGAAGTTCCGCCTCGGCTTCGACGACTCGCTCGACGTCGTCGGCATCCACCTCGTCGGTGGCCTGATCGGAACCTTCTACCTCGGCTTCTTCGCCACCGGCACCGGCCTGTTCGTGGGTGGGGACGCTCGCCAGCTCGCCGTGCAGGCGATCGCCGCCCTCGGAGTGCTGATCTACTCCTTCGTGGTCGCCTTCATCATCGGCTTCGCGATCGAGAAGACGATCGGCTTCCGCGTCACCAACGAGGACGAGATCGCCGGTGTCGACCAGGTCGTGCACGGCGAGGAGGGCTACGCACTCGCCGACGCATGACATGCGGTTAGGGTGACCGTGTGGCAAAGAGCAACGGCATCCTGACAAGACTCGTGGAGATCCTTCTCACAACACTGGGATCTGACCGGGCGTCTCGGACCTCACCAGGTGCGAGGCGCCCGGACGCGCGTCTGCGCACCTCCGAGGAGGTGCGCTCGTCGCCGTCGGCGACGGGGAGAGGCACCACGACGGAGCGCATCGACCCCGAGCGCATCACCAGGCTCCGTATCGACTACGCTCCCGCGCGTGACGGCGCCCCCGACGCGGGCGAGATCGTGTGGACCTGGGTTCCCTACGAAGAGGGCGACGGACGCGGCAAGGACAGGCCCGTGCTGGTGATCGGGCGGCAGTCCGCGGACCGGGTGTACGCGGTGCGGATGACGAGCAAGCCGCACGACCGGGATCGTGATTACCTGTCGATCGGATCCGGTGCCTGGGACTCACAGGGACGCGAGTCCTGGGTCGACATCGAGCAGCTCTACAGCGTGCACGAGGCGGGACTGCGACGCGAGGCCGCTGTCCTCGACCGTTCCCGCTACGGCCGCGTCGCGGCGGCTCTCGTCGGCCGCTACGGCTGGGCGACCGCCTGAGAGCCAGCGGACTCCGGAAACCGACGCGCGACCCGCACTCTGCTGAGGCCCCACACGAGGGTTGCCGAGGCAAGCAGGGTCGCCAGCAGCGCCACGACGGTGATCGCCAGCATGAGCGTGCCTCTCTCCGGGAGAAGGAACCCGTAGGGCACCCATCCGTCCGTCCGTCCCCGGAACAGGACGACGACGAGCCAGAGCAGGGGATAGGTCAGCACCGCCCAGAGGCTCCTCCAGGGCTGGGGTCCGCGATCGGGGACGAACGCCCAGTCGATCAGGAGGAGCAGCGGCAGCGCCACGTGCAGGATCGTGCTGACCCATGCGGGCGCGCTGCCCGTGCCGGGAACGATGAGGTTGTAGACGAGCGCCACGACGATCATGGATGCGACGGACACCGCACGCGAGGTGACGAGCCACGCAGGCACGCGCCGTCGACGCAGCGCGAGCGTCCCGACGGTCATCATCACGATGGCGGTGAGCAGACTGGTGAGGTTCGTGAAGTACCCGAAGTAGTCGAAGAGGCTCGCCCCCTGGCGCGGGATGCCGATGACGTACGTGTAGAGCAGAATGCCGGTCACCGATGCTCCGACGACGACTCGCACCGTGGAGACGGTGCGGGATGGCGGGGGCGTCGACGTCATCGCTCCAGCGTACGAGGGAGCACTCGGCAATCCGTTTCGGCGAGCGCTGCGAACCATCTGTGAGTCGCAGGATGCGACGACACCACAGGAGGAATCATGCGTTTCATCCCCACCAAAGTCCACGGAATCCTCGACTACGTCGTCGGAGTCGCATTGATCGCTGCTCCGTGGCTGTTCGGCTTCGCGAGCGTCGGCGGCCCTGCTGTCATCATCCCGATCGTGCTCGGCGTCGGACTCATCGTGTACAGCCTGTTCACCAAGTACGAATGGGGCCCCTTCGGGTTCATCCCGATGCCCGTCCACCTGGTCTTCGACATCGTCGCGAGCCTGTTCCTGGCACTGTCGCCCTGGATCTTCGGCTTCTCGACCGAGGCGCCGAACGTGTGGGTGCCGCACGTCGTCGTGGGTGTCGCCGTCATCGTCGTCGTGCTGTTCTCGCAGCCGCAGCCCGCGAAGGTCAAGGCCACGGCACGCGCCTGACGACAAGACCCTGAGGCCCCGCACGGTATCGGTCCCGTGCGGGGCCTCAGTTCTGCAGTGCGGCACACACCCATCGTGAATAGAGCTGCCAGGGATTCCCCGCGGCGCGGACGTCGTCGATATGCGCGGACAGTCGGGGAGAGAGGGTGAACCATTCGCCCCCCTCGCGGATCTCGGCGAACTCCCGATGCCTCGCCTGCTCGATGTCGCGGCCACCCCGCTCGAACGCGAGGAGTTCGTGATGACGGATGCTGGCAAGACGCTGACGCGGCCTCCGGCTCGTTCCGATCTTGACCCGTCGGTCGTAGCGGATGTAGTAGACGACCTCGATCACCGGGCGCGGCAGATCAGGGTCAGGAGAGTCCCCGTAGCGCCATCCGCACCAGGCGCACACCAGTGCGGATCCGGCGCGTTCGCCGTCCGCGCGACCGCACAGGACGCAGCGGCCGGGAAGCGGGAGGCTCGTGTTCACCGTCGGCACGGTACCGGGAGCCTCCGACGTCGGGATCATCGCGTGCGGTCGCGACCCGCGGTGCGCCGATCGACGCCGCTAGCATGAGGCGGAGTGTCCGTATCGATGAGGGGGCCCGAGTGAATCTCCACGCCGCAGCGATCGCGTCCGAGCGTCGTGGACGGGATGACGGCGCAGGAGATCGGGCGGCAGCTCGGCATCACGCCCGCTGCCGCTCGTCAGCGCATCTCCCGCGCGCGCCGAGCGCTTCGCGGGTGAGTGCGCACCTCAGTGCACAGGAGCCGTTCCGTCACATCTGTTCCTCGCGTACGTCCTTCTTGATGGGCCGTGTCGCGGTCGCGGACTGGACGATCGAGGGCACCGGCCCTGACGGCTCCGAGGTCATGCTGAGCGGCAGCACCGCCGATGTCGCGGTCCACGACGTCGAGCACGGGTGGCGCTACGCCATCGACAACCCCTTCGGCACGGCTTGAGCATCGCCCCGGCGGCGGACGAGGCGGTTCGCCCGATCCGCCGCCGGCACGCGCTCACCGGGGCGTGCCGATCACCGGGGCACGATGAGCGGTGTGCCGGTGTGCGGATCGGCGATGACCGAGCAGGCCAATCCGAAGACCTCTTCGACGCGCTCCGAGGTCACGATCGACGCGGGGTCGCCGGACGCCACGATGCGGCCGTCGCGCATCATGATCATGTGGTCGGCGAACCGGGCGGCCTGGTTGAGGTCGTGCAGCACGGCGACGATCGTCCGCCCCTCCTGGTGCAGACGGTGGAACAGCCGCAGCAGGTCGTACTGGTGCGCGATGTCGAGAAAAGTCGTCGGCTCGTCGAGCAGCATGGTCGGCGATTCCTGGGCGAGCAGCATCGCGACCCACACCCGCTGGCGCTGACCGCCGGAGAGCTCATCGACGAGGCGGCCGGCGAGCTCCGTCGTTCCTGTCGCCGCGAGCGCCGCGGCGACAGCGGACTGGTCGGCGTGGGACCACTGTCGAAGGATGGTCTGGTGCGGGTGGCGTCCCCGTGCCACCAGGTCGGACACGCGAATGCCGTCCGGAGCGATCGAGGTCTGCGGGAGCAGGCCCAGACGACGAGCGACCTCCTTCGTCGGGAACTCCGTGATCTCTCGTCCGTCGAGCAGGATCTGCCCGTGCTTCGGCCGCAGCAGCCTCGCGAAGGCCCGCAGCAGGGTCGATTTTCCGCACGCATTGGGACCGACGACGACCGTGAACGACCCCGCGGGGATGTCGGCCTCGAGGTGCTCGGATACGACGCGTCCGTCGTATCCGATCGCCAGGTCCCTGGCGCTGAGCCGTGGGGTGTTGTCGGTCCGGACGATCGGGGTGTGTGCGTCGATGAGTGTCATCGTCTTCTCGCTTCCTGAATGAGCAGCCAGACCAGGTACACGCCGCCGAGGCAGACCGTGACGATGCCGACGGGGATCTGGATGGGCGCGAACAGCCGCTGCGCCAGCACGTCACTCGAGATCAGCAGGAGTGCCCCGACCGCGGCTGAAGCGGCCACGGTGACGCCCGCGGACCCCGTCAGTCGACGTGCGATCTGCGGTGCTGCCAGTGAGATGAATGCGATCGGGCCGGCCATCGCCGTCACGGAGGCGGTCAGGCCGACTCCGAGGACGATCAGTGCCAGCCGCGTGCCTCCGGTGCGGACGCCCAGAGCGGACGCGGTGTCGTCGCCGAGCTCGAGCAGATGCATCCGATCGGCCAGCACCGCCACCGAGATGGCGATCGGGACGATCACGCATGTCGCGACGCCGACCTGCTCAGCGGTGATGAGGTTGAGCGATCCTGCCCCCCAGGCGCTCGCCAGCATCGCGATCCTGAGGTCGGCGTTGAGGATGATCCAGGTGTTCACCGATGCGAGCATCGATGCGACACCGATGCCGACGATGATGAGACGGAATCCCGTGAAGCCGCGACGGAACGCGAGGAGATAGACCAGCAGTGCTGTCCCGGCTCCTCCGACGAGCGCCGCCATGGCGGTCGAGACGGTGCTGACCCCCATCGTCGTGATCACGATCAGAGCCCCGGTGTACGCCCCCGCGTCGAATCCGATCACGTCGGGACTGCCCAGCGGGTTGCGGGTGAGCGACTGGAAGATCGCTCCTCCGACGCCGAGGGCGAGGCCGAAGATCAGTGCGGCGAGGACCCTCGGGAGCCGCCACTCGATGATCACCAGCTCGCCGCGCGGTTCGCCGAGCCCGAGGAGGGTCATGACGACTTCGGCGGGCGAGAACGGCGCGTCCCCGAGAGTCAGTGCGAAGACGCCGACGGCGCCGGCGGCCAGCAGTGCAGCGATGGTCACGACCGTCGCACGCACTCCGATGCGGCGCGAGAAGACGAGAGACTGCGGGGCGAAGACACGACGACCGGCGTCGACCGGGGCGGGCGAGGGCAGCAGCGCGGTCACAGCCCGCTCGCCTTCCGACGGCGCACGAGCGCGATGAGCACGGGAGCACCGATCAGGGCGGTGACGACCGACACGGGTAGCTCTCCGGTGGTCAGGACCACACGGCCGACGATATCTGCCGTGAGCAGCAGCAGGGGAGCGGCAAGCACCGTGCTCAGGAGGATCCACCCCTGATGCGGTCCGACGAACCAGCGAACCGCATGGGGGACCATCAGGCCGACGAAGGCGATGGGGCCGGCCGCCGCCGTGGCGGCACCGCAGAGCAGAGTCACGGCGATGATCGAGAGCATCCGGGTGAGCACGACGCGCGATCCGAGCGCCGTGGCGAGGTCGTCGCCGAGCGCCAGGGCGTTGAGGGACGGCGCGAGGCAGAAGGCGAGTACGAGTCCCAGGATCAGGAACGGCAGAACCGCGTACACGTCGGGTGTCAGGGCGCTCAGCGAACCGGCATTCCATGACCGCACTGAATCGAAGACGGCAGGGTTGAGCAGCCCGATCGCCGCGACCACCCCGCCCATCACGGCACCGAGGGCGACGCCCGACAGCGTCACGCGCATCGGATCGGGCGCGGTGCGCCCCGCGGAGCCGATCAGGTAGACGAGCACGGTCGCGATGATGGCGCCGGCGAACGAGAACCAGATGTATCCGCCGGCCGCGCTGACGCCGAAGAAGGCGACCCCGATGGTGACACCGAGGCTGGCGCCGGCATTGACACCGAGGATGCCCGGATCTGCGAGCGGGTTGCGGGTGAAGCCCTGGATCAGCGCGCCGGCGATGCCGAGTGCTGCGCCGACGGCGAGACCGATGAGAGTGCGGGGAATCCGCATGCCCTGCACGATCGCGCCCGGGTCTCCGGCGCCCGTGGTGAGGCCGATCCAGACCTCGACGACGCTGATGCGCTGGGAGCCGAGGAAGATGCTGGCGATCGAGGCGAGCGCGAGCGCGACGGCGAGCAGGATCACGACCAGGCCCCGGCGCGTGGCCGAGACCCGGGTCGTCTGCGCCTCGATGAGATCTGAGGTCATGAGCGGATGATCATCGGCCCGGGGTCACAGACCCAGCTTCTCGAGCTCGGCCTCGTAGGCCTCTTCGATGTCCTCCGTGGGGCGGGTGTCGTCGTCCCACATCGCCCTCAGTCGAGCGTGCGTGCCGTCATCGAGAGAGTCGTACCGCTCACGCCAGGCCTCGGCGTTCTCCGTCCAGTACCCGATCACCTTGTAGGCCGAGGCGGGCAGCTTGAGCTCGTGACGAAGGAGTTTGCGGACTCCACGGGTCGCCTTGGTCTCGCCGGCCACCCAGACGTACCCGGGACCGGTGGGGAGCTCCGACGCACGCAGGATCTCCTGGATACGGGTCGGAGCGTGGCCGTTTCCGCCGTGCACCCAGTGCAGCTCGACGCCGTCGGCGGGCGAGAGCGACAGTTCGTCGTCGGGCGTCGAGACCTCGAGCACGACGCGGGTGCGCACACTCTGCGGCGCATTCTCGGCAAGGCGGGCGGCGGCAGGAAGCCCTGTGGCATCGGCGATGAGCAGCTGCCATTCGATGTCGGCGGGAGGGTCGTAGAGGCCCTTGGGCGTATTCACCCCCACGACGTCGCCGGGCTGCGCGTGCAGCGCCCACGCGGCGGCGACGCCACCCTCGTGCACGACGAAGTCGATCGTGAGTTCACGCGTCGCCGCATTCCAGTCGCGGACCGTGTACGTGCGCATCGGGGCGGGCTCGACGCCCTCGGGGAAGTCCCAGTACCCGTCGTCCGTGGGGAACGGGAGGTTCGGCTCGACCTGCCCGTCCACCGGGAAGAACACCCGGAAGTACTCGTCGCCGACGTCGGTCGAGACGAATCCCTCGAGACCGTCGCCGCCGAAGACGACGCGGACCATGCCGGGACTGAGACGCTCGACGCGCTGGGCGACGATCCGGTGCACCAGGTTGACGCTCATCCGAGAAGCGCCTTCTCGACCACGGTCAGGAACGCATCCTGGCCGCTGGGGGAGCCGTAGATCATCTCGTAGTTATAGGGGTGGTACGCGCCGTCCGAGACGAACGAGAGGTTCTGCCAGAGCTGGTTCTGCTGCAGCGCCGAGTCGTCTTCGATCCAGACGGTGCCGTCTTCGTTCGCGCCCGTGAAGACGACATCGACGCCTTCGAGCTGTCCGACCTGTTCGGGGCTGAGCTGGGTGTAATCGTCGCTCGCGGGGAGGCCCTCGTCGGTGGCGTTCATGAGTTCGTGCATCTCGAGGCCGAGGTCTGCGAACACCAGGCACGGCACGCCGTAGCACGAGGTCGTGACCTGGCCTTCGAAGTAGCCGACGTCTGCGACGACGGGGTGGATGTCAGCGGCATCGAGACGAGCACGGATGTCGGCGACGCGTGCCTCGTACTGGTCGACCCATGCCTGCCACTGATCTCCGCGGCCGAGGTCCGCAGCCGCCTGCCCGACGACATCGCGCCAGTCGCCGCCGTCGAAGGCGTTGTACGTGTAGGTGGGGGCGATCTTCTGGAGCTTGCCGTCGAGATCCTCTTCGTAGCCGAGGCCGTTGAGGATGAAGTCGGGCTCGGCCTCGAGGACTGCTTCGAGGTTGAACTCGGGGAAGTTCCCGAACGTGTCGAGCCCCTCGAGCTCGTCCTGTGGGAAGAAGTCGGGGAATGCGGTGAAATCGTCGCGGATCGGCTGGGTGTCGGCGAGCTCAAAGCCGAGAGCGATGAGGATGTCGAGATCGGTCGTGTAGAAACCGAGCGCGGACTGCGGGTCGGCAGGAACCTCGATGTCTGCGCCCGCGGGGGTGGTCAGCGTCACCGTTTCGGCCTGGTCGGACGAGCCTGCCGCAGTGGAGCCGGCGCAGGAGGTGAGAAGGAGGGCGGTCGCGGCGAGCGCGACGAGCGAGAGGGGAGTGGAGCGCATGGATCGTCTTCCAGAGGAGGGTGCGGGAGGCGCCAAGAAGGTTAGCTAAGGCTTGGCTTACCCAGTATGGAACGGCGAGATGTCGTCCAGGCGCCAGTCGCTGTCGCGCTCAGGCCGACTTCCGCGTGGCCACGCTGCGCACGGACGCGAACTCTCCCGGAGTGCGGCCGAGTTCGCGTCGGAACGCCTGGACGAAGGCGCTCGGAGTCGAGTACCCGCAACGCCGACTGACAGAGGCCACGGTGTGATCTGCGGCGAGCCAGTCGATGGCTCGGCGCATGCGAGCCCGCGTGCGCCAGGTCGAGAAGCTCAGTCCCGTCTCGGCTACGAAGAGCCGCGACAGGTTGCGAGCGCTGGCACCGACATGTCGGCCCCAGTCGTCGATCGAGCGGTCGTCGGCCGGCTCGGAGAGTAGGGCCTGCGCGACCTGTCGCGCCCTCGTGTCGAGCGGAAGGGGGAGGTCTATCGTCGATACCTCGACGGGCTCGAGCAGGCTGAGGGTCAGTTCCTCGGCGTGCCGCCGGGGCGAGAGTGCGAGGTACGGAGCCGCCTCGAGACGTTCGAGGACGACCCGAACGACTTCGGGGATGGCCACGGCGGTCGTCGCGGCGGCGATGGACGGCAGATCCGCGTCGATGAACGTACAGCGGAAGGCGGTGCCGGGGGCGGCCGCGACGCGATGCTCGGTGCCTGCGGGTATCCACAGGCCCAAGGAGCCGGGAACGGCGAAGTAACCGTCGGTCGTCTCGGCGGAGACGGTCCCGCGAGCTCCCCACAGGAGCTCGTGTCGATCGTCGTGGGCGTGCGACTCCCACTCGACATGATCGGTGAGGTCGAAAGAGTTCGTGTCGATACGCCAGACGACCGGTTCGTCGGTTGCGGGTCCGATCAGTGACATCGTCGACTCACCAGCCGTCTCGAGGGAATGGGTTAGGAGACCCTAACCTACCAGGTGTGAGGCTTCGCGGAGACGCGGCATGACGGAAAGACCACGAGCGTACGCCTGCGTGTGGCAGGGCGCCATGGGGTGGTGCGGTGACGCCGGTGAGCGTACTCTGCCCGAAGAGCACGCGCCGGGCAGGTCCATGGGGAACCTGTCGGAATGTGGCTCCGGTAGAGAGGTTCTCGGGCCGGTAGTGAAACACCCGTAGCGCGAGGACCTCTCCGCTGTGCGGGCCTGAGGCTCCTGCCTCTCAGCCTGTGAACGCGCACAGCCAAGGGGCGTAACGTCAGCACATGAACGCACAATTGAAGATCGCGGGGCACGGCCCCGAACTGCTGGGTCTGGAATCCATTCTGATCGGCTCGCTCCCTGCGGCGCTGATGACCGACGAATCCCCGGACCGCTACACCGTCGAAGCGGTGTTCACGCGCAAGACCGATCGCGACGAGGTCGCCGCGATCCAGGGCGGCGACACTCGCGCCCACCTGTCCGCGAACGGGTTCCCGACCGTCGAGCTCCACGTCGCCGACCGTCGCCTCGAGATCGCGAACACCAACCTCGAGGAGCTTCGTGACGGCCTTGCCGCCGTGATCGCGGATCGCCTCGCCGACATCAGCGCGGGTATCCAGTCGGAGCGAGACCTGGCTGCGATCCGATTCCAAGACGCCTCGGTGCGCGAGCAGCGCCGTGCGGCATCCGTGGTGGCTCTGGCCGAGTCGGTGAGCTTCGCGCGCCGACCCGCGACAGCAGGATCCGATGACGAGTCGCGCATCGAGGGTTGGGTCGAAGAAGGTGGTGCCGTCCGCGCGTAGCGCGACGACGCCGGAGAAGGAATCATCATGGACGGCGACCGTCCGATCGTCCGCACTCGCCCGCGCGACACCGCGCGGGGAGGATCGAGTGCCTTCACCGAACTGGCGCAGCAGATCCGTGACCGCGGTCTGCTGCGTCGCCGTTACGGCTACTACTGGACGAAGCTCATCGCAGCGCCGGTCGTGGTGGCGGCCTGCCTCGTCGCCTTCGTGTGGATCGGCGACACCTGGTGGCAGCTGTTCACCGCCGGTGTCCTCGCCATCGTCTTCACTCAGATCGCCTTCCTCGGCCATGACGCCGCCCACCGTCAGATCTTCGTTTCAGGGCGATGGAACGACTGGGTCAGCATCATCCTCGGCGATCTGCTCGTCGGCATGAGCTATGGCTGGTGGCAGCACAAGCACACCCGCCACCACGCGAATCCGAACAAGATCGGCGCCGATCCCGACATCGAGCTTCCCGTTATCGCCCTCACCGCCGAGACCGCGGCACGGCGTCGTAACCCGGTGGTCACCTGGATGCAGGCCCACCAGGGACTGTTGTTCTTCCCGATCCTGCTCCTGGAGGGGCTCGCGCTGCATGCGTCGAGCATGCGCAGGGTCGTCTCGCACGGACGACTCGAACGCAGGTGGGTGGAGATCGGCTTTCTCGCCGTGCGGATGATCGGTTATCTCGTACTGGTCTTCGTCGTGCTGTCGCCCGGAATCGCGGTCGCGTTCCTCGGAGTGCAGCTCGGGCTCTTCGGGTTCTACATGGGAATCGCGTTCGCTCCGAACCACAAGGGGATGCCGGTGGTGCCCCGTGGCCTGGCTTTGGACTTCCTTCGGCGTCAGGTCCTGATGAGCCGGAACGTGCAGGGGAGCTGGATGATCGACGTGGCGATGGGTGGTCTCAACTATCAGGTCGAACATCACCTGTTTCCGTCGATGCCGCGGCCGCATCTGCGACGCGCGGCCCCGATCGTCGCCGCGTATTGCGCCGCGCACGACGTGAAGTACACGCAGGTCGGGGTGCTCGCGTCGTACGCGATCGTCGTCCGCTACATCAATCGGGTCGGTCTCGGGGAGCGCGATGTCTTCACCTGTCCGCTCGCGGAGCAGCGAGCAGCGATCGGCCCGACGGCGTCGTCTCGGTGAACGGAAGATGCCCCCGACCGAGCGGTGCGCTCTGTCGGGGGCTTCTGGCTGTGGGCGATACCGGACTCGAACCGATGACCTCTTCCGTGTGAAGGAAGCGCGCTACCAACTGCGCCAATCGCCCATACCCGCGGGGTACGTCAACCGATACTACCCGACCCCTGAGCGGCTCGATGACCATTCGCGTGGACACGCGCGAGATTCGTTCCCGGTTTTGACAGTCGCCGTTCATCGGCTACTGTTTCATATGTGCCCGGGACAACAACCGGGAACAACGCGGATGTAGCGCAGTTGGTAGCGCACAACCTTGCCAAGGTTGGGGTCGCGAGTTCGAGTCTCGTCATCCGCTCAAGTGCAGGGGCCTTCTTCGGAGGGCCTTCAGCACGTGGGGTCAATCCACACGGTGGCGTGGCCGAGCGGCTAGGCACCGGCCTGCAAAGCCGTTTACACGGGTTCGAATCCCGTCGCCACCTCTCTGAAAACTGAACAGCCCACTTGGGCGCGATTGGCGCAGCGGTAGCGCGCTTCCCTGACACGGAAGAGGTCACTGGTTCGATCCCAGTATCGCGCACACTGAAACCCCCGGCTTACCGGGGGTTTTTCTTTGCCTGGGTGAGGCTGGGCAACATCTGGGCAACATGATCTGGCAATAGTGCGGCCCGAAAACTTCTTGGTTACAACTTGATCTCAGCAGCGGGATCAGGGTGATCCTCGCTTCGTGAGGAGTAGCTATGAAGGTTCAGACGCCATCGGTGGCGCATGGCCCAGCGGGGGAGACGGCCGAGTACGTCTTCGTCACGCCGGAGCTCGCAGTGTCGTGGCTCGCCTTGAACATCGACAACAACCGCAACGTGCGCAAGGGGCGTATCAACGGGTACGTCCGGGACATCCAGGCGGACCGCTGGGTGGTGACTGGCGAGGCTATCAAGTTCGACGCAGCCGGCCGGCTCATCGATGGTCAGAACCGATGTCAGGCGATCGTCGCGGCAGGCAAGGGTGCCTGGGTACTCGTGGTGACGGGGATCAGCGAAGAGGCCCTCGTGGTGCTCGATTCGGGTGCCGCCCGCAGTACAGGGGACATGCTCATCATCACCGGGCTGGCAGAGCGCGTAGACGCCAAGGACGTGGGAGCGATTGCGCGTCTCCAAACCGCATATCAGGCCGGCGACGTGAAGCACGCGGCTTCCCACATCGGTGGCAGCTACAGCCTGACGAAGTCTGAGCTGGCTGAGGCGGTGCTGACGATCCCTGATATCGAGTTCGCTGCCCGCCACGCTCGAGGGATGTACCGCTACTTACGGCTGCCTGTCAGCGCTCTCGGCGTGGCATTCCTTGAGTTTTCGAAGCTCGACGTTGACGATGCGGCCGAGTTCTTCAACCGCATCCGGGACGGCGTTCAGAACGGTCCTGGTGACCCGTTCCTGACGCTGTCACGACGGGTCACGAACGACCTGCAGGCGGGGGGAGCGCGACGCATCCTCCCCGGTCAGGCGCTCTTCTACCTCTTCCGAACGTGGAATGCATTCAGGGAGCACGAAGCCCTGGTCAAGCTGCAGATCGGCTCGACGCAGGCTGGATTTACGCCCATCCCGGTGCCGAAGTGACCTGCCGCCAGGGCTGGCAGCGAGCAAGCACGCTCAGCCACGACTACAGAAGAGTCGTCACCGCCCCAGTCGGCTAATGGAAAACGCTCCGATCAAGGTCGGTGCCAAAATAAGGTAAGGCGACGTGCCTTCTATGATCACGCTCACTATGAACACCGCGATTGCCACTACACAGATAAAGGTAATCGCCAGCCTTCTAGCGTCGGCGGGCCGAGGTCTACTCGATCGAGGGGGGCGCCGGTGTAGAAGGGATGTCATCCTCGCCTCCCGCCCTTCTGCGTGTCACTTCGAGTACCGCCCACTCAGTGGAGGTGTTCTTGCCACGCTCCTTGGACACCGTCTCGCGGATCTTGAGCCAGAATATGTCGCCCTTGTGCAGAGCTTCTCCCTGATCCAGTCTCCGCAGAAATTCCCTGTCCTCGATGGTAGCCGTCCTCGATCCATCGTTGGGGGTAAGAACCTTCCAGCGTTCATTGCTGCTGAAATCGATGCTCCCAAGTGTTGCTTCGGTTTCGAAGATTCGCTCGTCTGAGAACGAGTCGTCGGGCTCAAAGATCGCAGTGAGATAGTCCGTGCGATTCGCAACGGCATCCGCCGGGGTGCTTAGGATCTCGTCAGTGGTTTCGGATACGGATGCATCCCTGACCTCCAGCGTGTCAGAGTCCGTGTTCAGGGGAGTCAGTATCTTGCTCAGGGCGTTGCGGGTTGGCTTCTTCATCGCCTGCAGCTGAGTCCAAGTTTCCTCACGGACTTCGCTCACGCTCCCGTCAGGCCAGTCCACCTTCACGGTTCCGCCGTCGAGGTGCTCGAAGCCAACCGGTCGCTCACCGCGGAGCTTCCGAAGGCCGATCCCGATACCCTCTGCGATTGCTTTGCCGGCCGCTGTGCCGATCTCCTTTGCCGCGGCTGCACCTGCAATTCCGGTAAGAGCGGCGGCTGCAGTTCCGATCGGATTCTCTTGGAACCAGACCACAGCCTCGAGGATGAAGGAGCCTTCTTTAGGAGCACGCACTCGAACGCGGGGCGCCGGTCCTTCTCCAAACTCACCCGCTCGCGCCAACTCCGCGCTGAAGGCCACCAGGCCCTGTAGGACTTCGGCGAGGTCGGACGCGCCGATCTCGTTCACCTGGTCAGTGGAGTTCGCGAACCGCAGTTGGACGACACCGTCCACGATCTCACTGTCCTCGCGCGAAAAGCTCATCATGTCCCCTCATTAAGACGAATGGACCCAAAGTATCGGATCGCATGCGTATGACTCGGCATCCAGCCCCCGCACGCCCTTGGGGGACTCTTCTCCAGGCTGCTTGTACTCGCTGTCATGATCTCGCCATGCCCGCGGCTAGGTTTGCAAAGGGCAGCAAGTCAACCCCTTCCAGCGGGCGTCGCCATCGCCCTACGGTCAAGAATCACGGGATGCAACTTCGGCCCGTGGGTTCGAGGAGGTAGGTCAGATGAAAGACACGGAATCGACGTCGCCGCGTGGCGTCTTTTGGACGTGGGTCGGCGTCATCGGCGTCGGGCTCGCTGTCATGATCGTCCTGCCTCTCGCGGGGAGGTGAGCCGTGCGTAGGCGTCTCCGCGATAACGGGCTTGGCATTGCGTTCCTCACGATCTTCCTGCTCACACTCGCCGGCCAGTCGCTTGTGGGGCTTGCCTACACGAACGAAGAGCTGGAGCAGCATCAACAACCTGCCATGGGATACCTGGACTTCATCACCTCGTCTGACTTCCTGGTCGACGTGGCAGAGAACTGGCAGTCCGAGTTCCTGCAGTTCTTCCTCTTCATCCTCGCAACGATCTGGCTTGTGCAACGCGGCTCACCAGAATCGAAGAAACCCGGGGACGAGGGTATCGGAGGTGAGGCAGATCAACTCATCGGCAGGCACGCGCGGAGCGACTCTCCGGCGTGGGCGCGTCTCCGCGGCATCCGCCTGTGGGTCTACTCGAACTCTCTCCTGATGGTCATGGGCGCGATCTTCCTGCTCTCCTGGTTGGCACAATCCCTCGCCGGCCGCATCGTCGCAAGCGAGGAGAACGCAGAACACGGCTACCCACCGGTCAGCTGGCTCGAGTACGTCGTCTCGCCCGAGTTCTGGAACCGCACCTTGCAGAACTGGCAATCCGAGTTCCTCGCCGTCGGAGCGATGGTCGTGTTCAGCATCTACCTGCGCCAGCGTGGCTCGAGCGAATCGAAGCCTGTTGGCGCTCCGCATGCCGAGAGCAGCGTGGAGTCCGAGTAGCTTCATAGGCCTTGATTTTCAAGGGCCTGGACCGATATTCCGGACGCTCTTAACTTGGTACAAGATCTGGCGGACGACGAGTAGCCCGTTTGGTCGAGTCGCACCCCCACGCGCACGCAGGGCTCCTCTCGCCGACCAGGAACTGGTTCTATGAGAGTGGAGTCCCCCAATGTCTGACCCCCGGTTTGAACTTCGCAAGGTCACGGAAAGCGAGTGGCTGATCCTTGACCACAAGTATGCAGCTCATGACGCGCGCCAAACGGTTGCCTGTATCTATCAGGTCGACAGCGTCGAGGTGGACATCGTCTGGATGCGCGACCTCCCGTTGGCGAACTGCTACATGTCCGCCGACGATGTCCTCGTCGACCTCCAGCGGTTCTACGCGACCCCTGATCGCACTACCGCTCCGATCGTGATCCCGCACCTTCCGCCCCTCGCAACCGCTTGACTTGAAGCGCCAATGTTCCGAGACCGAAGCCCTCGCGATGGCAGCGATTTCCTGTCAGTGTCCACAGATCCGAACATAGCGTCCCGGGTCGCCGGGTTGCGCCGTTCGCGACCTCAACATCAGGGGGAGGCGGCAACGTGTTCGTCGCCGCGCAGTGACATCGCCCCCGCCTCGGCTTTCACTGGGGCGGGGGCGATTGTGCGCCGTGCAGTCACAGTAATTGCGGATCAAAACCCGGCACGCTTCGAGGTAGTTCAGACGCTGAGGCCCACGGGCCGATGCGATGGATACGCCAACACGCCAACGGACCCCACTTTGAGATTTCGGGACGCCATACCAGAGTCGCCCAAGCGAGCACGTTGTCTTGATCCAGCTTGCCGCTTATCCACGCACCTTCATCAGGCGCGAACTTCACATATGCGACGTCGGGAGCCTCCGGGTCGTAGCGCGTTGCGAGGCTGATTCGCATCGGACGGTTTGCGAACTCGCGTGCGGCACCATAGTCAGCCCAATCAGCTTCAGACTCGGGAGTGATCAAAGTCGCGAGTACATCAGCCGCTTCGGGGTCCGTGGATTTCAGTGCGCCAATGAATGCCTGGACCAGCCTGACGGGGTGGGTAATCGGTAACGACTCGGCGTGCAGCTCCGCGTCGTCCCGATCTGTCCATTGTGTTTCACTCACTTTTCCCCCTAGTAGTGACCTGTAATAGAGCGCTCCGGCGCAACTGGCCCCGCGCGAGCCGAAGACCAAGACGGGGCCATGTTACGTGTTACTGCGGCCTTCGGTGCGGGAGATCAAGACAAGCGGTAGAACCTTCCCGCCAAGTCGACCCAGACGCCGCCGACATAGCCCCCTGGAACGTCGCCAACTGGCTTGGTGGCCATTCCGGGGATGCGGATCGTGTTGTTCACGAAGTAGACGATCTGCGATCCGGAGGTGAACGTGAACGAATCAGTTCCTCCGTTGATCTGAGCCGAGCCCAGCGTGATCCGCGGGTCTGAGTAGCTGCTGTCCAGCACAACATCGCCGCCGCCACCCTTGACGGTGATCTTTCCGCCATTGCGCACGGTAACGTTGCCGCGCTGATCCGTGTCGCCGGTCTGGGTCACGTTGCCAGCGATAGTCCCGGCGCCGTTCATGTTCCACGGGCCGTTCTGCGTAAGCGTTCCGGTCGACGTCACGTCACCGCTGATTATCACATCACCAGTGATCGTTCCATCGCCCTCGAGGCCCCACGGCCCTGTGACCGTGAACGATCCTGTCACAGTGGTCGTGCCGTCGATCTCCAGCGTTCCGACGATCTCGACGCGACCGCCCGAATCGACGCGCAGCAGACCGCCGATGAATCGGACACGCCCGCTCGTCACCGACGCGGCCTCGAGGTGATTCGTCCGCTTGAGACGGTCGATATCCTTGCGCAACCCATCAAGCTGAGCTTGCAGCTTCCGGTTCAGATCATCCGCCATTTTGGTTCCTTTCGTCGCTTCCCTCGATTTGATGCGTCAGATGATTCACCATCCGCGCAACCCCGATCCGAGCTCGTCATCCTTCTGCTCAATACGCGCGTCGATCATCTGCTCGAGACTTCCCTTGAGTGAAAGCAGGACATTCACGTCCTGAGGCGCGCTCGGCTGTGTTGTCCCACCCGCCGCCTGCGCGAGATACGGGCTCGTGGGAACCCACGCGGCCTGATCTCCTGAACGCCATGCGTCAAGAGCGTCATGGCCTCCCGCGCGACTCACGTCCTGGGCAGTAAGCACGTACTCGCCCTTCGACAAGTACGCCGGGATTGAATCAGATGTCGTCGTGCCGGGGCCGGTGACGCGACCACCAGTTGCGTAACCATCAGGCTTGAGAACCGTGCCCACGCCCACAGTCGACGTCGCAACCGGAATGTTCCACGTCCTGCCGACCAGATCGTTCAAGCTCCCCCACAACGCGCTCACCTTGGACTGCGCTGTCGACGTCTCCGCGATCACCTGAATGGTTCGCTCCGGAGGCATTGCCAACAGCGTGTCACGAAGGATCGCGGCCTCTTCCTCGCTCGCGCCCATCTGGATCGCGGCCTCGTAGAGCTTCTGACGCTGCGCCTCGAGAGTTGCCGTGAAGTTCGCCGTGTCACCATCGAGAGCAAGCTGAGCCGCAGCCGCATCCCACGCATCCTCAGACAACGCAACCAGCATCGCCTTGTTGTCCGCGCCAGCCTGCGTCGTGATATCCAGGCCACGGCCGAAGCCCTCAACGCCATCAGAGATGTTTCGGATCTGCTCCTCAACATCCCGAAGCGTGTCCTGGTACTCGATGTTCGACGACACCGCATCCCGGTTCATGCCGTTCGCCTGATCGATCGCATCAATCAGATCCATGAACTGCGAATGCAGGTTCGCGACCGCATCCGCCTCGTCCATATACGCCTCAGTAGCCGTCTGAGCGGGACTCTCAGCCTCACCCATCGCCAGATTGAGCAGCGTCTGCTCGTCAGCCGTCTGCCCCGCCGCAGTCGCCTGCTCAGTGAGCGCCTTCTTAAAGGGCTCCATCTCGTCGAGAAGCGTCCCCATCTGCTCATCAGTCAGACCGGCAGCGTCAGCAAGCTCACGGAAGTTGGCCTGAGCCTGAGGGAGATCCGTCTTCGCAAGCTCGGCGTACTCATCGCCCAGGTTCCTGACCGCCGAAACGTACGGGTCGAGGTCCGCCCGACCGCGATACCAGAAGTCATCCTGCGCCTTCTTCGCATCGTCGAGAACCATGCTCAACCTCGACAAAGCCTCCTGGCCCTGCTCAATGTTGTCCCAGCGATCGCCACCGACGCTAGCCATACCAACCTGCAACTGCTGCGCGGCATCTGTCGCAGTGCGGAACTTGTTCGTCAGTTCCTCAGCGCTCGGAGAAAAGGACTCAGAGATCTTCTCAGCCATCGCGTCCACGGCGGCTGTCGCAAGGGCAAACGCCCCGAGCACTCCGGCAGCTCCGACAGCCCGCTGCAAGCCCCCCATGATCCGATCTGTACGTGCGGCAGAGATCCCCAAAGTGATCAGCCCATCCCTGAACTCAGCAATCTTCGGAATCGCAAGCAGAATTCCCCCGCCAACAAGTCCCGCACCGGCCGCAACCGCACCCAGCCCAACGCCGAGTTGCTTGGCCCAGTCCGGCAGAGTGTTGAACGAGTCGACCAACACTGTGAGCTGCTGAACCAAGTACCGAAGAGGGCCGTCCGCACCCTCGCCCATACTGATAAACGCCGAGTCAAGAGCGCCAGTCAGCGCCTCCCAGTCGCCGATCAGGTTGTCTAGGCGTGTGGCCGCAGTCTCAGCCGCATAACCCTGATCATCAACAGCCGCGATCCAGTCCCGAATACCCGACTCGCCCTCGGAGTAGAGCACAGTCGCGGCACGAACAGCATCCGAACCAAACATGATCTCGAGCGACGCGTTGCGCTGCTCATCAGTCAGACCAGACATCTGAGTCTTGAGCTGTCCCGCGAACGCTTCCAGGCCAACGAAGTTTCCGCTCGCGTCGTACGCCGAAATCCCGAGACGCTTCATCTCGTCGGCAGCCTTCGCCGAGTTGGGGGTCAGCGCGCCAAGCATGGTCTTGAAGGACGTTCCAGCATCGGAGCCAAGAAGGCCCTGCGAAGCGAAAGCGGCCAGACCCGCCGTCGTCTCCTCGATGGACAGTCCCGTGGAGTTCGCCACGAGTGCGGTCTGGTTCAGTGCCGCAGACAGGTCGGTGACGTCGCCCATCGCCTTGCCTGCACCCGCAGCAAGAAGATCGGCGACATGCGACATGTCCGAACCCTCAAGGTTGAACGTCTTGAGCGCCGTAGCCGCGATACCTGCGGCGTCAGCAACATCGAGGCCGCCAGCAGCCGCCAGATCGAGAGCGCCAGCAAGGCCACCGCTCAGGATCTCCTTCGCAGAGAGACCAGCCTTCGCCATCTCCTCGATCGCGTTCGCCGACTCCGTTGCCGAGAGCACCGTCGCCGCGCCCGCATCAAGAGCGGCCTGGCGCAGAGCATCCATGTTCTGCCGTGCGTCGTCACCCGTGGCCGCCACATACGACATCGCCTGGTCGAACTCAGCAAACTTGGCAATGGCTACACCCACGCCAGCAGCGAGGGCGGCGCCCATTGCTACCCCGGTCGTTCCGAGGAGCTGCATCGACTGGCGAACCTGCGCCAGCTTCTCCGCCTGCGTGCCCACAGTGCGGGTCGCCTCAGCGGCCTCCCGCATGCCCTTCTTGTAGTCCTCGACGACGGCGGAAAGCCTGACTTTGACAACGCGCTCAGCCAAGAGACACCCCCGCTTCTTCTTGAGCCTGGATCGCGAGAGCCTCACGCCTGGCCACTCGTGCAACTTTCTGGTTCGTTGCCATGGTCTTCTCCTTCATTCGTTGATCGTGATGCACAAAAAAAATGAGGTCGAACCGCACGCACAATGAGAGCGGCTATTCCCAGCGACCTTTGGCGGGGTCGGAGGAGACCCCGCCAGGGCCGTAAGTCAGCATCTAGTTGGAAAAGGCCTTCGCGACTGCTGACGCAACGTCAGAGTCGTCATGGACGTTGCGGAGATTGGTAACGCGCTGCGGGTCTGGCAGTAGCGACGTGTCTCCGAGGAACACGGTGCGCTGGTGTTCCGACTCCTCGGGGATAGTTCCCTCGATGAGCTCCGCGTTCCCGTTGTGCACCATCTGAGCAAGCACGCCCAGCGTGTGGTTGCGGGTGGTGAGCACGTCGCCTACTGCCCGCCCTCCGATCGGTGTGATGAGCCGCACTGCCGCGGTGTCGACTCGTGCTCTACCTCGGCTGTCAGCCTGGTCGAGGTTGCTTGGATCGATGGCCATGTGCGCCTTCGCTGCGAGCTTCTCGGTGATGTGCCGCACGTGGCCGGCGACGGAGGGAACGGTGGCTACGCGGCCTGGCCCAACGGAGATGGTGGTCCCGGTTGTCCCTCCGGACTGAATGCGGATCTCATCGTCGTTGACGGTGAGCCCGGTGTCGGGGATACCGAGTCCTCGCAGTCGCTGCACCCATTCGACGATGGCCGTGTTGCGATCATGGTTTGCGCTCTCGAGAGCGATGAGAGCGGTCCGAAGCGCGGTGACGGCGTCTTGCAGGGCGGCGGTTGAGAGGGTCGGGTCGTCGAGCAGTTCAGCGATGGCATCAGCGATGTCGTTGGGTTTGCCGAGTTCTGAGAGTTCCCGGTCGGCGGCGGCTCGCGTGGTGTCCGCTCGTAGCGTCGCAAGGTTCACCCGGTCGGTGTGGGTTGCCAGCTCGCTTGCGCTGAGATCTCCATTGAGCGCGGCGTGGTGGATGCGCTCGGTTTGTCCGTGGAGTCGTGCGAGTTCCTCTGAAGCTGTCTCAGCGGCGTCGGTGCGCGGGGATCGCAGTTCGATCGTGTGTTTCTGAATCTTGGTCATCGTGGTTCTCATCTCTCTTGTTATTCAGTCCCAGAACGTGTCATTGCCCATGAGTTCGTTCACGAACGAGCTCATTTCACGGTCGGAGCGGTTGTCGCCGGTCTGCCTGTACGTGCCTTCGCGCGGCGCTACGTTCCGCATCGGTACCGCTGGTGCGCCAAGCCGTTCCGCCTGCAGGGTGAGGGTCGCCTCGTCTGCGCCAGTCATGAGGAGCGCCCGATCCTCATCGGAGACTCCGAATCGTGCGGCCACCGACGTCCGCAGGGACTCGAGCTGCACATGAGAGATCTCGCCCTGCAGATCTGCGATCTTCTGCTCGAGTTCTGTTGCGCGCTCTGCCTGCGCACGAACCTCGTCGTAGTCCGCTGGTTTGATGTCCTTCTCGGCGTTCCTTAGCGCCCGTGTCACTTCACGATCGATCTGCTCCTGCGTTAGTCGACGCGGTGCGATCTGTGCTGCCACTGTGGCGGGCGTCGGCGCCTCCACCTCGTCAGCGCTCGTCTCTTCAGTCATCTTCAAACTCCTATCTGTTGCTGTTAGAGGGCATCCGGATCTGTGGAAAAAAAAGACCGGAGAGGGATGCCGGGAAGCCCCAGAGACCCGGAGGCGAGAGGGCACAGGGGTACCCCGCCCTGGGGCATAGCTGCTCGTTCGACGTCCATTGCTTACCCTCGATCACATGTACGCGACGGTGCGGTTGAAGCTGGCATCGCGGAGCTCCTCGAGCTTGTGAACGTCGTTGACGAGCTTTGCCACTGCGGGATTCTGCGCGGCAAATGCCTGCTTCGCTTCAGTCCACCGGGCGTCAACTGCTCGACGGTAGATGGCGTGAGCGAGCGTCGTGTCATTAGTGCGCAGGGCTCGTGCCATGACGGTCGCGGCTTTGTCGCCGTCGCTGATGCTCTCGGCGCGGTCCTGGGCGTCGCGAAACGCCATGATGTTCTCGCTCGTGTACCCGACGTAACCGTCGAGTCGCCGCTCGAGTGCCGTGATCTTGTCAGAGATGATCTGCTTCTCCTGCTCCATCGCTGCCTTGCGCTGGGTCTTGCGCGCGGCTTCGAGTTCGGCGGCTCGTTCCCTCTTGCCCTGGTCGCTGAGGTTGGGGTCGCGGTTGATGGCGTCCAACGCGCGGCCATGCTCGTTGCTCGAATGCTTCGCCTTCTCGCGAAGCGTCTGGATCTTGGTGGCGACGTCGACGAGCTCAGCGCTGTCGCTGTCGCGGATGGTCACGCGATCGCTGTCCCGGAATTGCATTTCCACTGGTCTTTCTCCCTTTTGGTCTAGGCGGCTGTGCGGCCGTCGATGTATTGCTGTGCGGCTTCTCGGGTGATCAGCCAGGTGCGGTTGACTTTCTCGGCTGTGATCAGTCCGAGCCCTATGTGGTTTCGTACAGTTCTTGCGGTGACGCCTGCTCGCCGTGCGATGTGCTCGACGCTCACGATGTCGTTGCTTTGACTCTCGTCCGATTCCGCGGGTTTCCCCCGGTTCTTTCCGTCGACGGAAGCGGCGTGGATGAACGCGGCTTCGGTGATGTCCGTGAGTAGTGCGTAGAGGCGATCTGACTTGCCTCGAGCGGCAATTCGCAGGCGCCGTATGTTCGCTACTTGGTAGAGCAGCGCGGCATCCGAGCCTGTGAGAATCACAGCGTTTTCTACCCGCCGGGTCACGACTGATCGCCGCTCTTCGGGGTGCGCTCTTTTCGGCCCCAGAATCTCCCTGCCCACATGCCGGCGGACGGCCGAGCCGCGTCGCCGTAAGTGCGGCAGAGGGACTGCACGGGGCAGGCGCGGCAGGCTCGCTGCATGGCTGCGACGTCATCTGGGTCGAGCACTTCACGGTCCTGGATGTAACGCCAGTCGTTGCTGCAAGCCGGCGTCACGTCGTCGAGGGCTTTGGATAGGGCGAGGTACTCGGCGTGGCCGCTCCCGGCGCGGGTCATGCTGCGACCCCTCCGCATCGTGAGCATCGCGCCCCGGTAGTTACCCCGTGTTCGCAGTAGTCCTCGGTGCCCGCAACACCGTTCGCAACAGAACCAGGTGCCGTTGCGACTGTTGCGTGTGTGGCAAATGGGGCGAGAGGAGAGAGGTTTGCAACACTTGCAACACTCCCAACAGGGTCGGGGGATGTTGCGTTGGTGTTGCGAAGGGCGACGTAGATGCCTCGCTCGGCTCGATTGATGCGGCCCCCGGATGCCGCTCTGCTGAGGTAGGTCCGCGCTTGGTTGACGGGAATATCCAGCGCCGCTGCAACGTCCTCAGCCCGCACACCCTCAGGCTGACGGTTGACGTAGTCGATGAGCTCAGACGATCGCTCGCCAAGCACAGAGACATCTCGATTGAGGATGTCTTGCACTGTCAACGTCGAGTCCCCAAGCATGACGGCCATACCTACTGTGGTCGTGTCACCCGTTCGTGTCGGCACGTCGACTGACTCCACGTGAAACGCGATGGACGGCTTAACGGGGGAGTAATTCGATTTCTCTACAGACAGAATGCGGTTGTCCGTCTCGTCGTCCACAGCCAGCAGCAGCATCGACCGTGCGATGTCACGGAAGGCGTGTGAGCCGGATACCTTGTCGCTCGCCTGCCCGCCGCCCTTGTTGAAGTGCGCAACGCAAACGATCGCGATGTCGAGTTCCGCAGCCATGGATGCGAGTGGGTCTAGGTTTCGACGCACGTCCTCGAGTCGATGGGAGTCTCCGCGCATCAGGCTGATGATCGGGTCGATGATCAGCAGGCGCGCGCCCGTTTCTACGAGAGCTGTTCGGATCGCCGCCAGGTCGTCGGCCAGGTTGGGAGAGGTGATCCAGTCTTCGCCTTCTTCCACAACGTGCACGCCGCTGAGTGCCGTCACGAGCTCGAGGTTGGCGCCGGCTACCTTCAGCCGCGGCACGAGCATGCGAGAGATGTCGTCTTCCCCAGCGATTATCGCTACGGGTACAGGGGTGCCATAGAAGTCGCCGTGGAGCGTTCCCTGCGTAAGTCCGGCGACGTACCAGGCGAGGATCGTGGACTTCGCGATCCCTGCCATTCCGGCGAGGATCGTGATGACGTCGAGCGGGATCTGGTCCCGAACTAGCCAGCCCTGCCGCTCGATCTCAACGGAGGCGAGAGATGTTCTCAGGAGTTCCCGACTCATGCGACCACCCCTGTCTCCCAGTCGATGTTGGCTTGCAGGTAGGACGCTTTCCGGCGCATCTCGGCTATCTCGGCGGGGGAGTAGTTCGCGGCGATGTACCAGTGATTCACGTCGTGCTCGAGGCGCTGGATCTGGCGAAGCATCTCCGCTCGCACTTGAGTGGCGCCTTCGACGAATCCTTCTCGCCAAAGGTCGGCCAGGGGAGCGGGTAGGCGGTGCGGCGGAAGCTGATCGGTGATAACCCCATGGCAGAGGTCTCGGATCGTAGTCTTGGATACGAATCCCGCCCCCACAGCAGAATTCACAAGGGCCTCCTCCGGGAGGCTCTTGTCGTTCAAGCGCCAGTCCAATTCATGGCGCGGCCGGACTGTTCAAGGCTGTGCATGTCCACGCGCACGAGCCGCGGTCCAAACTTCTTCGCCCGGATAGATCCGTCCGCAATGCGACGGCGGATTGTCTTGCTGCTCACTCCGAGGTGCAGGGCGGCGTCCTCCATGGTGCCCCAACTGGATTCGTTCATCAGTCGCTCCTTAACGACAAAAGGCGTGACCGAAGTCACGCCTGGATGGCAGAGTCCTCCCCAGGACGGGGAAGCTCCATTTCTAGAAGCGCCCCGTCAGGGGCATGGGTTGTGTGTTCAGTTGTGGGGGCCTGGGAGGTCCACGAGTGGACAGCCTGGGCCAAATAGAAAGGCCCCGACCGGATGAGGGCCAGGGCTGGTTGTTAACGAGAAGAAGCCCCAGGATCTGACCTAGGGCTTCGGTGGCGGGAGACACTTCTCTCGCACATGTTGATGCTACCAGAGAAGGTTGCGGGTTTTGCAGGATTCTCGCTAGTACGCAAAAGGTGACGCATCCCAAACTGGGCGCACGTCACCTAGGCAGGCACGAGCCTATCACTTGGCACGCCAGATATGCCAGATTTTGGGTGCCGCCCGTGAACGAAAAAGAGGCGCGGTGCCCGGTTTGGGCACACGTCACCTCTGCGAGAGCGATCCTATTAGCTCGCACCTCGTTGTCTCAAACTTCTTTTCGCTATCGGCAGGGTGCCCCGCCCTGACCCGGAGAGGGGCACCCTGGCTCATGCGGTAGCGGCTCCGCGGTTTTTGTTCTCTGGGTGCGCCACTGCGGCTCGCAGGCATTCATCTATCGGTGCCTCGCGATCACATGAGCTCGCGATCTTCATAGTGCTCATGCTGCAACCTGCCGATGTGATCCCGTGCCCAGGTCTACCGCTGAGTGTCGCAACATGCGTCCATAGTCGAGGCACTCCTCGGACGTCCAGGAGAGCTCGGGAAAGTGCCTCTTCAGGACGTCTACCGAGATTCCCAGCGAACGGGCTGTTTCGGTGCGGGACGCCCCGTCCATCAGCATTTCGTGTGCGCTTGAAGCACGGAGGGCGGGGTCGGGTACTTACGTCCACCCCGCGACCGACCCATCGCCCTCCGCCACCTCGTGACGGTTCGAGCCGAAACACCCAGCGCGACCGCGATCTCTCGGGCGGATCGCCCAGAGGCGTCCATGCCGACGAAGCCCTCAGGAATCGACATTGCCGGTCTCCGCTTCGATTCGGTCGGCCCACGCGAAAAGCGCGCTTGCTTTCTGCCGCAGTTGCTCCACCGTGCAGTCGGCGTTCAGACTGACGCGTTCCTGGTAGGAGCCGGTGGAAAGCTCGACTTGCCGCGTGTAGAAAAAGCCCTCGGGGTCGTACGTTTCGAAACGGGCGAACCGGGGAGCGAGCTGCAGGTCGACCCTCGTCGCCCATGCCGGTTTGAGCTCGGCGCATCGGTCGGAAGAGGGAAACTCCTCCAGCCAAATGTCCTTCCGCGTAAAGTGCACATCGTCGCCGTCGATTGCCGTGACGACGTACTTCCCGCGGTTGATCGCGAGGTTGCCGTTGCGCATCTTGCCGATGGCATTCTCGTGCGCGAGCACGTCGTAGCAGCGGATCTGGTTCTTCATGGCTGCTCGCGAATCGGACACGAGCCTGCCGTCCGGGGCGTAAACCTCCCACAGCGTGGTGACTTCCATGACCGACTTGGTGTGGCCGGGGATCGTGCGGACCAATCGCTCGGGGATGGGGTGATATAGCGGTTCGCCTTCCTCGAGTCCCCACCATTCATTGCGCGGCAGTTCTGCGAGGCGACCGAATGCCCACTGAATGTTCTCGACGAGCGCTGCCGATGCGTTCATGACTCGCGCTCCCGCAGCATCTCTTCGACCTCCGCGCTCCGCCGAACCTCCCGCGAGGGAGTTCGAGCGACGTCGTGCGCTGCCTGCAACGCTGAGATGACCGCCGGGATGTCGTCGATCATCACAGAGAAGATCTTGACCTCGCTGGCCCCTTTGACATCGTACGAGTCCCACCACAGGGTGGCGTCAGTTCCGTAGTCGATTTTCCGGATGAGGTTCTCGATACCGACGTAAACCTTACCGTTCCTGAATTCAGTCCGGTGGAGGACCGACAGATTGATCTCGTCTTCGTCGATCTCTGTCTTGGTAGCCCAAGCGGGCGGTGCGACGACGCTGGGAGAGCAGCCCATGCGCCCGGCTGCGATCACCAGATCCTTCACCGTGACTTCTTCGGGCCTTGAGGGTGACATAGTTGTCTTGGTCATTTCAGCTCCTAGTTGTCTGACCTAGCCCTCGCCGAGTTGCACCTCGGCGGGGGCTTCCTGGGGCACTGCGGGTGCAGCGCCCCGTGCTACGCGAGTTCGCTCATGCGCCTCGCGAGTTCTTCATCGCGTCCAGCGGTGTGCTGGTAGCGCATGGCAGCAGCTACCGTGGAGTGTCCGAGCCGCGCCTGCAGCTCTTTGAGCGTCGCGCCGGCCAGGGCCGCTCTTGTGGCTCCGTAGTGACGCAGCGCGTGCCACGGCATGTCGCCTCGCTCCGCTGCGTGCCGCGCCGGGTTCCAATGCTTGTAGAAGGCCGACTGTGCCAGGTGGCCGCTACCGCCCGCGGAGGGGAAGAGGAGGCTGTCCGCGGAGCGTCCAACGTTCTCACTGAGGTGCTTCTCAACTAGCCCATTCACATGTGGGGGGAGCACGACGGATCTAACCCCTGCCTCCGACTTTGTGGGTCCAACGATGAAGCCAATTCTGGGTACATGGACGACCGCGCGGGACACATTCACGACGATCGAGCGCGTACCGTCTCCGTTCTCGACCAGCTCGAGATCCCGTCTGCGCAGCTCCGTGAGCTCGCCGTAGCGGAGGCCCGCCCAGGCTGCCAGTGTGACCGCCGCCTGGAAACGTGGAGCGATCGCGTCGATCATCGTCTGCAGCTCGGCGGCAGTAGGAGGCTCGACCTTCTTTCCTGTACTCGCTGAGGCGCCACCGCGGATCTGGCATGGATTGACCTTGATCCGCCCGTCGAGCGTGGCGGTCGACAGGATCGACTTCAGGAGCTCGTATGCACGCGCAGCTTGCGTCTTCGTGCCGGCCTCGATCATCGACGAGTACCAGGCGCGGACCTGATCCGGAGTGATCGCGGTCAGACGAGCGTCAGCAAATGGCAACAGCGGCCCAGCGATCAGGCGCCGGTACTCCGCGATAGTGCGGGGACGCAGGTGGTCACCGTGGCGATTGGTCCGAGTCGATACCCAGTCGGCGGCGTAATCGGCGAACGTCAGCCCGCGACCTTTGCCGGACTGTTCTGCTCGAGCCGTATCGAACTCCGACCAGGTGCCATCGATGATGCGGGCTTGCTGCACGGCGAGCCAGCCGCGGGCGTCGGTGATGCCGTCGAACGTCTGTGGTGCGTTGTGCCGTTCACCATCGGGGCCGACATAGGAAGCCTGGTAGCGGCCTGAGGAGCGCTGTCGGATAGCGCCGAAGGACTCGCGTCGCTTCCTCTTGTTGGTCACCATATGGGGCCTTCCTGGGCAATAACGGGCAATATCTTGTGTCCGGTTGTGGCTTCTTGCGGTTCCCAGTGACCTTAACACGGTCCCGCTAAATCCGCACCAGCACGCGGTAAAATGGCGGTATCACGCGGAAGTGCCCAGTAGCCCAGATACTGATTCGATCCCAGTATCGCGCATAGACGAAAACCCCCGGTCATCCGGGGGTTTTTTGTTGTACTGGCGGGTTGTCGGAGATCGCCGCACTCGTCCGTGCCACGATCTCGACGGCGACGAACCGAGGGGCGAACGGACGCATCCGTTCGACCCTCGGCCGTGTCATGTCAGCCGGCGTGCACGAGGATCTTGGCGCCGGCGCCACCCCGCAGCGCGTGGATCGCGTCGACGACACCCTCGAGAGGGACTTCCTCCACCCAGCCGGACGTGTCGTACACACCTCGGGACATGGCCTCGATCACGGCGTCGAAGTCCTCGGGCAGGTAGGCGAGGGCGCCGGCGATCTCCGTCTCGGCCATCACGAGGGTCGTCGGAAGGAACTCCATCGGCCGCTCGTGGATGGCGACGATCACGACACGTCCTCCGGGTACGAGATTCGCAAGTGACGAGGCGACGGCGGGGCCGGCACCCGCGGCGTCGAACGCGACATCGACGCCGTCCCCGTCGGAGATCTCCGCCACCGCGGCGGCGAGGTCCTGATTCACGGGATCGACCACGGTCGCGCCGAGAGCGGCGATGATGGCCCGACGCTCGGCACTCGGCTCCGAGACGAGAACCCTCTCGATGCCGCGCGCCTTGAGGGCGAACCACACCCCGATGCCGATCGGCCCCGCGCCCGCGATCAGAGCCGTTCCGCCGGCGGTGACGCCGCTTCGGGACACCGCGTGCCATGCGACCGACATCGGCTCGACCAGGGCGCCCATGCGCAGGTCGACGTTCTCGGGCAGCACGTGGAGCTTCGACGCATCGACCGTCGTGAACTCCGCCATCCCGCCGCCGTGCGAGCTCAGACCGTGGAAGCCGATCTTCGCGCAGGCGTTGAACATGCCGCGCCGGCACGCCGGGCACTCACCGCAGTAGTAGATCGGCCACACCGCGACACGATCGCCGACCGCGACGTCGGTCACACCGTCGCCGAGTTCCGTGACGGTGCCGGAGAATTCGTGTCCGAGGATCTGAGGGAGCGTCGACCCGGTGACGGGGTGCGGGTGATGGAAATCGAGCCCCGCCGCGTCCGGCGAGTAGTACACGTGCAGGTCGGATCCGCAGATCCCGGCGAACGCGTTGCGGAGCTTGACCTGACCGGGTCCGGGGCTCGGTTCCGCGACCTCTTCGACACGCAGGTCCTCCTTGGCGTGGAACAGCGCGGCCTTCATCATCTTCTCCATTCCGGCGGCTGTCATCGCAGCCACCACTCCGGTGATGCCGCGAGGATCATCCTCACGGCGCTCTCGACATCAGAATCCCCGCTCCGCAGCCACTCCTCGATGGCGCCGACAGTGCCTGCGGAGGCATAGGAGACGGCGATCCTCATCGCGGAGGCATCGCCCGCGATGTCGATGGGCACGATGTGCGGGTGCAACTCCGCCCACACCAGGAGACCGGAGCGGATGGATCCCTCGATCACTGCGCGGACGGGGGCTGCGAGGATCGGGTTCATCGCCCCGCGGTAGACATCGGCGTGCTCGCGCACGTGCGTGAGCAGCGCTCGTTCCGCGTCGCCGATCGCATCCGCTTCTGGCAGTCTCGCCATGATCTCGTCGATCTCGGCGGAGAGGGCGTCGGCGAGGAGGTCCTCCGGGTTCGCGGCATGTCTGTAGAACGTGTCGCGCGTGACGCCCGCCTCGATGCAGATGGCGGATGCGGTGACCTCGCCGATCGGCATCTGCGCCGCCAGAGTGAGGACCGCCCCCCTGAGGCTGTCTCGCGAGCGTCGCGACCGTGGGTCCATGAGGGGAGTTTATACGACATCTGTCAGATAGGCGTAGTGTGCCTCGGGGGCGTGCATCCGAGCGCCAGATGGAGAAGACAATGACCGCATTCGAGAACACCGTCGCCGTCGTCACTGGGGGTGTGTCGGGCATCGGCGCCGCGATAACACGTCGCCTCATCGATCGAGGTGCGAAGGTCGCCGTCGCGGACATCGACAGCGAGGCAGTATCGGCGGCGGCGACGACGTTCGGCGAGAATGTGGTGGGAGTGCGTACCGATGTCACGGACGAGGCGTCGATGGAGGAGCTGTTCGCCGCAGCGATCGAGCGGTTCGGTTCCTTCGACGTCGTCTACAACGTCGCCGGCGGCTCGAAGCCCGCGCGCGTCGTGGACATGGATCTCGCGACCTGGGACTTCAACATCAAGCTCAACCTCTACGGGGCGTTCCTCGGCACGAAGCTCGGCGCTCAGCACTTCCTCGCCGTGGAGAAGCAGGGAGCGATCGTGAACATCGCCTCCCTCAACTCCCAGGTGCCCATGCATTTCGGCTCCGGGTACTCGACGGCCAAGGCCGGAGTCGTCATGCTGACGAAGAATGCCGCTCTGGAGCTCGGCGGGTACGGCATCCGGGTCAACGCGGTGTCTCCCGGCCTCGTCGCGACGCCCCTGACCGGCGGGCTCCTGGCGACTCCTGGCGTGATGGACACCTATCTCGATCGCATCCCCGCGGGTCGCGCCGCGGATCCCGACGAGATCGCAGGGGTCGCGCTCTTCCTCGCTTCTCCGGATGCGTCGTACGTCAACGGCGAGAACATCGTGGTCGACGGCGCCTGGGCGACCACCGGGTACCCGGACCTCCGGCCGTTCATGTCCTGAGGGGGTCACGGCTTGCGCCGTCAGTCGGCGGCGCGGGCAGATCCTTTGACCACCTCATAGGCCGCGAGAGCCTGCTTGCGCGTCTCGCGGAGATCGACCATCGGCTCATTCGGAGCATCCGATGCCCACTGCGAGATGTACAGGCGCTGCGGGTCGAACTTCGTGGCCTGGAGTTCCGGGTTGAAGACACGGAAGTACGGTGCGGCGTCCGCGCCCGATCCGGCCACCCACTGCCAGTTGAACGGGTTGCTCGCGCCGTCTGCATCGACGAGCGTGTCCCAGAACCACTCCTCGCCGCGGCGCCAGTCGATCAGGAGGTTCTTGATGAGGAACGACGCGGTGACCATGCGGACGCGGTTATGCATGAATCCGGTGTGCCACAGCTCGCGCATCCCGGCGTCGACAAGGGGGATCCCCGTGTCGCCGCGCTGCCACGCCTCGAGATGCGAGGGCTTGAGTCGAGGCCACGGGAACGCGTCGAACTGACGACGCAGATTCACGGTCGCCAGATCGGGCGAGTGGAACGCCGTGTGCCAGGCGAACTCGCGCCAGCCGAGTTCCGAGAGGAAGCCTGCGGCTCCGTCGGCGTCGACCGCCTCATGCCAGACCGTGAAGGGGCTGATCTCACCCCAGCGCAGACGGGGCGAGAGCAGTGAGGTGGCACCGGCCGACGGCTCGTCGCGGGCGCGATCGTACGTTCCGATGTCGTCGTGCAGGAAGGAATGCAGCCGGGCACGGGCTGCGGGCTCGCCGGGCTCCCAGGTCTCGCGCAGGCCACCGGCCCAATCGGGGCGAGTCGGCAGTAGGTCCCAGTCGTCGAGGTCGTCTGACGCCGGGGGACGATCGACACCGTCGAGGCTTCGCGGTGCGGGAAGCGGCGATCGCGGTGCGGGAAGTGCGAGGCAGGCGCGCCAGAAGGGAGTGAACACCGAGAAATGGGTTCCGCTGCCGGTCGTCACCGTCCACGGTTCGTGCAGGAGAGATGCCTGGAAGGACGTCACCTCGAGTCCGTCGGCGCGGAGAGACGCCTTCAGTGCTGCGTCGATCTCACGCTCCGCCCCGCCGTACCGACGGTTCCAGAACACGGCCGTCGCGCCCGTGTCGGCGACGGCCTCGCGGACCACGCGCTCAGCGGGTCCGCGCCGCAGCGTCACGGTCGCGCCGAGATCGCGCACCCGTTCGCTCAGTGAGGCGAGCGAGTGGTGCAGCCACCAGCGCGCCGCCCCACCGAGGGGACGGATGCCCGGCGACTCCTCGTCGAGGACGTAGAGCACGACGACGGGCTCGTCGCGGTCGATGGCCGCTCGGAGCGCCGGGTTGTCGGCGAGGCGGAGATCGTCGCGGAGCCAGACGAGTGAGGGGGAAGCCATGGGCCCATTCTCGCCCGAGGGCAGAATCGTGCGACGGGGGTTGCCCGGGGACGGGGTCAGCGAGTACGGCGCCGCGCACGACGCGTCGGCCGCCGATCGGGCGCCGTCGACCACAGAGCCCACAGCACGAGGAGGGGCTGGAGGAAGAGCCGCCCGAAGCGGCGTGCCTCTGTGTCGAGCCCAGGCGTCGAGCGGTGCGTGCGCCACTGGTGCACGTTGCCGGGGAGAACCGCCACGAAGAACGCGGCGGTTGCGATCCCGATGCGTCGTCTCTCCTTCGGCAGTGCGAGGAGGCCGGCCGCGAGCGCGACCTCTGCGGCACCGGAGGCGATCACGATCGCGTCCTTGTCGAGGCGCGTGGCCTTCGTGGCCCAGTCCGGCACGACGACCCGGAAGCCACGGGTGCTGACGAAGTGCACGATGCCGATCGCACCGAGTGCGAGTGCGAGGATCCAACGCGCCAGTGCTCTGATCATCCGCTCACGCTACCTCGGCCGCCTCCGCGTCATCGACTCATTCGGTCGAGCGGGTGATGCTTTGCCACACTGAGGGCATGACCGTCCTGCGCATCAGCATCCTCTTCGTGCTCGCCGCCGTCGCCGAGATCGGGGGAGCGTGGCTCATCTGGCAGGCCGTCAAGGAGAACCGGGGATGGGTCTTCGCGGTGCTGGGCGTCATGGCGCTCGGCGCCTACGGGTTCATCGCCGCTCTACAGCCGGACGCGAACTTCGGACGTGTCCTGGCCTCGTACGGCGGCGTCTTCATCGCCGGATCGCTGGCCTGGGGGATCATCGTCGACGGGTTCAAGCCGACCGTGTGGGACTGGGTCGGCTCGGCGATCGCACTGGTCGGTGCGGCGATCGTCATCCTCGCGCCGACCGCGGCGAACACGGCTCCCGAGACCGCGCTGTAGCGGTCATTCCCGCCCGGGCATGCGAGTAGCCTAGATCCAGACCCAGATGGAGTGTGCAGTGCCTGAAAATGCTCAGCCGAAAGACGGCTTCGCCCTGTTCTCTGACCGTTCAGTCGTCGCGATGCGCGTCAACGGAGCCCTCAAGGACCTCGCCGCGACAGTGACGGATGCCGACGAGGTCGAGCCGGTCACGATCGATAGCCCCGACGGACTGAACATCCTCCGTCACTCGGCGGCGCACGTTCTCGCGCAGGCCGTGCAGCGGATCAACCCGCAGGCGAACCTCGGCATCGGCCCGCCCATCGCCGACGGCTTCTACTACGACTTCGGCGTCGACACCCCGTTCACGCCCGAAGACATCAAGGCCATCACGAAGGAGATGCAGCGCATCGTCCGTGAGGGCCAGCGCTTCGTGCGCCGCGTCGTCACCGATGACGAGGCGCGTGCGGAGCTGGCCGACGAGCCGTTCAAGCTCGAGCTCATCGGTCTCCAGGGGCCTTCGGCAGGCTCAGGAACCCAGGTCGGAAAGGTCGAGGGCGCCTCGGTCGAGGTCGGCGAGGGCGAGCTGACGATCTACGACAACACGACCCGCGACGGCGAGGTGGTCTGGAAGGACCTCTGCCGCGGGCCGCACCTGCCCAACACGCGCATGATCGGCAACGGCTGGGACCTCACCCGCATCGCCGCCGCCTACTGGCGCGGCAGTGAGAAGAACCCGCAGCTGCAGCGCATCTACGGCACCGCGTGGCCGTCGAAGGACGAGCTCCGCGAGTACCAGCACCGTCTCGAGGAGGCCGCGAAGCGCGACCATCGGCGCCTCGGCAAGGAGCTCGACCTCTTCTCGTTCCCCGAGGAGATCGGCTCGGGGCTCTCGGTCTGGCACCCGCGCGGCGGCGTCGTCCGCGGCGAGATGGAGCAGCACGCGCGCAAGCGTCACATCGAGGGCGGATACACCTACGTGTACACGCCGCACATCTCGAAGGAAGACCTCTTCCTCACCTCGAACCACCTCGTCACGTACAAGGAGGGCATGTACCCGCCGATCGTGATGGACGAGGAGCGCGACGACGAGGGCAACATCACCAAGCAGGGCCAGGATTACTACCTGAAGCCCATGAACTGCCCGATGCACATCCTGATCTACAAGGAGCGTGCGCGCAGCTATCGTGACCTTCCGCTCCGATTCGCCGAGAACGGCACCGTCTACCGCAATGAGCTCTCCGGTGCCCTGCACGGCCTCACTCGCGTGCGCGGCTTCACCCAGGACGACTCGCACCTCTTCGTGACGCCGGATCAGCTCGAGGCCGAGGTCTCGAAGGTCCTCGAGTTCATCCTGTCGATGCTCCGCGACTTCGGCCTGACCGACTTCGAGCTCGAGCTGTCGATGAAGGACGACGAGAAGTCGAAGTGGATCGGCTCAGACGAGTTCTGGGAGTCTTCCACCGATGCTCTGCGTCGCGTCGCTGTCGCATCCGGTCTGAAGCTCACCGAGGTGCCCGGCGAGGCCGCCTTCTACGGCCCCAAGATCGACCTCAAGACGCGTGACGCGATCGGTCGCACCTGGCAGCTGTCGACCGTGCAGGTCGACCCGAACCTGCCGGAGCGCTTCGAGCTCGAGTACATGGACAAGGACGGGCAGAAGAAGCGTCCGATCATGATCCACCGTGCCCTGTTCGGTTCGATCGAGCGGTTCTTCGCTATCCTCCTCGAGCACTACGCCGGAGACTTCCCGGTGTGGCTGTCACCGGTTCAGGTCGTGGGCATTCCCGTCGCCGACGACTTCGCCGACTACCTCGGCGAGGTCATCGACACGCTGCGCACACAGGGCGTGCGCGCAGAACTCGACACCTCCGACGACCGGATGCAGAAGAAGATCCGCACGCACACGACCGGCAAGGTGCCGCTGCTGCTGATCGCGGGAGAGAAGGACCGCGACGCCGGCACGGTCTCGTTCCGCTACCGTGACGGCACGCAGGAGAACGGAGTGCCGGTCGCCGACGCCGTGTCGCGCATCCGCGCCGCGATCGATGCGCACACGCTCGTGCAGACAGCAGGGGATCTGGCGTGACCCTTCGACAGGCTCAGGGACCCCATCGACAGGCTCAGGGAGCCGGTGAGTGAGCCGTGGGAGGACGCCGGTGAGTTCGCCGGCGTCCCCGACGAGTTCCAGCGGCTGTGGACCCCGCACCGGATGGCGTACATCCAGGCGGGTCCGGAGCCGCTGCGCGAGGAGTGCCCGTTCTGCGAGGCTCCGAAGTTCCCGGATGCCGAACGGCTGATCGTCGCGCGCGGTGAGACGGCCTACGTGCTGCTCAACCTGTTCCCGTACAACTCGGGGCACCTGCTGGTGTGCCCGTATCGTCACATCGCGACGTACGACCAGGCGACGCCTGAAGAGGTCGCCGAGATCGGAGCGCTCACTCAGATCGGGATGCGCGTGCTCCGGGAGGTCTCGCGCTGCGACGGCTTCAATCTCGGGATGAATCAGGGCGCTGTCGCAGGAGCCGGCGTCGACGGCCACCTGCACCAGCACATCGTGCCGCGGTGGACGTCGGACGCCAACTTCTTCCCGATCATCGCCAAGACCAAGGCGCTGCCCCAGCTGCTCGGCGAAGTGCGCGAAGCCGTCGCGAACGCCTGGCCGAACAGTTGAGCGAGTTCAGCGCACCTGGCGTGCGGTGAACTGCATGCGCGGGTTCGCGTAGAACTCCTGCGCCTCGACGAGCTGCAGCTCGCGCGCACCGGACTCGAGGGTCAGCGACAGCAGATCGAACACGCTCGACGCCGTGCGCTCGAGCGCGGTCTTCCCGTCGCCGGTCTCGACGTAGTGTGCGGTGAAGAGTGCGGCCGTCACATCGCCCGAGCCGTTCGCCTTCATCGGCAGACGAGGCGTCTGCACGATCCATGCCCCGGTCGCATCCGCGACGAGCATCTCGATCGTGCCCTCTTCGCGGTCGGGACGCTCGACGCTCGTGACGAGCACCGTGCTCGGTCCCATGGCCATCGCCAGGTCGACCGAAGCGAGTGTCGACTCGAGGGTGTCGGGCGAGGTCTCGGTGAGGAAGCCGAGCTCGAACTGGTTCGGAGTGATGATGTCGGCGGCGGGCACGACCTTCTCACGCAGCAGGATCGGGATGGCCGGTGCCACGAAGCATCCGGACTTCGCATTCCCCATCACCGGGTCGCACGCGTAGACCGCGTCGGGGTTCGCCGCCTTGACGCGCGGGCGACGGCGTCGATGATGACGTCTCCGATGCCCTCGCCGCCCTGGTAACCGCTGAGCACCGCGTCGATCTCGCCGAACACGCCGCGCTCCTCGATGCCGGTGATGACCTCATGCACGTCATCCGGAGAGATCAGTGGGCCGCGCCAGGCTCCGTAGCCGGTGTGGTTCGAGAAGTTCACGGTGTAGACCGGGAGCACCTCGACGCCGATGCGCTGCAGCGGGAAGACCGCGGCGGAGTTGCCGACATGGCCGTATGCGACGGCGGACTGGATGGAGAGGACCTTCATTCCCCGATCCTTTCATTCAGGGCGGGAGTGCTCCCGCGGCGGTAGGACATCGAGTCGTGGATCATCGGGTGGCCGCGACGAGGTCGGCGACGAGCGTCTCGGCATCCTCGTCGGACAGGTCGTGCACCGTCAGGCGCAGGTGGTGTGAGGGGTCGGCGCGCTCATCGAGGGCGAAATCGTCACCGGTGCGTGCCAGCCAGCCTCGTCGCATGAGCTTCTCGGCGACGAGACGCGCGGGCTTCGGCAGAGCGATCCACAGACTCAGCCCGTCGGTCACGGGGAAGTCGAGGCCCTCTTCGCGAAGGCGCGACGCGAAAGCGGCGTTCCGTGATGCATAGTGTTTCCGCGCGTCGGCGATCTTCGCCGCGGCGGACGCATCGGTCAGCTGCGTGAGCGTGAGGCGCTGCAGCAGATGACTGACCCAGGTGGTGCCGGGGCTCAGCCGCATCGCGAGCCGCTCGGCCGTGGTGGCATCGGTCGCCGCGATCGCGAGGCACATGTCGGGCCCCAGGAACTTCGACACCGAGCGCACGAGGGCGAAGCGGCGGTGGTTCGGACCGATCAGCGACTCATAAGGGCGCTGCGACAGCATCGAGAAGTGATCGTCCTCGATGATCAGCACATACGGGTGATCGACGAGCACGGCGCGCAGCTCGGCCGCGCGGGCGGCGGTCAGACTCGCCCCGGTGGGGTTCTGAGCTCGAGGTGTGCAGATCACGGCGCGGACACCGGCATCCAGCGCGGCGCGCAGGCCCTCGACCGTCATCCCCTGATCGTCGACGGGCACGGGCACGGCCCGATAGCCGCCGAGTCGCACCGTGTGGATGCTGGCGAGGAAGCACGGATCCTCGAGGGCGACCGCGTCATCGCGCATGAGCGCCTGGGCGAGCAGCCGCTCGACGGCGTCGACCGCTCCGCTGGTCACCGTGATGCCGAAGTCGGGATGACGAAGGTCCTGCGCGATCCATTCGCGTGCCCACTCGTCGAGGCCGCGGTCGATGACCGGTTCGCCGTAGAGCACCGGACGCCCCGCGACGGTCGCGAGCGCTGCGGACGGATCGGGGATCAGACGAGGATCGGGATTGCCGGTGCCGACGTCGCGCAGCACCGTGTCGGAGGCGTAGCCCTCCTGTGCCACCGACTCGTGGCCCGTGATGACGGTGCCTGCCCGCCCCCGAGACACGACGATCCCGGCCTGGGCGAGCTGACGATACGCGGCGACGGCGGTGTTTCGGTTCACGCCGAGGGTCGAGGCGAGTTCGCGGACCGGTGGGAGCGCGCTGCCCGGACGCAGGACGCCACGATCGCGAAGATCGCGCACGCTGTCCGAGATGTCGGCTGCGGTGGTTCCGGTGATCTGGTCGCTCATGTGTCCTCACCGTCATTCTAGGTCGTGATGGACAGTGCTACTGTTTGGCCTAGATCAAACGAGACATCGTTCGACACACTCATGCACATCGTGCTTCCCCGACAGGAGCTCTCATGACCGATCAGACCACCACCGGATCCTCGCGCGTCAAACGCGGCCTCGCCGAGATGCTCAAGGGCGGCGTGATCATGGACGTCGTCACCGCCGACCAGGCGAAGATCGCCGAGGACGCCGGCGCGGTCGCCGTGATGGCGCTGGAGCGGGTGCCCGCCGACATCCGCGCGCAGGGCGGCGTCTCACGCATGAGCGACCCCGACATGATCGACAGCATCATCGACGCCGTGTCGATCCCCGTGATGGCCAAGGCACGCATCGGGCACTTCGTCGAGGCGCAGGTGCTGCAGGAGCTCGGCGTCGACTACATCGACGAATCCGAAGTGCTGTCACCGGCCGACTACGTGAACCACATCGACAAGTTCGGCTTCACCGTGCCTTTCGTCTGCGGAGCCACCAACCTGGGCGAGGCGCTCCGCCGCATCAACGAGGGCGCGGCGATGATCCGTTCCAAGGGCGAGGCCGGAACCGGCGACGTCTCGGAGGCGATGAAGCACATCCGCAAGATCCGCGGCGAGATCGCTGCGCTCACCGCCCTCCCGAAGGACGAGCTGTTCGTCGCCGCGAAGGAGCTGCAGGCACCGTACGAGCTCGTCGCCGAGATCGCCGAGACCGGAAAGCTCCCGGTCGTGCTCTTCGTCGCAGGTGGTGTGGCCACCCCGGCGGACGCCGCGATGATGATGCAGCTCGGCGCCGACGGCGTGTTCGTGGGATCCGGCATCTTCAAGTCGGGCAACCCTGCGGAGCGCGCCAAGGCGATCGTCAAGGCCACCACGTTCTTCGACGACGCGAAGGTGATCGCCGAGGTCTCCCGCGGACTCGGGGAGGCGATGGTGGGCATCAACGTGTCTGACCTGCCCGCGCCGCACCGCCTGGCCGAGCGTGGCTGGTAAACCACGGGTCGGAGTCCTGGCGCTGCAGGGTGACGTGCGCGAGCACGCCGCCCTGCTCCGTGGGCTCGGCGCCGAGGTGGCGCTCGTGCGTCGGCCGGAGGAGCTGGCGATCGTCGACGGCCTGGTGATCCCGGGTGGCGAGTCGAGCGTGATCGACAAGCTGTCGCGCTCCTTCGGGATGCAGAGGCCCATCCGCACCGCGATCGCTGCGGGCCTTCCGGTCTACGGCACCTGCGCGGGTCTGATCCTTCTGGCCGACGAGGTGCTGGACGGCATCGAGGGGCAGGAGTCCTTCGGCGGGATGGACATCTCGGTGCGCCGCAACGCGTTCGGTCGGCAGACGGAGTCCTTCGAGACCGCGCTCGATGTGCCGGCGCTCGGGGACGAGCCGGTGCGAGCGACGTTCATTCGCGCACCGATCGTCGTGCGCACGGGCGACCACGTCGATGTGCTGGCCACGCTGCCGGACGGCGGCATCGTCGCGGTCGAGCAGGGGCGACTCCTCGGGACGAGCTTCCACCCCGAGGTCGACGGTGAGACGCGCTTCCATGAGCGGTTCCTCGCGCATGTCGGCGACCGACTCCGCGAGCCGTGACGGATGACGAGCGCGACCCGCCCGGATGCCACGGCATGACGGCGTGAACGCCGGGTCGCGACTACTCTCGATCGGGTGACTGGATCCCGAGCAGAAGCGGCGTACTCGCGCGCCGTCGCCGCGTTCAGCACACCCACCCTCGATCTCCTGCACGGCAGATTCGCGCCGTTCGTCGTGGCATCGCTCACGATGCTCTTCACCGCCGACCGGGCATCGGTGCCGATCGCCGACGCGCATGCGGAGCTCGCGGAAGTGATGGACGAGCTTCGCGGTGACGGTGAGGACGACAGACGGCTCCCCGCGGGGAGCAGCCGCGACGTCTGTCGTAACTGGGTCCGCCTCGGATGGCTCGTGCAGCAGATCGACGATGAGGTCGAGGTCTACCGTCTCTCCGCCCACGCGGTCGAAGCCCTCGAGATCTCGGGCCGCACGGGGGCCGGGCGCACCAGAGTGTCGAACTCGCGGGTGCGCACGCTGCTCGATGCCGTCGAGCATCTCTCCGACAGCGCCGAGGCGGATCCCGTCCGTCGACTGGCTCGTCTGCGCGCGGAGCGCGATCTGCTCGACACCGAGATCTCCCGCATCGAGGAATCGGGGCGCGCGGACCCGCTCGACGACGATGAACTGCTCGAAGAGGCCGAGAACGTCCTGCACCTCGCACGCGAGCTGCCCGCCGACTTCACCCGGGTCGCCGAGTCGCTCAAGGCCATGCAGCGGGATGTCGTCGCCCACCTCCGACGCGACGAGCGACCGACCAGCGAGGTGCTCCGCGAATACCTGCAGCGGGCGCAGGACGTCATGCAGTCGACCCCGGAGGGACGGGCGTTCTCGGGTGCTCTCCGACTGATCGGCGATCCCGAGCGCATCGATGCGCTCACCGAACAGCTCAGCGGGCTTCTCACCCAGCCGTTCGCGCGCCTCCTCGACAGTTCTCAGCGTGCCGAGCTCGATGCCGTCGGTCGACGCGTCGAGCTCGGCGTGGAAGAGGTTCTGGCCGCGCAGCGGCGCGCCTCTCATGTGATCACGGGGCAGGTGAAGACCCACGACCCGCTGCGCGACCGCCAGATCGACGACCTGCTGCGCGACGTCATCGCTGGGCTGCACGGCTGGTCGGGCCCGGCCACGGTCGTCGACCCGGTGCGCAGCATGCCGTTGATCGACCTCGGCCATCTCAGGCAGACCACGAGCGACATCCGCCCACCCCGGGCGCCTGCGCCCCTCGCGGACGCGGACGACGTGGACTTCCTCGACCACGACACGCGCGCGTGGGGCGGGCCGCGATACGCCGAACTCGAGGCGTACGTCGGCGGGCTGGCCGACGAGTTCGATCTGGCCGAGGCCTTTCGGCACATCCCGATCGACACCCGGCGTCCTGTCGACCTGCTGGGGCTCCTCGAGATCGCGCACCGCAACGGACTCGTCGACGGCGACGGCATCTCGACGGTCGCGACGCTCCGGCCGGACGGAACGACGAGACGGTTCGCCTTCGGTGCCGTGACCGCTCGCAGCACGAAGGAGGATGCAGATGAGTGACGACGACCACGCCACGGTCGGCGCGGAGGATGCGTTCATCGCCCCGACGGCGATGGAGCAGGATCTCGAGGAGCACTTCCCGGGAGATCGCGGGACTCTCGATCCCGAAGTGCGTCGAGTGCTCGTGCATCTGCTGCAGCGACGCTTCCTCTCGGCCGAGCGCAACCGCCGCGAGTGGGCGCTGCTGCGGGACCACCAGCAGATCATCGAGTCCCGACTGAACGACCTCTACCTGCGTCTCGTGATCGACCACGGTCGCGGGTTCGCGTACAAGCAGCAGCTGCGCTCCGACGAGATCGACATGCCCGTCCTGTTGAAGGACGCGCCGTATTCGCGCGCGGAGACGCTCGTGCTCGTGCACCTGCGCACCGTGTATCAGCGGGAATCCGCCGCGGGGGAGACCTCGGTGCGCATCGACATCGAAGACGTCGAGCAGACCGTTCTCAGCTACTTCGCCGAGACGGACGGCGGCACTGCGAAGCAGCAGCGCGCGATCCGCAGCGCACTGGACCGACTCGACCGCGAGGGCATCGTGCAGGAGGAGACGAGCGGTCGGTACCGGATCACCGCTCTCGTCGAGGTCGTGCTCAGCGCGCAGACCCTCAAGGAGCTGCGGGAGTGGCTGCGGACGCAGGAAGCGGTGGCGCGATGACGATGATGGACACGCTCTTCGGACTGATCCCGTCGACCTCGCGGGGCCAGCAGTGGGTCGCCGAGGAACTGCAGCTCATCAACTGGGGCGGCTACGACGGCGGACCGCACCGGGTGCGATTCTCGCCGGATGCGACCCTGCTGTGCGGTGGATCGGGATCGGGCAAGTCGACGCTCATGGACGGCTACATCGCCCTCATGATGCCGCACACGACCCCGTTCAACGGGGCCTCCAACGGGGGAGTGACCGGTCGTCCGCGCGGTGAGGAGCAGCGCAACATCCTCTCGTACGGTCGCGGCAAGATCGACGAGTCCCGCACCGACGAGGGCACGAAGCTCCGGGTGCTGCGAGGCGACGGCGAGGACACGTGGAGCGCCGTGTCGATGACCTGGCTGGACCATGACGGCTCGCGTTTCACAGCGGTGCGCGGGTGGTACATCCCCGCCGACGCCCGCACTCTCGAGGACACGACCAGGCTCCGCGCGACGATCGACGGACCCTTCGATCTCGCGGGCCTCGAGCAGGCGGCCTCGCACCGGCTCAGCGATACCGCGGCGCGCTCAGTCGGGCTCGATCCCGTCGCGACCGACCGGGAGTTCTCGGCACGCCTGCACGCAGTTCTCGGCATCGGCGCGGCCGGCTCCGGCGCCAAGGCGATCAGCCTGCTCGCGCGCATCCAGGCCGGTCAGCAGATCACCACCGTCGATGACCTGTACAAGAAGCTGGTGCTCGAGGAGCCCGAGACCATGGCCACCGCCGACGCGGTCGTCGCGCACTTCGACGAGCTCGAGAGCACGCGGACGCGGATGCTCATCGCCAAGCAGCAGGTGGCGGCGCTGGAGCCGATCCGGGGCATCTCCGAGCGCATCACTGCGGCCGTGGAGCGCATGCAGGTCGTGGACGAGGTCGGCGTCTTCGCCGACACCACCTCGCTCGCCGCGCTGTGGAGCGCCGAGCGCCGCCTCGATCTGCTGCGCGAGGTCGAAGGCGATCTGCGCGACCGCACGCAGGCACTCCAGTCGGCAGTGCGCGAGAAGCACGCCCTCATCGCAGCAGCGGAGCTGGAGCGGGAGGGGCTTCTCGACGTGCTTCGTCAGTCCGGGGGAGATCGCCTCGAGACGGCCCAGCGCGAGCTGCGCGCGGTCGAGCGGCGGCTCGAGGATGTGCAGCGGGAGCGGGCTCGTTTCGACGCCGTGGTCCGTGACCTCGGCTCTGAGGTGACGAGCGCCTCGGAGTTCGAGAACCTGCTCGGGCGCGTTCGCGGCGAGCTTCGTGACGGCGGTCTGCGCGCTGCCCGCGCCGCCTTCGCCGAGGCGGAATCCGAGCGGCGGTCGGCGGAGCGAGAGCTCGCACTCGTCAGTGCCGAGCGCGAGCGTACAGAGGCGCTCCGCGGCAGCATCCCCGCTCACCTCCACGAATCACGTGCGTTGCTGGCCCAGGCGGCAGGTCTGTCGGCCTCGGAGCTGCCGTTCGTCGGAGAGCTCATCGAGGTGCGCACGGAGTTCGAGCCCTGGCGAGAGGCCTTCAACCTGGCACTCGGCGGATTCGCGCGGACGCTGCTCGTCGACGCCGCCCACCTTCAGCGCTTCCGCTCCGCCATCGAGTCGGTCCGCACTCCGGAGCGACTCAGTTACGAAGGCGTGCAGACCGGATTGCCCGAGGTCAGGGCGTCGGACCCTCGAACGCTGCCCGCCCGCATCGACCACCGGTCGACACCGTTCGTCGGCTGGCTGCAGCAGCGCCTCCTCGAGCGATTCGCCTTCGTGTGCGTCGACTCGTCCGCCGAACTCGCGGTGCATCCCCGCGCGCTGACGCTCGCAGGGCAGGTGTCGCAGGGTGACCGAGGATCCCACGGTGGGCACGGTCGATCGAACATGCTGGGCTTCTCGAACTCACGTCGTCTGCGCGAGCTCGACGAACAGCGTGCGGAGCTCGAGGCCCGGCGTGCCGCGGCGACCGTGGCAGCGGCAGATGCCGAGTCGCGCCTGGACCGCCTCGATGCCACGGCCAAGGCCCGTGCGAAGATCGAGGACCTCAGCTGGGATCAGATCGATGTGGACGCCGTCGCCGCGGAACGGCAGCGATGGCTCGCCGTCGAAGCGGAGGTCACCGACGACAACCCCGAGATCGCCGACCTGAAGACTCAGGCGGAGGAGTTCCGACGTCGTGCAGCACGTCTGCGTGACGAGGCCGCACGGCTCGGCGGCGAACTCACGGTCGCCCAGGACCGGTGGGTCGAGGTCACCGATCGGGTCGACGAATGTCAGCGCGTCATCGACGCTGCCGAGACGGCCGAGGTCTCGCTCGAGGAGCGGCATCGGGCCTTCCTCGATGCGCGGTTCCTCGGTGCGGACTCGGCAGTCGACGTCACCGCCTCCGAGCGGCTCGCCCATCTGGACTCCGCATTGCGCACGGCGGCGACCAGGCTCCTCGAGGAGCGCACCGCGGCGGCATCCGCCCATGCCGAGCAGCGGGAGCAGATGCGGCGCCTCATGACCGGCTTCCTCGAGCGCTGGGACACGCTGACGATCCTCCCCGACCCCGACGAGTCCGTCGCGGAGTTCGAGTCGATCCTCGACGCGCTGCAGACGAACGGACTGCACGAGCTGGAGTCCGAATGGCGCGACAGCCTGCTCAAGCTCTCGGGCAACGATCTGACGAGCCTGGACTCGACGCTCAGTCGTTCGTTGCGGGAGATCAAGACGCGCATCGATCCGATCAACCGGATCATGGAGGAGCTGCCCTTCTACGACGACGAGCACCGCCTCCAGATCTCGCCACGGGAGAACCAGTCCGAGGCGCGTCGACGGTTCCGTCGGGAGCTCCGCGAGGTCCGCGGTCTGATCGACGCAGCCGCGACGGATGCCGAGCGCGAGAACGTCTATCGCAGGATGAGCCGCCTGATCGCCCGGATGCGACGCACGGCACCGGATTTCGCCGAGCTCATCGACGTGCGGAATCACGTCCGCGTCAGCGCCGAACGTGTGCACGCGGTGACGCGCGAGCATGTGGCGCTCTACGACCACATCGGCGAGAAGTCGGGTGGCGAGTCGCAGGAACTCGTCGCGTTCATCGTGGGCGCTGCCCTGCGGTATCAGCTCGGAGACGCGGGCGCTGCGCGTCCGCGCTACGCGCCGGTGTTCATGGATGAGGCCTTGATCAAGGCGGACGCGCACTTCACCAAGCGTGCGATCGGTGCGTGGCGTGGGCTCGGATTCCAGCTCGTGATCGGTGCGCCGAACGACAAGTACAGCGCGATCGAGCCGCACGTCGACGTGGAGTACGACATCCTCAAGGACACGCGCGGTCGCTCGTGGGCGCGGCCGAAGGTGGGCCTGCCGGCCGAGGACGCGTGAACCGGCGCTGACCTCGGTACGCGCTCTCACCCCGCGACGAGCCCCCGGATCGCGTCGAGCGTGCGGTCGATGTCGTGCTGCGTGGTCACCCAGGACGACATCGAACAGCGCAGGGCCGAACGTCCACGCCACTCGGCGCCGGTGACAGCCGCGGTTCCCTCTGCGAGGATCGCGGCGCCCAGGTCGCGTGTGGCGTCGTCGGAGGCGAGACGGAACATGACCTGCGTGTAGACGACCTCGTTCACCACGTCGATTCCCTCGATCGATGCGAGTCCTTCCGCCATCGCCACCGCGTTGTCGTGGAGCCGGTCCATGAGATTCGCGACGCCGTTGCGTCCGAGGCTCCGCAGCGCAGCCCATGCGGGGACCCCACGTGCGCGGCGGGAGAGCTCGGGCGTGACGTCCCAGGGATCGAGGCTCGTGTAGATCAGGTAGTCGCCGCCGGTGCGGAACGTGGCGATCGAGTCGGCGGGGTCGCGGACGATCGCCATGCCGCAGTCGTACGGCACGTTGAGGGTCTTGTGCGCGTCGGTCGCCCACGAGTCGGCCTGATCCATACCCGCGGTGAGGGACCGCAGAGAAGCGGATGCCGCGGCCCAGAGCCCGAACGCGCCGTCGACGTGCACCCAGGCACCGTGCTCGTGCGCGATCGGGATGAGGGATCTGAAGTCGTCGAAGGCGCCGGTGTGCACTTCGCCGGCCTGGAGGCACACGATGAGCGGCCCCGAGGTGTCGGCGAGAGCACCGCGCAGGGCGTCCGGTCGCATCCGTCCGTGGTCGTCCGACGCGATGACCGTCAGATCGGCTCGCCCGATGCCGAGGAATCGGGCGGCGCGGTCGATCGATCCGTGGCGATCCGCACCGACCACGAACCGGAGAGGAGGAGATCCACGCAGGCCTCGCTCGGCGAGGTCCCAGCCTGCGCGGGCGAGGACAGCATTCCTCGCCGTCGCCAGGCAGGTGAAGTTAGCCATCTGACCCCCGGTGACGAACCCGACGCTGGATGTGTCCGGAAGATCGAGCAGATCGAGCATCCACTGGCCCGCGACGCGTTCCATGGCGACGGTCGTCGGGGTGAGGCTCGCCGATCCGGAGTTCTGATCCCATGCCGACACCAGCCAGTCGGCCGCGAGGGCCGCGGGATGCGTTCCACCGATCACGAAGCCGTAGAAGCGTCCGCCCGGTATCGCGACCAGTCCGGGGTCGGCCCGTGATGCGATCTCCTCGATGACATCGACAGCATCGCATCCGTCATCGGGCAGAGACCCGCCGAAGGCGGTGAGCATGTCGTCGAGGCTCGCGCGCGGCCACACGGGGCGGTCATCGAGCGAGTCCAGGAATCGGAGTGTGGCCGCGTGTGCGGCGTCGAGTCCGCGGGCCCTGTCGTCGTCGACTCTCTCGTCCATGAGTCAGGACTACACCCGTGATCCGCGTCACGCCAGGGGGACAGCGTGGGCATCGGACGAGATCTCACCCCGGGTGCATCCACGGGCCGACCGCATGGTTCGATAGAATGGACGATGCCCTGGGCCGAGCCCACGGGCGGATACGACGAGCGGAGACTTATGTCCGGGCATTCCAAGTGGGCCACCACGAAGCACAAGAAGGCCATCATCGACTCCAGGCGCGCCAAGTCCTGGGCCAAGCTCATCAAGAACATCGAGGTCGCCGCCAAGCTCGGCGGTGCCGACCTGCAGGGCAACCCGACGCTGTTCGACGCCGTGCAGAAGGCGAAGAAGACCTCGGTCCCGAAGGACAACATCGACCGCGCGGTGAAGCGCGGTGCGGGCATCGGCGGCGAGGCCGTCGAGTACACCTCGATCATGTACGAGGGCTACGGACCCAACGGCGTCGCGATGATGATCGAGTGTCTGACCGACAACAAGAACCGCGCAGCGGCCGAGGTGCGCACGGCCCTCAGTCGTAACGGCGGCACCCTCGCCGACCCCGGCAGCGTCGCCTACAACTTCAGCCGCAAGGGCGTCATCGTCGTCGGTTCCGAGGGCACGACCGAGGACGACGTGATGATGGCCGCCCTCGAAGCGGGCGCCGAGGAGATCGAGCCGCACGCCGAAGGCTTCGAGATCATCACCGAGGCGACCGACCTGGTCGCGGTGCGCAGCGCCCTGCAGGATGCGGGAATCGACTACGAGTCGGCCGATGTGGAGTTCGTCCCGAACCTCAAGGTCGAGATCGACGCCGACACGGCGCGCAAGATCTTCCGTCTGATCGACGCGCTCGAAGACAGCGAGGACGTGCAGAACGTCTTCACGAACTTCGACCTGTCGGCAGAGGTGCAGGCCGAGCTCGAGAACGACGACGCGTAGGCGCGCCGACGCGGCGGAGCTCGATCCGACGAATAGCCTGGGGGAGTGACCTCCTCCTCGCTTCGCGTGCTCGGCATCGACCCGGGACTCACCCGATGCGGTGTCGGAGTCGTCGATGTCGACCGAGCCCGCCGCGGAACGCTCGTCCACGTGGGCGTGATCCGGTCGGACCCCGATCTGCCGATCGGCGAACGCCTGGCGCTCGTCGCCGCGGGCATCCGTGACGTGCTCGACCAGCACCGGCCCGATGCCGTCGCGGTCGAGCGTGTCTTCGCGCAGCAGAACACGCACACGGTCATGGGCACTGCTCAGGCCAGCGGGGTGGCTCTGCTGCTCGCTGCCGAGGCGGGGCTCCCGGCGGCGACGCACACGCCGAGCGAGGTGAAGGCAGCGGTCACCGGGTACGGTTCGGCGGACAAGAAGCAGGTGCAGGCGATGATCGCCCGCATCCTGCGCCTGGATGCTCCACCGCAGCCCGCCGACGCCGCGGATGCCCTGGCGATCGCGCTGTGTCACGCGTGGCGCCGCGGCGCAACCGGCGTTCCGGGGCAGGACGCGCTGACCCCCGCCCAGCGAGCGTGGGCCGACGCGGAGCGTGTCGCTCGAACATACATACGATCGCACGCCTAGTCTGGTGTGATGATCTCTTCGCTGCACGGCACCGTCCTGCACTCGTCGTCCGACCAGGTCGTCATCGATGTCGGTGGTGTCGGATTCTCGGTCGCCGTTCCCGGAGACGTGGCGCACACGGCGACGGTGGGCGAGCGGCTGATGCTGCACACGAGTCTGATCGTGCGTGAGGACGCCCTCTCGCTGTACGGGTTCGCCGATCGCAGCGAACTCGAGATCTTCGGCCTGCTCATCAGCGTGACCGGCGTCGGACCGAAGTCAGCCCTGGGGGTGCTCTCGCATCTGACCGTCGACCAGATCGCCGAAGCGGTGAACGCCGAGGACGATGCCCCGTTCCGCAGGGTGTCGGGCATCGGACCGAAGACGGCCAAGCTCATCGTCGTGCAGCTCGCGGGCAAGGTCCAGCCGGTAGGGGGCGGCTCCCGGGTCTCGACCGGCGGCGGGTCCGATGTGGTCGATCAGGTCACGGCCGCGCTCGTCGGCCTGGGCTGGTCGGAGAAGGTCGCCGCAGAGGCTGCCGCGCAGACCGCCGCGGAGGCCACCGACGCCGAGCGAGCCGCCGTCGCTCCGCTCCTGCGTCGCACGCTGGCGCTGCTCGGGCCGGCCCGTGTCTGACGCACGCGACGCGACCGAACCGGTCGACGACACCGAGCTGGCGATCGAAGGCGCGCTGCGCCCCACGAGCCTCGGCGAGTTCGTCGGACAGCAGAAGGTACGCGGACAGCTCCAGCTCCTTCTCGATGCCGCGCGGATCCAGAGTCGGCCCCCCGATCACATACTGCTCGCGGGCCCTCCCGGTCTCGGCAAGACCACACTGGCGATGATCGTCGCCCATGAGAGCCAGCGCCCCCTGCGTCTGTCGAGCGGTCCGGCGATCCAGCACGCCGGCGACCTCGCGGCGCTCCTGTCGAGCCTCGTCCCCGGCGAGGTGCTCTTCATCGACGAGATCCACCGCATGGCCCGGTCCGCCGAAGAGATGCTCTACCTCGCGATGGAGGACTTCCGCATCGACATCATGGTCGGCAAGGGCGCCGGAGCGACGAGCATCCCGCTGGAGCTGGCTCCGTTCACGCTGGTCGGCGCGACCACCCGTTCGGGGCTGCTGCCGAACCCGCTCCGCGACCGTTTCGGATTCACCGGGCATCTCGAGTTCTACGACGAGCCGGAGCTCGAACAGGTCATCGCGCGTTCTGCGCTCGTGCTGGGCGTCGATCTGCCGCGCGACTCGCTCTCGGAGATCGCGCGACGCTCGCGCGGCACGCCTCGTATCGCGAATCGCCTGCTCCGTCGGGTCAGGGACTACGCGCTCGTGCACGGCGGGGGAGCCGCGTCACTCGACGGAGTGCGAGCCGCGTTGGAGCTCTACGACGTCGACCCGATCGGGCTCGACCGTCTCGACCGCGCCGTGCTCGAGTCGCTCGTGCGTCGGTTCCGAGGCGGCCCTGTCGGCCTCAGCACCCTCGCCGTCGCGGTCGGCGAAGAGGCCGAGACGGTGGAGAGCGTCGTGGAGCCGTACCTCGTGCGAATCGGCTTCCTGGGGCGCACTCCGCGCGGCAGGGTCGCGATGCCTGAGGCCTATGCTCACCTCGGCGTCGCCCACCCGGATGGGGCGCTTCGCTTCGATGACCTATAATCGCTGAAGACTTCCCCCCGATAGAAATGTGCGCCCGTTGGTTGGTGCGTGCACCTGAGAAAGGCGCTTGCCACCCATGGAAATCCTGCTCTTCGGCCTTCTTGCCGTCCTCGTCGTCTTCATGTTCGTCAACGGACGCAAGCGTCAGAAGCAGATGAAGGCCGAGCAGGAGGAGAAGGCGTCCAAGACCGTTCCCGGCGCCAAGGTCCTCATGCAGGGCGGCATCTACGGCACCGTGGTCGCCTACGACCACGAGGACCTCGACTCGCCCGCGCTGATCGAGATCGCTCCGGGCACCGTCATCGAGGTGCACAGCCAGGCCATCCTCCGTATCGTCGAGCCGAAGGACGATGTCGTCGTCTCCGAGTTCGACGACGAGACCCCGGTCGTGAGCGACATCGACCCGCTCGCCGCAGATGCCGCGGTGGTGGAGACCCCCGAGGAGACCCGCCGTCGCCTCGAGCGCGACGCCGACGACAAGTAAGCACCCTTCCTCGCGGCGCCGCAGCGCTCCGCGCTCGGGTCTCTCAGAAAGCTGATGACACGTGGCTTCATCTTCCCCGGTCCGTCACGCCTGGCGGGTCCTTCTCGGCCTGCTCCTGGTGACGGGCGTCCTGTTCGGCGTCAACGCGCTGGGCGTGTATGTCTTCCAGAAGAGCTCCTGGACTCCTGAGCTGGCACTCGATCTGCAGGGCGGAACGCAGATCGTCCTGAGCGCCGAGACCGAGAGCGGAGCGGCTCCCTCGCAGGAGCAGCTCGACCAGGCCGCCGCGATCATCCGCCAGCGCGTGGATGCCTCCGGTGTCGCCGAGGCCGACATCACCACCGAGGGTGGACAGAACATCGTCGTGCAGATCCCGGGCAACGCCGACGAGGAGACGCGTCAGCGCATCCAGTCGAGCGCGCAGCTCGAGTTCCGCCCGGTGCTCGCCACGACGGCGGCGGCGAACTCGTTCGTCGGCGACGACGGGAATGAGACGCCGTACCCGACGCCCGACGATTCTCTCAACGCGACTCCCACCGCGGAGCCGACCGACGCGAGCGACCTGTCGTGGGTCACCGACAAGCTCAGCGCCGAGTTCCTCGCCTACGACTGCGCGAACCCGTCGACCGACCCGTCGACGGCTCCGCAGGGTGAGCCTCTCATCGCCTGCGATCCGACCAATCAGGCCAAGTACCTCCTCGGCCCGACCGAGCTCACCGGTGACGTGATCACCGACGCCACGGCGGGACGCGACCCGCGCTCGGGCGCCTGGCTCGTGCAGCTCGAGATGAACGGCGAGGGCACCGAGAAGTTCGGCGAGGTCAGCACGCGTCTCAACCAGAACCGCATCGACGGGATGACCCCGCGCGACCAGTTCGCCTTCGTCCTCGACGGCTCGGTGATCAGCGCACCGCAGATGAACGGTCAGATCCTCGACGGTCGTCCCAGCATCTCGGGCAGCTTCAACCAGGAGACCGCGACCACGCTCGCCAACCAGCTCAAGTTCGGCGCACTGCCTCTGAGCTTCGTCGTGCAGAGCAGTGACACGGTCTCCGCGACGCTCGGCACCCAGCAGTTGCAGATCGGTCTGATCGCGGGTCTCATCGGCCTCGCTCTCGTCGCGATCTACTCGCTCATCGTCTATCGCGCGCTCGGCTCGGTGATCATCGCCTCCATCGCGGTGATGGCAGTGCTGACCTACATCATCATCTGCATCCTCGCGTGGCGACTCGGCTTCCGCCTCTCGCTGGCGGGGGTCGCCGGACTCATCGTCTCGATCGGCTTCACCGCCGACTCGTTCATCGTCTACTTCGAACGAATCCGAGACGAGCTGCGAGACGGCAAGTCGATCACCTCGGCGGTCGAAGACGGCTGGGGTCGCGCCAAGCGCACGATCTACATCTCGAAGTCGATCAACATCCTGGCGGCGGTCGTCCTGTACATCCTCGCCGACTCCACGGTGAAGGGCTTCGCCTTCACGCTCGGGCTCACGACGATCATCGACGTGTTCATCTTCGTGATCTTCACGCACCCCGTGATGCAGCTCCTCGCGCGCACGAAGTTCTTCGGTGGGGGCCACAAGCTCTCGGGACTCGACCCGGAGTCCTTGGGCGCGGTGTATCGCAGCCGGTCGCAGTTCCGCGAGGTCTCGACGGCATCGGCGGGACGCGGTGCGAAGAACACCCGTGCTCGCGGCGAGGCCGAACGCCGTCAGACCATCGCAGAGCGCAAACGCGCCGAGGCACTCGCCGGTGACAGATCCACCAGCACCGGAAGTGAGGGAGACGCCTGATGGCTTCCATGAACGAGTTCGGCAACAACCTCTACTCGGGCAAGACCTCCTTCCCCTTCGTCGGCAAGCGCCGCCTGTGGTTCATCATCGCGATCGCGCTCGTGGTGGCGTCCGCCCTCGTGCCGCTGTTGCGCCCGATCCAGTTCTCGATCGAGTTCACGGGTGGTTCGCAGTTCACCGTCCAGGCTCCTGACTCGCTCGACCAGGAGACCGCGACCACCGCTGTGCAGTCCGTCGTCCCGGGCGCGGCGGCCAAGGTCGTCGTGGTGGGCGACACGGACATCCGTGTGCAGACTGACCAGATGAGCGCCGAGGAGACTCAGCAGGTCTCGAACGCACTCGCCGAGGCCTACGGCGTCGAGCCCGACAGCGTCACCTCGTCGTTCATCGGCCCCGCCTGGGGAGAGAACGTCACGAAGCAGTCGCTGTGGGGTCTCGCGATCTTCCTCGCGCTGACGTTCCTGATCCTCGCGATCTACTTCCGCACCTGGAAGATGTCTGCGGCGGCGATCATCGGTCTTCTCGATGTGCTGGTCATCACGGTCGGCGTCTACGCTCTGGCCGGGTTCGAGATCTCGCCGGCCGCGGTCATCGGCTTCCTGACGATCCTCGCGTACTCGCTGTACGACACCACGGTCGTCTTCGACAAGATCCGCGAGAACACCACCGAAGACGGCGAGCAGTCGTCCCGTCTGTTCGGCGAATCGGTGAACCTCGCCGTCAACCAGACGCTCGTCCGATCGATCAACACCTCGGTCGTGGCCGCCCTCCCGGTCGGCGCCGTGCTCTTCATCGGTGCCTTCTGGCTCGGCGCCGAATCGCTCACCGACATCTCGCTGTCGATCTTCGTCGGCATCCTCGTGGCGACCTACTCGACACTGTTCGTCGCGGCGCCGCTGTACTCGCTCTTCCGCGAGAACGAGCCGCAGCTCGCCGCCCGCGACGCCCGCGTGCGCGAGGCTCGCAGCCGGGCCTCGGTCGAGGCCTGATCGTCCCGCTCAGCGGGGCCGCCCCCCGCTGAGCACGCGTAAGATGTTCTGATTGGGGAGGTGAGCGGATGGCGGAACCGCAGACGACGTCGCAGGGGTCGAGCCTCAGGCGACTGGTTCCCCGCATCTTCTCCCGTGCGCCCCGCGTCAATGACCTCGACAACCTGATCCGCACCGTGCGTGCGAACCACCCTCGCGGTGATCTCGCGGTGATCGAGAGGGCCTATTCGGTCGCCAAGGTCAAGCACGAGGGGCAGAAGCGCCAGAGCGGTGAGCCCTACATCACGCACCCGCTCGCGGTAGCTCAGATCCTCGGTGAGATGGGCCTCGGACCGAGGGCCGTCGCGGCGGCGCTGCTGCACGACACTGTCGAGGACACGGGATACGCGCTCTCCGACCTGACGGCCGAGTTCGGCGACGAGGTCGCGATGCTGGTCGACGGCGTCACGAAGCTCGACAAGGTCAAGTACGGCGAGAGCGCGCAGGCCGAGACCGTCCGCAAGATGATCGTGGCGATGTCGAAAGACATCCGCGTCCTCCTGATCAAGCTCGCCGATCGGCTGCACAACGCACGCACCTGGGGCTTCGTCCCGCCCGAGAAGGCGGCGAAGAAGGCGAAGGAGACGCTCGAGATCTATGCGCCGCTCGCCAACCGACTCGGCATCCAGGCGATCAAGTCCGAGCTCGAGGATCTCTCCTTCGCCGTCCTGCACCCGAAGATCTACAACGAGATCCACAATCTCATCGCCCAGCGCACGCCGCAGCGCGAGAAGTACCTGACCCAGGTCGTCGAGGAGATCGACGAGGATCTGCGCGATCTGCGCATCCGGGGCAAGGTGGTGGGGCGGCCGAAGCAGCTCTACTCCGTCTATCAGAAGATGGTCGTCCGAGGTCGCGAGTTCGACGACATCTACGATCTGATCGGCATCCGTGTCCTGGTGGCGTCGGTGCGAGACTGCTACGCGGTGCTCGGCGCGATCCATGCGCGGTGGACGCCCCTTCCCGGTCGCTTCAAGGACTACATCGCGACTCCGAAGTTCAACCTCTATCAGTCGCTGCACACGACCGTGATCGGTCCCTCGGGTCGCACGGTCGAGATCCAGATCCGCACGCATGAGATGCACCAGCAGGCGGAGTACGGCGTCGCCGCACACTGGATGTACAAGGAGCGGATGAACGGCGGCAAGGCCGAGGTCCGTGCGTCGGACAGCGACATGGCCTGGCTCGCGCACATCTCCGACTGGCAGGCCGAGACAGCTGACCCGGGGGAGTTCCTCGATTCGCTGCGGTTCGAGATCGGCGCGAAAGAGGTCTACGTCTTCACCCCGAAGGGCAGGGTCATCGGCCTTCCCGCGGGTGCGACGCCGGTCGACTTCGCCTACGCCGTGCACACCGAGATCGGCCACCGCACCATGGGGTCGAAGGTCAACGGACGTCTCGTGCCGCTCGAGTCGGAGCTCAAGAGCGGCGATGTCGTCGAGGTCTTCACGTCGAAGAACCCGGACGCCGGTCCGAGCCAGGACTGGCTCGGCTTCGTCAAGAGCACGCGGGCCCGAAACAAGATCCGCGGCTGGTTCACGAAGGAGCGTCGCGAAGAGGCCATCGAGCAGGGCAAAGAGGCGATCGCCCGTGCCATGCGACGTCAGAACCTGCCGCTTCAGCGCCTGATGAGCCACGACTCGTTCGCCGAGGTCGCACACCAACTCCGCTACGAAGACGTCTCCGCGCTCTACGCAGCGGTCGGCGAGGGCCACGTGTCGACGCAGTCGGTGCTCGAGAAGGTGACGGCGCTCGTCGCGGCCACCGATCCGGCGACCGGTCCGATCGATCTTCCCGGAACCGTCGCGTCGCGCGAGCCTCGGGCGGGCGACTCCGGCATCCTCGTGCGCGGGGCAGCCGACATCCTCGTCAAACTCGCGAAATGCTGCACTCCGGTGCCGGGCGACGACATCGTCGGCTTCGTCACCCGAGGCAGCGGCGTGTCCGTGCACCGCGCGGACTGCGTCAACGTCAAGGCGCTGGCGAGCGAAGAGGATCGATTCGTCGACGTGTCGTGGGCACCGACGACCAAGAGCGTGTTCCGCGTGCAGATCCAGGTCGAGGCACTCGATCGCTCGGGCCTGCTGTCGGACGTGACCCGGGTGCTCAGTGAGCACCACGTCAACATCCTCTCGGCGACGGTCAGTACGACCGACGAGCGCCTCGCGATCAGCAGGTTCGTGTTCGAGATGGGAGATGCGGTGCACCTCGACCGCGTGCTCAACGCGGTGCGTCGCATCGACGCCGTCTACGACGTGTACCGGGTCACCTCGTCCTGAGCGCGGTCCGTACGAGAGCGGCTCGTGCCGACTTCGTGCCGGGCACTCGTGCGAGCCGGTCGATGCGGTCGATGGCCGCGCTCGCGAGTGTCGCGTCGCTCTCTGCGAGCAGTACGATCCAGCGCATCAGTGACTCGTCGCGGTGCAGTCCAAGGGCGAGGTCGAGCATCGTGCGTGTCGGTGACATCACCGGCACTCCGCCCACGGTCACGAGGTCGGACGACGGCACGCTCGTGTCATGAAGGACGACGCGTGCGGGCAGCTTCGCGCGGATCCGCCGCTCGACGGCCCGGCGCACATGATGGATGGCCGGCGGGGCGTCTCCGGCTCCGTGTATCCACGCCGCAGTGGGCCCTGAAGCTGCGGTGTCGACCGGGATCAGAATCGCGATCGACGCGGCCCGCGTGCCGGGTGTCTCCACGAGGTCGGCGGGGATGAATCCCTCGCCGATGTCGAACAGGTCTCCGTCGATTCGTGCAGCGGCCAGCTCGGAAACGCTGAGAGCACGACCGGGCAGATACAGGAACGCGGGATGCATCACGCCAGTGTGGCGCAGTGCATCCCGCGTTCGCAGTCGTCGTGACGGGCTGTGGAGAGATCAGCCGCCGAGGGCGTTCAACCAGGTGCGTCGAGCTTCGAGGGCATCCGCCGCGTCCTTGGCGGCCTTCTTGTCGCCGGACTTCTCGGCCGCGGCGAGCTCGGACTCGAGCTTCTCGATGGCTTCGAGCAGCTGCGAGCTCATGTCGTTCGCGCGCGCCTTGGTCTCGGGGTTGTTCTTCTTCCAGTCGACGTCTTCACGCGCCTTCAGCGCCTGCTCGATCACGCGCAGACGGTCGTCGAGCGCGCGTTCCTTGTCGCGGGGGAAGATCCGACCGATCTCGTCCCACTGACGCTGGATGCCTGTGAGCAGTGCACGGGCGCGCTTGATGTTCGACTCGTCGGCAACCGCCTTGGCCTCTTCGAGCAGCGCCTGACGGGCCTCGATCTTGGGACCGGACTCGGCTTCCTCGGCGGCGGCCTGCTCGGCGCGAGCCGAGTACAGTGCGTCGCCGGCGGCCTTGAACCGCGCCCACAGCGCGTCGTCAGCCTTGCGGCCGGCACGCCCCGCGGACTTCCAGTCGTCGAGGAGCGAGCGGTAGGCGGGGATGCCGTCGACGCCACGCGGAGCGAGCGCCTCGGCGCGCTCCACCAGACGGGTCTTCGCATCGCGTGCGACCTTGTGGGAGTCGTCGAGCTCGGAGTAGAACGAGCGTCGCGCCTTGTCGACCGTGCTGCGGGCGTCGCGGAAGCGCTTCCACAGTTGCTGCGAAACGCTCTTCGACAGACGCGGGCCGTTCTGCTGGTGAGCCTGCCACGAGTCGAAGAGCTCGCCGAGCTCTGCGGTGACCTGCTTCCACTGCACCTTCGACAGGTCGCGTGCGGCGATGGCCTCGGCTCGCTCCACCAGAGCGGTGCGCTCGGCGATCGCCTGATCGACCAGCTCCTTCGCCTGCTGAGCCTCCTGCGCGGTCGCCTCGGAGAGCGACGAGGTCAGTGCGTCGAGGCGATCACGCAGTCCGGCGAGATCGCCTACGGCTGCGGCGTCCGTCGCCTCCTCGCGGAGGTGGTTCGCCTGCTTGACCAGATCACCCGCCGACGCGCCGCCGGCCTGGTGGCGCTGCTCGAGGGTGTTGACTTTGAAGGCGATGTCGTCGTACTTGCGTACGAAGTAGGCGAGGGCCTCATCAGGGGTGCCATCCGGGTACTGCCCGACGACGCGCCAGGTCTCACCCTCACGCACCTCGACGGTGCCGTCATCGGCGACTCGGCCCCAATCCGCGGCATCGGCGGACGAGGTGCTCGGAGCGGGGGCGGCGGGCGCAGCGGACGCCGCAGCTGCCGGTGAGGGCATCTTGCGGGGCAGCGGCTTCGCCGGGGGAGCGGGAACGGGGGGAGTCGGCTTCGACGGCTCGGTGGCAGACACGTGATTCTCCTTGCGCGGTAGGGCCGCGGGAGGCGGAAAGGACGAGGTTCAGCCTAGTACGCGCGGGCTCCTTCGGTGTGGTCGGTCGTTCTCACAATGCTCGTTACCGTTCTGTGAGCAAACCGTTCGACGCACGAAACACGCAGCGACACATGCGGGAAACACCACGCTCTTATCGTCGCCAACACGGGATAACCGTCGAATGGAGCAAGATGAGCGAGATCGCACTCACCCCCACGGAGATCGTGGTCGTCGGAGCCGGTATGGTCGCGCACCGATTCGTCGAGAGCCTGCTGAGCCGGGCGGAGTCCCCGGTGCACGTGACGGTGATCGGCGACGAGGGGCGCCACCCCTACGATCGGGTGGGGCTGACAGGCTTCTTCTCCGGTTCTTCGCCCGAGGATCTCGAGCTCGACCGCTCGGTGTTCGACGACTTCCGCGTGCGACTGCTGTCCGACGATCGTGTGCTGCGCATCGATCGCCCGCACCGCACCGTGACCACCAGGTCGCGCACCGTCATCGCCTACGACACCCTCGTACTGGCGACCGGCTCGTACGCCGCCAAGGTCGCTGTCGACGGCGCCGACCTGCCCGGCTGCTTCGTGTACCGCACGCTCGACGATGTGCAGGGTCTCAAGGAGTTCGTCGAGCGTCGCGGTCACGCGCTCGGCAGGCCTCTGCGCGGTGCGGTGATCGGGGGTGGCCTTCTCGGTCTCGAGGCGGCGGGCGCCCTGCAGGGCATGGACGTTGATGCGACGGTCGTGCAGTACTCGGACCGCCTGATGTCGGCACAGCTCGACTCTGCGGGTGGCGGGATGCTTCGCAGGCTCCTCGAGGATCGTGGCATCGCGGTCCGCACCGAGTCTCGGACGACGAGGCTCGACCCCGACGCTACAGGCGCGGTGACGGCGCTCGAGTTCCAGGACGGTTCGGTCGAGCGCGCGGACGTGGTGGTGTTCACGGTCGGCGTTCGCCCGCGTGATGAACTCGCCCGCAACGCGGAGCTGCAGGTCGACCCGCGCGGCGGCGTGGTCATCGACGACCGCTGTTCCACCTCGGATCCGCACATCCTCGCGATCGGTGAGGTCGCGAACTTCGAGGGCCGCTGTGTGGGACTCGTGGCGCCCGGCTATGCCATGGCCGAGGTGGCGGCCACGCGCCTGCTCGGCGGCGATGCGGTGTTCCCCGGATACGACGACTCGTCGAAGCTCAAGCTGTCGGGCGTCGATGTCGCGAGTTTCGGTGACGCGATGGCGACGACTCCGAATGCCCTCGATGTCGTGTACGCCGACCCTGTGGCCGGTGTCTACAAGAAGCTGGTGCTGTCGGACGACGCGCAGACACTGCTCGGAGGCATCCTCGTCGGAGATGCCACCGCATACGGCGCGCTCCGACCCCTCGTGGGCGCGAAGCTCGGCGCAGATCCCGCCGCCTACCTGCTGCCGGCGGGCGGCAACGAGGCGCCGAGCGGCGAGCTGCCCGATGCTGCTGTGGTCTGCTCGTGCTCCAACGTCACCGCGGGCCGCATCCGCGAGGCGGTTCACGAGGAAGGGTGCCGCGACTCCGCTGCCGTGAAGGGATGCACGAAGGCAGGTGCGACCTGCGGATCGTGCGTGCTGATGGTGAAGAAGGTCGTCGGGCAGGAGCTCACCAAGCTCGGTCAGACCGTCTCCCACGCTCTCTGCGAGCACTTCGACATGTCTCGTCGTCAGCTCTTCGACGCGGTCCGGGTAGCACGGCTCACGACCTTCAGCTCGATCGTCGAGCGGTTCGGTCGCGGACGAGGATGCGACGTGTGCAAGCCGGCCATCGCCAGCATCCTGTCGGTGCTCGTGGGATCGCACGTGCTCGACGGCGAGAACGCGACTCTGCAGGACACGAACGACCATGTGATGGCGAACATGCAGAAGGACGGCACGTACTCGGTCGTCCCGCGGATGCCCGGCGGCGAGGTGACTCCCGAAGGCCTGCTCGCCATCGGGCAGATCGCGAAGGACTTCGCGCTGTACACGAAGATCACCGGCGGTCAGCGCATCGACATGTTCGGAGCCCGGCTGGAACAGCTGCCGCTGATCTGGCAGCGGCTGGTCGACGCGGGATTCGAGTCGGGCCACGCCTATGGCAAGTCGCTGCGAACCGTGAAGTCGTGCGTCGGGTCGACCTGGTGCCGCTTCGGCGTGCTCGACGCGGTCGGCATGGCCGTCAAGCTCGAGCTCCGTTACCGCGGGCTCCGGGCTCCGCACAAGCTGAAGGTCGGCGTCTCCGGGTGTGCACGCGAATGCGCGGAGGCCCGGGGGAAGGACGTCGGTGTGATCGCCACCGAGACCGGATGGAACATGTACGTCGGCGGCAACGGCGGGTTCTCGCCCCGGCATGCGGAACTGCTCGCATCCGATCTGGACGATGACGGGCTGATCCGCGCGATCGACCGCTTCTTCATGTACTACATCCGCACGGCTGACCGCCTGCAGCGCACGGCGCCCTGGTGCGAGGATCTCGAGGGCGGTCTCGACGGCCTGCGAGAGGTGATCTTCGACGACAGCCTCGGCATCTGCGCCGACCTGGATGACGCGATGGCACAGCACGTCGACCGTTACGAGGACGAGTGGGCGGCGACGCTTCGCGACCCCGCGAAGCTCGAGCGCTTCCGTTCGTTCGTGAACGCTGCGGACACGCCGGATCCCTCCCTCGCCTATGTGGCCGAGCGTGGTCAGATCCGCCCGGCGACGGCTCAGGAGCGGATCAGCGGCGGAGTCCTGATCGCCGGCACAGCACTGGAGGTGCGCAGATGACGACAGCGACCGAGACCGGCATCCCGGTGCGGGTGTGCACGCTCGACGATCTCGAGATCGAGCGAGGGCGCGCGGCTCTGATCGGCGACCAGCAGGTCGCGCTGTTCCTGCTGGGCGACGGCACGGTGCATGCGGTCGACAACTTCGATCCGTACAGCGGCGCCCATGTGATCTCGCGAGGGATCGTCGGCAGCAGGGGAGACGCTCCGACGGTCGCGTCGCCGCTCCACAAGCAGGTCTTCGACCTGCGCACCGGCGTGTGCCTCGAGACGCAGGGCAAGCCCGACGGCGCGTTGAGGGTCTGGCCGGTGACCGTCGTCGACCGCGAGGTGCGGGTCGTGCCACTGCCGCGGAGCGACTCATGAGGCGTGCGCTGGTCGGCAGGGTCGATCTCATCGGCGGCGGCCCCGGCCCCGCCGACCTGATGACGGTCCGCGCTTACCGGCTGCTCATGGCGGCGGATGTCGTGGTCGCCGACCGCCTCGGGCCTTTCGAAGAGATCCGCGCGGAACTGCCCGCGCACGTCGAGATCGTCGACGTCGGCAAGAGCCCGGGCAATCACCCGGTGCCCCAGCACGAGATCAACGATCTGCTCGTGTCCCATGCGCGTGCGGGACGTCGCGTGGTGCGGCTCAAGGGCGGCGATCCGTTCGTGTTCGGACGCGGTGGCGAGGAGGTACTGGCCTGCGAGGCCGCCGGTGTGCCGGTGACGGTGACTCCGGGTGTCAGCAGCGCCATCTCCGTTCCCCAGGCTGCCGGAATCCCTGTGACGCACCGGAGCTCTGCGTCCGGCGTGCATGTGGTGAACGGCCACGGCGAACTCGGACCGGGGGCGCTCGCGTCACTCGCCGATCCGAGCGTCACGACAGTCGTGCTGATGGGCGTCGCCGCCCTGCCCCGTCTCGCCGCCGAGGCCGCGGCTTTCGGTGCTCCGGGCGAACAACCCGTCGCGATCGTCGAGAACGGCCACACGGAAAGGCAGCGGACCATCCGGAGCACGCTGGCCACCATGGCGGCGGACGCGTGCGCCGCGCAGGTGGAGAACCCCGCGGTGATCGTGATCGGCGAGGTCGCACGAGCGGGGCTTCTGCTGCCCACGCCCGCGATGGTGGCGGAGAGCCGCACATGACCATCGCGCGAACCCTCGATTCCGCTCTCGCCGGCTGCACGATCATCGTGGCAGCCGATCGTCGCTCCGTGGACCTCGCGACCGCGCTCGAACGCCGAGGGGCGATCGTGCATCGGGCACCGGCGCTGAGCATCGTCACGGGTGCCGACGATGAGGAGCTGCTGGCGCGCACGAAGCGCGTCATCGCGGATCCGCCCGACATCGTCGTCGCCACCACCGGCGTCGGCTTCCGCGGATGGATGGATGCGGCGCATGAGCACGGCCTCGACGCAGCGCTCGACGACGCGCTCGGCTCCGCTCACTTCGTCGCGCGCGGTCCCAAAGCGCATGGGGCGATCCAGCAGGCGGGATTCACCGCCGACTGGGTCGCGCAGAGCGAGACCTCGGCGGAGGTCGGTGAGTACCTCCTCGCCTCGGGTGTCGCAGGCAAGCGCGTGCTCGTTCAGCACCACGGCGCTGGATCCGACGGACTGGACGAGCAGCTGGCCGATGCCGGGGCCGACGTGCTCAGCATCACGGTGTACCGCTGGGGCCCGCCTCCGAACCCCGAGGTCGTGCGTCGCTCGGCTGTGCAGGCCGCAGCGGGTGAGGCCGATGCGGTTCTCTTCACCTCGGCCCCGGGAGCGGCGTCCTGGATCGCGGTCGCGGAGGAGGCCGGCGTACTCGATCATGTTCGGCGTCGTTCGCACGGTGGTCGGTTGCTGCTCGCCGCCGTCGGGCCGATCACCGCTGCTCCGCTCCACGCGGCAGACCTTCGGGCCACGGTCGCCGATCGCGGACGACTCGGCTCTCTCGCCCGTACCGTGATCGCCCACTTCGGAGGGGGCCGTGCTCCGTCGCTGCCCACCGACGCCGGTCGCGTCGAGGTCCGCAGCGGGGGAGTCGTCGTCGACGGCGCGTTCCTTCCTCTCTCGCGCTCGGCTGCGGCATTGCTCGAGGCGCTCGCGGGTGCCGGCGGTCGGGTGCTCTCGCGCGCCGAGCTGGGCAGCGTCCTCGGCGGCGATCGCAATCCGCACGCGGTCGAGGTCGCGGTCGCACGCCTGCGCGAAGCGCTGGGCGGACACGAGCTCGTGCACACCGTCGTCAAACGCGGATATCGACTGGCGGTCACCGAGGCCTGAACCACCTGCATCCGGTGGATCGTCGAGGGCGCGAGTACCGGGGCGGGCCGGCGGGAACCGGCGGGCGGTCAGCCTGCCGGGGCGTCTTCCGAAGGAGCGGGATCCGGCAGCGGTGTCTGCTCCGGCAGAGGCGCCTCGTCCTGGAGCGGTGCATCGGTCGGCTCGACGGTCGGCGCGGGTGCCGGCGGCGCCACCTGCGCGTGCACGACCTGGCTGCCGATGGCGGCCGCGACGATCAGCGCACCGACGATGCCGGCGATCGTGTTGTCGCGCACCCGGCGCCGGATCAGACCGTCGTGCCACTCCGTGCGGGCGGCGTGGAGCCGTGCGCGCTCCGCCTCGGTGCGCTGCTGCGCGTTCTTGGAACCGCGTGCGGCCATGCCGTGCTCCTTCGTGGACGTCGACTCTCGGCGTACAGGGACAACGCGGCGCTCGGCGGCACCGACGTGTCTCCGAGCCTAGCGGCGACCTCTGGATCCGCCGATCACGAGCGTGATGTCGGAGACCGGCGTTAGCCTGGACTGATGACCTCCGCCGCACTGCTCTCCGGGCAGACGCCCCTCGCCGTGCGCATGCGCCCGGTCTCCCTCGATGAGGTGGCGGGCCAGAAGCACCTGCTGCGAGCGGGGTCGCCGATCGTCGCGCTGGCAGATCCCGACGCCACGTCGCCCGGCGCCGTGTCGATCATCCTCTGGGGGCCGCCCGGCACGGGCAAGACCACGCTCGCACAGGCCATCGCCCGCTCGTCCGGGCGTCGCTTCGTCGAGCTCTCCGCCATCACCGCCGGTGTCAAGGACGTCCGCGAGGTGATGCAGGAGGCGATCACCCAGCGAGACCTGTACGGACAGACGACGATCCTCTTCCTCGACGAGATCCACCGCTTCACGAAGGCCCAGCAGGACGCCCTGCTGCCCGGCGTCGAGAACGGGTGGGTCATCCTGATCGCCGCGACGACCGAGAATCCGTCGTTCTCGGTGATCTCTCCACTGCTGTCGCGGTCGCTGCTCCTGACGCTGCAGCCGCTGACCGACGACGACATCGGACTCCTCGTCGACCGCGCCGTGACCGACGCGCGAGGCCTGAACGGTGCGGTGACTCTCGCAGACGATGCGCGTGCCGCCCTGATCCGTCTGGCGTCCGGCGACGCCCGACGTGCGCTCACCGGTCTCGAGGCCGCGGCCGCGGTCGCCCTGTCCCGCAGTGGCGACGACGGTGACGAGAGCACCGTTCCGTCGGCGACCGCCGACGACGTGGCGCAGGCCGTCGACAAGGCGCTTCTGCGCTACGACAGGCAGGGAGACGAGCACTACGACGTCATCAGCGCCTTCATCAAGTCGATCCGCGGTTCCGATCCCGATGCCGCGCTCCACTACCTCGCACGCATGATCGAAGCGGGGGAGGACCCTCGCTTCATCGCTCGGCGTCTCGTCATCTCGGCGTCCGAAGACGTGGGCCTCGCCGATCCCCAGGCGCTCTCGATCGCGGTCGCCGCGGCCGATGCGGTCGCCTTCATCGGAATGCCGGAAGGGCGCATCCCGCTCGCCGAGGCGACCGTGTATCTCGCGACGACGGCCAAGTCGAACGCGGCGTACGTCGGGATCGACGCCGCCATCGCCGACATCCGGTCCGGCGGTTTCGGACGCGTCCCGCTGCACCTGCGCGATGCGCACTACCCCGGCGCCAAGCGACTCGGCCATGGGCGTGGCTATGTCTATCCCCACGACAGCGAGTTCGGCATCCTCCCGCAGCAGTATCTGCCGGATGAGCTGCAGGGCAAGCGCTATTACGAGCCGAAGAATCTCGGTGCGGAACGCGACATCTCCGCACGTCTCGAGCGCATCCGCCGCATCCTCGACGGGCGATGATCCGGATCTGTTAGACTTGATCGGCTCGAAACCGTGTTTTCGGGCATCTCCTCGTTCACACCCCACCTTGCTGGCGCCCCGGCGTGCGCTCCAAGGCAGAACGCGGACGATACGTCCGCGAGTCGTGAGAGACACGACCGCGTCATCGGAAGGACAACTTCGTGACCACGAAGTCCCAGGACCGCCGCAAGGTCCGTCTGAGCCGTGCCCTCGGCATCCCGCTCACCCCGAAGGCCGCCCGCTACCTCGAGAAGCGTCCCTACGCTCCGGGTGAGCACGGCCGCACCAAGCGCAAGGCTGACAGCGACTACGCCGTCCGTCTGCGTGAGAAGCAGCGTCTGCGCGAGCAGTACGGCATCCGCGAGAAGCAGATGCGCAACACGTTCAACGAGGCTCGTCGTACCGAGGGCCTGACCGGTGAGAACCTGGTCGAGCTCCTCGAGATGCGTCTCGACGCGCTCGTCGTGCGTTCGGGCTTCGCCCGCACCACCGCACAGGCTCGTCAGCTCGTCGTGCACCGTCACATCCTCGTCGACGGCCAGCTCGTCGACCGCCCGTCCTTCCGTGTGAAGCCGGGTCAGCTCATCCACGTCAAGGCCAAGAGCGAGGGCACCGAGCCCTTCCAGGTCGCAGCAGCCGGCGGTCACGCCGAGGTCCTGCCTCCCGTTCCCGGCTACCTCGAGGTCGAGCTCGACAAGCTCCAGGCTCGCCTGGTTCGTCGCCCGAAGCGCGCCGAGGTCCCCGTGACCTGTGAAGTGCAGCTCGTCGTCGAGTACTACGCAGCTCGCTGAGTTCAGCTTTTCCGCAGAAGGCGTCGGGGGCACCCGACGCCTTCTGTCGTTTCGGCATACGATGGTGACACCGCGCCTTCGCGGGTCAAGGGCAAGGATGACGACATGAAGAACGTGCTGTGGTTCCTGATCGGTGTGATCGGCGGCTTCGTCGCGGCGCATTTCATGAACAAGGACCCCCGCGGTCACGACATCCTCGCCGAGGTCGATGCTCGTTTCAACGAGTTCACCGGCATCATCAGCGACGCCTACCGTGAGCAGCAGGCGCGACTCACAGATCCCGCAGACGACTGATCGCCACGGCCCGTCGGCCGCGACGCTTCGCCCGCTCTTCCACACCCTGTACGCAAGGACACCTGGCACCCCTATGAAAACTGCGGAGATCGCGCAGCGCTACCTCGACTTCTTCGAGAAGAACGACCACGTCATCGTCCCTTCGGCCTCTCTGGTGAGTGACGATCCGTCCCTGCTGTTCACGGTCGCCGGAATGGTGCCGATGATCCCGTACCTCACCGGTGTGGTGCCCGCGCCGCACCCCCGCATCGCCGACCTGCAGAAGTGCATCCGCACCAACGACATCGAAGAGGTCGGCAAGACGGCCCGTCACGGCACCTTCTTCCAGATGATGGGCAACTGGTCGTTCGGCGACTACTTCAAGGAAGGCGCGATCCGGTACGCGTGGGAGCTCCTGACCAGCTCCGAAGCCGATGGCGGTCTGGGCTTCGAGGAGAAGGATCTCTGGGTCACCGTCTATGAGACGGACGACGAGGCAGAGGCGATCTGGCGCGACATCATCGGCCTGAAGCCCGAGCGCATCCAGCGCCTCGGACGTGCCGACAACTACTGGAACACCGGACAGCCCGGCCCGGGCGGACCCGACTCCGAGATCTTCTTCGATCGCGGTCCTGCGTACGGCAAGGACGGTGGCCCGGCCGCCGATGACTCGCGGTTCCTGGAGATCTGGAACCTCGTGTTCATGCAGGACTTCATCGAGAACATCCGTGGCAAGACCGAGTTCGACATCGTGGGCGAACTGCCGCAGAAGAACATCGACACGGGTATGGGACTCGAGCGCGTCGCCTTCCTCAAGCAGGGCGTCGAGAACATGTACGAGACCGACCAGGTGCGTCCCGTCCTCGACCGTGCCGTCGAGCTCTCGGGTCGTCGTTACGGCGCCGAGCACGAAGACGACGTCCGCTTCCGCGTGATCGCCGACCACGTCCGGTCCTCGCTCATGCTCCTCTCCGACGGGGTCCGCCCGTCGAACGAGGGGCGCGGGTACATCCTGCGTCGCCTCATGCGTCGCACGGTCCGGGCTATGCGCCTGCTGGGCGTCGACGAGCCGGTGTTCCCCGAGCTCTTCGCCACCTCGCGCGACGCCATGAAGTCCGCATACCCGGTGCTCGAGAAGGACTGGTCGACGCTCTCGGCAGCGGCCTTCGCCGAGGAGGAGACCTTCCGCCGCACGCTCGCTCAGGGGTCCACCATCCTCGATCTGGCTCTCGACGAGACGAAGAAGAAGGGCGACTCGGCGCTGAGCGGCCGCGAGGCCTTCCTGCTGCATGACACCTACGGATTCCCGATCGACCTCACCCTCGAGGTCGCGGAGGAAGCCGGCCTGAACGTCGATCGCGCTGCCTTCGACTCGCTCATGCAGGAGCAGCGCTCCCGTGCGAAGGCCGATGCGCGCAACCGCAAGCGCCAGCTCGCCGACGTGTCGGTCTATCGCGACCTGCGCGCACTCGGCGAGACCGGTTTCGACGGCTACAGCGAGCTCGAGGTCGACTCGCGCATCCTCGGGATCCTGGTCGACGGTCAGGTCGTGACGAGTGCTGCCGAGGGACAGATCGCCGAGGTCGTGCTGGCAGAGACGACGCTCTACGCCGAGTCCGGCGGCCAGGTCGCCGACAAGGGAGTGATCGTCGGTGCAGGGTTCGAGCTCGAAGTGCTCGACGTGCAGCGACCGGTTCCCGGTCTGATCAGCCACACCGTCGAGGTGAGCCGTGGATCCGTCGCCGTCGACGACGCCGCGACGACCGTCGTCGATGCCGCGAACCGACGTGCTGCTCGTCAGGCGCACTCCGCGACGCACCTCGTGCACGCGGCGCTCCGCGACACGCTCGGACCGACGGCCACCCAGTCGGGATCGCTGAACCGCGCGGGGTACATGCGCTTCGACTTCGCCTGGTCTCAGGCCCTCTCGACCGACACCCGCACCGAGATCGAGGACATTGCGAACCGGGCCGTGCAGGATGCCCTCGAGGTGACCACGCGGATCGTCTCGCTCGACGAGGCGAAAGAAGCCGGCGCCATGGCGCTGTTCGGCGAGAAGTACGGCGATGTCGTCCGCATGGTGGACATCGGCGGACCGTGGTCGCGCGAGCTCTGCGCAGGTACGCACGTCAACAGCAGCGCGGAGATCGGCCTGGTCAGCGTCGTGGGCGAGTCGTCCGTCGGCGCCTCCAACCGACGGATCGAGGCTCTCGTGGGGCAGGATGCCTTCCGTGAGCTGGCGGCCGAGCGTGCTCTCGTGTCGCAGCTCACCTCGTCGCTGAAGACGCCCCGCGACCAGCTCGCCGAGCGCATCGCCGACCTGTCGTCGAGCCTCAAGGCGGCAGAGAAGCGGATCGCGCAGTTCGAGGCCAAGGAGCGCGCCGGTCTGGTGCCGGCGATCGCCGACGCAGCCTCGCGTGTCGGGGCTTTCCGCGTCGCAGCGCAGTCCCTCGGAACGATCGCCTCGGCCGACGATGTTCGCGAGCTAGTGCTCGGAGTCCGCGATCGTCTCGGCTCCGACCCCGCGGTCGTCGCACTCGGCGGGATCGTGAACGACCGCCCGGTGGTCGTCGTCGCGACGAACGACGCCGCTCGCGCAGCAGGCGCCAAGGCGGGAGCGCTCGCGAAGCGCGCTGCAGCGGTGCTCGGCGGAGGCGGAGGCGGACGCGATGATGTGGCGCAGGGCGGCGGCACCGACTCCGCAGCGCTCACCACTGCGCTTGAGGCCATCTCCCAGGAGCTGCAGACAGCGTGAGCGGGTTCCGTCGCGGCGTGCGCCTCGGTGTCGACGTCGGCAGGGCGCGCGTCGGCGTCGCCCGATGCGACCCCGACGGCATGCTCGCCGTGCCGGTGGAGACGGTGCCTCGCACGGACGCCGCGGTCGAGCGGATCGCCGCTCTCGCCGCGGAGTACGAGCCGCTGGAACTGGTGGTGGGACTGCCCGTCAACATGCAGGGCGCCGACACCGCATCCACGCTCGACGCTCGGGAGTTCGCGGCGGCCCTTCTGGCGCGTACGCGGATTTCGACGAGACTGGTCGACGAGCGGTTGAGCACGGTGACCGCACACGCCGCACTGCGATCTTCGGGGAGAACTCAGAAGAACTCTCGTAGCATTGTGGATCAGGTCGCCGCGGTGGTTCTGCTGCAGCAGGCGATCGACACGGAGAAGAGCACCGGAAACCCGCCCGGTGTCACGATTCCGCTCGACGAGGAGTCTTCCTGACAATGCCCGAACGCGATAGTGCTTCCCCCCGGCACGATCCGGATGCTCGCCTGAGCGATCTGTTCGAGAACCTGCCGGAACCGACGCAGCAGATCCCGACGGTCGACGACACGCCGCCCGCCCCGGGATCCCGACGTGCCGCTCGTGAGGCCGCCTCGCGGCCGACGAACGCGGCGTCCGGCCGGTCGCAGGAAGCGCCGTCGCCATCACCCGCCGACGCAGGTGGCTCTGCGGAACCGCTCGCTGCTGCGGATACCCGTCAGGTCGATGCGTCGACACGAGCGGTGCCCGCGGATGGCGCGGAGCGGACGACGGCATCGTCCGCCGTCCCCGCAGCCTCCGCCGCTGCAGCCGGTGCGTCCTCGTCGGCAGCGTCCCCGAGAGCCGAGTCCCCCGACTCGCGCGCCGTCGACCGTAACGGTGCAGGGGGACGCCTCGAAGACCTCTTCCACAGCCATCCCGAAGAGGTGCCCGGCGGCACACCGCCCAAGAAGAAGCGCCGCACCGGGTGCCTGATCGCGCTCGTGATCATCCTGGTGATCGTCGGCGGCCTTGCCGCGACAGGCGTCTGGGCGATGAACACCTACGGCGACAGGATCAGCGACGCGCTCGGGTGGGGCGAACCCGACGACTGGGAGCCGGGGCTCGCCACCGGCGAGGTCATCGTCACGATCGCTGAGGGCGACACGGGTTCTCCGGTCTCGGCCTCGCTCTACGAGGCCGGTGTGACCCGCACGGAGACGGTCTTCTACGACTACCTCGTCGACGAGGGCATCGCGGTCACGTTCTACCCGGGCAACTACCGCCTGCAGGAGAAGATGACCGCGGAGGCGGCGCTCGATGCGCTCCGCAATCCCGACAACAAGCTCGAGAACACGGCCAACGTGGGGGAGGGGGCGACGATCGACTCCACTCTTCCCGGCATCGCGGAGTCTCTGAGCATCCCGCTGGCCGATCTCGAGGCCGCAGTGGCGGACCCCTCGGTCTACGGCGTGAGCGCGCAGACGCTCGAAGGCTGGCTGTTCCCCGCGCTGTACACGTTCGATCCGGGCGTGACCGCCCAGCAGGTCATCCAGCGCATGGTCGACCGCACCCACGAGTCGCTGGACAAGGCCGGCGTCCCGGCGGAGGACGCACAGCGCGTCCTGACGATCGCGTCGATCATCCAACGCGAGGGGCTCACCGCGGACTTCCCGAAGGTGTCGCGCGTGATCCAGAATCGCCTCGACATCGACATGAAGCTCCAGATGGACTCGACCGCGCAGTACGGGTACGGCTCCCTTCACGAGGGCGTCGTCTCGAGCTCGGCCGAGGCTCTCGAAGACCCGAACGACTGGAACACCTACGTCCACACCGGGCTTCCGATCACGCCGATCGCCAGTGCGAGCGATGCAGCGATCGACGCCGCCATGCACCCCGCAGACGGGCCGTGGTTGTACTTCGTGACCGTCAACCTCGCCACCGGCGAGACGCAGTTCTCCGAGACCTACGAGGAGCACCTCAAGGGCGTCGAGAAGTGGGGCGAGTGGTGCAAGGCGAACCCCGACGGCGGATGCTCGGCCGGATGATCCGGCATCGACTCGCTGTCTGGGGCGATCCGATCGCGCACTCGAAGTCGCCGCAGCTGCACGCCGCCGCCTATGCGGTGCTCGGCCTCGACTGGGAGTACTCGCGCCGGCAGGTCGCCGAGGGCGGCTTCGCTGACGCCGTCGGCTCGCTCGACGATTCCTGGCGGGGACTCTCACTCACGATGCCGCTGAAGGAGCAGGCGCACCGTGCCGCCCACGCGCTCGACCGCCACGCCGAGCTCACGGGAGCCGTCAACACGCTGCTCCTCGGCGACGACGTGCGGGGCTTCAACACCGACGTGGGCGGCATCGTCGATGCGCTGGCCGACGAGGGCCTCCCCACGGTCGAGCGGGTCCGGATCCTCGGCGCCGGCGCGACAGCCTCATCGGCGCTCGTCGCCGCGGGCGAGATGGGCGCGACCAGGGTCGACGTGCGCGCGCGGCGGCCCGAGCGGGCTGCGCCGCTGATCGATCTCGGTGCCCGGCTCGACATCGAGGTGTCGGTACAGAGTTTCGATTCCGGTCCGGACCCGGTGGATCTGACGATCGCGACGCTTCCCGGTGGCGTGACCATCGATTCCGAAACGGTGTCGCGTCTCTCGGCAGCGGGCGGTGTGCTCTTCGACGTCGCCTATTCGCCGTGGCCGTCTGCGCTGGCGTCCGGGTGGGCCGGCGGACCCGCCGTCTCCGGTCTCGGGATGCTCCTGCACCAGGCCGTGCGTCAGATCAGGGTGTTCCGCCACGGGGATCCGACGCGCGCTCTGCCCGACGAGGACGCCGTGGTGGACGCCATGCGCGCGGTTCTGACGTCGTAGTGCGAAACGCGGCACGAGAGCCCGTGAAACCCATGGGAGACTAGAGCAATGCTCCGCGTGCTCACGGCCGGCGAATCGCACGGCCCAGAACTCATTGCCGTCATGGAGGGTCTGCCTTCGGGCGTCCCGGTGTCCTCAGAGGCGATCCAAGCCGATCTGGCACGTCGCAAGCTCGGTTACGGCCGTGGCTCCCGCATGAAGTTCGAGCAGGACGAGCTGACGATCTCGGGCGGCGTCCGCCACGGCAAGACGCTCGGCAGCCCGATCGCGCTGCGTATCGGCAACACCGAATGGCCGAAGTGGATCGAGGTCATGAACCCCGAACCCGTCGACCTCACCGACAAGTCCCGCGGTCGAGGGGCGCCGCTGACGCGCCCGCGTCCCGGTCACGCCGATCTGGTCGGCATGCAGAAGTACGACTTCGACGAGGCGCGTCCGATCCTCGAGCGCGCGAGCGCCCGAGAGACGGCGGCTCGCGTGGCGCTCGGCGCCGTCGCCCGCTCGTTCCTGGGCGAACTGGGGATCCGACTCGTGAGCCACACGTTGTCGATCGGTCCCGTGCGGGTCCCGGAGGGATCGCCCCTGCCGTCGCCCGATGACGTGGACGCACTGGATGCCGATCCGCTGCGCTGTTTCGACCCGGCGACCTCGGAGCTCATGGTCGCGGAGGTCGACGACGCCAAGAAGGACGGCGACACCCTCGGCGGCATCGTGGAGGTGCTCGCCTACGGCCTGCCTCCCGGACTCGGCTCGCACGTGCACTGGGATCGTCGACTCGACGCCCGTCTCGCGCAGGCGCTGATGAGCATCCAGGCGATCAAGGGCGTCGAGGTCGGAGACGGCTTCGAGACCACCCGGCGCCGCGGTTCGGCAGCCCACGACGAGCTCTTCGCGACGCCCGATGGCATCAGCCGCGGATCCGACCGCGCCGGTGGCACGGAGGGCGGCATGTCGACCGGCACCGTGCTGCGCGTGCGCGCCGGCATGAAGCCGATCGCGACGGTTCCCCACGCACTCCGCACGATCGACGTCGCGAGCGGTGAAGATGCCACGGCGCATCACCAGCGGTCGGACGTCTGCGCGGTGCCCGCTGCGGGCGTCGTCGCCGAGGCCATGGTCGCCGTCGAACTCGCGCGCGCCGTGCTCGAGAAGTTCGGCGGCGACAGCATCCGCGAGACGCGTCGGAACGTCGAGAGCTACCTGGCAGCGATTCCTGCAGAGCTGCGCACGACACCGGCGTCCGAGGCTGCGCTCATCGCGCATGACGAACGGGGCTGAGCAGCTGACGCTGGTGCTCGTCGGTCCGATGGCGGCCGGCAAGACCAGCATCGGCCGGCGGGTCGCGCGCACACTCGCGCTGCCCTTCGTCGACACCGACAAGAGGGTCGTCTCGGAACACGGTTCCATCCCGTCGATCTTCGAAGCGCACGGGGAGCCGCACTTCCGCGCGCTCGAGAGGTCTGCGGTCGCGCGAGCGCTGGACGACGGCGGCGTGATCTCTCTGGGCGGCGGCGCGGTCACCGACCCCGGTACCCGAGAGCTGCTGCGCGAGCATCCCGTGGTCTTCCTCACGGTGAGCCCAGCAGCGGTGGCCGATCGGCTCGCCTCGGGAGGGCGTCCGCTGCTCGACGGCGACGACCCTGTCGCTCGGTGGATGCAGATCTTCGAGGAGCGCCGTGCCTGGTACGACGAGGTCGCCAGCGTGACGTTCGACACATCGAGGCGCCCGATGCAGCGCATCGCAGAAGACATCGTGGCATGGAGGAGAGATCAGGGATGAGCACGACGACAATCACCGTCACGGGGGAGAGCCCCTACGACATCAGAATCGGGCGCGGCATCCTCGATCACGTCTCCGCGGCTCTGTCGCCGGGGGTGCGGAAGGTCCTCGTCGTGCACCCGCCCACGCTCGCGGCCCGCGCCGCCGAGCTTCGCGATCGGCTGCTGGCCGATGTGAGCGAAGGGCCTCGTGAGGTGCTGCTCGCCGAGGTGCCGGATGCCGAGCAGGGCAAGCGTGTCGAGGTCGCGGCCTTCTGCTGGCAGGTGATGGGCCAGGCCGACTTCACCCGTACCGACGCCGTGATCGGGTACGGCGGAGGCGCGGTCACGGACCTCGCCGGGTTCGTCGCAGCGACCTGGTTGCGCGGCATCCAGGTCGTGCACGTGCCCACGACCGTGCTCGGCCTCGTCGATGCGTCGGTCGGCGGCAAGACGGGCATCAACACGGCCGAGGGCAAGAACCTCGTCGGTGCCTTCTGGGCGCCGCGCGCCGTCATCGGCGACCTCGACGAGCTGGCGAGCCTGAGCCCGAACGAGGCGACCGCCGGTTTCGCGGAGGTCGTCAAGGCAGGTTTCATCTGGGCGCCCGAGATCCTCGACATCGTCGAGGCCGATCCTGCCCGCGCGGTCGACACCACGACCGCGGAGTTCCGTCGCGCGATCGAACTCGCGATCGACATGAAGGCGCAGGTCGTGTCGAGCGACTTCCGCGAAGCCGGTCAGCGCGAGATCCTCAACTACGGACACACGCTGGGCCATGCGATCGAGCATGCCGAACGCTACCGCTGGCGTCACGGTGCGGCGATCTCCGTGGGGATGCTCTACGCCGCCGAGCTCTCCCGGCTCGCCGGCCGGCTGTCCGACAGCGCTGCAGAGCGTCACCGCACCGTGCTGGAGTCGCTGGGCCTGCCCACCTCGTATCGCGCCGGTGCCTGGCAGCAGCTGCTCGCCACGATGCAGCGCGACAAGAAGAGCCGGGGCGGCATGCTGCGGTTCATCCTGCTCGATGACATCGCGAAGCCGACCGTGCTCCAGGCCCCCGACGAGTCCCTGCTGTTCGCCGCCTACCAGGAGGTCGGGGCGTGACCGGTCGCATCCTGCTGGTCAACGGTCCGAACCTGAATCTGCTGGGCAGCCGCGAACCGGATGTCTACGGCACGGCGACGCTCACCGACGTCGAGGACCTGACCCGTGCGGCGGCGGCCGAGGTCGGGTTCGACGTGCGGGCGATTCAGAGCAATCACGAGGGTGTGCTGATCGACGCGATCCACGCGGCGCGCGAGGACTGCGTTGCGATCGTGATCAACCCCGGCGGACTCACCCACACCTCGGTGTCGCTGCGCGACGCGCTCACCGGCGTGGCTCTGCCCTTCGCGGAGGTGCACATCTCCGACGTGTACGCGCGCGAGGAGTTCCGACACCATTCCTACCTGCACGATGTCGCGACGGTGCGCGTGATCGGAGAGGGCGTGGAGGGGTATGCGAGCGCCGTGCGGCAGCTCGCGGCGCTCATCCCGTAGAATCGACTGTCGGCTCGCGCCTCGACAGGCTCGTCGGCCCCTGAACTTTCACCCACGAACGGAACTCCAGCGCATGGCATCTACCGCAGACATCAAGAACGGCGTCGTCCTCAACCTCGAAGGCCAGCTCTGGAGCGTCGTCGAGTTCCAGCACGTCAAGCCGGGCAAGGGCGGAGCGTTCGTCCGCACCAAGCTGAAGAACGTGCTCACCGGCAAGGTCGTCGACAAGACCTTCAACGCGGGTGCCAAGGTCGAGATCGAGAACGTCGACCGCCGCGACTTCACGTACCTGTACACCGACGGCGACGGCTACGTCTTCATGGACCAGTCCGACTACGACCAGATCACGGTCGGGGCCGCCACGGTCGGAGACGCGAAGAACTTCCTGCTGGAGAACCAGCAGGTCACGATCGCCCTGAACAACGGCAACCCGCTCTACATCGACCTGCCCGCCTCGGTGATCCTCGAGATCACGTACAGCGAGCCCGGAGTGCAGGGCGACCGCTCGTCGGCCGGCACCAAGCCCGCCACGCTCGAGACCGGTTACGAGATCCAGGTCCCGCTGTTCGTCGAGACCGGCACCAGGGTCAAGGTCGACACCCGCACGGGCGACTACCTCGGTCGCGAGAAGTAAGGCGTGAGCGCCCGTACGAAGGCGCGCAAGCGCGCACTCGACATCCTGTTCTCGGCCGACGTCCGCGGTGACGAGGTCGCCGTCGCTCTGGCCTCCGAGGCGAAGCGAGCGGCATCCGAGCCTGCTCGTGAGGCATCCTGGCTCTACGCCCGCGAAGTCGTGGACGGCATCATCGACCACCGTGACGAGATCGATGAGCAGATCACGACCCACAGCCGCGACTGGAAGCTCGAGCGGATGCCTGCCGTCGACCGTGCGCTGCTGCGGATCGGCGTCTGGGAGATCCTGTTCAACTCGGAGGTCCCGACGGCCGTCGCGATCGACGAGGCGGTCGAGCTCGCCAAGGAGTTCTCGACCGACGACTCCGGTGCGTTCGTCCACGGTGTGCTGGCGCGGGTGGCCCGCGCCGCCTGAGCGCTGAGCCGCGGCCTGACATCGCTGATGTCGGTGCCTGCGGGAAGGATGAGGGCATGTCCGCGCCGCACGTCGATCTCCGCGAGATCATGCAGATCACCGACGCCGGTGGCTACAAACGGGGCCTCGCCTACTTCCGCGAGGGCAACGTCCTCGATGTGGTGTGGCATGAGGATCTCCTCGAGCTCGAGGGGCACGTGAGCGGTGGGCAGGAGACGCCGTACCTGACGGAGATCACGTTCGTGTCGTCGAACGGTCGGCGGCGGATGCGCACGACGAAGTGCTCGTGTCCGGTACGCACCGGGTGCAAGCACGTGGTCGCGACCGTCCTGGCGTCGAACGTGCACGAGTACTCGCAGCAGGCCGCCGCACTGGAGGTCCCGCCCGAGCCCTCCAAGGCCCCGCCGAAGCCAGAGGCGACATCGTGGCGCACCCTGCTCGATGCCGAGGCCACGCGTCACGCGCAACCGCTCGCGCTCGGTGTCGAGCTCCGGCACCGCGAATCGCGCGCCGAGAGTCACTGGGGTCCTCGCCCCATGCGCGCGGCCACGCTGCGCGACCTCGCGCGTCCGTCGGGGGAGCTGCTTCTCGCGATCCGACCGCTCATGCGCAGTGCCCAGACAGGCGCGTGGATCCAGGGGCATGCGGGGTGGGATGCGGTGCGTCGCGACGCCTCGCAGTTCGGGCGCACCCAGACCCGATGGTTCGGCGATCTGCTGAACATCTCGCGTGATTCGCTGCTCTCCGGCAACGCCGGGGAATGGATCGTTGTCGATCAGATCGAGTCGGTCCTCCTCTGGGGCCACCTTCGCAGCGGCACCGAGCTCGGTATTCCTCTCGTCCCGAGTCAGAAGAACGCCACGGTGCGTCTGGCCGGCTCCGCTGCGGTCTCGGCCGCCATCTCCCGCGGCGACGACGGCTCTCTGTCGGTCGGTGCCGAGGTGAAGGTCGACGGCGACGTGATCGACGCCGCCGCCGCGCATCCCATCGGCAGGACGGGGCTCTACGCGGCGACGCTCACGGGCAATCGCATGGACATCGTCCTCGCCGAGGCGCCGCTCAGCGAGCAGACGCGCACGCTTCTCGCCGCGGCGGCCCCCGTGGTCGTGCCGAAGAACGAGGAGCAGTCGTTCATCGACGATGCCTACCCGCTGCTCGCTCGACGCGCGTCCGTTCGTGCCGTGGGCGCCGTGCGCCTGCCCGAGGTTCCCGAGCCGACTCCCGTGCTCACGGTCACGTACGAGCGCGGCGACGTCGTGAGCTACGAGTTCGCCTGGTCGTATGGGAGCTTCGGCACCGTGCCGTTCGCGTGGACCACCTCCGCGGTGCGGGACGCCGCCGTCGAAGCCATGCGGCGCGCCGAGATCGAGACGATCTGGCAGGAGCACCGTGCCACCCGTTTCCGGCCCGCCGGCTCACTGCACGACATCGACGCGGCCGACTTCGTGGCTCAGGTCGTTCCTGCTCTGGAAGCTGTCGGGGTGCGGATCGAGTCCCAGGGCGCGCGCAAGGAGTATCGGGAGCTCACCGGAGACCCGCAGGTCACGGTGACGACGGTCGAGTCGACCGATTCCGATTGGTTCGATCTCGGCATCCTCGTCTCGATCGACGGTCGCAGGATCCCCTTCGGCCCGCTGTTCACCGCCCTGAGCAAGGGGAAGAAGAAGCTGCTGCTCTCGGACGGCGGCTATTTCTCGCTGAGCCATCCGGCACTGGATCGCCTCCGCGACCTCATCGAGGAGGCCGGCGAACTCGACGAGTGGGAGACCGGCCCCCGGATCAACCGCTACCAGGTCGACCTCTGGGAAGAGTTCGAGGATCTCGCCGACGAAGCGCAGCCGGCCGTCAGCTGGCGCGCGACGGCGGAAGGCCTGCGGCGAGCGGAGGGCGTTCCTGCCACGCCGCTTCCGGTCGGCCTCCGCGCTGAGCTGCGGACCTATCAGAAGTCCGGCTTCGACTGGCTCGCCTTCCTCTGGAAGCATCGCCTGGGCGGCATCCTCGCCGACGACATGGGTCTCGGCAAGACGCTGCAGCTGCTGACCTTCATCCAGCACACCCGGGAGATGGGAGAGACCCGGCCGTTCCTGGTGCTCGCTCCCACCTCGGTGCTCAGCACCTGGCGCTCCGAGGCCGCTCGATTCACGCCGGACCTCCGCGTCGCGGTCGTCGAGAGCACGAGCACCACGCGCGCGGCCGGGCTCAGTGTCGCGGCGGCGTCAGCAGACATCGTCGTGAGCTCGTACACGGTCGCCAGGCTCGACGAAGACGAGTTCCGCGAGGTCGAATGGGCGGGCCTGATCCTCGATGAGGCTCAGTTCGTGAAGAACCCGAAGACCAAGCTGCATCGGGCCATCTCGACGTTCCGCTCCGACGTCACCTATGCGGTGACCGGAACCCCCATGGAGAACAGCCTGTCGGAGCTGTGGTCGCTGTTGAAGCTCGCGGCTCCGGGGCTCTTCCCGTCGGCGCGCAAGTTCCGCGATCGCTACATCCAGCCCATCGAGAAGGGCAAGGTCCCCGAGAACGAGGAGGGCGGCGAATACCGCGCCCGGCGCCTCGCGCAGTTGCGTCGACGCATCCGTCCTCTCATGCTGCGGCGTACGAAGGAACTCGTCGCCTCCGACCTTCCGGCGAAGCAGGAGCAGCTTCTCGAGGTCGACCTCAGCCCTGCGCACCGCGAGCTCTACGACGTCGTGCTGCAGCGCGAGCGGCAGAAGGTGCTCGGTCTGCTCGACGACCTCGATCGGAATCGGTTCATCGTGTTCCGCTCACTCACGCTGCTGCGCATGCTGAGCCTCGCACCGGCGCTGATCGACGGGCACGACGCGGAGATCGGGTCGAGCAAGCTCGACACCCTGCTCGATCGCGTCGCCGAGCTCCAGGCCGAGGGTCACCGGGCGCTCGTCTTCAGCCAGTTCACGTCGTTCCTCGATCTGGCCGCCGCACGTCTGGACGAGGCGGGGATTCCCTACGCGCATCTCGACGGGTCGACGCGCCGCAGGCAGGATGTGATCGACTCCTTCAAAGCGGGGGAGCAGCCCGTGTTCCTGATCAGCCTCAAGGCCGGCGGGTTCGGACTCACCCTCACCGAAGCCGACTACGTGTTCCTGCTGGATCCCTGGTGGAACCCCGCCGCCGAGGCGCAGGCGATCGACCGCACGCACCGTATCGGGCAGACGAGTCAGGTCTTCGTCTATCGCATGATCTCCACCGGGACCATCGAGGAGAAGGTGCTCGAACTGCAACGGCGCAAGGCCAGGCTGTTCACCGCCGTGATGGACGATGAGCAGCTGTTCGCGCAGTCGCTCACCGCCGACGACATCCGCGGACTCTTCGACGGCAGCTGAATACTCCCGGCCGGTCACCCCGGCCGCACAGGGAGCCGCCGGTAGAATCGAACGGTTCACTTCAGGAGGAATGCATGCGGATCACGGGACTCGGCCACGCCGGGATGTTCATCGAGACGGCCGGCGGAAACATCATCTGCGACCCCGTTCTCGGGCCCTCCTTCTTCGGCTCGTGGTTCCCGTTCCCCGACAACCGGGGGCTCGACTGGGAGCGGTTCGGCCGCGAGGCGGATTTCCTCTACATCTCGCATCGGCACCGCGACCACTTCGATCCGAAGCTCCTCGAGCGCTACATCCGCAAGGACATCGAGGTGCTGCTTCCCGAGTACCCGATCGATGATCTCGAGCAGGACATCCGGGCTCTCGGGTACACGAACATCACGTACGCGCCCGCGGGCGAGATCATCGAGCGCGGCGACCTCAAGATCATGATCACGCCGTTGCGCGCCCCCAGCGACGGACCGATCGGCGACTCGTCGTTGAGCGTCGACGACGGCACCGGATCGATCCTCAACCAGAACGACTCGCACCCGCTCGATCTCGACACGCTCCTGCACTTCGGCAAGCCCGACGCCTACTTCACGCAGGTCTCCGGGGCGATCTGGTGGCCCATGGTCTACGACCTGCCGATGGATGCCAAGCAGAACTTCGCGAAGCTCAAGCGCGACGCACAGAACAAGCGCGCGATGTACTACATCGACAAGGTGGATGCTCCGCACGTCTTCCCGATGGCCGGTCCGCCCATGTTCCTGCGCGACGAGCTGTTCGACTTCAACGGGATCGGCCGCAACGGCGAATCGATCTTCACGGATCAGAAGCAGTTCCTCGCGCACATGAAGGAGCTCTCGCCGCAGTACGACGGTCACCTCTTCGTGCCCGGCACCGTCGTCACCGTCGACGGGGCAGAGGTCACCACGACGCAGTCGCTGTACTCCGAAGCGGAGCTCGCCCACATCTTCGACGAGAAGTGGAACTACCTCGAGGAGCAGCGCTCGAGCCGTCAGCAGGAGATCCTCGACGAGGAGGCCTCGCGCGCCGAGGTGCTTCCGGCGGCCGAGATCCTCGAGGCGCTCAAGGGGTGGTGGGAGCCGCTGCTGAAGAAGTCGCGCACGATCCGCCTCGGCGTCGGCGGGTGCGTCCGGTTCAGGATCGGCGATCTCGACATGGTCGTCGACTTCCCCCGCGCCAAGGTGCGCGAGTACGCCGGGGAGGAGTGCATCTACTGGTACACGATCCCCGCCGACCTCGTCTCGACGAACATCCGCGACCACGAGATCGACTGGTCGAACTCGATCTTCCTGTCGATGCAGTTCCAGGTCGGTCGCAGCGGCAAGTTCAACGAGTTCCTCACGACCTTCCTCAAGTGCCTCTCGGTCGATCGCATCGAGTACGTCGAGAACTGGTACCAGGAGCAGACCGACCAGACCGAAGACGCCGAGATCGGCGACTGGGTCGTGCAGCGTCGCTGCCCGCATCTGCGCGCCGACCTCACGAAGACCGGGAAGGTCGACGAGGACGGCATCCTGACGTGCAGCATGCACGATTGGAAGTGGGACCTCAAGACCGGACGCTGCCTGTCGACCAGCGGCCACCCGATCCGCTCGACGAAGCTCGACGAGGTCACCGACGCAGTGCTCAGCGAGGCCGGCTGACGTGCGCAGCGGCTCGCACCCGCAGGGATCGGGTCGGGATGCCCGCACCTCGCGCCTGCAGTTCGACGGGCCGTTCCGCGGTGCCCGGTGGGTGGTGCGATCGGATGCTCCCCGGCTGGTGCGCATCGCGACCGAGTTCCTGCAGGAGCAGGGCTTCGAGCGTCGTGACGACGGCCGCGAGAACGACGATCGTCCGCAGGGTCAGGAGTGGACGTCGAGCGCTCTCGAGATCGGCGATGAGAAGCGCTCTCGTCGCGGCTTCTGGCAGGGACTGCTGAGCGACGACCTGCCGTTCCCTCTGCCACGGGCGCTGCAGCACTCCATCCCGCCGACGCTCGTGATCGTCGCGGCCCGCCGCGTGGCGAACGGGGTGGCCGAGCTCGTCGTCTTCCCGCACATCTCCCGGAGAGGAGACGCGGAGTACGCCAGGGCGGCAGGGCCGCGTATCCGTGCGGCACTCGACGGCATCACCGCGGCTGCCGGAGCCGAGGGCGCCATGGTGTCGCACGAGTCTCTGCGCGGGGTGCCGAACGACGGCGCCCCGTTCTCGCAGGCCGTCGTCCGCGACGTTCTCGGTTGGCGCTGACCGCGCTAGACTGGTTCCATCAAGCAACCTTTAACACCGTCCTGTGAGGCGGAGAAGGGAGCGGCTGATGAGTGCACGCACAGTTCTGCACGAAGCCGATATCTCGCGGGCTCTGACCCGCATCGCACACGAGATCCTCGAATCCAACCGAGGGGCCGAAAACCTCGTTCTGCTGGGCATTCCGACCCGCGGCGTCACTCTCGCCCGTCGCCTCGCCGCCGTCATCGGAGACATCGCCCAGACCGACGTCCCGGTCGGAGCGCTCGACGTCACGATGTTCCGCGACGACCTCGCGAAGCACCCGACCCGGTCACCGCGCCCGACGGACATCCCGTCCGGCGGGATCGACGGCCGGACCGTCGTGCTGGTCGACGACGTGCTCTTCTCGGGTCGCAGCATCCGTGCCGCACTCGACGCGCTGCAGTCGATCGGCCGTCCCTCGATCGTGCGACTCGCCATCCTCGTCGACCGCGGCCATCGTGAGCTGCCGATCCGCCCTGACTTCGTCGGCAAGAACATCCCTTCGTCCCGCCAGGAGCGCGTCAACGTGCGGCTCACCGAAGACGACGGCGCCGAAGAGGTGACGATCGAAGCATGAGACATCTCCTCGACACCCGCACCCTCGACCGCGAGACCGCTCTGCGCATCCTCGACGTCGCCGAAGACATGTCCGACACGCAGTCGCGCGAGGTCAAGAAGCTCCCGACGCTCCGAGGCAAGACCGTCGTCAACCTCTTCTTCGAGGACTCGACGCGCACTCGCATCTCGTTCGAGGCGGCGGCGAAGCGTCTCTCGGCCGACGTCATCAACTTCGCGGCGAAGGGCTCCAGCGTGTCCAAGGGCGAGAGCCTCAAGGACACGGCGCAGACGCTGCAGGCGATGGGAGCCGATGCCGTCGTCATCCGGCACCCCGCCTCCGGTGCTCCGCAGACCCTTGCGACGAGCGGCTGGATCTCGGCCGGCGTCGTCAACGCGGGCGACGGCACGCACGAGCATCCGACGCAGGCGCTGCTCGACGCGTTCACGATCCGCAAACGGCGGTTCGGTGCCGACAGCCGCGGTCGAGACCTCGCCGGCGTCCGCGTCGTCATCGTCGGCGACGTGCTGCACTCGCGGGTCGCGCGCTCGAACGTCTGGCTGCTCGCCACGCTCGGGGCCGAGGTCACGCTGGTGTCCCCGCCGACGCTGGTGCCCCAGAACGTCTCGCTCTGGCCGGCGAGGGTCGTCTACGACCTTGATCAGGCGCTGGCGGAGGGCCCGGATGCGGTGATGATGCTGCGCATTCAGCTCGAACGGATGAACGCCGCGTATTTCCCGACTGAGCGGGAGTATTCCAGACGATGGGGTCTTGACGCACTGCGAGTCGCGGGCCTTCCGGACGGTAGCATTGTGATGCACCCCGGACCCATGAACCGGGGCCTGGAGATCTCCTCCGAAGCCGCAGATTCCCCGCGCTCCACCGTGCTGGAACAGGTGACGAACGGGGTGTCCATCCGGATGGCAGTGCTGTACCTGCTTCTTGCAGGAGAACGAGACGACGAACGAGGGGGAGACCAGTGAGCGAGACCCTCGTCATCACCGGCGCACAGCTTCTCGGTGCGGAGAGCGCCGACATCATCGTGGAGAACGGTGTGATCGCCGAGATCGGCACCGGTCTCTCGCGCACGGGGGCCCGTGTCGTCGACGCGGCGGGCCTCGTCGCCCTCCCGGGTCTCGTCGATCTGCACACCCATCTTCGCGAACCGGGCTACGAGGCCTCCGAGACGATCCTCACCGGAACCCGCGCTGCGGCGGCCGGTGGATTCACCGCCGTCTTCGCGATGCCGAACACCTCCCCGGTCGCCGACACGGCCGGAGTCGTCGAGCAGGAGCTCGCGCTGGGTGAGGCCGCAGGCTATGCGACGGTCCAGCCGATCGGCGCCGTCACGGTCGGTCAGAAGGGCGAGCGCCTCGCCGAGCTGGGCGCGATGGCGACGTCGCGCGCCCAGGTGCGCGTCTTCAGCGACGACGGATTCTGCGTCTTCGATCCGCTGATCATGCGCCGTGCGCTCGAGTACGTGAAGTCGTTCGACGGCGTCATCGCACAGCATGCGCAGGACCCCCGGCTCACCGAGGGCGCCCAGATGAACGAGGGCACCGTCTCGGCCGAGCTCGGACTCGCCGGGTGGCCGGCGGTCGCTGAGGAATCGATCATCGCCCGTGATGTGCTCCTCGCCGAGCACGTGGGCTCGCGCCTGCACGTCTGCCATCTCTCGACGGCCGGCTCGGTCGACATCATTCGCTGGGCCAAGAAGCGCGGCATCGACGTCACCGCCGAGGTGACCCCGCACCACCTGCTGTTGACCGACGAGCTGGTGCGCGGCTACGACGCCCGGTACAAGGTCAACCCGCCGCTCCGTCGCGAAGAGGATGTGCTCGCCGTACGCGAGGGCCTCGCCGACGGCACGATCGACATCGTCGCGACCGACCACGCCCCGCACCCGAGCGAGCACAAGGCCTGCGAGTGGCAGGCCGCCGCGAACGGAATGGTCGGGCTCGAGAGCGCGCTGCGCGTCGTGCACCAGTCGATGGTGCAGACCGGCCTGATCGGCTGGGACGACGTGGCTCGCGTGATGAGCGCCGCACCCGCACGGATCGGTCGCCTCGCGGGCCACGGCACCGCGCTCGAGGTCGGTGCCCCGGCGCAGATCGCCCTCTACGACGCGTCGGTCGCAGGGGCCTTCACCGAGGCCGACCTGCACGGTCGCAGCAGGAACTCGCCCTACCTCGGCCGAGACCTGCCTGGTCGGGTCGAGTACACCGTGCACGGCGGCGTGCTGACCGTGGACGCCGGTGCCGTGGTCGAGGAGCTGCGCGCATGATCCCCAGGGATCTCGCGATCGCGCTGATGATCGCGCTGGCCGTGCTCGTCCTGCTCGCGATGCTGTTCGCCTGGCGACGACGACTCCGACGCGATTCGGGCCTCACGGCGCCTCTCGGTGTTCCCGAGCACGCGCAGGTGCTCGATCGTCACGAGGTGCTGTACGTGTCGACGACCAAGCACGATCAGCCGCTCGAGCGACTCACGCTGTCGCCGCTCGCGTATCGGGCACGCGGCGAGGTCGCGGTCACCGACCGGGGACTCGCCCTCTGCCTCGACGGCGCGCCGACGGTCTTCCTGGCCTCCGCGCGCCTCGCGAGCGTCGACCGCGCGACGGTCACGATCGATCGCGTCGTCGAGCCCGGCGGCCTCGTCCGCGTGGCCTGGAGTGCCGACGACGACACCATCGTCGACTCCTACCTCCGTCTCACCGACGGCGACCCCCAGAACTTCATCTCAGAACTGCAGCGACTCGTCCCCGCCTCCGGCGCCTCGGACGACGAAGCCGCCCCCGACACAGGAGCAACGTCATGACAGCCCTCCCCGAACCCGCCGTCCTCGTCCTCGAAGACGGGACCCGTCACACCGGCCGCGCCTACGGCGCGCTGGGAACCACGATCGGTGAGGTCGTCTTCGCCACCGGCATGTCCGGCTACCAGGAGACGCTCACCGACCCGTCGTACGCCGGGCAGATCGTCCTGCAGACCGCGCCGCACATCGGCAACACCGGCATGAACGACGAGGACCCCGAGTCCCGACGCATCTGGGTGGCTGGGTACATCGTGCGCGACCCCTCGCGTGTCGTCTCGAACTGGCGCGCGAACGCCTCGCTCGACGAGATCCTCGTGCAGGACGGCATCGTCGGCATCAGCGGCATCGACACCCGGGCGATCACGCGTCACATCCGGTCGGCCGGATCCATGCGCGGCGGCATCTTCTCCGGCGACGACGCACGGCTCGATGCCGAGGAGCAGCTGCGCATCGTGCGTGAAGCGCCCCAGATGGCCGGTCAGAACCTCTCGGCTCAGGTCTCCGTCGACGTCGCGACGGTGACGACCGCGATGGGGGAGAGGGTCGGCAATCTCGCGGTCCTCGACCTCGGAGTCAAGCAGGCCACGATCGACAACCTCGCCGCCCGCGGCTTCGAGGTGCACGTCCTGCCGCAGAACGTCACGATCGACGACATCCGCTCGATCGACCCGGTCGCCGTCTTCTACTCGAACGGCCCCGGCGATCCCGCCGCATCCGGCGACCACGTCGAGCTGCTGCGCGCCGTGCTCGACGACGGCCTCCCCTTCTTCGGCATCTGCTTCGGCAACCAGCTGCTCGGCCGCGCGCTGGGCCTCGGCACCTACAAGCTGCCGTTCGGCCACCGCGGCATCAACCAGCCCGTGCTCGACAAGTCGACCGGTCGGGTCGAGATCACCGCGCACAACCACGGGTTCGCCGTGGACGCCCCGCTCGAGGGATCCTTCGACAGCCCGAACGGCTACGGCAAGGTCGAGGTCAGCCACGTCGGACTGAACGACAACGTGGTCGAGGGCCTCCGCGCCCTCGACATCCCCGCGTTCTCGGTGCAGTACCACCCCGAGGCGGCCGCTGGCCCGCACGACGCCAATTACCTCTTCGACCGGTTCCGCGACATGGTCATCGCGAGCAAGAAGGACGCCAAGTAATGCCCAAGCGCGACGACATCAACTCCGTTCTCGTCATCGGCTCCGGCCCGATCGTCATCGGTCAGGCGTGCGAGTTCGACTACTCCGGCACCCAGGCGTGCCGCGTGCTCCGCGAGGAGGGCGTGCGGGTCATCCTGGTCAACTCCAACCCGGCCACGATCATGACCGACCCCGACTTCGCCGACGCGACGTACATCGAGCCGATCACCTGGCAGGTCATCGAGACGATCATCGCCAAGGAGCGCCCCGACGCGATCCTGCCGACGCTCGGCGGCCAGACCGCGCTGAACGCCGCGATCGAGCTGCACAACCACGGCGTCCTCGAGAAGTACGACGTCGAGCTGATCGGCGCGAGCTTCGAGGCGATCAACAAGGGCGAGGACCGTCAGGTCTTCAAGCAGCTCGTGCTGGATGCCGGCGCAGACGTGGCACGCAGCATCATCGCCCACACGATGGACGACCTGCTCGAGGGAGCAGCCGAGCTCGGCTACCCGCTCGTCGTGCGTCCCTCGTTCACGATGGGCGGCCTCGGCTCCGGGTTCGCGTACGACGAGGAGGATCTGCGCCGCATCGGCGGTGCCGGCCTGCGTGACTCTCCGACCACCGAGGTGCTGCTCGAAGAGTCCATCCTCGGCTGGAAGGAGTACGAGCTCGAGTTGATGCGCGACACCGCCGACAACACCGTGGTCGTCTGCTCGATCGAGAACGTCGACCCCGTCGGCGTGCACACCGGTGACTCGATCACCGTGGCGCCCGCGCTGACGCTCACCGACCGCGAGTACCAGAAGCTCCGCGACATCGGCATCGACATCATCCGCGCCGTCGGCGTCGACACCGGCGGCTGCAACATCCAGTTCGCCGTCGACCCGAGCAACGGCCGCATCATCGTCATCGAGATGAACCCGCGTGTCTCGCGGTCGAGCGCCCTGGCCTCGAAGGCCACCGGCTTCCCGATCGCCAAGCTCGCCGCCAAGCTCGCACTCGGCTACCGCCTCGACGAGATCCCGAACGACATCACGGGCGTGACCCCGGCGAGCTTCGAGCCCACGCTCGACTACGTCGTGGTCAAGGTGCCGCGCTTCGCCTTCGAGAAGTTCCCGGCCGCCGATGCGACGCTCACCACGACCATGAAGTCGGTCGGCGAGGCGATGGCGATCGGTCGCAACTACGCCACCGCGCTGCAGAAGGCGCTGCGTTCGCTCGAGAAGCGCGGCTCGAGCTTCCATTGGGGCACGGAGGAGCGCTCGGTCGACGAGCTGCTCGAGATTTCGAAGGTGCCCACCGACGGACGCATCGTCACCCTGCAGCAGGCGCTGCGCAAGGGCGCGACCGTCGAGCAGGCCTTCGAGGCCACCGCGATCGACCCGTGGTTCATCGATCAGATCGTGCTCATCAACGAGGTCGCCGAGATCGTGCGCACGGCGCCCGAGCTCGACGCCGCCACGCTCCGCTACGCCAAGGAGCACGGCTTCTCGGACGCGCAGATCGCCGAGCTGCGGGGCGAGAAGGAGGCGGAGATCCGCGGCGTGCGCCACGGACTCGGCATCCGTCCGGTCTACAAGACGGTCGACACCTGCGCGGGCGAGTTCCCCGCCCTCACGCCGTACCACTACTCGAGCTATGACTTCGAGACCGAGGTCGCGCCGTCCGATCGCACGAAGGTGGTCATCATCGGATCCGGCCCGAACCGCATCGGTCAGGGTGTCGAGTTCGATTACTCCTGTGTGCACGCGTCGTTCGCGCTCTCGGATGCGGGCTTCGAGACCGTCATGGTCAACTGCAACCCCGAGACCGTGTCGACCGACTACGACACGTCTGACCGCCTCTACTTCGAGCCCCTCACCCTGGAGGACGTGCTCGAGGTGCTCGACGCGGAGGCCGCCAGCGGAACGATCCTCGGCGTCGTCTGCCAGCTCGGCGGACAGACGCCGCTGGGTCTGGCGAAGGGGATCGAGGCTGCGGGATACACCGTTCTCGGCACGAGCCCCGCGGCCATCGACATCGCAGAGGAGCGCGAGCTGTTCTCGCAGCTGCTCGATTCGGCAGGACTCGTCGCTCCGCGCCACGGCACCGCGATCGACGCCGACGGCGCGGTCGCGGTCGCCGAGGAGATCGGCTACCCGGTTCTCGTGCGTCCGAGCTTCGTGCTCGGCGGACGCGGCATGGAGATCGTCTACAGCTCGGAGTCGCTGCGCGAGTACTTCGTGCGCACGGCCGGCGAGGTCATCATCGAGGAGGGCAAGCCCCTGCTGGTGGATCGCTTCCTCGACGACGCGATCGAGCTCGACGTCGACGCGCTGTACGACGGCACCGACCTGTTCATCGGTGGCGTCATGGAGCACCTCGAAGAGGCCGGCATCCACTCCGGCGACTCGAGCTGCACGCTTCCGCCGGTCTCGCTCGGCCGCACCGACATCGACCGCGTCCGCGAGGCGACCCTCGCGATCGCCGAAGGTGTGGGCGTGCGCGGTCTGCTGAACGTGCAGTTCGCCATCAGCGCCGGTGTGCTCTACGTGATCGAGGCCAACCCGCGCGCCAGCCGCACGGTGCCCTTCGTGTCGAAGGCCCTCGGGATCCCCATGGCGAAGGCCGCAAGCCGCGTGATGGCCGGAGCGACCATCGCCGAGCTGCGCGCCGAGGGCATGCTGCCCGAACAGGACGGCTCGCGCGTTCCGCTCGACGCACCGGTCTCGGTCAAGGAGGCCGTGCTGCCGTTCAAGCGCTTCCGCACCGCGGACGGCAAGACGGTCGACTCGATCCTCGGGCCGGAGATGCGCTCGACCGGTGAGGTCATGGGCATCGACCGTGACTTCCCGACCGCATTCGCGAAGAGCCAGGCTGCCGCCTACGGCGGGATGCCGACGTCCGGCACGGTGTTCATCTCGGTCGCCGACTCGGACAAGCGCGCGGTGATCCTGCCGGCGCACCGCCTGCAGCAGCTCGGGTTCACGATCGTGGCCACCGAGGGCACCGCTGAGATCCTCTCGCGCAACGGCATCGCCGTGACGGTCGTCGAGAAGTACAGCGAGACCCAGGAATCGGGCGCGACGAACATCGTCGACCTGATCAACGACGGCTCGATCGACATCGTCGTGAACACCCCCTCGGGGGGAGCGGCCCGTGCCGACGGCTATGAGATCCGCGCGGCCGCCGTCGCAGCCGACAAGGCGCTGTTCACCACGATGGCCGTTCTCGGCGCCGCGGTGAGTGGAATGGATGCGGCGCACGAGGGCTTCCAGGTGAAGAGCCTGCAGGAGTACGCCCTCGACAGGAAGGCCGCTCTGTGAGCGCACGCTTCGGAGAGAGGGTCCGCGCTGCGCTCGATGAGCGCGGGCCCCTCTGCGTGGGCATCGACCCGCATGCGTCTCTGCTCGCCGAGTGGGGCCTGAGCGATGACGCATCGGGGCTGCGCGAGTTCGGTCTGCGCACCGTCGAGGCCGCCGCGGGACGCGTCGGACTCGTGAAACCGCAGGTCTCGTTCTTCGAGAGAGTCGGCTCGGCCGGGTATGCGGCCCTCGAAGAGGTCCTCGCCGCAGCTCGCGCCGCCGGCCTTCTCGTGATCGCCGACGCCAAGCGCGGCGACATCGGATCGACCATGGATGCCTATGCGGCCGCCTGGCTCCTTCCGGGATCGTCTCTCGAGGCGGATGCCCTCACGGTCAATCCCTTCCTGGGAGTGGGGTCGCTCGACGGCGCCTTCGATCTCGCGAGGGAGCACGACAAGGGCCTCTTCGTACTCGCGGCGACGAGCAACCCCGAAGCCACCGCCCTGCAGCGCTCGATCTCGGCCACCGGACGCGCGGTCTCGGCCGACATCGTCTCGGTGGTGGCGGCGCGCAACGCCGAGCATGCGGAGGCAGGGGAGTGGGGCAGCTTCGGCTTCGTGATCGGAGCGACCGTCGACTGGACGGATGCCGGCCTCGCCGCGTTCACCCCTCCCGCACCGATCCTCGCTCCCGGATTCGGAAGTCAGGGGGCGACCCCCGCCGATCTGCGACACCGCTTCGGTTCGATGAGCCCGGCCGTGGTTGCCAGCGAGAGCCGCAGCATCCTCTCGGCAGGACCGACCGGTCTCGCCGCCGCCATCGACGCCCGCGTCGCAGAGTACAGGGAGACTTCCCGTGGCTGAGTCGCGTCCGGTACCCGAGGTCGACCGCGCAGCCGCGGCACGCCGAGCCGTGGAACGTCGTCGCGCACGCGCGTCGCTCAAGCGCGATCTCACGACCCGTGTCGTGACACCGCAGACGGTTCTCGAGCGCGCAGTCGCCGACGCGGACTCCGTCGAGGGCTCGATGCGGATCACCGACTTCCTCCTCGCACTTCCCGCCATCGGCGCCGGCAAGCGCGACCGCATCCTCGACGAGCTGCACATCTCACCGGTCAAGCGTCTCGGCGGACTCGGTGTGCGCCAGCGAGTCGCGCTCGCACACTGGCTCGACACGCGGTTCCCGGTGACGAAGCCGCGCGATGCCCGGAGCCGGCTGCTCGTGCTCGCCGGCCCGACGGCGGTGGGCAAGGGAACGGTCGCCGCCCACATCCGCGAGCACAACCCCGAGATCCATCTCTCGGTCTCGGCGACGACCCGTCCGCCGCGCCCCGGTGAGGTCGACGGAGTGCACTACTACTTCGTCGACGAGGCGGAGTTCGATCGCCTCATCGACGAGAACGAGCTGCTCGAGTACGCCGTCGTGCACAATCGCTCTCGCTACGGCACGCCGCGCGCCCCGATCGATGCGGCTCTGGCCGCGGGCAAGACCGTGCTGCTCGAGATCGACCTGCAGGGTGCTCGGCAGGTACGGAAGGCCGAGCCGTCGGCGACGCTCATCTTCCTGCTGCCCCCCACATGGGATGAATTGGTGCAGCGACTGGTCGGTCGTGGCACCGAGGATGCGGAGGAGCGGGCCCGTCGGCTCCGCACCGCGAAGGTCGAGCTGGCCGCTCAGAACGAGTTCGATCACCTCATCGTGAACGAGGACGTCGCCTCGGCAGCCGCGGAGGTCGTAGAATTGTCTTCGAGCTCTGCGCGCTGACACGATTTCGGGGATCCTGCCACATCCGGTCCCTGAGCCTGTCGAAGGGTCGCGCGCCCGCTGCACCGTCTTCGCGACGATCCCGTCGCCTGATCAGGAGGTCCCACCATGGCCGGACACCACACCAACGGAATCATCGATCCCCCCATCGACAACCTGCTCGACCGTGTCGACTCGAAGTACGAGCTGGTCATCTACGCCGCGAAGCGCGCGCGTCAGATCAACGACTACTACTCCGACCTGCACGAGGGCAACCTCTTCGACAACGTCGGCCCGCTGGTCGACTCGTCGGTCGAGGACAAGCCGCTCACCATCGCGCTCCACGAGATCAACGAGGACAAGCTCCGCCTGCGTCACGCAGAGTGACGTCCGATGACCGCACCGCCGACTGATGTCGGCGGTGCGGTCCATCATGGGAGCACCCCTTTCTGTCCGACCGATCCCGTCCTGGAGCCCAGATGAGCGCCCTGCGTCTGTTCACGTCCGAGTCCGTCACCGAAGGACACCCGGACAAGATCTGCGACCAGATCTCGGACAGCATCCTCGACGGACTCATCGCGAAGGACCGGGATTCCCGGGTCGCGGTCGAGACACTCGTCACCACCGGACTCGTCCACGTCGCGGGTGAGATCCGCACCGAGGCCTACGTCGACATCCCGACGATCGTCCGCCAGGTCGTGAACCGCATCGGCTACACGTCGAGCGACACCGGCTTCGACGGCGACTCGTGCGGTGTCAGCATCTCGGTGGGCGAGCAGTCGACCGACATCGCCCACGGTGTCGACAACGCGCAGGAGCACCGCGACGGATCCTCGGTGGATCCGCTCGACGGACTCGGCGCCGGCGACCAGGGCATCATGTTCGGCTTCGCGACGAACGAGACGCCGCAGCTCATGCCGATGGCGGCCTGGACGGCGCACCGCATCGCGGAGCGGCTGACCGAGGTGCGCCGTTCGGGCGCCCTGCCGTTCCTCCGCCCCGACGGCAAGACTCAGGTCACGCTCGGTTACGACGGATTCACCCCGAAGACGGTCGACGCGGTCGTGCTGTCGACCCAGCACCACCCCGACATCTCCCAGGACGACATCAAGGCGCAGGTGCGCGAGCACGTCATCGACCCGATCCTCGCGAGCACGGGCCTCGACCTCGACGACGTCACCTACTACATCAATCCCGCCGGTCCCTTCGTCACGGGCGGGCCGAAGGGCGATGCCGGACTCACCGGTCGCAAGATCATCATCGACACCTACGGCGGCGCCGCTCGCCACGGTGGTGGCGCGTTCAGCGGCAAGGACCCGTCGAAGGTCGACCGCTCCGGTGCCTACGCGACGCGCTGGGTCGCGAAGAACGCGGTCGCCGCGGGACTCGCCGACCGCCTCGAGGTGCAGGTCGCCTATGCGATCGGCGTCGCTCGGCCCGTCGGGCTCTACGTCGAGACCTTCGGCACCGGCAAGGTGTCCGACGAGGTCATCACCCGAGCGATCAACGAGGTCTTCGACCTCCGTCCGCAGGCGATCATCGACCAGCTCGACCTCCTGCGTCCGATCTACGCGCGCACGGCGGCCTACGGTCACTTCGGCCGTGAGCTGCCCGAGTTCACCTGGGAGCGCACCGACCGCGCCGAAGAGCTGCGCCGCGCTGCCGGTCTCTGATGTGACGGACGGTCGCGACGTGCCCGCGATGCCGATCGCGGGCACGAGTCGGCGCATCGCGCGCGTGCTCCTCGATTCACCGCTGCCTCAGCTCGATCGACTGTTCGACTACGCGCTGCCCGCAGACCTCGGCGATGTTCCCCCGGGCGTCAGGGTGCGCGTTCCTCTGCGCACGGCGGGAAGGGTCGTCGACGGCTACGTCGTCGAGCTCGACACCGAAGACGATGCCGATCGACCGCTGTCAGAGGTCGACAGCGTCGTCTCACTCGTGCCCGTCCTCCCTGATCATCTCTACCGACTCGCGAGAAGAGCCGCTGATCGGGCGGCCGGCTCGGCATCCGACGTGCTGCGGCTCGTGATCCCGAAACGGCAGGTGCGGGTCGAGAAGGCGTGGACTGCGGATGCTCCGCCGCCCGTGCCGTCGGACGATGCTCTCGCCGCCGCGCGCGACGTGATCGAGTCTTACGACGGACTGGAGGAGCTCCTCGAGCAGCAGGGGCGAGCGGCGGTCGAGGCGATCCCCGTCTTCCACGACGGCGAGCCGGGCTGGGCCGTTCTGCTGGCGTCAGTCGCTGCGCGAACCCTCGCGTCCGGCCGATCGAGCATCCTCGTCGTTCCGGACCACCGCGATCTCGATCACCTGCTCGCCGCACTCGCGCTCACGGTGCCGGCAGAAGCGGTCGCCCGATACGACTCGCGCCAGGCGAATCCCGATCGCTACCGCGCGTTCCTGCGCTCGCTCGAGGAATCGCCGTGCGTCGTCGTCGGCAATCGCTCCGCCGTCTACGCCCCTGTCCGGGCCGGAGTCGTCGCGGTGTGGGACGACGGCGATCCGCTGCTCGGCGAGCCGCTGGCGCCCTACATCAACGCGCGGGATGCTGCGCTGCTGCGTCAGGAGCAGGAGGATTCCTCTCTGCTCTTCGTCGGACACACGCGCACGACCGACGTCGAGCGCCTCGTCGCCCACGGGTGGCTGCAGGATGTCCGCGCCGCACGCCGCGTGCTGCCCCGGGTCGTCTTGAGTACACCGCAGGAGATGGATGCGCCGACGGCTCAGCGCATGCCGTCGTCCGCGTTCCTCTCCGCACGCAACGCGGCCGCCGAGGGCCCTGTGCTCGTTCAGGTCTCCCGCCCCGGCTTCGCGCCCTCGCTCGTATGCGCGGAGTGCAGGGCACCGGCGAGATGCGCGCACTGCGGGGGGCCTCTCGGTGCGAAACACCACGGCGCTGTGCCGGTCTGCGCATGGTGTGGACGAGGCGCGCGAGCCTGGACGTGCCCGGCGTGCTCCTCGACGAAGCTCCGGCTCGCGTCATCGGGAAGCGAGCGCACCGCCGACGAACTGGGGCGGGCGTTCCCCGGCATCCGCGTGATCGTCGCCGACAGCGCGCACCCGGTCGAACGCGTCGACGACAAGCCCTCGCTCGTCGTCGCCACACGAGGCGCCGAGCCACTCGCCGAGGGCGGCTATCGGGCGATCGTGCTGCTCGACGGCGCACGGATGCTGCAGGCGCCCGACCTTCGCATCGGCGAAGCATGTCTGCGCTGGTGGTCGAATGCCGCCGCGCTCGCGGCTCCGGGCGCGCCGATCCACCTCGTGGGGGTCGACGGCAGCATCGCCAGGGCGCTCGCGACCTGGAATCAGGCGGGCTACGCGCGCGGAGAGCTCGCCGAACGGGCACCGCTCCACATGCCGCCGGCCGCTCGGGTCGCGCTGGTCGAGGGATCCACCGCTGCGATGGGGCGTGCTCTCGCGTCCCTGACCGAGCTCGCGCTGCCTCCCGATGCTGTGCTCGGCCCTGTTCCTGTCGAGTCCGACGACTATCCGCCGCGGGTGCGTGCGCTCGTGCGCTTCGAGTACGGTGCGGGTGCGCGTGTGGCCGCGGCACTGAGAGCCGCGGTGGTGGCCGAGGCGGTCGCCGCGCGCAGGGGGAAGGGCAAGTCGACTCGCATCGCGCTCACGGTTCGGCTCGATATCCTGGATCCGGAGCTCTGAGAGCACGGCGCCCTGGTCGTACCGCTCGTCAGTCCTCGTCCGATCACCCCGCATCCCTCCGGAGCACCTTCATGCGTCTCGTCTTCGCCGGCACACCGTCGGCCGCCGTTCCCACCCTCCGCCGCCTCGCGGCAGAGCATGACATCGCCGCGGTCGTCACCCGCCCGGACGCCCCGATGGGCCGCAAGCGGGTGCTGACCCCCTCACCGGTCGCTCAGGTCGCCGACGAGCTCGGACTCCGCCTCATCAAGGCGGCGCGTCTCGATGAGGCGGCGACCGCGTCGATCGCGGAGCTCGACGCTGAGCTCGGTGTGATCGTCGCCTACGGAGGACTCGTGCGGGAGCCGCTGCTCTCGACCCCGTCGAAGGGCTGGATCAATCTGCACTTCTCGCTTCTGCCCGAGTGGCGGGGAGCCGCTCCGGTGCAGCGTGCGCTGATCAACGGAGATGCGCGACTCGGTGCCAGTGTCTTCCAGCTCGTTCCGGCACTCGACGCAGGCGATGTCTTCGCCGTGCGCGTCGTCGAGGTCGCCGCGGAAGCCACGGCTGACGTCGTGCTCGAGACACTCGCCGTCGAGGGGGCCGATCTGACCGCGGAGGTCGTGTCGTCGATCGCCGACGGTACGGCCGTCGCCGTCCCTCAGAGCGGGACCCCCACCGTTGCACCCAAGCTCGCCCTCGATGACGGCGCACTCGACTGGAACGAGCCGCTGGCCCGGGTGTTCGCCAGGTACCGCGGTGTGACCCCGGAACCGGGCGCGCACACGACCGTCGACGGCCTGCGGCTGAAGATCCTCGAGGCGGCGCCGTCGAGTGATTCGCCGCGTCAGGATCCGGGCGCGATCTCCGCGACGAAGACCGCACTTCTGATCGGCACCGCTTCCGAGCCGCTCGCTGTCACGCGGGTGCAGCCGGCGGGCAAGGGGGCGATGAACGCGGTCGACTGGTGGCGCGGTCAGCGCGACACCGAGAACCTGCGAGCCGGCGCATGAGCGGCGACAGGTCACGCGACGACTCGTCCGGACGACAGCGAGGCGGCCGGTCCGGCGGTGGACGCCCTCACGGGGGTCACGCTCGCAGTCCTCAGAACCGCGACGGTCGTCCGCGGGAGCCCCGGCGCACGGAACCCCGGCGCGCAGAACCTCGGCGCGCAGAACCTCGGCGCTCAGTGCAGCCCGCTCGCCAGGTCGCATACGACGTTCTCCGCGCAGTGTCGGAGTCGGATGCCTATGCCAATCTGATCCTTCCGCCGGCGATCGCGGAGGCCCGGCTCGACCCCCAGGATGCCGCGCTGGCAACCGAGCTCGCGTACGGCACGCTGCGCCGCCGTGGGACCTACGACGCGATCATCGCGGTGGCCGCCGATCGTCCCGCCGATGAGATCGACTCGGCCGTCCTCGACGCGCTGCGACTCGCGACCCATCAGCTTCTCGCGACGCGCGTCGCGTCGCACGCGGCCGTGAACGAGTCGGTGAACCTGGTCGCCGCGGCGAAGGGCCGCGGTGCATCCAGCTTCGCGAATGCGGTGCTGCGCCGAATCTCTCGGGAGACCCCGGGGGAGTGGGAGCGGCGCATCGAGGACTCGGCGCGTTCCGATGATGAGCGTCTGGCACTGCGCTCGGCGCACCCCGTCTGGGTGATCCGGGCCCTGCGTCGCGCTCTGGCCGCCGAGGGCCGAGTGCACGAGCTCGACGATCTCCTCGAGGCCGACAACGCGTCACCGGAGGTGACCCTCGTCGCACTCCCGGGTCTCGCCGAGCCGGGGGAGCCGCGTCGCCCCTATGCGCCGACCGCCTACGGCTCTCCGGGCGGCGACCCGCATCGCGTCATCGCGGCATCCGGCGGCACCGTGCGCGTCCAGGACGAGGGCTCGCAGCTGGTGGCCCTGGCGGTCGCCGCGGCCGCGCCGATCCGTGAGGGCGAGCGCTGGCTCGACCTGTGCGCAGGTCCGGGAGGGAAGACCGCCTTGCTCGCCTCGATCGCGCGCGAGCACGACGTCGCGCTCGAGGCGAACGAGGTGGTTCCCACCCGCGCGCGCCTCGTGCGCAACGCCCTGCGCGCCGTACCGGGAGATGTGATCGTGCATGAGGAGGACGGTCGCTCCTTCGGTTCCACACGCCCCGGTGCATTCGATCGCATCCTGGTCGACGCACCGTGCACGGGTCTCGGCGCTCTCCGGCGTCGCCCGGAGGCGCGTTGGCGCAAGACGCCCACCGACGTCGCCGAGCTCGTCCCGCTCCAGGTCGAGCTTCTGGACTCCGCCCTCGACGCCCTCGCCCCCGGCGGCATCGTGGCCTACGCGACCTGCTCGCCGCACCTCGCCGAGACGAGCGGTGTGGTGTCCGAGGTCCTCCGCGGTCGCACGGACATCACCGAGCTCGACGCCCGAGCCGTACTCGCCGGAGTCACCGATTCGCCGATCGATCTCGGCGACGACGGCTCCGGACGCGTGCAGCTCTGGCCGCATCGCCACGGCACCGACGCGATGTTCCTCGCACTGCTCCAGCGCGACTCGACGGATCCGCGCGACGCGAGCGCGGAAGAGAGAGACTAGACACGTGGAACTGCCCCGCGCACCGCGCATCAACCCCAGCATCCTGGCCGCCGACTTCGTGAACATGCAGCGCGATCTCGCGAAGATCGCCTCTGCCGACTTCGCGCACGTCGACGTGATGGACAACCATTTCGTGCCGAACCTCACCTTCGGTCCGCAGATGGTCGAGCGGATCCAGGCCACCAGCCCGATCCCGCTCGACGTGCACCTGATGATCACCGATCCCGAGCGGTGGGCACCGGGCTACGCCGAACTGGGTGCCGCGAGTGTCACGTTCCACCTCGAAGCGGCCGCCGACCCGATCTCGCTCGCGCGCACGCTGCGCGGCATGGGTGCGCGCGCAGGCGTCGCCATCAAGCCCGATACTCCCGCAGAGGGGCTGTACAGCGTGCTCGAGGAGTTCGATCAGATCCTCGTCATGACGGTGGAGCCCGGATTCGGTGGCCAGGGGTTCATGCCCGAGACCATGCCGAAGCTGCGCGCACTCGCCGACGAGGCGAAGCGCCGCGGGTCGAACGTCTGGCTGCAGGTCGACGGCGGAATCTCGGATGCGACGATCGAGGCCGCCGCAGCCGCGGGCGCCGACACCTTCGTCGCCGGATCCGCCGTCTACGGCGCCGATGACGTCGAGGCGGCCGTCACTCGGCTCAGGGACCGCGCCAGAGCCGCTAGCCTGGAATCGTGAAGACTTTCGACGAGCTGTTCGCCGAGCTCAGCGTCAAGGCCGAGACCCGACCCGAGGGATCGGGCACGGTCGCAGAGCTCGACGGCGGCGTGCACACCATCGGCAAGAAGATCGTCGAAGAGGCCGCCGAGGTCTGGATGGCCTCCGAGTACGAGTCCGACGAGGCCGCGGCCGAGGAGATCTCGCAGCTGCTCTACCACGTGCAGGTGATGATGATCGCGAAGGGCCTGAGCCTGCAGGACGTCTACCGACATCTGTGAAGCGCTCCGCCCCACTCGCTTCGATCTGAAGGTTTTCCATGCTGCGCATTGCTGTTCCCAACAAGGGCTCTCTCTCCGAGACGGCCGCCGACATGCTCGCGGAGGCCGGCTATGCCGGTCGTCGTGACCCCAAGACCCTCCACGTCGTCGACACCGACAATGACGTCGAGTTCTTCTACCTCCGCCCCAAGGACATCGCGACGTACGTCGGTTCCGGTGCCATCGACGTCGGGATCACCGGCCGTGATCTGCTTCTCGATGCCCGCATGCCCGGTGCGCGCGAGATCGAGGCGCTCGGCTTCGCGGGCTCGACCTTCCGTTTCGCGGCGCCGTCCGGTCGATACACCGACGTCTCCGAGCTCGACGGCCTGCGCATCGCGACCTCGTACCCCGGGCTCGTCGACGCCTTTCTCGACGAGCGCGGCATCGCGGTCGACCTCGTGCCCCTCGACGGCGCGGTCGAGTCGGCGGTCCGCCTGGGTGTTGCCGATGCTGTCGCCGACGTGGTCGAGACGGGGACGACTCTCCGCCAGGCCGGCCTCGACGTGTTCGGACCGGTGATCCTCGAATCCGAGGCCGTCCTCATCGCAGGGCCTCACGATGCCGAGGGCTCGGAGACGCTGCTGCGTCGCCTGCGCGGTGTCATGGTCGCCCGCCGTTTCGTGATGATCGACTACGACCTGCCGCTGGCTCTGCTCGACGACGCGGTGAAGATCGCGGGCGGCATCGAGTCGCCGACCGTGTCGCCGCTGCGTGATCCCGAGTGGGTGGCTGTGCGGGTCATGGTGGCCCGGTCACGGGTCAATCCCGTCATGGACGCGCTCTACGCTCTCGGCGCCCGTGCGATCCTCGTGACGGCGATCCACAACGCGAGGCTCTGATGACGCTCGCGAGCCGTGTCATCCCGTGCTTGGACGTCGCTGACGGCCGGGTCGTGAAGGGCGTGAACTTCGAGAATCTCCGCGACATGGGAGACCCCGTCGAGCTGGCGCGGCACTATGCGGCGCAGGGTGCCGACGAGATCACCTTCCTCGATGTGACGGCCACGGTCGATGCGCGCGCCACGACGTACGACGTCGTGCAGCGCACCGCAGAGCAGGTGTTCGTGCCCCTGACCGTCGGCGGAGGGGTGCGCAGCGTCGACGACGTCGCGCGGCTGCTGTCCGTCGGTGCCGACAAGGTGGGCGTCAATTCCGCCGCGATCGCCCGCCCCGAACTGATCGGCGAGATCGCCGACCGCTTCGGCGCGCAGGTGCTCGTGCTGTCGCTCGACGTCAAGCGCGCCGACACGACGGCCTCGGGCTTCGTGGTCACCACGCACGGCGGCAGGACGCAGACCACCCTCGACGCGCTCGACTGGGCGCGCGAGGCAGTTGAGCGCGGCGCCGGCGAGCTGCTCGTGAACTCGATCGATGCCGACGGCACCCGCGACGGGTTCGACCTCGCACTCGTGCGCCTCATGCGTGAGGCCGCCTCGGTACCGGTCATCGCCTCCGGGGGTGCGGGCAAGGCCTCGGACTTCGCTCCGGCGATCAAGGCCGGGGCGGATGCCGTGCTCGCGGCGAGCGTGTTCCACACCGGCGCGCTCACGGTCGGCGATGTGAAGGACGCCCTCCGGGCGGAAGGAGTGCTGGTCCGATGAGCGACGTCGAGACGCGCATCGCGCAGGTCGTCTTCAACTCCGACGGACTGGCCCCGGTCATCGTCCAGCAGTGGGACACGAACGAGGTCCTCATGCTCGCGTGGGTGAACGACGAAGCTCTGCGGCGCACGCTCACGACGGGGCGGGCCGTGTACTGGTCGCGTTCCCGGAAGGAGTACTGGCGCAAGGGCGACACCTCGGGTCACATCCAGGTCGTGCACGAGGCACGGCTCGACTGCGACGGCGACGCGATCCTGCTGCGGGTCGATCAGACGGGCCCCGCCTGCCACACCGGCACCCGCACGTGCTTCGACTCCACCGACCTCGACGCCGTCGAGGGAAGCGCATCGGCATGAGCCTCGCGCGCAGGGGGCGTTCGATCGCCGTGACCGGGTTCCTCGTGGCCGGCGCGATCGGCATCATCTCCTCCACGCAGACCTGGCTGACGGTCGAGCGTGCCGATGCGGGCGAGGCGATCCTCGTGCCCGGCGCCTCCGCGCTCCCTCTGCTCGCACCCCTGAGCCTCGCGGTTCTGGCGCTCGGTCTCGCACTGTCGATCTCCGGGCGAGTGGTGCGTCTGGTCTTCGGCGTGCTCGCCGCGGCGACGGCGCTCTTCCTGGGCTGGACGACGCTGCAGCTGCTCACCTCGGAGCCGCTCGGAGCCGTCGCGCCGACGGTGACCGAGACGACCGGACTCGCCGGCAGCGCCGCCATCGCCGACGTGGTCGCGGGGATCGAGGTGTCGGCATGGCCCTATGCCACGCTCGTGGGGTGGGTGGTGCTGCTCGTCGCCGCGGGCGTCGTGCTGTTCACCTGGCGCGGGTGGAAGTCCGGCGGGCGTCGCTACCGCACGGATGCCGCACACGAGGCCCACAGCACCGGCCCCGTCGATGCGATCGATTCCTGGGACGACCTGTCCCGCGGAACCGATCCGACGCGGTGACCCCGATAGACTGAGACAGATCCCGCACGTCGTCCCCGGAGGAGACCATGACCAACCCGATCGCTGACCCCGGCCACGGACACTCGCCTGCTGCCTGGACGGCCGTGATCATCATGCTCGCCGGCTTCACGCTCGGCACGCTGGCCTTCTGCCTCGCCGAGTTCAGCCCGATCTGGGTCACCCTGGTCTGGGTGTTCGCCGCGCTGATCCCGATCGGTGCGCTCGTCGGCTGGGCGATGGCCAGGGCCGGCTACGGCGTGAAGGGCCCCAAGTACCAGCCGAAGGCGCACTAGTGGTTCTCGCCGACCTCACGGCCGGCGCAGTCGCAGACGCTGAGCGTCGCGCTCTCACCCGGCCCATCGCCGAGGTCGAACGCGACGCTCTGGCGCGTCCTGCCGCCAAGGACGCCGTCGCCGCACTCGCCCGCGCTGAGCACGTCAAGATCATCGCCGAGGTCAAGCGCGCGAGCCCCTCGCGGGGTGCGCTGGCCGAGATCCCCGATCCAGCGCTGCAGGCCTCGCGGTACGAGACGGGCGGGGCCTCCGCGATCAGCGTGCTGACCGAGGAGCGCCGCTTCGGCGGCAGTCTCGCCGACCTCGAGGCGGTCACCGCGCGGGTCTCGCTGCCCGTACTCCGCAAGGATTTCATCGCGACCCGGTATCAGGTGCTCGAGGCCCGCGCCGCGGGTGCAGACCTCGCCCTGCTCATCGTCGCGGGCATCGAGCCGGCCGTGCTGCGAGACCTGTTCGGATTCATCATCGAGCTCGGCATGACACCGCTGGTCGAGACGCACTCCGCCGATGAGCTCGAGGCGGCCATCGATCTCGGAGCACCGCTGATCGGTGTGAACGCCCGTGATCTGAAGACCCTCGAACTCGATCGCGATCTCTTCGGTCGTCTCGTCGACCGCATCCCGGACACCGCGATCAAGATCGCCGAATCCGCGGTCCTCACCCCTGCAGACGTCACGCATTACCGCTCCGCGGGCGCTGACGTCGTCCTGATCGGGGAGGCGCTCGTGACGGGCGACCCGATCGCCACACTCAAGAGCTTCCTGGAGGCGTGATGAGTCTGCGAGACCAGCATGGTCCACTGTTCGGTGACTACGGCGGGCGGTACATGCCCGAATCGCTGATCGCCGCGATCGACGAGCTCTCGGCCGCGTATGCCGATGCGATCGTCGACCCGGTGTTCCGCGACGAGCTGGCGTCGCTGCTCAGCTCCTACGCCGGACGCCCGTCGCCGCTCACCGAGGTCGCGCGGTTCGCGGAGCACGCCGGCGGTGCACGCGTCTTCCTCAAACGGGAAGACCTCAACCACACCGGCTCGCACAAGATCAACAACGTGCTGGGCCAGGCGCTGCTGACCAAGCGCCTGGGCAAGACCCGCGTGATCGCCGAGACCGGCGCCGGTCAGCACGGCGTGGCCACGGCCACGGCGGCCGCGCTGTTCGGCCTCGACTGCACGATCTACATGGGCGAGGTCGACACCGAGCGCCAGGCGCTGAATGTGGCGCGGATGCGTCTGCTCGGTGCCGAAGTCGTGGCCGTCACCTCTGGGTCACGCACTTTGAAGGACGCGATCAACGACGCCTACCGGGACTGGGTGGCGAGCGTCGAGACGACCAACTACATCTTCGGCACCGCGGCGGGACCGCATCCGTTCCCGGCGATGGTGCGCGACTTCCAGAAGATCATCGGCGAAGAGGCGCGTCAGCAGCTGCTCGACGAGGTCGGCCGACTTCCCGACGCCGTCGTCGCGTGCGTCGGGGGCGGCTCGAACGCGATCGGCATGTTCGACGCCTTCCTCGACGACGAGGGCGTGAAGCTGTACGGGGTCGAGGCGGCCGGCGATGGCGTCGACACTCCTCGGCATGCGGCGTCCATCGAGCGCGGGCGCCCCGGGATCCTTCACGGAGCGAAGACCTACGTCTTGCAGGACGAAGACGGCCAGACGATCGAGTCACACTCGATCTCCGCCGGTCTCGACTACCCGGGCGTGGGGCCCGAGCACTCCTGGCTCGCCGACATCGGTCGCGCCGAGTACATCCCGGCGACCGACGACGAGGCCATGCAGGCGCTGCGGCTGCTCAGCCGCACCGAAGGCATCATCCCGGCCATCGAGTCCGCGCACGCCCTCGCGGGCGCCCTGCGCCTCGGTCGCGAACTGGGGCCCGACGCGGTTCTCGCCATCTGCCTGTCGGGCCGCGGCGACAAGGACATGGACACGGCGGCGCGCTACTTCGACCTCTACGACGCCGAGGCGCTCGCGCACGACGTCGCCGACGAGAGCGACGCCGAGGCAGCCGCGTCGAAGGGGGAGCCGGAACTGTGAGTCGTGTCGAAGAGGCGATCGCCGCAGCCCATGCGGCCGGTCGCAGCGCATTCGTCGGATACCTCCCTGTCGGGTTCCCCGACCTCGAGACGAGCATCCAGGCTGCGATCGCCCTCGCCGAGAACGGCGTGGACATCATCGAACTCGGCCCGCCGTACAGCGACCCGGTGATGGACGGGGCGGTGATCCAGGAAGCCACCACCGCGGCTCTCGCGAACGGTTTCAAGATGAAGGATCTCTTCACCGCCGTGCGAGCGATCACGGATGCGACCGACGTGCCGGTGCTGGTCATGACGTATTGGAACCCGGTGTTCCAGTACGGCGTCGACCGCTACGCAGACGACCTGCTGGCGGCCGGCGGGGCAGGACTGATCACTCCCGACATCACGCCCGACGTGGCAGGGGAGTGGATCGCCGCGAGCGAGCGCACCGGCCTCGATCGCGTCTTCCTCGCAGCGCCCACCTCGACCGACGAGCGCCTCGAGCTCGTCGTGAAGTCATCGACCGGATTCGTCTACACGGTCTCGACCATGGGCATCACCGGAGAGCGCACGGAACTCGATCGCGCGGCGCGCACCCTCGTCGGTCGCCTGCGTGAGCACGGCAGCATCCGAGCCTGCGTCGGGATCGGCATCTCGACGGCCGAGCAGATCGCCGGAGTCTCCGAGTACGCCGACGGCGCGATCGTCGGCACCGCGCTGGTCCGCGCTCTCCGCGACGGCGGCGTCCCCGCCCTCGCCGAAGTCACCCGTAACCTGGCGGTCGGCACGTCGTCGGCACGCCCCGCACACGAGAACTAGAATCGCACTCATGTCCCTCGCGCTTCACAGCACCTTCAGCGGCGTGCTCGCCAGCATCCCGAGCCCCCCGGTCTCGTACATCGACCTCGGCCCGCTCCGGATCCATTTCTACGCGCTCTGCATCATCGCCGGCATCATCGCCGCCGTGCTGCTGACCAACCACCGCCTCACCAAGCGCGGGGCAGAGCCGTGGGTGGTGATCGACATCTCGATCCTCGCCGTGCCGCTGGCGATCATCGGGGCGCGCATCTTCCACGTGCTGACTCACCCGAACTTCTACTTCGGCGAAGGCAAGAACACCTGGAACCCCTTCGAGCCGGGATCCGTCTGGGCCATCTGGGAGGGCGGCATCGCGATCTTCGGCGCCCTGATCGGTGGCGCCGTGGGCGCCTACCTGGGATGCCGCTGGACCGGCATCCGCTTCTGGACCTTCGCAGACGCGCTCGCTCCGGGCCTGCTGCTCGCCCAGGCGATGGGACGTTTCGGCAACTGGTTCAATCACGAGCTGTTCGGCCTTCCGACCGACCTGCCCTGGGGACTCGAGATCGAGTCCGACAACAGCGCCTTCCCTCCCGGATTGCCCGAGGGCACGCTGTTCCACCCGACATTCCTGTACGAAGTGATCTGGAACCTCCTGGGCGTCGTGGTCCTGCTCTGGCTGAGCCGCAAGGCGACCGCATTCCAGTGGGGCAAGCTCTTCGCGATCTACCTCATCTGGTACAGCGCCGGTCGCGTGGTGTGGGAGTCGATCCGCATCGATCCGAGCGAGATCATCCTGGGCCTGCGCAGCAACGTCTGGGCTGCGATCATCGGCATCATCGTGGGTCTCGCCATCCTCATCGTCCAGTCCCGTCGCCACCCGGGTCTCGAGCCGTCGCCGTACCAGCCCGGCCGCGGACGGAAGGATCTGGACGCTGATGTAGAATCGCAGAACAATACCTCCGACTTCGTGGACCTGAGTGAGCCTCCGTCCGAAGAAGTCGCCGCAGGAGCCAGCGCCACAAGCACCGCTCCCACGGACACGCAAGGCTCCCGATAGCCGAACGGTCCGTGCGGACCCCATCGCATCCACCCGGCCAATGACGCCCCCGGGTCATCCGAAGATCTGAGGACGGTACTGGTGTATTTTCAGCCTCCCTACGGCGCCTCCGGCGCTTATCCGCCGAAGCAGGGCATGTACAACCCGGCGTTCGAGAAGGACGCCTGCGGCCTGGCCATGGTCGCGACCCTGCGTGGCGAGCCCGGCCACGACATCATCGCGCTCGCGCTCGAAGCGCTGCGCAACCTGGAGCACCGCGGTGCGATCGGCTCCGATGCCGGCACCGGTGACGGCGCGGGCATCCTGACGCAGATGCCGGATGCATTCCTGCGGGCGGTCACCGATTTCGAACTGCCCCCGGTCGGCGAGTACGCCGCGGGTCTGGCGTTCCTGCCGCGTGACTCGAGCGAGCGCCGCCAGCAGAAGGCCGGGATCGAGAAGATCGCCCGCAGCGAGGGCCTGCGCGTCCTCGGATGGCGCGAGGTCCCGACGGTCAACGAAAACCTGGGCAAGCTCGCCGACGAGGCACGCCCCGCCTTCGAGCAGCTCTTCGTGAGCGCGGGGGGAGCCACGCATTCGCAGGCGCCCCTCACGGGCATCGCACTCGACCGCGTCGCCTACCGCCTGCGCAAGCGGGCCGGTCACGAGCTCGGCGCGTACTTCGTGTCGCTGTCCGCCCGCACCCTCGGGTACAAGGGCATGGTGACGACTCTGCAGCTCGAGCCGTTCTACCCCGACCTGCAGGACGAGCGCTTCATGTCCGAGCTCGCGGTCGTGCATTCGCGCTACTCGACCAACACCTTCCCGTCGTGGCCGCTCGCTCAGCCGCTGCGCATGCTCGCCCACAACGGCGAGATCAACACAGTGGGCGGCAACCGCAACTGGATGCGGGCGCGCCAGTCCCAGCTCGAGTCCGAGCTGCTCGGCGACGTCGCCCCTCTGCTGCCTATCTGTACCGACGGCGCCAGCGACTCGGCCTCGTTCGATGAGGTGCTCGAGCTGCTGACCCTCACGGGCCGCAGCCTGCCGCACGCCATCATGATGATGGTTCCCGAGGCCTACGAGAAGCAGTCCGACATCTCGCCCGAGCTCCGCTCCTTCTACGAGTACCACTCGAACCAGATGGAGCCGTGGGACGGGCCGGCCGCGCTCATCTTCACCGACGGCACGCTCGTCGGCGCCACGCTCGACCGCAACGGCCTTCGCCCGGGTCGCTGGACCGAGACGACCGACGGACTGATCGTGATCGGATCCGAGACCGGAGTGCTGACCTTCGAGCCGGAGCGCATCAAGCGTCGCGGCCGGCTGCAGCCCGGCAAGATGTTCCTCGTCGACACCGCGCAGCGGCGCATCATCGAGGACGAGGAGATCAAGCACGATCTCGCCACGATGCACCCGTGGCAGGAGTGGCTCGATGCCGGTGCCGTGCGTCTGGCCGATCTGCCCGAGCGCGAGCACATCGTGCACCCGCCGGCGTCGATCACCCGACGCCAGCGCACCTTCGGCTACACCGAAGAGGAGATCCGCATCCTTCTGACCCCGATGGGCCAGAACGGCATCGAGCCGCTCGGCGCCATGGGGTCGGACACGCCGATCGCCGTGCTCAGCAAGCGTCCGCGCCTGCTCTTCGACTACTTCACGCAGCAGTTCGCGCAGGTGACGAACCCGCCGCTCGACTCGATCCGCGAAGAGGTCGTCACGAGTCTGAAGCTCGGTCTCGGCCCCGAGAGCAACCTGCTCGCCTGGGGTCCGGACCACACGCGTACCGTGTCGCTCGACTTCCCGGTGATCGACAACGACGAGCTCGCGAAGATCCGCCACATCGACAAGGCCCTGCCCGACAGGTCGAGCGTCACCATCCGCGGGCTGTACCACTTCGACGCCGGATCGAACACGCTCGAGCAGCGTCTCACCGAGATGTGCACCGAGGTCGACGAGGCGATCGCACAGGGCGCCGAGTTCATCATCCTGTCGGACCGCGACTCGAATAAGGACCTGACGCCGATCCCGTCGCTGCTCATGGTGTCGGCGATCCACCACCACCTGATCCGGCGCGAGAACCGCATGAAGGTCGGTCTGATCGTCGAGGCCGGCGATGTCCGCGAGGTCCACCACGTCGCGACGCTGATCGGCTACGGCGCATCGGCGGTCAACCCGTATCTCGCGATGGAGACGGTGGAGCACCTGGTGCGCACCGGATACATCACCGGCATCAGCCCCGAGAAGGCCGTCCGCAACCTGATCTACGCGCTCGGCAAGGGGGTGCTCAAGATCATGTCGAAGATGGGCATCTCCACGGTGTCGTCGTACGCAGGTGCGCAGGTCTTCGAGGCCGTGGGCCTGAGCGAGGAGTTCATCGACCGGTACTTCACGCGTACCGAGTCGAAGCTCGGCGGCATCGGCATCCACGAGATCTTCATCGAGAACCAGGCTCGTCACGACTACGCCTACCCCGAAGACGAGGCGGCGCGCGCGCACGAGCGTCTGTGGACGGGTGGCGAGTACCAGTGGCGCCGCGACGGTTCACCGCACCTCTTCAGCCCGGAGACCGTCTTCAAGCTGCAGCACTCGACGCGGGAGAGGCGTTACGACGTCTTCCGCGAGTACACGAAACTGGTCGACGACCAGGCATCCGAGCTCAAGACGCTCCGTGGACTCTTCACGCTGCGCACGGGCACGCGTAAGCCCGTGCCGATCGACGAGGTCGAGCCGGTCTCTTCGATCGTCAAGCGATTCTCGACCGGTGCGATGAGCTACGGCTCGATCTCGAAGGAAGCGCACGAGACGCTCGCGATCGCCATGAACAGCATCGGCGGCAAGTCCAACACCGGCGAGGGCGGTGAGGACAACGACCGACTCGTCGACCCGGAACGCCGCAGCTCGATCAAGCAGGTCGCCTCCGGTCGCTTCGGTGTCACGAGTCTCTACCTGACCGAGGCCGACGACATCCAGATCAAGCTCGCTCAGGGCGCGAAGCCCGGCGAGGGCGGTCAGCTGCCCCCGCAGAAGGTCTACCCGTGGGTGGCCCGGACGCGTGGAGGCACGCCCGGTGTCGGTCTCATCTCGCCGCCGCCGCACCACGACATCTACTCGATCGAGGACCTCAAGCAGCTCATCTTCGACCTGAAGAGGGCGAACCCCGAGGCGCGAATCCACACCAAGCTCGTCAGCCAGTCGGGCATCGGCGCGGTGTCGGCGGGTGTCGCCAAGGCACTCAGCGACGTCATCCTGGTCTCCGGCCACGACGGCGGAACCGGCGCGAGCCCGCTGAACTCTCTCAAGCACGCGGGGACCCCGTGGGAGCTCGGCCTCGCCGAGACCCAGCAGACGCTCATGCTCAACGGCATGCGCGACCGCGTCGTGGTGCAGGTCGACGGCCAGCTCAAGACCGGCCGCGACGTGATCATCGGCGCTCTGCTCGGCGCCGAGGAGTTCGGTTTCGCGACCGCGCCTCTCGTCGTGAGCGGATGCATCATGATGCGCGTCTGCCACCTCGACACGTGCCCCGTCGGCGTGGCCACCCAGAACCCGGTGCTGCGCGAGCGGTTCAGCGGCAAGCCCGAGTTCGTCGTGAACTTCATGGAGTTCATCGCCGAGGAGGTGCGCGAGCATCTCGCCGAGCTCGGCTTCCGGTCGATCGATGAGATCGTCGGCCGAGCAGAGCTCATCGAGGTCGACGCTGCGGTGGATCACTGGAAGGCCGAGGGGCTCGACCTGAGCCCGGTGCTCGATGGGCCGGCGTTCCCGGCGAGCGAGCCGCGTCGCAGCCGCCGCACGCAGGATCACGAGCTCGAGAAGCACTTCGACGTGCAGCTGATCGACATCGCGAAGAACGCGCTGCTGAACGGCGAGCCGGTCGTCGCCGAGCTGCCGATCGCGAACACCGAGCGCGCCGTCGGCACGATGCTGGGCCACCAGGTGACCTCACGCCACGGAGCGGCGGGTCTGCCTCGCGGCACGATCGACGTCACACTGCACGGCACCGCCGGACAGTCACTGGGCGCGTTCCTCCCGTCCGGGATCGTCCTGCGTCTCGAGGGCGACTCCAACGACTACGTCGGCAAGGGTCTCTCGGGCGGTGACATCTCGATCCGCCCGCCGCGCGGCTCGAAGATCGTCCCACACGAGAACGTGATCGCCGGCAACGTCATCGGCTACGGCGCCACCGCGGGGACCATGTTCCTGTCCGGTGTCGTGGGTGAGCGGTTCCTGGTCCGCAACTCCGGTGCCACCGCCGTCGTCGAGGGCGTGGGAGACCACGCGCTCGAGTACATGACGGGTGGCGTCGCGGTGATCCTCGGAACCACGGGTCGCAACCTGGGCGCAGGAATGTCCGGGGGAGTGGCCTATATCCGCTCCCTCGACACCGGCAAGATCAACGCGCAGTCGCTCAGCAGCGGAGAGCTTCTGCTCGAGCCGCTCGATCGCGCCGACCTCGAAGTGCTCCGCAGCCTGATCGCGGAGCACGTGGAGCGCACGGCGTCGCCGCTCGGCTCCGACATCCTGGCGCGATTCGAAGAGGTCGCCGGCCAGTTCACGAAGGTGCTTCCTCGCGACTACGCCGCCGTGCGCAGCATGCGCGACGAAGCAGTCGCCGAGGGCATCGACCCCGATGGCGACATCGTCTGGAACCGCATCCTGGAGGTGACCGGTGGCTGACCCCAAAGGCTTTCTGAAGACCACGGAGCGCGAGCTCCCCAAGCGTCGCCCCGTGCCTGTCCGCATCATGGACTGGAAAGAGGTGTACGAACCGGGGGACCAGGCGGTTCTTCGACGGCAGGCGAGCCGCTGCATGGATTGCGGAGTGCCGTTCTGCCACTCGGGATGCCCTCTCGGCAATCTGATCCCCGAGTGGAACGACCTCACCTGGCGCGGCGAGGGCCGCGCGGCGATCGACCGGCTGCACGCGACCAACAACTTCCCGGAGTTCACGGGTCGTCTGTGCCCGGCCCCCTGCGAGAGCGCCTGCGTACTCGGCATCAACCAGCCTCCGGTGACGATCAAGCAGATCGAGGTCTCGATCATCGACGAGGCCTTCGCCAAGGGCTGGGTCGAGCCGCAGCCTCCCGCACGCCTGACCGGCAAGACGGTCGCGGTCGTCGGGTCGGGCCCTGCGGGCCTCGCAGCCGCGCAGCAGCTGACCCGCGCCGGGCACACGGTCGCGGTCTTCGAGCGTGACGACCGCATCGGCGGCCTGCTCCGCTACGGCATCCCCGACTTCAAGATGGAGAAGGGTCAGCTCGAGTCCCGCCTCCGTCAGATGCAGGAAGAGGGCACGCGCTTCCGCGCCGGGGTCGAGATCGGCAAGGACATCTCCTGGGCCGATCTCCGCGCCCGGTACGACGCGGTCGTCGTGTCCACCGGGTCCACGGTTCCTCGCGACCTCTCGATCCCGGGCCGTGACCTCGACGGCGTGCATTTCGCCATGGAGTACCTCGTCGAGTCGAACCACGCGGTCGCCGGTGACAAGGTCACCGAGCAGATCTCGGCAGAGGGCAAGCACGTGATCGTCATCGGCGGTGGCGACACCGGCGCGGACTGCATCGGCACCGCGCACCGCCAGGGCGCGCTGAGCGTGACGAACCTCGCGATCGGCAAGCAGCCCGGCACCGAGCGCCCGGGGCACCAGCCCTGGCCGATGATGCCGACGGTGTTCGAGGTGCAGTCCGCCCACGAAGAGGGCGGTGAGCGCGTCTTCCTCGCGTCGACGGTCGAGTTCCTGTCGAACGACGTCGGCGAGGTGCGGGCGCTGCGCGTCGCGGAGACCGAGTACATCGACGGACGCCGCGTGCCCAAGAGCGGCACCGAGCGCGAGATCCCTGCAGACCTCGTCCTGATCGCCATGGGCTTCACCGGGCCCGAGCAGGACGGGTTCACCGACGACGTCCGCCCGCAGATGACCGAGCGCGGTGCGTTCCAGCGCGCGGACAACTACGAATCGACCGTCCCCGGCGTGTTCGTGGCCGGCGACGCCGGTCGTGGGCAGTCACTGATCGTATGGGCGATCGCCGAAGGCCGTGCAGCTGCGGCGAACGTCGACCGATTCCTCATGGGAACGACCGTGCTGCCCGAGCCGGTGCGCCCGCATGAAGTCGCTATCGGCCTCCAGCCCGCGTAGGCTGAGCGGCGGCACCGTCGCCTGATTTCCATCCCCCACTACCCTGGAGCAATCTTTGAGACGCGCGAAAATCGTCGCCACCCTGGGACCCGCCACCTCCACGTATGAGACCGTACGTGCACTCATCGACGCCGGCGTGGACGTCGCCCGTCTGAACCTCAGTCACGGCGACTACTCCGTGCACGAGAACAACTACGCGAACGTGCGTCGCGCAGCCGACGACGCCGGTCGCGCCGTCGCGATCCTGGTCGACCTGCAGGGTCCGAAGATCCGCCTCGGCAAGTTCGAAGCCGGCCCCTACGAACTCGCCAAGGGCGACATCTTCAAGATCACCACCGAAGACATCATCGGCAACAAGGAGATCTGCGGCACGACGTTCAAGGGCCTTCCCCAAGACGTGAAGCCCGGTGACTTCCTGCTCATCGACGACGGCAAGGTGCGCGTCGAGGTCGTCGAGACCGACGGCGTCACCGTCACGACGAAGGTCATCGTGGCGGGTGCCGTATCGAACAACAAGGGCATCAACCTGCCCGGCGTCGCCGTCAACGTGCCCGCTCTGAGCGAGAAGGACGAGGAAGACCTCCGCTGGGGCCTGCGCATCGGTGCCGACCTCATCGCTCTGTCGTTCGTCCGCAACGCGGCAGACGTGAGCCGCGTGCACGAGATCATGGCCGAAGAGGGCGTCAAGGTCCCCGTCATCGCCAAGGTCGAGAAGCCCCAGGCCGTCGACGCGCTCGAGGAGATCGTCGACGCGTTCGACGCGATCATGGTCGCCCGTGGCGACCTCGGTGTCGAGCTTCCGCTCGAGGCCGTGCCGATCGTCCAGAAGCGCGCCGTCGAGCTCGCGCGTCGCATGGCGAAGCCGGTCATCGTCGCGACGCAGATGCTCGAGTCGATGATCAACAGCCCCGTGCCGACCCGTGCCGAGACGTCCGACGTCGCGAACGCGGTGCTCGACGGCGCGGACGCCGTGATGCTCTCGGGCGAGACCAGCGTGGGCGACTACCCGGTCGTCGTGGTCGAGACCATGGCCCGCATCATCGAGTCGACCGAGGAGCACGGTCTGGAGCGCATCGCGCCTCTGACGACCAAGCCCCGCACGCAGGGTGGAGCGATCACTCTCGCAGCTCTCGAGGTCGCCGAGTTCGTCGAGGCGAAGTACCTGTGCGTCTTCACGCAGTCGGGCGATTCGGCTCGCCGCCTCTCGCGCCTGCGCTCGCGCATCCCCATGATCGCTTTCACTCCCGAGCCGAACATCCGTCGTCGCATGGCGCTGACCTGGGGCATCCAGTCGAACCTCGTCGACATGGTGCAGCACACCGACCTGATGTACCTGCAGGTCGACGACTACCTGCTCAGCAACGGTCTCGCGGCCGAAGGCGACAAGGTCGTCGTGATCTCCGGGTCCCCTCCCGGAATCGTCGGCTCGACCAACGACATCCGCGTCCACAAGGTGGGCGACGCCGTCAACGGCGCTGCTCCCATCTACAAGGAGGCGACCGTCTGATCAGACGGACAGCGAAGGGGCGGAGCCACGGTTCCGCCCCTTCGGCGTATCCGCACATCGCCGTGTGGCGACGTCTGTCGTGGTGGATCGCGGACTACGCGTATGCCGCGTACTGGCAGGTGCGTGCGGCGTTCGGGCGCCGTGACCCCGCCGACTTCCGCACCGGCGTGCTGGTGCCGGTCATCATCATCCCCGGGGTCTATGAGACGTGGCGGTTCATGCAGCCGCTCGTGACCGTGCTGCATGGTCGCGGCCACCCGGTACATGTGGTGGAGACCCTGTCGAACAACCGACGCCCCGTTCTCGAGACCGCGCGGCTCGTCACCGAGGTGATGGTGGCCCACGGGATGACGGATGCGGTCATCGTCGCGCACAGCAAAGGTGGCCTCGCAGGCAAGGCGGTCATGACCGGCGCCGAAGGTCGTCGAGTGCGCGCCATGGTCGCGGTGGCCGCGCCGTTCGGCGGGTCTCGCTACGCGCGACTCTTCCCGGCGCGCTCCGTCCGCGCGTTCGCGCCATCCGACCCCGACCTCCTGGAACTCGCGCGCAGGCGCGAGGTCAACGACCGGATCGTCTCCGTATACGCCTCGTTCGACCCGCACATTCCGGAGGGCAGCGAGCTCGCAGGGGCAAGGAAGAACGTGCGTCTGGATACCGGCGGACACTTCCGCATCCTCGCGGATCCGCGGGTCTTGGACGAGATCGCCGCACTCGCGGAGACATGATGGCGCAGCGTTCCGCTCCCGAGATCCATACAACTTCCATGTGGAGGTTTCTGGTAATCTGAGCGACGACGACGCCGGTCGTCAGCGATCGCACAACGAAGGAAGGTCACCGTGGCCCTGCCAGAAGCCTCAGTCCAGCTGTACACACTCGCAGCGGAGTTCTCCGCCGACATGGAGGGATCGCTCGAGAAGCTCGCGGCGATCGGTCTGCGCAACGTCGAGGCGTTCGACTTCGTTCGTCGCCCCGACGAGATCCGTGCCGCGCTCGACGCCGCCGGACTCGCATCTCCCACCGGCCATGCTCCGCTCCTCTCCGACGAGCTGTGGACGCCGGACGGATCGATTCCCACCCCCGCTCCCGAGGTCGTCTTCGAGGCCGCCGCCAAGGTCGGCATCACGACCGTCATCGACCCGTTCGTCGCACCCGAGCGCTGGTTCACGCTCGAAGGGGTCACCGACATCGCCGACCGACTGAACGCACTCGTCGAGACTGCGGCCGGGTTCGGGCTCGAGGTCGGCTATCACAATCACGCGCAGGAGTTCGTCGAGAGCTTCGACGGCGAGACCGCCTTCGAGCGCTTCGCGGCACTCACCGACGACCGCGTGGCGATCGAGCTCGACCTGTACTGGGCGCTCGTCGGCGGACAGGACGTGTCTGCGCTCGTCTCCCGTCTCGGCGACCGGCTCGTGGCGGCACACGTCAAGGACGGCGTCGCGCCCGCGAGCAACCCGTTCGCGCCGGGCGCTCCCGAGTTCGGATCCGACGCCCTCGATCAGCGTCATGCCGGCACGGGTGAGGTTCCTCTCGCCGATGCTCTTCGCGCCGCATCCGACCTGAAGTACGCGATCATCGAGTACGACAACGCTCCGGGCGACGTCTTCGCCGACATCGCTGCGAGCTACTCGTTCCTGATCGAGGGCGGGTTCGCACGATGAGCGCGGTCGGCATCGGAATCATCGGCGTCGGAGTCATCAGCGACACCTACCTCGAGAACCTCTCGTCGTTCCCCGACGTCGAAGTCCTGGTCGTCGGCGATCTGCTGGAGGATCGCGCTCAGGCTCAGGCCGAGAAGTACGGTGTACCCGCGTTCGGCTCTGCAGCCGACGTGCTGGCGCACCCGGGAGTCGACCTCGTCGTCAACCTCACGATCCCCGCCGTGCACATCGAGGTCTCCCGCGCGGCGATCGCCGCCGGCAAGCATGTGTGGACCGAGAAGCCGCTCGGCCTCGACCGGGCCGGCGCTGCCGAGCTCCTGCGCGAGGCCCAAGAAGCCGGACTGCGGATCGGTTCGGCGCCCGACACGCTGCTCGGCCCCGGCTTCCAGGCCGCACGGCGCGCCATCGAAGACGGCGTGATCGGTCGGCCGCTGTTCGCGCAGACGGTCTTCCAGACGCAGGGCCCCGACCTGTGGCACCCGAGCCCGGCCTTCCTCTTCGCCGAGGGGGCAGGACCGCTCCTCGACATGGGGCCGTACTACTTCTCGGCGCTCGTCAGCCTGCTCGGGCCCGTCGACCGAGTGTCTGCCGTCGGCTCCAAGGCACGCGAAGAGCGCGAGATCCACGCCGGACCGAACGCAGGCACCACGTTCCCGGTCGAGGTCCCCTCGACGATCCAGATCGTCACGGCGTTCGAGGCGGGCGCACAGGCGCAGAGCCTGCTGAGCTTCGACTCGGCACTCGAGCGTCACGGCATCGTCGAGATCCACGGCACCGAGGGCACGATCGTGATCCCCGACCCGAACACCTTCGCGGGCCGGATCGCCTATGTGAAGCCTCTCGGCGTGATCCGCGACGGGATGTCCTTCACGCAGGAATGGATCGAGATCGAGCACGAGGACATCGAAGTCGGACGCGGCCTGGGCGCACTCGACATGGTGCGCGCCATCGCCGAGGGGCGTCCGCACGTCGCGTCCGGCGAGCTCGGGTTCCATGTCCTCGATGTGCTGCTCTCCGCACAGGAGGCTGCTGCGACGGGGACCACGGTCGTCGTCGAGAGCACGGTCGCTCCCGTGCCGCTGCTGCCCGTGGGCTTCGACCCGTTCGCGGCGACTCTCTGACGCCACCTGGCACCATCCCAGGCCCTCAGGTCCCCGGCAGCGCCCGGTGACCTGAGGGCCTGGTCATGTCGTCCGAGCGTGCGTGCCCCGGCTCGGTCGGTCGCGCGATCGTTCGGTCGGTGAACGCTCAGCCCCGAGCGAGAAGACGATCGAGCATCTCGAGTGCGGCTTCGTGGTCGACCGACGGGTCGAGGAGCCACTGGGTCTGCAGGCCGTCCGACGCAGCGATCACGAGCGCCGCGACGAGAGCCGGGTCGAGATCGTCGCGAAGCTGCCCCGACCCCTGCATCACGCGCACGCGCTCCGCCATCTCCGCTCGGAGCCGCGAGAAGCGCTGGGTCGCGAACTCGTGGGCGACCGGATGATTCTCCTCGAGTGCGGTCGTCACGAGCATGGAGTACAGCTGCACGAGTCCCGGAATCGACTGGTTCTCCTCGGCCGATATCCGCATCATCATCGCCGGGCTCAGATCGGGCGGCTTCGGCGCCTCATCGTCGGTGCGTCGCTCGGATTCCCGATACACGGCGACGAGCAGCTCCTCGAGTGAGCCGAAGTAGTGCGTCAGGGCGGCGTGTGTGACGCCCACTTCCTCCGCGATCGCCCGGAGTGTCGTCTTCTTGGAACCGCGACGGGCGAACACCTCGATCGCCTTGTCGAGGATCTCCTGGCGCCGCGCGATGCCTTTGGCATACCGTCCCCGAGCGCGGGGTGCACCGGGGGAGGGATCAGTCATGTCCCGATGATACCGAGGGCGACGTGCAGCATTCTGCGACCGTCGCGTCATAGTCGTGCTTCTCGGCGGTCTTTGTCTGTGGGTGCGGCCGGCGACGCGGTCGCGCCGCGCGTCGGCACCCGTCGGACGTGCCGACCAGAGAGGACAGGCCGATGAGTGATCCGGCACGGGCTCGCCTCCGCCATCGGTTCCGAGCCGAGACGACTCTCGCCGCGGTGCTTCGCGACTTCGCCGCGGTGGGCCTCCCGAGGGAGCCGCTCACCGCGCGCATCGAGGTGGGGGAGCACGACGCGCTGACCGCGCATGTCGAGGTGGCCGGCCGCCCTCTGCGCGTGTGTGCCGAGCAGCCGCAGCGTCTTGCGGTGGCCGTCGCGTCATTCCTGCAGGAGGGCGAGTTCCTGCGCGGCAACGAGTGGCCGAACATCCCGGGGTTGGGACTGCTGCGCCCGCTCGTGCTCGGCGAAAGAGCGGTGTGGGCACTCCCCGACGGCGATGCACTCTGCGAGATCGGCGCTCTCTTCGAGCCAGAGCCGCAGCCCGTTCTCAAGGGCGACTGAGTGTGCCGGCGGTGGGACTCGAACCCACACGCCCTCTCGGACAAAGCATTTTGAGTGCTCCGCGTCTGCCATTCCGCCACGCCGGCTCGTGTGTCGCGAGTTCGACCCTATCGCAGGACGCGCGGCCGAGCGGCCACACCCACGGCCTTCAGGAACGCCGGCGGCGCTCTCCAGTAGGATGGAGTCGTGACCGAGCAAGAACAGGCAGCTGAGCAGCCCACGGCATCCGCACCCCGACGTGTCGTCGTCGCCGAAGACGAGTCGCTGATCCGTCTCGACATCGTCGAGATCCTTCGCGACAACGGCTTCGACGTGGTCGGTGAGGCCGGTGACGGCGAGACCGCGGTCGCGCTCGCGACCGAGCTGCGCCCCGACCTGGTCATCATGGACGTGAAGATGCCCCAGCTCGATGGCATCAGTGCCGCCGAGAAGCTGCACAAGGGCAACATCGCTCCCGTCGTCCTCCTCACGGCGTTCAGCCAGAAGGAGCTCGTGGAGCGTGCGAGCGAGGCCGGCGCCCTGGCGTACGTCGTCAAGCCGTTCACGCCGAACGACCTGCTTCCCGCGATCGAGATCGCGCTGGCCCGCCACGAGCAGATCATCACGCTCGAGGCCGAGGTCGCCGACATGGTCGAGCGCTTCGAGACCCGCAAGCTCGTCGACCGGGCCAAGGGCCTGCTGAACGAGAAGATGGGGCTGTCGGAGCCCGAGGCGTTCCGCTGGATCCAGAAGGCGTCGATGGATCGCCGCCTCACGATGCAGGACGTCGCGAAGGCGATCATCGAGCAGCTCGCTCCGAAGAAGTAGGGGAGTGCTTCCGCTCGACGCGGAGCACACTCTTCGTGAGATCCGCACCGGCGACGGCGTAGAGCTCGCACGCGCCTACACGGCGAACCGCGAACATCTGGCTCCGTGGGAGCCCCGTCGAGACGCGGCCTTCTATACCGCGGAGTGGCAGGAGAACCACGTTCGCCAGTGTGTGGTGGATGCCGCGGACGGGCGAGGCGCACGATTCGTCATCGAGGCGTCCGACGGACGAATCCTGGGGCGGGTGAACCTCAACAACATCGTGCGCGGCGCATTCCGCAGTGCCGATCTCGGGTATTGGGTGGATGCCGGACACGGCCGCCGCGGCCTGGCATCACGCAGCGTTCGCGCGATCGTCGAGTGCGCGCGCGAGGATCTGACGCTGCACCGGATCCAGGCGGCGACCTTGCCGCACAACGTCGCTTCGCAGCGCGTTCTCTCGGCGAACGGGTTCGCTCGCATCGGAGTGGCACCGAAGTACCTGCACATCGCGGGGGAGTGGCAGGACCACGTGCTCTTCCAGCTGCTGCTGGAAGATCCGTTCAGCGCGCGGGAGCGTCCTTGATCAGGTTCGTGATGCGGATCGTCGAGCAGCGGCGCCCCTGATCGTCGCTGACGACGATCTCGTGGACCGTGACCGTTCGTCCGAGGTGGACCGGCGTGCAGACGCCGGTCACGATCCCCGAGGTCGCGGATCGTGTGTGAGTCGCGTTGATGTCGAGTCCGACGGCGAGCTTTCCCGGCCCTGCGTGCAGATTCGCCGACATCGATCCGAGAGATTCGCCCAGCACGACATAGGCACCGCCGTGCAGGAGACCGACGGGTTGCGTGTTGCCCTCGACCGGCATGGTCGCGACGCTGCGCTCGACGGTGAATTCGAGGATCTCGATCCCCATCTTCTGGGCGAGTGCGCCCGTGCCGCGTGCGGCAGCCCAATCGAGTCCTGCGGTCGTCGCGGTCTCGGTCATGGTTCCTCCTCGGCGAGTGTCTGCCGTCATCGTTAGGCTGACAGGGTGACGGACTCCGCAAAGCCTACCCTCATGGTCGTCGACGGCCATTCACTCGCCTACCGTGCTTTCTTCGCCCTCCCGGTCGAGAACTTCACGACCAAGGACAACCAGCACACGAACGCCATCTACGGCTTCCTCTCGATGCTGGTGAACCTGATCAAGGCCGAGCAGCCGACCCACCTCGCCATCTCGTTCGACACGTCGCGCCATTCGTTCCGCACCGACGAATACCCCGAGTACAAGGCGACCCGGTCGGAGACGCCGCAGGAGTTCCGCGGTCAGATCCCGCTGCTGCAGGACTGCCTCGCGGCGATGTCCATCCCCGTCCTCACGAAGGAGGGCGTCGAGGCGGACGACATCCTCGCGACGCTCTCGTCGCAGGGGGCCGAGAAGGGGTACGACGTGCTCGTCGTCTCCGGCGACCGCGACACGATCCAGCTCGTCACCGACCGGGTCACCCTGCTCTACCCGTCGGTGCAAGGGGTGTCGCAGCTCAAGCGCTACGACCCGACGACGGTGCAGGAGCGCTACGGCGTGCGACCCGAGCAGTATCCCGACATCGCCGCGCTCGTCGGAGAGACCAGCGACAACCTTCCCGGCGTGCCCAAGGTCGGCGAGAAGACGGCGGTCAAGTGGCTCACGCAGTTCGGCTCGCTCGATGAGCTGCTCGAACGCGCCGAGGAGATCAAGGGCGTGGTCGGCGGCAACCTTCGCGATCACATCGACGACGTGCGGCGCAACCGAAAGCTCAACAGGCTGCTGACAGACGTCGAGCTCCCCGTCGCCCCTGACGACCTCGCCGTCACGCCGATCGACGCACAGGCCGTCCGCGACATCTTCGCGCGCCTCGAGTTCCGCACGCTGCTGCCGCGTGTCTTCGAGGCGGTCGGCGCCGGCGAGGTGGCCGACGATCCGGCATCGGTCGGCGTGCTCCCCGCTCCCGTCGAGGTCAGCGGATCCGAGTTCGCCACCTGGGCCGGCGCGCAGACGGGCGAGGTCTCGGTGAAGATCCTCACCCAGGCCGGTGTGCCCGCACGCGTCGGTGCCGCGACCGACACCGAGCTGCGTGAGTTCGACTGGAGTGCCGACGTCGCTGCACAGGTGCAGGAATGGCTCGAGTCCGACGCCCCGAAGGTCCTGCATGACGCCAAGCCCCAGGTGAAGGCACTGCTTCGCGAGGGAGTCCGACTCGGCGGACTGGCATACGACACGAGTCTCGCCGGCTGGCTGCTGCGTCCGAGCTTCCCCGACAAGACGCTGAGCGACCTCGTCGAACGGTATCTGGGAGAGAAGCTGCCGGAGGCCGATCCGTCGCAGCTCGTGCCCGAGACCGAGGGCGCGACCCCCTCGCAAGAGGCCTGGTTCGCGCTGCGGGTCGCCGCCGCGCTCCGCGAGGACATCCCGGAGTCCGTCGCCGCGGTGCTCGCGGACATCGAGATTCCGACCCTGACGACGCTCGCGGACATGGAGATCGCGGGAGTAGCCGTGTCGCACGAGGTGCTCTCGACCTTCTCGGGCGAGCTCGCGACCCGCGCCGAGACGATCGCGCAGGAGGCCTTCGGCATCGTCGGACGCGAGTTCAACCTCGGCTCCCCGAAGCAGCTGCAGGAGGTGCTGTTCGACGACCTGCAGCTGCCCAAGACGCGCAAGACCAAGACCGGGTACTCGACGGATGCCGCGGTTCTCGCCGATCTGCAGGAGAGCCATCCGCATCCGTTCCTCGGACTCCTGCTGCAGCACCGGGAGGCGACCAAGCTGCGCCAGATCATCGAGTCGCTCGACGCCGCGATCGGCGCCGACGCTCGCGTGCACACCACCTACGTGCAGACCGGGAGCCAGACGGGACGACTGTCGAGCACGGACCCCAACCTGCAGAACATCCCGGTGCGCACCGAGGAATCGCGCCGTATCCGGAGCGCATTCCAGGTCGGCGACGGGTACGAGGCGCTGCTCACGGCCGACTACTCGCAGATCGAGATGCGCATCATGGCTCACCTCTCCGATGACGAGGGCCTGATCGAGGCCTTCAACAGCGGCGAGGATCTGCACCGCTTCGTCGGCGCGCGGGTGTTCGGCGTCGATCCGAGCGATGTCACCGCCGCCATGCGCACCAAGGTCAAGGCGATGTCGTACGGACTCGTCTACGGACTCTCGGCCTTCGGCCTGTCGAAGCAGCTCCGCATCGAACAGTCCGAAGCGAAGCAGCTGATGGTCGAGTACTTCGCGAGGTTCGGCGCGGTACGCGACTACCTGCGTGCCTCGGTGATGCAGGCCAAGGAGGTCGGGTACACCGAGACGATCTTCGGTCGACGTCGCCCGTTCCCCGACCTCGCGAGCCCGAACCGGGTGCTGCGCGAGAACGCGGAGCGGGCGGCGCTCAACGCTCCGATCCAGGGAAGCGCCGCGGACATCATGAAGATCGCGCTGCTGCACATCCACAGCGACCTCCGCACGCAGGGTCTCCGTTCGCGAGTGCTTCTGCAGATCCACGACGAGCTCGTCGTCGAGGTCGCACCGGGGGAGTGGGACGCCACCGAGCAGATCGTCCGCACCCGCATGGGAGACGCCGCTGATCTCACGGTCCCTCTCGACGTGCAGGTCGGCCGCGGACGTGATTGGAACGAAGCGGCGCACTGAGCCCCGCCGGCTCGGCTCGCGCATCCGATATGTTGCGCCGGCCGAGCCGGACTACGCTGGAGGGATGACTGCAGCCACCCGCACTCCGTCTGCCATCGACAGGGTCGCCGACGAATGGGTCGACACGATCGCCGTGCTCGCCCCGACTCTCGGGACCTATATCGGTCGGGATGAGGTCAACGACCGCTTCGGGGATCTGAGTCCGGAAGGGCACCAGGAGATCGCGAACGCGACGCGCGCGACGCTGGCGAAGCTCACGGCACTCGAGCCGGTCGACGCCATCGACGAGATCACCAAGACCGATCTCTCTGCCGAGCTGACGCTCGACCTCCAGTTGCATGACGCCGATTGGCACCTGCGCGATCTGAACGTGATCGCCTCGGCCGCGCAGGACGTGCGCTCGGCGTTCGACCTGATGCCGACGTCCACCGCCGAGGACTGGGCGGTGATCGCGACGCGACTGGCAGCCGTGCCCGACGCGCTGCGTGGCTACACCGAGACCCTTCGCGCCGGCATCGCCTCGGGCGTCACCCCCGCGCGCCGACAGGTCGTCGAGGTCGCGACGCAGATCGACCGCTACACCGCGGACGACGGTTTCTTCGCCGCGTTCGTCGCCGATGCCGGCCCCCAGGACGGCAATCTGCCTGCGTCTCTCGCCCGCACGCTCGCCGACAACTCGGCAGCCGCGCGCGTCGCCTACGACGAGCTGCGTCGGTTCCTCGCCGAAGAGCTCGCCCCCGCGGCTACCGAGGTCGACGCGGTCGGACGCGAACTGTATGCGCTCAACTCCCGCCGCTTCCTCGGGGCGACGATCGACCTCGACGAGACCTACGAGTGGGGCCGCGAGGAGCTCGCGCGAATGGTGGCCGAGCAGACGGCGATCGCGAATGAGATCCTCCCCGGCGCATCGGTCGAGGAGGCAGTCGCGCATCTGGAAGCCGATCCCGCCCGCAAGCTCGTCGGCACGGACGCACTCCAGCGCTGGATGCAGGAGACCAGCGACCGCGCGGTGGCTGAGCTCGGGGCCACGCACTTCGACATCCCCGAGGCCATCCGCACCCTCGAGTGCATGATCGCGCCGACGCAGGAAGGCGGGATCTACTACACCGGCCCCACCGACGACTTCTCGCGCCCCGGCCGCATGTGGTGGTCGGTGCCCGAGGGCGTGACCGAGTTCGACACGTGGCGCGAGCTCACCACCGTGTACCACGAGGGCGTCCCGGGGCACCATCTGCAGATCGCGCAAGCCGTCTACAACCGTGCCGAGCTGAACTCGTGGCGTCGTCTGCTCGCCGGGACCAGCGGGCACGCCGAGGGCTGGGCCCTGTATGCCGAGCGGCTGATGCAGCAGCTGGGGTACCTCGACGACCCCGCAGATCGGCTGGGCATGCTCGACGGACAGCGCATGCGTGCAGCGCGCGTGGTGCTCGACATCGGCGTGCACCTCGGCAAGCCCCGCCTCGATGGCACGGGGGTCTGGGACGCGGACTACGCGCTCGATTTCATGCGCCAGAACGTGAACATGTCGGATCAGTTCGTGCAGTTCGAGGTCAACCGCTACCTCGGATGGCCGGGGCAGGCGCCGTCGTACAAGGTCGGTCAGCGCATCTGGGAGCAGGTGCGCGACGCCTACGAGGCAGAGCGTGGAAGCACTTTCGACGTCAAGGAGTTCCACAAGCGCGCACTCGACATGGGCGGCGTGGGGCTCGACACGCTCCGGACCGCCCTTCTGTCCCGCTGAGGGAATGATCGCAGCCGACCCGATGTTCATTCAGTTGAATAGAAAGGGCTGACATGGACATCGAGTTCGGGCTGGACACCTTCGGGGACATCACACGAGGCGACGACGGCGAGCTTCTCACCGGCGCGCAGACGATCCGCAACATCGTCGAGCAGGCTGAGATGGCCGACCGCGTGGGGATCGACTTCTTCGGCGTGGGGGAGCACCACCGTTCGGAGTTCGCCGTGTCGGCGCCCGAGATGGTCCTCGCCACGATCGCAGGACGCACCAAGGACATTCGGCTCGGCACCGCCGTGACCGTGCTCTCATCGGATGATCCGGTGCGCGTGTTCGAGCGCTTCGCGACCCTGGATGCGCTGTCGGACGGTCGTGCCGAGGTCGTGCTCGGCCGAGGCTCGTTCATCGAGTCGTTCCCGCTGTTCGGCTACGATCTGCACGACTACGACGCACTGTTCGAGCAGAAGCTCGAACTCTTCGTGGAACTGCTCAAGGAGCAGCCCGTCACGTGGTCGGGGTCCATGCGCCCGTCGCTCGAGAACGCAGACGTCTTCCCCAAGACGGCGAACGGTCTGCGCACGTGGGTCGGTGTCGGCGGCAGTCCCGAATCCGTTGTGCGGGTCGCACGGCACGGTCTCGGGCTCATGCTCGCGATCATCGGCGGTCCCGCGGGACGCTTCAAGCCCTTCGTCGACCTCTACCACCGCTCCGTGGCATCGTTCGGCACGACCTCGCACCCGATCGCCGTGCATTCACCCGGACATATCGCCGATACCGACGAAGAGGCCTGGGACGCCGCATACTCGGGCTTCGAGGCCATGAACAACACGATCGGCGCCGAGCGCGGATGGCCGCCCTACAGTCGGGCCCGGTTCCAGAACGACATCGGACCTGCGGGGGCCACCTATGCCGGTTCGCCGGACCGCGTCGCGGCGAAGATCGCCGACACCGTCAGCACGCTGGGTCTCGGTCGCTTCGACCTGAAGTACGCCACAGGCACGCTCTCTCACGAGTCGATGATGCGCAGCATCGAGCTCTACGGCACCGAGGTGATCCCGCGGGTGCGCAAGCTCCTCGTAGATCGCGACTGACGGCGACACGCACGGCCGGTGACGGGTGCGCCACCTCTACGATGAGGGGATGGCCAACACCTCGTTGCCGAGCCGTGCCTCGCTCGCCGGACGTCTCGACGATCTGCCGTTCACCCGCCGTCACCTGCGTCTCCTGACCGGTTCCGGAGTCGGCTGGGCGCTCGACGCGATGGACGTCGGTCTCATCTCGTTCATCCTCGCAGCGCTGACGCAGCAGTGGGGTCTGACGAAGACGGATGCCGGTTGGATCGCGTCGGTCGGGTTCATCGGCATGGCGATCGGCGCGACCCTCGGGGGACTCCTCGCCGATCGGCTCGGGCGCAGGCAGGTCTTCGCGCTCACGCTTCTCGTCTACGGGGTCGCGACCGGTGCGAGCGCGCTGGTCGGCGGGCTGGCAGCGCTGCTCGTCCTGCGCTTCCTCGTGGGGCTCGGGCTCGGAGCGGAACTCCCTGTCGCCTCGACCTACGTCAGCGAGTTCGCGCCGGCGCGAATCCGCGGCCGGCTGATCGTGATCCTCGAGGCATTCTGGGCACTCGGCTGGACCGCTGCCGCGGTGATCGGCTACTTCGTCATCCCCGCGTCGGAGAACGGCTGGCGCTGGGCTTTCGCGCTCGGTGCCATTCCCGCCGTCTACGCCCTGATCGTGCGCTGGGGTCTGCCCGAATCGCCGCGCTGGCTCGCATCCCGAGGACGCATCGCCGAGGCCGATCGGATCGTGTCGATGTTCGAGGCGGATGCCGGCATCGAACCCGGCCCGGCGATCCGCCGCGAGCCCGCATCACGGTCGATCGCCGTGACCGCACGAGCGCGCCTCACGACTCTCTGGAACGCCGAGTTCCGAGTGCGGACGCTGTGCCTGTGGATCGTCTGGCTCTGCGTGAACTTCGCCTACTACGGCGCCTTCATCTGGATTCCGAGCATCCTGGTCGATGCCGGCTTCGACCTCGTGCGTTCCTTCGGTTTCACACTCATCATCACGCTCGCTCAGCTGCCGGGCTATGCCGTCGCCGCCTGGCTGATCGAGGTGTGGGGCCGCCGCACGACACTGTCGGTCTTCCTCGTCGGGTCTGCCGTCTCAGCGGTCTTCTTCGGCACGTCGACGACGGAAGCGGCCATCATCGCCTCGGGCATGGCACTGTCGTTCTTCAACCTCGGCGCCTGGGGTGCACTGTACGCCGTGACTCCCGAGATCTATCCGACCTCGCTGCGCGGCACCGGGGCCGGATGGGCTGCCGGAGTCGGGCGCATCGCGTCGATCGTGGCACCTCTCGCGGTCCCGGTGATGCTCATCGCCGGGGGCGCCCCGCTGCTCTTCGCGGTCTTCGGCGCATGTTTCGTGGTGGCGGCCGCAGCGGCATGGGGACTGGTCGACAGGCGAGGCGAAGCGCTCGACGACCGATGATCAGCTCGATGTCCGAGCACGGCAATAGGCTTGTTGCGTGACAGAGGTTCGATATGTGGCCATCGGCGATTCCTTCACTGAAGGGGTCGGCGATGTGCTTCCCGACGGCCGAGAACGAGGATGGGCAGATCTTGCCGCGCAGGGCTGGGCGGATGCATCAGGCCACACCGTCAAGTACGCCAATCTCGCCATCCGGGGGAAGCTCGCCTGGCCCATCGTCGAACAGCAGCTCGAACCCGCGCTCGCGCTGCGCCCGACACACCTCTCGTTCAACGGCGGCGGCAACGACATGTTGCGTCCCCGCACCGATCTCGAGCACATCGCTGATGCCTTCAGTCGGGTGCTGCGACGGTGCGATGAGGAGGGCGTGACACTGATCCTGCTCTCCGGCGCGAACCCGAGCGGCCGGCTGCCCCTGGGCGGCGTGGTCAAGAAACGCGGCGACCTTCTCTCGGATGCCGTGCTCCGGCGCGTGCAGGATCGTCCCGATGTCGTCCGAGCGCTCAACTGGCCGGATCGGGAGCTGTCGCAGCCGCAGTACTGGTCTGAAGACCGACTGCACATGAACTCCGCGGGTCACCACCGCGTGGCCGCACGCGTGCTGCACGGGCTGGGGTTCGAGCCCGATCCCACCTGGTGGTCGCCGTCGGCGCTGGCTGCCGCCGGCCCAGGGGGTCTTGCCTATTACCGAGAGTTCGTGGGTCCGTGGGTCAGGCGCCGCGTCACCCGCACCTCGTCGGGCGACGGACGTGCCGCGAAGCATCCCGCGTGGGTCGAGCTGGCACCCCGCGCGTGACCGACATCGAGATGCGCCGCATCGCCGGCGGTCAGGTCATGCTTCACGACGCCCGTCGCAAGGTCGAGCGCTCCGTCGATCTCGAGGATTTCGAGATCGGCGCGTTCCCCGTGACGGAAGAACAGCTCGCCGAGATCCTCCCGATCCCGTCGCGTCACCCTCGTCGACCCGCAGCAGATCTGAGCTGGCTGCGCGCTGTGCACTTCTGCAACGCCGCCTCGGAATGGGAGGGGCTCGATCCCGTCTACCGGTTCGACGGTGAGGACGTCTCGTGGGACACGACGGGCGACGGCTACCGCCTGCCCACCGAAGCCGAGTGGGAGTACGCCTGCCGCGCCGGCTCCGTCGGTCCCCACTACGCCCCGCTCGCGGATGCGGCCTGGACGGGCGCCGACGGAGTGACGTCGCCGCAGGATGTGGGCGGCAAACTCCCGAATCTTTACGGTCTCTTCGACACGCTCGGCAATGTGTGGGAGTGGTGCTGGGATCTTCTGGACCCCGCTCGCTACGGCGAGTACCGGGTGTTCCGTGGCGGCGGGTTCGCTGACGACTCGTGGAGCGTGCGCGCCGCGGTCCGCCGCGGTGGCGCACCGCGGATGCATCACGAGGACGTGGGGTTCCGGGTCGCCCGCGGCGCGTTCGACACGAGGGACTCGGCGCAGGGTTGGTCGGACCGCGCCGATCGCGAGAACGCCTTTCTCGATGGTCCGGTGCCGTTCGGATGGACGCCGCTGCGGCGCCCCGGGAGCAGGTGATCGGTCGCGCAGCGCGTGCTCGTTTTGCTCGTCATGCCGATCGAATGGAAAGCTGAGACCGTGGCCGCTCCGTTCTCCCTCATCGTCTCCCAGGGCCGCGTGGCCGACCGCACGGACGGCGCCCTCGTGGGCGCCCGTCTCGTGGGCACAGCACTCTCGGATCTGCTCGATCTGCAGCCGACGACCATCGGTGTTCCGTCTCCGGCGGTGACGGATGACTGGACCGTCGCGCTGCCGCAGGCCGAGGGGACTCTGCACGGACTCCGAGACGCCGTGAACGCGGCGATCGACGCAGGAACCACCCCACTGATCGCGACCAACACCTGCGCGGCGAGCCTGGGGACCCTTCCCACGGTCGCCGAGCGCCACCCCGACGCGGTCGTGCTGTGGATCGACGCGCACGGCGACTTCAACACCCCTGAGACCACCGACTCCGGATATCTCGGCGGCATGGTCGTCGCCGCGGCGTGCGGCCTCTGGGACAGCGGCCATGGCGCGGGACTCGATCCTCGCCAGGTCATCATCGTCGGCGGCCGGGACATCGATCCGGCCGAGGGAGAGCTTCTCCGCGCTGCCGGCGTCACGGTTCTGGCTCCCGCCGACAGCACGCCCGAACGAGTAGCCGAGCTGGTGGCAGGTCGCCCGGTGTGGATCCACGTCGACTGGGACGTGCTCGAGCCCGGCTACATCCCCGCCGCATATCGCGTCACCGACGGGCTTCTTCCGCACCAGATCGCGGCCATCTTCTCCGGACTGCCCACAGGCTCAGTGAGGGGCGTGGAGCTCGCCGAGTTCGAGGCCGGTGACGTCGAGGTACCGGAGCGCGTCAGCATCGAGCTGATTCTCGAAACGTTCCAGCACCTCATCCGATGACCGGTCGGGGCCGCGTCAGTTCCGCTCCATCGGCTTGATCATGTAGCGGTTGGGGCCGGGAGACTCGGCGAAACCGTACCGCGCATAGAGGCCATCGGCAGTGCTCGTCGCCAGCACGATCCTCTTCACGGTCGACGCGTTCTGAAGGTCGTCGATGATTCCCTCGACGAGCATCTTGCCGAGGCCGTGCCCGCGCGCAGCCTCGTCGACGAAGACGTCGCACAGCCATGCGAACGTCACACCGTCGGTGACCACCCGGGCGTAGGCGACCTGTCGACCATCCGCATCGAGTATGCAGTAGTTTCGCGACGCGTCGATCGCAGCGTCCTGCGTCGCGCGCGTCCGACCCTGCGCCCAGTAGGACTGGTCGCTGAGCCAGTGATGCGCCAGGTCGCGATCGATCTGGGAGACGTCGCTCGAGAACGTGAATGTCGTAGGCATGCACGACATCCTACGAGCGTCCGCGACGCCTCTCGGGATCCAGTCCCATTCTGATGCGGGTGCGCTTGCGCTCGATCAGGATGAACACCACGCCGAGGATCCAGAGGGGGATCGGCATCAGGAAGGCGATGCGGAACGCCTCGAAGGAGTATGTCTCGGGCGTTCCCGCGGCCTGGATGTCGAGCGCCAGACCGATGAGCCAGATCGCGATGAGCGCGGCGATGAAACCGCCCGCGTTCGTCACGCCGGTGGCGGTGCTGAGGCGGTGCGAGGGGTTGTGGGTGCGAGCATGGTCGAAGGCGATCATGCTCGCAGGTCCACCGGTGGCGAGGGCCACAGCCAGCACATAGAGCAGCCAGAGCGGGGCCGGCTCCGGCATCGCGATGACGGCCACCCAGGCGACGAACTGCACGCCGACCGCGGGAAGCACGAGGGCGAGGGAGCGCTGATTGGGCAGACGCCGCGAGAGATCGCCGATGATGGGACCGAGCACCATGCCCGCGATCACGTAGACGGAGATGATCCCCGCGGCGTGCGCGGTGTCGAGCCCCTGCGCGGCGGTCAGGAAGGGCATTCCCCACAGCAGGATGAACGCGGTGCCGGCGAACGGCGTCGTGAAGTGAGACCAGAAGGCCAGTCTCGTGCCGGGATGTGCCAGCGCTGCACGGATGCCGACTCCGGTGTCGATCGACGAGGTCACGACACGGATGACGCCGGTGTCGGTGTCCACCGACACATCAGCGCCCCGCTCGACGGGATGATTGCGGATCAGCAGCGCGACGAGGATCGTGAAGAGCACGCCGAGTCCGGCGATGCTTCCGAAAGTGATCGTCCAGGTCGTGGCGTGAAGCAGTGCCGCGAGCGGCACCAGTGCGATCAGCTGCCCGGCCTGGCCGATGATGCCCGTGAACTGCACCATGATCGGACCTCGCTGCGCGGGGAACCAGGTCGCGACGAGGCGGAGGACTGCCGGGAAGATCGCCGCGTCGCCGGCGCCGAGGAGGATGCGCGCGAACACAGCGATCCCGATACTGGGGGAGAGAGCCATGGTGAGTTGCCCCGCGGCCATCAGCAGCATCCCGACGGTCATGATCGGGCGGGATCCGAAACGGTCGAGAAGGATGCCTATCGGGATCTGCATCCCTCCGTAGACGGCCAGCTGCACCACCGCGAAAAGCGCGAGCGTCGACGCGTCCGCCTGGAAACGGTCAGCCGCCTCGACTCCCACCGCTCCGAGGGACGTGCGGTTCGTGATGGCGAGCACGTAGGCGGCGACACCGACCGACCAGATGAGCCAGGCCCTCCATCCCGGGGCGGTCACGGGGGAGCGGGGAGCCTGTTGCACTCTTCAACGCTACTCCTGCTGCGCGGCTGCTCAGGCCGAACGGTCCCCGCGCCTGCGCCGGAGACAAGGGGGGTACCCGATGTCCGCGGCTGTCGCTAGCGTGGCCGCATGACACCCGCACCCGTGCACCACTCGATCAACTACATAGAACTCGTCGTCACCGACATCGACACCGCGAAGCGCTTCTACCGCGATGCCTTCGGCTGGAGCTTCGTTGATTACGGCCCGAGCTATGCGGGCATCTCCGATCCCTCGGGCGACGGATCGGAGATCGGCGGCCTGCTGCTGTCCGACACCGGCCGCGCGGCCGGAGGCCCGCTGGTTCTGCTCTACTCCGACGACCTCGACGCGACGAAAGACGCGATCACCGCTGCGGGTGGGGCAGTCACGCAGGGGCCCTACGAGTTCCCGGGCGGCCGACGATTGCACTTCACCGACCCGACCGGAAACGAGCTCGGAGTCTGGGCCGCGCAGTGACGGCAGAATGGGTGCGTGACCCTGCATCCTGAAACCGCTGCGCGTGCAGAGGACGCACACGGCCGCCTCGCCGTCGTCCGAGAGGTCGAGTGGAGCACTGACACGACCACGGTGGGCGACCTCGTCCACGCATACCTCACGCAGACGGAACACGAGAAGCGCGAGCACGGAGACACGGAGCCGTCTTCGCCCGGTTCGCTCCCCGAGAGGTATCGGCAGGAGACAGCCGACCCTCGAGCGGCCTACGCGGACTGCACGGTTCTGATTGCGGAGGTCGGTCAGCGTCCCGCGGGGGTCGTGATCGTCAGAGACAACGGGGGAGAGGCCGAGATCAAAAGGCTGTGGGCAACTCCCGAGGCGCGCGGTCTCGGTGTGGGTTCTGCGCTCCTCGACGCCGCGGTGTCGCTGGCTCCGACCAGACCGGTGCGGCTCTCGGTCTGGGAGTGGCGCAACGCCGCGATTCGGCTGTACGAATCCAGAGGGTTCCGCCGGGTCACTTCGTGGGAAGACAGGCCCGCTCTCGTGTGCATGGTCCGCGTAGCGGGGGCACGGTGACAGCGAGAGTATGACCACCGTGCATTCACAGCACAAGACGCGATGCGGTGACAGCCGGATCGACTTCGGCTACCTCGGATGTCGAGACGTGGAGGCCACCGAGGGGCACCTCTCGATGACCCCGGGCTCGATGGAGATCGTCTCCGAGGCGCCGATCCTCGTCTTCCCCACCTCGGGTGCCGTGTGGCCGCCCGGAGACATCGACCTCCGAGGCACCCCGTGATGAGCGGGGACGTCACGCCCCGCACAGACAATGGCGGAATCGCCGACGGTGTCGAACTGATCGCCCATCGCTACACCAGCCCGTCGTGGCTGCCGACGGGGAGCATCGCCGAGGTGGTCAGCGGGGGCACGCCCGAGCCGCCCATGGCGATGGTGCGGCTTCTTCTCCGCCAGGGCAGGACCGTCTTCTGCGTGCCGAGAGAGAGCACCGGAGCGCTGGACCTTCCCTCCAGGCGAGTGATGCGCCCCGGCGACGGTACCGATGAGGCGCGTGCTCTGGCATCGGAGGTCACGCTCGCCGAGGCTGAGGTCGAGTACGTCGGCTGCGTACGCAACATCGTCATGAATTTCGACGAGGACTACGAATGGCCGGCGCCGATAGCGCGGTTCGGCGTGTGGAGAACCGAGGAACCGCCGCGAGTTCGGGGCGTCTGGATCGAAGTGGACGACAGCTCGCCCCTGGCCACGCGCCATTGGTATCCACTCCTTTCGAGAATCCGAGCAGGCTCGTGACGACAGACGCGTTGCGACGACAAATGGATCTCCGTGTCCCTCGAGTGGTTGCCACGTGCCTCGCTGGGCGCCGGGTCAGCCGGCGGGTACGTCTCCGAACGTCCCGCTGACGTAGGTCACGCCCTGCTCGCCCATGGAGCCCAGCACGAACTCGAGGGGATAGCCGTCGACATCGGCGCCGGCCAAGCGTGAGTCACGCAGTCTGGCGGCAAGCTCCTGCTGCTGCAGGGGAGTGAGGCGGGAGACGTAGAACGTGGGGAACTGGGGCCCGCTCGTCATCGATTCCAGCAGGACCTCGGCGTCGGGATAGTCCTGGGCGATGGAGATGATCTCGTGAATCGCATCCGCTGAGGTGCGCTCGGGCACGTGCACGATCCGGAGCCGTTCGTTGACTGACTGCAACGTGTAGGTCGCGCCGTGGGCGAACGCTCCGTGCGAGAGAACATCGAACACATCTTCGAACTGCTCGATCCGTTGAACGGTGACGAACGACCACCCGGAATCGCGGGTGACACCGACGGCGCCGGGAACAGACGCCGCCTTGAGCGTGTCACGCAGTGAGGCAGCCAGATCGGTCGATCGCTCGGCGTTCAGATCGATCCGCCACGAGAACGGAGGCGCAACCTCGGGATCGAGGACGAGTGCGTGCGTCGAGCGGGCTTCGAGACTCACCGGTCCGGAAGACGCAGCGGTGACTCCGTCGAGGGACTCAGCGAACGCGATCACATCTTCCGCCGACGCATCCACGTCGATCACGACGAGAGTCGACTGCGAGGAGCGATCGCAGGAGATCACGAGTGGATCCTCGCACAGCGTGTCGAAGGAGCCGCCGGGCACGAGTGCGCACGCACTCAGAACCGTTCCGAGGGATATCAGGCTCGCAACTCCGATGACGGATCTTCGGTTACGGTGCATCCACCGATTCAAGCAGAGGCCCAGCCGCGGCGGAGCGAGGAGGGGTTTCTTCACACAATCTGACATAATGTGCATTATCGGCGATAACGCGTCACCCTCGATCGGGGCGCTCGATAGTCTCGTGGTGTGAACGGAAGCAACATCGAGATCGACTGGGAAGCCGCCCGCGAGGCGAACCTGAAGAACTGGGATGACCGGGTGCCGCTGCACGAAGCCGCATACGGCCTGGATGCGTTCGATGACCCCCAGCACATCAGTGATGTCGTGAGCGACGACCTGCCGGTACTCAGTCGATTCCTGCCCGGGAAACGTCTGACCGGCCTCGACCTGTGCCATCTGCAGTGCCACATCGGCACCGACACGATCTCGCTGGCGCGCTCGGGCGCACACGTCACGGGCGTCGACTTCTCGGCACCGGCGTTGCGCGTCGCCGCCGCTCTGGCCGAGCGCGTGCAGGTCGACGCGACCTGGGTGGAAACGGACGTTCTCAACGCGCGCTCAGCGGTGACCGGCGACTTCGATGTCGTCTACACGAGCATCGGTACGATCTGCTGGCTGCAGGACCTCGACCGGTGGGCGGCGCAGATCGTCGCCCTGCTGCGCCCAGGCGGCACGTTCTACATCCGAGACGGCCATCCCGCACTGCTTTCGCTCGATGAGAATGCGGAGCTTCTGACGACCAGGTACTCATACTTCGGAGATGGTCGCGCACAACAGTGGGACGACGAGTCCACCTACGCCGGCGACGGGACCGTCGCGCATTCTCGGACATACGAATGGCCGCATCCATTGTCCGAGATCCTCGGCGCGTTGCTGCGGGCAGGCCTGCACATCGTGCATTTCGATGAAGGTCGGACGCTGCCCTGGCAGTTCAGCCCTCGAATGGTCGAGGTGCCCCGTGGGTATGCATGGCCGGACGCCGAGCGCGATCTCATCCCCTGCACGTACACGATCGTCGCGCGCAAAGACTGACGCGGTCTGCCATACCGGCGGGACTCTCGTATGATCGCCGGGTGCTTCTGCCGCGCGGAACTCCCGCCTCCGTCGATATCGCCGCTTCCGCGATCGAGTCCTTGATCGACCGCCTCGAGCATGCCGGCATCGAGTCTCACTCGATCATGATCATGCGTCGGGGGCGCATCGTCGCCGAAGGATGGTGGGCGCCGTACTCCGCTGAGCGTCCACATCTGCTCTACTCGCTCACGAAGTCGTTCACGTCGATGGCTGTAGGCCTCACGATCGACGACGGTCTCCTGCGGCTGGACGATCGAGTGGTCGACATCCTGCCGGAACACGTCCCTGACGACCTGCCCGAAAGCGCACGTCTCCTCACTGTTCATCACCTTCTGACCATGACCGCGGGTCATTCAGCGGACACGCTCGGAGACGCCTGGGGACTCGAGCCGAACGACCTCGTACGCGGCTTCCTCCGGATGCCCATCGCCGAGGCTCCCGGCATCCGACACACCTACGACAACGCGACGACTTTCGTACTGGCGAGGATGGTCGAGCGGGTGACAGGCAGCACACTCCCCCGACTGCTCAACGAACGCCTGTTCATCCCGATGGGGATCACGGATGTCGAGTGGGACAGGGTCGGCAGCGGCGCCGTGTTCGGATTTCACGGGCTGCACCTCACGACCGAAGCCGTGGCCGCCTTCGGCGAACTGCTGCTGCGGGGCGGAGAATGGCAGGGTCGACAGCTGCTCTCGCGTGACTGGGTCGCACGGGCCACCCGAAAGCACATCGACAGTCACCACTACTCCCCCGGCAGTCCCGGCCGGGACTTCCACGCTGGGTACGGGTATCAGATCTGGATGTCGTCGCACGGCTTCCATGGCAACGGCGCATTCGGGCAGCAGTGCGTCGTCATCCCGGACCGTGATCTCGTGGTCGTCCTCACGGCAGCGCACAGTGAGATTCGCCATTCCCAGGATGCCCTCGACGCGATCTGGGAGTGTCTCCTTCCCGGTGTCGACGTGTCAGGAGATGTCGAGGGCGACGCAGCTCTCGCCCAACTGCTCCATGATCTGGCCCTTCCGCCGGTCGTCGGCATCGCGCTGCCAGATCTCCGCGTGTTCGCGGCAGCCGTCAACGCCGCAGTGGCGGATTCCGCATTGCCCCACGGAACGCGGATCGTCGTCGAATCGCAACCCGACGGTTGGCTGGTCCATGTCGGGACATGGTTCGCCGCCCCCATCGGCTATGAGACCTGGGCCGAGAGCTCCCCGCTCGGACGCCCCGTCATAGCGAACGGCGCGTGGCAGGGAGACACGTTCGTGGCCGAGCTCCACCTCGTGAGTACGCCCCATCGGGTGCGACTGAGGATTCACGAGGGTACGGCCGAACTCACCTGGGCCACCGTCCCTCTGACGAGCGCAGATCTGATCCTGCATCTGACGTCTCCGCTGATGACACGCCCCGACGTCGCCTGAGCGCAACGCCCTACACTCCCACGTAGGCCGCGAGGTGCTCCCCCGTCACCGTCGATTTCGCCGCCACGAGGTCCGCCGGTCTTCCCTCGAAGACTACCCGTCCGCCGTCATGGCCGGCTCCCGGACCGATGTCGATGATCCAGTCCGCGTGCGCCATCACTGCCTGGTGGTGCTCGATGACGATCACGGTCTTCCCGGACTCCACGAGTCGATCGAGCAGACCGAGGATGTTCTGCACATCCGCCAGGTGCAGACCGGTGGTGGGCTCGTCGAGCACATAGGTGTCGCCCTTCTCCCCCATCTGGATGGCGAGCTTGATGCGCTGGCGTTCTCCGCCGGAGAGCGTCGACAGTGGCTGCCCGAGCGAGAGATACCCGAGGCCGACGTCTTCGAGGCGTCCGAGGATCGCCGCCGCGGCGGGAAGCTTGGCATCCCCCTCGGAGAAGAAGACGCGAGCCTCAGAGACCGGCAGATCCAGCACCTGCGTGATGTCCTTGCCGGCGAGCGTGTACTCGAGGACGGCCGCCTGGAAGCGCTTGCCGCCGCAGTCCTCGCAGGGCGTCTCGATGGTATCCATGAACCCGAGCTCGGTGATGATGACGCCCGCGCCCTTGCAGGTCGGGCACGCACCTTCGGAGTTCGCGCTGAAGAGAGCCGGCTTGACGCCGTTGGCCTTCGCGAAAGCCTTGCGGATCGGCTCCAGCAGGCCTGTGTAGGTGGCGGGGTTGCTGCGGCGTGACCCCGTGATCGCCCCCTGGTCGATCGCGACGACGCCCTCGAGCTTCGACACCGATCCGTGGATCAGCGAGCTCTTTCCCGACCCTGCGACGCCGGTGACGACGGTGAGGACACCGGTGGGGATGTCGACGTCCACGTCCCGGAGGTTGTTCGCCGTGGCCCCGCGCACCTCGATCGCTCCGTCGCTCTCGCGCACCGAGGGCTTGAGAGCAGCGCGGTCGTCGAGATGCCTTCCCGTACGCGTACCGCTGGCCTTCAGCCCCTCGACGGTGCCTTCGAAGCAGATCTCGCCACCTGCACTGCCGGCGCCGGGACCGAGGTCGACGACGTGGTCGCCGATCGCGATGGTCTCGGGCTTGTGCTCCACGACGAGCACGGTGTTACCCTTGTCCCGCAGGCGCAGCAGCAGGCTGTTCATGCGCTGTATGTCGTGCGGGTGCAGACCGATCGTGGGCTCGTCGAAGACGTAGGTCACATCGGTGAGCGACGAACCGAGGTGACGGAGCATCTTGATGCGCTGCGCCTCTCCCCCGGACAGCGTGCCCGACGGTCGCTCGAGACTCAGGTATCCGAGTCCGAGTGTGACGAACGCGTCGAGATTCGCGCTCAGCGCCTCGAGCAGCGGTGCGGCGCCGGGAAGCTCGAGATCTCGCACCCACGCGGCGAGATCGGTCACCTGCATCCGGCACGCGTCGGCGATGCTGATCCCGTCGATCTTCGAGGAGCGCGCGCCCTCGGTCAGTCGGGTGCCGTCGCACTCGGGGCAGGTCGCGAAGGTGGCGACGCGCTCGACGAAGGCCCGGATATGCGGCTGCAGCGCATCGAGATCCTTCGAGAGCATCGATTTGGTGATCTTGGGGATCAGGCCCTCGTACGTCATGTTGATGCCAGAGATCTTGACCTTCGTGACTTCGCCGTAGAGGAACAGCTGCCTCTGCTTCTCGGAGAAGGAGGAGACCGGCTTGTCCGCCGGGTAGAAGCCCGAGGCGGAGAACCCCTTCACCATCCAGCCGTCGGCGGTGTATCCCGGCACCATGATGGCGCCCTCGTCGAGCGACTTGGATTCGTCGACGATCTGAGCGAGGTCCAGGTCGGAGACCGCTCCCCTGCCCTCGCAGCGCGGGCACATGCCGCCGAGATAGATCGCGTCCTTGACGATCTTCTTCTCACCGCTCGGCCCCGTCATGACGCCGCTCGCCTTCTGCGTGGGGATGTTGAACGAGAACGCCGTCGGCCCCCCGATGTAGGGCTGGCCGAGCTTGCTGAACAGGATGCGCAGCATCGCGTTCGCGTCGGTGACCGTGCCGACCGTGGAACGCGGGTTGGCTCCGAGTCGCTCCTGATCGACGATGATCGACGTCGTCAGCCCCTCGAGCACATCGACGTCGGGTCGCGGCACCGAGGGCATGAAGCCCTGCACGAACGCGCTGTACGTCTCGTCGATCATGCGCCGCGACTCCGCGGCGATGGTGTCGAAGACCAGCGAGCTCTTGCCCGACCCGGAGACGCCCGTGAACACCGTGAGTCGCCGCTTCGGAATGTCGACGCTGACCTCTTTCAGATTGTTCTCGCGGGCTCCCTGAACACGGATCAGATCATGGCCGTCGGCGACGTGAGTCATTGTGGGTCCTTGAGTTCGCGGCCGGTCAGCCGGCCTGATTGATACGGAGAAGGTTGCCTGCGGGATCACGGAAGGCGCAGTCGCGCACGCCGTACGGCTGGTCCATGGGCTCCTGGACCACGTCTGCGCCCTGCTCGACCAGTCTTTCGAACAGGCCGTCGAGATCGTCGCTCGCGAGCGTCAGCGCTCCGTAGCTGCCCTTGGCGATCAGTTCGAGGATCGTCTGACGCTCGGAGTCGGTGATGCCGGGATCCGTTGCCGGCGGGTGCAGGACGATCGACGTCTCGGGTTGCCCTTCGGGGCCCACGGTCAGCCAGCGGAGTCCGTCGTATCCGACGTCGTTGCGCACCTCGAAGCCGAGGGCGTCGCGGTAGAAGCCGAGTGCCGCTTCGGCGTCGGTGTGCGGAAGGAATGCGTAGTGGATGTTGATCTTCATGGGTTCAGGTGAGGTTCGCGTCAGTGCGGGGCACTTCTTGATTCCTGATCGGTCTGATGACCTGCTTGGCGTGGAACGTCGGGATGCCGTCGACATTCGCGGCGCGTTCACGGTACACCCCAGGTGGGACACCGACGAGCTCTGTGAATCGCGTGCTGAAGGTGCCGAGCGACGAACTGCCCACTTCGAAGCAGACCTCGGTCACCGACAGATCCCCTCGACGCAGCAGAGCCATGGCTCGTTCGATCCGTCGCGTCATCAGATACGAGTACGGAGACTCTCCGTACGCCTCACGAAAACAGCGGCTCAGGTGTCCGGCAGACATGTGCACGCCCTGCGCGAGGGCTTCGACGTCGAGCGGCCTCGCGTACTCCCGGTCGATGCGGTCTCGGACCTTCCGCATCGTGATGAGCTCGCGGATGCGAGCGTCGGTGTCAGGTGTCACGGATAGATAGTCCCATGTCCGCGGACGTCGCGAGATGACCCCGCGAGACCATCACCGAGCGTCATCCCCCGCTCCCGCGCGCGGGGCGCTACTCTGTGAGCATCCCTTCACAGGGATTTCTCAGAAAGGCTCCCCACCCATGTCTGATTCGATCGCCGCAGAGGCGAAGTCACTGTTCAAGTCCATCCGCATCACGCTCGCCGTCTCCGGCGTCATCGCGCTGATCGCCGGCATCGTGCTCCTCGTGTGGCCGGTGAAGTCCGCTGTCATCGTTACCGGCATCTTCGCGACATACCTGGTCATCGCCGGTCTCGTGTACATCGGTCTCGGCATCTTCTCGCACAAGAAGGGCGGATGGGCGCGCGTCGGTCACATCGCGCTCGGCGTGCTCTACATCGTCGCGGGCGTCATCGCGTTCGCCAACCTCGGCGCCGCAGCCGCGACGCTCGCACTCGTCGTCGTGATCTTCATCGGCATCAGCTGGATCGTCGACGGCGTCGTCTCGCTCACCCTGCTCGGTCAGGACGGCTCGCGCGTCTGGACGCTGCTCTATGCACTGCTGAGCATCATCGCCGGTATCGTCGTGCTCTTCTCGCCGCTGTACGCCGCGGCGGTGCTGTGGCTCGTGTTCGGCATCTCCCTGGTCGTGCTCGGCATCGTGCAGATCGTGCGCGCGATCACGATCGGCAAGGCGTCGAAGTCGATCTGACGCCGACAGATGACGAAGGCGCCCCGTCCGTTCGGACGGGGCGCCTTCGTCATCTCAGGATCATTCGGCGGCGAAACCGCTGACGTCGCCCACGAGACGGGTGTTGTCGGCCGGAACCTCTTCGACGGCCGCACGGGCGACCTCGGCCGCGAACTCCGAGACGTTGTACAGCTTGCCCGCCGACTCGCGTCGCTCGGCGATCGCGCCGGGATTCGCGCGCTCGAGAAGCGTCGCCGTGATCGTTCCCTCGATCATGTCGCCCGAGACGACCGTGAAGCCGATCCCCTGCTCGGCCAGCGCAGGGATGCGCTCGCGCAGCGCATCCTCGCCGGCGCGCTTCGACAGAGCCACGGGCTCATATTCGGGCATCGTCGGCGTCGTGCGGATGAAGTGCGCCTGGTGGCTGGTCACGAAGACGACACGAGAACCCTCGGAGAGCAGAGGAGTCGCCGCGTCGAGCACGTTGAGCTGGGCGTCGCGATTGAGCGTGAGGGCGTAGTCCGCGGCCATTCCGGACTCCATGCCTCCGGAGGCGTTCAGCACCAGCACGTCGAGCCGACCGAACTCGGCCTTCACCGCCTCGAACATCTCGCCCACAGATGCCGCGTCCGTGAGGTCCGCCGCCACGACGAGTACACGGCGACCGAGCTCACGAAGCTGAGTGGCGAGCTTCTCGGCTCGCGGAGCCTTGTTGCGGTAGTTGATGACGACGTCGGCGCCGGCTTCAGCGAGGTACCGCACAGTGTCGGCGCCGATCCCCCGCGACGAACCGGTGACAAGGGCGACCTTGCCGTCGAGAGAACCTGCGGGAAGAACGTCGGTCACGGTGACTCCTCAAGTACGTGAAGCGCCGTGATCGCACGGCCCTTTCAGACTATCAAGCGGGCGTCGCGGCGCCCGGAGGAGCCGCCGCCTGCGTGATAGGTTGACCGCAAAGGAGGCCGTATGGACACTTTCGCGACATTCGTCGAGTTCATCGACCAATGGGCGTGGGTCGGGTGGCTCGTTCTGATCGCCCTGTTCCTCGTGATCGAGATGCTGACACTCGACTTCACGTTCCTCATGCTCAGCTTCGGCAGCGCGATCGGATTGGTGACCGATTTCGTCGGCGTCCCCGTCTGGGTGCAGGTCCTCATCGCCGCCGCCGCCGCCGCGCTCTTCATCCTCTTCCTGCGACCACCGCTCATCAGGCGTCTCCATCGCGGTGAAGACCCGACGAAGTCCAACGTCGATGCGCTCGTCGACCTGCGCGGCATCGCTCTGCAGGACATCACGCAGATCTCCGGTCAGGCCAAGCTGAGCAACGGCGACACCTGGACCGCTCGCACCGCCGGATCCGTACCGATCCCGCAAGGGTCACCGATCGCCGTGATCGCGATCCACGGCGCCACCGCCACCGTCCGCCCCGTCAACGACTAGGAGAACCCCGTGGACGACTCCTCGTTCATCCCCGCAGCCATCGGCTGGATCCTCGTCATCGCGATCATCATCTTCGTGGTGGTCACGCTGGCCCGCTCGATCCGCATCATCCCCCAGGCCACGGCGGGAGTGGTCGAGCGCCTCGGTCGGTACCACAAGACGCTCACACCGGGCCTGAACATCCTGGTTCCCTTCATCGACCGATTGCGTCCACTCATCGACATGCGCGAGCAGGTCGTCTCGTTCCCGCCTCAGCCGGTGATCACCGAGGACAACCTCGTGGTCTCGATCGACACGGTGGTCTACTTCCAGGTGACGGATGCTCGCGCCGCGACGTACGAGATCGCCAACTACCTGGGCGCTGTCGAACAGCTCACCACGACGACGCTTCGCAACGTGGTCGGTGGACTCAACCTCGAAGAGGCGCTGACCAGTCGTGACAACATCAACGGCCAGCTCCGTGTCGTCCTCGACGAGGCGACCGGCAAGTGGGGCATCCGTGTCGGTCGCGTCGAGCTGAAGGCGATCGATCCGCCCGTCTCGATCCAGGACTCGATGGAGAAGCAGATGCGTGCCGAGCGTGACCGTCGCGCCGCGATCCTCACCGCCGAGGGCTCGAAGCAATCCCAGATCCTCGAGGCCGAGGGCCGTCGACAGGCGGAGATCCTGCGGGCCGAGGGTGACAAGCAGGCCGCCGTCCTCCGCGCGCAGGGTGAGGCCGAGGCGATCCAGAACGTGTTCACGGCGATCCACCAGGGGCAGCCCGACGACAAGCTCCTCGCGTATCAGTACCTTCAGATGCTGCCCAAGATCAGCGAGAGCTCATCGAGCAAGCTCTGGATCATCCCGAGCGAGCTGACCGAGGCCCTCAAGGGCATCGGCTCGGCCTTCACTCCCAAGCCCGGTCAGCCGCCTACGGGCACTCCGGGTCCGGGCGCGTGACGCACCCGTACTTCGAGAAGACCGCACGCCCTCGCGTCTTCGCCCACCGCGGGCTCATCACCGCGGCGGGCGAAGACTCCGGCGTCTGGGAGAACTCCGCGGCAGCATTCGCCGCCGCGCATGCGGCCGGAGCGGAGTACATCGAGACGGACTGTCGAGTGACGGCCTCCGGCGACGTCGTGCTGTTCCACGACGCGACGCTGACACGCCTGACCGGCGACGAGCGACGTGTCGACCAGGTGTCCACCCGCGAGCTCGCCGCGATCTTCGCCGACCACGGCGGCCTGCTGACGGTGGCCGACGCGATCGACGCGTTCCCGAGAACCCGCTTCAACATCGACGTCAAGACATCCGACGCCGCCGAACCACTCGGAGCGATCCTCGCCCCTCACACCCGACGGCTGCTGGTGACCAGCTTCACGGATTCACATCGAAGAGCGACTGTCGCGGCGGTCCTGCGCGCGGGCGCTGATCTGCCCCCGGCGACATCCGGAGGCAGCAGGACCATCGCAGCCGTTCGTGCTCGCTCAGCGCTGCGCCTGCCCGTCGGCGGAACTCTGCGGGGCATCGATGCGCTGCAGATTCCCGAACGCCAGGGACCGGTGCGCGTGCTGACGCCGGCCCTCCTGCGTGCCGCCCATCGTCATGGCACCGAGGTCCACGTCTGGACCGTCAACGACATCGCGAACATGCGCAGGCTTCTCGCTCAGGGGGTCGACGGCATCGTGACCGACCGCGCCGATCTCGCCGTCTCCGCCCTGCACAGCTGACGCCCGGCGCGCCGTGCATACGCGTTCGCGCTGGGATTCCGCTGTGAATAGGGCGGAGAACGCCGCCGTATGGATGAAGCGCACAGGCTGGAGCGTTATACCTGACAGCGACGAGAGGACCACACAATGGCAGATCGCAGCCTGCGCGGCATCCGACTCGGCGCCCAGAGCCTACAGAGCGAAGAGGGCGTCGTTTTCATGGAGCGCCGTGAAACCACCTATACCTGTGACACCTGCGGCCACGTCACGAACCTGATGTTCGCGGCTGACGCAGAGCCGCCGCAGACCTGGGAATGCCGTGCCTGCGGCGCGGACGCCCGTCTCAACGTCGACGGCCAGGCCGTGACGCTCGAGCCCACGGACGACAAGGCGGCTCGCACCCACTGGGACATGCTCATGGAGCGTCGTACCCGGGCAGAACTCGAAGAGCTGCTCGAAGAGCGGCTCGCCTTCATCCGCGCACGCCGTGGCGCGGGAGAAGACCCGACGCGCGAGAAGATCGGCGCCTGATCAGCGTCGGCGGGCGCGCCACCACCCGATAAGAAGAGCGCCGAGCCCGCCCCACAGCAGCAGCAGCTGCACCCAGGACCCCAGCAGGACCCCCGCTGTGAGGCCGGTACGAAGCTCGACATCCTCGAGCAGCGCACCGGCCTCACCTGCGTCCAGGCTCGACACGGTGGATCCGTCCGCTCGGATGATCTGGCTGGTGCCGACGGTCGAGACGTTGACGACGCTGCGACCGGTCTCGATGGCACGCATCCGTGCGAAGGCGAGCTGCTGCACGTTCTCGTCGGTGCCGCGGAAATCGGCGTTGTTGGTCTGGAAGACCAGAACCTGCGCGCCGTCCTGGACACCCGTTCGGACGACATCGTCGTAGATCACGTCGAAGCAGATGGCGAGGCCGACGATCACGCCGTCGACATCGACGACAGGTGCGTTGGTTCCGGGAGTGTAATCGCGCTGCAGGAGTCCGATGAGATCGGGGGCGAGAGCGTTGAAGAACGGACGATCCGGGACGTACTCGCCGAACGGCACCGGATGCCGCTTGTCATGGATCTGGTCGGCGGTCGCGTCCTCCGTCCAGAGCATCGAGGTGTTGAAGAACTGTCCGTCCCGTTCCGTCGCGGCGTTGGCGAGAAGCGGTGCCCCGATACGTGACGCGACATTCGTCATCCGCCGCGCGAGCGCCTCCGACTGGAACGGATCGTAGTCGAGGGAACCCTCGGGCCACACCAGAAGGTCGACGTCCTCGCCTACAAGAGGCGCCGTCGCCTCGGTCTGCGCCTGGACCACCGAGTAGGGCTCACGCTCGTCGAAGTACCCGGTGGGTCCGTTCCCCTGCACCGCCGCGATCCGCATCGCGCCCGTGGCCGTCGTGGGGAACAGGGGCGTCAGCAGCAGTACGAGGACCACCAGCGCGGGAGCGGCCCACGCGAGCGGACGCCGCCATGCCCTCGTCCGGACGATCTCGATGACGAGCGCCACGAGGAGCACCATCAGGAAGCTGAGCCCGCTGACGCCCACCCATGACACGACGTGCGCGAGCGGACTCTGGGCCTGGCTCATGCCGAGACGTGCCCAGGGAAAGCCGCCATAGGGCCAGGAGCCGACGAACACCTCTCGACCGACCCACAGGGCGGCGATGACTGCCGGAAGCAGAAGGAAGCGCCCCCAGCGGCCGGGGACGGCCTTCGGGATCCATCGGTACGCCAGCGTGATCGGGATCAGCGCCGCGGCTGTGAGCACGCCCTCGAGGACGCTCAGGGCGGCCCACGGCACGGGACCGAGGTATCGCGAGGTCCATGACACCAACAGACCGAAGAAGAGCACGCCGTAGACCGCTCCGACCAGGAGCGCACCCCCGGCGCGGCGCCCGATGAGGCTCAAGAGCAGCAACGCCGTCGCAGGGAAGGCGAGACCCCAGATCGCCACGTCAGGGTAGGCGAGATCCATGAGGAGCGCGGAGAGCGCTGCGCTGATGGTGGCCGCCCACAGCGGGAGAAGAGGGCGCTGACGCGCGCGGGACTCAGTCATCGACCCTGTCTCTCACATCGAGGAGTAGGCGACGATTCCGCGGCGCACTCCGTCGAGGGCGGTACGTGCGTTCCTCGCGAGCACGGAGTCCTCGGCGACGATCGAGAGCTGGTCCAGAAGATCGATCGTCTGCTTGGTCCACCGGACGAAGTCCCCCGCCGCCATGTCCGCGTCGATGAGGACTCTGTCGAGCGAGGCCCCTCGGGCCCACGAATGCATGGCCCCGGCGAGCCCGGCGGCCAGCGGCTCGGAGCCGGGCAGGTGGTGATCCTTCTCGAGATCGTCCAGCTCCGCCCACAGGGTGGTGGTCTTCTCATAGGCGCTGCGGAACGCTCCTCGAGGCAGACCCCGCTCCCCCGAATTCGCCTCATCGCGTCGGGGCTCGTAGACCAGACAGCACGCCATGGCGGCGAGCGACGGCGCATCCAAGCCCTGCCAGAGCCCCTGGCGCAGAGACTCCGCGATGAGGAGGTCACGCTCGCCGTAGATCCTGCGCATCGTGCGTCCGGCCGCCGTGAGCGACATCTCGCTGCCGTCCCGGTGCAGGTAGTCCAGCGTCTCCAGCACCTCGACCACGCGATCGAACACACGAGCGACGGTGCCCGTGCGGTTCCCGATCTGACGGCGGATGCGATCCGTCTGCCGCTTCAGCTTCCAGTAGCGCTCGGCCCAGCGCGCGTGCGCCTCCCGATCGGGACAGCGATGGCATCCGTGCCGCTGCATCCTCGTGCGCAGATTCTGGATCTGCTTCAGTCGCTTCTCCCGCGCCACGCGCGGAGCGTTCGAGTCCTGACGGTTCTTCTTCTCGAGATCGCTGAGCTCGCGACGGATGGCCGCGTAGTCCATGAAGTCACCGTGCTCGCAGACCATGGAGGCCGCATAGCCCTCGAGGGACACCTCGGCCTCGCGCACCTGACGCGCGAGACCGACCACCGCTCGGTCAGCCTGGAACTGCGCGAACGACGATTCGAGAACCTCACGCGCGCGCGGCTTGCCGAACAGGTCGATGAGGTTCACAGCCATGTTGTAGGTCGGTCTGAAGCTCGAGTTCAGAGGATACGTGCGACGAGATGCCAGGGCGGCGACCGCCTGCGGGTCCATGCCCTCGGTCCACTGCACCACAGCGTGTCCCTCGACATCGATTCCGCGGCGTCCGGCACGGCCGGTCAGCTGCGTGTACTCGCCCGAGGTGATGGCGACGCGGGCTTCCCCGTTGAACTTCTCCATCTTCTCGAGCACCACGGTCCGCGCGGGCATGTTGATTCCGAGAGCCAGCGTCTCGGTGGCGAAGACCACCTTGACGAGCTTTCGCTGATAGAGCTCCTCGACGACCTCCTTGAATGCCGGCAGGAGGCCGGCATGATGCGCGGCCACACCGCGCTCGAGATTGTCGAGCCACTCCCAGTAACCGAGGACTCCGAGGTCCTCCTCCTGCAGAGTGCGGGTGCGTTCTTCGACGATCGCCCGGATCTCCTCGCGCTCCTCGTGGGAGGTGAGGCGGAGACCCGATCGACGGACCTGCTGGACCGCCGCATCGCATCCGACGCGGCTGAAGATGAAGAAGATGGCGGGCAGCAGATTCGCACGTTCCAGCAACCGGATGACGTCCGGGCGATCGAGTCGTTCGATGCGGCGCACGTTGGCCGAGCGGACAGCACGGCGCCCGCCCCGCGGCGGCCGCGGGGCCTGCCTGCCGGCGTGCCGATTGCTGCGGTAGGCCTGTGCCTCGCGGTTGCTGTCGTAGTTCGAGCCGGTGAACGACCGGATGCGCATCAGCTCCTGGTTCACCTTGGCCGTCGCGAGGCCTGCGCGATCGTCGAACAGCGGAAGCAGATCGTCCCGTACGAGCACATGCTGCTCGAGAGGAACGGGGCGGATCTCCGAGACGATGACGTCGGTGTCACCTCGCACGGTGTCGAGCCAGTCGCCGAACTCCTCTGCATTCGAGACGGTGGCGCTGAGCGAGACGAGCCGCACGTGCTGCGGCAGATGGATGATGACCTCTTCCCACACCGCGCCGCGGAAACGATCGGCGAGGTAGTGGACCTCGTCCATCACGACGAAACGCAGATCACGCAGGGCCGCGGAGTCGGCATAGATCATGTTGCGCAGGACTTCGGTGGTCATCACGACGATGCGAGCGTTGCCGTTGATGTTCGTGTCACCGGTGAGCAATCCCACGTCGTCGGGCCCGTAGACGTCGACGAGCTCGCGGAACTTCTGGTTCGACAGCGCTTTCATCGGGGTCGTGTAGAACGCCTTGTCGCGCGGCGTCTGCATCGCCAGATGAATCGCGAACTCACCCACGATGGTCTTGCCGGCACCGGTGGGGGCTGCCACGAGAACGCTGTTCCCGCGCTCGAGCGCGTGGCACCCCTCGATCTGGAACGGATCGAGCTCGAACCGCTGCTTCGCCGCGAATGCGGCGGTCTCCGGGTTGCCGGCAGCGGCGCGGGCCGCCGCATACCGCTCGGACGGAGAACTCATGCGGCGTCGGGCACGACGCCCGCGGCACTGTCGAGTCTGCGCTTACGACGGTCGAAGAGCATCGAGACCAGCGTCGCCGCGAAGTAGAGCACGATCATCGCGCCCATGAGCAGCAGCATCGAGAACACATCGGCGGGCGGCGTGGTCACCGCGGCGAACAGCGTGCACACGAGGATCGCGACACGCCATCCCTTCAGGATCTCCTTGCCCGAGACCACCCCCGCAAGGTTGAGCGCGACGAGGAACACGGGAAGCACGAAGGCGATGCCGACCACGAGGAGGAATTTGAACACGAAGTCGTAGTACGCCGAATAGTCGAAGAACTGCGCCATGCCCTGCGGGACGAACCCCGCCATGATCTCGATCACGTGCGGCAGCACGAAGAACGCGACCGTGCACCCGCCGAAGAAGAGGGGAATCGCCGCGCCGAGGAACCCCCAGGTGTACTGGGTCTCCTTCTTCGTGAGGCCAGGCATGATGAACGCCCAGATCTGCCAGAGCCAGACGGGCGCCGAGATCAAGAGACCGATCGCGAAGGCGATGCGCATCCGCAGATCGAACCCGCTCGTCACGGTGGTGAAGTTGAGCCCGACATACTCTTTGCCCTGCTGCTCGGCGATCGTGCGAATCGGGATCGAGAGAAGATCGATGATCGGCCCTGTGACGATGAAGGCGATGATCATGCCGACCACCAGAGCAGCCGCAGCGAACACCAGACGCTTGCGGAGCTCGATCAGGTGCGATCCGAGCGACATCCGCTTGTCGCGGCTCGGCGCCTGTCGGTCGGCGGAATCCAGAGCCGACACGGATCAGGCGGATCGAGGAGGCTGACCCGGGTCGGAGTCGCGAGCCGTCACCGTCGTCTCCGGAGCGACGGACTGCTGCGGTGCCGCAGCGTCCTTGTTCGTCTCGTCCGAAGCGTCGTCGTTCTTCATAGCCTTCATCTCGCCCTTGAAGACCCGGGCGGACTGACCGAGGCTCTTGGCCAGCGCCGGCAGCTTCGCCGCGCCGAAAAGCAGCAGGATGACGGCGAGGATGATCAGCAGATGTGGCCAACCGAAAGCGCCCATGATTCTCCTTCGTCGTTTTCTAGAGTCTAACCGGCGTCGCCCTGGTCCGGGTCACGGTAGAGGGCGAGTCCTGCCGCAGCCCACTCCCGGGCGGCAGCGCGAGCGATGGCGGGCTCGACCACGTCGAGAGCGCACCCGAATCGTCCGGCGAAGCGTTTGATCCCCCGAGGATCCGCAAGTCGCAGTCTCGCCGTGACGATGCCGTCCTCGATGACCATGTCGTCCGAGCTGAGGAAGTCGCCGAGGAGTGGAGCGACTCGCTCGGGGAGCCGCACACGAACCTCGCCTTCCTCATCGATCGCGCTGAAGGCCTCCGGCACCTGATCGCCGGCGTGCGTGATCGGGATGTCGGTGAGGCGGGCGTCACTCACGCGGTCGAGGTGGAAGGTGCGCATGGCCTCGCGCATGTGGCACCAGCCCTGCAGGTACCACTGCGCGTTGGTGATCAGGATCTGCACGGGGTCGACGGTGCGCGTGGTCGGCGCCGCATCAGGAGCCTGATATGTGAAAGCGACGGCGACGCCCTGCTGAACCGCCTGCGAGACCACCTGCCGCACCTCGTCGACCGCGCTCGGCGCGACCACGACCTCCGCGGGCGCATCCGCCGCACCTCGGGAGAGCTTCGAGATCAGGCCACTGACGAGTCCCGAGTCCGAGACCGCGGGCACGGCCGCAACCATCTGGAGTCCGGCCAGCAGAGCCGCTGCTTCCCGAGCGGTGAACCTCGGCACTCGCCGAAGCGCGACGTCATTCGTGATCTCGATGATGTCTTCCTGATCGAGGAGATCCCAGTTGATGTCGAACAGTTCCTGCGGCTGCTGCCAGAAACCGGCGTCACCGGGCAGCCCGATGACGGTGAGCTTCTCGACCATCTGACGCATCTCGCTCGGGGTCACCCCGAACTCCTCCGCGGCTTCAGCGAGCGACACCTGACCGAGTTCGAGCAGATAGGGCACGAGCGTGAGGTAGACCCGAACACGATCCGAGGCCAACAGCGGCTTCGACTGAGCACTCATCAGGAATCCTCCTGATCGGAGTTCGCGGCGACGACGGCGGTGAGCCTGGCGATCACCGCGTCGCGCAGCGCGGCCGGCTCGACGACGCGAACCTCAGGGCCGTAAGAGGCGAGCTCGTCGGCGAGGATGTGCAGGTCGACGAAGGGCACCTGGATGCCCTGTTTCGCGGGCGCGGCTCGGCGCCCGAGCCGCAGGGCCGCCTCGGTCCCGGGAGTGACCTCGAGCAGTGCGGCGTTCTGAGCCGCCACCTTCTCGAGGCCGGACAGAGCTCGCTCCCCCGCTCCCTCTCGAAGATCGGCGTCGAACGACGTCGCGGTCACGCGCACGTCACCGACGATACGACTGAGCAGGAACATGCGGTCGGCCTCGATGTCGACGTCGACGCCGTAGACATGCCAGCGTGCCTCATAGTCGACGAGCGCGAGCGGACGGATGCTTCTCCGGCGCGGTGTCTGCTCGCCGGGCTTGAGGTAGTCGAAGACGACCACCCGGCACTTCTCGATCGCCTCTTGCAGCTGGGGAAATGCGGCATCCCGTGCTGTGATGCGCGGCGCGAAGCCGATGATGGGCTCATCGCCGTCGATACCGAGGGCTCGGATCTTCCGGACGCCGGCCTTGGCGTCGCCCGAGGCGGACTCTGCGCTCCACACGCTTCCGGCCAGCTGCAGCACAGCCAGTTCCGCCGGAGAGAAGACGATGTCGTCCGGGAGGTCATATTCCGCCTGCGGAATACGGTAGCGAGCCTCTCGCAGGTCGTTCGGATCTGCGAGATCGCCGATGGTCTCGACGGGCACCCCGAGCGTGCGAAGCTCGTCCTTGTCACGCTCGAACATCTTCTCGAGCGCATCCGACCTCGCGCCGGCATCCGCGCGCTGGCGGTATCCCGAGACGTTGTCGAGGATCTGCTGCTTGGTCAACCCGATCTCCGTGGCCATGAGCGCCACGACGAGATTCGTCAGGCGCTCCTCCGCGGGAATCCGGGTCGCCATCACTGCTCCGGAACGGGAACGGTCCCCAGGATGTCGACGACGATGGCGGTCGCAGAAGCCCCCTCGGCCCCGGGCGCCACGACGAGCAACTGAGAGCCGACGGTCGCGCCGACGAGTTCCGCGGCTGCGATGCCGATGTTGGGCTCCGCACCCCAGGTGCTCGAGACGACGGTCTTGTCGTCCCACCCGACGGCCATGATGTTCGTCACGACGACCGAGTCCTTCTCGACTTCCGCTCCGTCGCCCTCGATCAGCGTCTGCGTGATCGTCGAGGTCGGAGCGGCGCTGTCGGGGATGATGATTCCGGGGGTTCCGTCGGGAGCACGCACCACCGTCGGGAGACCGCGCGCGTCGTTGAACCGCGAGGCTCCCTCGGCCTTGGCAAGGTGCACGTCGAGGACATCGATGACCGCGACGACGTTCTCACCGTCAGCAAGCCCGAACGCCTCGACGTTGGTCTCGCCGAAGTCCTCGGGCGTCAGGACGGCGACGGTGCGCGTACCGCCGGTCGCACACTCGAGAACCGACTCGAGACCCGGCGACCGCTGGGCCCAGTAGGCGATGTTGTGCACGCGGCTGAGGTCGCCGTTGTACTCCGACTCGTAGAGCTTGTCGCCGCTGTCGCCGCCGTAGAACGTGATGTCGAGCACCAGGGGCTGGACCGAGGTCGTCAGCGCCTCGCCGTCGCCGACGACCGCATCGGAGAACGAGGTGGACGATGACTTCACCGGGGTGAACACCGTGACGTCGGGAGTCTCACCGAGGTCACCCTCGACCGTCACGGAGTCAGCGACGCTCGACGAACCCGAGCGATCGCAGGCCGCGCCGGCGAACGTCGGTGCCGCAGTGCACCCGGTCAGAGCGAGGACGGCGAGGCTGAGAGTGGCCAGAACGGCGGACGTTTTACGCACGCGCTCCAGTCTATTCCGTCGTGACGTCGGATTCGCGCGATGCCGCTGCGATGCGCGCGCCTTCCGCCGCCTTCGCCGCCTCGCGAGCTCGCTTGCGCAGATTCTTGTCGTTGATCACCCGATCGCCCACCGCGCCCGGTGTCCAGAGCTCGACGTCGTCGTCGCCGTAGCTGCTCTTCGACGCTCGGCGCTTCACAGACGGTGCGATCGCACCCGGAGCGAGCCGGCGTGCGGTCAACAGGAAGCCGGTGTGAGCGACCATGCGGTGATCGGGTCGCACGGCGAGCCCCTCGACGTGCCATCCGCGGACCATGGTCTCGGATGCGTCGGGGTCGGTGAAGAGTCCGGTACCGCGAATGTACTCGGCCACACGTGAGAGCTGAGTCGCTGTCGCGACGTAGCAGAGGACGACGCCACCCGGCGTGAGAGCCTCGGCCACCACGTCCATGCACTCCCAGGGAGCCAGCATGTCGAGCACGACCCGGTCGACGGAGCCCGACGGGAACTCCGAAGGCAGCGCCTCGGCGAGATCGCCGACGACGACGTTCCAGGTGTCAGGCATCTCGCCGAAGAAGGTCTCGACGTTGCCGCGGGCGACCTCGGCGAAGTCGTCCCTGCGCTCGAAGGACACCAGACGACCGGCCGGGCCGATCGCTCGCAGCAGCGACAGCGACAGTGCTCCGGACCCCACGCCGGCCTCGACCACAACCGCCCCCGGGAAGATGTCCGCCTGCATCACGATCTGCGCGGCATCCTTCGGATAGACGATGGCCGCACCGCGGGGCATCGACATGGCGAAGTCCCGAAGCAGAGGCCGAAGCGCCAGGTAATCGTGGCCCGAGCTGTTCGGCACGACGGAGCCGTCGGGCAGTCCGATGAGGTCGCGGTGACGGAGCACGCCCTGGTGGGTGTGCAACTCGCCGTCTTCGCGGAGGGTGACGGTGTGCAGACGGCCCTTCGGCCCCGTGAGCTGCACGCGATCCCCCGCTCGAAACGGGCCGCTCGGCCTCGACGCGCCGCTCTCGGTCGGAGCGTTCGGCGCGGTCTTCTCGGTCGGCGCGGTGGCGTCGGTCATCGGGTGGCTCCGGTCGTAGATGCCTGGCGGTCGAAGAGATCGATCAGGTCGGCCGCGGTTCGGCCTTCGAGGGTGGGCCAGAGCTCGTGGGCCCCGACATGATCGAGAGACACGATGTGCGGCACGCCGAGCGCGACGGCGCCCGCCGCGAGTCCCGCGCGCAGCCCCGTCGGGGAGTCCTCGATCACCACGGCGTCCGCGATGTCGATCTCGAGCAGCGACGCGGCATGCAGGTAGGGCTCGGGGTGCGGTTTCGGGTTCGTGACGTCGTCGCCCGCGACGACGATGTCGAACGCCTCGAACTCCATGAGGTCGACGACCCCGAGGGCCATCCGGCGCAGTGACATCGTCACGAGCCCCGTCGGTATGCCGACTCTGCGGAGGCTCTGCAACAGTTCCCGCGCGCCGGGGCGGAAGGGGATGCCCTGCGTTCTGAGCGCATGCTGCACCCCGTCGGTGAGCAGGGAGATGATCGCCTCGGCCTCCATGTCGACACCGGCGTTCTGCAGGATGATCGCGCTGTCGATCAGCCCGTTGCCGACGAGTTGCAGAGCATCCTCGTGCGTCCAGGTTCCCCCGAAGGATTCGACCAGCGAGGTCTCGGCGGCCATCCAGTACGGTTCCGTGTCGACGAGGGTTCCGTCCATGTCCCAGAGGATCGCGCGGGGCTGTCTGCTCACCGAACCATGTTACCCGTGGCTGCGCCCGCTCCCCGTCCGGGCGGGCTAGCCTGGAGGGATAGGGTTCCGGCGACCACGAAGGGAGACCCCGATGGATGTTCTCGGTTCACGCATCGTCATCGCCGCCTTCGATGGCTGGAACGATGCCGGAGAGGCGGCGAGCGGCGCGGTCGCGGCGCTGCGCGCGAATACGGACTACGACCTCGTCCATTCGGTCGATCCGGAGCTGTACTTCGACTACCAGTACACGCGACCCGCGACGAAGATGGATGCCGAGGGGCGCCGTCGGCTCACCTGGCCCGAGGCCGGTCTCTGGCGTCCGCGCAATCCCGGACCGGGGCCCGAATTCTGGGTGCTCACCGGCGTGGAGCCGGCGCGGACCTGGCAGTCCTTCGCCGCGGAGTTCATCGACATCGCACTGCGCGACGACGTCACCGGCCTCGTCACGCTGGGCGCGATGCTCTCGGATGTGCCGCACACACGGCCGATCTCGATCTTCGCCTCGAGTCAGAACGACCAGGTGCGCGAGGCCCATGGCCTCGAGCGCTCGATGTATGAGGGTCCCGTGGGCATCCTCAGCGTCTTCGAGCATTTCGCCGAGAGCGCGGGGATCCCGACGGCGAGTCTCTGGGCGAGCGTGCCGCACTACGTGGCATCCGCCACCCCCTCGCCGAAGGTCACGTTGGCGCTCCTCGACCGCTTGGAGGAGCTGACCGGAGTCGTGGTCGCGAACAGCAATCTGCGCACCGAGGCCGCCGCGTGGGAGGCATCGATCGATGCCGCCGCGGCCGACGACGAGGACATGGCGGAGTACATCCGCCAGCTCGAGCAGACCAGGGACACGTGGGACTCCCCGGATGCATCCGGCGACGCGATCGCCCAGGCGTTCGAGCGCTACCTGCGCCGGCGCGGCGACGGCCCGAGCGACCACAAGCGCTGAGCCGGCGGTCGCGCGCCTCGTGTCTCGAGGCCGCCGCTCCGCTCTGAGACCCACCTCCCACAGGTGGGTCTCGTGCGTGATCCCGGGTCTGAGTTCGGTCCCGTGTCAGGCCGCGATCACGCCGGTGCCGAGTAGCACCAGCAGCACGGTGCCGAGCAGGATGCGGTAGATCACGAACGGCAGGAAGCTCCGCTTCGAGATGTAGTTCATGAAGAAAGCGATCACGCCGAGTGCGACGACGAAGGCGATGCCCGTCGCGGCGAGCGTGTCGCCGAAGGAGAAGAACGAGGGCTCGTCCCAGCTCTTGAACAGCTGGTAGAAGCCGCTGCCGAACACGGCCGGGATGGCGAGGAGGAAAGCATAGCGTGCCGCGGCGGCACGCTCGTAGCCGAGGAACAGGCCCATCGTGATGGTCCCGCCCGAGCGCGAGACGCCCGGGATCAGCGCGAGTGCCTGCGCGAATCCGTACGCGACGCCGTGCGGGTACGTGAGCTGGTCGAGCTTACGGCGCTTGGCGCCGACGTGGTCGGCGATGCCGAGCAGGATGCCGAAGACGATCAGCATGATCGCGACGATCCACAGGGACCGGAAGACGGTCTCGATCTGGTCCTGGAACAGCAGACCGAGAACGACGATCGGGATGCTGCCGATGATGATCATCCACCCCATGCGGGCATCGGGATCGGTGCGAGGAACCCTGCCTGTCAGCGAGCGGAACCACTGTGCGATGATCCGGACGATGTCGCGCCAGAAGAAGACCACGACGGCGGCCTCCGTGCCGATCTGCGTGATCGCCGTGAACGCCGCACCGGGGTCTTCGCCGGAGGGAAGGAACGTTCCGAGGATGCGCAGATGCGCGCTGGAGGAGATCGGAAGGAACTCGGTGAGTCCCTGGACGATTCCGAGGATGAGCGCTTCGAACAGGTGCATGGATGGGCCTTCTCGGTAGTGGGGCTGCGCAGGCGGATCCCGGGGCTCAGTACGTGCGCAGCAGATCGGCCAGCACCCGCTGGCCGAAGACAAGCGATTCTACGGGTACCCGCTCGTCGACTCCGTGGAACATGCCCGTGAAGTCCAGATCGGCGGGAAGGCGGAGCGGAGCGAACCCGTACCCGGTGATGTTCAGAGAGGCGAGAGCCTTGTTGTCGGTGCCCGCGCCCAACAGGTACGGGATCACGGGCACCCCGGGGTCGTGGCGGCCCAGACTCGCCACCATCGCCTCGACGAGGGCGCCTTCGAACGGCGTCTCCATGCCGATATCGCGCACCACGATCTCGATCTCGATCTCATCGCCGACGATCTGCTGCAGCTCCGCCAGCACGTCATCCTCCGTCCCGGGGATGACACGCACGTCGATCAGAGCCTCCGCCCGCTCCGGGATGACGTTGTGCTTGTAGCCGGCCGTGAGGGCCGTGGGATTGGTGGTCGTGCGGAACGACGACCGCAGAAAAGCCTCTGCGGGACCCGCGGCCGCGGCGAGAGCATCCGGATCATCGATGGACCGTCCCGTGAGGTCACTCAGGCCACGCAGCAGAGCCTCTGTGGTGGCTGTGAGGCGCAGGGGCCAGCGGGTGCGTCCGATGGCGGCCACAGCCTCGGCGAGCGTGGTGACGGCGTTGTCGTCGTGCAGACGGCTGCCGTGTCCTGCCCGCCCTTTCGCGACGAGGCGGATCCAGATCAGGGCCTTCTCGCCCACCTGCAGCAGGTACGCGCGACGGTCGTCGACGGTGATCGAGTATCCGCCCACCTCGCTGATCGCTTCTGTGGCACCGGCGAACCATTCCGGGCGGTTCTGCACGACGAGCGCCGAACCCTCCACTCCCCCGTTCTCCTCGTCCGCGAAGAACGCCAGCACGAGGTCGCGCGCGGGCTGCTCGCCGGCACGCAGGATGTCGGCCACGGCTGTGAGGATCATCGCGTTCATGTTCTTCATGTCGACAGCGCCACGACCCCACAGCATCCCGTCACGCACTTCACCTGCGAAGGGGTCGACCGTCCAGTCCTCCGCCATCGCAGGCACGACGTCGAGGTGCCCGTGCACGACCAGGGCGGACTTCTGGGAATCACGACCGCGCACCCGCGCCATGACGTTCGTGCGGCGCTCGATCGGCTCGTAGTACTCGACTTCCAGGCCGAGTCCCTGCAGGTACGCCCCCACGTACTCGGCGGCCTCGCGCTCACCCTTGGCGTTGCCGCCGCCGAAGTTCGAGGTGTCGAAGCGGATCAGGTCCTGCGCGATGCGCACCACTTCGGGAAGGGACGGTTCGGTCATGCTGACCAGGCTATCGAAATGCCGTGGCGCGCCCGGGAAACGCGCTCGGTTTCGGGGTGGGCTGAAGCGCGTGCTAATGTAAATCTTCGTTCGGCAACGAACATCCAACACCTGCGCGGGTGGCGGAATGGTAGACGCGCTACGTTGAGGTCGTAGTGCCCGTAAGGGCGTGGGGGTTCAAGTCCCCCTCCGCGCACAGCATAAAAGGCTCCGGAACCACTGGTTCCGGAGCCTTTCTTCGTTCCGCCCGCCCGAGGCGGGGCCGCGACTTCTAGACGGCCCCGACCCCGAACAGGAGCCCGAGACCGTAGGTGATCGCTGCCGCGCCGAACCCGATCGCCAGCTGACGGAGCGCACGACGCAGAGGCGGCCCGCCCGACAGGATGCCGACCATCGCGCCGGTCGTGAGCAGCGCGACACCGACGAGCACGAGCGCGACGATCACCGCGGCGGTGCCCTCCAGTCCGAAGATCCACGGCAGGACGGGGATGATCGCGCCGGAGGCGAAGAGCAGGAAGCTCGAGAGCGCCGCCGTCCAATCGCTCCCGACGATCTCGTGGTCGGAGCCCGGATGCACGTTCACCGGCCCGGTCGCGGTCCGCTCCACGCCGGCACGAGCCGCCGCCACGATGCGACGGGCCCGCTCGAGGGCCTCGGCCTGTTCGATGCCTCGCGCGCGGTAGACGAGCGCGAGCTCGTTCTCATCGATGTCGAGGTCGGCAGCCGACGCCGCCGCATCCTCATTCGCCTCCGTGGCTGCGAGCAGCTCGCGCTGCGAGCGGACCGAGACGAACTCCCCCGCCCCCATCGACAGCGCACCGGCGAGAAGGCCTGCGACACCGCTGAAGAGGACGAAGCCCGAGCTGACCCCGGTGGCCCCGATGCCGAGCACCAGCGCGAGGTTGCTGACGAGGCCGTCGTTGGCGCCGAACACGGCCGCGCGGAACGAGCCGGAGAGCCGTCGCCTGCCGCGTGCGGCGAGTCCCCTCACGACCTCGTAGTGCACCTTCTCGTCGGCACGCATGGCGGGGGTCGCGTACTGTTCCGAGTCGTACGGCGACCGCGCCTCGGCGCTCTGCGCGAGAGCGAGCACGAAGATCGATCCGAAACGACCCGCCATCCAGCCGAGCAGACGTGAACGGATGCCGGCGCGGGGCAGACGCGCCGGCTCAGCACCGAGCAGATCGAGCCAGTGCTGCTCGTGGCGACGCTCGGCGTCGGCGAGGCTCAGCAGGATCTGCTGCTCCTCACCGGTGCGACGCTGAGCGAGTCGCTGATAGACGGTGCCTTCGGCGCGCTCCTCGACGAGGTAGCGCGCCCAGCGGCGGCGGTCGGCGGCAGTCGGTTCCGCAGTGGCAGCGGGGGCTGTCATTCGATACTCCTGGGTACTGGGCCCCGAGGCGCGGGGCGACCCTTAAACGCTAGCCGCGGTCGTCGCGACGGGTTGTGTCGAGACCGGGATTGCCAGGATTTCGGGCCTCCGAACAGCGGTGTCTCAGACGACGGATCGTCCGCGTCTCAGGACCGTACGCGCTTGCGCAGCACCTCGATGCGGGCCTGCAGCTGCGTGACCGTGGCCTGCGCGACCGCCGGGCCTCCGCAGATGCGACGGAGCTCTGCATGAACGGCACCGTGCGGCTCGCCCTTCTGCCGCGCGTACAGGCCGACGAGGCTGTTGAGCAGTTGACGCTGCTCTTTGAGCGTCCGGTGCAGTGGGGCGGGGAGAGTCGTCGTCTCCGTGGGCGACGCCGTCGCCTCTCGCGCCTCGCGGAGCCGCGATTGCCGGGCCTGACGCTGCATGAGGAGTTCGTGGACATGCTCCGGCTCGAGGAGCCCGGGGAAACCGATGAACTCCTCCTCCTCCGGTGTCCCGGGCTCGGCGAGCTGACCGAATTCCTGCCCTTCGAACACGACACGATCGAAGTGCGCGACGGACGACAGAGCCTGGTAGCTGAACTCCTGAGTCAGCGCGTCGGACGCATCATCCTCGCGGTTCGCGCTCTCGAGCAGCGAATCCTCGAGACCGTCGTCGTCTTTGGACTGCCTGTCGAGCGCGTGGTCGCGCTGCTTGTCCATCTCGTTCGCGAGGCCCATGAGCACGGGGACCTGTGGGAGGAACACACTCGCGGCTTCTCCGCGGCGTCGCGCCCGCACGAATCGTCCGATGGCCTGCGCGAAGAACAGCGGCGTCGACGACGACGTGGCATACACGCCGACCGCGAGCCGAGGGACATCGACGCCCTCGGACACCATCCTCACCGCGACCATCCACCGCGCATCGCCGGCGCTGAACTTCTCGATGCGCTCGGAGGCTGTCGCGTCGTCCGACAGCACGACCGTGGGCTGCTGACCGGTGATGCTGTGCAGGATCTTCGCATACGCGCGGGCGACGGTCTGGTCGGTCGCGAGCACGAGCCCACCGGCATCCGGCACATGGTGCCGGATCTCACTGAGCCGACGATCCGCCGCGGAGAGCACCGCCGGCATCCACTCGCCCTCGGGGTCGAGTGCCGTGCGCCATGCCTGCGAGGTGACGTCCTTCGTGTTGTCCTGACCGAGGTGCGTCTCCAGTTCGTCACCCGTGCTCGTGCGCCACCGCATCTTGCCGGCGTACATGTGGAACAGAACCGGTCGCACGACGCCGTCGGCGAGAGCGCGCCCGTAACCGTAGTTGTAGTCCGTCCGCGAGATGCGCGCCCCCGAATCGTCGGGGTGGTACTCGACGAACGGGATCGGGGCGGTGTCGCTACGGAACGGTGTGCCCGACAGCAGGAGGCGCCGCTTGGCTGGTCCGTAGGCGTCCCGGATCGCGTCACCCCAGCTGAGCGCGTCGCCGCCGTGATGCACCTCGTCGAGCACGACCAGCGTGCGGGCATCCTCCGTGAGGTGTCGATGCACCGAGGATTTCGCCGCCACCTGCGCATACGTGACGACAGCGCCGTGATAATGGCGAGCCGGAGCCCAGTCGCTGTTGCGGAAGCGCGGGTCGAGTCGGATGTGCACGCGCGCCGCGGCATCGGCCCACTGAGTCTTGAGATGCTCGGTCGGCGCGACCACGATGATGCGGTTGACTTCGCCCATGCGCATGAGTTCGACGGCCAGGGTCAGTGCGAAGGTCGTCTTTCCGGCGCCGGGTGTCGCAGCCACGAGGAAGTCACGTTGGTCGGCCTCGAAGTACTGCTCCAGAGCCTCCTGCTGCCACGCGCGCAGCTTGTTCGCGGTTCCCCAGGGGGCGCGCTGAGGAAAGGACGGAGAAAGCATCGACTCCACGATAATCGCTGCCACGGACACTCGGCGCCCCGTCGGCGCGGCGTGCTCGGCCTCGCCCTTCGATGCGCCGCACGAGTAGGCTCTTCCGGTGCGCCGCCACCATCGATGCGCCGCGCACGTTCGCGAAGGAGAGCTGGATGACCGACCAGGATTCGACCCGGACCCCGCATCTCGACAATGAGAGTCCGCACCCGTGGCGACGCTTCGTCGCGATCGGCGACTCGTTCACCGAGGGCATCGGAGACCCCGATCCCTCACACCCCGGGAGCCATCGGGGCTGGGCCGATCGGGTGGCCGAGGTCCTGTCGCAGCAGGTCGACGACTTCGCCTACGCCAACCTCGCGGTGCGTGGCAAGCTCATCTCACAGATCGTGCACGACCAGATCGAGCCGGCGGTCGCACTGCACCCCGACCTCATCTCGATCTGCGCCGGCGGAAACGACGTGATCCGCCCCGGCACCGACCCGGATGCCATAGCCGTCCAACTCGAAGATGCCGTCGCACGCCTGTCGTCGACCGGTGCGGCGATAGTGCTCTTCACCGGCGTCGACACTGCATTCACCCCGGTCTTCCGACCGTTCCGCGGCAAGGTGGCGATCTACAACGAGAACGTGCGAGCCATCGCAGATCGCCACGACTGCATCGTCGCCGATCAGTGGGCGCTGAAGACGGTTCAGGACATGCGGTTCTTCGACGACGACCGTTTGCACTACAACTCGCTCGGTCATCATGAGGTCGCGCGCATGGTGCTGCGCGCGCTCAACGTGCCGAACGACCTCGAGTCCATGCAGCCCGAGTCGCTCCCGATCCGCACATGGCGAGAGGCTCGCTCCGAGGATCTGGGGTGGGCACGTGAGCACCTCGTGCCCTGGGTGCTGCGACGATTGCGCCATCAGTCCTCGGGTGACCACATCATGGCCAAGCGGCCCGAGCCCTCACCCGTCGTTTTCCCCGACCTCGACTGACGGCACCGCGGGCAGACAGCTGTTCAGTGGGTCAGCGCGCTCCGAGCGCCCACAGCGCCACAGCCGCCGCGGAAGCGACGTTGAGCGAGTCCACTCCCCCGGACATGGGGATCGTCACGACCGTGTCGGCGTTCTCGAGCGCCGTGCGAGAGAGGCCGTCGCCCTCCGACCCCATGACGACGGCGACGCGCTCGGGGCGGTTCGCGACATAGGCGTCGAGCGTCACGGCCTCGTCGCTGAGGGCCAGAGCCGCGATGTCGAAGTGGGCCGCGTGGAGGTCTGAGACCGCCGATTCCCAGTCCAGGATGCGGGTCCACGGCACCTGGAAGACCGTTCCCATGCTCACGCGGACGCTGCGTCGGTAGAGAGGGTCCGCTCCCCCTGGCGACACGAGCACCGCGTCCGCTCCGAGACCGGCGGCTGCGCGGAAGGCCGCGCCGACATTCGTGTGATCGCCGACGTTCTCCAGGATCATCACGAGCGTCGCTCCGTCGATCACTTCGCGCACGCTCGGGAGCTCTGGGCGGTGCATCGATGCGATCGTGCCGCGGTGCACGGCGAAACCCGTGACCGCTTCGGCGACCTCGTCAGGGACCACGTACACCGGCACATCGAGATCACCCACGATCGCGTCGATGTCCTCGATGCGGCGCTCCTGCACGAGGACCGAGCGCGGGCGATGCCCCGCCGCGACCGCGCGCGCGATCACCTTCGTCGATTCGGCGATGTACAGCCCTCCGGCCGGGTCCTTCACCGTGCGGAGCGCCGTGTCGGTCAGCGCTCGATAGTCGTCGAGTCGTCGATCGTCCGGATTCGTCACGCGCAGCAGTTCCACGCGCCCCAGTCTGCCATCGCCCGCGTCGCCCACGCTGCGGGGCCCGGCGGAGCGCGGGCTGCTCTGCACGCCGTAGACTCGCAGGAGGAGGTCTTGTGAGCGCATCGAGTCCGGTCGAGTCGTCGGCCGCCGTCGCTCGCGCTGCCGAACTCCTGCAGGGTCGCCGCATCGCCCTCCTCACCGGGGCCGGCATCTCCACCGACTCGGGCATTCCCGCGTACCGTGGCGAGGGTGCACGGACCCGCTCGGATCCCATGACGATCCAGCGCTACCTCGGTGACGACGCCTCACGGCGACGCTATTGGGTCGGCGGACATCTCGGCTGGCGTGCCTTCGCTCAGGCGACTCCCAATCGCGGACACATCGCGCTCGCAGAGATGGAGTCGTCCGGGCACGTGACCGGCGTGATCACGCAGAACGTCGACGGCCTGCATCTGCGGGCCGGCAGCTCGCATGTGATAGAGGTCCATGGGACCATGCGCCGCGTACTCTGCCTGCGCTGCGGTCAGGTGTTCGATCGTCGCGACATCGCTGTGCAGATCGAAGAGCTGAACCCGTGGATCTCTGTTCCCGAGAACGTCGCGCTCAACCCCGACGGCGATGTCCGGCCCGAGAGCACCGCCGGTTTCGTGGTGCCCACCTGCACCGTGTGCGATGGGATGCTGAAGCCCGACGTCGTCTTCTTCGGCGAGTACGTCCCGCAGGACCGCTTCCGCGCGGCGGAGTCGTTGCTGCGTTCGAGCGACGCCCTCATCGTCGCCGGCTCCTCGCTCGTCGTGAACTCCGGGGTGCGCCTGGTCGAGCGTGCGCGACGTCGCCGCATTCCCCTCATCATCGTCAACCGCGAGCCGACGCGAGCGGATGTCTGGGCCGATGTCACCATCGCCGCGGGCACCAGCGACGTGCTCCCCGCGATCCAGGAGCTTCTCGAATGACCCTGCTCACCCTCGTACGACACGGACAGACCGACTGGAACCTCGACCGTCGCATCCAGGGATCGACCGACATCCCCTTGAACGCGACGGGTCGTGCAGATGCGATGTCGGCAGCCACGAACCTGGCCGCATCCACGCATCACACGATCTACTCCAGTCCGCTGCTGCGGGCGCGCGAGACCGCGGAGATCATCGCGGCGGAGCTGGGCCTCGGAGCACCGATCCTCGTTCCGGACCTCAGAGAGCGCGAGTTCGGCGAGGGTGAGGGGATGCTCGTCTCCGAGTACATGGAGACGTACGGCGGATGGCACGCCTCCGTGCCGGGGGCGGAGACACTCCATGACGTCGCGGAGCGCGCTCTGCGTGCCCTCGACGCCATCGCGCGCGACTCTCGGCGTCGCTCGACTCCGGTGGCGGAGTCCGTGGTGGTCGTCGCGCACGGAGGGGTGATCCGGGCGCTGATCGATCATGTGTCCGGAGGCACACTCCCGCGAGTCGGCGATCAGATCGTGAACGGATCCGCACATCGGTTCGAGGCAGCTCCGGGGATGCTCCGCCTCCTCGACCAGACGGTCCTCCTCTGACCCGCTCTCCGACCGGACCTGAACGGAGCGGAGCGGAGCGAGGTCAGCGTGCCCGTGCGAGAACTGATCGGGCGTGACGCAGCACCGGCTCGTCGACCATCCGGCCCTCGAAACGGAAGACGCCGCGCTCCGTCTCCGAGGCGGCGATCACGGATCGTGCCCATTCCACGGTGGCGATATCCGGCGCGTAGGCGTCCCTGATCACCGCGACCTGATTCGGATGGATGCAGGCGGTCGCCGCGAACCCCGAGGCGGCAGCGTCCGCGGCCTCGGTGGCGAGCCCGTCGAGGTCTTCGAGCGCGATGTGCACCGCGTCGATCGCGCGCTTGCCGTGCGCTCCGGCCTCGAGAAGAACGCGTGACCTCGCGTACCGTGCGATGTCCCGATACCCGCCGTCATCGCGCCGGCTGGACGTGCCCCCGAGAGAAGCGACCAGATCCTCCGCACCCCACATCAGCGCGGTGACTCGTGGATGAGCGGCAATCCGGTCTGCGGCGTGGATCCCGAGAGCGGTCTCGCACAGCGCTATCAGCGAGAACCGCTCGTCGAACGCATCGAGGCTGGCCGCACTCTGCGTCTTGGCGACCATCACGGTGCGGAAGTCCGTCTGAGAGAGAGTGGCGAGGTCCGACACGAAGGCCTCGGTATCCGGCGAGTTGACCCGGACGATCACTCGGTCGGGATCGATGTCCGCGTCGATGAGGTTCCCGCGCGCGCTCGCCTTCGCCGCCGGCAGCACGGCATCCTCGAGATCGAGGATGACCGCATCCGCCTTCTCGAGGGCGCCGCGGAAGCGCTCGGGGCGATCCGCGGGGCAGAACAGCACGGCGGGTCCGAGATCGAATGTCACTGGGGTCCTCCGGGACGGCACAGCACGAGCACGGTGCGGGTGGCGGTCGCGACGACCGTCCCCTCCTGATTCCGGCCGGTGTGCGCGATGGTCACGATCCCCTGGCCCGGGCGCGAGGTCGAGGGTCGTCGCTCGACGATCGTGCTCTCGGTATACAGGGTGTCCCCCGCGAACAGCGGATGGGGGAACGCGATGTCGCCGAGACCGAGCTGCGCGACGAGAGTCCCCTGGGTGAGCTGTGCGACGGAGGCGCCGACCATCGTCGAGAGCGTCCACATCGAGTTCATGACGCGAGTCCCGAACGGCTCCTGCGTGGCGGCGAAGGCCGCATCGAGGTGCAGTGCCTGGGTGTTCATCGTCAGAGTCGTGAACATGACGTTGTCGGCCTCGGTCGCGGTGCGTCCCGGCCTGTGCAGATAGCGGGCGTCCTCATCGAACTCCTCGAAATAGAGCCCGCGCTGCACGATCTCCCTTGCGGTCATGCTGCCACGCTACCCGGCGAGACCGAGTGCCCGTGCGATCACCAGCAACTGCACCTCGGTCGTGCCTTCGCCGATCTCGAGGATCTTCGAGTCCCGATAGTGGCGTGCGACGGGGAACTCGTTCATGAACCCGTTTCCGCCGAAGATCTGCGTCGCGTCCCTGGCGTTGTCCATGGCCGCCTCTCCGGACACGAGCTTGGCGATCGCCGCCTGCTCGGCGAAAGGAAGACCGCCGTCGCGCAGCCGAGCCGCGTGGTGCCAGGCGAGTCGCGCCGTGTGCACGCGCGCCCGCATACGGGCCAGGGTGAACTGCGCGTTCTGCCTCGTGCTCAGGGCGCTGCCGAAGATCGTCCGGGACTTCGCATAGTCGACTGCGGCCTCGAGGCATCCTTCGGCCGCACCGGTCGCGAGGGCCGCGATGGCGATGCGTCCCTCGTCCAGGATGCTCAGGAAGTTGCGGAAGCCGCTCCCCCGTTCACCGAGCAGGTTCGCCGCCGGAACGCGGGCACCGTCGAAGCTCAGCGGATGCGTGTCGGACGCGTTCCACCCGACCTTGTCGTACGGCGGATCGACAGTGAACCCCGGAGTGCCGTTCGGCACGATGATCGTCGAGATCTCCTTGCGACCCTCGATCGATCCGGTGACGGCCGTGACCGTGACGAAGCGCGTGATGGGGGTGCCGGAGTTGGTGATGAACTGCTTCGAGCCGTCGATCACCCAGTCCTCGCCGTCCAGGCGGGCCGTGGTGCGCGTGGCGCCTGCGTCGCTGCCCGCCTCGGGTTCCGTCAGACCGAAACCCGCGAGGGCTCGTCCGGCGAGGAGGTCGGGCAGCAGCTCGCTCTTCTGCGCCTCCGTTCCGAAACGGAACACCGGCATCGCGCCGAGACTCACACCCGCCTCGAGCGTGATGGCGATGGACTGGTCGACGCGACCGAGCGCTTCGATCGCGATCCCCAGCGCCATGTAGTCACCGCCCTGGCCGCCGTACTCCTCGGGGAACGGCAGACCGAAGAGCCCGAGATCGCCCATCTGCGCGACGACATCCATCGAGAGCGTGTGCGTCCGGTCCGCCTCATAGGCCTGAGGGGCCACGACCGTGTCCGCGAACTCGCGGACCATCCCGGCGAGGTCGCGCTCCTCATCCGTCAGCTGGAACATCATCGGTCCTCCTCGTCAGTCACGCGCGCGACCACCTGGTCGCGTCGCACCTGTTCGCCTTCGGCGACCAGCAATCTCACCGTCCCGTCGTGGGGGGCCACGACGGGATGCTCCATCTTCATCGCCTCGATCGAGACGATCGGCGTGCCGGCGATCACCGATGCGCCTTCCACGACATGGACTGCGACGACGCTCCCCGGCATGGGCGCTCGGGCGTCGGGGCCGGATGCCGTGGTGCGAGCGTCCTGTGCCGCGAGACGCCGCAGCATCCGCTGTCTCCGGTCGAGCGGCCGCAGACGCATGGTGCGTCCGTCTTCCGCGACCCACACGGCGCCGTCCGAGTCCGAGGCGACCGCGGTGACATGGTGCGATGCTCCGGTCGAGGCGACGAACACCTCTTCGTCGTCCGTCTCGAAGACATGATCGACCGCTCTGTCGTCGACGAGTCGTTGCCAGACCCGGCCGGCTCGTCTCCCGAGCTCGGAGTCGCGCGTTCGGGCAGTGACATGCGCGGCGGCTGCCGTGAGCATGGTCGGCGTGGGCGGTCGACGCCGAATCGGTAGAAGCGACTCGATGAGTCCGGTGTCCAGATCTCCTGACACGACGCGTTCGTCCTGACAGAGCTGCCGAAGGAAATCGATGTTCGTATCGACGCCGAGCACGGTCGTGCGGCTCAGCGCCTCGTCCAGCAGGCGGAGCGCAGTGCAGCGGTCGGCCGCATGTGCCACCACCTTCGCGATCATCGGATCGTAGAACCCCGTGACCTCCGAACCGGTCTCCACGGCCGCATCCACGCGCACGCCCCGCGGAGCGTCGAACAGAAGCACATGGCCGGTCGAAGGTATGAACCCGCGCTCGGGCGACTCGGCGTAGATGCGGGCTTCCACCGCATGCCCGTCCAGCCTCGGCGCCGGTGGCAGTGCCGCGCCGGCGGCGACGTCGACCTGCAGCGCGACCAGGTCGATGCCGGTGACCGCCTCCGTGACGGGGTGCTCGACCTGGAGCCTCGTGTTCATCTCGATGAAGAAGATCTCGTCCTGCCGATCGGCATCGACGAGGAACTCGACCGTTCCCGCCCCGACGTAGTCGACGCTCCGCGCGGCAGTGACCGCGGCGTCGAGCAGGCGCGCTCGTGTCGCCTCCGGTATGCCCGCCGAAGGTGCCTCTTCGATCACCTTCTGGTGCCGCCGCTGCAAGGTGCATTCACGTTCTCCGAGGGCGATCACCGTGCCGTGCGCATCCCCGAACACCTGCACCTCGATGTGTCGCGGGCGGCGGATGAGTCGCTCCAGGATCAGCGCATCGTCTCCAAAAGCACCAGATGCCACCCTTCGCGCCGAGGCGAGCGCTGATCTCAGTCCTGTCTCGTCGTCGACCACCTCCATGCCCTTGCCGCCGCCACCCGCACTCGGCTTCACCAGCAGCGGGAACCCGGTGCGTTCGGCATCTTCGCCGATCTCGGCGTCGGACAGTCCTCGCGCGTCGAATCCCGGCACGACCGGAACGCCGGACCGAGAGACATGGTCGCGAGCCCGGGCCTTGTCACCCATGATCTGCAGAGCACCGATCGACGGTCCGATGAAGGCGATGCCACTCTCCGCACAGGCCTCGGCGAGTCCCACGCTCTCGGAGAGGAATCCGTAGCCCGGGTGGATCGCCTGCGCACCGCTGGCGCGCGCAGCGCCGATCACCGCGTCGATGTCGAGGTACGACTCCGAAGCGGGTGCCGGACCGAGACGCACCGCGACGTCGGCCTCCGTCACGTGCGGCGCCGTGGCATCGGCGTCGCTGAACACCGCGACGCTGCGGATACCGCGACCGCGGAGAGTCCGGATGATGCGCCGTGCGATCTCTCCCCGGTTGGCCACGAGGATGGTGTCGAATCCGTGCGGGGCCGCGGCGGTGATGATGCTCGTCATATCCGTCTCACATCCTGAACAGGCCGAAGCGCGGCTCGGGCAGGGGCGTCCTGGCAGCAACATCGAGAGCGAGGCCCAGCAGGTCGCGGGTGTCGTCGGGATCGATGATCCCGTCGTCCCAGAGCCGAGCAGTGGCGTAATACGGCTCACCCTGCGCGTCGTACTGGGCCCGGATCGGATCTTCGAACGCGCGGCGCTCTTCGGGCTCCCATGTGTCGCCCCGAGCCGACAATTGGTCTTCCTTGACCGTGGCGAGCACGGATGCCGCCTGCGCGCCACCCATCACGGAGATGCGACTCGCGGGCCACGTCCACAGGAACCGAGGCGCATAGGCTCGACCGCACATCGAGTAGTTCCCGGCACCGAACGAACCGCCGATGATGACGGTGAACTTCGGGACCCGCGTGCTCGCGACCGCCGTGACCATCTTCGCCCCGTCTTTCGCGATCCCGCCAGCCTCCGCTTCGGTGCCGACCATGAAACCACTGATGTTCTGCAGGAAGACCAGCGGGATGCCGCGCTGATCGCACAGTTCGATGAAGTGCGCCCCCTTCAGGGCGGACTCGCCGAACAGCACTCCGTTGTTCGCGACGATGCCGACAGGATGCCCGTGCAGCCGAGCGAATGCCGTCACCAGCGTCGTTCCGTACTCCGCTTTGAACTCACGGAGTGAGCCCCCGTCGATCAGGCGTTCGATGACCTCATGCACGTCGTACGACGCGTTGACGTCGACCGGAACAACGTCATAGAGCGACCCCGCGGTCGACGGTGCCCGGGTATCGTGCACCTCCCACGCGGGTGCCGGTGGCTGCGGAAGCATGGCGACGATGTCGCGCAGGATCTCGAGTGCGTGCTCGTCGTCCTCGGCCAGGTGATCGACGACTCCGCTTCGTCGTGCGTGCAGCTCGCCGCCGCCCAGTTCTTCCGCAGAGACGACCTCGCCGATCGCCGCCTTGACGAGCGGCGGGCCGCCCAGGAAGATCGTCCCCTGACCGCGCACGATGACGGTCTCGTCGCTCATGGCCGGAACATAGGCGCCTCCTGCCGTGCAGGAGCCGAGAACAGCAGCGAGCTGCGGAATGCCCTGCGCCGACATGCGGGCCTGGTTGAAGAAGATGCGACCGAAATGCTCGCGATCCGGGAACACCTCGTCCTGTCGAGGAAGAAAAGCCCCGCCGGAGTCGACGAGGTACAGGCAGGGAAGACGGTTCTCGAGCGCGATCTCCTGTGCACGAAGGTGCTTCTTCACCGTGAGCGGGTAATAGGTGCCGCCCTTCACGGTCGCGTCGTTGCAGACGACCATGACATGGCGTCCGTGCACGAGCCCGATTCCGGCGATGACTCCCGCGGCCGGCGCATCACCGTCATAGAGACCGTCGGCCGCGAGCGGAGCGACCTCGAGGAAAGGACTCCCCTCGTCCAGCAGACGCGATACACGATCACGGGGAAGGAGTTTTCCCCTCGCCAGATGCCGCTGCCGAGAGGCCTCGGGGCCTCCCTGGGCGGCTGCGGTACGTCGCTCTTTCAACTCGGCGGCCAAGGACTGCTGGGTCGCAGGCATCGTGATGTCCTCCTCGACACACGTGCGCATTCGTCACACTCTGGTGCGACTCGTGCTTCTTCGGTTAGTGTGCACTAACCAGTCTCATCAGGTTAGCGAGGATTAACTGAGATGACAACCCCGATCACCGCCCGAGATCGAGCCAAGGCGGAGCGGTCCGGTGCGATCCTGCGCGCCACCGCGCAGCTCTTCGCCGAGCGCGGCTACAACGGTGTCAGCCTGGAGGACATCGGGGCGGCGGTCGGCGTGTCCGGACCCGCGGTCTACCGGCACTTCGCCGGGAAGCAGGCGCTGCTGGGCGCCGTGCTCGTCGAGGTCAGCCGCGACCTCGTCGACGGCGGATCCCGGGTGTCGGCGGCCGCGACGACGCCCGACGAGCGCATCAGCGCACTGATCGCCTTCCACGTCGATTTCGCACTGCGCCACGCCGACGTCATCCGTGTACACGACAGCGATGTCGCCCACCTCGCTCCCGCCGATCACAGTGAGGTCCGTCGCCTGCAGCGCGCGTACATCGAACTCTGGATGGATGCGCTCGCCGCGGTGGTCGATGCCGGTGCCGATGAGCTACGGCTCCGCGTGCAGGCGTGCTTCGGTCTCATCAACTCGACACCGCACAGCACGACGTCGGCTGCTCGCCGACATGCCGCCACCGCGACCGTGCTGGCCGCGATGGCGGAGTCGGCTCTCCGGGCCGCTATCTGAAGAGCAGGGCTCTGCCCGGTTCCTCGAGGATGTCGGCGACGTCTTTGAGGAACCGCGCTCCCTCCGCGCCGTCGACGACCCGGTGGTCGAACGACAGACTGAGCGTCATCATCTGGCGCAGCGCGATCTCGCCGCGATACTCCCAGGGCTGACGACGCACGGCGCCGACGGCGAGGATCCCCGACTGCCCGGGCGGCAGGATCGGCGTGCCGGCATCGACGCCGAACACCCCGATGTTCGAGATCGAGAATGTGCCACCCGCGAGTGCGGAAGGAGCAGTGCGCCCTTCGCGCGCCGTCTCGGCGAGACCCTGCACCGCATCGGCGAGTTCGACGAGCGTCAGACGCTCGGCATCCCGGATGTTCGGCACGAGCAGCCCGCGGTCGGTCGCTGCGGCGATGCCGAGATCGACGTAGCCGTGTCGCACGATCTCGCCCGCCGCCTCATCCCACCGCGAGTTCAGTTCCGGCGCTCGTCCGAGAGCCAGACACACGGCTTTCGCGACCACCACGAGCGGCCCGATCCTGTGCCCGGCGAGGGATCGATCATCGCGGAGCGACGACACGAGGTCCATGGTGGAGGTCACGTCGACCGTATGGAACACCGTGACGTGTGGCGCGGTGAACGCACTCTCGACCATGGCGGCAGCGGTGTGCTTGCGCACGCCCCTGATGGGCACGCCTATCTCGCGGGCACGCTCCCCTGGCGACGGGTCGGCTGACGCCGCCGAGGCTCGGAGCCGGTCCGGACGAGCGCTCGCGAGCGCGGCGCCAGAGGTCAGCTCGGCGTAGTCATCGACGTCGGAGCGCGTGATCAGCCTGTCACCGACGGCTGCGGCCACGAGCACGAGATCGATGCCGAGGCGTTTCGCATACGCGCGAACCGGCGGCGTCGAACGCGGACGTTCGACCACGAGATCGACGCTCGGGGTCGGGGCAGCATCGTGCGGGGCCGCCTCGAGCACCGCGGTGTCCTGTGCCCGCGGTGCGCCACCGAACCGTCGCGCTCGACGGGCGGGTCGCGCCGCCGAGGTCGGAGCCGCACCGTACCCGACGAGATTCGGCTCGGCCTTGACGTCATCGGCGCGCCCCGTTCCGCTCGCCTCATCGTCGGAGCCGTCGGCCTCGATCTCGAAGGCGATCAGCGGCGCGCCGACGGCGACCGTCTCACCCGCGCCGGCGTGCAGGGTGGCTACGGTTCCCTCGTAGGGCGAGGGAAGCTCGACGATCGCTTTCGCGGTCTCGACCTCGGCGAGCGTCTGATTCAGAGCGACGCTGTCGCCTGGCGCGACCAGCCACTGCACCACTTCTGCCTCCGTGAGACCTTCGCCGAGATCAGGCAGCCGGAACTCCGTGATCATGCGTCCACTCCCGTCAGGCTGTTCGGTCGGTCGAGCACGCGATCCACCGCGTCCAGAAGACGATCGAGGTCGGGCAGGTGGTACTTCTCGAGCTTCGCGGGCGGATACGGCACGTCGTGCCCGGTCACTCGAAGCGGCGCGGACTCGAGGTAGTCGAAGCATCGCTCGGTGACACTGGCGATGATCTCGGCAGCGACTCCGGCCTCGCGAGACGCCTCGTGCGCGACGACCACTCGACCGGTCTTTCTCACGGACGCCGCCACCGAGTCGTAGTCGACGGGTGACAGCGAGCGCAGATCGATGACTTCCAACGAGATCCCCTCGTCCTCTGCGGCGTCCGCGGCCTGAAGAGCGGTGGTCGTCATCGCTCCGTAGGTGATGAGCGTGACGTCGGTCCCCTGACGAACGACGCGCGCGAGTCCCATCGGTGGAGCATCCGCCAGCGGTGCCTCGAGGTCGACCTCACCCCTGTGGTGATACAGACGTTTGGGTTCGAAGAAGATCACCGGATCGTCGGATGCGATCGCCTGACGGAGACTCCGATACGCATCGTCGGGGTTGGAGACCGCGATGACTCGCAGGCCTGCGGTGTGCACGAAGTAGGCCTCCGGCGACTCGGAATGGTGTTCGGCGGCACCGATGCCACCCGCCCACGGGATCCGTATCGTGATCGGCATCTTCACCCGCCCCTGGGTGCGGTAGTGCAGCTTGGCGACCTGCGCGACGATCTGGTCGAAGGCCGGATAGACGAACCCGTCGAACTGGATCTCGACGACGGGACGATACCCCCGGAATGCGAGCCCGACTGCGGTGCCGACGATGCCGGACTCCGCCAACGGCGTGTCGATCACGCGCTGTGCGCCGAACTCGTCAAGCAGCCCGTCCGTGATGCGGAACACCCCTCCGAGCCTTCCGATGTCCTCTCCGAGAAGGACGACTCTGTCATCATCGCGCATCGCCTGGCGGAGCCCTGCTCCGAGGGCTTTACCGAGGGTGAGCTCCGTCATCTCACACCGCCCCGTCGAAGGACGCGAGGTACGCGGCATACTCCGAGCGCTGACGCTCGAGGCCCGAGTGCGGCTCGGCGTACACCCCGTCGAAGACCGCGAGCGGCGGCCGGGTCACCATGCCGAGGCACTGCGCGCGCATCTCCTTGGCGATCGCGTCGGCCGCCGCCTGCGTGTCCGCCACGTGATCGTCGTCCAACTCGCCGAGGGCGCGCAGATGGGCCTCGAGGCGGGCGATCGGGTCGCGACGACGCCAGGACTCGAGCTCGTCACTGCCGCGGTATCTGGTCGGGTCGTCCGCAGTGGTGTGCGGCCCCATCCGGTATGTCACCGCTTCGATGTAGGCGGGCCCCTTGCCCGACCGCGCGTGCTCCAACGCCCAGCGCATCGCAGCCATGCACGCGAGCACGTCGTTGCCGTCGACCCGCAGACTCGGGATCCCGAACCCCGGCGCACGCCCGGCGATCGGGAACTGCGACTGCACTGTGACGGGCTCCGAGATGGCCCAGTGGTTGTTCTGACAGACGAAGACCACGGGTGCGCGATACGACGACGCGAACACCATCGCCTCGTTGACGTCCCCCTGGCTCGTCGCGCCGTCGCCGAAGTACGTGACGGCGACCTCGTCGGCACCGTCGTGCCGGATGCCGAGCGCGTAGCCGACCGCGTGCAGGGTCTGCGCTCCGATGATGATCTGCAGCGGAGCGACCCGGAGCGCGGCGGGATCGTGTCCGGCACCTTCCTCACCGCGCCACATGCGGACGAAGTCGGCGGGCCGCGCTCCGCGGGCGTAGATGACCCCGGTCTCCCGATAGCTCGGGAAGACATAGTCCTGCGGGGCGAGAGCGCGAGCGGTGCCGATCTGCGTCGCCTCCTGGCCCTGGCACGGAGCCCAGAGCCCGAGCTGTCCCTGACGCTGCAGAGCGATGCCCTCGGCATCGATGCGCCGAAGAACGATCATGTCGCGGAGAAGATCCCTCAGCATGGGGGCGTCGACGTCGGCCACATACGGGTCGAGCTCCGGGTGAGGGATCCGCGTCCCGTCCGGTGCCAGGATGCGTTCCGACAGCTCGAGATTCTGCGCGGTGTCGACTATCGGAGTGCTCTGCGGTGACATCATCGTCCTCCTTGCTCATGCTGCCCTCGTGAGGCATCGCACGCGTCTTCCGGCTTCGTCGCCGGCCATCTCGAGCGTACGTCCGCTCAGCAGCTCGCTCAAGCAATGAACGAGCGGTTGAGCATGTTGCCAAATCGAAGCGAACGAAGCGCTGCTACTCTTTGGCACTATGGCCGGACTTGACCGTATCGATCTGGAATTGCTCGCCGCGCTCGCCGATGACCCGCGCATCACCATCGTCGCGCTGGCCGAGAGCCTCGGGCTGTCGCGGAACACCATCCAGGCCCGCATGGCACGTCTGGAGGAGACCGGAGTGTTCCTCTCCTACGAGAGGTCCTTCTCCCCCGATGTGCTCGGATTCCCGCTCCAGGCTTTCGTGAGCATCGGAGTCCGCCAGACCGAGCTCCCGCGCATCATCAACGAACTCTCACGCATCCCCGAGATCGTGCAGGCGCACGGCCTGAGCGGCTCCGTCGACCTCCTGGCGCGCGTCGCGTGCCGCGATGCGCGCCACCTCTTCGACACCGACGCGCGCATCCTCTCGGTCGACGGCGTCGAGCGGACCGAGACGTCGCTCGCGATGGGCGAGGTCATCCCGTTCCGCGTGGCCGGACTCATGGGCGTCGCGCGACGGGAATCCTGAGGAATCGACGGATCGCCCCTGCCGCCTCGGCCGGGGTCTCGTAGTGGATGAGATGTCCGACGTGGGCGATCTCCACGAGTGACGCGTCGGCGAACCGCGCGGCGAGCTTGCGCTCGACCTCGATGGGCGTGATGTCGTCGTTCGCGGCCGCTATCAGCAGCGTGGGCGCGTCGATGTCCGCGGCCACCTCGCTCACGTCGTGCGAGACGCTGGCCACGAACGCGTCGCGCAGGACGTCGCGGTCGGCGAATCGCGAGAAGTACGTGTCGTGCTGATCGTGGATGAAGCGACGGAGCTCCGGGTCCGAAGTCTTCGCCATCGTGATGCTCATCACCCGCACGATCAGACGATTGCGCAGCAGAGCGGTGCCCAGCCGCTCGGGCAGACGTGCGCCGAGCGCATAGTAGAGGACCGCGAGCCGGGTCATGATCCCCTTCGGCCCTTCGAGAGCCGGTGCACCGATCGGGTTGATCAGAACCAGGCGCGGTGTCGCGAGCCCGCGCGCGACGGCTGCAGACGTGACGATGGACCCGAACGAATGCCCGAGGATCACCGCCCCGGGTGCCACCGCAGCCGCGAACTCCGTGAGCCACGCCACGTACTCGTCCAGATCGTAGGTGCGCCCGGGCACAGGCGCCGACTCCCCGAAGCCGGGAAGGTCCGGCGCGATGACGCGGAGCTCCGGCAGAAAGGCGAGTACCGGCTCGAGACCGTGATGGTCGCCGCGGAATCCATGCACGGCGATGACCGTCGTGGATGCGTCGGCCGGGCCGTACTCCCAGAAGACGGCGTCCGCACCCCTGACCTCGACCTCGCGACGAACGACCGGCAGGCGACTCAGGCGGTCGGCATACGGCGAAGCTACAGACATTCCCTCAGTCTACGAGCGTCTCTCAGGATGATCACCGTGCGCCTTCACGGCGATGTCGGAGGCAGCCTCTAGCGTGAACCCATGACCGAGGTTCCCGACGCTCCCTCATGGATTCGGCGCGTGGGCGTCTTCGATCTCGAGACGACGGGAGTGGACGTCGATCACGATCGCATCGTCACCGCACACGTCGGCCTGCTCGACGGCGACGGCCGCGAGCTCGCCTCGAAGACGTGGCTCGTGGACCCCGGAGTCGACATCCCTGAAGGAGCGAGCGCGATCCACGGGATCACGACCGCACAGGCGCGTCGAGACGGACGGCCGCCAGCGCTCGCGATCGCCGAGATCGTCGGTGCTCTCCGCTCCCTGCTCTCACAGGGCGTTCCTGTCGTGGCCTACAACGCGTCCTATGACTTCTCGCTCCTCGACCACGAGGCGCGTCGCCACGGTGTCGCGCGGCTCGAGAACCCACAGCCGATCATCGACCCTCTCGTCATCGACAAGGCGTACGATCGCTATCGGCCCGGCAAGAGAACTCTCGAAGCCGTCGCCGCCCTGTATGCGGTGAACCTGGAAGGCGCCCACGACGCCTCTGCGGATGCGGTCGCAGCGGGGCGGGTCGCCCAGGCGATCGCTCGGCAGTACGCACTCCCGGACTCGATCGACGATCTTCACACCCGACAGGTCGGATGGGCGCGCTCGCAGGCCGCGAGCCTGACCGAATATTTCATCAGGATCGGCCGGTTGGATCCCGAAGATCGACTCGACGGGACGTGGCCGGTGCGGCCGCCGCGCGACGAAGGAGAAAGACAGCGAAGATGAGGTTCCGTACTCGCGACGTGACCCGTGTCGAGAGCACCTGGAAGCAGTTCGTGCCCTCGGCCGTTCTGCATGACGTCGATCCGCACCGATTCCTCTTCGACTGGCATTCGGCAGACCTCGGCGGTGCGAATCTCGTGCGCTACGACCTCGCCGCAGCGGTGCTGTCCACCGCAGAGCCGCAGGACCAGTTCCTCGCCTGTCGTGTCGACGGCCCGGATGCACGGGTGTGGTCCGATCGCGATGATCTCGATGCGACGAGGCCATGGCTTTCCGACGGCCCCAGCGTCCACGCGCGCTGGGAGCAGGGCGCTCGAGTCACCGCTCTCATCTTCGAACGCGAGGAGCTGCAGCGCATCGCCCGGCAGATCAGCGGTGACGAGACCCTGTCTCTGCACGTCGCGGATCTCTCACCGCTCTCGGCCGAGGCGGCCGCGCGATGGAATCGGATGTTCTCCTACCTCGAGGCGAACGTATCGACGCTGAGCGACGACGATGGAGTGCTGCGGGCCGAGTACGCCAGGCACGCCGGCGCGACCACGTTGTCGACCTTCGCGACCACGATGTCGCAGAGCCGGCACCGACCGGTACAGACCGCGCCGGCACCCGCGACGGTGCGGCGCGCCCTCGCGTACATCGACGAGAATGCGCACCTTCCGATCACCGTCGACGACATCGCCGCATCGGTGCACATCTCGACGAGAGGCCTCCAGTACGCGTTCCGCCGTGCGCTCGACGCGACACCGGCCGAGTGTCTGCGCCAGGCGCGCCTCGACGGCGCGCATCGCGAGCTGCGTTCCGGAGTGCCGACCTCGGTCGCCGCTGTCGCGCGGCGCTGGGGTTTCTCCCACCCCTCGCGCTTCGCCGCGGCGTATCGTGACGCGTTCGGCGTGCTCCCGTCCGCGACCGCCGGCAGACATCGTCGATGACACCACGCGAACAGGATGTTCGCATCGTGCGCGCGTCGCCCGCCGTCGGCGCGCCCGCACTACGCCGACGCCGTAGATTTCGACCATGGGTTCTCTGTATTACGGCGCCTCCGCCCCGATCTCGATCGAGGATCGTGCGCTCGCACACCTCAAGGTGGTCGTCGCGACCAAGCTGCGTCGGAACGAGAGCTTCACACTCTCGTGGCAGCATCAGGACGGCGAACAGCACGGACGCTCCACGGTGTGGCTGCACCCCTCGATCCCGCTGCGATTCGTCTTCGACGAGCCTGACGCTCCGGACCTGAGTCGTCGCTGGATAGAGGAGCTCGCGCATTCGGCCAACTCCAGTGGAGGGATCACGCTGATCGCCGAGCACCTCGAGACCGTCGAACCGGTCGAGCCCGTCCTCTCCTGAGCGACGCCCGCGCCACGAGGGGCGTCGGGAGGAACGAGGGTACAAGTAGGGCGGGTCGGACTTGAACCGACGATCGTTGGGTTATGAGCCCACTGCCTTAACCAGCTTGGCCACCGCCCCGTGACTCCAGCCTAGCGGGAGCAATTCGTGGATCAGATCGGACTCGCCTCGGCGTGGGTCCGCTTGTGGTCGAGATAGACGTCAGCGTTCCGAAACAGCCCGGCACGCTCCTCCTCGCTGAGAGCACGACGAACCGTCGCCGGAACTCCGGCGACGAGAGATCCCTCAGGAACGACCGTCCCCCCGAGAACGACAGCCCCGCCCGCGATGAGGCAGCCGGCACCGATCTCAGCACCGCTGAGCACGACGGCGCCCATTCCGATGAGCGACCCGTCACCGATCGTGCAGCCGTGGACGACCGCGTTATGGCCGATCGAGACTCTCGCTCCCACGATCACGGGATGCTCGACGTCCACATGGATCGACACGTTGTCCTGCACATTGCTGGCCGCTCCGATTCGGATACCGGCCGAATCTCCGCGGAGCACTGCGTTGTACCAGACGCTCGCGCCGGCTGCGAGGGTGACGTCCCCCACGATCCGCGCACCGTCCGCGATGAACGCGTCATCATGGATCGAAGGGGATGCCGAAGGAAGCGCGAGAACGGATGCCCCTGGTGCGATGCTCATGAGGCGAGACTACCCTCACCACCCGGTTTTTCCGCGTGATTCCGGGGCACTAAGCCGAGCCTTCGCTTGCTTGCGGAATGTTCCAGGCTGAGTAGCGTTGTCATCATCAGGCACGAAGCACACCACTTGGAGGAGCCAAGATGAGCAAGGCACAGACCGTTTCCACCACCTCGAGCGACCCGACCGTGGCAGCCGCTGCAGCCCAGTTCCTCTCCCCCGTCGTCCTCGGTCTGCAGGCGCTGACCGTCAACGGCAAGCAGGCGCACTGGCATGTTCGCGGAGCCAACTTCGTCGGCGTGCACGAGCTGCTCGACACGATCGTCGCCCACGCCGGCGACTTCGCCGACACCGCCGCAGAGCGCATCGTCGCCCTGGGCCTGCCGATCGATGCGCGCATCAGCGCCGTCGCCACGAAGGGTGGCGCGACCGCGGTACCTGCCGGTTTCACTCAGTCCGACGAGCTCGTTCGCGCGGTCATCGCCGACATCGACACGATCCTGGTCGACGCCAAGGCAGCGATCGACGGCCTCGACGAGGTCGATCTGACGAGCCAGGACGTCGCGATCGAGATCGTGCGCGGCCTCGAGAAGGACCGTTGGTTCCTCGTATCGCACATCGCCGCATAAGCAGTTCCACGACTGAGCAAGGGCACCGGGGTTCTCCCGGTGCCCTTACTCGTGCGCATACGACGTCAGACGCCGTGGGTGAGTCGTCCGGACACGAGTGTGGCGAGAACCGGCATCGCCCGGAGACCCGTCCCCGTCGTGGCCATCGGGTCGAGACCGCACAGCACGATGTCGGCGACCTCGCCGGGTCGCAGGGCGGTGCGCACGCTGGCACGGAGTGCCTGCTCCCGCGTGAGACGCTCTTCGGGATGCCAAGGTTCACGGTCATCGTCGGTACGCGTCACCGCAGCCGCGATCGCCTGCCAGGGATCCAGCGGTGCGACGGGAGCATCAGAGCCGAACCTCAGCTCGACGCCCGCATCGCGAAGTGCACCCAGCGGATACCCGATCGATGTCTGTCCCGCCCAGTGCCTACCCACGAGATCGCGGTCGTCGAGAGCATGCTGGGGCTGCACGCTGGCGACGACACCGAGACGACCGAACCGAGCCAGATCGGCGTGCCGCACGAGCTGAGCGTGCTCGATGCTGCCCACCGCGCCCGAGACGGTGAAGGCGTCGAGCGCGCCGGTGACCGCTCGGTCGCCGATCGCGTGGACGGCGACTGCCAGACCGGCCCCGGTCGCGACCGTCAGCAACTCGGTGAGCTCGGCAGGAGGGACGGTGAGCACGCCGAAATTCTCCGGATCACCAGGATAGGAGTGCGAACAGGCTGCCGTCCGGGTTCCCAGCGAGCCGTCGCTGATGATCTTCAGCGGACCGACGTGCACCAGGCCGCGACCCGCATCCGGGACGCGCGGATCTTCGTGCAGTTCACCGGTGCGCAGCCCCGCAGCGATCGCGCGCTCAAGGTCGAACGGGTAGACCGCGAACTCGACGCGGTGCGATGCGAAACCCGCGGCGACTCGACGTGGCCAGGCGTCGGCGTTCCAGGCCATGTCGAAGTCGACGAGGCCGGTGATGCCTCTCGACGCCGCACGCTGTCCCGCCGCGATCACGGCGTCGTCTCCGCGCGCCGGGTCCACTGCGTTCAGCCGCCGAGAGATCTCGAACGCGTCCTCCTCGCGAAGCATGCCGTCCGGGCTCGCGAACCCCTCGAGCTGAAGCGCCGCGGTGTTCAGCCACGTGCTGTGCACGTCGGCATTGATGAGGTAGGTGGGTGTCGAGCCGGTGGCACCGTCGAGAAGCGCGAGACTCGGCGCATCCGGCCACATCGCGTCGCGGAATCCACTGCCGACCAGACGCCCGTCAGGCAGCGGTGACGCCGCGGTCATGATCGCAGCGGCCTCCGCCGCTGAGGACGCTGCGCCCAGCGCGACACGCTCGGTCGCGAGCGCCCACTGCACCGTGTGCACATGGTTGTCCCAGAGCCCCGGCACCACCCAGGCGCCTTTTCCTTCCAGCACTTCTCCCCTCGACGGGATCGCGCCTGTCGGAGCGATGTCGCTGATGAGGCCGTCATCGATGAAGATGTCGACCGGTTCGTCGTCGATCAGGAACTCCGCTCCAGGCCCTGCGATCCGCACAGCCGTGATGGTGCCGATGCGGCTGTCGATTCCGTTCACCTTTTCCCTCCGGTGCGCGCCTCCTGGGCGCGCCTCATCTCTGCGGCGAGCTCCGGCTGCGCGTAGGGGCCGTCGCCCTCGAGCTCGGCGATGACCGTCTCGATCGTGTCGATCGGCTTGTTCTGGCTGAGCTTCCGCTTCGCGAGCACGCGCGTCGGGGTGAGTCGGAAGCCCACCGTCCCCGAGGCGAGACGGGTGACGAACGCCGGATCGTTCGGGCGCTCCCACATGCGCCGCGGCTCCGGCATCCGCCCTTCGAATCGGTCGACGAGTCGGTCGAGCACGGCGAGGTTCTCCTCATCGCTGAGGATCTCGGGCACCCCCGCGAGGTGCACCGCGGTGTAGTTCCACGTCGGGACGGCCTGCACATCGCCGTACCAGCCCGGCGAGATGTAGCCATGAGGCCCCTGGAAGATGACGAGCAGCTCGCGGTCGCCCAGACCGTGGATCAGGTCATCGGGCCGACCGACATGGCCCACGAGCGTGAGGTCGTCGCGATCGTGGTCGAGCAGCACCACATAGTGCGAGGAGACGAGTCCGTCGGGGCCGTCGCTGACGATCGTCGCCCACGGATTCCCGTGGATCACACGACGGATCTCGTCGACATCAGCGAGCGTGAAGCTGGGGTTCTGACGCATCCTCCCAGCCTATGGCCGACGGTTCACGCCTGGCAGCGCGGACACCAGTACAGCTTGCGTGCGCCGATCTCCTCGAGTGCGATCTCCGTGCCGCAGACACGGCACGGAAGTCCTGCGCGGTGGTAGACCCAGTGACGGTCGTCGCGACTCGCCATCGCCGCACGGTACTGGTCGGGCGAGAGGTCGTCCATGGTCATCATCTGACCGGTCTCCACTCCGATGGCCAGCAGCCGCACCCAGTCGTCCCACAGTGCGCGGACGACGTCCTCTGGCACATCGCGGCCCGGCGTATGGGGGTTCAGCCGCTGACGGAAGAGCATCTCGGCGCGGTACACGTTGCCGATTCCGCTGACGACCGCCTGATCCATGAGGAGCAGTGCGATCACCGTCTGCTTCTTGCGCACGGCCTGAACGAAGCGGTCCTCGTTCTGCACCGGATCACCCACGAGCGGATCCGGGCCGAGCTTCGCGATGCTGGCGAGCTTCTCCTCCGGCGTCTGCAGCACGCAGGCCGTCGGTCCGCGCAGGTCGGCCGCCGTGATGTCGGTCATCAGCCGCAGGCGCACCTGACCGACCACGGGAGGCGGCCACTCCATGCCCTCGTCGGCAAGACCTTTCGTCTGCTCGGACATGCGCACGTGCACGCGGGTGCGTCGCGGCGCTCCGATGGAGGCGAGGGAGTTCTCCCCCGCCTCATCGAGGATCGCCTCGTCGACGAGCGTTCCGCGCTGATTCGTCTGTCCCATGCGTCCGTTCGCGGATGCGATCGTGGGGTCGACCAGGATCTCTCCGGCGAAATCCCAGGCCCCGTACAGGCCGAGGTGCACGCGCAGCCAGAGGTCGCCCTCGGCTTCGAGGAACATCTGCTTGCCGACCGCCTGGACGCTGAGCGCCTCGCGGCCGTCGAGGACGGCCGCGCCCTCGGCGAATCGACCCTGAGGACTCGACGCGCTCATCGTCTTGCCGACGAAGTTCCGCTCGAACTGGCGCGCGATGCGGTGGACGGAATGCCCCTCGGGCATGTCAGGCCCGAGAATCCGGGAGAAGCGAACCGTCGCGCTCGAAGTCCGCGATCTGGCCGATGCGACGCACGTGGCGCTCGTCATGCGAGAACGGCGTCGAGATGAAGGTGTCGATGAACGACGTGACCTCGTCGAACGCGTGCTGGCGAGCCCCGATGGAGATGACGTTCGCGTCGTTGTGCTCACGAGCGAGCTCAGCCGTCGAGGTGTTCCACACCAGCGCGGCGCGGATCCCCTCGACCTTGTTCGCAGCGATCTGCTCGCCGTTGCCCGATCCGCCGAAGACGACGCCGAGCGCGTCGACGCCGCCACGCTGATCGACGACCACCGCCTGAGCCGCGCGGATGCAGAAGGCCGGGTAGTCGTCGAGCGCGTCGTACTCCACCGGACCGTGATCGATGACCTCGTGACCCGCGCTGCGAAGATGCTCCTGCAGCCGGGTGGAGAAGTCGAGTCCTGCGTGATCGGTGGCGAGGTGGATGCGCATGGCATCCATCCTAGAAGCGCGTGAGGTCAGTGGGTGATCACGGAGCGACGCCGGCCGCCGCAGGCTTGAAACCGGCGCGCACGTTCTCGCAGCATCCGGGACGGCACACGTCGAAGGCACCCGGCAGCGGAGTCACGTGGGGACGCTCCTCGTTGGGGCGTCCTTCGAGCCGCTCGACGATCAGATCGACGATTCCGGTGACGAACGACGGTGCCACTCCGGGGGTGGGCGTCCGCGTGAACGCCAGGCCGGCTTCCTCCGCGGCTTCTGCCGCCTCGGTGTCGAGGTCCCACAGGACCTCCATGTGATCACTCATGAAACCGACGGGAACGACGGCTACGGCCTTCCGTCCGCGCTCGGGCAGCTCTCCGATCACGTCGCACACGTCGGGCTCGAGCCACGGCTGCGAGGCGGGGCCGGAACGCGACTGGTAGACCAGCTCCCACGAGACATCGGCGGCAGCGGGGATGCTCTCGCGGACCCGATCCATGACCCAGGCGGCCACGGCGAGATGCTGAGCGGCGTAGGCGCCCCCCTCTCCCCACTCGATCTCCCGGGATCCCGAGCGCTCGGCATCGGCAGTGGGGATGCTGTGGGTGGAGAAGAGGATCTGGATGTCCGCGGCAGCGATGCCCTGAGCGAGGAACCTCTCGACCGCCTCGCGCACTCCGGTCTCGAACGACTCGACGAAGCCCGGGTGGTCGTAGAACGGGCGGATCTTGTCGATCGTGACCGTGTCGCCGAGCTTCGTCTCCTCGAGCACGCGGGCGAAATCCTCGCGGTACTGACGGCAGCTCGAGAACGAGCTGTACGCACTCGTCGCGAAGGCGAGCAGCGTGGTGCGTCCGTCGGCGGCCGCCTCAGTGACGACCTCCTCGAGGTATGGGCTCCAGTTGCGGTTGCCCCAGTACACGGGCAGGTCTATGCCACGGCGAGCGAGTTCGCCCTCCAACGCCTCCTTGAGGATGCGGTTCTGGCCGTTGATCGGGCTCACGCCGCCGAAGTGGCGGTAATGGTGCGCGACCTCTTCGAGACGCTCGTCCGGGATGCCGCGCCCGCGGGTGACGTTGCGCAGGAACGGGATCACGTCGTCCTGCCCTTCGGGTCCGCCGAACCCGGCGAGGAGGATGCCGTCGTACGCCGTGGGCGTCGTCACATAGGGCGCACCGGAGGCGGCGGCGGGAGAGGCAAAGAGTACGGTGTTCGGCTCGATCGCGGTCACCATCCCATCATCCCACCTCTCGGGAGTGGGACAGGTCGTCGTGCTGGCGTAGGCTGTCATGGTTGCCGTGGGCGCCAACTGCGCTGGGTTGCGGCAGCATCCCCTCACCCCTGGGAGTAAAGCTGTGCCTGGAGAGAATCTCACCCGCCTCGAAGCGCAGGAGCGCCGCGACGTCATCGACACCCAGTCGTACGAGGTCTCGCTCGATCTGACGAAGGGCGCAGAGGTCTTCGGCTCGCGCAGCGTCGTGCGCTTCACCGCCACCCCCGACGGCTCCACCTTCATCGACCTGATCGCCCGCGAGGTCCGTGAGATCTCGCTCAACGGCGAGCAGCTCGACCCCGACGAGGTCTTCGCCGACTCGCGCATCTCGCTGTCCGGCCTGCAGGCCGAGAACGTCCTGGTCGTCGACGCCGACTGCGAGTACACGAACACCGGCGAGGGACTGCACCGCTTCGTCGACCCTGTCGACGGCGAGGTGTACCTCTATTCGCAATTCGAGGTACCCGACTCCCGTCGTGTGTTCGCTGTCTTCGAGCAGCCCGACCTCAAGGCCACGTTCCAGTTCACGGTGACCGCACCGGCAGCGTGGAAGGTCGTCTCCAACTCACCCACTCCCGAGCCCATCGTGCATGACGACGATTCGGTGGCCACATGGGGCTTCGAGCCCACTCCCCGCATCTCCTCGTACATCACGGCCCTCGTCGCAGGCCCCTACGAGTCCACGTTCTCGGAGCTCACGAGCGCGTCGGGACGGGTGATTCCTCTCGGCGTCTACGGGCGCAAGAGCCTGTGGCAGCATCTCGACGCCGACTACATCTTCGACAAGACGCGCGAAGGCTTCGCCTACTTCGAGTCGAAGTTCGGTGTGCCGTACCCGTTCGCGAAGTACGACCAGCTGTTCGTGCCCGAGTTCAATGCGGGCGCGATGGAGAACGCGGGCGCGGTGACCTTCACCGAGAGCTACGTGTTCCGCAGCAAGGTGACCGACGCCGTCAAGGAGCGTCGTGTCGTCACGATCCTGCACGAGCTCGCGCACATGTGGTTCGGTGACCTCGTCACGATGAAGTGGTGGAACGACCTCTGGCTGAACGAGTCGTTCGCCGAGTGGGCGTCGACCATCGCCACCGCCGAGGCCACCGAGTGGACCGAGGCATGGACCACGTTCAACGCCATGGAGAAGACCTGGGCCTATCGCCAGGACCAGCTGCCCTCCACGCACCCGATCGTGGCCGAGATCAACGACCTCGAAGACGTGCAGGTCAACTTCGACGGCATCACGTACGCGAAGGGCGGCTCCGTCCTCAAGCAGCTCGCCGCCTGGGTGGGCATCGAAGAGTTCTTCGCCGGCGTCTCGCAGTACTTCCAGAAGCACTCCTGGGGCAACACCGAGCTCAGCGACCTGCTCGTCGAACTCGAAGCCACCAGCGGCCGCGATCTCAGCACCTGGTCGAAGAAGTGGCTCGAGACGGCCGGCGTGAACACGCTCGAGCCGGTCATCGCCGAGGACTCCGACGGCACGATCTCGCGCTTCGCCGTCACCCAGACCGCCCCCGCCGACTACCCGACGATCCGCCCCCACCGCCTCGGCATCGGGTTCTACACCCTCACCGACGGCGCGCTGGTGCGCACCCACTACGCCGAGGTCGACGTCGACGGCGACCGCACCGAGATCCCCGAGCTGCACGGCCACAAGCGCCCCGACCTCGTGCTCCTCAACGACAACGACCTCGCCTACACGAAGATCCGCCTCGACGAGCGCTCCCTCGCCACCGCGATCGCCCACCTCGCCGACATCAGCGATCCCCTCGCCCGCTCCCTCGTCTGGGGCGCCGCGTGGGATCAGACCCGTGACGCCGAGACCGCCGCGACCGACTACATCGACCTCGTGCTCGGCAACATCGGCCGCGAGACCGAATCCACCACCGTCCGCACGACCCTTGCACAGCTGCGCACCGCCGCGACGCTCTACGTCGCCCCGGACGCTCGTCTCGCCGCTCGCCAGAAGGTCGCAGACGGACTCTGGTCGCTCGCCGAGGCGGCCGAGTCAGGCAGTGACAGCCAGCTGCAGTTCGTGACGGCGTTCGCGAGCGCGCTGGTCACGCACGACCACGCAGGTATCGTCGGACGCCTGCGTTCGGGTGAGGAGACGCTTCCCGGTCTCGAGATCGACGCGGATCTGAACTGGCAGCTCCTCGTCGGGCTCGCGACGATCGGCGCCACGGATGCTGCGACGATCGATGCCGCACTCGCCTCAGACAACACCGCGAAGGGTGGGGAGTTCGCCGCCCAGGCACGCGCGGCACTGCCCGACGTCGCTTCGAAGAAGGCCGCATGGGCCTCGCTGATCGAACGCGATGATGCTCCGAACACGATCGTCCGCTCCGCCGCGCTCGGTTTCGTGCATCCGGCCGGAGCCGAGGTGCTGCGCGAGTTCGTGCCGGCGTACTTCGACATGCTGCTCCCGATCTGGGGGTCGCGGACCTACCAGATCGCGCAGTACCTGATCGTCGGGCTCTTCCCGACCGCGATCGCCGACGTCGAGCTGCGCGATGCGACACGCGCCTGGCTCTCCGCCAACCAGGGTGCGGCTCCGGCACTGCGTCGCCTCGTGCTCGAGAACCTCGCTGACGTCGAGCGGGCTCTGGCTGCTCAGGTCCGCGACGCGGAGGACTGAGCGTCTCTTCCCGATCAGGCCTCTGCGCGGTGCGTCCAGCCCGCGCAGAGGCCTGATGGCTACTCTGGAGGGGATGATCATGCTGCCGTTGCAAACGTCCGATGCGCCCGCCACAGAGCTGCCGAAGTGGTGGGCCGATGCCTTGACCGTGCTCGGCGCCGTCGGAATGAAAGCTCTGCACGTCGCGGTGATCATCGTGATCTGCGTGGTCATCGCACTGGTGCTGCGTGTCGTCATCCGTCGAGTCGTCCATCGCATCGTCGACAGCGCGAAGAACAAGGCCGACGTCGACGACACCCAGGCCTTGGAGCGATCTCCCCTGGCCGATATGCGCCTCGTGCAGCGAACCCGAACCCTCGGCACGATCCTCCAGAACATCGTCAACGTCATGCTCGTCGTGATCGCCGTGGTGTTGATCGTGAACGCGCTCGACAGCAGCCTGCTCGGCTCCCTCACTCTTCTGACCGCCGCGGTGGGCGCCGGCCTCGGTTTCGGCGCTCAGAACATCGTCAAGGACGTCTTGAACGGCATGTTCATCGTGGCGGAAGACCAGATCGGCATCGGCGACGTCGTCGATCTCGGCTTGGCAAGCGGCGTGGTCGAGTACGTGAGCGTGCGTATCACGCAGGTCCGCGATGTCAACGGGACCCTCTGGTACGTCCGGAACGGCGAAGTCCTCCGCATCGGCAACATGTCGCAGGGGTGGGCGCGTGCGATCATCGATCTCGGCGTGCCCGTCGACTCCGACCTCGATCGGGTCGAGACGATCATGCTCGAGACCGCCCAGGGGCTCGCGAAGGATCCCAAGTGGCGCACACGCATCATCGAGAAGCCCGAGCTCTGGGGCCTCGAATCGATCGATGGAGATGCGCTCGTGGTGCGGCTCGTCATCAAGGCGCGGGCGAACGCGAAGGACGACGTCGCCCAGGAACTCCGCAAGCGACTGCGGGCAGCGATGCTCGAGAACGAGATCGCCTTCCCCAGCATGACCACGGTGATCCCGACGGGACTCGACGGGGCTCGTCGAGTGCGTGGCGCCAACCCGCCCAAGACCCGCCCCAACGCCGTGACAGGCGTGCCCGTGATCCCGGATCGCGGCATCTGGCGACGCAAGAAGACGAACGACGACGGGAGCCCGCAGAAGTGACGTTCTACGACGAGGTCGGCGGCCGAGAGACGTTCGCGAAGATCGTGTCGGTGTTCTACCGGGAGGTGGCACTCGATCCTGTGCTGAAGCCGATGTACCCCGAGGAGGATCTCGGCCCCGCAGAGGAACGACTCCTTCTTTTCCTGGAGCAGTACTGGGGCGGTCCCACGACGTACGGCGAGACGCGCGGACATCCCCGACTCCGCATGCGCCACATGCCGTTCCATGTCGGTCCTGACGCTCGCGACAGGTGGCTGCGCCACATGCGGACGGCGCTGGACGAGGCCCAGTTGTCGCCGCTCCACGAATCCACGCTGTGGGACTATCTCGAGCGCGCGGCTTATGCCATGGTGAACACATTCGAGCCGTCCGGCATCGGCACCACCGCCGCGGGACGCCCCACGCTCGAGACCCGCTCGAGTCAGGAATCAACGGAGAAGCCATGACCTCAACGCCCCTGTCTGCAGACGTCCTGGTCATCGGATGGGGTCTTGCGGGTCTCGTCGCCGCTAGCGAGGCGCTGGATGCCGGCCGGCGGGTGGTCCTGGTGGATCAGGAGCCGCGCACCAACCTCGGCGGGCAGGCATGGTGGTCGTTCGGCGGCCTGTTCTTCATCGACTCCCCCGAGCAACGACGCATGGGAATCCGGGATTCGCACGCGCTCGCCTCGCAGGACTGGTTCGGCAACGCGGCGTTCGATCGCCCCGAAGACCATTGGCCGCGTCGATGGGCCGAGGCCTACCTCGAGTTCGCCGCCGGCGAGAAGCGCGCCTGGCTGCGTGAGCGCGGTGTGAGCTTCTTTCCGGTGGTCGGCTGGGCCGAACGCGGCGGCTACGGGGCGCTGGGTCCCGGCAATTCCGTACCGCGGTTCCACATCACGTGGGGAACCGGTCCGGGTGTCGTGGCGCCGTTCATCGCTGCTGTGGAGCAGGGCGAGCGCGAGGGTCACCTCACGGTACTCCCCCGCCACCGGGTGACGGAGCTGGTCATGACCGACGGCGCCGTGACCGGCGCACGAGGGACGATCCTGGCCTCGACCGCCGCCGCGCGCGGTGTCGAGACCTCCCGAGAAATCATCGGCGAGTTCGAGATCGCCGCGGGAGCGACCGTGGTGAGCTCGGGCGGGATCGGCGGTAACCATGACCTCGTCCGCGCGGCCTGGCCCGCGCGGCTCGGCACGCCGCCCGACCACATGCTCACGGGGGTGCCCGCATACGTCGACGGATCGATGCAGCCCGTCGCCCAGGCTGCGGGAGCGCGACTCATCAACGGCGATCGCATGTGGCACTACGTCGAGGGGATCTCGAACTGGGACCCCGTGTGGCCGTCGCACGGCATCCGGATCCTGCCCGGCCCGTCGTCGCTCTGGATCGATGCCACAGGTTCGCGGCTGCCCGTGCCCCTGTTCCCCGGGTTCGACACACTGGGCACCCTCGCGCACCTGCGCGCGACAGGGCACGATCACTCGTGGTTCATCACCTCTCGTCAGATCGTCGAGAAGGAGTTCGCGCTGTCGGGCAGCGAACAGAATCCCGACCTCACCGGGAAGGACGTCGGTCTGCTGCTGAAGTCCCGCCTGGCCAAGGGTCCGACCGGCCCCGTGCAGTCCTTCCTCGACGAGGGTGCCGACTTCATCGTCGAGCGCGACCTCGAGACGCTGCTCGAGCAGATGCGCCATCACCCCGGTGGCGAGCTCCTCGACATCGACCATGTCCGTCGAGAGATCGTCGCGCGTGACCTGGAGATCGAGAACGACTTCACGAAGGACGCACAGATCGGGATGCTCCGCTCCATGCGTGGGTACCGCGGCGACAAGCTGATCCGCACCGCGTCGCCGCATCGCCTTCAGGATCCCGCTGCCGGACCGATCATCGCCGTGAAGCTCCATGTGCTGACCCGGAAGTCTCTCGGTGGCATCAACACCGATCTCGACGGGCGCGCGCTGGGTGCAGACGGTGAGCCCATCCCCGGCCTGTACGCCGCCGGTGAGGCGAGCGGATTCGGCGGTGGCGGAGTGCACGGGTATCGCGCGCTCGAGGGAACATTCCTCGGTGGATGCCTGTTCTCCGGCCGTCAGGCGGGCCGAGCGGCCTCGCGCTGACGGTCTCGCTAGTCGGAGACTCCGGTGCCGCGCACCGCTGTGAGCCCGGTCGCGACGGGGCCGCGGGCGAGTACGTGACCGCGGCGGAAAGCCAGTCGAGTCCAGCGTCCGGAGACGGTGACCGCGACCTGCTCCTCCCCGGAGATGAATCCGAAGGCATCCGCGGCGAAGGCCACACCGCGTGGGAGGCCCCCGAGATCCTCGTCCGGTTCGCCCCAGACTGCGGCCCGCAGTGCCCGCACCGCCTCTTCACCGGAACCGGGAGTCGCCCCGCGCGCGACGGCGCTGATGCCCCACTGCGCACGCTGAGCGATGACGGATGCCGCCACGCTCCCGGTCGCCTCCCACTGACCTCGGGGTGGGGCCACACCCGCCCATGCCGGGGAAAGTCCGGTATCCGGGAGGGTCAGCGCACGATCATCGTCGTCCGTCACCGCGAGCGAGGAGACTACGACGTCGCATTCCAGCTCCGGATCGGCGTGGACGATGCGCATCGCCAGCACCGTCGGAGTCTGATCGAAGAGCCCGTGCGGTGCGAGAGCTGCCGCGGTCAATGCCAGCACACCGTTCGAGGCCTGCAGGCGGACCCCCTCGTCCGAGATTCTCGACGAACGTCCGACGAAGGTCAGGACATCTTTGGAGGTCTCGGAGTCTGCGAGGAGGAGCTTGTGGGACACACCCTCTAAACTATCAACGCTGTAGCGACCGCAGTCGCGGGGAAGGAAGTCATGACCGCCGACGAACACGCGATCCGCACCGTCGACCAGCTCCTCGAGGTGCTGGACCTCGACTCGACGCAGGCCCGGACGACAGAGGACATCTTCACCGGGTCCTCGCATCCGATGCCCTCCGGACGGATCTATGGCGGCCAAGTGCTCGCTCAGAGTCTGCTCGCGGCAGAGCGGACCCTCCCCGAGGACAGAGCGGTGCACTCGATGCACGGGTATTTCCTGCGTCCCGGTGATGCAGGCCAGGGCCTCACGATCGCGGTCGACCGGATTCACGACGGTCGTTCGTTCTCGACGCGTCGCTCTCAGGCCTACCAGAACGGCGTCCCGATCTTCTCCATGATCGCTTCCTTCCAGGATGACGATCCGGGGGTCGAGCATGCGATCACGATGCCCGAGGGCGTTCCGACGCCCGAATCGCTCCTCCCCGACGAGAAGAGAGTAGACGGGCTTCCGCCAGGCGCTGCACGCATGCTCAGTGACCGCGCGGCCGACGTGCGCCACGTCGACAGCCCCCTCTTCCTGCCGAACGACGACGCCCGCGTGCCCCAGCAGGGAGTATGGATGCGGATGCGCGCGCCCCTTCCCGACGATCAGCGCATACACAGAGCTGCACTGGCGTACCTGAGCGACATGACCATCCAGGAGTCCATCCTCCGCGCGCACGGTCTCCACTGGTCACTGCCCGGCTTGAAGGTGGCGAGCCTGGATCACGCGATGTGGTGGCATCGCCCCGCCCGCGTCGACGAATGGCTTCTGTACATGCAGGAGTCGCCCAATGCCCGAGGCGGACGAGGACTCGCTCAGGGACGCATCTTCACCCGCTCCGGCGAGCTCGTCGCCTCCGTCGCGCAGGAGATCATGGTGAGGGTTCCGACGAAGGGCTGAGCGCGAACGCCCTGCTCGGCAGTGTGTGGACTCAGCCGCGTGCAGACTCAGCGGTGTGCGTACTCGATGGAAGGACCGATATAGGGATCCCATGCATCCCGCATCTCCTGCGAAAGCCGGGTAGGGCGTCCTGTCGCAGCATCGACGAGGACGATGACCGCCGTCGAGCGTGCGTAGATCGTGCGGGGCTCCGCCTCCGGAGCGTTGTGCACCTCGTAGCAGACCTCGACACTCGACCCACCGAGCTTGCCGAACCACATCTGCACCTCGAGCGGGCGCCGCTGATACGGCACCGGCGCGAGGTACTCGATCTCCTGTCGCGCGATGAGCGTGAGGATGCCCTCATCGATACCGGAGTCCAGCACCGCCGTGGACGGAGCCTGCTCACCGGGGCCCGCACGCCAGAACGCGCGAACGCGCGCCTCCTCGAGCAGCTTCAGCATCGAGGTGTTGTTGACATGATTGAACGCATCCAGATCGCCCCAGCGGAGGTGAATCGGAATGTGAAGACGAGGCCCCGGTGTCAGGTCGGACATCGCCGGATCAGTCGCGGGTGAGCTTGCGGTGGGTCGACCGGTGCGGCTTGGCAGCATCCGCACCCAGGCGCTGGATCTTGTTCTCCTCATAGGCCTCGAAGTTGCCCTCGAACCAGTACCACTGGTCGGGCTTCTCGTCGGTTCCCTCATAGGCGAGGATGTGGGTCGCGATGCGGTCGAGGAACCACCGGTCGTGGGTGATGACCACGGCGCAGCCGGGGAACTCGAGGAGCGCATTCTCGAGCGAGCTGAGGGTCTCGACGTCGAGGTCGTTGGTCGGCTCGTCGAGGAGGAGCAGGTTGCCGCCCTCCTTGAGCGTGAGCGCGAGGTTCAGGCGGTTGCGCTCACCACCGGAGAGCACGCCTGCCTTCTTCTGCTGATCCGGACCCTTGAAGCCGAACTTCGAGACGTACGCGCGCGACGGGATCTCGGTCTTGCCGACGGTGATGTAGTCGAGCCCGTCGGAGACGACCTCCCACAGCGTCTTGTCGGGGTCGATGTTCGCGCGTGACTGGTCGACGTAGCTGATCTTGACTGTCTCACCGATCTTGAGGTCACCGCCGTCGAGCGGTTCGAGACCGACGATGGTCTTGAACAGCGTGGTCTTTCCGACACCGTTGGGGCCGATCACACCGACGATGCCGTTCGGCGGCAGGCTGAAGCTCAGGCCGTCGATGAGCGAGCGGCCGTCGAAACCCTTCTGGAGCTTCTTCGCCTCGATCACGACGCTGCCGAGACGCGGGCCGGCGGGGATCTGGATCTCCTCGAAGTCGAGCTTCCTCGTCCGCTCGGCTTCCGTCGCCATCTCCTCGTAGCGAGCGAGACGTGCCTTCGACTTCGTCTGGCGACCCTTCGCGCTCGAGCGCACCCACTCCAGCTCCTCTTTGAGGCGCTTGGCGAGCTTGGCGTCCTTCTTGCCCTGGATCTCGAGGCGTTCGCCCTTCTTCTCCAGGTACGTCGAGTAGTTGCCCTCGTAGCCGATCAGACGGCCGCGATCGACCTCGGCGATCCACTCGGCGACGTGGTCGAGGAAGTACCGGTCGTGGGTGATCGCGATGACCGCACCCTTGTACGCCTGCAGATGCTGCTCGAGCCAGAGAACGCTCTCGGCGTCGAGGTGGTTCGTGGGCTCATCGAGAAGCAGCAGGTCGGGCTTCTGAAGAAGCAGCTTGGCCAGCGCCACACGGCGCTTCTCACCACCGGAGAGCGGCGCGATGGCAGCGTCTCCCGGAGGGGTCCGCAGTGCGTCCATCGCCTGCTCGAGCTGGGAGTCGAGGTCCCAGCCGTCCGCAGCGTCGATCTCCTCCTGCAGGGTGCCCATCTCGGCGAGCAGCGCGTCGAAGTCCGCGTCGGGATCGGCCATCAGCATGGAGATCTCGTTGAACCGATCGACCTTCGCCTTGATCGCGATGCCGTCTTGGACGTTCTCGAGCACCGTCTTCGTCTCGTCGAGCTCCGGCTCCTGCATGAGGATTCCGACCGTGAAGCCCGGAGTCAGCTTGGCCTCGCCGTTGGAGGGGGTGTCGAGTCCCGCCATGATCTTCAGGATCGTCGACTTACCGGCACCGTTCGGGCCGACCATGCCGATCTTCGCGCCGGGGAGGAACGACATCGTCACGTCGTCGAGGATGAGCTTCTCACCCACCGCCTTGCGCGCACGGACCATCGAGTAGATGTACTCAGCCACCGAAAAAGCTCCTTCTGTTGGCGTCGAAGATCGACACTCCAGCCTACCGGCCTCTCACCCCACCTCTGCTGTGCACTCGGGAAGGAGATGCCGTGACGGGAACTCAGCTCACCAGTCGATCGCGCGAGTGGTACCGACCAGGCATCGCCCCTCTGCGAGCTGAGGCATCACAGCCGTCACCGGTTCGCCCGTCGAGGGGCCGACCTGACCGACGAGGCATTCGGTCTCTCCCCACCGCACGGAGAACTGGAGACTCTCGACGGGGTTGCCCACCGTCGTCGCATCCTGAGTGACCTGCATCGCCGCACGATCGAAGCCGGCGCCGACGAGCGCGTCCACATACGCGCGTCCGGAGTTTCGAGACTCCGACGACCACACCTGCGCCGTGACCGCAGTGAAAAGCGGCAGGTTGTCGGCCGCACTCCCGTCAGCGACGTACGTGGGACCCGACGGCTCGGGTGCCGATGAAGGGGGCGCCGATGAGGTCGCCGCCTCTTGTCTCGGCTCGGCCGGTTCCGAAGGTGAGCATGCCGCGAGCCCACCGGCGAGCGTCGCTGCGACGACAGCCGCGAGCACGCAGCGAGAGACGGAGGAGCCCGATCGTCGTAACACGGGTCGAGTCTACGGGTCGGTCTCCCCCGCCCGAGCATCTGCGCGAGCCTGCCGAGCCCGGCGGATGCACTCAGCGCGAGGAGATCGCAGAGGCGAACTCGTCGTCGAAGTCCGGCGCATCACGGTCGGTGCTGGCCCACGATGTGTCGACCTCGCCCTCGACTCCGCTGCCCGCCGCGTCGCCGGCTACCGAGCCCTCGTCGCGGTCGTCGCGGTCGTCGCGATCCGGCGCGGTGTGACCGCGCGATTGGTCATTGCTGGCGCTTCGCGGGTTCCGCCGGTACGCGGCTGTTCCCCACCGGAGATCATGCCCGATCGCATCGGCATCGATGTCGACGCTCGTGCCCTGTTTGCCGTTGTTCTCCCACGATCGGATCTTCATCCGACCGGTGACGATGACGCTGTCGCCGGACCGCAGCGAGGCCTTCGTGTTCTCCGCGAGCTGACGGAATGCGGCGACCGAGTACCAGTTGGTGGAGACGTCGACCCAGGTCTGGGTGGCGTCATCGAACCGACGATGCGTGCTGGCGAGGCGGAAGTTCGTCACGGGAACTCCGCTTGCTGTGCGACCCTGCGTCGGATCCGTGGCGACGTTGCCGACGATCGTGACCGTGTCTTGCATGATTCTCTCCTCTGTACGCCGGAACATCATCCGGATGCATCCAGAGTGCGCGCATCGAGGTCGACATGGATGTCGTCTCACCACCGATTGTGCAGAGGATCGACGAGTTCGAAATCGTGCAGTCCGAGTGATGGAACGCCTGATGCGGGCGGAGAGTCGAATGTCCGTGGCCGGCCATATGTTCGAATCGGAAAGGAGATACCGATGTCCGACACCCTGATCAGATCCCACCCCGAGGTTCCTTACGCGACTCCGACGATCAGTTCGCCGCGCGAGCATCTGGTGCGGGCCGCCGCACACCTGTGGCGCGTGCAGGACGCGTCCGGGAGGGTACTGGGACACCTCCGCATCGTCAGCGATCCACTCGGGATCCGATACCGGGCCGAGCGTCTGCATCTGGCGACGGGCGGGTTCCGCCTCGTCGGCGACTTCTGGCGAGCGGACGATGCCGTCGCAGCTCTTCGGAACGGCTGACCCCCAAGCCGATGCGAGCACAGTGCCCCCGGCAGGATTCGAACCTGCGACCAAGAGATTAGAAGGCTCCTGCTCTTTCCCCTGAGCTACGGAGGCGGCCCCTCTACCGTACCGCTCCGGAGACCGATGTCAGAGCCGTCGATAGGATGTCCGCATGGTATCTGCGTCAGAGAACGACCGCCTCGTCTGGATCGATTGCGAGATGACGGGACTCGACCTCTCTGTCGACGAGCTCGTCGAGATCGCCGTCGTCATCACTGATTTCGAACTGCGACCGATCGATCCCGGCTTCCAGATCGTGATCCGTCCAAGCGAGGCTGCACTCGAGCACATGAATGACTTCGTGACGAAGATGCACGAGACCTCGGGGCTCATCACCGAGATCCCGAATGGTGTACCGGTCGACGAGGCACAGGCTCAGACGCTCGCGTACATCAAGCGCTTCGTGCCGCTCGAACGCAAAGCGCCACTCGCCGGCAACACCATCGGCACGGACCGCATGTTCCTGGCCAAGTACATGCCCGATGTCGATCAGTGGCTCCACTATCGGAACGTCGACGTCTCGAGCATCAAGGAACTTTCGCGACGGTGGTATCCGCGTGTGTTCTTCCAGGCCCCCGCCAAGGACGGCGGTCATCGTGCCCTGGCAGACATCCTCGAGTCGATCCGCGAGCTCCGCTACTACCGCGAAGCCGTCTTCGTCGACGAGCCCGGCCCCTCGAGCGATGACGCTCGTGACATCGCGACGCGCACCGTGTCAGAGTTCACTCCAAACATGTAATAGACTCATCTGGTCGCCAACTCCGGTTGGCACATGGTGGGTATAGCTCAGCTGGTAGAGCGCTGGCTTGTGGTGCCGGATGTCGCGGGTTCGAGTCCCGTTACTCACCCCATCATGAAGAGGCCCGAGTCTTAGGACTCGGGCCTCTTCCGTGTCCCCGAAAGATGGAGCTGGAATACCCCCTGGGGGTATTCGGTTGTCTTCAGTGAACTCGCTGAAGGGATCCGCTCATGACACACACGCACGGCTCGACACCGACCGATCACGCCGCGCCCGGCGAAGATCCCGCGCCTGGCGCTCACTCGAACCACTCCGGCCACAGCGGCCACACCGCCAGATTCCGTCGGCTCTTCTGGATCATGCTCGTGGTGGCGATACCAGTGGTCACGGCGTCGCCGATGTTCGGAATGCTTCTCGGGTACGACGTACCGGGGTGGGCACGGTGGCTCGCGCCCGCTCTCGGCACGGTGATGTACGCATGGGGCGGGGCACCGTTCCTCGCCGGCGCGGTCGCCGAGATTCGGGACCGCAGACCGGGCATGATGCTCCTGATCGGACTCGCCATCACCGTCGCCTTCCTCGCATCGTGGGGCGCGAGTCTCGGTGTGCTGCATCACGAACTGGGGTTCTGGTGGGAACTGGCGCTGCTGATCGTGATCATGCTTCTGGGGCACTGGCTCGAGATGCGCTCGCTCGCCCAGACGAACTCCGCGCTCGATTCCCTCGCCGCACTGCTGCCTGATGTGGCCGAGCGCATCGAGCACGGCGACACAGTGCAGGTCTCGCCCGACGACCTCCGTGTGGGCGATGTCGTGGTCATCCGACCGGGTGGACGTCTGCCGGCCGATGGACGCGTCATCCAGGGCAGCGCAGATGTGGACGAGTCGATGATCACCGGCGAGTCCCGCGCGGTGACTCGGTCCACCGGCGATGCCGTCGTTGCAGGGACCGTGGCCACCGACTCAGGGCTCCGGGTCGAGGTTACGGCGGTCGGCACGGACACCGCACTCGCCGGCATCCAGAGACTCGTGGCCGACGCACAGGCGTCCTCGTCTCGCGCCCAGAGACTCGCCGACCGCGCTGCCGGATGGCTCTTCTGGTTCGCGCTCGGTGCCGCTGCCATCACCGCTCTCGCGTGGTCCGCGGCGGGGTTCCCTGACGACGCAGTGATCCGCACAATCACCGTTCTGGTCATCGCCTGCCCGCACGCCCTGGGCCTCGCCATCCCTCTCGTCGTCTCGATCACGACGGAGCGCGCGGCCCGCGCTGGAATCCTCGTGAAAGACCGCCTGGCGCTCGAGACCATGCGCACGGTCGACACCGTGCTCTTCGACAAGACGGGAACGCTCACGAAGGGCACCCCCGCGGTCACGTCCATCGAACCCGTCAGCCCGTTCACGCCCGAAGAGCTTCTCGTCCTCGCAGCGTCAGCCGAGCAGGACTCCGAGCACCCCCTCGCGAAGGCGATAGCGATAGCCGCACACGACCGAGGACTCGAGTTCCGACGTGCCACCGGCTTCCGGTCCTCCCCTGCCGTCGGCGTGAGCGCGCACGTCGACGGCAGAACGGTGCAGGTGGGCGGGCCACGCCTGCTCGACGAGGCCGGCGCCGAGGAGCTTCCGATCGCCGAGGCCTGGCGGGAGGAGGGCGCGATCATCCTTCATGTGCTCGTCGACCATCGGGTCGCCGGCGCGTTCCGACTCGCCGACGACATCCGCCCGGAATCGATCTCGGCCGTCGAGGCGCTGCATGCGCGCGGAGTCGACGTCGTGATGATCACGGGCGACGCGGCCGCCGTCGCTGAGAACGTCGCTCGACAGGTCGGCATCGACCGGGTGATCGCCGGCGTGCGACCCGAGGACAAGGCCGCCCGGGTTCGAACGTTGCAGGCGGAGGGACGCAGAGTCGCGATGGTGGGCGACGGCGTGAACGACGCCCCCGCGCTCGCGCAGGCCGATGTCGGCCTCGCCATCGGCGCCGGAACCGATGTGGCAATCGCCTCTGCCGGCGTGATCCTCGCCGGAGATGATCCCCGCGCGGTCATCTCGGTCATCGATCTCTCCACGGCCGGTTACCGCAAGATGACCCAGAATCTCTGGTGGGCGGCCGGATACAACCTGCTCTCCGTGCCTCTCGCGGCGGGCGTGCTCGCCCCGTTGGGGTTCGTGCTCCCGATGTCGGTCGGAGCGATCCTGATGTCGGTGTCGACGATCGTCGTGGCGCTCAACGCACAGTTGCTGCGTCGACTCGATCTGCGCCTGCCGAAGACACTGTGAGCAAGTGAACATCGCGTCGGAGCGAGAGCCCTAGGATTGCGAGGTGTCACTCGCCGTCTGGTTCTCGCTCCTGACCGCCTGCGTTGTGATCAGCTTCACTCCGGGCGCCGGCGCCATCAACACCATGTCGAACGCGCTCAGTCAGGGCTGGCGCCGATCGATCTGGGGCATCATCGGTCAGCAGCTCGCGCTGATCGTCCACGTCGCGATCGTCGCGGCAGGTCTCGGCCTGATCGTGTCGCAGTCCGAAGTGCTGTTCAACGGCATCAGATACGCCGGTGCAGCGTACCTCGCCTTTCTCGGCATCAGGTTGATCATCGCGAGACCGAGCCCCGGCATCGCAGAAGCCGATCCCGTCGACGTTCATGAGGGCCACTGGTCGATGATTCGACGCGGCTTCTGGGTGAATCTGCTCAATCCGAAGGCGATCGTCTTCTTCCTCGCCTTCCTCCCGCAGTTCATTCGTCTGGACCAACCTCAACTTCCCCAGTACCTCACTCTCATCGTCACGGTCATGGTGGTCGACATCCTCGTCATGTGGGGATTCTTCGCAGCGGCGGCTCGACCGTTCCGTCGCTTCACCCGATCTGCACGGGGTCAGCGCATCTTGAACACCGTGTTCGGAGCTCTCTTCATCGCCGTCGCCGCACTGCTCGTGTTCCTGCACTGACGCCGAAGCATCCTGCGCAGCAATAGGCTGGAGCCGATGGAGATGGATGCGACCCCCTTCGAGGAACTCGTGATCGACGAGCTCGATCGCCTGCCCGACGAGATGGTCGACGGTCTCGAGAACGTCGTCTTCGTGGTCGAAGACCGCCCGGAGGACGGAAGCCTCGACCTCCTCGGGCTGTATGACGGCTTGGCACTGACCGAGCGCACGCAGTACGGATCCGGTGAGCTACCCGACCGCATCGTGGTCTATCGCGAGCCGCATCTCGCCGCATGCGAGAGCGAGGACGAGCTCCGCGACGAGGTGCACACCACGCTGGTTCACGAGATCGCGCATTTCTACGGCATCGATGACGAGCACCTGCACGAACTGGGCTGGGCATGAGCCCCCTCGCGACTCCGGAGATCGACGAGGTCGTCGACCTTCAGGCAGCACCGATGGAACCGTGGGAGGTCGTCGTCTGGAACGATCCCGTGAACCTGATGAGCTACGTCGTGCGGGTGTTCCGCACCTACTTCGGTTATTCCGTCGAGCGCGCGACCCAGCTGATGCGCGCGGTCCATCATGAGGGTCACGCGATCGTCTCCACCGGGCCACGCGAGACGATGGAAGTGCACGCACAGGCCATGCACGACTATGGGCTCTGGGCGACAGTGCGGAGGGCCGCTCAATGAACGACCCGACCATCCACGTGCGGATGGCGAGAGTCGAGGCTGTTCAGCTCGCTCAGCTCGTCGACGACTTCCGCGAACTCGTCGGCTCCGACCGTGACATCACGGATCCTGCCCTCGGACGCCTGGCTCCCGATCCCTATCCGGATGACGAGGACGCCTCGAAGACTTTCCGAAGCGCGACGCGTGACGATCTGCTCGATCGTCGCGCTCTCGATGCCGAGATCGTCCGCACGGCGCTCGCGGACCTTCGTGGTGACATGGACTCCATGTCCCAGACCGAGGCCTTCACCGAGCACGAGCTGGCGATCGGCCCGGCGGAGGTCGATGCGTGGCTCCGCACGCTCACGGCCCTGCGGCTGGTGATCGCCGAACGGCTCGGCATCGAGAGCGACGACGACCACGACCCCGACGATGCGAGGTTCGGCGTCTACGACTGGCTCGGCTACCGTCTCGAACTGGTGATCGAGGCGGCGGACGCGCTGCTCTGAGCACTAGGGGATGTCGATCACCCTCGTGGCGAGTGATCGAGGATCGTCGCGGGCGATGTGCGACTGCTCCTGCTCGGCCCAACGGTCCCAGTGCGGTCGGTAGGTGTCTCCGTCGCGCGTCAGGGCGCGCGCCTTCCTCCCGCTCTCGCCGGATTCCAGCCACACGCGCACGTCGGCGATCGCCGCGGTCGCAGATGTCAGTATGCCGCTGCCCTCGATGAGCACGCCGAGTGCAGGATCGACCGCATGGCTCTCGGCCTCGGCCCCCTGATCCCAGTCCCAGCGCCGCCACTCGCCGAGATACCCGCGACCGTGCGGGCGGAGGATGCCCGTCAACGCGCGCTCCACCCCATCGTCGAGTCCATCCCACCCGGGGTAGATCGAGTCGAGAGCGATGAGCTGCACGCGGCCCACGATCGGCCATCGCTCGATGAGCATCCGGGCGAGGGTCGTCTTGCCCGCACCGCTCCGGCCGTCGATGAGCACCACCGGGTTGGCCGCATCGAGAGCTCGGATGTCGGCGACGATCAGCGCCGCAGCGCGCTCGAGAGCGGCCGCGACGGGGTCGTCACTTCTTGAGGGCACGGATGATACGCGAGAGTGCTCGCCCGGTGACCCAGACGAACGGCACAGCCACGACCAACAGAGTGATGATGTTGGGTTCGAACCGGAGTCCCTCCTCACGACGCACGTAGACGCCCACGGGGATCGAGACTCCGCCGCCTCCGCCGCCTTCTGCTCCGTCGCCGCTTCCGCCACCGAAGCCCGAATAGGTCAACGCGACAGGAGTGATACTCACGCCATCGACATCCTGCGGCTCCCCGTACGCGCTCTTCACGCCGAAAGTGGATGCCTGCTTACCGAGTTCCAGTGCAATGTTGGGCATGACTCCACGCTAGTCCAGGAGGCGCGATCTCGAAGGGCTAATCCAGACCGTGTGCTTTCGGATGCTGTGCGGCACCCCGGCCCTCGCCGCGGCCGATGTGTCTGGCGCGACCGATCATCGCCGAACCGAAACGCGCGACGGCGTCGTCCACTGCGCCCTCGACCTTCCGCCAGCCCTCGTCGTCGTCCCACAGGCCGATCCCTCCGCCTCCAGCGGGGCGCAGTCTCTCGGCCCGCACGCCGACGAGACGCACGGGATCGCGGCGCTCGATCTGTTCGAACAGCGCCTGAGCCGCTTCGCCGATCCGCTGACCGACCGCAGTCGGCTCGGCAAGCGTCTGCGACCGGCTGAGTGTGCGGAAGTCGTCGAAGCGGATCTTGATCGCGACCGTCGACGTCTCCCACTCGGCCTTGCGCAGACGCGCGGCGACGCGATCGGCGAGCCTGAGCAGTTCGGCGCGCAGATATGTGCGGTCGGTGACATCTGTGTCGAAGGTCTCCTCGTGACCGATGCTCTTCTCGACGCGCTCGGTCTCGACCGCGCGCGCGTCTTCCCCCCGCGACAGCAGCGTGAGGCGGGAGCTCAGCGCAGGACCGACGGCACGGTCGAGCATGTCGGTCGACGACATCCGGATGTCGCGGACGGTGCGGATCCCGCGCCCTTCCAAAGCCTCTGCCGCTTTCGGTCCCACACCCCACATCGCTCGCACAGGTCGAGGATCGAGGAAGGCCTGTGTCTCGGACGCGGCGATCACGAGCATCCCGTTCGGTTTCGATATCGTCGAGGCCATCTTCGCGACGTGCTTCGTCGCCGCCACGCCGACGCTGCAGGTGATCCCGACCTCATCACTCACTCGCGTACGGACGAGCTGGGCGATCTGCGCCGGACTCCCCCACAGCCGCCGCACGCCACGGACATCGAGGAAGGCCTCGTCGACGGAGAGCGGCTCTACCAGCGGCGTGATGGACTCGAAGATCGCCATCACCTGCCGCGACACCTCCTGATAGCGATGGAAATGCGGCGGCACGATCCTCGCCGAAGGACAGAGGCGAATGGCCTGGGACACCGGCATCGCGGCGCGGACACCGTATCGACGTGCTTCGTACGAAGCGCTGGATACGACGGAGCGGCCGTCGGGGGCACCGATGATCAGCGGGAGGCCACGCAGAGTCGGATCGTCGAGCACCTCGACCGCTGCATAGAACGCATCCATGTCGACGTGCAGGATGCTCGTACCGGTGTCGTCGGCATCGGCGGATGACACGAGGCGCCCTCTGCCGTCACCGTGTCCCATGAGACCATTCTCCCCCGGACCTCGGACATGAGGTCCGGGGGATACGGTTACTGCGCAGCGCGCTCGAGGACGAGCTCGCGGACCCGAGCGGCATCCGCCTGGCCCTTCATCGCCTTCATCACCGCACCGATGACGGCGCCGGCCGCCTGGACCTTGCCGTCCTTGATCTTGGCGAGCACATCGGGCTGCGCAGCGAGAGCCTCATCGATCGCGGCGATGAGCGCGCCGTCGTCAGAGACGACAGCGAGACCGCGGCTGTCGACGACCTGCTTCGGCGTGCCCTCGCCTGCGATGACGCCCTCGAGAACCTGACGCGCGAGCTTGTCCGTGAGCGTCCCGGCATCGACGAGCTTCTGCAGCGCGGCGACGTTCTCGGGCGAGACGAGCTCGGTGGCGTCCTTCTCCTGCGCGTTGGCCAGACGGGTGATCTCACCCGTCCACCACTTGCGCGCGGTCGCCGGAGTGGCGCCCGCCTCGATGGTCGCCACGACGACGTCGAGCAGGCCGCCGTTGCGCACGTCCTGGAACTCCAGGTCGGTGAAGCCCCACTCGGCCATCAGGCGGCGTCGGCGTGCGACGGGCTGCTCGGGAAGCTCCGCCCGCAAGGCCTCGATGAGCTCCGCGGCCGGCTCGACCGGAAGCAGATCGGGCTCGGGGAAGTAACGGTAATCGTCTGCATCCGACTTCGGACGACCGGGCGATGTGGTGCCGGTGTCCTCGTGCCAGTGCCGCGTCTCCTGTGTGATCGTCCCGCCGTCAGCGAGGATCTGGGCCTGACGCTGGATCTCGTAACGGACCGCGCGCTCGACCGATCGCATCGAGTTGACGTTCTTCGTCTCCGTGCGCGTGCCGAGCTTCTCCTGGCCGCGAGGGCGCAGCGAGACGTTCGCGTCGCAGCGCAGGTTCCCGCGCTCCAGACGAGCCTCGGAGATCCCGAGGCTGCGCACGATGTCGCGAATCGTCGCGACGTACGCCTTGGCGACCTCAGGGGCACGGTGCTCGGTGCCGAAGATCGTCTTGGTGACGATCTCGACCAGCGGAACTCCCGCGCGATTGTAGTCGACGAGCGAGTATTCGGCGCCCTGGATGCGACCGGTCGCGCCCCCCATATGGGTGAGCTTGCCGGCATCCTCCTCCATGTGCGCGCGCTCGATCGGGATCTGCACGATCGTTCCGTCTTCGAGTTCGACCTCGACGGATCCCTCGAACGCGATCGGCTCGTCGTACTGAGAGATCTGGTAGTTCTTGCCGAGGTCGGGGTAGAAGTAGTTCTTCCTCGCGAACCGGCTCGACGGAGCGATCGAGCAGCCGAGCGCGAGGCCCAGGCTGATCGACGAGCGGATCGCCGTCTCGTTCACGACGGGAAGCGAACCGGGCAGCCCGAGGTCGACGGGCGCGATCAGCGTGTTCGGCTCGGCTGCGTGATACAGCTCGTTGGCCGGGTTCGGCGCGTCCGAGAACATCTTCGTGTTCGTGTTGAGCTCGACGTGCACCTCGAACCCGAGCACCGGCTCGAACAGTTCGAGTGCCTTGTCGAAGTCCATGAGCTTGGCGGTGGCCATCAGCGGGTCCCTCCCATGAGCTGGGGTGCACGCGTGAGGAGCGGTGCTCCCCACGAATCGACGAGCAGCGTCTCGACGGCCGCGCCGACCTTGTACAGTCGCGCGTCCTCCCGTGCCGGTGCGATGAACTGGATGCCGACGGGCAGGCCGTCTTCTGCGGCCAGCCCACTGGGGATCGAGATCCCCGGAACGCCGGCGAGGTTCACCGGGATCGTCGTGATGTCGTTGAGGTACATCTGCAGCGGGTCGTCGATCTTCTCGCCGATCTTGAACGCGGTCGTCGGAGCCGACGGCGTCGCGATCACGTCGACGTCCGCGAACGCGTTCGCGAAGTCCTGCTGGATGAGCGTGCGGACCTTCTGCGCGCTGCCGTAGTAGGCGTCGTAGTATCCGGCCGACAGCGCATAGGTGCCGAGGATGATGCGTCGCTTGACCTCGTCGCCGAAGCCGGCGTCACGCGTCGCGGACATGACGTCCTCGACCGTCGGGTTGCCATCCGGTGTGACACGGAGGCCGAAGCGCACCGAGTCGAACTTCGCCAGGTTGCTGGATGCCTCGGCGGGGAGGATCAGGTAGTACGCGGCGACGCCGTACTCGAAGTGCGGTGCTCCGATCTCGACGATCTCGGCTCCCTGTGCCTCCATCAGCGCGAGCGCGCTGCGGAACGACTCCGCCACACCCGACTGGAAGCCGCTGTCGGGAAGCTCGCGGATCACACCGACCTTGAGACCCTTGAGCACCTCTCCGCGTGCGCCCTCGCGGGCGGCGTCGGCGAACGACGGCCACTCATCGCGCAGCGACGTGGAATCCTTCGGGTCATGGCCGCCGATGGCGTCGTGAAGCAGACCGGCGTCAAGCACCGTACGCGTCACAGGGCCGACCTGGTCGAGGCTCGACGCGAGGGCGATCGCGCCGTAGCGGCTGACGCCACCGTAGGTGGGCTTGACGCCGACGGTGCCGGTGACGTGCGCCGGCTGACGGATGGATCCGCCGGTGTCCGAACCGAGCGCGAGCGGCGCCTCGAACGCGGCGACCGCGGCAGCCGATCCGCCACCGGAGCCACCGGGGATCCGGTCGAGGTCCCAGGGGTTGCGAGTCGGCCCGTATGCCGAGTGCTCGGTCGAGGACCCCATGGCGAACTCGTCCATGTTGGTCTTGCCGAGCGGGATGAGTCCCGCGGCGCGCGAACGGGCGACGACGGTGGCGTCGTACGGCGAGCGGTATCCCTCGAGAATGCGCGAACCGCTCGTGGTCGGCTGGTCGGTCGTGACGAGAACGTCCTTGATCGCCAGCGGAACGCCGGCGATGGGTCCGAGATGCTCTCCCGCGGCGCGCTGCGCGTCGACGGCCGCGGCCGCGTCGAGCGCTCCCTCGTTGACGTGGAGGAAGGCATGGACGTCGCCGTCGACGGCAGCGATGCGGTCGAGGTGAGCACGCGTCGCTTCGACGCTCGAGATCTCGCGGCTGGCGAGCTTGTCCGCAAGTTCCGCGGCGGTCATGCGGATGATGTCGCTCACTGTTCTTCTCCCAGGATCGCGGTGACGCGGAACCGGCCGTCGGCCTGGTCCGGCGCGTTCTGGAGCACCTGCTCATGCGTGAGCGTCTCGCCGACGACGTCGGGACGGAAGACGTTGCTCAGCGGGATCGGGTGACTCGTCGCTGCGACGTCGGGGCTTGCCACCTCCGACACCTTGGCGATGTTGTCGACGATGGCGTCGAGCTGGCCCGTGAGCCGCGTCACCTCGTCGTCGTTCAGCTGGATGCGCGCGAGCACGCCGAGATGGCGCACAAGATCAGGGGTGATTTCAGACACACCACGAGTCTACTTGGCGTGCCCGTCGACTCCCTGCAGTGCTTCCACTGCCGCCCTATGCTGGGCGGGTGAGCTCGTACCAGCCTCCTCGCCCGTGGATCGCCAGCTACGCCGACGGCGTCCCGGATGACCTCTCCCCCGTGTCGGGATCCCTGATCGACATCGTCGCGGCGTCTGCACGCGACGACCCGGACGCGCCCGCGCTGCAGTTCTTCGGGCGTGAGACGAGCTACTCCGAGTTGCAGGATGCGATCGACCGCGCCGCCGCCGGTCTGCGCGCCCTCGGCGTGCGAGCGGGCGACCCGGTGGCGATCGTGTTGCCGAACTGCCCCCAGCACATCGTGGCCTTCTACGCTGTCCTGCGTCTGGGTGCGGTCGTGGTCGAGCACAACCCCCTCTACACTGCCCGCGAGCTGCGCAAGCAGTTCGAGGATCATGGAGCGAAGCACGCCATCGTATGGAACAAGGTGGTCTCCACGGTGCAGGGGTTCCCGGCCGACCTCGCGATGACGAACCTCGTCTCCGTCGACGTCACCCGGGCGATGCCGGTCCTGACGCGGGTCGCGCTGCGACTGCCCGTGGCGAAGGCCCGCGAGTCGCGCGCGGCGCTGACCGAGAAGGTCCGCGGAACCGTCACGTGGGATTCACTCGTGCGGTCTTCCCCCATCCCGGCCACGCACCCGAAGCCGGCGACAGACGACCTCGCGATCATCCAGTACACGTCCGGGACCACCGGCACCCCCAAGGGCGCAGCGCTGACCCACGGCAATCTTCTCGCGAACGCGGCTCAGTCGCAGGCCTGGGTGCCGTCGATCCAGCGGGGCAAGGGCTGTGTCGTCTACGCGGTGCTGCCGATGTTCCACGCCTACGGGCTGACGCTCTGCCTGACCTTCGCCATGTCCATGGGTGCCCGGCTCGTGCTGTTCCCGAAGTTCGACCCCGACCTCGTGCTCGATGTGATGAAGAAGCATCCGGCGACGTTCCTCCCGCTCGTTCCGCCGATCGCCGACCGGCTGCTGTCGGCGGCGAACGCGAAGGGTGTCTCCCTCGACGGCATCGAGGTGGCGATCTCCGGGGCCATGGCTCTGCCTCATGACCTGGTCGTCCCTTTCGAAGCAGCCACGAACGGCTTCCTCGTCGAGGGGTACGGACTCAGCGAATGCTCACCCGTGCTGATGGCGAACCCGGTGGCCGACAACCGCCTGCCCGGAACCGTCGGACTCCCGCTGCCCGGCACGGAGTGCCGCGTCGTCGATCCTGAGAATCCGAGCGTCGATGTGCCTGCAGGATCCGCCGGCGAGCTCCTCGTACGCGGACCCCAGGTGTTCTCGGGCTATTACGGCAAACCTGAGGAGACCGAGGCCGTCTTCGTCGACGGGTGGTTCCGCACGGGCGACATCGTCACGGTCGACGACGCGGGGTTCATCCGCATCGTCGACCGCATCAAGGAGCTCATCATCACCGGCGGCTTCAACGTCGCTCCGACCGAGGTCGAGAACGCCCTGCGCCAGCATCCGCAGGTCATCGACGCCGCTGTCGTCGGCCTTCCGAGCGATCATTCGGGCGAGGAGGTCGTCGCGGCGATCGTCGTCGACGATGGTGCGGACGTCGATGTCGAGGCGATCCGCGACTACGCACGCAGCATCCTCACCCCGTACAAGGTCCCGCGGCGCGTCTTCGTGGTCGATGAACTACCGAAATCACTGATCGGCAAGGTGCTCCGCCGTCAGGTGAAGGAGAAGCTGCTTGCGCTCACCGGCAACTCCTGAGGGCGCCCTCACAGGCGCGGAATCCCGCGAAGCGCTACCCTTGGTCAGTGACTCCTGAAGACGCTGTGCCCACCGACGCCCCCGAGACCCCTGGATTCGAGGAGCTCGGCATCACCGGCCCCGTCCTCAAGGCCATCAAGGACCTCGGCTACGAGACCCCCTCCCCCATCCAAGCCGCGACCATCCCCACCCTCCTCTCGGGTCGCGATGTGGTCGGCATGGCGCAGACCGGAACGGGAAAGACCGCGGCCTTCGCGCTCCCCGTGCTCGAGCGCCTCGATGTATCGCAGAAGACCCCGCAGGCCCTCGTGCTCGCACCGACCCGCGAGCTCGCCCTGCAGGTCTGCGAGGCGTTCGAGTCCTATGCCTCGAAGATGAAGGGCGTCCACGTCCTTCCCGTCTACGGCGGCCAGGGCTACGGCGTGCAGCTGTCGGCTCTCCGCCGCGGCGTGCACGTGATCGTCGGAACCCCCGGCCGCATCATGGACCACCTCGCCAAGGGCACGCTCGACCTGTCCCAGCTGCAGTACCTGGTGCTCGACGAGGCCGACGAGATGCTGAAGATGGGCTTCGCTGAGGACGTCGAGCAGATCCTCGCGCAGACGCCCGAGGAGAAGCAGGTCGCCCTGTTCTCGGCGACGATGCCTCCGCAGATCCGCCGCCTCGCGCAGAAGTACCTGCGCGAGCCCGAAGAGATCAGCATCAAGTCGAAGACCGCCACCGGCACGAACATCACCCAGCGCTATCTCGTCGTGTCGTACGCGCAGAAGGTCGACGCGCTCACCCGCATCCTCGAGGTCGAGAACTTCGACGGCATGATCGTCTTCGTCCGCACCAAGAACGAGACCGAGACGCTGGCCGAGAAGCTCCGCGCCCGTGGGTACTCCGCTGCGGCGATCAACGGCGACGTGCCGCAGGTGCAGCGAGAGCGCAGCGTCAACCAGCTGAAGGCGAGCAAGCTCGACATCCTCGTGGCGACCGACGTCGCGGCCCGTGGCCTGGACGTCGAACGCATCAGCCACGTCGTCAACTTCGACATCCCGACCGACACCGAGTCCTACGTGCACCGCATCGGGCGCACAGGTCGCGCCGGTCGTACCGGTGACGCGATCAGCTTCATCACTCCGCGTGAGCGTTACCTGCTGAAGTCCATCGAGAAGGCCACGCGTCAGCAGCCCACGCAGATGCAGCTGCCGACTCTGGACGACGTGAACACCACGCGTCTCACCCGGTTCGACGACGCGATCACGGCGGCTCTCGGCGATGCCGCGCGGATCGAGAAGTTCCGCGACGTCATCGATCATTACGTGCGCAATCACGACGTGCCGGAAGCCGATGTGGCCGCTGCACTCGCGGTCGTCGCGCAGGGCGACACTCCGCTGTTGCTCGACCCGGCCGATGACCCGCTGTCGAAGGCGGTCGAGTACGACAATCGTCCGCCGCGCGAGAACAGCACCCGCGAGCGGCGTGAGCCCCGCGAACCCCGCGAGCGTCGCGGACGCGGAGACTACAAGCCGTACCGCATCGAGGTCGGACGCCGTCACCGTGTCGAGCCCCGTCAGATCGTCGGCGCCCTCGCGAACGAAGGCGGCCTCGGTCGTGACGACTTCGGCGCGATCAACATCCGCCCGGACTTCACGGTCGTCGAGCTGCCGGCGAACATGGATTCCTCGGTGCTCGACAAGCTCAAGGACACCCGGATCTCGGGTCGCCTGATCGAGATCAAGCCCGACCGCGGACCCGTGGGTCGTCGCAACGATGGACCTCGGGATGGCGGCAGCCGCGGTGGCTTCGACCGTCGTGACGATCGTCCGCGCTACGACCGCGACGACCGTCCGGCGCGCAACGACGAGCGCGCCGAGAAGCCGTTCCGCAAGCCCCGTCATAAGGGCTGATCGCTGTGAACTCGAGCGCACCGGTCTCGCCTGTGGGATCGGTGCGCTCGACACCCACCCTGCGGTGTGATCGACCAGCGACGACGGTCGAACTCGTTCGGGTGCCGCGACGCATCAGCTGATCGGCCCCACCCACCGGATCGTCGAGCGGCTCAGTCGACAGACGACCCTGATGCCGACCCGCGGGCGAGACGTGCCGCCACATCGATGAGCTGTTCAGGGCGAGCGAGCAATGATCGCTGCTCCGGATGGTCGATCAGGTGCTGAAGCAGCCGGTGCGCACCGTCGACTGTCGGCGTCCAATACCCGCCGACATGATGACGGCTGAGTGGTGAGGTGACCGGCTCTCCGTCGACCATCACCTCCACTGCGCCATCGTCAGGGTCCATATCGACGCTGTCGAGCGTCAGGAACGTCAGCGCGCCGAGCACGATGGTGCTCACGAGGCCCGGCAGCCTGAACCTCGTCGTCGGCACGTCGAGCAGCACCCGCTCGATCTGGGACCACGGCGCGATCCCGTGCTCTTCGGTCCCCTGTCGAAAGAAGACCGCCTCGGGTGTGAGACGCAGGTGAAATCTCCCCGGATCGCCGACGGCCAGTGCGCCCGGCACAGCGATCAAGGGCCCGTACCGCTTCATCCGAGCGCGTCCGGCCCCTCGGTGACGAGGATGTGGAACTGTGCAGCATCGAGAACCCGGATGCCGAGCTCTTCCGCCTTGCCGAGCTTCGAGCCCGCTCCCGGACCCGCGGCGACGAAATCGGTCTTCTTCGACACGCTCGAGGCGGCTTTGCCGCCGGCCTTGATGATGGCCTCCTGTGCTCCGTCTCGGGTGTAGCCGTCGAGCGATCCGGTCGCCACCACGGTCAGACCGTCGAGCACACCGCCCTCGACCACTGCGGCACCGGGCCCTGGGTGCCCGGGTGTGGCCCACTGCACACCTGCATCCGTCCATTGCCGGACGATCTCCTGGTGCCAATCGACATCGAACCACGCGAGCAGGGAGTCGGCGATGATCCCGCCGACTCCCTCGACGGCCGCGAGTTCTTCTCGCGATGCCGCACGGATGGCGTCGAGCGAACCGAACCACTGCGCAAGAGCCCGAGCGGCGACCGGTCCGACGTGCCGGATGTTCAGCGAGACGAGCAGGCGCCAGAGGTCTTTGGTCTTGGCCTTCTCGAGCTCGGCGAGGAGCGTGATCGCCTGCGACGACGGCTGCGGACCCTCGAGCCCGGACTTCTTCTCGGCAGCGGTCGGGTTGCGTCGGAACGGAGCTCGGGTCTTCACGAGACCGTCCTCGTCTTCCTTGGGCAGACCTGTCTCGGCATCGCGCACGAACAACTCGATGGGGACGATCTCGTCGAGGGTGAGCGCGAACAGACCGGCCTCGGTCTCGAGCGGAGGGATCTCCGGCGAGGTGGGCTGTGTGAGAGCGGCCGCCGTGACCTCGCCCAGTGCCTCGACATCGAGCGCTCCGCGTGATCCGATGTGCTCGACGCGCCCGCGCACCTGGGCGGGGCATGACCGCGCGTTCGGACAGCGCAGGTCGATGTCGCCCTCCTTCATGGGCCGCAACGGCGTGCCGCACTCGGGACACTCCACCGGCATCACGAACTCACGTTCGGTGCCGTCCCTCTTCTCGACGACGGGGCCGAGGACCTCGGGGATCACGTCACCCGCCTTGCGCAGCACGACGGTGTCGCCGATCAGCACGCCCTTCGCCTTCACGACATCCTTGTTGTGCAGCGTCGCCTGCCTGACCACGGACCCCGCGACCTGAGCAGGGGCCATCACGGCGAACGGCGTGGCTCGTCCCGTACGGCCGACCGAGACGACGATGTCGAGGAGTGTGGTCTGAACCTCTTCCGGCGGATATTTGTACGCGATCGCCCAACGGGGCGCCCGGCTCGTGGCGCCGAGCTCGTCGTGCAGAGACAGCTCGTCGACCTTGACGACGATCCCGTCGAGCTCGTGCTCGATATCGTGTCGATGCTCGCCGAAGTACTCGACGAACGCCACGACCTCGTCGACGCTCGTGCAGACCTTCGTATGCGGGCTCGTGGGAAGTCCCCATTCCGCCAGCTGCTCATACACCTGGCTCTGCGCAGCCACCGGGGGGGTCTCCCACGCGCCGATGCCGTGCACGTAGAGGGCCAGCGACTCGATGCGAAGCATGCCCGCTTCGAGCTCGAGCCCGTCCTTCTTGTCGATCTGCTGGCGCAGGCCGCCGCTCGCCGCATTCCGCGGATTCGCGAACGACGGGAACCGTCTGGCTGCGGCAGTCCGAGCCTTCTCTTCGTCGAACGGCTTCTTCGCTCCGCTGCGGGCCTCCCATCGGGCCAGGGCGTCGGCGTACGCCCGGTCGCGGAACGACGCCTGAGCAGCGTTCAGACGCTCGAAGGCGGCGACGGGGATGAAGACCTCGCCGCGCACCTCGACGATCGGCGGGTGACCCTCGCCACTGAGTTCCAGAGGGATCTCAGGCAGGCGCAGCGCGTTCTCCGTCACGATCTCCCCGACGCGGCCGTCGCCTCGCGTTGCCGCCGACGTCAGGCGTCCGTTCTCATATCGGAGATTGATCGCAAGCCCGTCGATCTTGAGCTCGGTGAGCCAGTCGACGTCGCGTCCGGCCGATGCACGCGTCTTGGCCGCCCACTCCCTAAGCTCGTCGATCGAGAACACGTTGTCGAGACTGAGCATCCGTTCGGCGTGCTCGATGGTCGCGAGCCCTGTCGCCTCGGCCGCGCCCACCATCTGAGTGGGCGAATCCTGCCCCTGCAACTCCGGATGCAGCCGCTCGAGCTCCTCGAGCCGGTGCATCCAACCGTCGTAGGTGTGATCGTCGACGACCGACGTGTCGCGTCCGTAGTACGCGTCCTTCGCCTCGAGGATGCGAGTGGTCAGCTCGTCGGCTTCGATACGGGCGTCTTCCAGCGAGATGTTCTCCGGCACACCGCCAGTCTACGAGCGGGCACCGACATCCAGAGGCAGGCGCTACGCGTGAACGGGCACGGCGGATACCGTGCGGTCGATCGTGAACTGGCCGAGCACGCGGGTGCCGACGTAGAGAACCGCGGTCTGCCCCGGAGCCACGCCGTTGAGGGGCTCCTCGGGAACGACACGCACGCCCTCGGACGTGACGAAGGCCCGAGCGATCTCAGGTTCGGCGTGGGCACGGATCTGCACCTCGCAGTCGAACTCCGAATCCACCGGTGCGGCCCCGGCCCAGCTGAAGCGCTGCCCGGAGATCTCGCGAATCGCGAGCGCCTCCTTCGGTCCGACGACGACCGTGTTCGAGACAGGGCGCACCTCGAGTACGAATCGCGGCTTGCCGTCCGACGCGGGCACGCCGAGTTTGAGGCCTCGACGCTGCCCCACTGTGAAGGCGTGCGCACCCTCGTGCGAGCCCACGACCTCCCCGGTGCGGTCGACGATCTCGCCCGTCGCCGTGCCGACCTTCTCCGCCAGCCAGCCGCGGGTGTCGCCGTCAGGGATGAAGCAGATGTCGTGGCTGTCGGGCTTCTGGGCGACGGTCAGCCCACGCTCGGCGGCCTCCGCGCGCACGACCGCCTTGGACGGCGTCGTGCCGAGGGGGAAGTAGGTGTGAGCGAGCTGCTCGGCAGTCAGCACACCGAGGACGTACGACTGGTCCTTCGCGTTGTCGGCTGCGCGGTGCAGCTCCAGGCCCGCGTCGGTCGGGATCAGGGTGGCGTAGTGACCGGTGCACACGGCGTCGAAGCCGAGCTCGATCGCGCGCTCGAGGAGCGCGGCGAACTTGATCTTCTCGTTGCAGCGCATGCAGGGGTTCGGGGTGCGACCCGCCTGGTACTCCGAGACGAAGTCGGCGATGACGTCTTCGCGGAATCGCTCCGAGAAGTCCCAGACGTAGAAAGGGATCCCGAGGAGGTCGGCTGCGCGACGGGCATCGAGTGCGTCCTCGATCGTGCAGCATCCCCTACTGCCTGTGCGCAGGGTGCCGCCGGCGCGCGAGAGCGCAAGATGTACTCCGACGACATCGTGACCTGCGTCGACCGCACGCGCCGCCGCCACGGCGGAGTCCACGCCACCGCTCATGGCCGCAAGAATCCTCATGAGTCCAGTCTACGAGCGTGCGGCTGAGCCGGAGCCGGATGCGCGCGAGTACGCGTCGGCGATCGACGCGATGACGGCATCGACGTCTTCGTCCGTCGACGTGCGCCCGAGCGAGAACCGCAGCACGCTGCGTGCGTCCTGCTCACTGCGCCCCATGGCCATCACGACGTGGGAGGGCTCCGCCACTCCGGCCTGACATGCGGATCCCGTCGATGCTGCGATCCCCGCCATGTCGAGCAGGAAGAGCAGGCTCTCCCCCACTGCGCCGGGAAAGAGGACGTGCGCGTTGCCCGGCAGCCGCTCGACGCGGTCTCCCAGGACCTCGGCGGTCGGGACGCGGGTGAGGATGCCGTCGACCAGACGATCGCGCATGGCTCGGAGCCGCGCGCTCTCCGTCTCCCGTTCGGCCTCGGCGAGTTCCAGAGCCACGGCGAACGCGGTGGCACCCGCGACGTCCTGGGTCCCTGCACGGAGCCCCCGTTGCTGTGCGCCGCCGCGGATGATCGCCGAGAGCCGAGCAGTGCGCGAGGTGACGAGGGCGCCGACGCCGACCGGCGCTCCGATCTTGTGGCCCGCGACGCTCATGGCGACCAGACCCACCGCGTCCGCGGCATCCCCCCTGAGGGCGCGGAAGGACAGGGGCACATGGCCGAGCGCCGACACGGCGTCGAAGTGCAGGGGAACCTGCGCATCCGCCGCGGCTGCGGCCAGTGACACGGCGTCGTTGATCGTCCCAGCCTCGTTGTTGGCGATCAGCGCCGTGGCCAGTGCCGCGCCCGGAAGCTGCGCGGCGAACTGCGCGATGTCGATCGCCGCCGTGCGGAATACCGGAACAGCGCGCAGCACCGCACCGGCCGCGACGAGCGCCTCCACGGTGTCCATGGTGGCGTGATGCTCGGCGTCGGGCATCACGATGGCATCCGTCTTTGCGGTCCGTGCCAGCCACAGACCCTGGAGAGCGAGATTGATCGACTCCGTGCCCCCTGACGTGAAGACCACCTCGATGGGATCGCATCCGAGCACCGCTGCGGCGCGCTCTCGAGCCTCCTCGAGCAGTCGCCGGGCGTCCTGCCCCGCACCGTGGGTCGACGAGGCGTTGCCCACGATCGCGCTCGCGTCCAGCCAGGCCTCGCGCGCCTCAGGACGCATCGGCGTCGTGGCGGCGTGATCGAGATAGTGCTGCATGCCTCAACTCTCCCCCATTTCGCGGCGCCGGGGCACACGTGGAACTGAGTGCGACGTGGTCTGAGACCCGAGCGCAGACCCCTATGGTGTATTCATGCCCGCGATCCGAGACATCACCGTGCCCGGCGGTACTGCACTCGACAACCTCGGCGTTCGCCTTCACGACGGCGTCGGAACCCTCCGCGTCTGGTCGCAGAACGCGTCGTCCATCGAGCTCGTCGTCTTCGATGCCACAGACCTCGACTGGGTCACCGATCAGGTGGACCTGGAACGTCTGCCCGGAGGTGTCTGGGAGGTGACGACCGAGCTGTTGCAACCCGGCACCCGCTATGCGATCCGCGTCGGCGGACCGCACGGTCCGGGCAACACATTCAATCCCGAGACGCTCCTGCTCGACCCGTACGCGCGCGGGCTCGCGCAGGGCGACGGCTACGAGGAGTGGCGCTCCGTCGTCATCGTCGACGGCTTCGATTGGGGCGACTCGGTCAAGCCCCGCATCCCGCTCGATCGAACAGTGATCTACGAAGGTCATCTGAAGGGTCTCACCAAGCGTCAGCCCGACATCCCCCCGGCACTGCACGGGACCTACGCGGGGCTCGCGCACCCGGCGATGATCGAATACTTCCACGCGTTGGGAATCACATCGATCGAGCTTCTCCCCGTGCACGCGTTCGTGCCTGAACCCCGCCTGCTCGAACGCGGGCTCACCAACTACTGGGGCTACAACACACTCAACTTCTTCACTCCGCACAACGCCTATGCGACCGAAGATGCGCGCAAGGGCGGCCCTGAAGCAGTGCTCGCCGAGTTCAAGGGCATGGTACGACTCCTTCACGAGGCCGGGCTCGAGGTGATCCTCGACGTGGTGTACAACCACACCTCGGAGGAGGGCCTCGGCGGACCGCGATCGAGCCTCCGCGGAATCGACAATGCGAGCTACTACCGACAGAATCCGTCCGGCGCGTACATCGACACCACCGGATGCGGCAACACGCTCGACACCTCAACGGATGCCGGCGCCCGCCTCGTGCTCGACTCGCTGCGCTACTGGGCGCAGGAGATGCAGATCGACGGCTTCCGCTTCGACCTGGCGGCCGCCATCGCCCGCGACGCTTCGCACACTTACACGCCCGAGCATCCGCTGCTCACGGCGATCGCGAACGACCCGGTCCTGAAGGACACGAAGCTCATCGCAGAGCCGTGGGACGTCGGCATGGGCGGTTGGCAGACCGGAAACTTCCCGCAGGGCTGGCTGGAGTGGAACGACCGCTACCGGGACCGTGTGCGCAACTTCTGGCTGAGCGACATCGACTATGCGCGCAGAGCATCGGCTCCGGTCGGGATCGGCGGCTTCGCCACACGACTAGCCGGCTCCTCCAACACCTTCGCCGATGAGCGCGGTCCCCTCGCGAGCATCAACTTCGTCACGGCCCACGACGGTTTCACCCTTCACGACCTCGTCTCCTACGACGTCAAGCACAACGAAGCGAACGGCGAACAGAACCGTGACGGCGCGGACATGAACCGCGCCTTCAACCACGGCATCGAGGGCCCCACGGACGACCCCGCGATCCTTGCGGCCCGACGCAAGGCGATGCGCAATCTGCTCGGCACCCTCCTGCTGTCGGCCGGCATTCCGATGCTCACTGCGGGCGACGAAGTCGGGCGGACGCAGCGCGGGAACAACAACGCGTACGCGCAGGATTCCGCCATGACCTGGCTCGGCTGGGATCCCGAGCCCTGGCAGGAGGATCTGCGTGCGCACGTGTCACGACTGATCCAGCTGCGCTCGGAGAACCCCGCCCTGCGCCCGAGCCGCTACGCGCGACTCGGCGAGCACATCCCCAACGCCTCCGTCATGGACTGGTTCGATCAGAACGGCGAGACGATGGAGCGTGAGCAGTGGACGGACCCCGGCAATCGCACGTTGCAGTATGTCGCCGCCTCCACTCCTGATCGTGAGGCCGCGAATCGCATCCTTCTGATCGTCCACGGAACGGAGTCGCCGATCGACGTGCGACTGCCCGAAGAGCTCGAGGACGCGACGCGCTTCGTGTCACTGTGGTCGAGCGCAGACGAGCGTCCAGCGACCGAGAGCGAGACATTCGCCCCCGGCGACATCCTGCCCATCCCGGGCACCTCCATGCGACTGTTCCGCGTCGAATGACCCGCGGCGCGCCGCAGCCGCCCGGGACGCTACCCGGTGAGGTGCGGTCGCGGTACATTCGGGGGGTGGTCGCACGCACGAGCAGTATCAGTCCGAAGGCTTTCCGGAGCCCCGCTCAGATCCCCCTGCGCCCCCTCGGCGCAGTGTCCGAGGAGAAGCCCCTGAGGGCCACGCGGATTCCGCTGCTCGACGGCACTCCCGCGGTTCCGGGAGGGTTCGCTCCGAAAGCCTTCGTGGGCGAGGTCGTCCCGTTCAGCGTGGTCGCATTCCGCGAGGGTCACGATCTCATCGGGGTGCAGCTTCGGCTGACCTCTCCCGACGGTACGGAATCCCTGCATCGTCTTTCGCCCCGGCTCGACGGCACTGACCGCTGGAGCACCGAGATCGCCATCGATCTCCAGGGCGAGTGGGCCTTCCGATTCGAGGCGTTCTCCGACGAATTCGCGACCTGGGCGCATGCGGCCGAGGTGAAGGTCGCCGCAGGCGTCGACGTGCCGGTGATGGCGGCGCTCGGTGCCGAGATCCTGACTCGCGCTGCTGCCGAGAAGGATCGTCCACTGCCCCAGCGCAAGCTTCTGACCGCGCATGCCACGTCCTTGGCCGCCGGCGATGCGGCCACCACGACCGCGGTCTCGACCGACCCCGAGCTCGCGCAGTTCTTCGTCGGCCGTCCCCTCACGACCCTCCGGTCCGCGTCGGAGGCACGAACGCTGCACGTCGAGCGCACGGCGGCAGGCGTCGGCGCCTGGTACGAGTTCTTCCCTCGCTCCGAAGGGGCGAAGCGTCTGAAAGACGGCACGATCAAGAGCGGCACGTTCCGCACCGCTGCCAGACGACTGCCGGCCGTCGCCGCCATGGGCTTCGACGTCATCTATCTGGTGCCCATCCACCCCATCGGCTCGACGAACCGCAAGGGCCGCAACAACACTCTGGTGACGGAGCCCGGCGACCCCGGCTCCCCGTATGCGATCGGGGCGACCGAGGGCGGCCACGACGCCATCCACCCCGAGCTCGGCAAGCCGGCCGATTTCCGCGCCTTCGTTCGTGCAGCGCGTGCTGAGGGGCTCGAAGTCGCACTCGACCTCGCTCTGCAGGCGTCTCCCGATCACCCCTGGGTCGCAGAGCACCCGGAGTGGTTCACCACGCTTCCTGACGGAACCATCGCGTACGCAGAGAACCCGCCGAAGAAGTACCAGGACATCTACCCGCTGAACTTCGACAACGATCCCGAGGGGATCTACCTCGAGATGCTCCGCGTGGTGCAGCACTGGGTGCGCGAAGGCGTGAAGATCTTCCGCGTCGACAACCCCCACACGAAGCCGCTGCAGTTCTGGGAGTGGCTGATCGCCACCGTGAACGCGGCCGATCCCGACGTCATCTTCCTCGCGGAGGCCTTCACGCGTCCCGCCGTCATGCGTGCGCTCGCCGCGGTGGGGTTCCAGCAGAGCTACAGCTACTTCACGTGGCGCAACACGAAGTCCGAGCTCGAGGAGTTCCTCACCAGCGTGTCGCACGAGACGAGCGACTACATGCGCCCGAACCTCTTCGTGAACACACACGACATCCTGACCGAGTACCTGCAGTTCGGCGGGCGTGCGGCGTATCGCATCCGCGCCTGCATCGGCGCCACGGCGGCACCGGTCTACGGCGTCTACGCGGGCTACGAGCTCTTCGAGAACGTCGCACGGCCCGGCTCCGAAGAGAACATCGACAATGAGAAGTACGAGTTCAAGTTCCGCGACTGGGAAGGCGCCGAGGCCGCAGGCGACTCGTTGGCACCGCTCCTGCGCCGGTTGAACGCGATTCGGCGGGCACATCCCGCACTCCGGCAGCTGCGCAACCTCTCGGTGCACTGGAGCGATGACGACGCGGTCCTCGTCTACAGCAAGCATCTCGATGCCGCCTTCACCGGCACCGGGGCGTCCGACACGATCATCGTCGTCGCCAACGTCGATCCGCACTCGGTGCGCGAGACCACCGTGCACCTCGACACGACGGTGTGGGGTGTGGCGCCGGGAGAGACGTTCGAGGTCGAGGACCTTCTCACGGGAGAGATCTGGACCTGGGCCGACCACAACTACGTGCGACTCGACGCGTTCGCCGAGCCGGTGCACATCCTGAAGGTGAGGGAACGAGCATGAGCTACGTCGAAGATGTGACGGCGTCATCCGACTGGGCGGCCGTCGCCGCGGGATCCCATCACGATCCGCATTCGGTGCTCGGCGCTCATCCGCACGCCGACGCGGCAGGCCGCACGGTCACGGTCATCCGCGCCCGGCGACCGCTCGCCGCCACCGTCGCCGCGGTGTTCCGCGACGGCACTCGACTCGAGCTCCACCACACGGCCCACGGCATCTGGGAGGCGCAGCATGAGGGAGCGCCTGTCCCCTACCGTCTTGCGACCGCCTACGGCGAGGATGACGAGACGATCAGCGAGGATCCGTACCGCCACGTTCCGACCCTCGGCGACGTCGACCTGCATCTGATCGCCGAGGGCCGCCATGAGCGTCTCTGGGAGGTTCTCGGAGCACACCCTCGAGTACATGACGGTGAGGCCGGTGTGGCATTCGCGGTCTGGGCCCCCAACGCGACCGCTGTGCGAGTCGCGGGCGACCACAACGGGTGGAACGGCGACGCGCATGCCATGCGGTCGATGGGCGTGAGCGGGATCTGGGAGCTGTTCATCCCCGGAGTCGCTGCGGGCACCACCTACAAGTTCGAGATCAGAACCCGCGACGGCGCCTGGATCTTCAAGGCCGACCCCATGGCGCAAGCCGCCCAGGTGCCTCCGGAGACGGCGTCCGTGGTCACACAGTCCGCGTACGCATGGTCGGACGGCGCCTGGATGACGCGACGGGCTGCCACGCATGCGGTCGCTCAACCGCTGTCCATCTACGAGGTGCACCTCGGATCGTGGCGTGCCGGCCTGGGCTACCGTGACGCGGCCGATCAGCTGATCTCACATGTCATGGAAGCCGGGTTCACGCACGTCGAGTTCATGCCTCTCGCTGAGCATCCGTTCGGCGGGTCCTGGGGCTACCAGGTGAGCGGCTACTATGCCCCGACCAGTCGCTACGGCAGTCCGGACGATCTGAGGTACCTCATCGACAGGCTCCACCAGGCCGGGATCGGGGTGATCCTCGACTGGGTGCCGGGCCATTTCCCGAAGGATGCGTTCGCCCTGGCGAAGTTCGACGGGCAGGCGCTCTACGAGCACCCCGATCCTCGACGCGGCGAGCACCAGGACTGGGGCACGCTCATCTTCGACTACGGTCGCCCCGAGGTACGTGGATTCCTGGTGGCGAACGCGCTGTACTGGCTCCAGGAGTTCCACGTGGACGGGCTCCGCGTCGACGCCGTGGCATCGATGCTCTATCTGGACTACTCCCGCAAGGACGGCGAGTGGGAGCCGAACATCCACGGCGGTCGTGAGAACCTCGAGGCGATCCGCTTCCTGCAGGAGGTCAACGCGACCGCGTATCGCCTGCATCCCGGTGTTCTCATGATCGCGGAGGAATCCACGAGCTTCCCCGGCGTCACGGCTCCGACGAACCACGCCGGACTCGGTTTCGGTTTCAAGTGGAACATGGGCTGGATGAACGACTCGCTGCAGTACATCGAGCGCGATCCGATGTACCGCGCGCACCACGAGGGAGAGATGACGTTCTCGTTCGTCTACGCCTTCGGCGAGAACTACCTGCTCCCGATCAGCCACGATGAGGTCGTGCACGGGAAGGGCAGTCTCCTCGCGAAGATGCCCGGAGACCACTGGCACAAGCTCGCGAACGTCCGGGCGTACCTCGCCTACATGTGGGGACACCCGGGCAAGAAGCTCCTCTTCATGGGGCAGGAGTTCGGTCAGCTCGCTGAGTGGTCGGAGGGCCGAGAGCTCGACTGGTGGCTGCTGGAGCAGCCCTCACACGCGCAACTCCAGGACTTCATCGGGCAGCTCAACAGCACCTACCGTGCGCAGTCACCGCTGTGGGAACGCGACAACGACGGCTCGTGTTTCTCACGTCTCGGGGCCCCCACCTGGGACCCGAACATCATCGCGTTCGAACGTCGCGACGCACACGGCGGCCGGGTCGCCGTGATCAGCAACTTCGCCGGGATCGAGCGCACCGGATACAGACTCGCTCTCCCACACGAAGGGGTCTGGCATGAGATCCTCAACACGGACGCCGCGGAGTACGGCGGCCGTGGCTCAGGCAACCTCGGCATGGTCGTCGCCCACGACGAGGCCGAGGGCTCCGCGGTGGCGAACATCACGCTGCCTGCGCTCTCGACCATCTGGCTGCGCCACGAGAACGATCCGCACGTTCCTACGGTCAGCAACGGGTGACCGTAGGAACTCCGGTCAGAACAGCAGCGAAGAGAGCCGATTGCGTGCGGAGATGACACGCGGGTCGGCCGCTCCGATCACGCCGAAGAGCTCGATGAGCCTCTCTCGAACCGGCGTGCGCTGATCGGAAGGCAGCTGCGCGAACAGATCGAGAAGGCGACCGAACGCATCATCGACGTGGCCGCCCGCAAGATCGAGGTCTGCGACGGCGAACTGTGCCTCAGGATCGAGTGGAGCGGCGGCTGCCGCCGCGCGAGCCTCCTGCAGATCGAGCTGCTGAACCCTGTCGAGCAGACGCACCTGGCCGAGACCGGCGATGGCGTCCTCGTCACGCGGATTCTCCGCGAGGGCCTTCTCGTATGCGACGATCGCGGCCGCATAGTCGCCGATCTCGATGGCGGCGAATGCCTCGGCATGCAGCGGCGGCATCGGAGGTTCTGCAGGCGCAGCGTCGGCCTCGGCGGAGCCGTCGTCGCCGGCGACCGGTACGGTGCCGGTCACGCCGTTCTGCGCCGCCAGCTGCAGCAGCTGTGCGAAGACCTCACGCACCTGCTGCTCGGGAACGGCACCGGTGAACATCGGGACCGGCTGTCCGGCGATCAGCGCGACCACCATCGGGATCGACTGCGCACGGAATCCCTGCGCCAGCTGCGGGTTCGCGTCGACGTCGACCTTGGCGAGCAGCACCTTCCCGCCGAGTTCGCGGGTCACTTTCTCGATGATCGGGCTCAGCTGCTTGCACGGGCCGCACCATTCCGCCCACAGGTCGACGACCACGGGAACCGTTCGCGAGATCTCGAGAATCTGGCCGAAGGACTCGTCTGTGGCGTCGATCACGAGGTCGGGGACGGCGCCCCCTGCTGCCGGGGCACCGGCGGGCGGTGCTGACGGTCGATTACGGAGGGTGGAGAGGTCGACAGCGCCACGAAGGGCCGCGGGAGAGATATCGGTCACTTGAGCACCTCGGCGGAGAGAAGGTCCTGGCGAACGGCCAGGAGTCGGATCTGTTCGGTCGAACCCTGGGCGGGCACCGAGAAGAAGAGTTGGAACTCGTATCGAGTCGTCACGCCCTTCGCGGACTCGGTGACGCCTGTGAGCGCCTTGACCTGTGCGTTCTCGCCGAAGCGGATCACCGCGTCGGCCGAGGTCGGGGTCACGGTCTCGTTGTCGATGAGCGACACGGCGACGATCGCACCGCTGCCGAGCGTGGTCAAAGACACGGGAGCGGTGTCAGCCGGAGCGATGTCGAACGCCGTCTGCGAGGTCTCGGCCGCGCCGTTGTCGGCGAGGTTCTGGACGACGGCCTGCCGGCTGTCGCGGATCGACTTCGCGAGGTTCAGCGCCAGGTCGTCGAAGAGACCGTAGGCAGCGCTCTGCTCCCCCGCGTCGACGACGTCAGAGAATGTCGCAGCCAGCTCACCCGGCGGGATGCTGAGGAACGCAGAGTCGTCCGGCACGAGTGATGTGCCGAGCCACGCGGCGGCGACATCCGGGAACACGGCGTCGGCAGACATCTCGGCCATGTTCGTGATCTTGTAGGTCGACCACGGGTCCTGCTGCGTCATCGTGAGAATCACCGGGGGGACGGTGTCGTCACCCTCGCTCTTGGAGAGCACCAGTACCGTGCGCGGCCAGCGATCCGTCGCCTCGGGAAGAACGACCTCGACGTCGTCGGTCGGGATCGCCGACGGCGGCGTGGTCTCGGGCAACGCGGTGCGCAACGCGTACTCCGTGGTGCGCGCGGTCAAGGCGGGGCCGTCGAGGCGCGTGCCCGCCAATTCGATGTTCATCGCGGCATCCGCTTCGCTGATCGTGGCGGCCGCGTCCTGAAGGATCCGCTTGGCCTGCGCCTCAGTCACCGCCGGCGGCTTCTGATTGTCGGGAGCGATCACCGTGGCCGTCGGCGTGGGCGAAGGTGTGCCCTCCCCGAACTGGGGCCAGGAGTCGGCGGAGCATCCGGTCGCGAGCAGCGCCGTCAGCGCGATGGCCGGAACCGCGAACGATCGCCGCCGACGTGACGCCGTCTGGGCGCGCATCTCCCTCGACGCGCCTTCCGTCGACGGAGACGCGTCGTCGGTCTTCTTCTCGGGCTGAGTCTCTTCTCCCTCGACCGCCGCGGGCGACGCCGACGCGTCCGAGCCTTCGATGGCAGCACGCTCGGCAGGAGGAAGCTGAGCGACGTCGATCGGCTCGGTCACCGGAAGCGGGCCGGGGCCCTTACGCCGGGGCCCACGTCCGCGACGCTGGTGACGAATTCCGAGAACGTAGAGGATGAGCCCGACGAGCAGCACCACGGCGCCGGCAGCCATGAGGGGTCCGGCGAGGGGCGTCGAGTTGTCGATGGGCCACGACACCACGATGTCATCGGGCGCGTCCTGAATGCCGTCGTAGGCGATGAGGACGCTGACGCCCTCAGGGAGCTGCAGGTCGGTGATCAGAGAGTCCGTGTCGGAGAAAGAGTCGAGCCAGAGATCGGACCCTGCCGGATTGCGTCCCGCGGGTTCCGCTTCGCCGCCCTCTACCGGGGTCTCAGGCGCTGCACCGTCAGAAGGAGTCTCCTCGGGAGCCGGAGCCGCGGCATCCGCCGTCGGTTCGACGAACTGCACGTCGAGCTCACCGCCGTCGCCGGCCGTGACGTGGTTGTACTCCGTGTCCGACAGCCAGGCCTCCATGTCCGCCGTTCGGCCATAGGCGGCGAAGATGTCTCCCTCGCCACGGATGAGAAGCGTCTGCGCTCCCGGATTCTCACGAAGCACGTCGCCATCCATAAGCACGAAAGGCGCCGGTTCGGAGACGTCCACCGCGACCTTCTGCGTCGACGGCCCTTGGAAAATGGTTCGCTGGGCGATGCCTGCACCGATCAGTCCCGCGGCCAGCACGAAGGCCACCACGGCCCATACGAAACGCACGAATAGTCTCCTCACGCGCCCCGGACGCTCGCCCGAGGCACAACACTCGACATTTCAGACTATCGAAATCACCTGTGTGTTGCCCACGAGGCACACCCGCGGTCATCGCGCGGCACGTCGCGGCGGGTCTCCGCGGAGGCTGTCGATAGCCTTGCAGCATCCGCTTTTCCGAGGAGCCGTGATGAAGATCCACAACCCGTTCCGCACCGCACTGGTGGCCACCCTCGGCGTGGGTCTGGGAATCCTGTTGATCGGCAGCGTCGAGAGCCTGTCCACCGTGCTGCTCTACGTCGGAACTGCGCTGTTCCTCAGCCTGGGCCTCGATCCGCTCGTCACATTCCTGGAACGCAGGAAGCTTCCGCGTTGGCTCGCCGTCCTCATCACGATCGTCGCGGTGCTCGGAGTGTTCGCGGGTGTCGTCCTCATCGTGCTCCCGGTGCTCGTCGACCAGATCTCCCAACTGATCGTGCAGATCACGGCGATCGTGCAACGGGGGACGATCCTTCCTGACCTGCGTGAATGGATGATCGACACCTTCCCGAACCTCAAAGTCGACGAGGTGTTCGCCTATGTCGCGAACTGGCTCGAGACCAACGTCGCGCAGATCGGCGGATCGATCGGCCAGGGAGTGCTCGCGGTCAGCGGGGCCGTGGTCAGCGGCCTCTTCGGAGCCTTCATCGTCCTGATCCTGACGATCTACCTCACCGCTTCGACCCCCTCTCTCAAGCGCGCCGTCTACCAGCTCGCCCCCGCTTCCAAGCGCGACCGCTTCATCGACCTCGCCGAGCAGATCACCGACTCGGTCGGCTACTACGTGATGGGTCAGGTCTCGCAGGGCGTGATCAACGGTGTCCTCAGCATGATCTTCCTCACGATCATCGACGCCCCGTTCCCCGCGGTCCTCGCGGTGATCGCGTTCTTCTTCTCGCTGATCCCGCTGGTCGGCACGTTGACGGGGTCGACGATCATCGTGCTCGTCTGTCTGATCCCCGGACTCGGTTCACCGGCGATCGCGATCACCGCCGGCATCTACTACCTGATCTACATGCAGATCGAGGCGTACATCATCTCGCCGAGGATCATGAGCCGCGCGGTCTCCGTTCCGGGTGCCGTCGTGGTGGTGGCGGCGCTCGCGGGCGGGAGCCTGCTCGGGCTTCTGGGCGCACTCATCGCGATCCCCGTGGCCGCCAGCATCCTGATCATCTACCGGCAGGTGCTGATCCCTCGGATGAACGAGCTCTAGCTGTACTGACCTCGACCGTTGTTGATTCGGTCGATAGGGGTCTTGCCTCCGATGCCGAGGTGGGTTCTGTCTAGGTTGTAGTGGTCGAGCCAGGCCGTCAATGCTGCTCGGCGGTCGTCGTTGGAGGTCCAGGGTCGGGCGTAGGCCCATTCGGCGGCGAGGGTGCGGTTCAAGCGCTCGACTTTCCCGTTCGTCCAGGGGCAGTGCGGGCGGATGAACTTCTGCGTGATGCCGTGCGCGTCGATTACGTCTCGAAACGCGGTCGAGTGCCGGTAGGCGAACGCGTTGTCGCTGATCAC
>NZ_JACAFP010000005.1 GCF_015354505.1 Microbacterium sp. UFMG61 | reverse complement strand
GGCTTCTCCCGCCCGGGTTTCTCCTGCACAGGCCTCTCCTGCACAGGGAGCCGCGGCCCAGGGCGCGCCGGGTGGCGGACCGACATCCGCCTCGACCCGCCCCGCACCGGCAGCGGCTCCGGCGACGAAAGCGGCGCCCGCCGCACCGACCATCACCGAGCGCACCCCGGCCGGGGGAGTGCAGCGCTATGGTGAGGCCGTGATCCGCCAGGTGCTCGGCGCGACATTCCTGCGTGAAGAGCCCTACGAGCCCCCGACGAGGTTCTCCTGATGTATGACGGCATCGTCCAGGAACTGATCGATGAGTTCGGCCGACTTCCCGGCATCGGGCCGAAGTCCGCTCAGCGCATCGCCTTCCACATCCTCCAGACGCCGACGTTCGACGTCGCGCGTCTCTCCGAGCTGCTCGTCGAGATCCGGGTGCGCGTGCGCTTCTGCGAGATCTGCGGCAACGTCTCCGAGCAGGAACGCTGCGCGATCTGCCGCGACCCGCGTCGCAACGCGACTCTGATCTGCGTGGTCGAAGATGCGAAAGACGTGGCGGCCATCGAGCGCACCCGCGAGTTCCGTGGGCTCTACCACGTGCTCGGCGGGGCGATCAGCCCCATCGCGGGTATCGGACCCGATGACCTGCGCATCGCACAGCTCATGACGCGTCTGGCCGACGGCACGGTGCAGGAGGTCATCCTGGCGACCAACCCGAACCTCGAGGGCGAGGCGACGGCCAGCTACCTCAGCCGTCTGCTCACCACGATGCAGATCACCGTGTCGCGCCTCGCCTCCGGCCTGCCGGTCGGCGGCGACCTCGAGTACGCCGACGAGGTCACGCTCGGCAGGGCGTTCGAGGGGCGGCGCGTGTTGTGACCGCACAGGCCGGCTTCTCGCGTCGCGGCTGGCTGCTCTTCGGTGCCATGGCGCTCCTGTGGGGAGTGCCATATCTGTTCATCAGCGTGGCGGTCGAGTCGTTCTCGCCGCCGGCGATCGTCGCAGGCCGCACGCTGATCGCGGCCGTGCTGCTGTTGCCGTTCGCGATCCGCGGGGGATCGCTGCGCCACGCGATGAAGGTATGGCCGTGGGTCCTCGCGTTCGGCGCGATCGAGATGGCCGGACCCTTCGTCCTGCTGGGGCACGCCGAGATGACGCTGCCCTCGGGCATGACCGGTCTGCTCGTCGCCACGGTGCCGCTGTTCGCCGCACTGATCGCACTCGGCGGTGGCGACCGCGGGGTGCTGCGCCCGGCGCGCGCGATCGGACTGCTGGTCGGATTCCTCGGCGTCGCGATCGTCGTCGCGGGGCCGGGGCTCTTCGGCGGTGAGGTCAGTCTGCTCGCGGCGGGTGAGGTGCTGCTGGTCGCCGTCCTCTATGCGATCGCCCCGTTCATCGTCGCCCGCAAGCTCGCCGACGTGCCGTCGCTCGGCACGATCACCCTGTCGCTGCTCATGATCGGCATCATCTATCTGCCGATCGGTCTGCTCACGCAGCACGAGGTCCCGACTCTGCCCTCGATCGCCGCGCTCATCGCGCTCGCGCTGATCTGCACGGCTGTGGCGTTCCTCGCCTTCTTCGCGCTGATCCGCGAGGTCGGCCCCGTGCGCGCACCGCTCTTCACCTACGTGAACCCCGTCGTCGCGATCATCCTCGGCGCGATCGTGCTCGCCGAGCCGCTGACCCCCGGCCTGCTCATCGGCTTCCCGCTGATCATCGTCGGATGCTGGTTCGCCGCCACCGGAGGGCGCCTGCGCCCACCGGCATCCATCCCCTCCCGTCTCCCGATCCCGCCCGCCCTCTGACTCGATCCCGGATCCAAGCACACTCGATCCCGGATCCAGGCACACTCGCCTGCTGAGCACAGCTTCGGATGCCGAGGCCGCCACGCCGAGGCATCCGCCCGCCCGTCGGGGTGTCATGTGTGCGGCTCCGAAGCCGTGCCCCGGGTGGGGCCCCCGTCACATGCGACGTGGGGCATACGCACCGATCGTAGAATGAGCGTGGGCGGATCCGCCCGACATCCCAGGGAGTGAACGTGGCCCTCATCGTGCAGAAGTACGGCGGCTCGTCTGTCGCCGACGCAGAGAGCATCAAGCGCGTCGCCAAGCGCATCGTCGACACGCGTCGCGCAGGGCACGACGTCGTCGTCGCCGTGAGCGCGATGGGCGATACGACCGACGAACTGCTCGACCTCGCGAACGAGGTCGCGCCCATCCCGGCTCCGCGAGAGCTCGACATGCTGCTCTCGAGCGGTGAGCGCATCTCGATGGCTCTGCTCGCGATGGCGATCCACTCGATGGGCTTCGAAGCGCGGTCGTTCACGGGGAGCCAGGCAGGCATGATCACCGACTCGCACCACGGCGCGGCGCGCATCGTCGACGTGACCCCGGTGCGGCTGCGTGAGGCACTCGACGAGGGCGCGATCGTCATCGTCGCGGGCTTCCAGGGATTCAACCGCGACACGCGCGACATCACGACGCTGGGTCGTGGCGGCTCCGACACGACCGCCGTCGCCCTCGCGGCAGCGCTCGCTGCTGACGTCTGCGAGATCTACAGCGACGTCGACGGCATCTTCACCTCCGACCCGCGGGTGATCCCCAAGGCGCAGAAGCTCGATCACATCTCCAGCGAGGAGATGCTCGAGCTCGCCGCGAACGGCGCCAAGGTGCTCTACATCCGCGCCGTCGAGTACGCACGCCGTCACGGCGTCCTGATCCACGCCCGCTCGACGTTCTCGTCGTCCGAGGGCACCTACGTCCTGGGCGAGGGCATGAAGAACCCCCGCGAAGCAGAGGGAGCAGCAGCCATGGAAGAACCGATCGTCGCCGGTGTCGCCACCGACTTCGGCCAGGCCAAGATCACCGTCGCCGGTGTGCCCGACGTTCCCGGCAAGGCCGCGGAGATCTTCAAGATCGTCGCGAAATCCGGTGCGAACGTCGACATGATCGTGCAGAACGTGTCGGCCGCCTCTACGGGGCGCACCGACATCTCGTTCACGGTTCCCAAGGCGGATGCCGCGGCGGCGCTCAAGGCCCTCGCGGCCGAGCAGTCCGAGGTGGGCTTCGAGAACCTGGTGCACGACGACCAGATCGGCAAGCTCTCGGTGGTCGGCGCCGGGATGCGCACGCACTCCGGAGTCTCGGCGATCCTCTTCGAGGCGCTGTCGGCCGGTGGCATCAACATCGAGATGATCTCGACCTCCGAGATCCGGATCTCGGTCGTGCTCCGCGACACCGACCTGGCCGAGGCCGCACGCACCGTGCACTCCGCCTACGGCCTCGACGGCGAGAGCGACGCGACGGTCCACGCCGGCACCGGTCGCTGACCGCGCGGCGGCACGGCGACCTGGCGACACCGCCACACGGCGAAACGGCTGAAATCTCCCCGCCCGGCTGACGATCCGACCGGTATCCGACCGCCGGGCGGGAAACCGTCAGCCAGACGGACCCGTGCACGACGCCAGCGCACGCCGCCAGCCGGACGACGGTCATCGGCCACCGGCCGCCACGATAGACTCACCGAAACCCTGACATCGGCGCCAGGCGCGGCATCCGCATCCCGACGTCGCGCCCGAAGCCTTTCTTGCTGTACTGCACGACGCCAAGGAACCTCATGACCCGCATCTCCGACTCAGGACTCTCCGTCGCCATCGTGGGCGCCACCGGCCAGGTGGGCACCGTGATGCGCGATATTCTCGCCGAGCGATCCTTCCCGATCCGCGAGCTGCGCCTGTTCTCGTCGTCGCGCTCCGCCGGCACGGCCATCGAGTTCGGCGGCGCGACGGTCATCGTCGAAGACGTCGAGACCGCGGATGCCGCGGGCATCGACATCGCTCTCTTCTCTGCCGGCGCGACCGCCAGCCGTGCGTACGCGCCGCGCTTCGCGGAGGCCGGAGCCGTCGTCGTCGACAACTCCAGTGCCTGGCGCAACGACCCCGAGGTTCCCCTGGTCGTCAGCGAGGTCAACCCGCACGCGATCGACGACCGCCCCCGCGGCATCATCGCGAACCCCAACTGCACGACCATGGCAGCGATGCCGGTGCTGAAGGCGCTGGATGCCGAGGCCGGCCTCGAGCGCCTGATCGTCTCGACCTACCAGGCCGTGTCGGGCTCCGGTCTCGCCGGTGCGCAGGAGCTGCTCGGTCAGGTCGAGGGCGTGCTCGCCCAGGGCGACACGCTGCGCCTGGTGCACGACGGGTCGTCGATCGACTTCCCGGAGCCCGAGAAGTACGTCGCGCCCATCGCGTTCGACGTGATCCCGTTCGCGGGCAACCTCGTCGACGACGGCCAGAACGAGACCGACGAGGAGAAGAAGCTCCGCAACGAGAGCCGCAAGATCCTCGAGATCCCCGATCTCCGTGTCGCCGGCACCTGCGTGCGCGTGCCCGTCTTCACGGGGCACTCGCTCTCGATCAACGTCGAGTTCGCCCGTGACATCACGCCGCAGCGTGCCGCCGAGGTGCTCAGCACCGCTCCGGGCGTCGTGCTCGACGAGGTGCCGACGCCGCTGCAGGCCGCAGGCAAGGACCCGAGCTTCGTCGGCCGCATCCGTGCCGACCAGTCGGCTCCGGAGAACAGGGGTCTCGTGCTGTTCATCAGCAACGACAACCTGCGCAAGGGTGCGGCGCTGAACGCCGTGCAGATCGCGGAGATCCTCGCCGAGCGTCTGGCGTCGTAGCACTCGCGTCATAGCCTGAGCGCATCCCCGCCATGCGGAACCGGTCTGACCAGGCCGGTCCCCGTGGTCGGTCGTGTCGTGACCTCGAACTAGACTGTTCCGGTGACCGAAAACGTCGATGTCGTCTTGATCGGTGGTGGCATCATGAGCGCCACCCTGGGTACTCTGCTGCACGAGCTGCAGCCGGATTGGAAGATCGTCGCCTTCGAGCGACTCTCCGATGTGGCGCAGGAATCCTCGAACCCGTGGAACAACGCGGGTACGGGTCACGCGGCACTCTGCGAGCTGAACTACATGCCGCAGCAGAAGGGTGCTCCTCTCGACCCGGCCAAGGCCGTCTCGATCAACGAGCAGTTCCAGCAGAGCCGTCAGTTCTGGTCGTCGCTGGTCGACAGGGGAGTGCTCGATGCTCCGTCGACGTTCATCAATGCGACGCCGCACATGACGTTCGTGCGCGGTGAGAAGGATGTCGCGTACCTCAAGGACCGCTACGAGGTTCTCAAGAAGCAGCCGCTGTTCGACGGCATCGAGTACAGCGAGGACTCGCGCGTCATCAACACGTGGGCGCCGCTGCTCATGCAGCAGCGCCGCAAGGGCGAGCCCTTCGCCGCGACACGCGTGCCCGCGGGCACCGACGTCGACTTCGGCGCACTGACCCACCAGCTCTTCGACCACCTGACCGCGTCGGGTGTCGCGCTGCGCACCAACCACGAGGTGCGCTCGCTGAAGAAGCAGAAGGACGGCTGGCTCGTCAAGTACCGCACCACGATCGGTCGCACTCCCAACGAGATCAAGGCGCACTTCGTGTTCGTCGGCGCCGGCGGCTGGGCTCTCAAGCTGCTGCAGCGCTCCGGCATCCCCGAGATCAAGGGCTACGGCGTCTTCCCGATCGGCGGGCAGTTCCTCAAGACGAGCAACCCGAAGATCGTGGCCCAGCACAAGGCCAAGGTGTATTCGCAGGCGTCCGTCGGCGCACCGCCCATGTCTGTGCCGCACCTCGACACTCGCGTGGTCGACGGTGAGGCCTCGCTCATGTTCGGGCCGTTCGCGACGTTCAGCCCGAAGTTCCTCAAGAACGGGTCGATGCTCGACCTCGTCACCCAGGTGCGCCCGCACAACCTGTGGCCCATGCTGCGCGTCGCCTTCGCGAACCCCGACCTCATCACGTACCTGGTCGGCGAGCTGCTCAAGAACCACGGCAAGAAGGTCGACAGCCTGCGCACGTTCATGCCGACCGCGAAGGACGAGGACTGGACCCTCATCAACGCCGGTCAGCGCGCGCAGGTGATGAAGAAGGATGCCAAGAAGGGCGGCGTGCTGCAGTTCGGCACCGAGGTCGTCGCTGCCGCTGACGGCTCGATCGCGGGTCTGCTCGGAGCCTCTCCGGGAGCGTCGACGGCCGTGCCGATCATGCTCGACCTGCTCAAGAAGTGCTTCCCCGAGCAGTACCCGGGGTGGGAGCCCGAGCTGCGCGAGCTGATCCCGACGTTCGGCAGATCGCTCAACACGGATGCCGCGCTCGCCGAGAAGTCCACGGCAGCCACGGCCGCCACGCTGGGCATCAACCAGTAACGCGCCGGTGGCGAAGCTCTACTTCCGCTACGGAGCGATGAATTCCGGCAAGTCCACCTCGCTGCTGCAGGCCGCATACAACTACGAGGAGCGCGGCCAGCACGTGCTGCTCGCGAAGCCCGCGATCGACACCAAGGGTGCGTCGCAGATCGACAGCCGCCTCGGCATGACGCGAGAGGTCGACTTCCTCATCGGTGCGGACGACGACGCCAGGGCGCTCTTCGCGGCGCACAGCCGTGAGGCCGACATCGCGTGTCTGCTCATCGACGAGGCGCAGTTCTTGACGGCACCGCAGGTCGACGACCTGTTCCGCATCGCGATCGAGGACGGCATCCCGGTCTTGGCGTACGGCATCCGCAACGACTTCCTCACTCATGCGTTCCCCGGATCCGCCCGGCTGCTCGCCATCGCGCACTCGCTCGAAGAGCTCAAGACCATCTGCCGCTGCGGACGCAAGGCCGTGTTCAACGGCCGGGTCGTCGGGGGCCGCTTCGTGTTCGACGGAGACCAGGTCGCCATCGACGAGGGGGCCGACGGCGCTGCCGCACCCGAGGTGACGACCTATGAGTCGCTCTGCGGTGCGTGCTACCTGCAGGAGTCCGGCGGACGCCTGAGCTGATCCGCCCCACCCCGCCCTGCGCCGCGCGCGCCGCGTCGTTCGGGGTGCCACCCGGTGCACTATTCAGCATGGATCGCGCGCGCGAGAGGTCATCCTCCCGCGGCCACGGCCTTCTCCGACCCGCCGGTGCTGAATACTGAACACCCCCGCTGCGTCGCCGCGCCCGGATTGCGTGGTCTGACCACACGCGCTACTGTGGTCAGACCACAGGTTCGGCATACGCGCGAGCCCGATCCCGACGCGACGAGGAGAGCGGATGCCCGAGCAGCCGGCACGCGCATGGCGTCTCGTGCTCGAGCACATCGAGCGCGATCTGCTCGACGGCCGCATCGGCCCGGGGGACAGGCTTCCCTCGGAACGCGATCTCTCCGCCGAGCTCGGCGTCGGCCGGTCGAGCGTGCGTGAAGCGCTGCGGGTGCTCGAGGTCATGGGCCTGATCCGCACCTCCACCGGCTCGGGACCGCAGTCCGGCGCGATCGTGATCTCGACGCCCACCGGTGGCATGTCCACGCTGCTCAGGCTCCAGGTGGCCGCCCGAGGGTTCCCGCTCGAAGACGTCGTGCAGACCCGTCTGCTCCTTGAGGATGCGGTCGCCGCGACGCTCGCCGGTCGCGCCGAACGAGACCTCACCGCCGCGCACCGGGTGCTCGACGCGATGGACGTCGGTGGCCTGACCCCCGCAGAGTTCCTGGCGCTCGACGCCGAGCTGCATCTCGCCCTCGCCGACTCGAGCGGCAACAGCGTGGTCGCGGCGATGATGGCCGGTCTCCGCACCTCCATCGAGTCCTATGTGCAGGAGGGCGCAGCGGCCGTCACCGACTGGGCCTCGATGGCCGACGGCCTGCGTGCTGAGCACCGGGCCATCGTCGCGGCGATCGACGCGGGTGATGCGCAGGCCGCGCGCGCTCTGGTGCGCGCCCACATCACCGGCTACTACGAACGAACCGGATCCCTGACCCTGCAGCAGGGTGCCCGGTCCCCGCGAACGACCGACTGAAAGGACAGCCATGGTCCAGCGCCAGCTCCCCAACCCGAAAGAGCTCCTCGAGCTCATGCAGTTCAAGAAGCCGCAGCTCGACGGCAAGAAGCGTCGTCTCGACGGCGCGCTCACGATCGACGATCTGCGCACGATCGCCAAGCGCCGCACGCCCAAGGCGGCGTTCGACTACACCGACGGTGCCGCCGAGGGCGAGCTGTCGCTCACGCGTGCCCGTCAGGCGTTCCAGGACGTCGAGTTCCACCCCGGCATCCTCCGGCCCGCGCCCGACGTCGACACCTCGGTCGACATCCTGGGCGGCCCCTCTGCCCTCCCGTTCGGCATCGCCCCGACCGGGTTCACGCGACTGATGCAGACCGAGGGTGAGGTCGCCGGAGCCGGCGCCGCCGCCGCGGCCGGCATCCCGTTCACCCTGTCGACGCTCGGCACGACCTCGATCGAGGGAGTGAAGGCGGCGACCCTTCGCGAGCCTCAGGGACCGGTTCCGGGGAGGAACTGGTTCCAGCTCTACGTGATGCGCGACCGCGAGATCTCCTACGAGCTCACCCGCCGTGCTGCCGCCGCAGGATTCGACACCCTGCAGTTCACGGTCGACACCCCCGTCGCGGGAGCCCGCCTGCGTGACAAGCGCAACGGCTTCAGCATCCCGCCGCAGCTCACCCTCGGCACGATCGTCAACGCGATCCCGCGCCCGTGGTGGTGGTACGACTTCCTCACGACGCCGAAGCTCGAGTTCGCCTCGCTCAGCACCACGGGCGGCACGGTCGGCGAGCTGCTCGACGCCGCCATGGACCCGACGATCAGCTACGACGACCTCGCCGTGATCCGCGACATCTGGCCCGGCAAGATCGTGATCAAGGGCGTGCAGAACGTCGAGGATTCGGTGCGGCTGCGCGACGCAGGCGTCGACGGCATCGTGCTGTCGAACCACGGCGGTCGTCAGCTCGACCGTGCGCCGATCCCGTTCCACCTGCTGCCCGAGGTGCGCAAGGCCGTGGGCGACGACTTCACGGTCATGATCGACACGGGCATCATGAACGGCGCCGACATCGTCGCGGCCGTGGCGCTCGGTGCCGACTTCACGCTCATCGGGCGTGCGTACCTCTACGGGCTGATGGCGGGCGGACGCGCCGGTGTCGACCGGACGATCGAGATCCTGCGCACCGAGATCGAGCGCACCATGCGCCTGCTCGGAGTGGCCTCGCTCGCCGAGCTCGAGCCCGCGCATGTGACCCAGCTCACGCGCCTCGTACCGGTCACCCGGACCGCATCCGACGTCGTCGTCCGCTGACCCTCACGCCGCGGACTCGACCGGCCGTCGAGTCCGCGGCGGCCACGGCACCGGCATCGACGTCGTCCTGCGGTGCTCCGCGGAGGGGCTCAGAGAGTCTTCAGCAGGTCGTCGAGCTTGTCGGCGGTGTCTTCCCAGCCTTCGACGGACACCGACGGCACGCCGATCGCCAGAACGGGGTAGTCGTTGCCGCCCTCGTCGAGGCGGTCGCCGAAGAAGAGCATCGACTCCAGCGGGATGCCGGTGTGCTCTGCGAGCTGCCGCATGCCGTAGGCCTTGTCGATGCCTGCGCGCGTGATGTCGATCGAGGTCGAGCCGCCGGAGCGCACTTCGAGTCCGGGCAGGCGCGCGGCCACGGCGTCGCGCAGCGCTTCGCGCTTCGAGCCCGTCGGGTCCCAGTCGTGCTTGGCGTCGCGAGGGGCCTTCTGACCGAGGGCCGAGAACGTGATCTGCGAACCGCGGTCCTCGAGGATCTCGCCCCACGGCTCGGCTTCCCACAGCCCCAGGCGCTCGGCCTCCTCGCGCAGGGCGGTGAGCGCTGCGGACTTCTCGTCGGCGCTGAGGTCATGGGCGTACAGCGGCACGAAGTCGGAACCGTCGTGCCGCAGGTAGCGGGTGCCGCAGGTGGGCAGCAGGTGCATGCGGGCGACGGCCGCGGCATCCGCATTCGTCAGCTGCGCGATGACCTGTGAGCGGAACTGCTGTTCGTTGCCGCCCGAGATGATCGCGACGTCGACGCTGCGCAGCAGCGCGAGCAGCTGAGCCGCGATGCGAGGGCTGATGGCACCCTTCGACGGAGCGAGCGTGTCATCGAGGTCGAAGGCGACGAGGGCAGGCGTGGTCATGTGGTTTCCCCAAGATCCGTGGCGGATGTGGCGCATGTGGTGCAGTCCGCGGTTACAGAGAAGGCCGCCCGTGAGGGCGGCCTTCGTGTGTCACTGGTCGGGGTGACAGGATTTGAACCTGCGACCTCTTCGTCCCGAACGAAGCGCGCTACCAAGCTGCGCCACACCCCGTTTTGCAACCCTCCGAGTCTACAAGAGAGGAGGGGCAAACGGCGAATCGGGACTCGTGCCTCACCCTCATCATGACGTTGCGACGGCGGTCGACGCGATGAGCACGCCCAGACCGAGAAGGATCGCCGTCACGAGCACGACCGCCCGCACGCGCTGTCTCGGGATCGTCATGACGAGCGCCGAGAGGGCGACCGCCCACACGCTCGTGGTCGCGGAGATCAGGACGGCGAGGAAGCCCGGAGGAGAGCGGACGAGCTCGATCCCGCCCGCGCCGCTGACCAGTGTCAGAGACCAGCAGAAGAATGCCGTCCACGCGATGCAGATGACGCCTGACATGCTGGCGAGGCTCAGCACGGCCGTGCGGGGGAGGCGAGCTGAAACGGCCGGGATCGATCCGAGGGCAGGAACGAGAACGCACAGGATGTAGATCGCGATGAGCGGGATGGCGGCACCGTCATGCACGCCGAGGGGAGACGTCGTCAGTGCGAGTACCGGAGTGAGGAGTCCGATCGCGGCGAGGAGCGGAACGACGACATAGACGACCCCGACGAGGCGCCGCGCCCGACGAGAGGGCGTCGTGTGATGCATCCCGTCGTCCATGCCGACTCGCGAGACCGCCGGTCGATCAGTCTCGCGCCGTGAGCGTGAGAAGCGTCGCCTCGGGGCGGCACGCGAATCGCACCGGCGCGTAGATCGAGTGACCGCATCCGGCGCTGACGTTGAGCGGCACGGTGCGGCCGTCTGCGGTCCAGGTGCTGAGGCCCTTCGCCTGCTTCAGTGGAATGTCGCAGTTCGCGACGAGAGCGCCGTAGCCGGGCAGGCAGACCTGTCCGCCGTGTGTGTGCCCGCCGAAGATCGCTTCGGCTCCCAGGTCGACGAAGCCGTTGAGCACACGCTGATACGGGGCGTGCGTCACACCGATCACCGACGTGCCCGCGTCGCGTGGGCCGAGGCCGTCGATCGCGGCGGGGAGGTCTTCCAGGCGGTCCCACTCGCAGTGCGCGTCGCCGACTCCGAGGAACTCGATCCGGTTGCCCGCGATCGTCAGACGGGTCGCCGTGTTGTCGAGGGCTGACCACCCGAGATCCTCGGAGAAGTACGCATCGAGCGCCTCGGTGTCGAGCGACGCGGGCGTCGGCGGCTTCTGCGAAGGGCCCATGAAGTACCGGAACGGGTTGCGGGGCGAGGGGGCGATCACGTCGTTCGATCCGTGCACGAAGACACCCGGGATGCCCGCGAACGGCTCGAATGCACGGCGGATGCCGTCGAGTCCGTCGCGGTGCCCGAGGTTGTCGCCGGTGTTGACGATCAGGTCGGGCTTCAGCTGCGCGAGCGAGGCCAGCCAGTCCTGCTTGCGGTGCTGCCAGGGCGCCATGTGGGCATCGGAGACGTGGAGCACGCGGATCGGTGCGGAGCCGGGAGCGAGCACGGATGCCGTCCCCTCGCGCACCGTGAACAGGTAGCGCTCGATGCCGATGCCCCAGACCGCTGTCGCCGCACCGACGGCCCCCACCGCGCCGAGCGCGATGAGGGCCGGGTGTGCCGCTGTGCGAGCGGTCACTTGCAGGTGACCGTGATCGACGTGCTCTTGCTCGTCGCCGTGTTCGCAGCCGGGTTCGTGCTCTCGACCGTCGACCCCGGCGGGTTGCACGAGTTGTCGAACGAGATCGATGAGAAGCCGGCTCCGAACAGCGCGTTCTGCGCATTCGACCTCGACTGGCCGGTGACGTCGGGCACGGTCGCGGCCTGCCCGTTGCTCGGCGAGATCGTCACGGTCGCGCCGTTCGCGGCCTGGCCGGACGGGTCCTGCGCCACGATGACATCGCCCTCGGGGCCGTCGACCGGGGCACCCACGGTGACCTGGAAGCCCCTGTCTCGCAGGGCCTGCGTCGCCGCATCCACCGTCATGCCGACCACGTTGGGCACATCGGTCAGGATCTGTCGGCTGAGGTTGTTGTCCGGTGCGGGGAAGGCGTCGCCGCCGTAGATGTCGTTCGCGGTGCGCTGCATCGTGCGCGCGAGCGTGTAACGCATCGCGTTCAGGTCGGTGCCGCCCCAGCTCTGCCGGAGGATGCTCGCCTGGCCCTCCCAGCGTCCGACCCACACCGAGGTGGTCACGTTCGTGCTGGACTCGATCATCATGGTTCCCCACGACTCGTGGGTTCCGGTCTTGCCGATCAGCGGGGTGCCGTCATTGGTGTTGGCGCGGTTTCCCGTACCGCCGCCGTTCATCACGCCTTGCAGGGCGAAGGCGGCCGTCGCGGCGACCTCGGGCTTGATGACCTCGGAGCACTTCGGCTCAGGGATCGGCAGTTCGTTGCCGTCCGCGTCGACGACGCGGACGATCGCGCGCGGCTCGCAGTGGACGCCGTTGTTGGCGACCGTCGCGTAGGCGCCGGCCATGGCGAGCGGCGAGATGTACTTCGGCCCGAGGATGTCGTAGGGCGCGGCGTTGCCGTCGGTCGTCTTGCCGCCGGTCGAGAGCGTGACGCCCATGCGGTCGGCGACGGCGTTGATCTCGCAGAGATCGAGCTTCTCCGCCATAGCGAGGTAGCCGCTGTTCAGCGAGTCGGCCGTGAACTTCAGGACATTGCCGGTGTAGCCGCCCTGGTTCCCGAAGTTCTGGATCTTCGTGCGGTTCGTGATGGTGTCGTCACCGCACTTGAAGTTGGAGAAGACGCGGTTGTTGGCATTCAGGGTCTCGCGCACCGAGTGGCCGTTCTCGAGCCAGTCGATCAGGGTGAACAGCTTGTAGGTCGAGCCGACCGAGAAGCCGTTCGATCCGCCGTGCGCCTTGTCGGTCGCGAACACGAGGGCGCTGTAGGCCTGATCGCCCTGGATCGTCTCGCTGAAGTTGGTGTTCTGCGTGATCGCGAGCACGCGCCCCGTCTTGGTCTCGAGCGAGACGCCCGCCGCGCCGAAGTTCTGGTTGTCGTAGTTCGCGGGAACGGTCTCGAGCATCTCGGCCGCAGCGGCGTTCTGGATGTCGATGTTCATCGTCGAGTAGATCTTGAGGCCACCCTGACGCAGCAGGTCGCGCCGGTCGTCCTCGGTCTCACCGAATGCCGGGTCGGTCAGCACGATCGACTTCACGTACTCGCAGAAGTAGGCGCTGCGGGCGATGCCCACCGCGGCGGCGCACCCCTGCGTGGGCTGGCTGATCGCCGGGCCGATGGGGGAGGCGTCCGCCTCGTCGTACTGCGCCTGCGTGATCTTGCCGTTCGCGAGCATGCGATCGAGCACGTAATGGCGACGATCGGCCGTCTCGGCGTAGCCGTCGGCCTCGCTGTTGTGCCCCACACCGTCGGCATCCGTCCAGGTGCCCTGCGGCTGATCGATGCGGTACTGGTTCGGGTTCTGCACCATACCGGCGATCGTGGCCGCCTGCGCGAGCGTGAGGTTCGCCGCGGTCGTCGAGAAGTAGTAGTTCGCCGCCGACTCGATGCCGTAGACCGTACCGCCGAAGTTCGCGATGTTGAGGTACCCGAGAAGGATGTCGTTCTTCGAGTACTCCTTCTCGATCTGCAGGGCGAAACGCATCTCCTGCAGCTTGCGCTCGACGCCCTTGGCGCCCTCGGCGTTGGTCGCGTCGAGCCAGCACTGCTCCAGATCGTCGGCGTAGGTGCCCGAGGCCGGGTCGGCCTCCTGCTCGCACTCCTGGATCAGCACGTTCTTCACGTACTGCTGCGTGATGGTCGACGCGCCGCGGTCGTCGGTGCCGCGCAGGTTGTCGACGAGCGCCTTGGCCGTCGCGCCCACGTTCACGCCGCCGTGGCTGAAGTAGTCCTTGTCCTCGCTCGAGAGGATCGCGTCGTAGACGACGGGATTGATCTGCTCGTACGTGACCGGGATGCGGTTCTGCTCGTAGAACGAGGCGAGCTCGACCTCGGATCCGTCCGAGGCGGTCGCGACGATCGTCGACTGTTCCATCGGGCGGTTGACCTGGAGGTTCGCGGGAAGATCCTGGAAGATCGTCAGCGCCTGCGAGCCTGCGATGCCGGTCATGGCGAGGACCGGGGTGACGCTGGCCGCGACGAGGAGACCGGCGACGGCGCTCAGCCCGACGAGCCCGAGGACTCCGCCGAGCGCACCACTCACCGTGCGATTCTTTTGGGGCATACGCTTGATCGTAGGGGAGTTCCCTGAATACCGCCTTTGACGCATCTGCGAGGCGCGGATGCCGCCAGACAGGAGTGCCATGACCACGTGGGAATACCTCACCACGCCGCTGCTGATCCACAACACCGCCGCGATCCTCAACAACTGGGGAAAGCAGGGCTGGGAGCTCGTACAGGTCGTGCAGGGGCCTGAAGGCGGCCTCGTCGCCTACTTCAAGCGTCCCGTGACCGCGGATGCCGCGGGCAATGCCGGCCTCGCCGCCGCCGCTCAGGCGTCGCGTCAGTTCGAGGGAGGCGCCGAGTGAGCGTCTCCGCCCGCCTCGCCGAGCTCGGCATCGAGCTCCCCGCCGTCGCAGCGCCCGTCGCCGCGTACGTGCCCGCGGTCGTGCACGCCGGACTCGTCTACACCTCGGGTCAGCTTCCGTTCACCGACGGCTCGCTCCCGGCGACCGGCAAGGTCGGCGCCGAGGTCTCGGCCGACGACGCGAACGCCTACGCACGCACGTGCGCTCTGAACGCCCTCGCCGCCGCAGCGGATGCCGCCGGCGGAGTCGACAACATCGCAGGAGTTCTGCGGATCGGCGGCTTCGTGGCATCAATTCCCGAGTTCAGCGGACAGCCCGGCGTCATCAACGGCGCCAGCCTGGTGCTCGGTGAGATCTTCGGCGACGCCGGTCGGCACGTGCGCGCCGCAGTCGGCGTACCCGTGCTGCCGCTCGACAGTCCCGTCGAGGTCGAGGTCACCTTCATCCTCGCCTGACGCTTCGACAGGCTCAGCGCCCCATTCGACAGGCTCAGCGCCCCATTCGACAGGCTCAGCACCCCATTCGACAGGCTCAGCACCCCAGCATTCCCTGGGTCCCTGAGCCTGTCGAAGGGCGCTCTACTTGACCTGTGCCGAGATGATGCTCATGACGGCCGTGTCGGCGAGGGTCGTCGTGTCGCCGACCTCGCGGCCCTCGGCCACGTCGCGAAGCAGACGCCGCATGATCTTGCCCGAGCGGGTCTTGGGCAACTCGCCGACGATGTACACGTCACGCGGACGGGCGATCGCGCCGATCTGCTCGCCGACCCACTGGCGCAGCTGCTGTGCGAGCCCCGCCGGGTCGTGCGCCGACAGGTAGCTCTCCTTGATGATGACGAACGCCACCACCGCCTGCCCAGTCGTCTCGTCGGCGGCACCGACGACCGCGGCCTCGGCCGTCGCCTCGTGCGCGACGAGCGACGATTCGATCTCGGCGGTCGAGAGTCGGTGGCCCGACACGTTCATCACGTCGTCGACGCGGCCGAGCAGCCACAGGTCGCCGTCAGCGTCCAGACGAGCGCCGTCTCCGGCGAAGTAGTAGCCCTGCTTCTCGAACTTCTCCCAGTAGGTCTCCCGGTATCGCTCGGGGTCGCCCCAGATACCGCGGAGCATGCTCGGCCACGGCTCCGTGACCACGAGCAGGCCGCCGTTGCCGTTGCCGACCTCGGTGCCCGACTCGTCGACCACGTCGATCGAGATACCGGGCAGGGGAACCTGCGCGGAGCCGGGCTTGGTCGCGGTCACGCCGGGCAGGGCCGAGACCATGATCGCGCCCGTCTCGGTCTGCCACCAGGTGTCGACGATCGGCGTCGTGCCCGCGCCGATCACGTCGCGGTACCAGATCCACGCCTCGGGATTGATGGGCTCTCCGACCGAGCCGAGCAGTCGCAGCGACGACAGGTCGAACTTCGCGGGAACACTGCGGCCGATCTTCATGAACGAGCGGATCGCGGTCGGAGCGGTGTAGAAGATCGAGACCTTGTACTTCTCGATGATCTCCCACCAGCGGCCGGGGTGCGGAGCATCCGGTGTGCCCTCGTAGATCACCTGGGTCGCGCCGTTCGCCAGCGGTCCGTAGGTGACGTAGCTGTGCCCGGTGATCCACCCGATGTCGGCGGTGCACCAGTAGACGTCGGTCTCGGGATGCAGATCGAACACGTACTTGTGGGAGTACGCGGCCTGCGTCAGGTAGCCGCCGGAGGTGTGCAGGATGCCCTTGGGCTTTCCCGTCGTGCCCGAGGTGTACAGGATGAACAGCGGGTTCTCGGCGGGGAACGCCTGCGCGGTGTGCTCGGCCGAGACGTTCGGGACAGCCTCGTGCCACCAGATGTCACGGTCGGCGTTCCACTCGACCTCGTTCTCGCCGCGACGCACGACCAGCACGTGTTCGACGGTCTGCTGCTCGCCGTCGCCGCGGTCGGCGAGCGCCTGGTCGACGGCCGGCTTGAGCGCCGAGACGCGACCCTTGCGATAGCCGCCGTCGGCGGTGATCACGAGCTTCGCGCCGGCGTCGTCGATGCGCGAGCGCAGGCTGTCCGCGCTGAAGCCACCGAACACGACGGAGTGGATCGCTCCGACCCTGGCGACCGCGAGCATCGACGCGACGGCCTCGGGGATCATGGGCAGATAGATCGCGACGCGGTCGCCGTGGCCGATGCCGAGGTCTTCGAGCACGTTCGCGACCCGCTTGACCTCGTCGGTCAGCTCGGCATACGTGATCGTGCGGGAGTCGCCGGGCTCACCCTCCCAGTGCAGGGCGACACGGTCGCCGTTGCCTGCCTCGACGTGCCGGTCGAGGCAGTTGTACGCGACGTTGAGCTCGCCGTCGTCGAACCACTTCGCGAACGGCGGCGTCGACCAGTCGAGCACCTGCGTGAAGGGCTTGTGCCACTCGAGCAGCTCGCGTGACTGGCCGGCCCAGAACGCCTCGCGGTCGGCCGCCGCGCTCTCGTACAGCGCGGGCGAGGAGATCGACTGAGCGACGAACTCCTCGGACGGCGGGAACTGGCGGGTTTCATCGAGAAGATGATCGATCTGGCTGCTCATCGGCAGACGCTCCTTTGCGGCATGGCAGGTCGTGCAGGCTGATCCCGGGGTGGCGCGATCAGGTCACGGCGAATCTAGTCTCGGCCGCTGACGTCGCATACTGCCGAAAGTCGGTACTCCGACGGGTTTTGTCAGGACGGTCGCCTTGCGTACACTCGACCTCAGCCGAATTCTCATTCCGGCCTTGGTGTGCCCGAATCCCCCGAAAGGGTGCGCCGTGGGCGGCATCTCATTCCCCCCGTGAGGTGCCGCCCTTCTCCGTGTGGGAGCGCTCTCTGCTGTCTGGGATCGGACGTCGCCGATCGACCGATCTCTCTGCACGGGGTCGGGTGAGATGAGGTTGCTCACAGCGCGTGCGCGACGGCTCCCGAACGCGGTCCCTACGGCACGCCGGGCGCCTACCGTCGGGGCATGCCCGAATCCTTCGTCATCCGTCCGCGTTCGACGTCGCGGTTCGTGGAGAGCGCTCAGGCGGCCGACACCGAGTACCTCCCGATCGATCCGGCCTTCGGGCCGTTGGCCGAACACTGCGCCGATCCCGACGTCACCGACATCTTCGTCAACGGCGCGCAGGGGCTCTTCGTCGACCGCGGGCACGGCGCCGAGGCTGTGCCGGAATGGAGCGCCTCCGAGCGAGAGGTGCGCGATCTCGCGGTCGCGCTGGTGGGACTCGGCGGTCGTCATCTCGACGACCAGGCGCCCTGTGTCGACGTGCGACTCGACTCCGGAATCCGGGTACACGCCGTCCTCGCCCCCGTGGCGACGGCGGGCACCGCTTTGTCGATCAGAGTGCCACGGGTGCGCGCCGCCGATCTCGACGCGCTGGCCGCTCTCGGCACCTTCGACGCGCGCGGCCAGAGCTGGCTGGTACGGCTCGTGCAGGAGCGCGCGAACATCCTCATCACCGGCGGCACGGGAACAGGCAAGACCACGCTGCTGTCGGCGTTGCTCTCGGCCGCGCCGGCGTCGGAGCGGATCGTCACGATCGAAGACGTCGCAGAACTCAGACCGAGGCACCCGCATCATGTGGCTCTCGAAGCACGGCAGTCGAATCTCGAAGGTGCGGGCGGCATCAGTCTCGCGCGACTCGTGCGCGAGTCGCTGCGCATGCGTCCCGACCGCCTGGTGGTGGGCGAGTGCCGTGGCGAAGAGGTGCGGGAACTGCTGACCGCTCTGAACACCGGGCACGATGGGGGAGCAGGCACGCTGCACGCCAGCGGTCTGAGTGATGTTCCGGCCCGGATGGAGGCGCTGGGCGCGCTCGCCGGGATGGATGCCGCGGCGCTCGCGCGCCAGGTCGCCAGTGCGTTCACAGTGGTGCTGCACCTCGAGCGCGCGCCGGACGGGCGGCGGCGGATCGCGCAGGCCGGCGAGTTCGCCCTGACCGATGACCGTCTCTCGATCGTCGAGGTGCACCCATGGTGATCGCGCTGCGGCGTGACCGCTCCGAGGCTCACCGCGCCGCAGACGTCGATCATGCGACCGGCGGCGCCGATGCTGCGACGTCGGTGCAGACGCTGGCCGTGCTGCTGCAGGCAGGCGCCGTGCCCCTGACGGCGTGGCGACACCTCGGTGACACGGGCGATGAGCATGCCGCTGCCGTCGTAGAGCGTGTGGAACAGGGGATGGCCCTCGTGGCGGCGATCGAGTCGGAGGGCGGTGCGTGGCGTGATCTCGCCGCCGCGTGGGAGGTGGCGACCACGGTCGGTGCTCCGCTCGCCGAGGTGCTGCGCATGATCGCCGAGACCCTTCGCGATGCCGCATCCGCCGCAGACGACGTGCGCATCGCGCTCGCCGAGCCCGCGGGCACCGCGCGGCTGCTGCTGTGGATGCCGTTCGCCGGCCTGCTGCTCGGATTCGCCCTCGGGTTCGACACCGTCTCGGTCGTGATCGGCAACCCGATCGGCGCCGGCTGCGTCGTGGCGGGGCTGCTGCTCGTGGGGGCCGCGCGTGCCTGGACGGCGCGTCTGCTGCGTCGAGCGAGACCGAGCCCCGCAACGCCCGGCATGCAGGCCGAGCTCGTGGCCGTCGCTCTGTCCGGTGGCGCCTCCGTCGAGCGCGCACTGCGCCTCGTGGACGAGAGTCCGGCCTCGCGCCATGGCGATGGCAGGCGCATCAGATCGGTGCTCGACCTCTCCCGCGCGGCGGGCGTGCCGGCGGCCGAACTGCTTCGAGCCTCGGCGGCGCAGGACCGGCATCGATCGAGGATCGACGGCCGGCTGCGCGCGGCGAAGCTCTCGACCCAGCTGCTCCTCCCGCTCGGGGTGTGCACTCTCCCGGCATTCCTGCTGCTCGGCGTCGCCCCGTTGCTGCTGAGCGTGCTGACCTCGACGCCACTGCCGCTCTGAGCGACGTCTGCATCGAGAACCTTCACCACCCCCATCGACCACCGGATGCCTGCGCATCCACACAGAGAAAGAAGGAACCCACATGAACACGACGAGCAGGGGCATGACGAGCATGAATGCCCTCCCTCCGCTGACCGGCCGACGAGCCGCGATGCTCTTCGGCGACGAGAGTGGGGCGGCCACCGCCGAGTACGCGATCACGACCATGGCCGCCGTCGCCTTCGCGGGCCTGCTCGTGGTCATCATGAGATCGGATGAGGTGCGCGGCATCCTCACAGATCTCGTGCGCCGGGCGCTGACGGTGGCGTGATGCGCGACCGGGGAGATCGCGAGCGCGGATCCGTGGCCGCCGAGCTCGCGCTCGCCCTCCCCGCGGTCGTGCTCACTCTGCTTCTCGGCGCCGGGGCGCTCGGCGCAGCCGCGCGTCAGGTCGCGCTGCAGGACGCTGCGGCCGATGCCGCGCGGCTGCTCGGTCGGGGTGAGGATGCGGGCAGGGCATCGGGTGTCGTCGCGGGTGCGGTCCCCGGGGCGTCGATGTCGAGTGTCGCATCCGGCGACCTGATCTGCGTCACGGCCCGTGCCGATGTCGCCGTCGGATCGGTCATCCGTCTGCCGCTCGAGGCGGCGAGCTGCGCGCTCGCGGGAGGCCTCTAATGCGGTGCTCGGCGTCGGGTGGCCTCTGATGGCGGGGTCCGCGCTCGCCGCGGGGGTGCTGTCGGTCGCCGCCGCGCTGTCTCTCGGCCTCGTCCTCGTCGGCGGAGCCGCGGTCACCGCGCAGCGCGCCGCCGGAGCTGCCGACGCCGCGGCGCTCGCCGCAGCAGACACAGCGAGCGGTGCGATAGCGGTCGACGGTGACCCCTGCGCCGTGGCCGCGCGCGTCGCTTCAGCTTCCGGCGGCACGCTCACCCGGTGCGTCGTGGAGGGCTTCGTGGCGACCGTACAGGTCGAGGCGGCGTACGCTGGTCTCGCAGCCGTCTCCCGAGCCCGAGCTGGGCCACCCGACGGAAGATGACGGCCGCGCGAAGCACGGTCCGGCGAAAATGCAGGCGACCACTGTGACGAACCCATCACAGCGGTGTGTATGGTGTGCTTCGAAGAAAGGACGCTCCCTTGGCTGAAGGCAAGAAGCTCGTCATCGTCGAGTCTCCGACGAAGATGCGGTCGATTCAGGGGTACCTCGGCGATGGCTACGAGGTGCTCAGCTCTGTCGGCCACATCCGCGACCTCGCAGACAAGAAGGACATCCCTGCCGCTGACAAGCAGGCCTACGGGAAGTACTCGATCGACGTCGACAACGACTTCGACCCCTACTACGTGGTCTCCGATCGCAAGACGAAGACCGTCGCCGAGCTCAAGCGTGCGCTCAAGACCGCCGACGAGCTCCTGCTCGCCACTGATGAGGACCGCGAGGGCGAGGCCATCGCGTGGCACCTTCTCGAGACCCTGAAGCCCAAGGTCCCCGTCAAGCGCATGGTCTTCCACGAGATCACGAAGGACGCGATCCAGGCGGCCATCGGCAACACCCGCGAGCTCGACACCGATCTCGTCGACGCGCAGGAGACCCGGCGCATCCTCGACCGCCTGTACGGCTGGGACGTCTCGCCCGTGCTCTGGTACAAGGTCAAGACCGGTCTCTCGGCAGGACGAGTGCAGTCCGCCGCGACGCGCATGATCGTCGAGCGCGAACGCGAGCGCATGGCCTTCGTGTCGGCCGAGTACTGGGACGTCGAGGCGCTCGCGTCGTCGTCCTCCGGCTTCCGCGTGCGGCTGGTCCGGGTCGACGGCGGTCAGCTCGCCCGCGGCACCGACTTCGACGACACCGGAAAGCTCAAGAAGGCCGTCGTCATCCTCGACGAGAAGAAGGCCGCGGCCCTGGCGCATGCCGTCGACACCGCGGGCGCCGGCGCGGTGACCAAGGTCGAGGCGAAGCCGGGAACCCGCAGCCCCTACGCACCGTTCACGACCTCCACCATGCAGCAGGAGGCCGGTCGCAAGCTCTCGATGAGTGCCAAGCAGGCGATGAGCGTGGCCCAGCGTCTGTACGAAAAGGGCTACATCACCTATATGCGTACCGACTCGGTCGCACTGAGCACGCAGGCGGTGCAGGCGGCTCGCAGTCAGGCCGTGGCCCTCTACGGCGACTCGGCCGTGCCGCTCAAGCCTCGCGTCTACAAGTCGAAGAGCAAGAACGCGCAGGAGGCGCACGAGGCGATCCGCCCGTCGGGCGAGACCTTCCGCACGCCCAAGTCCGTCGCATCCGAGCTCGATCGCGAAGAGCACCGCCTCTACGACCTCATCTGGAAGCGCACCGTCGCCAGCCAGATGGCCGACGCCAAGTACGAGACCACGACCGTCACGATCCTCGTCGACGCGGCAGGTCAGAAGGCCGAGTTCACGGCATCCGGAACCGTCTACACCTTCAAGGGCTTCCTCGACGCGTACGAAGAGGGGCGCGACGAGAAGCGCAACGAGAAGGACGCCGACGAGAACCAGTCGCTCCCGGTCGTCGCCGTCGGCGATGAGCTGCGCATGTCGGATGCCGAGGCCAAAGGCCACCGCACGACCCCGAAGCCGCGCTACACCGAGGCTTCCCTGGTGAAGGCGCTCGAGGAGCACGGCATCGGCCGCCCCTCGACCTTCGCCAGCATCATCGGCACCGTCATCGACCGCGGCTACGCGACCAAGCGTGGCCAGGCACTCGTGCCCACGTGGCTCGCCTTCAGCGTGGTCCGACTGCTCGAAGAGCACTTCGCCGACCTGATCGACTACGACTTCACCGCAGCTCTCGAAGACGACCTCGATGCGATCGCCCGTGGTGAGCAGAAGCGCGTCGAGTGGCTGCGCTCCTTCTATTACGGCTCCGACTCCCATGTCGGCCTCCGCCAGGTGGTCGACAACCTCGGTGAGATCGACGCACGTGCACTGAACTCGACGCCGATCACCGAGAACGCGACCCTGCGGTTCGGCAAGTACGGCCCCTACCTCGAGGTCGCCAACCCCGAGGCGCCCGACGAGAAGCCGCGCATCGTCAACGTCCCCGAAGAGCTCGCACCCGACGAGCTCACCGCCGAGAAGGCGCAGGAGCTGATCGATGCGCCGGTCGCCGGCGATCGCGTGCTCGGCACCAACCCCGAGAACGGCAAGATCATCGTCCTCAAGGACGGCCGCTTCGGACCCTACGTGCAGGAGAACGACCCGGTGTCCGACGACGCGGCGGTCGACGAGGCCACGGGAGAGGTCGTCGAGGCTCCGAAGCCCAAGCGCGGAGCGAAGAAGGATGCCGCGCCCAAGCCGCGCACCGGATCTCTGTTCCGCTCGATGTCGGTCGACACGATCGATCTCGACACCGCACTGCAGCTCCTCAGCCTGCCGCGTGTGGTCGGAACCGACCCCGAGAGCGGCGACGAGATCACCGCTCAGAACGGTCGCTTCGGCCCGTACCTGAAGAAGGGCACCGATTCCCGCTCGCTCGAGAGCGAATCCCAGATCTTCGATGTCACGCTCGAGCAGGCCCTCGAGATCTACAAGCAGCCGAAGTACGGCGCGGGATCCCGCCGCGCATCCAGTGCTCTCGTCGAGTTCGAGGCCGACCCCGTGAGCGGCAAGCCGATCCGCATCCGCGACGGGCGCTTCGGCGCGTACGTGACCGACGGTGAGACGAACGTCACCATCCCGCGAGGACAGAAGGTCGAGGACATCACGTTCGAGACCGCGGTGCAGATGCTCGCCGACAAGCGTGCCAAGGGTCCGGCGCCCAAGCGCGGCGCGGCGAAGAAGGCACCCGCGAAGAAGACGCCCGCGGCGAAGAAGGCTCCCGCCAAGAAGGCTCCCGCCAAGAAGGCTCCGACGGATGCCGAGAAGGCCGCCGCTCGTTCGGCTGCTGCGAAGAAGGCTGCAGCGACGCGCGCCGCCAACGCAGCAGCGAAGCGTCGTGCTGAGTGAGTGCGGCGAATCGACGTGAAGGTCGGGTCGTGACCGCACGTTCCGGAGTGTGGATCACGCTCGAAGGCGGCGACGGCTCGGGCAAGACCACGCAGGCCGATCTCCTCGACACCTGGTTGTCGAACGAGGGCCGCACGGTCGTGCGCACGCGCGAGCCCGGTGGATCCGAGGTCGGCAACCTGATCCGTGACATCGTGCTGCACCATCGCGGTGACATCGCGCCCCGCGCCGAGGCGCTCCTGTACGCCGCCGACCGTGCGCATCACGTGGCGACGGTCGTGCGCCCCGCGCTCACGCGTGGTGAGGTCGTGCTGCAGGATCGCTACCTCGACTCGTCTGTCGCCTACCAGGGCGCCGGACGTGTGCTCGACGGCGAGGAGATCCGCGACCTGTCGCTCTGGGCCGCCGAGGGCGCGCTTCCCGATCTGACGGTGCTGCTCGACCTCGCGCCCGAGGCCGCGCGCGTGCGTCTCGACTCGGCCGACAAGCCGTTCGACCGACTCGAGGCCGAGAAGACCGAGTTCCACGCGCGGGTCCGCGATGCGTACCTGACGCTGGCCGCCGCCGAGCCCGAGCGCTTCCTCGTGCTCGACGCCGACGCGTCTCCCGAGGTGATCGCCGCGCAGATCCGCGAGCGCGTGCAGACTCTTCTCGGCTGAGACCGCGCCGCCAGCGACCGGATGCCGTCTCCGTGCGCGGACGTCGGTGCTCCCGATTAGGCTGAGGACATGCCCCAGACCGTCGCCGCCCCTTTCCCGTGGGTCGATGTGTGGGGGCAGGACGCCGCGGTCGAGACGCTGCGCGCCGCAGCATCCGATCCCGCCGCGCTCTCGCACGCGTGGCTCATCACGGGCCCGCCCGGGTCAGGCCGATCGACTCTGGCGTACGCGTTCGCCGCTGCGCTGATCGCCGATCATCCCGATGACGAGGCGGCGATGCGACAGGTGCTCGCGGGCACGCATCCCGACGTCACGGCTCTGCGCACCGACAAGGTGATCATCACGATCGCCGAGGCGCGCGCTCTGGTCGAGCGCTCGTACTTCGCCCCCTCCGCCGGGCGCTATCGCGTGATCGTCGTCGAAGACGCCGATCGCATGGTCGAACGCACCTCGAACGTCCTGCTCAAGGCGCTCGAAGAACCGCCGGAGCAGACGGTGTGGATCCTCTGCGCGCCCAGCGAGGCCGACCTGCTGCCCACCATCCGCTCACGGGTCCGCTCCCTGCGTCTGCGCGAACCCGACGTCGCCGATGTCGCGCGCCTGATCACGCTGCGCACCGGGGTCGACGAGGCCGTGGCCGAGCAGGCCGCTCGCCACGCGCAGCGCCACATCGGCATGGCGCAGCGACTCGCCACCGACGACGCGGCTCGGCGTCGCCGCGACGAGACCCTGCGGTCGGTGCTCGCGGTCCGCGGGGTCAACGACGCTGTCGACGTCGCCGGACGCATCATCCAGGCCGCCACCGACGATGCGAAGGCGTTGACCGCCGAACGCGATGCCGCCGAGCGCGCCTCCCTGCTGCGCACGGTGGGTATCGCCGAGGGGCAGGCCGTTCCGCCGGCCCTGCGCACGCAGATCTCGGCGCTCGAAGACGACCAGAAGAAGCGCGCGACGCGCAGCCTCCGTGACGGCATCGATCGCGTGCTGACCGACCTGCAGTCGATGTTCCGCGACGTCGTGATGCTGCAGTTCGGCCGCGACGACGAGTTGATCAACCGAGAACTGCGCGACGACCTCGCCGCGCTCGCTGATGCCTGGCCCGAGACCCGCACGCTCGTCGTGCTCGACCACCTAGCCGAGACGCGCCAGTCGCTGGAGCGCAATGTCGCTCCGCTTCTCGCCCTGGAGAGCTTGCTCGTGACCGTCACGAGCGGGAGGACACCGTGACCGACCGACCGACTTCCCGCATGCGGCGCGCAGCCGCCCTCGTCGCAGGGCTCGCGGCGGCAGCCGTCGCCCTGTCCGGATGCCTGTACGCGGCCATTCCCGAGGGCGGAGAGCCCAAGCCCTCGGTCACGAAGGCTCCCGACACCGAGGGCGTCGCCGACGACCTCCTGCCGTTCTACGGCCAGACGCTGACCTGGACCGAGTGCGGCACCGGGTTCGACTGCACCGACGTCACGGCACCGCTCGACTGGGAGAACCCGGGCGACGGCGAGATCACCCTGTCGGTCGTGCGTCATCAGGCGACCGGTGAGGCGCAGGGGTCGCTGCTGACGAACCCCGGCGGGCCGGGAGCGAGCGGTGTCGAGCTCATCCGTGACAGCCTCGACTTCGCGGTCGGCGCCGATCTGATCGAGAACTTCGACGTGATCGGATTCGACCCACGCGGTGTGGGCCAGTCGTCGGCGGTCACCTGTCTGGACGCGGCAGGGATGGACGACTACCTCTACACGCTCCCGACCGCGAAGCGCGGCACGCCGGAGTGGGAGGCCGAGCTGCTCGCCGGGGCCGAGGAGTTCGCGCAGGCGTGCGACGCCAACAGCGACGGCATCCTTCCGCACATCACCACGATCAACTCGGCGCGCGACATGGACCTGATCCGAGCCGTGCTGGGCGACACCGAGCTGAACTACCTCGGATACTCGTACGGCACCTTCCTCGGTGCGACGTACGCATCGCTCTACCCCGACAAGGCGGGCCGTCTCGTGCTCGACGGCGCGATCGACCCCGCGGTGTCGGGGCTCGACGTCGGCGCCACGCAGGCACTCGGCTTCGAGTCGGCGCTCCGCGCGTACATGCAGAGCTGCCTCGACTCGGGGGAGTGCCCGTTCAACGGCACGGTCGACGAGGCGATGGCCGACCTCGGTGCGCTGCTCGCGAGCGTCGACGCCAACCCGCTGCAGAACGGCGACGGACGCATGATGGGTGCCGATGCCCTCATGACCGGCATCATCGCCGCTCTCTACTCGGCCGACAACTGGACCTATCTGACGCAGGCGCTCGACGAGGCTCTGCAAGGCGACCCCACCACCGCCTTCTTCCTCGCGGACTTCTACAACGGCCGCGACCAGGACGGCTCGTACCTCGACAACTCGACCGAGGCCTTCCGTGCGTACAACTGCATGGACTACCCGGTCGAGGACGACCCTGCGGCCGAGGCTGCCATCGAGGCGAAGATCGCCGAGGGCGCACCGACCATCGCCCCGTACTGGAGTGGCCCCGACCCGTGCGAGGTGTGGCCCTACCCGCCCACCGGCACCCGCGGTGAGATCACTGCTGAGGGTGCCGGGCCGATTCTCGTCGTCGGTACGACGAACGATCCGGCCACGCCGTACGAGTGGTCGGAATCCCTCGCCGGTCAGCTCGACGAGGGCGTTCTGATCACCCGTGTGGGCGAGGGGCACACCGGCTACAACAAGGGCAACTCGTGCGTCGACAGCGCCGTGGAGGCGTTCTTCCTCGACGACACGGTGCCCGAGGACGGCCTCCGCTGCGAGTGAGGACGGCGACACTCCAGGGTGTCGACGCGCCGATTCGCGATGTCGCGTCCGCTCGGGTAATATCGATGATCGCGCCGCTTTAGCTCAGTCGGCAGAGCATTTCACTCGTAATGAAAAGGTCGTCAGTTCGATTCTGACAAGCGGCTCCACCAGGCCCCGTGATGCGAAGAACATCGCGGGGCCTTCTGGTTCCCTCCGGGCGGATCGCTTGGGGCGTACTCTCGAAGCATGAGCCGAGCGCTTCTCATCGTCGACGTCCAGAACGACTTCACCGAGGGCGGGGCGCTGGCCGTGGCCGGCGGGGATGCCGTGGCATCCGCTGTGTCCGCGCTGCTCGCCGAGAGGGCGGGTGACTATGACGTGATCATCGCGTCGCGCGACTGGCATGATTCCGAGGGCGACAACGGCGGGCACTTCGCCGAGAGCCCGGATTTCGTCGACACCTGGCCCGTCCATTGCGTCGCCGGATCAGACGGAGCGGACTACGACCCGCTCCTGGTGACCGACGCCGTCACTCACCACGTGCACAAAGGGCAGGGGCGCCCGGCCTATTCGATGTTCGAGGGCGCCACCGTGGCGGGGGAGACCGTGGGGGCGATCCTGACCGCAGCGGGCGCTCTGAGCGCCGATGTCGTCGGCATCGCCACCGACCACTGCGTCCGCGCCTCGGCCCTCGACGCGATCGCCCACGGCGTGCAGGTGCGCGTCTTCACCGACCTGATCGCGGGCGTCGGCGTGGAGTCGAGCGAAGCCGCGCTTGCCGAGCTCGCGCACGCGGGCGCCGAGCTGACCGAGAGCGGTGCTGTGTGACCCGCAGCGTCCTCCTGTTGCGCGCCGTCAACGTCGGCGGCCGGGGCACGGTGCCGATGGCAGAGCTGCGCGCTCTGCTCGCTCCCGAGTTCGGCGAGGTCTCGACCTACATCGCGAGCGGCAACGTCGTGTGCGAGCATCCCGCCGACCCGGATGCGGCGCGGGCGCGGGCCCGCGAGCTGATCGCGGCGGAGTTCGGCGTGGACACCCCGGTGATCCTGCGCACGCACGCTGCGCTCGCACGGGCCGTGGCGGAGCATCCGTTCCCGGAGGCGTCCGAGAAGATGCTGCACGCGATGTTCCTCGAGGGGTCGGCGTCGCCCGGAGCCGTCGAGGCGCTGCACGAACGTCTCGTGCCGGGGGAGCGGATCGCTCTCGTCGGCGACGACCTGTGGATCGACTACGGCGACGGGGGAGTGCAGAACACCAAGCTCACCAAGGCCGTGCTCGACCGGGCGCTCGGTGTCGCCGGCACGGCGCGCAACCTGCGCACGGTGAGAAGGCTCGTCGAGCTCACCGCATGAGCCACCGGGAGCCGTTCGTGCTGGCGCTGCCCTTCGCCGGGCGATGGCTGGTGCAGAACAGTCCGGCGACGCGCGTTCCCAGCCACGCCACGGAGCTCTTCGGAAGCTCTCACGCGATCGACTTCGTCCCGGTCGATGCGGACGGACGCAGCGCCCGACGTGGCCTGCGCAGCGTGTTCGGAAGCGAGAGGCCCGAGGAGTTCGTCGGCTTCGGGCGCGCGATCCTCGCCCCGGTGACCGGAGAGGTCGTGCGCGTCCACGACGGGGAAGAGGACCATGTCGCCCGGCGGTCGATCGGCGCCCTGATCGGATACGCGCTCACTCAGCCCGCCCGTGTGCGGAACGGGGCGCCGGCCATCGCCGGCAACCATGTCGTCATCCGCGCGGATGACGTGCTCGTGCTGCTCGCCCATCTGCGTGAGGGACGTGCGACTCCGCGGGTGGGCGACGTCGTGCACGTGGGGGAGCAGGTCGGCGAGTGCGGCAATTCGGGCAACAGCACCGAGCCGCACCTGCACCTGCAGGTGTCGGAGTCGATCGATCGCCACGGGCGCGGTGTGCCCCTCGCGTTTCGGCGCGCGGACGAACTCCCGTGGGTTCCCGGCAACGGGGAGATCGTCGGCGCCTGAGCCGCGCGATCAGGCCGGAAGGTGGCGAGAGAGCGCCGTCGGCGGCATCTGGGTGCGAGGCTGCAGGTCGACCCGGCGCATCGCGCAGTCTGTGCAGCGCACATACAGCACAGTGCCATCGCTGGTGCGGTGCCGGGATTCCACGAGCCAGGCGTGCTCGTGAGGTACGGGCGTCGAGGGGGTCCGCGGCGTCGGGAGGGTCTGCAGGGAGGTCATGCATCCAGCGTGATGTAATGGCCTTATGCATCTCAACCCTTACGGCGAGTACGCGGTCCTGCTGGCGGCGTCCCTGGCGGATGACTTCCCCGCCGACCGCGCGGGCATCGAAGAGCGAACTCTCGAGATGGGCATGACGATGACGTTCCCGCCTGCCCCCGACGACCACGAGAGGGTGCGAGCGGTCGTGGACGACTGGCTGCGGATCGTCGACGAGAGCGACCCCTCCGCGCGGGCCGGGATGCTCAACGCCCAGATGGCTGAGGCGGCCGCGTATCCCCGGCTCACCGACCACGACGGCGAGGGGTGGCATCTGCATTACCGCGATGACGTGCAGTCGCTGCCGTACGTCCTGCGGGCGATCTTCGCGGTCGGCACCTCACTGCACCTGGTCACCCGGGGCATCGATCGCCTGGGACGGTGCGAGGCCTCGCCCTGCACCCATGTGGTGGTCGACGTCACTCGCAACGGGCGTCAGAGGTTCTGCTCGGTGCGGTGCGCGAACAGAGCGGCGGTCCGGCGTCACCGAGCTCGTGCGAGCGTGTGACACCGGACCGCCGGATGCTGTCGTCAGGGCGAGTGGTCGTCAGGCCGTCTGGCCCGCGTGGCGGCTTTCGGCCACCTCTTCGACGAGCTTGGCGTTGAAGGCCGGAAGGTCGTCGGGAGTGCGGCTGGAGACGAGCCCCTGGTCGACCACGACCTCTTCGTCGACCCAGGTCGCTCCGGCGTTGCGGAGGTCGGTCGCGAGGCTCGGATAGCTCGTGAGCGTGCGACCGTCGACGACACCCGCCTCGATGAGGATCCACGCGCCGTGGCAGATGACGGCCACCGGCTTGTGCTGCTCGAAGAACGTGCGTGCGAGTTCGATCGACGGCTTGTCGAGCCGCAGGTGATCGGCGTTCACGACGCCGCCCGGCAGTACGAGAGCGTCGAACTCGTCTGCCGTGGCATCCGCCGACGTCAGGTCCACGTGCTGCACGTGTCCGTTCTTGCCCTTGATCTGCGCACCCTCGGGTGCGATGAGGGTCGCGCTCGCGCCCTCGGCCTGCACGGCGTCCCAGGGACTGGTCAGCTCACTGTCCTCGAATCCGTCTGTCGCCAGGAATGCCACTCGGCTGTCGGTGAGAGTCGCCATGATGCGTCCTTTCGTAGAGGGTCAGGTCCCGGATGGGGACGCTTCGACCCTCTCGCACGATCCGGACGCCGAGAAGGGGGTGGCCGTATCGAGAGGGCGGTGATACGCGCGCGGATCAGTTCTCGGTGGGCGCTCCCGGCATCGCTCGACTGCGCCAGGAGCCGCCCATGCGGTCATACGTGACGATCGCGTGGCAATTCCGGCAGCGGACGTCGCACCTGGCGAGCTCCTCGGCGATGACGCCGAGGCTGAAGCCGTTGCGCACGAGTTGCATCACCGTATCTCGTTTTCCTGCCTGAGGTCGATGATCGAAGTCGAGGACCCTGAGATCGGCAGCGCCGCAGTCGGTGCAGGGATGACTACGCAGATACTCCGTGATGAACTCGATGCTCTCGGCGCGCTGCGCTGCTTGCACGCGTGCGAGCGTACGTCCGGCCACCGACATCGCCGGCGTCATCCGATCGCTCCGGAAAATGGTGGGCCCTGTGGGGATCGAACCCACAACCCGCGGATTAACCTGCCACTTCGACTTTCGCCGCCATCCTCACGGATGTTCGTGGTCTGGACTGTCCCTTCACCATGGCTTTCGCCGAAGGTGCCACCCGTCCAGTCTCTACACCTTCCGGACCAGGTCCGGCTTGGCTCGGGATTGCCATCTGTCTCCAGGAAGGGTTCCCCGACTTTGAGTGGTGTCATCCTCGGAGTTTCCTCCGAGGCGCTCCTATTTCGTTGAAGTCCGCTGCTCTGCCAATTGAGCTAAAGGCCCGTACACCGGCCCGCAGGCCGACCTTCTCATCCTAGCTTGCGTTCGCACTGCGCCCGCAGGCGGGCGCACAGAACAGGCCGCCGACGAGGTGCCTCGTCGACGGCCCGTTCTTCTGCCCGCCATCCTCCCCCGAGTGGAGGGCAGTGTGTTCCGAGTTCCCAGCTCGGTGTCCCGTGCTTACTCAGCCGGGGGCATCAGCACCGAGTCGATCAGGTACACGGTGGCGTTGGCGGTCTGCACGCCGCCGCAGATGACGTTGGCGTCGTTGACCATCAGCTCGTCGCCGCTGCCGGTGACCTCGAGGTCAGCACCCTGAACGGTGGTCTGCGTGCCGACGATGTCGTCCGGAGTGATCTGGCCGGGGACCACGTGGTACGTCAGGATCGAGCTCAGCGTGGCGCTGTCGGTCTTGAGGCCCTCGATGGTGGCCGGGTCGATCTTCGCGAAGGCCTCGTCGACCGGTGCGAAGACGGTGAACTCGTCGCCGTTGAGCGTGTCGACCAGGTTGACGTCGGGGTTGAGCTGTCCGCTCACGGCTGCGACCAGCGTGGTGAGCAGCGGGTTGTTGGACGCGGCGACTGCCACCGGGTCCTGAGCCATGCCGGCGACCGATCCGTCGCCGTCCGGCACTGCCTCGGCGTATGCCGCGCAGCCGGGGCCGACGAGGTTGGCGGCCGGGTCCATGGTCTCGGTCTCGGGAGCCATCGTCTCGGACGACTCGGGAGCCGACGACTCCGACGGCTCGTCGGTGCTGGTGGTGCCACCCATGGAACATCCGGCGAGCACGAACGCGCTTGCCAGGCCGAGGGTGATCGCTGCGGTGACCTTCTTCTTGGTGCTGAACATCTCGAGCTCCTTGAGAATCTCTGCCACGGCCTCTCCGTGGCGTTGACAGGTGTTCGGAGCCCGCCTCGGAACGGATGGGAGATTCTCAGAACTTTTTTGAGATCGGCTGATCTCCAATCCGATTCGGGGGCTGTGGCGAACAGGTTTCGACGTCACGCGTTAAGAGGACTCCTCGACGCGGGAGGCATCAGGATCTTCGCCGGCCGGATCGGTGAGATCTTTTCCGTCACTTTCGCGTGACGGTTGCGCGGGAATGCATGGAGGATGCGGCATGCTGGTAGAGATGGTCATCGATGGGATGGCCGTACCCGAAGACGGTACGGCACGGGATGCTGTCGCTGACCTGCTCGTGCGCATCGGCGACGGAGATCAGCGCGCGTTCGCGGAGCTGTACGACATGCTCTCGTCGCGCGTCTTCGGACTCATCCTCCGAGTGCTGGTCAACCGCTCTCAGAGCGAAGAGGTCCTTCAGGAAGTTTTTCTGGAGATCTGGCAATCCGCTTCCAAGTTCGCTCCGAACAAGGGACAGGGAAGAACCTGGGTGATGACGATCGCGCACCGTCGTGCGGTCGACCGGGTACGAGCATCTCAGTCCAGCGCGGACCGAGACGTGCGTGCCGGGTTCAGAGAGATCGGGGTCGCGCACGACAGTGTCGCGGAGACGGTCGAGCTGGGCATCGAGGGCGAGAAGGTCGTTCAGGCTCTCGCAGGCCTTCCCGAGGCACAGCGCGAAGCTCTCGTCCTGGCCTACTACGGCGGATACAGTCAGAACGAAGTGGCAGTGCTCGTGGGAGCACCGCTGGGGACTATCAAGACACGGATGCGAGATGGGCTCTCGCGTCTCAGGACAGCTATGGGGGTGACGGCATGAACGAGAAGGAATTCGCGGACCTCGCGGCAGGAGCAGCGCTCGACGCGCTGTCTCCCGACGACGCGGAGCGGTACCACGCGGCACTCGTCGCGCACCCCGAATGGCAGGGCATCGTCGATGCGGATGCCGACAGCGCGACCTTCCTCGCACTCGGTGCGGCCCCGATGGCCCCCGCACCCGAACTCCGAGCGGCGCTCCTGGCACGCATCGCCGTCACGCCGCAGACCGGCGACATCACCGACTTAGGAGTCACCAGCACCCCCGCTGCTGTGGACCCCGACGAACATCGTGCAGAACCGATCGTCACGGAGACTGCTGCCGGCGCCACCGCGCCGAAGGCGCCCGCGCATCCGCTTCGCGTGCTGTTCGCGCTCGCCGCATGCCTCGCGCTGCTCGTGGGTGTGGGTGTCGGCGCCGTGGCTCTCAACGACTACGTGAATCGCCCGGCGAGCGTGGTCGCTCTGCAGGAGATCCAGTCGGCGGAGGACGCCCAGGAGGCCTCCATCGAGCTCGCCGACGGCGGCACGGCCACGGCTCACTGGTCGGCATCGCTCGGCACAGCGGTGCTCGTCGCCGACGGCATCGAGACGTTGCCCGAGGATCGCGCCTACGAACTGTGGTTCGTGCGCGGTGAGACGCCGATCTCGGCGGGAGTCTTCGAAGCCGACGGGGGAGACGCCACGGCGGTCCTTGCGGGCGAGATGCACGAGGGTGACATCATCGCGGTCACGGTCGAGCAGGCCGGGGGCTCGCCGAGCGGCCTGCCGACGACCGACCCTGTCATCGCCATCCCGACGGCCTGACCGCGCGGATCGCGCGTACCCTGGTGGGATGCCCGAGCAGTTCTCCCGCCCCGTCCGCCGTCCGACCCAGGCCTTCGACAACATCGTGGGCACCCACGATCCCGCTGAGGAGACCCGGATCGCGCACGCCACGGCATCCGCTCTGCTGACGCGCGTGCGCGCCGACGAGAGCGGCGTGAGCGCCGAACGCCTCGTGGCCTTCACCGACGAGCACGGCATCGACGAGATCGCGGAACTGTGGTCGAAGGCTCCCGCTCGCACGCTGCCGGGAGCCCTCTGGCGGCTGTATCTGCTGCAGCTCGCCATCCACGGCGATCCGCACACGGCCGCTCTGCTGTACGAGCGGGGGCGCATCGAGTTGGCCTCGGCGGATGCGGCGATCGCCGGGGCTCCGGTGCCGGCGAACCCCGATGAGCTCGTCGCTCTGATCGACACGATCCTCCGCGGGGCTTTTCGGGGCGACTTCGCCGTGGCGCTCGACCGTGCGGCGGCGTTCTGTCGTGTGCAGGCGTCGGGTGCCACCCACACGGCCGACGATTACGAGCAGACCGAGCCGTCGCGCGCGAGCGAGCTGACCACGCGCGCGCTGCGCCTCAGCAGCTATGCGCAGGATCTCTCGGCGTCCGCGGTGCTCTGGCGCACCGGCGGCCTCGCCTGAAACGCAGAGAGGCTTCCGTCTGGGCGGTGCATCCAGACGGCGCCCGGACATGAAAAGACCGGGCCGCAAGAACGCCTCTCGGCGGAAGGCCGCTCGCAGCGGCGAAAATTGGAGCCCGGGGTTATGCGGCCCGGCCACTCCAGTGTAACAAGATCGCACCGCGGCTATTCCCGGGGCCTAGGCTCGGATCATGACCCGGCGCTTTGCTCTCATGATCGATCCGGCGGCGGTCGACGCCGACCGCAGTGACTTCGCAGACACGTTCACCCTGGTGGATGCCGCGGCACCCGCGCTCAGCGTGGGTGAGCTGAGCACCCAGCGCGGTGACGGCGTGTTCGAGTCGATCGGCGTGGTCGACGGCCATGCTCAGGAGGTCGTGCCCCACCTCGAACGCCTCGCGCATTCCGCCGAGCTCTGCGACCTTCCGCTGCCGAACCAGGCGCAGTGGCATCAGGCGATCGACCGCGCGGCGGCCGACTGCGGGCCGGGGGAGTACGTCATCAAGCTCATCCTCAGCAGGGGCGTCGAGCACGGACCGACGCCGACCGCGTGGGTCACGGCGGCGCCGGCATCCGACTTCTCGACCGTGCGTCAGAACGGCGTGCGCGTGGTGACGCTCGATCGTGGGTACGACCTCGATGTGGCAGAGCGGGCGCCATGGCTGCTGCTGGGCGCCAAGACCCTGTCGTACGCGGTCAACATGGCTGCCCTGCGTGAGGCGCACCGTCGCGGTGCGGACGACGCGATCTTCCTCTCGCGCGACGGCTTCGTGCTCGAGGCACCCACCGCATCGCTGATCCTGCGCTTCGGGGATCGGTTCGTCACGCCCGCGCCGAACGGTGGAATCCTGCACGGCACGACGCAGCTGAGCGTCTACGAGTACCTCGCCGGACGCGGATTCACAGCGGAGTACGGGCAGATCCCGGCATCCGATCTCTCCCGCGCGGATGCCGCCTGGTTGGTCTCGAGTGTCAGGCTCGCGGCCCCGATCACCGCCGTCGACGACACTGCCCTCTCGGTCGACCACGCCCTCACATCCGACCTCAACACCTACCTGCTGTCCCCTCGCGACTGACCCCCGGCCCCTAACCTCTCCCCTCCGCCCCGGAAAACAGAGGCTGTGTGATGCCGCCTCGGCGTGTCACCGGGCGACCTGCCGCGGCCACGGAGAGGTGTCCGGGTTTTCCCACATCAATCAGCTGAGCGCGAGGCGCGTCAGGGCTCCTCGCACCGCATCCTCGACCGTCTGCCAGTCGTGGACGACCATCGCGTAGGTGAAGCGAAGCGTCTCGTAGCCGAGAGCGGACGCCACGGCGTCGCGCCCGAGATCCTTGATCCGTGCCGCGCTGCCCTCGTGATTCTCGCGTCCGTCCGCCTCGATGATGAGCCTGTCGCCGATGACGAAGTCGACTTCGCCCACACCCTCGATCATGACCTGGCATCGGACCATGACCCCGATGCGGTGCAGGCGAAGGCGAATGAGCGATTCCAGGCCGCTGTCGGCATCGGACCGCGCGAAGGCGAGCAGCCACCGGTGGTCGAGAGGCAGATGCCGAGCTAGCCACGCCATGTCGCGCGCGGAGAGGAGGGCCTGCCGGAGGGCGGATTCCAGGGCCGCGAAGAACGCGTCCTCTCCGGCGCAGTCGAGCATCTGCAGCAGGGTGTTGCGGAGGGGAGCGGGGAACCCGACCCGGACAGTGCCGTCGTCCCAGTGGATCCGGCACGCGTCTCGATTCAGGCGCGGCGTCCCTGCGCGACCCATCCATATGTGGGCTCGGGCGGTACGTCGAGGATCCACAGTCCGTGCAGGACTCCTGCGGCGCTGCATCCGATCGTGCCACCGTGCGCGGCAGCGTGCACAGCGTCGACGGGTGCATCGCGGAGTGCGTACACGCCCTGGCGGGGTCGGATGATGTCGCCGGCCCGGACCGCTCGGGTGCGCTCGGCCTCGGTGACGCCCTTGCGCTTCAGCTCCGCGGTCCGCGCCATGCGTCCGAGATCCTGCAGAACGACGTCAGCGCGCGCGAAACCCATCCGTCGATGTTCGCGTCGGCCTCGAGCACACCGCCCGTTCGGGCCCCGATCGCGCTGGCATCTGTGCAGTGACGGCTGTTCTCGCACCCTGTGCAGAAGGGGACGAAGACGGAAAACCCAGACCATGCGGCGGCGACTCGGCGTGTCTGAGGGTGACGCGCCGACCGGCCAGGTGATGGTCTGGGTTTTCCGAAAGCGAACGAAGCGGCGGAGCGGATGCTTACCCGAAGCGACCCGAGACGTAGTCCTCGGTGGCCTGCACGGACGGAGTCGTGAAGATCGTCGAGGTGTCGTCGTACTCGATGAGCTTGCCGGGCTTGCCGGTGCCGGCGATGTTGAAGAACGCCGTCTTGTCGGACACGCGGCTCGCCTGCTGCATGTTGTGGGTCACGATGACGACCGTGTAGTCGTTCTTGATCTCGGCGATGAGCTCTTCGATCGCGAAGGTCGAGATCGGGTCGAGAGCCGAGCAGGGCTCGTCCATGAGGATCACGTCGGGCGACACGGCGATCGCACGCGCGATGCAGAGACGCTGCTGCTGGCCGCCGGAGAGGCCGGAGCCCGGCTTGTCGAGGCGGTCCTTCACCTCGTTCCAGAGGTTGGCACCGCGCAGCGACTTCTCGACGAGGGCATCCTGGTCGCTCTTCGCCATGCGTGTGTTGTTGAGCTTGACGCCCGCGAGCACGTTCTCCTTGATCGACATGGTGGGGAACGGGTTCGGACGCTGGAACACCATGCCGACCTGACGGCGGACCAGCACGGGGTCGACGCTCGCGCCGTAGAGGTTCTTGCCGTCGATCAGCACCTCACCCTCGACGCGTGCGCCGGGGATGACCTCGTGCATGCGGTTCAGGGTGCGCAGGAAGGTCGACTTGCCGCATCCCGACGGACCGATGAATGCGGTGACGGTGTTGGGCTTGATGTCGATGTTGACGCCCTCGACGGCGAGGAAATCGCTGTAGTAGACGTTGAGGTCGTTGACTTCGATGCTCTTGGACACGAGAGGATCCTTCTTGTAGAAATCGGGTAGACGGCTCAGCGGCCGTTGATCTTGGGGGCGAACACCTTGGCGATGACGCGCGCCAGCAGGTTGAGCACCATGACGATGACGATGAGCGTGAGGGCAGCGGCCCACGCGCGCTCGAGATAGGCGTCCACGGGGATGCCGGGGTACTTCGCCTGCATGTACGAGAAGACCGGTAGCGTCGCCATCTGCCCGCTGAACATGTTGAGGTTCATCCCCTGCACGACACCGACCGTGAGCAGCAGCGGTGCGGTCTCGCCGATCACGCGGGAGATCGCGAGCATGATGCTCGTGGTGATACCCGCGATGGCGGTGGGCAGGACGACCTTGATGATCGTCAGCCACTTCGGCACACCGAGCGCGTAGGCGGCCTCGCGGAGCTCGTTCGGCACGATGCGCAGCAGCTCCTCGGAGCCTCGCACCACGACCGGGATCATGAGCACCGAGAGCGCGAGCGATCCCATGATGCCCATTCGGGTGCCGGGGCCGACGATGAGAGCGAACACCGAGTAGATGAACAGACCGGCGACGATCGAGGGGATGCCGGTCATGACGTCGACGAGGAACGTGATGCCGCGGGCGAGCCTGCGGCCCTCACCGTACTCGACCAGGTAGATCGAGGTCATCAGCCCGATCGGGACTGAGATGATCGTGGCGCCCAGGGTGATCAGGAGCGTTCCGTAGATGGCGTGGACGGCGCCGCCGCCCTCGCCGACGATGTTGCGCATCGAGAAGCTGAAGAACTCCCCGTCGAACCGCATCAGGCCGTTCACGACGACCGTGTACAGCAGCGAGATGAGCGGCAGGAGCGCGACGACGAACGCCCCGGACACGAGCGCGGTCATCAGGCGGTCGACCGCGTGACGACGGCTCTCGATCACCGACGAGATCACATAGATCAGGATGATGTAGAACACCAGTCCGACGACGAGCGTCAGCGCGATGTTGAAGTCGGCCGGGTCGCCGCCCGCGTTCATGAAGGCGAAGATCGTGCCCGAGACGACGAACGCGATCAGGAGCAGGGCCCAGGGCGCCCACTTGGGCAGGTGGCCCGCAGACGTGGAGTGCGTGGTGGTGGCGACGGGCGCCGGGGTGAGCGTGGCGGTCATGTCAGTTGGCTCCCGAGAACTCGGCGCGGCGCGAGACGATCCAGCGGGCGATGAAGTTGACCGCGAAGGTCACGATGAAGAGGATCAGGCCGGCCGCGATGAGCGTGTTGACGCCCTCGTCGTGGGCCTCGGGGAAGCGCAGCGCGATGATCGCGGGGATCGTCGTGGGGTTCTCCGGGTTGATCAGGTTGAAGGTGATGATGCCGAGGGGCGAGAGCACGAGGGTCACGGCCATGGTCTCGCCGAGCGCGCGGCCGAGACCGAGCATCGCACCCGAGACCATGCCGCTGCGGGCGAAGGGCAGCACGGCCATGCGGACCATCTCCCAGCGCGTCGCACCGAGGGCGAGCGCCGCCTCTTCGTGCAGCTTCGGCGTCTGCAGGAAGACCTCGCGGCAGATGGCGGTCATGATCGGGAGGATCATGACCGCGAGCACGAGGGATGCCGTGAGGATCGTCTTGCCGGTACCGGAGGGGGTGCCGCTGAAGAGCGGGATCCACCCGAGATTCTCGTTGAGCCACTTGTAGAAGGGCACGAGCATCGGCGCGAAGGTCAGCGCGCCCCAGAGGCCGAAGACCACTGACGGAACCGCGGCGAGGAGGTCGATCACGTAGCCCAGCACACCGGCGAGGCGGCGCGGGGCGTAGTGCGAGATGAAGAGGGCGATGCCGATGGCGACGGGCGCCGCGATCACGAGGGCGATGAAGCTCGACCACAGGGTGCCGAACACGAAGGGCCACACCCAGGAGAGGAACGCCTGTCCCTCGAGGATGTGGTTGTTGCTCGTGTCGGGCGAGAGTGCCGGGAGCGCCTGGACGATGAGGAAGATCGCCACCGCTGCGAGCGTGACGAGGATGATGATCCCCGCTCCGAGCGCGGTGCCGGAGAAGATGAGGTCGCCCCGTCGGCGCAGCGCGGGGCGCGAACCGGGGGAACGGGTGGTGTCGGGACCCGCCTGGGTGGTGGTCATCGGGGCTGCTCCACGATCTGCTCTGAGGGGCTTTCGGGTGTCTTCATGCGGGTGCCCCCGGGTGTCGGTCGAGATCCTTCGACCGACACCCGGGGGCCTCGGTGCCGGAGCTCAGCGGAGTGCTGAGCGCCCGGTCACTCCGTGACGATCGCGTCGATCGCGGTGGTGATCTGCTCGCGCAGGCTGTCGGAGATGGGTGCGCTGCCGGCGGCCTCGGCCGCAGCATCCTGTCCCTCGGCCGATGCTACGTACTCGAAGTACGCCTTCACGAGGCCGGCGGTCTCGGCGTCGTCGTACTCGACACAGCCGATGAGGTAGGAGACGAGGGCGATCGGGTACGAGCCGGCCGGAGCTGCGGCCGGGTCGACGTCGAACGCGAGGTCGTGGTCTGAGCGGCCCTCTTCGAGCGGCGAGGCCTCGACGAGGGCGGCGGCCGCCTCGGCCGAGTACGCGACGTACTCGCCCTCGACCTGCACGGCGACCTGGCCGAGCTCCGAGGTGCGTGAGGCGTCGGCGAAGCCGATGTAGCCCGAGCCGTTCGAGATCGCGTCGACGACACCCGAGGTTCCGTCGCCGGCCTCACCGGTCGAGAGCGGCCACTCGTCGCTGGCCTCGTAGGTCCAGACGTCGGGGGCGACGGCGCTGAGGTACTTCGTGAAGGTCTCCTGCGTGCCCGACGCGTCGGCGCGGTGCACCGGGATGATCGCCTGGTCGGGAAGGGCGACGCCCTCGTTCTGCGACGCGATGGCCGGGTCGTTCCACTTCGAGATGGCGCCCGAGAAGATGCCCGCGAGGGTCTTGCCGTCGAGGTTCAGCTCGTCGATGCCCTCGAGGTTGAAAGCGACCGCGACGGGCGAGATGTAGACAGGGATCTCGACGATCTCGTCGGAGGTGCAAGAGCCGAAGCCGCCCTTGGCGATCTCGTCGGCGTTGAACGCGCGGTCGGAGCCGATGAAGTTCGACGAACCTGCGATGAAGTTCTCGCGGCCGGTGCCCGAACCGGTCGCGGTGTAGTTGATCGTGGTGTCGGGGTTGGCGGTCTGGAACGCGGCGACCCAGGACTGCTGCGCAGCCTCCTGCGACGAGGCGCCGGTGGCCTCGATCGTGCCCGTCAGGGTCGAGGTGGGGGCGTCGGACGAGCCGCCGCCGGTGTTGCCGCCTTCGTTCGCGGCACAGCCTGCGAGAGCCAGAGCGGCCACGGCGCCGACGGCGCCGATACGTGCGATTCGGGAGATCTTCACTGTGGATCCTTCGATCATGGATGGGTGGGGCCCGGTGCAGGGCACACAGTGACGCTAGGTGCGGCGGTTAACGAGACTCGACCCCGCAGGTGAACGGAAGGTGAACGGCGCGCGTCTCTCTGGGGCGGATCCGCGGGAACACGCGGATCTTCCGGTCTGCGAAGAGGGTCAGACTTTAGGGATGTGCGTCTCGATCGCGATGATCCCCGACCCGGGATTGGACGCCGAGAGGTGCACGACCGAGAACGCGGCGGGCTCGAGATCGGCCGCGCTGCTCACATACGATCCCTGGATCGTCCCGGTCGCGAGCGCGATCTCGGAGAGGATGCCGGGCAGCACGGGGCCGTGGCTGCACAGCACCGCGGGCTTGCCCGAGCGGACGCGCCGGCCGATCACCGACCGCAGGTCGTCGTCGCCGTCCTCCCAGGCGTCCTGACTGATCAGCGCGGTCTTCACGACCTTGCGGTCGAGGGCCTTCGCCAGGGGGGTCACGGTCTGCACGCAGCGCACGGCATCGCTCGTGACGATCTTGCGGACGCCGAAGGCGCGCAGCGGCCCCACGATCGAGGCCGCCTGCTCGCGTCCGCGGTCGGTGAGAGGACGCGAGGCATCCGATCCGTCCCAGTCGGACCGCGCGAGAGCCTTGGCATGCCGCAGCGCGATCACCGGGAAGGTGCGCAGCACGCCGTCGTCGACGAGGTTCGTGAAGAAGTCGAGGATCTCGACATCGACGGGATAGCTGAGTCGCGACCGCGCCTTCTTCAGGCTCACCCACTCGATCGCCGCGATCTCGCGGTTGGGCACGAACGTCGAGGTGCGGATCGCATCCTCCGTCGCCTCGGCCGCCCAGTAGTGCACGACCTTCTGCTTGTTCGACGGCAGGTGATAGCGACTCACGCCGACCGGCACGCCGAGCGAGATGCGGATGCCGGTCTCCTCGTGCACTTCGCGCACCGCGGTCTCGGCGAGCATCTCACCGGGATCGACCTTGCCCTTCGGCAGCGTGATGTCGCGGTACTTGGTGCGATGGATCAGGAGGATCCGCAGCTTGCCGTCGACGAGTCGCCAGATGACGGCGCCCGCCGCATACACGGCCTTGTCGGTCCATTTGGACCGAGCTGTGCTCTTGACTCCGGTCGCCCCGTGGGAGGTCATCGGGTCGCCCGTGCGCGTCGGCGTCGCTGGATCAACCCCATCGTCTTGTCCTGCAGATCGATCAACGGCTTGCCCTCGGCGTCCTCGGCGTGCCGGGTCCACACGCCTTCGGCACCGAGGTGCCACGACGTGGTGCCGGGGTCCATCGCGAGGTCGAAGAACGCGAGCAGATCCTTCAGATGTCCGGGGTCGGTCACCCGCACCAGCGCCTCGACCCGGCGGTCGAGGTTGCGGTGCATCATGTCGGCGCTGCCGATGTAGACCTGCGGGTCGCCGTCGTTGTGGAAGGCGAAGATGCGCGAGTGCTCGAGGTAGCGACCGAGGATGCTGCGCACCGTGATGTTGTCACTGATGCCCGCGAGGTCGGTGCGCAGGCTGCAGATGCCCCGCACCCACACGTCGACCTTGACGCCGGCCGCGCTCGCGCGATACAGCGCGTCGATGACCTCTTCGTCGACCATCGAGTTGACCTTGATGCGGATGCCGGCGGGCTTGCTCGCCTCCGCGTTGCGGCGCTCGTTGTCGATCTGCCGCACGAGTCCCTTGCGCAGGTGCAGGGGTGCGACGAGCAGGCGCTTGAACTTCTTCTCGATCGCATAGCCGCTGAGCTCGTTGAACAGGCGGGTGAGGTCCTTGCCGACCTGGGCGTCGGTGGTGAACAGCCCGAAGTCCTCGTAGATGCGACTGGTCTTCGGGTTGTAGTTGCCGGTGCCGATGTGCGAGTAGTGGCGCAGCACGCCGTCTTCCTCGCGGATCACCAGAGCCAGCTTGCAGTGCGTCTTGAGTCCCACCAGGCCGTACACGACATGCACGCCCGCCTTCTCGAGCTTGCGTGCCCAGACGATGTTGTTCGCCTCGTCGAAGCGCGCCTTGACCTCGACCAGAGCGAGGACCTGCTTGCCGGCCTCGGCGGCGTTGATCAGGGCCTCGACGATCGGGCTGTCGCCCGAGGTGCGGTAGAGGGTCTGCTTGATGGCGAGCACGTGGGGGTCGCGCGCGGCCTGTTCGAGGAACGCGACGACGCTCGTGGTGAACGACTCGTACGGGTGGTGCACGAGCACATCCGACTTGCGGATCGCCTTGAAGATGTCGGCGCGCGTGTTGCTGCCGGTGGGCTGGAAGGCCACCGCGGTGGTCGGCAGGTGCGGCGGGTAGCGCAGGTCGGGACGATCGATGCGCGAGAGGTCGAAGAGACCGCGCAGGTCGAGCGGTCCGGGGATGCGATAGATCTCCTGGTCCGTGATGTCGAGCTCGCGGACCAGCAGGTCCATCGTGACCTCGTCCATGTCATCGGTGATCTCGAGGCGGATGGGCGGGCCGAAGCGACGGCGCAGCAGCTCGGCCTCGAGTGCCTGAATCAGGTTCTCGCTCTCGTCCTCCTCGATCTCCACATCCTCGTTGCGCGTGAGGCGGAACGCGTGGTGGTCGAGCACCTCCATGCCCGGGAACAGGTCGCCGAGGTGGTTCGCGATCAGTTCTTCGAGGCGCAGGAACCGCTTGATCTCGCCGGTGCCCGGTACCTCGACAAAGCGCGGGAGCATGGGCGGCACCTTGAGTCGCGCGAACTCCTGGCGCCCCGTGCGCGCATTGCGGATGCGGATCGCGAGGTTCAGCGACAGACCCGAGATGTAGGGGAACGGGTGCGCGGGGTCGACGGCCAGCGGCATCAGCACCGGGAAGACCTGGGCGCCGAAGTACTCCGAGAGCTTGGCGCGCTCCTCGTCGGAGAGCTCCGTCCAGTCGGCGATCTCGATGCCCGACTCCGCGAGAGCGGGCCGCACGAGCGAGGTCCAGGCCTCGGCGTGACGCAGCTGCAGGGCATGAGCCTCACGGGCGATGTCGGCCAGCGCATCGGCGGGGGAGCGGCCGATGTTGGTGGGCACCGCGAGGCCGGTCACGATGCGGCGCTTGAGGCCCGCGACGCGGACCATGAAGAACTCGTCGAGGTTGCTCGCGAAGATCGCCAGGAAGTTCGCGCGCTCGAGCTCCGGCAGCGACGGATCCTCGGCGAGCTCGAGGACGCGCTGATTGAACGCGAGCCAGCTGAGCTCACGGTCGAGGTAGCGGTGGTCGGGCAGCAGCGCGTCCGGCGACTCGATGGCGTCGAAGTCGTCGTCTTCAGCATCGCCGAGACCTGCGTCGGCGAGAGCGGGATCGATCATGGGGTACATCTAAGCACCGTGAGGTGACGTGCGTGTGAACGCAGCTCTCTGTGTCACCGTGCGGCGGGGACGCTCTCGTCCTCGTTGACGTTGAAGCGGTACCCCACGTTGCGCACGGTGCCGATGATCTGCTCCTGGTCGCCGAGCTTCGCGCGCAGGCGACGCACGTGCACATCGACCGTGCGCGTGCCGCCGAAGTAGTCGTATCCCCAGACCTCGCTGAGCAGCTGTTCGCGGGTGAAGACGCGCGACGGATGCGTGGCGAGGAAGTGCAGGAGCTGGAACTCCTTGTACGTCAGGTCGAGAGGCCGGCCGCGCAGCTTCGCCGAATACGACTGCTCGTCGATCACGACGCCCGATGCCTGCACCCGAGACGGCTCGGCTGTCTCCTCGTGCCGGGCGAGGGCGAGTCGGACCCGCGCGTCGGCCTCGGCAGGGCCGGCTGTGGTGAGCAGCACGTCGTCGATGCCCCAGTCGCCCGAGAGGGCGCTCATGCCGCCCTCGGTGACGACGAGCAGCAGAGGAGCGTCCTGCCCGGCCGCGCGCAGCAGGCGGCAGAGCGACTTCGCGCCGACGAGGTCGTGGCGGCCGTCGACGATCACGATGTCGTAGTCGGGCGCGCTGACGAGTTGGGCCGGCTCGGCGGGGATCTGTCGCACGCGGTGGCTGAGAAGCTCCATGGCGGGCAGGACCTGCTCCGAGACCGGAGCGTTGGTCAAGACCAGGACCTGGGCCACACGCACTCCTTCCGGACGGCTGATGTATCGCCGTGCCGCAATGATACCGGGCGCCGATGGGTCACAATGGAGTCATGTCGGAACCTGCGCTCGCACCGCGTAACGAGTTCGTCGGCGTGCTCGCCGTCTGGGCGGTCGCACTGGTCGGCTCGATCGCCATCGGGATCTTCGTGCCCGAGGTGTACCGCATGCAGTGGCTGCTCGTGGCGTTCGGCGGTGTCGTGCTGCTCTCGTTCGCGGTGCAGCTGTGGCACGGACGCACCCAGGGCTTCATCCTCCGCGTCGGCGGAAGCGCCATCGGCGCACTGCTGCTCATGGGCATGATCTCGGTCGGCTTCGGCCTCGCCGCGCTCGCCTCCTGACCCCCACGATCCCGTCATCGCGAGAGGCGACACTCCCGCGTGCGGAGGGTAGGGTGGAGCCATGGACCTCATGGCGCTCGAATTCTTCTTCATCGGCCTCCTGGGACTCGCGAGCCTCGCTATCGCATTCGTCTCGGTCGTGGTGCTGCGCAACCTCTTCCGCGGCCAGCGCTGAGCTCGTCGTGATCGATCTCCCCACCGACCTCCCCGCCGATCTCGTCCCGCTCTCGTGGCTGATCGGCGTGTGGGAGGGCACCGGAGTCATCGACTACCCGGTCGACGGGAAGCAGCTGCGCGGCGAGTTCGCGCATCGCGTGAGCTTCAGCCATGACGGCGGCCCTTTCCTCAACTACTCGGCCACCGCGACCTTCACAGGCGACGACGGCTCGACATCCGTTCCGCTCGTCGCCGAGACCGGATACTGGCGTCTGACCCGACCGGCGACCGATGCCGACTCCGGTCCGGGGCTTCTTCCTCCGCTGGGCGTCACGGTCGACCGCGGCGTCGATGACGTCGAGGCGCTGCGCGCGGCATCCGGTGGCTTCCCGATCGAGGTGTCGATCGCGCACTCCGACGGGATGCTCGAGCTCTACCTCGGCGAGATCAACGGCCCTCGGGTCGACATCGCCACCGACGCCGTCGTGCGCGGCGCGGGCGCGAAGGAGTACGGCAGCGCCACGCGCCTGTACGGCCTCGTCGACGGCCACCTGCTCTGGGCGTGGGACATCGCTGCGCTGGGCACTCCGCTGCGCTCGCATGCTTCGGCGCGCCTCGCGAAGGTCTGACATGCCCGGCTTCTCCGACATCGAGGGCGCCGTCTCGGGTGACCAGGGCATCGCCCATTTCGGCGACGTCTTCCGAGAGCAGCGCCGCCTCGCGGCGGGTGCGGCTCTCGTCCCCCTCGACGACAGGACCGTCATCGAGGTCGCGGGTCCCGAGCGTCTCGGCTGGCTCGACTCGATCACCTCGCAGGCTCTCGGGCGCCTCGCCGCCGGTGACAGCACCGAGTTGCTCGTGCTCGACCCGCAGGGTCGCGTGGAGCATGCCGCGGGCGTCGTCGACGACGGGTCGTCGACCTGGCTGATCGCCGATGCCGGCGACGCCGACGCTCTCGCCACCCGGCTGCAGCGCATGAAGTTCCGCACGCAGGCGACGATCGAGGTCCGCCCCGATCTCGCGCTGCTCGGTTTCGTCGACGGTGGGGCTGCGTCCGAGCGCGCTCGAGCCGCGGCATCCGCCCCCGCGGGCGCTCCGATCGTCTGGTCGGATCCCTGGCAGCGGGTGAGTGCGGGCGGACATCAGTACGCCGAGGTCGCCGAGCACCCGGGTGCAGAGCTCGCGTGGCGGATCGCCGTCGTCCCGCGCGGCGCGGCGGACTCTCTCGCGGCAACGCTGTCGGCAGAAGACGTCGCGGGCCTTCTCGCGGCAGAGGCGCTGCGCGTCGCCGCGTGGCGGCCGCGCTGGTCGGCCGAGGTCGACGAGCGCTCGCTGCCGCACGAGTCCGACTGGATCCGCACGGCCGTGCACCTGAACAAGGGCTGCTACCGCGGTCAGGAGACGGTGGCGAAGGTGCACAACCTCGGCCACCCGCCGCGTCGCCTCGCCGCGCTGCACCTCGACGGCAGCGACGATGTGCTGCCGTCCGCCGGCGATCCCGTCTTCGCCGGTGACGACGAGGTCGGGAGCATCACGTCCGTCGCGCGGCATCACGAAGACGGTCCGATCGCGCTCGCGATCCTCTCGCGCCGCACCCCGGTCGGCGATCTCGTCGTGCGCGCCGAGGGCGTGGACATCGCCGCGACGCAGCAGGTCATCGTGCCGGCGGATGCCGGTGCCACGGCCGACATCCCTCGACTCACCCGGCTGTCGCGACGCCCGAGCGCCCCGGATCCCCGCCACGCGGTCTGACCCGTCGCGGCCGGCGTCCCACGTCGGTCAGGGCAGCGGCGCCACGGCCTCCCAGGGCAGCGTGAGCTCGCCCAATCGCCACCGGGCCTTCCCGCCCGACACCGGCCAGCCCTGATCGCGCAGTGCGCCCACCGCAGCCAGGAAGCGCTGGGTCGCGCCGAACGTCGACAGCGCCGCGGCGCGGTCCCATTCCCGGTCGAGATCGACGAGCAGGGCGTGCACGCGCTCGCCCGGCACGTTGCGGTGGATCAGCGCCTTCGGCAGGCGTTCGGCGACGATGCTCGGATGCTCGAGCTCGGCGAGTCGGAGGGAGATCGTGAATCGCCGCGGCGTCGCATGGTGGTCGACGTCGATCCAGCTCGCCACGCGCCCGATCTCGTCGCAGGTGCCCTCGATCAGCAGACCGCCCGGGGCGAGGCGGGCCGTCGTCGTGCGCCACGCTCCGGCGACGTCGGCCTCGTCGTACTGGCGCAGCACGTTCATGGCGCGGATGACCGAGGGGCGGCGGCCGTCGGGGAGCGGCACCTCGAACCCGCCCCGTGCGAACGTGACGCGCAGGTCGGGGTCGAACGGGGTGAGCCCCGCACGCACCGCGAGCAGCTGCTCGTTCGCGGTGGCGACCCGTGCGGGGTCGATCTCGAGGCCCCGGACCTCGGCATCCCGTCGGACGCGCTGCAGCCGTGTCGCGAGCTCGAACGCCGTGACACCGCTCGCACCGTAGCCGAGGTCGATCACGAGCGGATCCGTCGCGCGCCGGAACGCGGGGCTGGCGGCTATCCACCGGTCGTTGCGGCGCAGGCGGTTCGTCCCGGTGGTGCCGCGGGTCGGCCGACCGAGAGGAGATGACGCCATGCGTCAATCCTCCCAGGGTGGGGGCGTGGACGCGTCGACCTGCGCCGATAAACTGGGCCCATGACTGCGAAGCGCACCCTGATCCTGCTCCGTCACGGCCGGAGCGAGTGGAACGAACTGAACCTCTTCACCGGCTGGGTGGATGTCCGCCTCAACGAGCAGGGCCGCACCGAGGCCCGTCGCGGCGGAGAACTGCTCGCCGAGGCCGGCATCCTGCCCGACGTCCTGCACACCTCGCTGCTGAGCCGCGCGATCCAGACCGCGAACATCGCGCTCGACGCCGCCGACCGTCTGTGGATCCCCGTGACCCGCTCGTGGCGTCTCAACGAGCGCCACTACGGCGCCCTGCAGGGCAAGGACAAGGCGCAGACGCTCGAGGAGTTCGGCCCCGAGCAGTTCCAGCTGTGGCGCCGGTCGTTCGACGTGCCGCCGCCCGTGCTCGACGACGACAGCGAGTTCAGCCAGGTGCACGACCCGCGCTACGCGGGCATCGACGGCGAGGTGCCGCGTACCGAGTCCCTGAAGCTCGTGATCGACCGACTGCTCCCGTACTGGGAGAGCGCGATCGTCCCGGATCTCGAGGCCGGCAAGACGGTTCTCGTCACGGCCCACGGCAACTCGCTGCGCGGACTCGTGAAGCACCTCGAGGGCATCAGCGACGAGGACATCGCCGAGCTGAACATCCCCACCGGCATCCCGCTCGTGTACGAGCTCGACGAGAACAACGTGCCGACGGGACCCGGTCGCTATCTCGACCCCGAGGCCGCCGCGGCCGGAGCGGCAGCGGTCGCCGCGCAGGGCAAGAAGTAACGACACACACGAAGGGGCGGATGCTGACAGCATCCGCCCCTTCGTCGTACCGTGACGCGGGTCAGGCGTGGCCGAACTCGCGCTGCTGCTCGGCGGCCGACAGGAAGTCCTCTTCGTCGACGTGCCAGTCGCCCGTGGCGAGGTAGACGACCTTCTTGGCGACGGCGACCGCATGGTCGGCGAAGCGCTCGTGATAGCGGCTGGCGAGGGTGGCGTCGACCGTGGCGGTGGCCTCACCCTTCCAGTTGTCGCTGAGCACCTTCTCGAACACGCTCGCGTGCAGTTCGTCGATGTCGTCGTCGGTGTTGCGGATCGTGTCGGCGAGACGCAGGTCCTGCGTGCGGAGCAGTTCGCTGAGGGTGCGGGAGATCTCGACGTCCAGCTCGCCCATCTTGGTGAAGGTGCCCTTGAGGCCCTTCGGGATGGCACGCTCAGGGAAGCGCAGGCGAGCCAGCTGGGCGATGTGCTCGGACATGTCTCCCATGCGCTCGAGCGACGCGCTCACGCGCAGTGCGAAGACGACGATGCGCAGATCGCGGGCGACCGGCTGCTGGCGGGCGAGGATCTCGATGGCCTGCTCGTCGAGAGCGACCGCGAGCTCGTCGATCTTCGCGTCGTCGGCGATGACCTCTTCGGCGAGGGCGACGTCGCTCGTGGCGAACGCGCGGGTGGCCTTGTCGATCGAGACCGTGACGAGGTCTGCGATCTCGACGAGGCGCGACTGCAGGTCCTCGAGGGACTGGTGGAAGACTTCGCGCATGGTGGGGCGCAACCTTTCATTCGGGTCTCGGCTGTGTGTCAGCGCGAGACGGCTGGGGCGTCCGCGCGAGAGGAGGTCCGCGCTCCCGCACAGGCCCGAAGCGATTGTCTGCCCCGAAGGTTAACGAACGGTGCCCAGCACGTGAATAGTACTTCTCGCTCTGGTCTCGCGCCCGGTTAACGCGCCGGTCGGCAGGTGAACGCACTCTACTCTGGACACATGACCCTGCCGCAGACCGCGCTGCTCGCGCTGGCCGTCGGCCTCGTGATCGGTGTCGGACTCTCACTCCTCCTGGTGTGGGCGTACCGCGCGAGGGCCCGCATCGCCGAGGAGACGTCACTCGTCGTTCCCGACGGCGTCACCGCCGTGCTCCGGAGCATGGACGACGCGGCATGCGTCGTCGACGCGTCGGGGCTCGTGCTGGCGGTCTCGAAGGCTGCGGCGCGGTTCGGCATCCGGGTCGGCGCCCCGCTCGAGAACCCGGAACTTCGTCAGCTTCTGCGGAGCGTGCGCAGCGAGGGCGGCTCGCACACCGAGTCGATGCGCATCACCCGTGGCGGACTCAGCCTCGACCCTCGTCTGGTCTCGGCGCGCGCGAGCGCGATCAGCCCCCGCATGTCACTGCTCATCATCCGAGACGTCACGGAGCAGGAGCGGCTCGATCAGATGCGCCGCGACTTCGTCGCGAACACCAGTCATGAACTCAAGACACCGGTGGGCGCGGTCACGCTGCTCGCCGAGGCGATCGAGTCGGCAGCCGACGACCCGGCCCAGGTGCGGCACTTCCCGACGCGGATCTCGGCCGAGGCCACGCGGCTTGGGCAGCTCACCGGACGCATCATGAGCCTGTCGAGGCTGCAGGCGGACGACACCCTGACCGATGCGCGACCCGTGTCGATCGACGAGGTGATCGCGTCCTCGATCGAGGCCCACGTCGTGCAGGCGGACTCGGCGGGAGTGGAGCTCGCCCGAGGCGGCGACCGCGGCGTCTGGGTGCACGGTGACCCGCAGATCCTCATCGAGGCCTTCGGCAACCTCATCGCGAACGCGATCGTCTATTCTCCTCGAGGTTCGCGGGTCGGCGTCGGCGTGAAGGCCGACGCCGGTGTCGTCGAGGTCGCCGTGTCCGATCAGGGCATCGGCATCTCCGAGGGCGACCGCGAGCGGATCTTCGAACGGTTCTACCGCGCCGACGAGGCCCGTTCCCGTCGCACCGGAGGCACGGGGCTCGGCCTGTCGATCGTCAAGCACGCGACCCAGCGGCACGGCGGCGAGGTGACCCTGTGGTCGCGCCCGGGGCGTGGATCGACCTTCACCATCAGACTTCCCCGCATCGATGCTCCCGAGGGCATCGAGGACGACAAGAAGAGCAAGAAGAAGCGCGAGCGCAAGGCGGCGAAGGCCGCGGCTCGCGTCCGAAACGGAGAGAACGCATGACCCGCATCCTTCTCGTCGAAGACGAGCCCGACCTCGCCGACCCGCTGGCGTATCTGCTGCGCCGCGAAGGGTTCGAGGTCGAGATCGCCGAAGACGGCCCCGGCGCGCTGACGGCCTTCCGTGAGCGCGGTGCCGACATCGTGCTGCTCGACCTCATGCTGCCGGGCATGCCCGGCACCGAGGTCTGCCGGCAGATCCGCTCGACCTCGGCCGTGCCGATCATCATGCTCACGGCCAAGGACTCCGAGGTCGACATCGTCGTGGGTCTCGAGCTGGGCGCCGACGACTACATCACCAAGCCCTATTCCTCGCGGGAGCTGCTCGCGCGCATGCGGGCCGTGCTGCGCCGAGTGGTGCAGGCCGAGAGCGAGCTCGACGAGCGTGTGCTCGACGGCGGTCGGGTCTCGCTCGACATCGACCGGCACACGGTCTCGGTCGCGGGCCAGCAGATCAACATGCCGCTCAAGGAGTTCGAGCTGCTCGAGGTGCTCATGCGCAACTCGGGTCGGGTGCTCACCCGGGGCCAGCTGATCGACCGGGTGTGGGGCAGCGACTACTTCGGAGACACCAAGACGCTCGACGTGCACATCAAGCGCATCCGCTCGCGCATCGAGGAGAACCCGGGTGAGCCGGTGATGCTGGTCACCGTGCGTGGCCTCGGCTATCGCTTCGAAGGCTGACACGGCCCTCATTCCGACGGCGGACATGACAGAGGCCGGCACCCCGCGGGGTGCCGGCCTCTGTCGTTCAGTCCGTGGGTGTCACTCGGTCGGAGCCGGTGCTGCCGTGTCGGTGGGCACCGGCTCAGGCGTCGGCTCGGCGGTGGGCTTCGCCTTCTCCGTCGGGACGAGGTCCGCGTAGTAGGGGAGCGTGCCGTCGAGCACGGGCACATCGGCCTTGGTCCCGGCGCCGTCGCCCGACTGGAAGTGGATCTCGACCGTCGCGCCCGGCATCGTGTCGAGGTCGTCGATGCGCAGCGGCTCTTCGTCGGCGGTGCCGAAGCTGACGGTCTTGCCCGCGGCGACCGGCACCTCGATCGGCTCGAGGCCCGCGACCGTGATGGTGAGGGTCGCCTTGTCGAGGGTCGGGTTCACGACCGCGCCGATGAAGTTGCCGACCGAGCCGTCTTCGTTGGCGACGATGAACGCGTTGCGCACGTCGAGCGGGCCGTCGGAGTCGGAGATGTTGACGCCGTCCGATGCCGAGTACTCGATCTTCGTCGACTGCGGCGAGATGAACGTGCAGCCGGTGGCGCCGAGAAGAACGAGGGCGCTGATGGCGGCAGATGCGACAAGGCGCGATTTCACTGGTCCTCCTGTGGTCCGGCGGGATGTCCGCCTCCCATTCTATGCGCATGCGGAGGGGCGCCTCGGGACGCAGGGGTGCAAACCTTAGCGCATCTTCGCTGTGGTATCCTTGAGGTTGCCGAAAGGACAATTTTTTATGCTTTTTGAGGTTGGCGAGACTGTCGTCTATCCGCACCATGGCGCTGCGACCATCATCGAGGTCAAGGAGCGCATCATCAAGGGTGAGGCGAAGAAATACCTGAAGCTCAACGTCACGCAGGGAGACCTCATCATCGAGGTTCCCGCGGAGAACGTCGATCTTGTCGGGGTCCGCGATGTGATCGGGCGGGAGGGCCTCGACCACGTGTTCGAGGTTCTGCGTGCGCCCTTCACCGAAGAGCCGACGAACTGGTCGCGCCGGTACAAGGCGAACCTCGAGAAGCTCGCCTCCGGCGATGTGATCAAGGTGAGCGAGGTCGTGCGCGACCTGTGGCGTCGTGATCAGGACCGCGGTCTGTCGGCGGGTGAGAAGCGGATGCTGGCCAAGGCGCGTCAGATCCTCATCTCCGAGCTGGCTCTCGCAGAGAAGACCGACGAGGACAAGGCGAGCGCCATGCTCGACGAGGTCCTCGCGTCCTGAGCGGATCGAGACGAGGCGGATGCTGCGGCATCCGCCTTTTTTCGTGCGCGCCGGTAACGTGAACGGGGTGAGCATGCTTCCCGTCCCGAACACCGCCATCATCGTCGTCGCCGCAGGATCCGGCACCCGACTGGATGCCGGGGCGCCGAAGGCGTTCGTCGGCATCGACACGCACTCGATCCTCCGGCACGCGCTCGACGGCGTCTTCGCCGCGGCACCCGCCCAGGTCGTCGTGGTCGCGCCGGAGGGCTTCGAAGGCGACGCCGAGGCCGAGCTGAGGGCGGCCGCGGGTGAGCGCGCCGAACTCGGACGCGTGGTGACGGGCGGTGACACCAGGCAGAAGTCGGTCGCGGCAGGTCTCGACGCGCTGTGGGGTGACGTGCGCACCGTGCTCGTGCATGACGCCGCTCGCGCCCTGACGACTCCGGCTGCGATCGACGCCGTCGCGGCCGCCGTCGACGACGTCACCGGGGTCATACCGACCCTCCCGGTGATCGACACTCTCAAGAAGGTCGACGGCGACGACATCGTCGGCCCGGTCGATCGCTCCGAGCTGGCTGCGGCGATGACCCCGCAGGGTTTTCCGCGCGATCTCCTCGAGGAGGCCTACGCGGCCGCACTGGCGTCGGGCGTCGAGTACACCGACGACGCGGCGCTGTTCGCCGCGGCAGGGCATCCGGTACGCAGGATCGACGGATCGCCGCGTGGATTCAAGATCACGACACCGGCCGACCTGGAGCGGGCACGCCACCTGCTGAACACGGATTCCGGGGCATCGGCGCGATCTGCGCACACCGGGTCGGGGCCCACCGCACCGATTCGCCCTGCACCGCTCCTGTCCGTGTCGATGCCGCGGGTGGGACTCGGAACCGACGTGCATGCGTTCGGCGGTGAGGGAACCCTCTGGCTCGCGGGTCTGGAGTGGCCGGGCGAGCAGCCGCTCTCGGGGCACTCCGACGGCGATGCGGTGGCCCATGCGATCGTCGACGCGCTGCTCGGGGCCGCAGGCCTGGGCGACATCGGCGAGCACTTCGGCACGGCGCATCCCGAATACTCCGGGGCCCACGCCGAGGTGTTCCTGGACCGCACGCGGGAGATCCTCGCCGAGGCCGGTTTCGCGATCGGCAACGTGTCGGTGCAGTTCCAGGGCAACCGGCCGCGGTTCAGCCCCCGTCGCGCCGAGGCGCAGCAGGCGCTGTCGGCGGCGCTCGGAGGGGCTCCGGTGTCGGTCACCGCGACGACGACCGACGGGCTCGGGTTCGCCGGGCGGGGAAAGGGCATCGCGGTCACCGCGGTCGCCCTGGTGGTGCCGTCGAGCGTGGAGGAGTCGTCGTGAGGATCCTGATCATCGGTGCCGGTGGGCACGTCGGACGCACGGCGGTCGAGGCGCTGCAGGGCCATGAGATCATCGCCGCCTCGCGCACCGGAGAACCGTCGGTCGATGTCGCGGATCCGGCGTCCGTCGAGCGGCTCTTCCAGGCTGTCGGCCCCGTGGACGCCGTGATCGTGGCGCTCGGCGGAGTGCCGTTCCGCCCGCTGTCCGACCTCGACCGGAGTGACTACGAGTCGGCGTTCCGCGGCAAGGTGCTCACCCAGGTCGACGTCGTGCGCCTCGGTACGCCGTTCGTCCGCGACGGCGGGTCCTTCACGCTGACCACGGGCATCCTGGCGAGAGAGGCGATCGCGACGGGCGCGGCGGCCTCACTCGCGAACGGCGCGCTGGAGTCGTTCGTGCTCGCCGCGGCGACCGAGCTGCCACGCGGCATCCGCATCAACGCCGTCAGCCCCTCGGTGCTCGAGGACGCCCCGTCGTATCACTCGTCGTTCCCGGGCTTCGTGCCGGTCTCGTCGCACCGTGTCGGGCAGGCGTACGCCAAGAGCGTCCTGGGAGTGCAGACCGGACAGGTCTTCGCGGTCGACTGATCCGGTCGTGCAGCGCGCACGGCGCGGTGACTTGCGCTCGACGGCGACGCCGCGCGACGATCGAGGAAAGCGGCATCGACGGCGACCCGCGTGACGAGCGAACGAGGAATCAGATGAGCGGTTACCGAGTGCAGAACCCCGCCACGGGCGAGGTGCTGGAGTCCTTCGACACGGCGACGGACGCGCAGATCGAGACGGCTCTGGCCTCTGCGGATGCCGCCTATCGCGAGTGGCGCGATCGCAGCGTGCAGGAGCGCGCGGCCGTCGTGAAGCGCGTGGCCGAGCTCTTCGAGGAGCGCAAGGACGAGCTGGCCGATCACATCGCGGTCGAGATGGGCAAGTCCCGTGCCGAGGCGATCGACGAGGTCGACTTCGCCGCCTCGATCATCGAGTACTACGCCGTGCACGGCCCCAGCCTCATCACCGACTACGAGATCCCGAGCACGGTTCCGGGACGCGCGTACATCGAGCACCGCCCGATCGGCACTCTCCTCGGCGTCATGCCGTGGAACTTCCCGTACTACCAGGTGGCCCGTTTCGCGGCTCCCAACCTTCTGCTCGGCAACACGATCCTGCTGAAGCACGCCGAGATCTGCCCCCGCTCGTCGCTCGCCATCGAGGCCATCATGCGCGAGGCCGGGGTCACCGAGGGCGGCTATCAGAACGTCTTCGCCTCGCACGACCAGATCGCCACGATGATCGCCGACCCCCGCGTGCAGGGCGTCTCGCTCACCGGCTCGGAGCGTGCAGGCGCCATCATCGGAGCCCAGGCGGGAAAACACCTCAAGAAGTGCGTGCTCGAGCTCGGCGGCATCGATCCGATGATCGTGCTGGATGCCGACGATGTGGCAGCGGTCGCACGCGAGGCCTGGGACTTCCGCGTCTACAACGGCGGTCAGGTGTGCAACTCGAACAAGCGCCTGATCGTGATGGACGACATCCACGACGAGTTCGTGGCCGAGCTCACGCGCCTGGCGGAGGGATTGAAGCCGGGCGACCAGCTCGACCTGCACGACGGCGAGTTCGTGCCGCTGTCGACGCGCACCGCCGCAGAGACGGTCGACGAGCAGGTGCGTCGCGCTGTCGAGGCCGGAGCCACGCTCGAGGCCGGCGGCGTTCTGTCCGACGGCCCCGGCGCCCACTACTCGCCGGCCGTGCTCACGGGCGTGCCGCGCGACTCGGCGTCCTACCGGGAAGAGATCTTCGGGCCCGTCGCGACGGTCTATCGGGTCTCCAGCGACGAGGAGGCGCTCGAGCTCGCCAACGACTGCGACATGGGCCTGGGTGGATCGGTGTTCTCGACCGACGAGGCGAGGGCCGCTCGCGTCGCCTCGCGCCTCGAGGTCGGCATGACCCACGTCAACACGATCGCCGCCGAGGCCGCCGAGCTGCCCTTCGGCGGGGTGAAGCGCTCGGGCTTCGGACGCGAGATGGGGCCGATCGGCATCGGGGAGTTCGCGAACCGTCGGCTCTCGTTCGTCGCCGACTGACGCACCCAGTCTTCGGAATCCGCCGCCCGGTAAGCTTGTGCGGTGACTCTCCGCCTCTACGACACCCGCGCACAGCAGCTGCGCGACTTCGTGCCTCTCGATCCCGAGAACATCACGATGTACGTGTGCGGACCCACGGTGCAGTCCGGACCCCACATCGGTCACGTCAGGGCGGCCCTCAGCTTCGATCTGCTGCGACGATGGCTGACCCACCGCTTCGGACGCGTGACGTTCGTGCGCAACGTCACGGACATCGACGACAAGGTGCTTGCGAACGCCTCCGACACCGAGCCGTGGTGGGCGCTGGCGTACCGCATGGAGCAGGAGTTCACGGCGGCCTATGCCGGTGTCGGCATCCTCCCGCCGACCTACGAGCCGCGCGCGACCGCGTCGATCCCGCAGATGCAGGAGATCATCGCGACTCTGATCGAACGCGGGCACGCGTACCCGGCGCCCGATGCGTCCGGCGACGTGTACTTCGATGTGCGCTCGTGGCCCGAGTACGGCTCGCTCACGAACCAGTCGATCGACGCGATGGAGGCCGCGGAGGATGCGGATCCTCGTGGCAAGCGCAACCCGCAGGACTTCGCCCTGTGGAAGGGTATGAAAGCCGGCGAGCAGGCGGATGCCGTCTGGCAGTCGCCCTGGGGCGCGGGACGCCCCGGCTGGCACATCGAGTGCTCGGCCATGTCGAAGCGCTATCTCGGCGCCGAGTTCGACATCCACGGCGGCGGTCTCGATCTGCGCTTCCCGCATCACGAGAACGAACTCGCGCAGTCGACCGCGGCCGGCGACGGCTTCGCTCGGTACTGGGTGCACAACGGACTCGTGACCGTCGACGGACAGAAGATGTCGAAGTCGCTCGGCAACTTCACACTGGCGGCCGACGTGCTCGCCGAGCGGGATCCGCTGGTGGTGCGTTATGCACTCGCCGCGGCGCACTACCGCTCGAGCCTCGATCTCTCGGAGTCGTCGTGGACCGAGGCCGAGGCGGCGCTCGGGCGCATCCGCACGTTCATGGCGCGCGTGATCCGGGCCGTCGGCGGTTCGCACGTCCGGTTCGTGTACAGCGACATGCCCTCGTCGTTCGCATCGGCGATGGACGACGATCTCGGAGTGCCTCAGGCGCTCGCGGTGCTCCACGAGACGGTGCGCGACGGCAATGCCGCGCTCGACGCGGGAGACACGGATGCCGCTGCCACGGCGCTCCGCGCCGTCGCAGTCATGGCGACGGTGCTCGGCATCGACCCGCTGGCCCCGACCGGGGCCTCGGGCGGCGATGCCTCGACATCCGCTCTCGACGCTCTCGTGCAGACGATGATCACTCAGCGCGCACAGGCGCGCGCCGACAAGGACTGGGCGGCGGCCGATCGCATCCGTGATGCGATCGCCGCCGCAGGAATCACGCTGGAGGACACTCCGGCCGGAACTCATTGGAGTATCGATGGCTAAGCAGGGCAACCCCTCCGCAGGCAAGGGAAAGAAGGGCCCCACCAAGGGCTCCGGCGGCAAGGGCCGTAGCTCGCTCGAAGGTCGTGGACCGACGCCCAAGGCGGAAGACCGCGCCTGGCACCCCGCGGGCAAGCGCAAGGCCGCCGCAGAGCGGTACGCCGCAGCCGGCGGTCGGGGCAAGCCCGGGCAGCGTCAGTCCTCGGGCGGCAACCCGAACCGCTCGGCGCGCGTGAAGGACAACACCACCGACACCGAGACGGTCACCGGCCGCAACTCGGTGCTCGAGGCGCTCCGCGCGAAGATCCCCGCCACGGCCTTCTACATCGCGCAGCGCGTCGAGATGGACGACCGCACGAAGGAGATGCTGTCGATCGCTACGAACCGCGGCATCCCGGTGCTCGAGGTCACGCGCCAGGAACTCGACCGCATGGCCGGCTTCGACGGTGTGCATCAGGGCGTCGCCATCAAGGTGCCGCCGTACGAGTACGCCCACCCGCAGGACCTTCTCGAGCAGGTCATCGACAAGGGCGAGGTGCCCCTCTTCGTGGCGCTCGACGGCATCACGGATCCCCGCAACCTGGGCGCGATCATCCGCTCGACCGCGGCGTTCGGCGGCCACGGCATCATCCTGCCGCAGCGTCGCTCCGCCGGCGTGAACTCCGCCGCGTGGAAGACGAGCGCGGGAGCGGCGGCCCGTGTGCCGGTCGCCCTGGCGACCAATCTCACGAGCCAGCTCAAGGAGTTCAAGAAGCAGGGCGTGTTCGTGCTCGGCCTCGACGGCGACGGAGACGTGCAGCTTCCCGAGCTGCAGCTGGCCGATCGCCCCGTCGTGATCGTCACCGGATCCGAGGGCAAGGGCCTCTCGCGTCTGGTGGCCGAGACCTGCGATCAGATCGTGTCGATCCCGATCTCGGCGTCGACCGAGTCCCTCAACGCCGGCATCGCGACGTCGGTCGCGCTCTACCAGGTGTCGACCGTCCGCAACGCGAAGAAGTAAGGGAGCGCCCGTGGCTCGTATCGTCGTTCTCGGAGGGACCGGCTACGCCGGTCGTCACATCGTCGCGGAGGCGGTGAGCCGCGGACACGAGGTGATCGCGATCTCGCGCTCCACCCCCGCGGATGCCGTCGACGGCGCGTCGTATGTGCAGGGCTCGGCGCTCGAGCCGGCGTCGCTCACGAGCGCGTTCGACGGGGCGGATGCCGTCGTCTCGTCGCTGTCGCCTCGAGGCGATATGACCGACAACGTGCTGCAGGCGTTGAAAGGTGTGATCCGCGTGCTCGCGGGCACCAGCACGCGTCTCGGCGTCGTCGGGGGAGCGGGCGGAAGCCTGGTGGCTCCCGGCGGTCCGCGCCTGTTCGACCTGGACTTCCCCGAGGAGTACAAGCATGAGGCGCAGGTCGGCATCGACTCGCTCGCGCTGCTCGAGGGCGCGGATGCCGATCTCGACTGGTTCTTCGTGCATCCCGCCGAGGTTTTCGGACCCTGGGCCGAGGGCGAGCGCACCGGGCACTATCGTGACGGCGGCGACGTGCTCGTGCGCGACGACGAGGGCAAGTCCTACATCTCGGGGGCCGACTTCGCGGTCGCCGTCGTCGACGAGATCGAGCAGGGAAACCACCACCGCGAGCGGTTCACCGTCGGCTACTGAGGCGCAGCGGTCCGTCGTCAGACGAGGTCGCGCCAGTCGGCCTCGTGGTCGTCGTCCGAGACAGGATGCGCGCCGGTGATCACGGGCAGGCTCATCGTCTCGGTGGGCGGGCCCATGATGGTGGCCTCGTCGCGGCGGTGCCGCAGCACCTCGTTGATGTAGCTCGTGAGCACCTCGGCGAGAGGCACCGCGCGTCCCTGAGCCTGTGACAGGTACCAGCGGTGCTCGAGCACCTGGTGGAACACCTCCGCGGGCTCGAGTTTGGTGCGCAGCTCGTAGGGGATGGCCCGCACCACGGGCTCGAACACACGGGTCAGCCACTCGTGCGCGTACATCTCCTCGTCGGCCCACTGCTTGGTCGACCGCACGCGGAACTCGTCGAGGTCGTTCAGCAGACGTCGAGCCTGGTTCTCCTCGACGTCGAGTCCGGTCAGGCGGATCAGGCGACGCTGGTGATGCCCGGCATCTACGACCTTCGGCTGGATCTCGACCACCGTGCCGTCGGCGGTGGTCGACATCGACATCTCGTCGATGTCGAAGCCGAGGGCGTTCAGACGCTCGACCCGCTCGGTGATGCGCCAGGTCTCGGCGGAGGCGAACGACTCCTGCGCGGTGAGCTCGGCCCACAGCGAGTGGTATGACGAGACGATGCCGTCGGCGATCGCGACGGCGTCGACGCCGTGCTCGAGTCGCCCGCCTGCGGCCAGGTCCATGACCTCGCCGGCGATGTTGGTGCGGGCGAGATCGAGGTCGTACGCGCGCTGGCCGTCGGTCAGGCCCTCTTCATGCAGCTCGCCGGTCTCGGCATCGACGAGGTACGCCGCGAACGCCCCGGCGTCGCGGCGGAACAGCGTGTTCGAGAGCGAGACGTCGCCCCAGTAGAAGCCGACGTTGTGCAGTCGTACGAGCAGCACCGCGAGGGCGTCGACGAGGCGATTCGCGGTGTCAGGGCGCAGCACGCGGGTGAACAGCGCGCGATACGGCATCGAGAAGCGCAGGTGCGAGGTCACGAGGGCTGCGGGCAGCGGTTCGCCGGCGGCATCCGTCCGCCCTGCGATCACGGCGACGCGTGACACGCAGGGGACGTCGAGGCGCGCGAGGTTGCCGAGCATCTCGTACTCGCGGCGCGCCATCTCGTCGGTCGTCTCCTTGACGGCGACGACGCGGCCGGAGAGGTCGGCGAAGCGCACGAGGTGACGCGAGAGTCCCTTGGGCAGGGAGACGATCTGCTCGGACGGCCACGACCCCAGCGGTGTCGACCAGGGGAGGGCGAGCAGTCCGGGGTCGACCGTGCTCGCCGTGATGCGCAGCGCGTCCTGCATGGGGCTCCTCAGATGGTGGCGGGAAAGACGAAGCGGCGCGGGTGACCGAAGTCAGCCCGCGCCGCGTCTGTGGAGGTGATCAGGCCGAGACGACCGGCTTGTCGTTCAGGCGCTCGCCCGACTCGATGTCGAACGCGTGCACATGGCCCGCGTTCGCGGCCAGCGTGACCGTCTCACCCGCGTTGGGGTGGCTGCGGCCGTCGACACGTGCGACCAGGTCGGCGCGCTTGCCGTTGATCTCGGTGTGACCGTAGAGGTAACCGTCTGCACCGAGCTCCTCGACCAGGTCGACGACGACCGAGAGGCCCTTGCCGTCTGCCGGGCCGACCGTGATGTCCTCGGGGCGCACACCCACGGTGACCTGCGAGCCGTGGGCACGGCCCACGGTGTCGCGGTCGAGCGGGACGATCTCGGTGCCGAAGCGGATGCCGCCCTCGGCCAGGTCGGCCGAGAACAGGTTCATGGCCGGCGAGCCGATGAAGCCGGCGACGAACACGTTGTTCGGCTTCTCGTACAGGTCGCGAGGCGAGCCGACCTGCTGCAGGAGGCCGTCCTTGAGGACCGCGATGCGGTCACCCATGGTGAGGGCCTCGGTCTGGTCGTGCGTGACGTAGACGGTGGTGACACCGAGACGACGCTGCAGCGACGCGATCTGCGTACGGGTCTGCACGCGGAGCTTGGCGTCGAGGTTCGACAGCGGCTCGTCCATGAGGAAGACCTGGGGCTGACGCACGATCGCGCGACCCATCGCGACACGCTGACGCTGACCACCCGAGAGGGCCTTCGGCTTGCGGGTCAGGTACTCCTCGAGGTCGAGCAGCTTGGCGGCCTCGAGAACGCGCGATGCACGCTCTTCCTTGCCGACGCCGGCGATCTTGAGCGCGAAGCCCATGTTCTCGGCGACCGTCATGTGCGGGTACAGCGCGTAGTTCTGGAACACCATCGCGATGTCGCGGTCCTTCGGCGGCACGTCGGTGACGTCGCGGTCACCGATCAGGATGCGGCCGGCGTTGACCTCTTCGAGGCCGGCGAGCATACGCAGCGAGGTGGACTTACCGCAGCCGGAGGGGCCGACGAGGACGAGGAACTCGCCGTCAGCGACCTCGAGGTTGAGCTTGTCGACAGCCGGGCGGGTTCCGCCGGGGTAGAGGCGGGTGGCCTCGTCGAAAGTCACAGATGCCATTGTGTTTCTCCTTCACCGGCAGGTACGTGCCGGACGATCCGTAGTGATAGAGCGGCGGAGCGATCCGCCGTGACCCCTCATCGGGTCGGGATCAGTATGCCAGAAACCGGCGCATCTGGGTATTTCTCAGCCTGGCTGGTTAACATCGATCTCGGCCGCTTCCAGCGGCGTCCGCCGTTCGATCGGCGGACGGGGCCACCCTGCCCCACCGAGACTCTCAAGAGGAACGATGTCGAGCGACGAGACGCCGAACGTCCCCACATCTCGCAATTCGCGTGAGGTCGTGCGGGAGAAGGCACAGAAGGTGCACGCGCAGCAGTCGAGGGCGCGCATCATGCGACGGATCATCCTCGGCGCGATCGCGATCGTCGCCGTCGGTGCGATCGGCACGGCGGTCACGCTCGCCGTGTCCGCTCAGGTGTCGAAGCCGCAGCTCACCCCGACGGGCATGGCGGACGACGGCATCCTGGTCTCCGACATCAGCGCGTCGACCGTGTCGAGCGAGCCGGTCGAGGCTCCCGACCCCGAGGCGACCGAGGCCAGTGGCGAGGCCGCGCCGACGCCCGCGCCCACCAGCGCGAGCACCGTCGACATCCACATCTACGTCGACTACCTGTCGCCGGACGCCGGTGAGTTCGAGCGCGCCAACGCCCGTCAGCTCGTCAACTGGATCGGCGAGGGTGCGGCGACCGTGACCTACCACCCGGTGGCTCTGCTCACCGCGAGCTCGAACGGCACGAAGTACTCCCTGCGCTCGGCGGCCGCCGCCGCCTGCGTGGCGACGCACTCGCCGGCCGAGTTCTACGCCTTCAACCACGATCTGCTCGACGATCAGCCCGAGATGAACACCGACGGCTTCACCGATTCCGAGCTGGCCGACATCGCCGGCGCCGTCGGATCCGACAACGTCAAGAGCGTGCGCTCCTGCATCGAGAAGCAGGACTACGTCACCTGGGCGAAGGATGCCACGTCGCGTGCGCTCGAGGGCCCGCTCGTCGGATCGGACGACCTGGTGCTGACCTCGGCTCCCATGATCGTCGTGAACGGCGAGGCCTACGTCGGTGCACTCGACGACCCGAGCGAGTTCTCGCAGTTCGTGCTCACGGTCGCCAGTGACGCCTACTACTCGACCGCCACGCCGACCCCGGCCCCCTCGGAGACGCCGACCGAAGCGCCGGTCGAAGAAGCGCCCGCCGAGGAGACTCCGGCGCCGACCGAGGCCCCCGCGCAGTAAGCATGGGTCCCGCGCAGTAAGCGCGGGCGCCGACGGTCCTCGGCCGGTCGGCGTGAGCTCGGCCGAGAACGCTCTAGACTCGGTGATGCACATTCGTGAGAGCGGACGTGCTACAAGTGCCGCGGGACACCGTGGTTCGCCGACTTGGCGCAATTGGTAGCGCACCGTACTTGTAATACGGGGGTTACGGGTTCGAGTCCCGTAGTCGGCTCTCAGATCTTCGGATTGTGCGTCGTCAGGCGTGAGACTCCGCCGAACACACGCATCGTCACCCGCGAACCTGTGCGGCCGTATATGTTCGGCGCGTACGGTCGGGGCATGACCAGGAAGCAGTCGTCCGACAAGGACGCCGACAGTCGACGCCCACTCACGCGGAGCGATGTCCCCGAAGGCACGACCCCGCGGTCACGGGCGCTCAAGCCGCTGCACATCTTCTCGCGCCGGCCCAGGCGTCAGCTCGAAGCCTGACTCCGCGCCGTCCGGCTACGGTCGAACGTCGAGGTCCAGATCGACGGCGGTGATGCTCCAGTCGTCGTCGCCCGGCTCGTCGTCGTGCGAACGCGGGTACCGGTGGTGGGCGCGGAGCGCGGCGGCCTGCTCGGAGAAGTCCGGGTCGACATCTGCGGAGGCAGTGGGGCCGACGAGCAGGTCGTTGCCGAGTCCGACGATGAGCTCGGCCGTCTCGACCCTCCCATCCACGACGATCGGGATCTCGAGCGCCTCGGATTCGCCCTCGTTGGCGATCGCGGCGGCGAGAGTCACGAGAACCTCGGCGACGTCATCGGTCGTCACGAGTTGCTGGGCTGCGTAGGAGACGAGTTTCATACGTCCAGCGTGGCATCCCTCTCGGATCCGTGCTGAGGGCTTGCGCCGCGCGGTGTCGGTGTGCCACCGACCGCGTGGGCCGACACGCGGCGTCATACGGGAAATACGTCACCGTCGTCTGAGGTTGTCCCGAACATGACTCGTATCGGAAACAGTGACCTCGACGTGTTCCCCCTCTCGCTCGGTGGCAACGTGTTCGGCTGGACGGCCGACCGCGACGCATCGTTCGCCGTGCTCGACGCCTTCGTCGACGGGGGAGGCGACTTCATCGACACCGCCGACTCGTACAGCGCCTGGGTGCCCGGCAACTCGGGCGGCGAGAGCGAGACGATCATCGGTGAGTGGCTGGCATCGCGCAAGCCTGCGGGAGTGACCGTCGCCACGAAGGTGAGTCAGCACCCGGACTTCACGGGACTCGCGGCCTCGAACGTGCGCAAGGCCGCAGAAGCATCGCTCGGGCGCCTGGGGGTCGACACGATCGACCTCTACTACGCGCACTTCGATGACGAGACCGTGCCGCTCGAAGAGACGGTCGGCGCGTTCGGACAGCTGGTCGCCGACGGCCTGGTGCGCAACATCGCGGTGTCGAACTACAGCGCCGACCGTATCCGCGAGTGGGTCGAGATCGCCCGCCGCACCGGAGTCGCGCTGCCGATCGCGGTGCAGCCGCACTACAACCTCGTGCACCGCAACGACGTCGAGGAGACGATCATCCCCGTCGCCGAGGAGTTCGGCCTCGGACTCGTGCCGTACTACTCGCTCGCGAGCGGATTCCTGACCGGCAAGTACCGCACGACCGACCCCGAGGGCCAGTCGTCGCCGCGCGCCGGCGGCGCCGCGAAGTACGCCACCGAGGCGGGGCTGCGCATCATCGACACCCTCGAGCAGATCGGAGATGCGCACGGCGCCTCGATCGCCGCGACCTCGCTGGCGTGGCTGCGCGCGCAGCCGACGGTGGTCGCACCGATCGCGAGCGCCCGCACCGTGGAGCAGGTTCCCGATCTCCTCGCCGGTGCACGCCTCGAACTCACGAGCGACGAGGTCGATGCGCTGAACAGCGTCTCGGAGTGGTCACCCGCCAAGGTCTGAGAGCACCCGGCGCCCTGCCCGCCGACTCACGAGTCGGAGGGCAGGGTGCCGTCGTCGATGAGCCCGAGCCGGTGAGCGAGGATCACCAGATGGATGCGGTCGCGAGCACCGAGCTTCGCGAGCACGCGACCGACATGCGTCTTCACGGTCGACTCACTGACGTAGAGCGCCTGGGCGATCTCGGCGTTGGTCAGGCCGCGCGCGATCTCGAGGAAGACGTCGCGCTCGCGGTCGGTCAGCTCGGTCGTGGGGTCGTCGACCACGAGCGCCGGTGCGTCGGGGGCCACGCCGCGACCGGTCGTGACGTGTTCGAGCAGCATCCGCGTGACCCTCGGCGCGAGTGCTGCGTCGCCTCGGTGGATGGCGCGGATCGCGGAGATCATCTCGTGCCGCTGCGCGTCCTTCAGGAGGAATCCGCTGGCACCCGCGCGGATCGCGCCGAAGGCGTACTCGTCGAGATCGAACGTCGTGAGCACCAGCACGCGGGTCTCGGGATGCTCGCGCACGATCGCCTCGGTCGCTGCGATGCCGTCGAGCCCGGGCATCCGGATGTCCATGAGCACCACATCCGGTCGCAGGGCAGCGGACTGAGCGATCGCCGCGTGACCGTCGGCGGCCTCGCCGACGACGACCATGTCGGCTTCGGCCTCGAGCACCATGCGGAAGCCGAGCCGGATGAGCTGCTGGTCGTCGACGAGCAGGAGTGAGATCGTGTCGGTCATCGGCGGTCCTCCGGATCGGGAACGATGAGGTCGGTCGGTGGGGGTGTCGCGGGGGATGCCGTCGGCAGTTCGGCGCGCAGCATCCATCGGCCACCCGAGAGTGGTTCCGACGCGACGCTCCCGCCCGCGTGTGCGGCACGCTCGGCGAGGCCGCGCAGGCCGAATCCCGATGTGCCGACGGGCCCGGTGGCACCGTCATTGACGACCTCGACCGTCACCGCGTCGGCCGCGTAGACGAGCCGCACGTCGATCGACGTCGCCCCGGGCGCGTGCCGCATCGCGTTCGTGACGCCCTCCTGCACGATCCGGCCCACGGCGTGGGCCACGGCGGGAGCGACCTCCGTCGCGCCGCTGACCGCAAGGGTCACGGGATAGCCGGCGCGCTGCGCATGAGCGACGGTCTCCTGCGGGGCGGTCGGGGCGAGCGGAGCGAGGGGCAGCGGGGAGTCGTCGGCGCGCAGGACGCCGAGCATCGCCCGCATCTCGGTGAGCGCGCTGCGGGCCGTCTCGGCCGAGGCCGACGCGGCCGCTCGTGCCTGTGTCGCGTCGGATGTCGCGGCGGCGCCCTCGGACAGGGCGACGATCACCGTCAGCGAGTGCGAGACGATGTCGTGCATCTCTCGGGCGATGCGGGCACGCTCTCCCGCGGCGGCGAGCTGCGCCTGCTGATCGCGCTCGACGAGCAGCTGGCGGGAGCGGTCGATCACGGCATCCAGATACCGCTTGCGCCCACCCACGTTCACGCCGATCAGCGTGCCGATCAGCCCGAGCACGAGCGACATGATGACGGCGTTGGCGGCGACCTGGAAGGAGATCACGCCTGCGAGGGTGAGCAGCCCGCCGACGGCGCTGAGTGAGGCGAGGCCGATGCCGAAGCCCATCCAGGCGGCTCGCGACGAGCGATACACCGCGAGCGAATAGCAGGTGACGAGAAGCAGCGGCGAGCCGATCGGCTGCAGGGCGAAGAGGAAACCGGCCTCGAGTGCGAAAGAGGCGACGAACGGCACCAGCGGGCGGCTGCGCCGCCACAGCAGCGTCGCGCAGGCGGCGACGACGGATGCGGGGACCAGGATCGCGACGCCGACGGCCAACGGCATCGGCAGGTCGCGCGTGATGACACCGGCGGGAACGAGCGACAGAAGCAGGCACACCAGCGCGATCAGGACGTCGGCGACGATCGGATGTCGCGCCCAGAAGCGCCGCAGGACGCCGGGGGGACGCGGCAGCCGCAGCGCCTCGTCCTCGCGGACGGAGGTGCTGCGGCTGCGCATTCTGCTCACCGGCCGACTCTACGCGGCGCAGTCATGGAGCATCGCGATCACGCGTCACGCGTGCGGAGCACGGCCCAGGCGGCGAGCATCCCTGCGGCGACCCAGCCGGCCAGTGTCGCGTATGCGACCGGACCCTCGAGGGCGGCGCCCTCAGGAAGGATCGCGCTCTGCGCGGCGGCCACGGGCAGGTAGTTCGCCGACTCCAGGAGCCAGTTCCACGCTTCGCCGGCGACGGCGAAGAAACTCGCCACGATCGGCAGCACGAACAGCAGGCCGACGGTGGCGGCGATCGCCCCGGCGCCCGAGCGCAGGATGAAACCGAACGCGACGCCGATCAGGGCGAACACCGCCATGGCGAGCGACGAGACGACGATCGGCAGGATCGACGCCGACGGGTCGCTCCACTCGATGCTCTGGTCACGTGACGCGACGACGGCGGAGACCGCGACCGCCGCGGCGGCGAAGATCACCAGCGACGACACGAACATGAAGAGGCCGACCACGACGGCCTTGGCCGCGAGCACGGACCCGCGCTGCGGGTTGGCCGCGAGCGTCGAGCGGATCATTCCCGTCGAGTACTCGCCCGTCACCGAGATCGCGCCGAGGATGCCGGCGAGCAGCATCGCGAACTGGATCGGCATCACGACGGCCTGGATGGGCTCGAAGCCCGGCACGTCGATCGCCTGGGCGATGAGCACGGCGATGCCGATCGTGAGGATCGCCGCGATGCCGATCGACCACCAGGTCGAGCGCAGAGTGGAGAGCTTGATCCACTCACCGCGGACCGCGCGGACGAACGTCAGGCGTCGGCCGGTGTCGACCTGTGCGCGGGTGAGGGGAGGAGCCTGGACGGTGGTCATGAGATCTCCTTGGTGCGGTACTCGACCGAGTCGCCGGTGAGCGCGAGGTACGCGTCTTCGAGCGATCCTGTGGTCGGGGTGAGTTCGTGGAGGGGAATGCCGCGGTCCGCGGCGAGGTCGCCGATGCGTGACGCGGGCAGGCCGACGATGTCGAGCAGATCGGGAGCCGAGCTGACGATCTCGACGGACGGTCCGCCGACAGCGGCGGCCAGGTCGGCGGCGCGAGGCGTGCGCACGCGCACGGTGTTCGTGGTCCATGCCCGCACGAGCTCGGCCAGGGGAGCATCAGCCAGCACCTTGCCGCGGCCCATGACGATCACATGATCGGCGGTCTGCGCCATCTCGCTCATGAGGTGACTCGAGAGCAGCACCGTGCGTCCCTCGGATGCCGCGTGGCGGACGAACTGGCGGACCCAGCGCACGCCCTCGGGGTCGAGGCCGTTGACAGGCTCGTCGAGGATCAGTGTGTGCGGGTCGCCGAGCAGAGCGGAGGCGATGCCGAGTCGCTGCCCCATCCCGAGCGAGAACTTGCCCGCGCGTTTGCGGGCGACGGCGCCGATGCCGGCGAGGTCGATGACCTCGTCGACGCGGGAGGCGGGGATGCCGTGGGTCGCCGCCATGGCGCGCAGATGATTGCGCGCGGTGCGGCCCGTGTGCACGGCCTTCGCGTCGAGCAGCACGCCCACCTCGGTGAGCGGCGCACGCAGCCTGCGATACTCACGGCCGCCGACGGTCGCGGTGCCGGAGGTCGGTCGGTCGAGGCCCACGATCATGCGCATCGTGGTGGACTTTCCCGCGCCGTTCGGCCCGAGGAATCCGGTGACGGTTCCCGGCTGCACCGAGAACGACACCCCGTCGACTGCTGTCTTGTCCCCGAATCTCTTCGTGAGGCCTTCTGCTGTGATCATGTCTTCGACGCTACAGACCGGGTGGTCGCGAGCGCGTCCTCCCGGGGTACCGTTCACGCCTCAGCGCGGGTCATCCTCACGGCGGATGCCGAACACTGCCGGATCGACCGGTCGCCGGGCTTTCGGCAGCTTCTCGACGACCAACCGGTAGGACTCGGTGATCAGTTCGGTGACGAGCTCGTCTTCGAGAGAGGGCCCGGGGAGCAGCGTGATCCAGTGCTTCTTGTTCATGTGGTACCCGGGGACGATGTCGGCGAAGGTCTCGCGCAGCGCGACGGCATCGTCGGGATGGGACTTGAGCGTGACGCGTCCGGTGTCGTCGAGCGGAATGAGCAGGAAGACTTTTCCGCGCACCTTATAGACGTCCCACTCGGGGCCGAAGGGGTTCTCGCGCTCGGAACCGGGCAGCTCCTCTGCGCGCTCCATGGCGACGGCGATCAGCCGAGTCGCGTCCACGCGCTCAGAACAGCCGCTCTGACGTGTTCTCGGCCGAGGGGGTGTTGGCGGCGCGGGGTGCCACCTGCACGCGCTCGTCGAGTGTCGCGGCGGCGAGCAGAGCCTCGTCGATGATCTCTCTGCCCGGCTCGGCGGTGAGCCAGTCGCCGCTCAGCGACGCGGGGATCAGCACCGGCATCCGGTCGTGGATGTGTGCGAGGTGCGGTGGTGCCGGCCTCATCACGATCGAGTAGCAGGTGAACGACTGGCCGTCGGCGGTGCGACCGTGCTGCGTCACCGCAGCCATGCCGAACAGAGCCCCGTCGTCGACGAGGAACTCGTGCCACACCCGCTCGGGCTTCTTCATCTCGTACCAGCTGGTCGCCGGCACGAGCGCTCTGCTCTTCAGCCCGCCGGGGCGATCCTGCAGCCGCTCGGACCGAGTGTTGATCGAGGGGAACTTCGACGGCTCGCCCCCGACGAGAAAGCCCCACCAGGCCGGTTCGAGAGTCGGTGTGGTCTCGGGCTGCGTGACGATCGGATTGAGGTTCCGGAGATTCTTGCCCGTCGGGCGCACTGTCTCGCCGGCGTTCCGCTCCGCCCAGCCGCGGAGCCCCTCGAGCACCGCCTCGTCGGCGGCAGCGAGGAGCTCGGCGTCGGTGAATCGAGGATCCAGACCATAGCTCGCGCACATGCAGCCAGGGTACGCCGGGGCGCCGACATCGGGTGCCCGGATCCGCCCGCGCGCAGCGCCGCACTAGGGTCGATGAGTGACCCCGACCCGCCGCCTCTCCGCACCCGCCGCCCTCGGCGGAGCAGTCGCGATCGGCGTCATGACGGCGATCCAGGCGCGCATCAACGGCGTGCTCGGCGTCAGGGTCGACAACGGCATCGTCGCGGGTCTCATCTCGTTCGCGGTCGGCTTCCTCACCCTGATCGTCGTGATCGTCTGCCTGCCGTCGGCCCGTCGAGGCGTCGGTCGGCTGCGCGACGGCATCCGCGATCGCAGCATCCCGTTCTGGATGCTCCTCGGCGGCGCCTGCGGTGCGCTCACCGTCTCTGCGCAGGGCATCACGGCGGGCGTGCTCGGAGTCTCGCTCTTCACGGTCGGCGTCGTCGCGGGCCAGACGCTGCACGGCCTCGTGCTCGACCGCGTCGGGTTCGGTCCCGCGGGGGTCGTCGCCGTCACGCCCGGACGCGTGGCCGGCGGCGCGCTCGCGCTCGCCGCCGTGGGGATCTCGCTCAGCGGCGATGTGCTGGCCACCGCCCCCCTGTGGATGCTGCTGCTGCCGTTCGCGGCAGGTGTGGGCATCGCCTGGCAGGCCGCGACCAACGGCCGACTGTCGCAGCGCGTGCACTCGCCGCTCGCCGCGACCATGATGAGCTTCATCGCCGGCACCGCGGTGCTGATGATCGCCGCGGGCGTCAGCGTCGGCGTTCGCGGGGTTCCCGATGCGCCGCCCACCGAGCCCTGGCTCTACCTCGGCGGTGTCCTGGGAGCGGCGTACATCCTGCTCGGGACGTTCATCGTGGCGCACACCGGGGTGCTGCTGATGGGACTCGGGTCCGTGCTCGGCCAGCTCGCGACCTCAGTGGTCATCGATCTGATCTGGCCCGCGGCGGCAGGACCCGCTCCCTGGCAGATCATCGGGATGGTCGCGGTCGCCGTGGCATCCGTCGTCGTCGCGCTGCCACGGCGCAGGCGCCCCTGACTACTTCTTCTTCGACGCCTTCGCGACCGGCATCCGCGTCACGAACGTGCGCGCATCGACCGGCTTGCGGCGTCCGGCCTTCTTGCCTGCGGGCTTGCCGCCGACGTACAGCCACCCGAGGAGCTCCTCGTCCTTGCCGATGCCGTGGGCCTTGGCCACCGCCTTCGAGCGGGTGTAGCTCCCGGTGCGCCACAGCACGCCCCAGCCGGCCTCGTCGAGAAGCAGGCTGAGCACGTGGGCGACGCCCGAGGCCACGGCCTCCTGCTCCCATCGCGGTACCTTCGAGCTCTTGCGGTAGCTCGCGACAACCGCGATCAGCAGGGGGGCGCGTCGCGGCTTCGACGAGGGGGACTTGTCGCCCTCCGCCTTGGCGATCGCTGCCCCGAGCACATCGCGGTCGGAGCCACGCAGCTCGATGAGCCGCCAGGGGCGCAGGGAGGAGTGATCGGCGACGCGGCCAGCCGCCGCCACGAACGTCAGCAGCTCGTCGTGCGAGGGGGCGTCGTCGGTGACCTTCGACCAGGACTGTCGGGCTCGAACGGCGTCGAGCGCGCTCACGACTCTTCCGGTGTGAAGTTCAGTGCGATCGAGTTCATGCAGTACCGGTCGCCGGTGGGCGTGCCGAATCCGTCGGGGAAGACGTGACCGAGGTGCGAGCCGCATGCGGCGCAGCGCACCTCGGTGCGCACCATTCCCAGGCTCGTGTCCTCGATCAGCTCGACCGCGTCGGGACGGATCGACTCGTAGAAGCTCGGCCAGCCGCAGCCGGAGTCGAACTTGGTGCCGCTCTTGAACAGCTCGGCGTCGCACGCGCCGCACGTGTAGAGGCCGGCTCGTCCCTCGTCGAGCAGCTCGCCCGTCCAGGCGCGTTCGGTGGCTGCCTGGCGCAGCACCGCATACTGCTCGTCGCCGAGCTCTTCGCGCCACTCTTCTTCGGTCTTGTCCACGCTGTACGACATGAGTCCTCCTGGGGGTTCCGCTCCATTCTCTCGCGTCCGGAGGCGGGCGGGGTCACGAGAGAATGGACGCATGACGGATGCCGTGCAGCAGCGCTACGCCCGCTTCGCCGAGCACGAGGCGCCCGGTCGCAGCGAGCTGTACGCCGAGTGGGCCGCAGGAGTCGCGGGCGATCCGGGGGTCAGCGCCGTTCTCGCGCGCATCCCCGAGAATCGGCGCCAGCCGCCGCTGGTGTTCGCCGTGACCCGGATGCTGGGCGCAGAGCTCGGCGACTACGGCGGCTGGCGCGCGTTCGTGACAGCCCATGCCGACGAGATCGTGGCCGAGTGCACCGCGCGACGGCTGCAGACCAACGAGCCGTTGCGGCTCGCGCCGCTGCTGCCCGTGCTCTCCGAGATCGAGGGTCCCCTCGCGCTGCTCGAGATCGGCGCCTCCGCGGGGCTGTGTCTGTATCCCGACCGCTATTCCTACCGTTTCACGGATGCCGACGGCGCGGTGCGCCTCGCGCTGGACCCGGCCGACGGCCCGTCGGAGGTCGTGCTGCACAGCCGGGTGGGGGGCGCCCTCCCGCCGATGCGGCTGCCCGAGGTGGTGTGGCGGGCCGGGATCGACCTCACGCCGCTCGACGCGGGGAACGACCGAGACCGTCGCTGGCTGCAGGGCCTCGTCTGGCCGGGGGAGGAGGGGCGAGAGCAACGTGTCATCGCTGCGCTCGACATCGCGGCGGACGCGCCCCCTCATCTCGTCGCCGGAGACGCTCTCGAACACCTTGAGGAGCTCGCCGCGCGTGCGCCGCAGGATGCGACCCTCGTCGTCACGACCCCGGGAGTGCTGGTCCACATCCCTCGGGAGGCGCGTCAGGCGCTCGTCGACCGCATCCGCCGATTGCCGGCGCGCTGGATCACGATCGATCCGCCCGCGCTGCTCGACGTGTGGGAGCCGGCCGTCGACGCCGACACCTGGCCCGATTTCGTGGTCGCGCTCGACGGACGCGTGCGGGCGTCGGCCGATCCGCTCGGACGATCGTGGGAGTGGCGCGCCGCCGCGGGCGTCTGATCGACCTACTCTGATCTCATGCTGGGAGAGATGACCGAGCGCGATCGCGCCATCTTCGCGCTGGAGACCGCCTGGCCGCGGCACAGCGGCGCGAAGGAGGAGGCCATCCGCGCGCAGCTCGGCATGAGCTCGGCCCGCTACTACCAGCTGCTCGGCCGCCTCATCGAGTCAGACGTCGCGCTCGAGTACGACCCCATGCTCGTGGGCCGCCTCCGCCGCATCCGCGATGCGCGCGCGATGCGCCGGTCGACTCGGACCCCGGGCTTCGTCGGCTGACCGACCGGCGGGAATCGGCTGCGCCGCGCGGTCGGGCGTGGCGCGGATGTCCAGGTCGGTGCCAGTAGCATCGAGGGGTGTCAAAGCCCACCCGAGACCGATTCGATGACGTGCCCCGCTCTTCCGGACGTGTGGGCGCGCACCGCGCCGAAGCCCCCGGCATGAACGGGTGGGTGGTCCTGCTGTGGTCGTTCGTGGCCGCTCTGGTGCTCGTGGTCGCAGGCATCTTCGGCTCTCTGATCGTGATGGGGCGCATCACGCCGTTCCCCGAGGCGGCGCCCACGCTCACCCCGATCCCCGAGGAGACGGGCGTGATCGACACGTCCTATTCCGTGATGATCCTCAACGCCACCGCCGACGAGGCCCTCGACGAGGACATGCGTGCGGTGCTGATCAACAACGGGTGGCCGGCCGAGACCGTCTTCGCCAGCGACAGCACGAGCGAGGACTTCACGACCACCACGGTCTATTACGTCGCCGCCGAGGACGAACTCGCGGCGATCGGACTGGCGGGACTCATCGGCGGCGCCGATGTGCAGCAGAGCGACTTCTACCTCGGGGAGACCGAGGAGGGGCAGAAGCAGCTCACCGTCGTGATCGGCCTCGACCGGGTCTCGGGCGCCGCGACCGACGTCGAGGAGACGCCCGCTCCGTAGTACCTCCTGCAGCTTGCACTCGGTGGGGTCGAGTGCCAGAATGGCGTTAGCACTCTCTCACTCTGAGTGCTAAACCCAACGTCTACGTCCAGGAGGGACGACAAAACTCATGGCAAAGATCATCGCTTTCGATGAGGAGGCCCGCCGCGGCCTCGAGCGCGGCCTCAACATCCTCGCCGACGCCGTCAAGGTGACGCTCGGCCCGCGCGGTCGCAACGTCGTGCTCGAGAAGAAGTGGGGCGCTCCCACGATCACGAACGACGGTGTGTCGATCGCCAAGGAGATCGAGCTGGACGACCCGTACGAGAAGATCGGCGCGGAGCTCGTCAAGGAGGTCGCCAAGAAGACCGACGACGTCGCCGGCGACGGAACCACCACCGCCACCGTGCTCGCTCAGGCACTCGTCCGCGAGGGTCTGCGCAACGTCGCAGCCGGCGCTGACCCCATCTCGCTCAAGCGCGGCATCGAGAAGGCCGTCGCAGCGATCACCGAGGAGCTGCTCGCCAGCGCCAAGGAGATCGACTCCAAGGAGCAGATCGCCGCCACGGCATCCATCTCCGCAGCTGACCCCGCGATCGGCGAGCTCATCGCCGAGGCGATCGACAAGGTCGGCAAGGAAGGCGTCGTCACCGTCGAGGAGTCGCAGACCTTCGGCACCGAGCTCGAGCTCACCGAGGGCATGCGCTTCGACAAGGGCTACCTGAACCCGTACTTCGTGACGGACCCGGAGCGCCAGGAAGCGGTCTTCGAAGACCCGTACATCCTCATCGCGAACCAGAAGGTCTCCAACATCAAGGACCTCCTGCCGATCGTCGACAAGGTGATCCAGGACGGCAAGGAGCTCGTCATCATCGCCGAGGACGTCGAGGGCGAGGCTCTCGCGACTCTCGTGCTCAACAAGCTCAAGGGCATCTTCAAGTCGGTCGCCGTCAAGGCTCCCGGCTTCGGCGACCGTCGCAAGGCGCAGCTGCAGGACATCGCGATCCTCACCGGTGGTCAGGTCATCACCGAAGAGGTCGGCCTGAAGCTCGAGAACGCCACGCTCGACCTGCTGGGTCGCGCTCGCAAGGTCATCGTCACCAAGGACGAGACCACGATCGTCGAGGGTGCCGGCGAGGCCGACCAGATCGAGGGTCGCGTCACGCAGATCCGTCGCGAGATCGAGAACACCGACAGCGACTACGACCGTGAGAAGCTGCAGGAGCGTCTCGCCAAGCTCGCCGGTGGCGTCGCCGTCATCAAGGCCGGCGCAGCGACCGAGGTCGAGCTCAAGGAGCGCAAGCACCGCATCGAGGACGCGGTTCGCAACGCGAAGGCAGCCGTCGAAGAGGGTATCGTCCCCGGTGGTGGCGTCGCGCTGATCCAGTCGGGCACCAAGGCTCTCGACGCTCTGTCGCTCTCGGGCGACGAGGCGACCGGTGCGAACATCGTTCGCGTCGCGATCGAGGCTCCGCTGAAGCAGATCGCTCTGAACGCCGGTCTCGAGCCGGGCGTCGTCGCGAACAAGGTCGCCGAGCTCCCCTCGGGCCAGGGCCTCAACGCGGCATCGGGCGAGTACGTCGACATGTTCGCCGCAGGAATCATCGACCCGGCGAAGGTGACCCGATCGGCGCTGCAGAACGCAGCCTCGATCGCGGCTCTCTTCCTCACCACCGAGGTCGTCGTGGCTGACAAGCCCGAGAAGGCTGCAGCTCCGATGGGTGACCCGTCGGGCGGCATGGACTTCTGATCCTTCTGCACCATCAGGGACTCCGGTCCTGACACAGAAACGCCCCGACTTCGGTCGGGGCGTTTCTGCGTGTCCGCGCGCTGTCTCGGCGGTCTGCTGAGTCGCGCGGGTCGGCTCCGAGCTCAGCGGAACAGGCTCGCCGAGTACTGGTCTGCGTCGGCGTACTGCGTGGCCGCGCTGCCCAGCCCCGTGCCGATCGATTCGAGCGCCTGCTCGACGTGGACCTGCGCGCCTCGCCATTGTTCGGCGCAGGACTGGAACGCGTTCGAGGCGGTGCCCACCCAGGTCGACTGCAGCTGTGTGAGCTGGGCCATGAGGGTCGCGGCCTCGGCGCGCAGGCGCTCCATGGTGGCGAGAGCGGAGCCGTGCGCGGCGCCGACGGCTTCGGTGTCAACGGTGAAGACGGACATGAGAACTCCTTTGTCGATGGGGTTCCGACGGTACGAGAATCCCGGCGCGCGAGGTCATCGTGCGAGGGCGAGCGACCGTCCGGTGTGCACAACCGGCGGCCGTGCGGGTCCGTGCAGAGAGAGGCTCAGAGGTCGAGAGGCTCGAGGGGCTGCGTGTCCTCGAGCAGGTGGGCGGGCGTGGCACGCGAAGGAGCCAGGGGGAATGTGACGGTGAAGGTCGCACCGCCGCCCGGAGTCTCCGAGACCTCGACGCTGCCGTGCAGAGCCTTCACGATCGACGCCACGATCGCGAGTCCCAGCCCCGAACCGCCGGTCTCGCGGGCGCGAGACGTGTCAGCGCGCCAGAAGCGCTCGAAGATCTGCTCGCGGATCTGCGGGGGGATGCCCTCGCCGTGGTCGACGATCGAGATGCTGCCCGTGCCGCGAACGCGGTCGGCGTCGACGACGAGCTCGATCGGGCTCTCTTCGGGCGAGAAGCGCCGGGCGTTGCCCAGCAGGTTCGTCACCACCTGACGGACCTTGTTCTCCTCGCCGAGGATGATCGGGGGAGTCCGCACCGGGATGTCGGTGGCCTCGGTGAAGTCGATCGCGGGTACCTTCTCAGCCCCGCGAGGGCGACGCCGGAGCCGAGACAGCGTGCCGCGTGACAGGCCGCGCGGCGCGGGCTGCGGTGTCTCGGGCGCCACGGGGGTGGGGCGGGTCGTGACGTCGATCAGCGGAGCCTCGACCGTGCGGTCGACGACCGACACCGTGCGGGCCGGAGCGGCGGCACGCAGATCGAGCGCGGCGTCGCGCGCGATGGGGCGCAGGTCGAGCGGCTCGATCTCGGGCTCGCGCTCCTCGTCGAGCCGGGCGAGTGCGAGAAGGTCCTCGACGAGCACTCCCATGCGGATCGCCTCCTTCTCGATGCGCTCCATCGCTCGGGCGGTGTCCTCCTCGCCCTTGATCGCACCCATGCGGTAGAGCTCGGCGTATCCGCGCACGCTCACCAGCGGGGTGCGCAGCTCGTGGCTCGCATCGCCGATGAACCGGCGCATGTGCCGCACGGTGCGATCCCGCTGCGCCAGCGAGCCGTCGACCCTGTCGAGCATCGTGTTGATGGCGTAGTTGAGGCGTCCGACCTCGGTCGTCGGCTCGAGGTCGGTCAGCCGTTGGCTGAAGTCGCCGGCGGCGATCGACATGGCCGTCGATTCGACCTGCCCGAGTCGACGGAAGGTGAGCGTCACCAGCCCCCGTGTGAGCAGCGCCGCCAGCAGTATCGTGACGAGTGCGACCGTGATGTAGATGCCGAAGTACTGGCTGATGATCCGGTCGGCGGAATCGAGGGGCATCGCGACCACCTGGATGCGCAGCGAGCCGCCGCCTTCACCGGGCAGGCTCGCGACCGCCGCGCGGAAGCTCGCGCCCTTCGTGCCGTCGAGAGTGAAGGTGCTGTCGCTCTTCGCCTGTGCCTCGAGCAGCGTGAACGTCGAGGGGAACAGCGGTGAGCCGTTCGCCGAGGCGCCGGTCGTGGTCTGCAGCACGCCCTCGCCGTCGTAGATCGCGACGAAGAAGTCGCGCGGCGACTCCTTGGGTGTGTAGTGCGTCTCGCCGTCGACCATCGCCACGTCGAAGTAGCGGTCCGCGAGGTCGGCCGAGACGAGCGCGGGCAGCTGCGACTCGATGTTGCTGACGAGCGCGTTGCGCAGAATAGGCACGGTTCCGACTCCCGCCGCGAGCAGGCCGAGCGCGAGCACGGCCACCGTCACGCCGGTGACCTTGGCGCGCAGACTGATCGCCCGCCACCAGCGGGTGACCGCGTCGGGCTTGCGCGCCATGCGGTCCTCCTCGAGACGGATGCTGAGCGGTGTCGGTGTGCTGAGCGGTCGGCGTTACTTGCCGACCTTGAGCATGTACCCGAATCCGCGCTTGGTCTGGATCACCGACTCCTCGGTGTGCGGATCGATCTTGCGGCGCAGATACGAGATGTAGCTCTCGACGATGCCCGCGTCGCCGTTGAAGTCGTACTCCCACACGTGGTCGAGGATCTGAGCCTTCGACAGCACGCGGTTGGGGTTGAGCATGAGGTAGCGCAGCAGCTTGAACTCGGTCGGGCTGAGCTCGATCGGCTCCTTTCCGACGTGCACGTCGTGCGTGTCCTGATCCATCGACAGCTCGCCGGCGCGGATGATCGACTCCTCGTCGGCCTGCATCGTGCGGCGCAGGATCGCCTGCGCGCGTGCGACGATCTCGTCGAGGCTGAACGGCTTGGTGACGTAGTCGTCGCCACCCGCGTTGAGTCCCTCGATCTTGTCGTCGGTGCCGTCCTTCGCGGTGAGGAACAGGATCGGTGCGGTGAATCCCGCTCCGCGCAGACGCTTGGTCACGCTGAACCCGTTCATGTCGGGGAGCATGACATCGAGGATGATGAGGTCGGGCTCCTCCTCCAGCACGGCGGAGATGGTGGCCGCGCCGTTGGCGACCGTCTTCACCTGGAAGCCCGCGAAGCTCAGGCCCGTGGACAGCAGGTCGCGGATGTTCGGCTCGTCGTCGACGACCAGGATGCGCGCATCAGTCATGACCCCATTATGGTGACTCCGTCGATGGGAATGCTGGTGATCCGTCGGAGCGGCGAGTACGCCGAGGGCGAAGCGCCGGTGCGACGGCGCTGTGGAGGCGGCGCGAGGCGGTCAGGCCGCGATCGCGTCAGCATCCATGATCGTGTAGCTGTACCCCTGTTCGGCGAGGAACCGCTGGCGGTTCTGCGCGTAGTCCTGATCGATCGTGTCGCGCGCGACGAGCGTGTAGAAGCTCGCCGTGTGCCCCGACTTCTTGGGCCGCAACAGGCGTCCGAGGCGCTGCGCCTCCTCCTGTCGCGATCCGAACGAGCCGGACACCTGGATGGCCACGGAGGCTTCGGGCAGATCGATCGAGAAGTTCGCCACCTTCGACACCACGAGCACCGGGATCTCGCCCTCGCGGAACGCCTGGTACAGCTGTTCGCGTTCGTCCACCGGGGTGGCTCCCGTGATCTGCGGAGCGTTCAGCGACTGCGACAGGGAGTCGAGCTGGTCGAGGTACTGGCCGATCACGAGGATCCGCTCGTCCTCGTGCTTCGCGATGAGCTCGCGCACCGCCTGGATCTTGGCGGGGGCCGACGCCGCGAGGCGGTAGCGCTCGTCGTCGGTCGCCGCGGCGTACTCGAGGCGGTCGCTCGGCGGCAGGTCGACGCGCACCTCGTAGCAGACGGCGGGGGAGATGAACCCCTGCGCTTCGATCTGCTTCCACGGTGCGTCGAACCGCTTGGGGCCGATCAGGCTGAAGACATCGCCTTCGCGGCCGTCTTCGCGGACGAGCGTCGCGGTGAGTCCGATGCGACGGCGGGCCTGCAGATCGGCGGTGAGCTTGAAGACGGGAGCGGGCAGCAGGTGCACCTCGTCGTAGACGATGAGACCCCAGTCGAGCGCATCGAGCAGCGCCAGGTGCGCGTACTCGCCCTTCCGCTTCGCCGTGAGGATCTGGTACGTCGCGATCGTGACCGGCTTGACCTCCTTGGCCTGGCCCGAGTACTCGCCGATCTCTTCGGGCGTCAGGCTCGTGCGCTTCAGGAGCTCGTCCCGCCACTGGCGCGCGGACACGGTGTTCGTCACGAGGATCAGGGTCGTCGTCTTGGTCGCGGCCATCGCTCCGGCGCCCACGATCGTCTTGCCGGCACCGCAGGGCAGCACCACGACGCCGGAGCCGTCCTTCGAGAAGGCATCCACGGCATCCTGCTGGTACGGGCGGATCTGCCAGCCGTCCTCAGCCAGCTCGATCTCATGAGGAGTGCCCGGGGTGTACCCGGCGAGGTCCTCGGCGGGCCAGCCGATCTTCAGCAGCTCCTGCTTGATCTGGCCGCGCGCCCAGGCGTCGACGATGAAGGACTCGGGTGTCGGGTGCCCGAGGAGCAGCGGCTGGATGCGCTTGTTGTTCGCCACCTGCGTGAGCACAGCCGGGTCGCTCGAGCGCAGGATCAGGATTCCCTCGTCGTCGCGCTCGATCACGAGGCGCCCGTAGCGGTTGACGGTCTCGCGCAGATCGACCGAGACCGACGGCGGCACGGGGAAGCGCGACCAGCGATCGAGGGTCTCGAGCATGTCCTCGGCCGTGTGGCCGGCGGCACGGGCGTTCCAGAGTCCCAGGCGGGTGATCCGGTAGGTATGGATGTGCTCGGGTGCGCGCTCGAGTTCCGCGAAGATCGCCAGCTCGTGGCGGGCGCTCTCGGCGTCGGCGTGGGCGACTTCGAGCAGCACGGTGCGGTCGCTCTGGACGATCAGGGGGCCATCAGACATAGCTGTCCAGTTTACTGCTCGATCACGGTGGCGGCGCGGATGCTCGACACCGGCAGCGTGCGCTCGACGTCGGCCGCGCGGTCCCTGCCTCGGAGGCGTCCGCCGCCGAGACCGGTCGCCTCCAGCAGCAGGTCGCGCGTCGAGCCGTCGGGCATCCCGATCGTCACTCGAAGCGTGGCGCGCGATCGCACGGCCGCCTCGAGCTCGCGATCGAGCCAGGCCGCGTCGGCATCCGGTCCCTGGTGCGACCGCAGCGCGGCGATCAGCGGGGCGAAGTCGACGGGCGTCGGCGGAGCGGGGTCTGCCGCCGGGTTCCGCTCCCCGGTCAGTGCTGTGCCCTGTTCGTCGACGAGCGTCGCCGGATACCGGGCATCCACCAGCGCCCAGTAGACGGTGTCGCGGCCGACGTGGGTGGTGAGCGAGCCGACATGCGAGGAGAGTCCGAGCGGTCGCAGTGTCTGATCGACCGACATCGCGTCGAGCAGGGTGCTGTCGGCACTCTCGATGCGTGTGCGCCCGGTCTCGGAATCCGTCGACACCCGCACGAGCCCGTGACGCTGCGCCGTCTGGGTCACGAGATATCGGAGCGGCTGCGGGATGCCGGTGAGTGAGACGCCCTCGAGGAACTCGACGATCGACTCCTCGGTCTCGCCCGCGACGAGCGCCCTCGCGACGGACTCCGGGGAGAACCGGTACGACGATGCCTGCGCGGCGGATTCGCGGGCGGCGATGGTGCGCAGCCGCACATCGAGCGCTGGCGCGAGCGGCCCGGGAGCGATCGCGCTCAGGTCGTTCTGGAGGAAGATGCGGTCGACCTCGCTGGGCAGAAGCAGCGTGAGCGGCCGCGGATCGATCGGCGCGCCGTGACGCACCGTCATCGCCCACGACGGTTCGCTGTCATCGTCGGCGCGGAGCCCGAGAAGTCGGGCGCGTTCGAGCAGCGCCGCGCTGCGCTCGGGCCAGGACGCGTCCCAGGGGTGCGCGTGGGTCCAGTCGGAGGTCGGGATCCATCCGCCGTCGTGATCGCGCACGCCGCGGGGCAGTGCATCGCGGTGGCCGGAGACCAGGGCGCTCCACCTGTCGGCGACTGAGGAGCGCAGCCATGCCTCTGCGCTGACGGTCGTGCGCAGACGGCGGTCATCGACCGTCATCAATCCCGCGGTCGTGGCGATGGCGACGAGTGCGTCGAGCGTGTCGGCATCGAGCCCCGCCTCGCCGAGCTGCCGTTTCTCACCCGCGCTGAGAGTGCCGCCGGTGAGCAGGGTGAAGGGCCGGTCGCGCGCCAGCAGCAGCAGATCTGCCACGGCCGACACCGTGGTGAACGCCCGCTCCGCCGCGTGCGCCTCTGCGGTCTCGTCCGCGGCGACGGGTGCCGCGGGGTCGACGGCGGCAGGCGCAGGGCGTTCGGCGACGGCCGACGCCACCGCCGGCCACGGCACGCCGTCCGGGCGCACCAGGGCGAGTGACAGGAGCGCCGCACGCTCGGCGGATTCGGGGACTGCGGATGCCGAGAGTGCGGCCGCATGCAGAGCGATGGCCTCGCTGCGGGTCAGCGTCGGAAGCACCCGGGCGAGGGAGCCCGCGTCGAGCAGGGCTTCGGCGGCATCGAAGAAGTCCTGCCATCCGGCATCGGCGCGCACGGTGCGCGCCGTGAACAGCGTGGCGAGCTCGGCATCGCTCGCCGCGGCCAGCCGTTCGGCGAGGGGGCGGGCGTGCGTCGTCATGCCGATGGCCTCAGGATCGCGAGGCGCGACCCTTGCGCACGAAGCTCATCGAGAGCAGGACGATGATCATCACGAACGCCGCGGGGAGTCCCCAGTAGGGGACCGCAGCCACGAGCGGCCAGACTCCCGAGCCGAAGTCCTGCTGCTGCATGCCGACGGCCGTGCCGATGATGATCGCGAAGAAGCAGAGGATCGAGGCCGCGGCGAGGCCCAGTGCCGTGAACGCCAGAATGCGGTCGACTCGGCGCACGGGGACATCCGGTTCAGGACTCTGCATGTTCATCCGTCTCAGCCTAGTCGCTGCGGGGCCTGACGGTTCCGCGGGCGGCCTCGGCTTCGGCGCGCGCCGACCGGTAGGCTGAGGGCAGGCGCATCTGCGCGCCTTCCAGCTCCACACCGACTCAGCGAGGTTTCTCCCATGCCCACCGGCAAGGTCAGGTTCTACGACGAAGACAAGGGTTTCGGCTTCATCGCCACCGATGACGGTCAGGATGTCTTCCTGCACGCGTCGGCGATGCCCGCCGGGACGGCTGTGAAGGCCGGAGCTCGGGTGGAGTTCGGCGTCGCCGACGGAAAGCGCGGGCTGCAGGCGCTCTCGGTGCGCGTGCTCGAAGCCCCGCCGAGTCTGGCGAAGGCCAAGCGCAAGCCGGCCGACGACATGGCGATCATCGTCGAGGACCTCGTGAAGCTGCTCGACGGCATCGGCGGCGACCTGCGCCGCGGCCGCTACCCCTCGTCCTCGCACGGCCGCAAGATCGCGGCCGTCCTGCGCAAGGTCGCTGATGACCTCGAAGCCTGACGTCGATCAGCGTCTCGTCGACGCTCATGATCTCGCGCTCGCGGCGCTGCACGAGATCACTCCGGCGTCGACCGTCGGTCCCGCGGCCGGCTACCTCCCCGAGGACGACGGTTCGGTGTCGCTGCGGTTCGAGAACCGCCTTCCCGGATACCCCGGCTGGTACTGGACCGTGACTGTCGCGCGTGTCGACGAGGAGGATCCCACGGTCCTCGAGATCGAACTCCTCCCCGGCGACGGAGCGCTGCTGGCGCCCGAGTGGGTGCCGTGGGCCGAGCGTCTCGCCGAGTACCGCGCGCACCAGGTGGAGCTGGCCGAGCAGGCTGCTGCCGCGGCCGAAGCCGACCCCGACGCGGATGACGCGGACGGACTCGACGACGACGAGCTCAACGACATCGACGAGGACGAGGACGACCTCGATGACGATGACGATGACGACGCGGACGACGATGATGACGACGACCTCGACGACGACGATCTGACGGCGGAGCCGCGCGTGCTGCACGCCGGTGATCTCGACGGCGTCGACATCGACGAACTCGACGATTCCGCCACCGCGGACGACGCTTCGGACGAGGACGACGACGACGAGGACGACGACTCCGACGAGGACGACGACTCCGACGGCGACTCCGACGACGAGGAATGACCGTCCGCTCGGGCACGCGAGTGCGACGAGCATGACAAAGGGGGCCGCGTGATGATCACGCGGCCCCCTTTCTGCATCCTGCCCGAAGGTCAGGCGCCCTGGTTCTCGAGCACGTAGTCGAGGGCGCGGGTCAGCTGGCGCACGTCGTCCGGTTCGATCGAGACGAACGTCGCGACGCGCAGCTGGTTGCGGCCCAGCTTGCGGTAGGGCTCGGTGTCGACGATGCCGTTGGCGCGGAGGGTCTTGGCGATCGCCGCCGCATCGACGGTGTCGTCGAAGTCGATCGTGACGACGACGGGCGAGCGGTGCGCGGCATCCGCGACGAACGGCGTGGCGACCGCCGAGCCCGCAGCCCAGTCGTAGAGCACACTCGACGATTCGGCCGTGCGGGCACCGGCCCACGCGAGACCGCCGTTGTCGTTGATCCAGCGCAGCTGGCTGTCGAGGAGGTGCAGGGTCGTCAGAGCCGGAGTGTTCAGCGTCTGATTGAGCCGCGAGTTGTCGACGGCGTTCTTCAGGCTGAGGAACTCGGGGATGTACCGATCGGATGCCGCGATGCGCTCGATGCGGTCCACCGCGGCGGGGGAGACGGCGGCGAACCACAGTCCTCCGTCGGATCCGAGGTTCTTCTGCGGTGCGAAGTAGTAGACGTCGGCCTGGGTGGCGTCGAAGTCGATGCCACCCGCTGCGCTGGTCGCGTCGATCACCGTCAGCGCGCCCTCGGCGGCCACGCGCTCGACGGGCGCGGCGACTCCGGTGGAGGTCTCGTTGTGCGGCCAGGCGTAGACGTCGACACCCTCGACGACCTCCGCCGCGGTGCGGGAGCCGGGCTCGGACTTGCGCACGTCGGGAGCCTCGAGCCACGGGGCGGCGGCCGCGGCGGCGAACTTGCCCCCGAACTCGCCGAAGACGAGGTTCTGACTGCGGCGCTCGATCAGGCCGAAGGCCGCAGCATCCCAGAATGCCGTCGATCCGCCGTTGCCGACGATGATCTCGTAGCCCTCGGGGAGGCGGAACAGTGCGGCGAGCTGCTCGCGCACGCTGCCGACGAGGTTCTTCACCGGCGCCTGGCGGTGCGAGGTGCCGAGCAGGGTGGGCCCTGCGGCGAGCAGCGCATCGAGCTGCTCGGGGCGCACCTTCGAGGGACCGCATCCGAAGCGGCCGTCAACGGGCAGGAGGTCACGGGGAATCTCGATCGCCATGGGTCGAGTCTAAGCCGTGCCGATGTCCCCTCCACACCGCATGACGCCTGATGTCCGCGGGGGAATGTAGGCTTGCCTAACGAGACTCGGAGGGCCGCATGACGGACTTGATCGACACCACGGAGATGTATCTCCGCACCATCCTCGAACTCGAGGAGGAGAACATCGTCCCGCTGCGCGCACGCATCTCCGAGCGCCTCGGTCACTCGGGCCCGACGGTCTCGCAGACCGTCGGCCGGATGGAGCGCGATGGGCTCGTCGTCGTCTCGGAAGACCGCACGCTCGAGCTGACCGACGCCGGCCGTCGCAAGGCCGTCGACGTCATGCGCAAGCACCGTCTCGCCGAGCGTCTGCTCTCCGACGTGATCGGTCTCGACTGGGCCTACGTGCATGAAGAGGCGTGCCGGTGGGAGCACGTGATGAGCGAGCAGGTCGAGCGTCGTCTCGTCGAGCTCCTCGGGCACCCCACCGAGTCTCCCTACGGCAACCCGATCCCCGGCCTCGACCAGCTCGGCGACACCCCTGCGCGCACCTTCGACGAGGGCGTGATCGGTCTCGTGCAGAAGCTCAACGCCGCGGGCGCCCCGATCGAAGGCACGGTCCGTCGTCTCGCGGAGCCCGCCCAGGTCGACCCCGAGCTGCTCGAGCAGCTTCGCGATGCCGGCGTCGTGCCGGGCGCGAAGGGCGACTACCGCTTCAACGAGGGGTACGTCCTCATCCAGATGGAGGGCAAGGACGACGGACTCGAGCTGCCCGTCGAGCTCGCCTCGCACATCTTCCTCGTGGGCGAACCGGCCTGATCCCGGCAGAAATCCCGCGTGATTCCGCCTCTGCGGGGATTGCCAGTTTCGCAGGGTGACAGTTTCGTTATCTTCCGGTAACCTCGGACAGGTCGTCGCGAAAGCCCACTGACGATACCCGAGAGGATCGCCTTCCAGGCTCGTCGTCTTCTCGGTAAGAACGCACAAAGTACCCGAGCTACATTCGTGCCACGAGAGCAGAGTGCCGACGAGTCAGCGCTACCCGAGCGTGCAGGCGCAGGAGGATTACGTTTTGGTCAAAGACATCGAATCACCCGCGAAGACATCTGAAGATCGAGCAGTCGCCCGCACCACCCGTGCCGCGGCCAGCGCACGCAAGGCCGTGAAGCCTCTGCGATCGATCGCCATCTTCGGGGCAGTCGGTGCTCTGGTCGCCGCGGTCGCTCTGCCGGCGTACGCATCCTCCAAGCCGAGCGAAGCGGCCGCCACGACGCTTCAGCAGCTGGCAGCCGACGACTCGCAGTCGCTCGTCGTCGCGTCCGCAGCCACGGCCGCCACTCTCGATCGAGGCACGTTCACCGCGACCACTCCCGACGAGATCGCCAAGAAGAAGGCGGAAGAAGCGGCGGCGGCTCGAGCTGCTGCAGCTGCATCCGCAGCGGCCGCGTCTCTGGCGTCGTCGGGCGGCGGCAACTTCAACACCGGGAACTATGCGCTCGTCTCGCCCGGATCGGGCGAGGTCCGCTACCCGCTGCCTCAGGGTTCGTACAACGTCAGTCGCACCGTGGGCGGCGCTCACCAGGGCGCCGACATGCTCGCTCCCGCGGGCACCCCGATCTACGCGGCGGCCGCCGGCGTGGTTCGTGCCTCAGCCGAGAGCATCGGCGGATACGGTGTCTGTGTCATGCTCGACAGCGTCGTGGGCGGTCAGCGCGTGCAGACCACTTATGGCCACATGATCTACGGTTCGCGTCAGGTGCAGGCCGGCGAGACGGTCGCCGCCGGGCAGCTGATCGGCTTCGTCGGCAGCACGGGACGGTCGACCGCGAACCACCTGCACTTCGAGGTCTGGGTGAACGGTGGACTCATGGAGCCGATCGCCTGGCTCGGTGCGAACGCGGGCTGAGGTCCTCCACTTCCTCTGCGCGTGGACGACCCCCGCGGACACTCCCTCGCGGGCGGCCTCTCGGACACGCCTTCGGCTGTTCATCCGCAGTTTGGCCCTCGCGCCCCGCTCATGGGTTAGCCTGAACGCGTTGTCGTATCAGGCGGGAGAAGCTGATGGAACGAATACCGAGCATCCGAACCATGGATGCCCTCGGTCGTCACGTCCTTCAGCATCGTCCGCAGGGACTCCACGGTTCTGCCGTGTGTAGAAGGCGCTGTCTGTAGACAGCGCCTTTTTTTCGTCCCTGCGAGCGCTCACGTCCTGCGCGGCGCGTGTGAGTCGAGAGTGCCGGGAAGCCGTCCCGGCGGATCGAGAGGATGACGATGCGCACACTGGTACTGAACGCGGGATACGAGCCTCTGGCGATCGTGTCGTTCAAGAGAGCCCTGGTCCTGGTCATGAACGACAAGGCCACGGTCATCGAACGCGTCGAGGATGATCCCGTCTGGGGGAGCCACGGCGTGTATGACAGACCGGCGGTCATCATCCTGTCGCGCTACGTGCGCATCCCTGTGAGCAGACGTGTTCCCGTCACCCGGCGGGGTGTTCTGCGGCGCGATGATCATCGCTGCGGGTACTGCGGCAAGGCCGCCTCGACCATCGACCATGTGCTGCCTCGTTCGCGCGGGGGAGCTGACTCGTGGGAGAACCTCGTGGCCTGCTGCCTGCGCTGCAACAACGTGAAGAGCGACCGCACCCCTCAGGAGATGAGATGGGCGCTGCGCTTCACGCCTCGTCCCCCGCACGGCACCGCCTGGACGGTGCGGGGGAGCGAACGCAGCGACCCCCGATGGGAGCCGTACCTCGCTCTGGCAGCGTGAGACGGGGACGAGGGTGCCTCTAGAATGGAACCCACGCCCCCGTAGCTCAGCAGGATAGAGCAGCCCTCTCCTAAAGGGCAGGTCGCTGGTTCGAATCCAGTCGAGGGCACTCCATCAGACGCGGCCCCATGGTCAGTCGCGACCGCGCCGCCACAGCTTCGACGGCCACCAGATCACGCGACCCAGGTCGTACGCGAGCGCCGGCACGAGCAGTGAGCGCACGACGAACGTGTCGAGCAGCACGCCGAAAGCGACGATGAAGGCCAGCTGCACGAGGAACAGGATCGGGATCACCGACAGTGCGGCGAACGTCGCCGCGAGCACGAGTCCTGCCGAGGTGATCACTCCGCCGGTGATGGAGAGCCCGCGCAGCACGCCCTCGCGGGTGCCGTGCTCGAGAGACTCCTCGCGCACTCTGGTCATCAGGAAGATGTTGTAGTCGATGCCCAGTGCCACGAGGAAGACGAAGCCGTACAGCGGCACGGCGGGATCGGCACCGGGGAAGTCGAACACCCCGTTGAACATGAGTGCCGAGACGCCCATCGCGGTGCCGAACGACAGGACGGTCGTCGCGATCAGCAGCACGGGGGCGAGGATCGAGCGCAGCAGCAGCATCAGGATCAGCATGATCACGACCAGGATCACCGGGATGATGAGGTTGCGGTCGTGGATCGACGCATCGTTCGTGTCGATCGCCGTCGCGGTGACCCCGCCGACGACGGCATCGATGTCGTCGAGCTCCGCGCGGAGGTCACGGACGGTCTGTGCTGCGGCGTCGGAGTCCGCGGCATCGGTGAGTGTTCCCTGCAGCAGGACCTCACCGTCGACGACGGTGGGCTCGGGGGCCGGAGTGCCGGGAGGGCCGAACGCCGAGATGCCGTCTTCGGTCACCGGGGCCGAGCCGCTGGGCGAATCGGATGCTGTCACGGCGACGCCGTCGATGCCGTCGTCTGCGAGGAGCACATCGGCGGCATCCTGCAACCGGTCCTCCTGCACGACGACGTACACCGGGCTTCCGGATCCGCCGGGGAAGTGCTCGCCGAGCGCGACCTGGCCGTCGCGAGCCTCGGATGCGCCGAGCACGAGGTCGGACTGCGGCACGCCCGAGGCGTTGAGCTGCAGCACTCCCGACGCTCCGGCGATCAGTACGAGCGTGGTGGCGATCCAGATGACCCGCGGACGCCTGGTGATGAGGCCGGCGAGACGTGCCCAGAGCCCGGTCGTGCGCATGCCGTGCTCCTCGGCCACGACCTCGGGCTCGAACTTCGGACGGCGCGGCCAGAACACGGCGCGCCCGAAGAGCAGCAGCAGCGCGGGGAGCAGCGTCAACGCGGCGAGCATGGCGAAGACGATGCCGATCGCAGCGACCGGTCCCAGCGTGCTGTTCGACTTCAGGTCGCTGAGCAGCAGGCAGAGCAGACCGGCGATGACGGTGCCGCCCGAGGCCACGATCGGCTCGAACGAGCCCTTCCAGGCGGCGAGCACGGCGGTTCCCTTGTCGCGCGCGACGCGGAGCTCCTCTCGGAACCGCGCGACGAAGAGCAGGGCGTAGTCGGTGGCGGCTCCGATCACCAGGATGAAGAGGATGCCCTGGGTCTGCCCGCTGAGCAGCAGCACCTCGAACTTCGCGAGCCACCACACGACGAGCAGTGCCACGCAGAGTGCGAAGAGGCTCGTCGACAGCACCACGAGGGGCAGCAGGAACGATCGGTACACGAGCACGAGGATGATCAGCACGGCGAGAAGGGCCACTCCGAGCAGGAGCCCGTCGATGCCCGCGAACCCGGCCACGAGGTCGGCACTGAATCCGGCGGGGCCGGTGATGTACACGGTGACCCCGTCGGGTGCCGCATCGCGCAGTTCGTCGCCCAGCGCGGCGACGGCGTCGGCGAGCTCGGCGTCGCCGTCGATCGGGATGAAGGCCTGCACGGCCTGACCGTCGTCGGAGGTGAGCGCCGGGGAGACGTCGTCGCTCACGCCCTCGACCGAGGGCGCACCGGCCACGGCATCCGTGATGGTCTGGATGTCGCTCTCGGAGAGGTCGCCGTCGGCGACGAACACCGCGATGGCGGGGATCGTGTCGCTGTCGCGGAACTCGCCGAGAAGCTTCTGCACCTGCGTCGCGTCAGCCGATTCGGGCAGATAGCTGGTCTGGTCGTTCGAGGAGACCTCATCGATCTTGCCGAACAGCGGTCCGCCGAGACCTGCGCCGACCAGCCACACGAGGATCAGGGCGACCGGAAGGAACACACGCACCCACGAGTGTCGACGGGTGCGCTCACGGGTCGGCGGGGTCGACGGGGTCGTCGAGCGGTCAGGGCGGGACATCGGGTTCCTCTCGGGAGGGGGATCAGGAGGGGGGAGACGGGCGCTCGGACCGGAGAGTCAGGAGACCCAGGCGAGGATCAGGATCATCGTGGCGAGGAAGCCCGCGAAGTAGTTGAGCGCGATGAAGCGGCGCCACGCACGGTTCGTTCCCGCCGACGTCTCGTCGGTGACGTTCCACCACGGCGCGGCATTCACGAGGTACGGCAGCGCGAGGACGGCGCCGAGGGGAGCCGGCCACGACGTGAAGAGCATCGCGATGCCTGCCGCGGCCCACAGCGCGATCGCGAGACGCACCGTCGCGCGAGCACCGATCACCGTGGCGATCGAGCCGATGCCGCCTTCGCGGTCGGGGCCGATGTCCTGCACCGCGCCGAAGGCGTGTGCGGCCATCCCCCAGAGGAAGAAGGCGACCAGCACGATCACCGCGGTGGGGGTGACCGCTCCATCGGCGAGAGTCAGGCCCACGATCGCGGGCGTCACGAAGTGCAGGCTCGACGTGGTCGAGTCGAGGAACGGGCGCTCCTTGAAACGGAGTCCCGGAGCCGAATAGGCGATCACCGCGAACACGCTGATCGCGAGCCAGAGCCAGGACGCGGGGTTGCCGACGACGACGAGGTAGACGAGGAACGGGACGTTCGTCACCACCGCCGACCACAGGGTCGCTCGATGGATGCGCGGTGAGAGCAGCGCTCCCTCGATACCGCCCTTGCGAGGGTTGGCGAGGTCGGAGGCGTAGTCGAACACGTCGTTGATGCCGTACATCGCGAGGTTGTAGGGCACGAGGAAGTACAGGGTCCCGAGGATAAGGGTGAGATCGATCTCGCGCGTGGCGAGCAGGTAGGCCGCGGCGAAGGGGAACGCGGTGTTGATCCAGCTGATGGGGCGTGAGGAGAGCACGATCTGCGCGAGATCGCTCCGCGCCGTCGTCTTCGATGCGTTCATGCGCGATCCTCCCCGCCTGTGCTGCCGATCCGGGACCGTCGACGGGCCCGCAACGCCGCCCATACCGCGGGGAGCATGATCGCGCCCGCGATCGGATAGGCGAAGTCCTCGAGGGGGGCCAGGCCGATGTGGATGCCGAGCAGGTGTCCGGGCGAGTAGTGGAAAAGCCCGGTCGCGATCATCAGCGTGTCGAACACCGCGGTGAGGACCACCAGCACGGTGACGGTGATGCCGACGCCGGCCAGGCTCGCGCGGCGTCGTCCGGCGACAAGCGAGGCGATGACCGCGATGACGACAGCGCCACCGAGGAACCAGGCCGAGAGGGCGACGTAGGTCATGCCGTCTTCTCGGTTCCTCGGCGCAGACGCAGCCGTGCGACGATGCGCGTGGCTCCGGTGTACCCGACCATGGTGCAGACGACCAGGAACAGCAGGAAGATCGGCTCTTCGATCGGCAGCTCCGGAGCGAGCAGGATGCCTGTCGCGACGAGGGCCTCTCCCCGGAAGAAGATGCCGCCGGCGATGCCCGCGATGTCCCAGAGCAGGAAGAACGCCAGACCGATGACGGTCACGATGGATGCCGAGAGGGCATCCCGCCAGAAGAACAGGCGGAAGCGCCAGTCGAGCAGGAGCATGCAGCCGAGAGTGGCGAGGAGGATCGCCAGGTATACGACCCCCATCATGAGGCCTGAGTGGGGGTGGTGATCGTGGACTCGGCGACCGGGCCGCTCGAGTGGTCGCCGCGGATGCGCTTCAGCACGATCTCGGCGCTGATGAGGCACATCGGCACCCCGACCCCCGGCGCGGTCGTGCCTCCCGCGTAGTAGAGCCCCTCGACGCGCCGCGATGCGTTCTGCGCCCGGAACATCGCGCTCTGCGACAGGATGTGCGCAGGACCGAGCATCCCTCCGCGCCACGAGTTGTAGTCGTCGCGGAAGTCGGCGGGACCCTTGGTCTCGCGCACCACGATCCGCTCGCGAAGGTCGTCTATGCCCGCCCATTGCGAGATGAGGTCGATCGCGGCATCCGCAGCCGCCTCGACGGCCGGAGAGCCGGTGCCGTCCGAACCGCCGCCACCCAGATCGGTGTCGGCCGGGATCGGAACGAGCACGAAGAGGTTCTCGTGGTCGGGCGGAGCGACGGTCTCGTCGGTCGCGCTCGGGCGGCACACGTAGGTGGATGCCGGGGAGGGGATCGCCGGGTGGTCGCCGAAGATGGCGTCGAAATTGGCATCCCAGTCGTCGGTGAAGAACAGGGAGTGGTGCGGCAGCTCGGGGAGCGCACCGCGCACGCCGAGCATGACCAGCACGGCTCCGGGGCCGCTCGTGCGGCGCTCCCACCAGCTCTCCGGGTAGGTGCGCAGCTCGGGCGGCAGCAGACGGGTCTCGGTGTGGTGCAGGTCGGCGCCGGAGACGACGATGTCGGCATCCTCGCGGTGCAGGATGCCGTCGGCATCCCGCCATTCGATGCCGGATGCGACACGGCCGCCGCGGGAGTCGCGCGTGCGGATCGCCGTCACGTCAGCCTCGGTGACGATCGTGACTCCCGCTGCTCGAGCGAGATCCGCGATCCGCTCGACGACGCGCCAGAAGCCACCCTGGGGGTAGCTGACGCCCTCGTCGAGGTCGAGCGCGCTCATCAGGTGGTACATCGCCGGAGCGCTGCGCGGATCGGTGCCGAGGAACACGGCGGGGTAGCCGAGGATCTGTCGCAGCACCGGATCGCGGAAGCGCGTGGCGGCGAAGGACTGCAGGCGTGTGCCCAGCAGTGAGAGGAGGCGGGGGAGTGCGCGCAGCACCTCGGGACTCGTCAGGGTGCGAAGGCGCGTGAACGGGTTGTACAGGAAGTACTTCTCGGCCATCGTGCGCGCCTCGTGCGCGGAATCGAGGTAGGCGTCGAGAGCTCGGGTCGATCCCGGCTCGCGCGACTCGAACAGCTCGGTCACGGCTGCTCGGCCACTGGGTACCGTGACGGCCGCGGGCGGAGTCCCGTCCGCCCCAGGCTCCCGGAAGACCCGATAGCCCGGGTCGAGGAGCGTGAGGTCGAGCTGTTCCGCGGTCGTCGTGCCCATCATCGTGAAGAAGTGATCGAAGACCTCGGGCATCAGGTACCACGACGGACCGGAGTCGAAGCGGAACCCGTCGCGTTCGATGGTTCCGGCTCGTCCGCCGACGCGGGCGTTCTTCTCATACACGGTCACGTCGTGTCCGTCTCGGGCGAGCAGACCGGCCACGGCGAGGCCGGCGACGCCTGCCCCGATCACGGCGACGCGGCTCATCGGTCACGCTCCACAGCGGTGACGACGACGGCGCGCGCGGCGAGCAGAGCCTTGAGCGGATCGGGAACCCGCACCCGTCGTCGGTACAGCTCGTTCGCGGGAGTTCGCGCCACCCGGCGGTTCAGCGCCTCGAAGAGGGCGAGTGCGCTGCGCACCGCGGCGCGCGCGTCTTTCGGGAGCAGAGGGATCGAGAGCCGCGCGTCGTCGAGCTGCGCGTCGATCCTGCGCACCCACTCGTCGCGATCCGCGTCGCTGATCCGACCCGATTCGGCCAGGTAACCGCGCTGCAGGCGGTCGGTGTCGTCTGCGAGATCACGCAGGAAGTTCACGTTCTGGAAGGCGGCGCCCAACTTTCGGGCGCCGTGCACGAGTGTGGCGTGCTCGTCATCGGTGCGGATCGCTCCGCGCAGGAACACACGCAGGCACATGAGTCCGACCACCTCCGCCGAGCCGTACACGTAGCGCTCATGCGCCTGGGCATCGAACGCGGCGAAGTCGGTGGCGCTCGTGATGTCGGCGCTCATCGAGTCGAAGAACGGCTGCGTGAGATCTTCGCCGATGCCGCATTCGCGGGCTGTGCGGGCGAATGCGTGCAGCACGAGGTCGGTGCTGTACCCCGTGCGCATGGAACGATGCGTCTCGGCGACGTACGACGCGAGCGCCTCCGTCTGCGCCGAGATGTCGAGGCCCGCCTGCGCCGCGACGCCGTCGACGATCTCGTCGGCGATCCGCACCATCGCGTAGATGTTGCGCACGTGCTGACGGTGGCGCCCGCCGAGCAGTCGCGTCGCCAGACCGAACGATGTCGAGTACGTGCGGATGACGTCGGTCGACGCCGTGTCGGCGGCGCGGCTGAAGCGGCCGAGGCTGTCGCCTCCGGCCGGCGCGGCAGCGGCGCTCACGACTGCCGTCCGTCGAGGCGGTCGGTGATCGCGCTGATGGTGCGGGCGGCGTCCGCGCTGATCTCGCCGCTGCTCTCGGCCTCGGCCAGCAGCGTGCTGACGGCCTCGCGCTGGTCGGCGATGAGGGCGGTCACGAAGCTCTCCGCACCGCACTCGCGGAGCGCGTCGCGGATCTCGGTCGCCTCGTGCATCGTGAGGTCGGCCGAGCCGAAGGTGCGCTCGATGCGCGGCCATGCCGAGGTCGAACGGGCGTAGGCGATGATCGCGGTCTCTTTTCCCTCGCGCAGGTCTGAGAAGGCATCCTTGCCATGCATCCTGTGGTCTCCGAACACGCACAGCAGGTCGTCCTGCAGCTGATAGGCCAGTCCGAGGTGGCGGCCCACCAGATGCAGCGCGTCTTCGGCGGCGCACGACGAGCCGGCCAGCATCGCGCCGGCGCGCAACGGGAGTGAGAAGGAGTAGGTGGCCGTCTTGTACACGCTCATGTTGAGCACCGTGTGCAGGTCGGGTGCCACGATCCCGTGACTCAGGGCGACGTCGGTGTGCTCCCCGGCCACGGTCTCGAGGATCGTCTGCTCCACGAGGTCGAGAAGCCGAGTGCGCGTCTCGTATGGAAGATCGACGCGGGCGAACCCCATCACGGAGGCCGTCAGCAGCAGGTCTCCCATGAGGATCGCACTGGAGCGAGCCCAGTGCAGAGAGGCCTCTTCGCTCGCGCCCGGGTTTCCCGACGCGAGAGCGCCGATCAGATTCGGGCGCTTGCGGCGGGTCAGGTCGCCGTCGATCACGTCGTCGTGCAGCAGGAAGGCATAGTGCAAGAGCTCGATGTGCGTCGCGACGTCGATCGCTGCCGTCGTCTGATCGACGCCCGATTCGGGGGACAGCGAGCGGTGGATGTCGAGCAGCAGTCGGGGGCGCACGAGCTTGCCGCCGAGCGCGTGATCGGCGGCGGCCCTCCAGAGCGACGCGAACTCGCTGCCATAGGCCTGAGCGGTGTCGCTGTGCACGGTGAAGCGGCGTCGGAGCATCTCCTCGACCTGGGTGCCCATGTCCTCATGGATCGCGGTGGAGGTCATGGTCAGACCGCCCCGTGCGCGCGCAACTGTGGAAGCTGCTCGACCAGCCAGGGACTGAAGGCGAAGGGGGCCGCCGCGACCGCGTCGGCGAACTCGGCGGGATCGACCCACGCCCATTCGGAGACCTCGTCGGGATCGGGTACGAGGGCGCCGTCGATGCGCGCGATGTGCACGGGGCAGATCTCGTTCTCGACGATCCCGCTCGCGTCGACAGCGCGGTAACGGTAGTCGGCGAGAACCATGGTCACGTCGGTGACGGTGAGGCCGAGTTCCTCCTGTGCACGGCGGTGCACGGCATCCGTCATGCTCTCGCCGGGTCGCGGGTGTCCGCAGAAGCTGTTCGTCCAGACACCCGGCCAGGTGCGCTTGCGCAACGCGCGGCGGGTGACGAGGATTCGGCCGTTCTCGTCGAGGACATGGCACGAGAAGGCGAGGTGCAGGGGAGTCTGCGTCGTGTGCACCTCGTCCTTCGGGAACACGCCGATCGCGTCTCCGTCTTCGGACAGGAGGATGACCTCATCCAACGGGGGAACCTCCAAGATTTCGCTAGCTTAGCTAATTATCAACATAACATGAATCCAATCGTGTGTAGCATGATCCCATGAACAACAGATCTGACGCCAGCCCCCGGGGGAGCGGCTCGTCGGATGTGATCTCTCCTGAGGGGCAGATGTCACCTGACGGGCTTGCACACTCGGCGATCTACGATGTCGAATCGAGTGACCCTCGAAGTGTGCTGATCGACCGCTCGGGTGTGGGCCCCGAAGATCTTCAGCAGATCGCCGTCCTCATGGGAGCGCTCGGAGACCTTCGCGACGCCGAGCAGAAGCTGTCGCTGGCCTCACGCCGCTACATGCGCCTGAACGAGACCGACATGCGGGCGCTGCACTACCTGATCGTCTCCGACAACCGGGGAATGGTGGCGACCCCGGGCGGAATCGCCGCGCACCTCGGCATCTCGACGGCATCGACGACGAAGCTTCTCGATCGGCTCGAGAAGGGGGCGCACATCCGTCGTGCCCCGCACCCGACCGATCGTCGCGCGCTCGCGATCACGATCACACCGGAGACCAGGCAGGCGGCGATGGACACCGTCGGCAAGCAGCAGGCGAAGAGGTTCTACTCGGCCGCGCGACTCACACCGGCCGAGCGCGACGTCGTCATCCGATTCCTCTCGGACATGGCAGATGAGATCGCGCTGAAGGACGAGGCCTGGGCGCAGGCCGATGCGGTGCTCTCAGACTGACCCCGCTCACTCGACGAAGCCCTCGGACCTGTTCGGTCCGAGGGCTTCGTCGATGCAGTGCGTGGCTCAGTGGGCGGCGTTGTACGCCTCGACCACGGGCGCGGGAATGCGGCCCCGCTCGGACAGCGTGTATCCGTTGTCGTTCGCCCAGGCGCGGATCGCCGCGACCTCGGGGTTGCGGCCGGGCCGCTTGCGAGAAGAGGTCGCGGACCGGGCGGCTCCGGACGTACCCGCTCGACGCCCCGCCGAGATGTACGGCTCGAGAGCCGAACGCAATTCCTCGGCGTGCTCGGCGTTGAGATCGATTTCGTAGGAGGTGCCGTTCAGCGAGAAATGAACGGTCTCGCCCTCGCCGACCTCGAGAACGCTGCCGTCGATGTCGTCAACCAGCTGGTGCACAATTCGTCTTGCCATAGCGATGACAATACAGCGCGAATGCGAATATCAGAAGCGGATCCACGGGTGATATTCCGACTGTCACGTCGAAATGCACCCGCAGGCAGAATTCATCGTCAGGGAAGGATGCCCGCGCGGCGCGCTTTCGTCACCGCAGCGTGGCGCGTCGAGGCGTCGAGTTTCGACATCGCGGTGCCGAGATACGCCTTGACCGTGCCTTCGCGGAGCCCGAGCTGCGCGGCGATCTCGCCGTTCGTCGCGCCGAGTGCCGCGCATGCCAGAACATCGGTTTCGCGACGGGAGAGGTGGATCGTGGGAACCGGCCCCGTCGTCGGGGGTGCCGGCGCGTCGCCGGCGAGCAGGACGAGACGCTGCTCGACCTGCGCGATGCGCGCGCGGATGTCGACGTCGTCGACCGAGGCGGCGATGCTGCGGAGCTCGGCGAAGCTCTCGCGCAGCTCCTCCCGCTGGCGGGGTGCGACTGACTCGGTGGCGGGTCCGGCTCCCCGCAGCCGCCGATCGACCTCGTCGCGGATGCGCAGTTCGTCAGCCACGGACTGGGCGATCTGCATGGCGGGCGCCGTGGTGACTCCACCGACCGGCGTCCTGTCCCAGGCTCCGGCGTAGAGGACGCCGCGGGGGCGTCCGGCCACGATGATCGGAAGAGCCAGCAGGGTGTTCAATCCTTCACCGAGCACGAAGACGTCGTAGTCGTGCGTGATCTGTCGCGAGGAGCCGTAGTCGTTCGTCATGCGCGGGCGCAGCTCCATCATCGCGCGCCCGCCGAGTCCGCGCTCGGGACGCACACGCAATCCGTCGAGGCTGCGCGTCCGGTTGCCCACGATGCTCGTGACGCTGACCACACCCTCATCGATCAGCCCGCCGAACGCCACGGGGAAGCGGGTTCGCTGAGAGAGCTCGCGCACGGCTCTGGCGACGAGCTCGGTCTCGGATTCCATCCCGGTCGCTGTGCTCACGACGACTACCTACTTTCGGGGGTGACGGCACCGTTCCCCGTTTCGTAGCGTCGACCCTACCACTCGTGCGGCCCGCCCGCGCGAGCCGTGAACCATGTGGCAAGGAGGCCCCATGACCGACCATTCACCTGCCGATTCGGCGGACGGAATCGACTACATCGCCGTCGAGGAATCCGAACGTTTCCGCACGCTCAAGCGCACGCAAAGATCATTCATCTTCCCGCTCGCCGCGTTCTTCCTGATCTGGTACTTCGTGTACGTGCTGCTCGGGGCGTTCGCGACAGATTTCATGGCGCAGCGGGTCTGGGGCGACATCACCGTCGGACTGCTGCTGGGTCTGGGGCAATTCGTCACGACATTCGCCATCACGATGGGATATGTCGCCTTCGCGAATCGCAAGCTCGATCCGATAGCGACCGAGATCCGTGAAGAACTCGAGAAGGCGCAGGGGCACGCATGAACGTCTTCTCCGCCACCGGCGAGACCCTCGCGGTCGAGAGCAATCCCGTTCTCAACATCTCGATCTTCGTCGCATTCGTCGCGGTGACATTGTTCATCGTCATCCGCGCGAGCCGGAACAACAAGACCGCGGCCGACTACTATGCGGCGGGTCGGTCGTTCACGGGGCCGCAGAACGGTTTTGCGATCGCCGGCGACTATCTGTCGGCGGCATCGTTCCTCGGTATCTGCGGGGCGATCGCGATCAACGGCTACGACGGATTCCTCTACTCGATCGGATTCCTGGTCGCCTGGCTGGTGGCGCTCCTGCTCGTCGCCGAGCTGATGCGCAACACCGGCAAGTTCACGATGGCCGACGTGCTGTCCTTCCGCCTGAAGCAGCGCCCGGTGCGGATGGCGGCCGCCATCACCACGCTCGCGGTCTGCTTCTTCTATCTGCTCGCCCAGATGGCCGGTGCCGGCGGGCTCGTCTCACTGCTCCTCGGCATCGACGGGCGGGTCGGACAGTCGATCGTCATCGCGGTCGTGGGTGTGCTCATGATCGTCTACGTGCTGATCGGTGGCATGAAGGGCACCACCTGGGTGCAGATCGTCAAGGCATTCCTGCTCATCGGCGGTGCCATCGCGATGACCGTGTGGGTTCTCGCGATCCACGGGTTCAACCTCAACACCCTGCTCGAGGCGGCGGTGGCGAACTCCGACAAGGGAGACGCGATCCTCGCCCCCGGTCTGCAATACGGCGCCAACCCGTGGGACTTCCTGTCTCTGGGCATGGCACTGGTGCTCGGCACCGCCGGTCTTCCGCACGTGCTGATGCGGTTCTACACGGTACCGACGGCCAAGGAGGCGCGTCGGTCGGTGGTGTGGGCGATCTGGCTGATCGGCGGGTTCTACCTGCTGACGCTCGTGCTCGGCTACGGCGCCGGCGCACTCGTGGGCGCCGACGTCATCGCGGCCGCACCGGGCGGTCCGAACTCGGCGGCTCCGCTCCTCGCCCTGTACCTCGGCGGCCCCGTGCTGCTCGGGTTCATCTCGGCGGTGGCGTTCGCCACGATCCTCGCCGTGGTGGCGGGACTCACGATCACGGCCGCGGCCTCGTTCGCGCATGACATCTATGCCAACGTGATCCAGAAGGGCAAGAAGGATGCCGCGGGCAACCCGGTCGAGCCCGACCCGAACGGCGAGGTGCGTGTCGCCCGTCGCACCGTGATCGTGATCGGGATCCTCGCGATCGTCGGAGGAATCGGCGCACAGGGGCAGAACATCGCCTTCCTCGTCGCGCTGGCCTTCGCCGTCGCGGCGTCCGCGAACCTGCCGACGATCCTGTACTCGCTGTTCTGGCGCCGCTTCACCACGCGCGGCGCCGTGTGGAGCATGTACGGCGGTCTCGGGGCGGCGATCATCCTGATCGTCCTGTCGCCGGTGTTCTCCGGATCGCCCACGTCGATGATCCCCGGGATCGACATCGTGCTGTGGCCGATGAACAACCCGGGCATCGTGTCGATACCCATCGGGTTCTTCCTCGGCTGGCTCGGCACGATCACGAGCCGGACGAAGGAATCGCCGACGCTGGCCGCCGAGATGGAGGTCCGTTCGCTCACCGGCTTCGGTGCCGAGAAGGCGGTCGATCACTGACGGATGCCGCAGCGGTGTCAGCTCTCACCGAACAGCGTGGACCCCGGCGGCCTACTCGCCGGGGTCCACGCTGTGCGACGTCGCCGCGCCTCGAGATCAGCGCCGCGCCTCGAGATCCAGCAGGAAGGTCTTGCGCTCGGGATGCGCTCCGTACTGGCCGGCGGACCCGTCGGAGCGCACGACACGGTGCACCGGCACGATGATCGAGAACGGAGTGAGGCGGCATGCGGTGCCCACGGCACGAGCTGCGCCGGGGTGCCCGGCGAGTGCGGCGACCTCGCCGTAGCTGAGGGTCTCTCCCCAGGCGATCGAGCAGATCGTCTGCAGAGCCGTGCGCGAGAATCCCTCGGCCAGCCGCCAGTCGAGATCGATCTGCTCATGGAAGGCCACCGGCGTTCCGTCGAAGTAGTCGTCGAGGAGGAGGGTGAGCTCGGCCGCTGCGCCGGGGTCGGGCTCGGGGATCGCGCCGAGTCGGCGCGAGATGTTCTCGAGCAGCCAGGGGACCGACGGATCGGCGGACTCCGAGAGGTCGAAGCGCACGATCCCCACGTCAGAGAACACGGCCAGGGCGTCTCCGAACGGAGTGGGGGCGAAGTCGTAGCGGAACGTCATGCGTCCATCCTGACGTGCGCGGTCCGACCGACGGCGTCGTGGGGACGGGGATGGGGGACAGGGGATCATCCGCATCCGCCTGTGGAGGAGTGGTGTCGACGCGCGCGGGCGGGGCTCGAACCGGCGGAAATCCGGTGAAACCCGCCCGGGATACCGCCGCGGCGACGCGTCGCGCTTAGTGTGTGAGGGTGTGGCGACGTGATGGCAAGCCTGCGGAAGCAGCGAACGATGCCCCGGTGAACCTGGGCGATCTGCACGTGACCCCGGCGCACATCGAGGTCGCGCACGCCGCCGAGGCTGAGCGCACCCGGCTGCGCGCGGAAGCCGCCGATCTCGGCGGAGCGTCCCCTCTCGTCACGTTCCGCGACACGATCGAATCCGGCATCGACATCTCGAAGGCCCACCCGGGCAGCCTGCCGCAGTTCATCACCGGCAAGTCGACCCTGCTCTCCAACCTCTTCCGCGATGAGGTCGGTCTGCGCACGGCACGGCTCGCGGCCGAGCGGATCACCGCAAAGAACACCGAGCTGCGCACGGTGCGCGGCATCGAGGCCGTCCACCTCGCGGTCGGCCTTGCGGGATGGCGTATCGGCGGAGCCGAGTTCTCGGCCCCCGTGCTGCTGCGACCGCTCGCCATCCGCCGGCACCACACCGACTTCGAGCTCAAGCTGCACGGTGTCTTCGAGATGAACCCCGAACTGGTGCGCGTCGCTCGCGAGCATTTCGGGATCACGATCGATGCCGCGGCGCTCGCCTCGCTCGCGTATGACGGCGGTGTGTTCAAGCCGCAGCCCGTGATCGACAGTCTGCGTGCGACGACCCGCGCGATCGACACGTTCACCGTGCTGCCCCGCCTCGTCGTCTCGACCTTCGCCGACGTGGGCGGCGCCATGTCGCGCGACGGCGGCAACCTCGACCACGTCGTGCTGAACGCGCTGGCCGGGCACGTCGGCGACCGTGAACAGGTCTCGGCACGTCGTCCGGCTCCGCATCATGTCGGACCCGACGACCGTGCACCGGCATCCGACAACCTGCTCCTCGATGCCGACGCCGAGCAGGAAGCCGTGCTCGCACGTATCGCCGCCGGGCAATCACTCACGGTCGCCACCCTGCCGGGCACGGGCGGCACCCAGACGGTCATCAACGCCGTGGGCGAGCTGGTGCGCGCGGGCAAGCGTGTGCTCGTCGTCTCCGCCCGACGCTCGACTCTCGACGGCGTGCGGCACCGGCTCGCGGGCATCGGCCTCGATGGGCTGGCCATCTCGAGCCAGAGCGTGCGCCGCGACCTGGTGCGGGCGATCGGTCGCAACGAGAAGGCGACCGCGCCGAAGGTCAGCGACGTCGACGACGCACTGGTGCGCCTGCGCAGCGTGCTCATCGACTACCGCCGGGCGCTCACCGCCCCCGTCGCGGGCACCGGATCCTCGGTGCTCGACGCCACGCGCCACCTCACCCGGCTCGCGTCGCTCCCGACTCCGCCGTCGACGACCGCCCGACTGTCGATCGACACCCTGCGCCGCCTGGCGAACGACCGCTCAGCAGCGGCCGACACACTCTCGCACGCGGCTCGACTGGGGGAGTTCCGGTTCGGCCCCGACGACTCGCCCTGGTACGGCGTCACCTTCACGACCACCGAGGCCGCCCGCTCGGCGCATCAGCTCGCCGGGCGTCTGCACGCCGACAGTGTGCCGGCGCTGCTCGAGCGCGGCTATGCGCTGATCGCGCAGACGCACATGCGACCGTTCGCCACGATCGATGAGCTCGGCGAGTACCTGCGGTTGCTCCAGGGCATCCGCGATTCGCTCGACCGCTTCAGCCCCACCGTGTTCGAACGTCCCCTGGGCGAGCTCATCCAAGCCCACGGGTCGCGCCGGGACTCGCCGGGCATGTCCAGCGCCAACCGCCGCCGACTGCGCCGACTGGCCAAGGAGTACGTGCGACCCGGCGTGCACGTCACCGAGATGCACGACTCGCTCCTGCGCATCCAGACGCAGCGCACCCAGTGGCAGCGCTGCGTCGACGCGGGCGTCGCACCGGAGATCCCGCTGGGTCTCGCCGACGTCTACACCGCGTGGCAGCGTGTCGTGGCAGAGCTGTCCGAGCTCGACGCGGCGCTCGGTCGCCGCGAACCGCTCTCGTCTCTTCCCGTCGCGCGACTCGTGCGCATCCTCGCCGGGCTCGCCGCGAAGTCCGATGTCTTCGACAACCTCGTCGAGCGCGCCGAGCTGCGTGACCGGCTCGCCGATCTCGGACTCGAGCCCCTGCTCACCGAGCTGTCGGTGCGCCACGTGTCCGAGGCGCAGGTCGGCGAGGAGCTCGAGTTCGCCTGGTGGCAGTCTCTGCTCGAGCGTGCTCTGCAGGACGATCGGGCGCTGCTCGGTGCGAACACCGCGGTCGTCGACCGGCTCGAACGCGACTTCCGCCTCGTCGACGAGGCCCATGCGGCGATGGCCGGGCCTCTGCTCGCATGGCAGCTGGCGAATCAGTGGAAGATCGCGATCGTCGACGAGCCCCAGGAATCGCAGCACCTGCGCAAGGCTCTCACGCAGAAGACCACGACGACCGCTGAGATCGTGAGCGCGGCTCCGACCCTCGTCGGCGTGCTGGCGCCGGTGTGGATCTCGTCGCCGTATCTCGTGCCCGAGATCCCCGACTCGGTGGAGTTCGACACCGTGCTGCTGGTGGATTCCGCCGCGATCAACCTGGCCGAGGCGACGCCGGCGATCCGCCGCGCCCGCCAGGTCGTGGCGTTCGGCGACCCTGTCACGCAGCGGCCGACGGCCTTCGACCTCGCCGTGGGCACCGACCCCGAGTGGGAGCCCGAGGTGCCGTTCGACGAGGTGTCGGTGTTCGAGCGGCTCTCCGAGCTGCTGCCGGTCATGACTCTCACGCGCAGCTATCGTGCGGGCGGCGAAGACCTCGCCGAGCTGATCAACGACGCCTTCTACGGCGGAGAGATCGTCTCGCTCCCGTGGGCGGGCTCGTATCTCGGCCGGGGCAGCCTGACCGTCGACTACGTCGAGGGAGGCACCGGTGCGCCCGATCCGGTCTCCGGGGCCGTCGAGAGCCCGGATGCCGAGGTGGCCCGTGTCGTGACGCTCGTCGTCGAGCACGCGGTGCACAGGCCGAGCGAGTCCCTCATGGTGGTCACCGCCAGCCGTCGTCACGCCGAGCGTGTGCGCGCGGCCGTGACCTCGGCCTTCGCAGGGCGGTCGGACGTGGCCGACTTCGTCGGCCGCGACACCGCAGAGCCGCTCGCGGTGCTGACCCTCGAGGAGTCGGTCGCCGAGAGCCGGGATCGCGTGATCTTCTCGCTCGGCTACGGGCTCACGAAGCACGGTCGCGTGCTCAGCGACTTCGGTGACCTCTCCTCCTCCGACGGAGAGCGCCTGCTCACCGTCGGCATGACCCGTGCGCGCCGCTCGATGGTCATGGTCTCGTCGATCAGGCCCTCGTCGTTCGACGACGGACGGCTCGAGTTCGGTGCCGCCACGCTGATGTCGATCCTCGGCGGTCTGGCCGCTCGCGGTCGCGAGGCGCGGCTCGAAGACCTCGCCGACCCGCTGACGCTGGCCCTGGCCCGCGAACTGCGTCGCCTCGGCGCCGCGGTCGACGTCGACTACCGCGGACTGCTGCCGCTCGTCGCCCAGCACGCGGGCAAGGCGGTCGTGATCGAGTCGGACCCCGAGTCCCGGGGAGATTCGCTGCGTGAGACGCTGCGTCTGCGGCCGAACGTGCTCCGCCGTCTGGGCTGGCACTACGTGCGGGTGCACGCGTTCGACCTCTACAGCGACCCTGCGACCGTCGCCTCGCGCATCGCTGAAGTGCTCGGCATCTCGGCATCCACGGTGCGGGCCGACAACGACACCGAGCCGCTCGACCTCAGCGATCCTCAGGATGACTGACGACACCGAGCCTTCGGCGCCGCGTCAGGAAGTGGTGCGGGTGGCGGGTTCTCGCCGCGCGCGCCTGACGCCCGTTCCGGGCACCGACCCCTCGCCGGAGCATGCGGCGGGGAAGAAGCCTGCGGCATCCGGTCCGCGCGGGGCGAAAGGGCCGAATGACGACCGCCTGATGCAGGACGTTCCGCCGCACTACTGATGGGCGGCGGCCGCTCGCATCGGCCGAGACACGCAGAACCGCCCGAGACCCGCAGAATCCCGGGGATTCGATGCGGATCTCGAGCGGTCGACCGGATCTCAGCGGATGCCGGATGCCGGATGTCGGATGCCGGTGCGACGACTCAGCGTCAGTCGCGCGGCGTCTGCTGCCTGGCGAGCAGGTCGCGGATCTCGATGAGCAGCTCGGTCTCGGTGGCTGCGGCCGGCTCTTCGGCGGGTTCTTCGGCCGCGGTGCCCTTGCGTGCTTCGACGTGCGCCTTGAAGGTGTTCATCGGCAGGACGAAGACGAAGTAGACCACGGCGGCCACGGCGAGGAAGCTGATGATCGCCGAGATGAGGTCGCCGAGGGGGAACGTCACCTCGTTGCCGTAGATGTTCGTGACGGTCGGGCCGAAGTTGCCGGCAGCATCCGCCTCGAAGAACAGGGAGACGAGCGGGTTGATGAGGCTGTTCACGACTGCGGTGACGATGGCCGTGAACGCGGTACCGATGACGACCGCGACAGCCAGGTCGATGACATTGCCGCGGAGGAGGAATTCCTTGAAACCTTTGAACATGTGAGTCTCCGTGTTGTTCGGTGCGTCAGGACGAAGCGGAGGTCGCAGCGGGCGCGGGCTTCGCGCTCGTCGTCGACTCTGACTTCGATGATGCCGGGGTCGAGGACGAACCCGCGGAGCCCGCCCGCGAGTCGGTGCGATAGAAACCGGAGCCGTTGAAGGTGACGCCGATCGAGCCGTACTGCTTGCGCAGCTCGCCGCCGCACTCGGGGCAGACGGTCAGCGCGTCGTCGGCGAAACTCTGCACGGCGTCGAAGGCGTGGCCGCAGGCGCGGCAGGCATAGGCATAGGTGGGCATTGCGATCCTCGTCGGGTCAGCGCCGGGTCGGCGACAGGAGAAGGGTCTGCGTGGGGGTCACGACGCCGGTCACCGGCTGATCGTGCACTTCCCTCGGCAGGAGGTCGAGTACCTCGGAATCATAGATGACCGCATACACCGGCGGGCACTTCTCCATCGATCCGATGGTCTTGTCGAAGTAGCCGCGGCCCCAGCCCATGCGCATTCCGCCGCGATCGACGGCGGCTGCCGGGATGATCATGAGGTCGACGTCGTTCACGGCGATCGGTCCGAGCAGCTCGCCGGTCGGCTCGGGGAGGCCGAAGAGGCCCTCGGCGATCTCGTCGTCGTCGGTCGCGACGGCCCAGTCGAGCAGCCCGTCCGCGCGGGTGACCGGAAGCAGCACGCGGATGCCGCGGCGCACCGCCGCGCGCACGAAGTCCCGCGTGCCCGGTTCCGTGGTCGTCGACAGGAAGCACGAGATCGATCGGGCGCCGAGGGAGTCTACGAGGTCGTCGAGTCGGCCGGTGAGAGCGCTGTCGAGGGCGTCGCGCTGCGATTCGCTCAGCAGCTGTCGTCTCTCGCGGAGTTCGGCGCGCAGTGCGCGCTTCTCGTGCTCGACGTCGTTCGCCATGCCTCCGAGTCTACGGCGGCTCCACGGGTAGGCTGTCGGAATGGGTCATCAGAAGATCAAAGCCGTCATTCCTGCCGCAGGACTGGGAACGCGGTTCCTGCCTGCGACGAAGGCGATGCCGAAAGAGATGCTGCCTGTCGTCGACAAGCCGGCCATCCAGTACGTCGTCGAAGAGGCGGCGGATGCCGGCATCGATGACATCCTCGTCATCATCGGGCGCAACAAGAACGCCATCTCGAACCACTTCGACTCGGTGCCCGAGCTCGAGGTCAAGCTCACCGAGAAGGGCGACATGGGTCGCCTCGAGCACGTCATGAAGTCGAGCGACCTGGCCGACATCCACTTCGTCCGTCAGGGGGAGCCCAAGGGGCTCGGACACGCGGTGCTGCGTGCCCGCACCCACGTGGGTGACAGTTCCTTCGCCGTGCTTCTCGGCGACGACCTCATCGATGCGCGCGACCCGCTGCTCACCGAGATGATCGCCGAGCACGAGCGCACCGGCGCGGCCGTGATCGCGCTCATGGAGGTCGACCCCGCCAGCATCCACATGTACGGCGCCGCAGCTGTCGAGACGATCGACGGCTCGGATGCCGTCACGGTCACCGGCCTCGTCGAGAAGCCCCCCGTCGAAGACGCTCCGTCGAACCTCGCCGTGATCGGCCGCTACGTGCTTCCCGCTTCGATCTTCGAGGTGCTCGAGCACACGGAGCCGGGCAAGGGCGGCGAGATCCAGCTGACCGACGCGCTGCAGGTCCTCGCGACCGACCCCGACGGTCCCGGCGTCGTGGGCGTGGTGTTCCGCGGGCGCCGCTACGACACGGGTGACCGTGTCGACTACATCAAGGCGATCGTGCAGCTGGCCTCGGACCGCGACGACCTCGGTCCTGAGCTGCGTCCGTGGCTCAAGGAGTTCGCAGAACGCCTCTAGGCGTCTCGGCTGCGGGAGCGCGCAGGATGGAACTGGCGACGGGGATGCGGCATGGACCGATCGAGCTTCGTCTCGTGCGCCCGCGCGACGCGAGGTCGCTGCAGCACGAGTTGCTGTCGAACAGGTCATGGCTGCAACCGTGGGAGGCGACCGTCCCGTATGGAGCGGTGTCCTTCGACATGCGCCTCAGCATCCGACGACTGCTGCAGCAGTATCGCGACGGTGCGGGATATCCGTTCGTCATGGAGTACGAGGGCGAGATCGCCGGGCAGCTCAACGTGTGGGGAGTCGCGCGAGGCTCGCTGTGCTCGGCGACGATCGGCTACTGGGTGAGCGAGCGGTTCGCGGGTAAGGGGATCACGCCGACCGCGGTCGCGCTCGCCACGGACGCCTGCTTCACCGAGTATGCGCTGCACCGCATGGAGATCTGCATCCGCCCGGAGAACGCGGCGAGCCTGCGCATCGTGCAGAAGCTCGGCTTCCGCTACGAAGGGCTGAGGCGCCGGTACATCCACATCGACGGCGACTGGCGCGACCACTATGCATTCGCGCTGACGCGTGAGGATGTGCCGCAGGGTGTGCTGGCGCGATGGGTGAGCGGGCAGGTGCCCCCGGATGCCGCGACCATCCCCCCTGCGGATCGCATGATCATCTGATCGCCGTCGCGCGCAGAACTCATCGCGACACGCGCTCGCGCAGAGCATCGTCGTCGCCGCTGTTCCCGTACCGTGGGGAGCATGGACGGGCCGGTGCTGAGCGGGGGAGTGATCGTGCTCGTCGCCGTGCTCCTGTGGATGCTCTATCTGCTGCCCTCGTGGCGCGGACGCTTCCAGTACGACGCCGCCGAACGCAACGCCGTGCGCCTCAATCAGGCGCTCCGCGTGCTCGCCGAGACGAGCGAGACGCCCGATGAGGTGCGCCTCGAACTGAATGCGCGCACAGCGCTCGCCCAGCAGAAGCTCGCGAAGCGCGTGCAGTCGGAACGAGAGTCCGCCGAGCTCGAGAAGCTCCGTCAGGAACTCGCCGCGACGCGGGCCGATCCGGTGATCCGCCAGGCTCGTGCGCGCCGACGCGTGCGGGTCGCTGCGACCTCGCTTCTGCTGGTCGGCCTCGCCGTCGCCGGGCTCGGGGTGTGGCAGCTGATCGTCGTGCAGACGCAACTTCTGATCTGGCTCGGTGGCGCGCTCGCGATCGGTGCGACCGTGGTGCTGCAGCGCATGGCGTCGGTCGCCTCGCGCGCCGCGCGACGGCCCGCTCAGGTCGTCGCGGCGCCCGCTCCGCGTGTGGCGCCCGCGCTGCACGATCAGGGTCCCGCGACCTGGACTCCGCGTCCGCTTCCCGAGCCGTTGGTGTCGGTCGCCGGTTCACGGGCGCAGGCCGCCCGCGCCGAGATCGAGGCCCAGGAGGAGCGTCGCAAGGTCGCTCGTCTCGCCGCGCTCCGCGAGCGCGCCGAGCAGATGGCTCCCGCCCCACCCGTGCAGCTTCCCGCAGCCTCGTCGCCGTACGCCCGCATGGGGTTCGTCGACGATGCCGAGATCGAAGCGCACGTGCGCGACCTGCTCGCCAAGCGGGCCGCCGGGTGACGCAGACACCTCGTCGACCGTGATAACGTAGACGAGGTTCACGGGCCTATGGCGCAGTTGGTAGCGCGCCTCGTTCGCATCGAGGAGGTCAGGGGTTCGAATCCCCTTAGGTCCACACCGTGAAGAAGGCCCCGGGCTCACGCCCGGGGCCTTTCTCATTCTCCGTCGCCGCCTAGAGAACGGCAGGGATGAAGATCTCGACGCGACGGTTCAGCTGGCGGCCGGCCGGATTGTCGACGCCGTCGATCTCGTTCGCAGCGACCGGGCGGCTCTCTCCGAAGCCCTCGGCGGTGAGGGCAGTCGTCACACCACGCTCCTGAAGCCCGTCCACCACGGACTCGGCTCGCTGCTCGGACAGCACCTGATTCTCGGCATCCGATCCGACGGCGTCGGTGTGGCCGCTGACCTGCGCCTCGGCGACGTCGAGGGTCGTGAAGACCTCGGCCACCGCGTCGAGGGTGGCGGCGGCATCGGGGCGGATGTCGCTGCGATCGAAGTCGAACAGCACTCCGTCTTCGAAGGTGAGAGTCGTGCCGCACGAGGCCACCGGGGCGAGCGTGCCGAGAGGCGGGAAGACGCCGAGTTCGGGCACGGGAGGCAGAGGATCGGCGTCGATCATCTCATCGTCGACGAGCGCCGTGCCATCGCCGAAGTTCTGGATGGTGATGGTGTCGCTCGTGTAGTTGCCGGATCCGTCGCCGAAGTTCTGGATCGTGACATCGCCGTCGGTGTAGTTGCCGGATCCGTCGCCGAAGTTCTGTATGGTCACCGTGCCCGCTGTGTAGTTGCCGGATCCGTCCCCGAAGATCTGCACGGTGCGGGAGGCGTCCGTGTAGTTGCCGGATCCGTCGCCGAAGTTCTGTATCGTCACCGCGCCGTCGCTGTAGTTGCCGGACCCGTCGCCGAAGTTCTGGATGGTGACTCCGTTGATCGTGGAGTTCCCCGATCCGTCGCCGAAGTTCTGCACCGAGCCGTCGGGCCCCGTGAACGTGCCCGATCCGTCGCCGTACAGGTACGCGGTGCCGTTGCCGGAGATCACGCCGCCGCCCGCGTCGCAGTGCGCGGGGGAGGCGGTGACGCCGGGGATGTCGGACAGCGCGTCGTTGACCTCGATCGTGAAGGCCGAGGCCGAGGTGTCGAGCAGAGCGAGATCGGGGAGCACGAAGAGCGGTACCGGAGGGAACTGTCCCGCGTCGTACCCCGCCACCGTGGCGGCTGAGGGAGTCGGCGTGGGTGTCGCTGACGGGGTCGGGACCGCTGTGTCGGCAGCGGACACGGGCGGCTCCGGCGCGCAGCCGGCGAGGGTGGCGGTGAGAAGGATGCCGAGCGCTGTTCCGGCGGCAAGGGAGCGGCGACGGCCGCGCGATGTCACGATCTGGGGCGAGTGCATGCTCACAGAGTAGCGATCGGTCAGCGCGCCACTCGCGACTCGAGGACGGCGGCGGTCTCGCGCACGGCATCCGCGAGCACCTGCTCGTTGAGCTCGGACCCCGCCCACGTGACCGCGACGGCCGCCACCGGCCAGCCCGTGTGATCGCGCACGGCGGCGCCGACCGACCGCAGGCCGTCGGCGACCTCGCTGTCTTCCGTCGCGTAGCCGCGCGCGCGTACCTCTCGCAGCACCTCGCGGAGCGCGCTCGGCGTGCGCGGACCCAGGCCCGTGCGGTCGGGGAACGCTGAAGCGCTGGGGTAGAGGGCGCGCACCTGCTCACGGGGGAGCGACGCGAGCATCGCCCGACCCGAGGCGGTGAGGTGCGCGGGCAGCCGCACTCCGACGTCCGTGACCAGCGCGGGGCGCCGCGGCGCACGCTCCTCGACGATGTAGAGCACGTCGCCGCCGCTCATGACCGCGAGGTGGGCGCTCTCGCCGAGACGATCGGAGAGCGCAGCGATCAGCGGTCTGCCGAGTCGGGCGAGCGGCTGCTGGCGGGAGTAGCCGCCCGCGAGCTCGAACGCCGAGGTGCCGAGCCCCCACCGGCGATCCTCGCGCAGGTGCATCACGAACCCGTGGGCAGCAAGGGTCGTGAGCAGGTGGTAGACGGTCGAGCGGGGGAGGGCGAGCTCGCGGGCGATCGCCGACGCGGCGACGGGTGCCGGTCGGCCGGCCAGATAGCGGAGGATGCGCAGGGTCTGATCTGCCGCGGGAACCTGCGGTTCGCCGGAGTGCGCTGAGCCGACCGCTTTGTCTGGGATCACAGACACAGCATGCCATGACCCCCTGACGGAAGCGACCCCCGAGGTGTGGAATCGAGACATGAGTGATCCGTCCCCCGTTCTCGTCGGCGCTGCACCTCTGAGCCCTGCCGATGTCGTCGCCGTCGCCCGGCACGGCGCCCTCGTCGACATCAGTCCCGAAGCGATCGAGCGCGTCGCCGAGACCCGCCGCGTGATCGACGGACTCGCGGCCGACCCGCATCCGCACTACGGCGTCTCGACCGGTTTCGGCGCGCTGGCGACCACATTCATCGCTCCCGACCGACGGCTGCAGCTGCAGGCGAGCCTCATCCGCTCGCACGCGGCCGGCACCGGTGCCGAGGTCGAGCGCGAGGTCGTCCGCGGACTGCAGCTGCTGCGCCTGCAGACGCTCGCCTCGGGACGCACCGGCGTGCGCCCGGTCGTCGTCGAGACCTATGCGGCCCTGCTGAACGCGGGCATCGTGCCGGTCGTCCGCGAATACGGATCACTCGGATGCTCCGGAGACCTCGCTCCGCTCGCGCACATCGCCCTCGCGACGATGGGGGAGGGCGACGTCCGCACGGTGGACGGCGAGCTCATCCCGGCATCCGACGCTCTGGCCGCCGCCGGCATCGAGCCGCTCACGCTCGTCGAGAAAGAGGGACTCGCCCTCATCAACGGCACCGACGGCATGCTCGGGATGCTCGTGCTGGCGCTGCATGACCTCGAGACCCTGCTGCTCACGGCCGACATGGCCGCGGCGATGTCGGTCGAGTCGCAGCTGGGGACGGATGCGGTCTTCGCCGCCGACCTCATGGCACTGCGCCCGCAGTCGGGGCAGGCGGAGTCCGCCGCAAATCTGCGGTCGTTCCTCGGCGACTCGCCCATCGTGCACAGCCACAAGGGCCCGGAGGACGGCCGCGTGCAGGACGCGTACTCGCTGCGCTGCTCGCCGCAGGTGCACGGCGCCGCGCGTGACACCATGGGCTACGCATCGACCATCGCGGCTCGCGAACTGTCCAGCGTGATCGACAATCCGGTCATCACGCTCGACGGACGCATCGAGTCGAACGGCAACTTCCACGCAGCACCGGTCGCGGCGGTGCTCGACTTCCTGGCGATCTCGGTCGCCGATGTGGCCTCGATCGCCGAACGCCGCACCGACCGGGCGCTCGACCCGGCACGCAGCCACGGTCTGCCGCCCTTCCTGGCCGATGAGGTCGGCGTCGACTCGGGTCTGATGATCGCCCAGTACGCCGCAGCCGGCATCGTGTCCGAGCTCAAGCGCCTCGCCGTCCCGGCATCCGTCGACTCGATCCCGTCGTCGGCGATGCAGGAGGACCACGTGTCGATGGGCTGGGCCGCCGCCCGCAAGCTCCGCCGCGCGATCGACGGACTCGGCCGTGTGCTGGCGATCGAGATCCTCACCGGGGCCCGCGCGCTCGACCTGCGCGCACCGCTGCAGGCGGGTCCGGCGACCGGCGCCGTCCGCGACCTCATCCGCACCGTCGCCGCAGGGCCCGGACCCGACCGCTACCTCTCACCCGAGATGGAGGCCGTGACCGCACTCGTGCAGTCCGGCGCCGTCGCCCGCATCGCAAAGGAGCACGCGCATGACTGACCCTTCGACAAGCTCAGGGACCCGGGAGGGCTCGGGGACCCGGGAGGGCTCGGGGACCCAGGAGGGCTCGGGGAACCGGGGGCCGCGCGTGGTCCGCGCCGCCCGCGGCAACCAGCGCACCGCCAAGAGCTGGGGTGCCGAGGCCGCCAAGCGGATGCTCATGAACAACCTCGACCCCGAGGTCGCCGAGCACCCCGAAGACCTCGTCGTGTACGGCGGCACCGGAAAGGCCGCTCGCAGCTGGGAGGCGTACGACGCGATCGTCCGCACGCTCGACGAGCTCGAGCCCGACGAGACGCTGCTCGTGCAGTCGGGCAAACCGGTCGGCGTCTTCCGCACGCACGAGTGGGCGCCCCGCGTGCTGATCGCCAACTCGAACCTCGTGGGCGACTGGGCCACTTGGCCCGAGTTCCGCAAGCTCGAAGAGCTCGGCCTGATCATGTACGGCCAGATGACCGCGGGGTCGTGGATCTACATCGGCACCCAGGGCATCCTGCAGGGCACCTATGAGACCTTCTCGGCGGTCGCGCGCTCACTGGGCAGGGACTCGCTCCAGGGCACGCTGACCCTCACCGGCGGTGCCGGAGGGATGGGCGGCGCGCAGCCGCTCGCCGTGACCCTCAACGACGGCGTGGTGCTGATCGTCGACGTCGACGAGTCGCGCCTCGCGCGCCGGGTCGAGCACGGATACCTCGACGAGTACACGACCGACCTCGACGCGGCCGTCGCCCGGGTCGTCGCCGCGAAGCAGGCGGGAGAGGCCCTCTCGGTCGGCGTGGTCGGCAATGCGGCCGAAGTCTTCCCCGAGCTGCTGCGCCGCGGTGTGCCGATCGACATCGTCACGGATCAGACCAGCGCCCACGACCCGCTCGCCTACCTGCCGGTGGGCATTTCGGTCGCCGACTGGAAGGCCGAGGCCGAACGGGATGCTGAGGCCTTCACCCACCGCTCGCGCGAGTCGATGGCACAGCACGTCGCCGCGATGGTCGCGTTCCAGGATGCGGGGGCGGCGGTCTTCGATTACGGCAACTCGATCCGGGCCGAAGCGCAGCTGGGCGGCTTCGACCGGGCCTTCGAGTTCCCCGGCTTCGTGCCGGCATACATCCGTCCCCAGTTCGAAGAGGGCCGCGGGCCGTTCCGCTGGGCGGCTCTCTCGGGCGACCCCGAGGACATCTACAAGACCGACCGGGCGATCGCCGAGCTCTTCCCCGACGACAAGCCGCTGCACCGCTGGCTCGAGAAGGCCGGCTCGACCGTGCACTTCGAGGGTCTGCCCGCGCGCATCTGCTGGCTCGGATACAAGGAGCGTCATCTGGCCGGTCTCAAGTTCAACGAGATGGTCGCCTCGGGTGAGCTGTCGGCGCCGATCGTGATCGGCCGGGACCACCTCGACTCGGGATCCGTCGCCTCGCCGTACCGCGAGACCGAGTCGATGAAGGACGGTTCGGATGCGATCGCCGACTGGCCCCTGCTGAATGCGCTGCTCAACACGGCATCCGGTGCCTCGTGGGTGTCTCTGCATCACGGCGGCGGCGTCGGCATCGGCCGCTCGATCCATGCCGGTCAGGTCAGCGTCGCCGACGGTTCGGCGCTCGCCGCCGAGAAGCTCGAGCGCGTGCTGACCAATGACCCCGGCACCGGAGTCATGCGACACGTCGACGCCGGATACGAGCATGCGCGCGAGATCGCTCGCGAGCGCGGCCTGAAGGTGCCGATGCTGTGAGCGCCACGCTGATCACGAACATCGGCGAGTTGACGACCAACGTCGCCTCTCCTGAGGGAGACCGCTTCGGCACGCTGCGCGATGCCGCTGTGCTGATCGAGGGCGGACGGATCGCCTGGGTCGGATCGGTGGATGCCGCACCCGATGCCGACGAGATCATCGATGCCGGTGGTCACGCGGTCGTCCCGGGGTTCGTCGACAGCCACAGCCACCTCGTGTTCGGCGGTGATCGTGCGTCCGAGTTCGAGGCGCGGATGGCCGGTCAGAAGTATGCCGCGGGCGGCATCCGCTCGACCGTCGCGGAGACGCGAGCGGCGAGCGATGGCCAGCTGCGTGAACGCCTGCGGGAATTCGTGGACGAGATGCTCGCGCAGGGCACCACGACGGTCGAGATCAAGAGCGGTTACGGACTGAGCGTCCTGGATGAACAGCGCCTCGTGCGACTGGCCGCCGAGGTCACGCCGGAGGTCACATTCCTCGGTGCGCACGTCGTTCCGGTCGAGTACGTCGACCGTGCCGACGAGTATGTCGAGCTGGTGACGGGCCCGATGCTCGACGCGTGCGCTCCGCATGCGAAGTGGGTCGACGTGTTCTGCGAGACCGGAGCGTTCTCGGTCGCGCAGTCGCGGCGGGTGCTCGAGGCAGGAATAGCGAAGGGTCTCCTGCCCCGAGTGCACGCGAGCCAGCTCGGTCCGGGCGACGGGGCGCGTCTCGCGGTCGAGCTCGGCGCGGCGTCGATCGATCACGGCACCTACCTGACCGATGACGACATCGCAGCGCTCGCCGCCTCCGACACCGTGCTCACTCTCCTGCCCGGCGTCGAGTTCTCGACCAGGCAGCCGTATCCCGACGCGCGTCGACTGATCGACGCGGGTGTCACCGTGGCGATCGCCTGCGACACGAACCCCGGGTCGAGCTTCACATCGTCGATGCCGTTCTGCATCGCGATCGCGGTGCGCGACATGGGCATGACCCCTGCCGAGGCTGTCTGGTCGGCGACCGCCGGGGGAGCGCGGGCGCTGCGTCGTGACGATGTCGGCGTGATCGCTCCGGGCGCGCGGGCAGATCTGGTTCTGCTGAAAGCGCCGACGCGCATCCACCTGGCGTATCGGCCCGGAGTGCCCCTCGTCGATCGGGTGTGGAAGGACGGGGTCGCGGTCTTCGCGGCATCCGACGAGGCACGAGGAACGGAGAATTATGGCTCTGTCGCACGATGAGCTTTGGCCGCGCGCCGGATCCTGGCCCGCGTTCGCCGCGGGGGATGACGCGGATGCCGTGCTGATCGGCATTCCGACCTGGCGCACCTCGCTGTCGCCGACCGGCGCTCACGCGACGCCCGCCGCGATCCGTGAGGCGCTGACCCGCTACAGCGCCACGCTGATGGGCCCGCCCGTCGTCGATCTCGCCGAGGCGCTGCGCGTGCTCGATGCCGGGGATGTGGCGGAGCCCGACGGTGAAGCCGGCATCGCGGCGACGGTCGGGCGTGTGCACGAGCTCGCCGAATCCGCTCGTCTCGTGATCGCTCTCGGCGGCGACAACGCGCTGACCTACCCGGTCGCGCGGGGAGCCGGGGCCACCGGGCTGATCACGATCGATGCGCACTTCGATCTGCGCGACGGCGTGTCGAACGGCTCGCCTGTGCGGCGTCTCATCGAAGACGCCCCTGACGGCGAGCGCATCGACCCGACGCGGATCGTGCAGATCGGCATCGCCGACTTCGCGAACTCGGCGGCCTATGCGGCGCGGGCCGCTGACTGGGGCATCCGGGTCATCACGCTCGATGAGGTGCGGCGCCGGGGCATCGCCGAGGTCGTCACCGAGGCGATGGCGATCGCGGGAGCGGGCGCCGCCTCCCGCATCCATCTCGATGTCGACGTCGACGCCGCCGACCGGGCTGCAGCGCCCGGCTGTCCGGCGAGCGTCCCCGGAGGGTTCGCCGCGTGGGAGCTTCGCGCTCTCGTGCGCTCGATCGTCGCCGACCCTCGGGTGGTCAGTGCGGATATCGCCGAGGTCGATGCGACGGCCGACACCGACGACCTGCGCACGGTGCGGCTCGCCGCCCTCTGCGTGCTGGAGATGCTCGCGGGCCTCGCGACGCGCTGAGCCCGCGGGCGGCGTGAGAGTAGGCGATGTCTACGCTGGTGGCATCCCTCGATTCTCGAAAGGCTCATCGATGTCGCTGACGCTCCCTTCCCCGTCGCTGCCGGACCCGACCGCCGTCCCCGCGCTCCGGTGGGGCGTGATCGGCACGGGCATCGCCGGGAAGTTCGTGCATGCGATCCACGCGCACACCGAGCAGCGCGCGGTCGCGGTCACGGCGCGAGACCGAGTCAAGACCGAGGCGTTCGCCGCCGAGCACGGCATCGCGCGGGTGCTGCCGAGCATCGAGGCGCTCGTCGCCGACCCCGAGATCGACGTCGTCTATGTCGCCACGCCGCATCCGCTGCACCGCGAACAGGCGCTCGCTGCGATCGCCGCAGGCAAGCACGTGCTCATCGAGAAGCCGATCGCGATGTCGGCCGATGAGGCGCGCGAGATCACGGATGCCGGTCGCGCTGCAGGGGTGCTCGTCATGGAGGCGATGTGGACCAGGTATCTGCCGCAGTCCGACGTGATGCGGAAGGTTCTCGCCGACGGCGCGATCGGCGACGTGCGGCTCGTCACTGCCGACTTCGGCTTCACGATGCCCTACCTGCCGGAGCACCGGCTCTGGGATCCGGCGCTCGGTGGGGGCGCCCTGCTCGATGCCGGGGTCTATCCGATCTCCTTCGCATCGTCGGTCCTCGGCGCTCCGGCCGAGATCGTGGCCAGAGGAGACAGCGGCCCCGGGGGAGTGGATGTCAGCGCCGATGTGCTGATGTCATACGCCTCGGGCGCGCGGGCGTTCGCCAGCACCTCTCTGCAGACCGCGCTCCCCGTGAAGGCTGCGGTGCTCGGCTCGCGCGGCCGCATCGAGATCGGCAGCCCGTTCTTCGGCCCCTCGTCGATCAGCGTGACCATCGGCGGGTTCGGATCGTCTGAGACGGCCTCGTTCACGGACAACCGGTTCGAGGCCGTGCACGACGGGCTCGGATATCAGGCGACAGCTCTCGCCTCCTATGTGTCCGAAGGGCGAGTGGAGTCCCCGGTGCACACGCACGATGACGTCGTCGGCGTGATGCATGTCATCGACGTCGCGCGGGCCGCGATCAGCGCGTCCGGGTCATCCAGCGTCTGAGCATTTCCGGTACCCGACGTTCACCATGACCATCTCCGACGAACTCCTGAGAGGACCTCGAGGACGTCGCCTGTGCCTCTCCGTCGTGGTCGGTGCCGACGATGCCGTGAGGTCGGCCGTGTTCTGGCTCGGTCACCAGCTCGATCCGAATCCGGGGACGATCATCCGCTTCGGCGTCGAGGGTGGCGACGATGTCGAGGATCCCACCGTCACCGAGGCCGAGGTCGCCGACCTCATCCTCCGTTCCGATCTGACGGCGCCGATCTCTGAAGATGCGGTGAGGGATGCCATGGGCGAATCGGTCGACCACGCCCGGTACTGGCAGCACGCGGACGGAGCGGACCTCGTGGCCGCACTGCCGCGGGTGAGAGAGGCTCTGCGCCCCGTCGCCGAGCGGCTGGTCGCGGCGATGCCGGAACTGAGTGCGCCGTTCACGACGACGCAGTGGGCGGTCGACTGGCGCCCCGAGTCGGACAGCGCGCCGATCGAGCGCGACCCGGCTGCGGTTCTCGCGAGGTGGACCGCCGAGCAGCAGGCGAACGAGAGGCGGTCGATCATCGATCGGACTGCGGACCCCCGTGCCGGGGCTTCGGGGACCTGGTGGTCGCTCCCGGGGGAGCTCCTCACCACGAGAGCGCGGGTGCTGGACGCGCTCCAGTACGTCGAGGATTCCCTCGGCTGGGAGGTGGCGACCATCATCCCCGTCCGTGGGGCGGGGCGGATTCTCGAGGTGTCGTCGGGCGAGGACTGGGCCGAGCTGTGCCGCGAGTACCCGATGGATGTGACCGCCTCGCGTCGCCACGATTGGTTCTGGGTCACGGGTCGCGACGGCCGATGGGTCATCCCTGATTGGGAGAGCGTCGCGCAGCGGTGGGATGCCGTGCATCTCACGACCCTCGGATACCTCTCGGCAGCCACGCGGCTGATCGATGTCGACGACGAGCGTGCGACCGTGATCGCCGGGTGGGCGCCCGATTCCACGATGTGGCTCACCGATGCCGCGCGCGAATGGGAGGGTCCCCGTCAGCAGTGGCGCCGAGTCGAGGGCGGGGCCATCTGGGAGAGGGAACCGACGACTCCGGGCGCCGACGAGCTGTGAGGCGGTGAGCCGCGCCGAGGCGGAGGCGCCGCGACCGCCGATCGGCGACTTTACGATAGAGCCATGGACGCTCTGGAGACCCTCGCTCTCGTCGGCGAGGTGCTGTCCTGGGTGGGGTTGGGAATCGGGCTGCCGCTGCTCCTGCTGGCAATGCTGATCCGTGCGATCGAAGGCCCGTGGCACCGCATCGAGATCGCGATCGTCGAACGGGAGGGCTCGTCGTTCGCCCGCTGGTTCGCCGGGGGAGACTTTCACGAGAGGCCGCTGAAGCGCGGCGAGTCCGTGATTCCGCACGAGGGCTGGGCGCCCGGCGTCGTCAGTGCGAACGATCCCTCTCGCGCTCGCGTGGGGGATCCGCCGCATCTGCGACGAGTTGTCACGACGCTCGGGATCGTGTTCGCGGGTGTCGGCGTGATCGGTCTCGTCGGATCGTTGCTCCCGCTGTTCCTCTGACCGGAATGTCAGGTCGGACGAGTGATGAGGTCCTGGAGCTGCCGTGCGTCTCGGCCACGGCGGACCCGGTCTCAGAGGGCCGCAGCCTGCTCCAACTGCACGAGTCTCTCGCCAGGGCTCCCGGTGAGCATCGCGATCGAAGGCATGTCGCCCGCGCGTTCGAGATCGTCGAGTGCTTCGAGAAGAGCGTCCTCCATCGCCTCTCGGAGCTCCGGGTCCTCGTCGTCGGGAAGGTCGATCGGATGCCGTGGATCCAGCGGCACGACGGCGATCAGATCGATGTCGGCCATCGATGACTCGACCAGCTCGTGGGCTCGCGCGAGGAGCGCGTCGTCTCCGCGGCCGAGCATCTCGAGCGCGGTGAGGTAGGCGAGGAAGTCGAGGGGACCGCGCTCGAAGATGACGGATCTCTCGCCCGCCGACTCCCGCAGACGCGCGACCGTCACGCGCAGCTGCGCCACGAAGCAGGCCGCGCTGCTCGGATCGTGGGAGTCGATGTCGTCGAACGGGTCGCCGAGCACCGTGTACTCGGGATGTGCCGCGTGGAAGTCGGAGATCAGCGTGCTCTTGCCGCTCGCGTGAGTGCCCGACACGACGATCCGCACGGTCAGACCCCGGGAATCAGCAGGTGCGCGATCGTGAAGATGGCGAGCCCCGCAAGGGCGCCGACGAAGGTGCCGTTCAGACGGATGTACTGCAGGTCACGCCCCACCATGAGCTCGATCTTCTCGGTGGTCTCGACCGGGTCCCAGCGCTCGACGGTGTCTGTGATGATCGACGCGATGTCGTGGCGGTACCGGTCGACGAGGAACACGGCGGCATCCGACACCCAGGTGTCGACGCGGTGCTGCAGCGCGGCATCCGTCGTCAGCCTGTCGCCGACCTCCTGCAGAGCCTGGGCTGCACGCACGCGCAGGCCGCTCTCGGGGTCGGCGAGGGCGGTGAGCAGTCCGTTCTTGGCCGTGTTCCACGCCTCCGCGGCGAGGGCGCCCACTCGGGGGCTGTCGAAGAGCGACGATTTGGCGTTCTCGAGCTTCGCGCGGGTCGCCGGGTCGTTCTGCAGGCTGTCGGCGAGACGGGCGAGGTAGCCGTCGACGGCGATGCGGGCCGGATGCTGCGGATCGGCCTGCACGGCCCGCACGAACTTCACCGCCTCGTTGTAGGCGGTGTCGTCGACGAAGCGGTGCGCGAGCTTCGGCACCCACCCCGGGAGTCTCCGCGAGATGAGCCCCGAGAACGACTCGGCGTTCGCGTCCAGCCAGCGGGCGATGCTGTCGGCGGCGAGGTCGACGGCTCCATGGTGGGCATCCGCCTCGACGATCTTCTCGAGCCAGGCGCCGGCCGGCGGACCCCACTCGGGGGAGACGAGGTGCTCGCGGGCGAGGTCGGTGATGAGGTCGCGCACGTCGTCGTCGCTGAGCGCGTTGAGCACGGCTGTCGCGATCGTCGCTCCCTCAGCCGCCACACGCTCGGCGTGCGCAGGCTCACGCAGCCACTCACCGGCTCGTTTCGAGATGGCGGTGCTGGCGAGCTTGGTGCGTACGACGCTCGCCTCGAGGAAGTTCGTCTCGACGAACTCGCCGAGCGTGCGGCCGATCTCGTCTTTGCGGTTCGGGATGATCGCCGTGTGCGGAATCGGCAGTCCGAGGGGCCGCCGGAACAGCGCGGTCACGGCGAACCAGTCGGCGAGGGCACCGACCATGCCGCCTTCGGCCGCGGCGCGCACATAGGCCAGACACGGCTGCCGTTCCTGGAACGCGAACGCGATCACGAACGCGACGGCCATGAAGATCAGTGCGCCGAGGGCCACCGCCTTCATGCGGCGGAGGGCGCGCAGTCGCACCTGGTCTGCGGGCGACAGGAGCGCCATCGGGGTTCGCGGCATGACGTCATCCTTTCACGGGGATCTGTGTCCGGTCCTGTTCCGGTATGGCGGGTAGCTGGCGTATCCGCGAGCCATTCTTGGGATGTAGTTCCACGACCATCCGAGACGAGGCCCATCGTGTTCACCTTGACAGCCCGAGAGTTCAAGCGATCCGCCGCCCGCGCTCAGCGGGTCGCCGATGACCAGCCCGTGATAATCACCCGAAACGGCGCGCCCGCGTACGTGCTGCTGAGCATCGGGGAGTATGAACGGCTCCGAACTGCGGGTCCGGTCGCGGGTTCTCGGTCGTTCCTGGACATCATCCTGCCGCTGCCCGACGGGGCAGATCCCGACGATCTGTTCGGTCAGATTATGGACGAGATCGCCGCCGACAGGGCTCGCGATTTCGGGCGTGATGTCGACCTCTGACATCGGGACTGCCAGCTGAGCGATGCGCTGACCGCGCTGCACCACGGGCTGAGTCTCGTGACGCGCAACACGAAGGACTTCGAGATCCCCGGCCTCTCGGTGCTGAACCCGTTCGAGGGCTGACAGCGGCAGGATCCGAGTACCCTCGAATCGTGATCGAAGACATCAAGAAGCGCGCACTGCACCGCACCAGCATCCTCGAGGGTCAGATGCGCGGCGTCGCGCGGATGATCGAGAACGAGGAGTACTGCATGGACATCATCACGCAGTCCCGCGCGATCCAGCGTTCGCTGGAGTCCCTGAACCGTCTGCTGCTCGAGAACCATCTGCGCACGCACGTGACGCACATGTTCGAGGAGGGCGGGGAGGAGCGCGACAAGGCTGTCGACGAGCTGCTCAAGGCGTTCGACTTCGACCGCAAGTAGGGTCTGGCCGGTCGCGCTCCTCTTGTCTAGCCGCTTACGCCGCTCTTCAGAACGACGTAAGCACCCAGATTGTCGACCTTGACCCATTTTCCTGTCGTGCCGATACGGTTCGTGGTGCCGAGTTGGACCGCTCCTTTTCCAGCGGTTCGGTAAGCGCGAGCGCAGTACCCAGCGGGGACGTAGAACGCGTCGTAGTCGGTGAACCGATCGCTGAACGCTCCACGAGAGACGTATGCGGTAGACCCGGTCACGGTCGTCCCGTTCCAGTCCGTACCAACCCGGATGCAGTTTGCCCCCTGCGGGTATTGCGGGGAACACTTTCCTGATTCTGAATGCCGAGATATGGCGACGGCGGAGACGGAGCTGAGAAGCGCCACGCGCAGCAGCGGCTGCGACTCACGGCACTGTCAGCTCGTGGCTGCCTCGTCGGCGACGGCGAGAGCCTCGTCGAGCACCGTGAGGCCGCGCACCAGGTCGTCCTCGCTGATCACGAGCGGCGGCGCGACGTGCATGCGGTTGAAGTGCGTGAACGGCCAGACGCCGGCCTTCTTCGCGGCGGCGGCGAAGGCGGCGACCGGCGCAGCATCCGCTCCGCTCGCGTTGAACGGCACCAGCGGCTCGCGTGTCTCTTTGTCGCGCACGAGCTCGACGGCCCAGAACAGTCCACGGCCCCGTACCTCTCCGACGCTCGGGTGGGTCTCGACCCAGCGGCGCAGCGTCGGCTCGACGATGCGCTCGCCGAGATCGCGCACGCGCTCGAGGATGCCGTCACGGCGGAACACCTCGAACGTCGCCACACCCGCGGCGCACGCGAGCGGGTGGCCGGAGTACGTGAGTCCGCCGGCGAACGGTGTGGTGTCGAACGCCTTCGCGATGCGCTCCGAGATCACGACGCCGCCGAGGGGCACGTAGCCCGAGTTCACGCCCTTGGCGAAGGTGATGAGGTCCGGGCGCCCGCCGTAGGCGTCGATGCCGAACCACTCGCCGAGTCGGCCGAAGCCGACCATGACCTCGTCGGCGATGTAGACGATGCCGTAGCGGTCGCACAGCTCGCGCACGCCCGGCAGGTATCCGGGCGGCGGCACGAGCACACCGTTCGTGCCGACCACGGTCTCGATGATGATCGCGGCGATGGTCTGCGGCCCCTCGAGCTGGATCGTCTGCTCGAGGTGGGCGAGTGCGCGCTCGGACTCCTGCTCGGGCGTCTCGGCGTGGAACGGCGAGCGATACAGGTACGGCCCGAAGAAGCGCACGGCTCCCGAGTCGGGCGTGCCGTTGGCCCATCGACGAGGGTCGCCCGTCAGCGAGATCGCGGTCGAGGTCGACCCGTGATAGCTGCGGTACATCGAGAGGACCTTGTGGCGACCGGTCGACTGGCGGGCCATGCGCACCGCGTACTCGTTGGCCTCGGCGCCGCCGTTCGTGAAGAAGACCTTCTCGAAGCCCTCGGGCGCGACCTCGACGATGAGTCGTGCGAGCTCGCCCCGCACGTCGTTGGCCATCGCGGGCTGGATCGTCGAGAGCCGCCCCGCCTGCTGCTGGATCGCCGCGACGAGGTCGGGATGCTGGTGCCCGAGGTTCAGGTTCACCAGCTGGCTCGAGAAGTCGAGGTAGGCGTTGCCGGCGTAGTCCCAGAACGTCGAGCCCTCACCCGCGGCGACGGGGAGCGGATCGATCAGGCCCTGGGCGCTCCAGGAGTGGAAGACGTGGCCGCGGTCATCCGCGCGCACCTGCGCCTCGGCCTCGGGGGCAGGCAGCGTGTGGGATGCACCGTGGCGGTCGGTGTAGTTCGTCATGTCTCGTGTCTCCGTTCTCTGTCCGCTCGGGAGCTCAGTGGTTGCTCGGGAAGCCCAGGTCGATCTGCGAGGGCGTGTGGTCGGGCCAGCGCGTGGTGACCACCTTCGACCGAGTGTAGAAGTGCACCGACTCGGGACCGTAGATGTGCGAGTCGCCGAACAGCGAGTCCTTCCATCCGCCGAACGAGTAGGCCCCGATCGGCACGGGGATCGGCACGTTGACGCCGACCATGCCGACCTCGATGTCGAACTCGTACTGGCGGGCGGTGCCGCCGTCGCGCGTGAAGATCGCGGTGCCGTTGCCGTAGGCGTTCGCGTTGACGAGCTCGACGGCCTCGGCGTAGGTCTCGACGCGCACGACCGAGAGCACCGGACCGAAGATCTCGTCGTCATACACCTTCATGCCCGGGGCGACCTGGTCGATCAGGCTGACTCCGATGAAGAAGCCCTCGGAGTCGAACTGCGTCGTCGTGCCGTCGACCACGACCGTCGCTCCCTCGGCGGCGGCACCCGTCACGTACGAGGCGACGCGGTCGCGGTGCTCGCGGGTGATGAGCGGACCCATCTCGCTCGCGGCATCCGTGCCCGCGCCGATCGTGAGGCCCTCGATGCGCGAGGCGATCGCGGTGACCAGGTCGTCGGCGATGTCGCCGACCGCGACGAGCACCGACACGGCCATGCAGCGCTCGCCGGCCGAGCCGTACGCGGCGGAGACGGCGGCGTCGGCTGCAGCGTCGATGTCGGCATCCGGCATCACGACCATGTGGTTCTTCGCCCCGCCGAGCGCCTGGACGCGCTTGCCCGCGGTCGACGCGCGCTGGTAGATCGACCGGGCGATGGGGGTCGAGCCGACGAAGCTGATCGCGTTCACGCGCGGCGACTCGAGCAGCGCGTCGACGGCCTCCTTGTCGCCGTGCACGACATTGAGCACGCCGTCGGGAAGACCCGCCTCCTGGAAGAGCTTCGCGAGCCAGACCGACGCCGACGGATCCTTTTCGCTCGGCTTGAGCACCACGGTGTTGCCGCACGCGATCGCCGAGGCCACCATCCACAGCGGCACCATCACCGGGAAGTTGAACGGGGTGATCGCGGCGACGACGCCGACGGGCTGCTTGACCGAGTGCACGTCGACGCCACGCGAGACCTGCTCGCTGCGCTCGCCCTTGAGCAGGTGCACGAGACCGGCGGCGAACTCGACGTTCTCGATGCCGCGCGAGACCTCGCCCGCGGCATCCGAGAGCACCTTGCCATGCTCCGACGTGACGATCGCCGCGAGCTCGGGCGTGCGCTCCTTGAGCAGCTGACGCAGACGGAAGAACACGTCGGCGCGCTTGATGAGGCTCGTCTCGCGCCACGCGGGCAGAGCGGATGCCGCGGCGGCGATCGCCTCGTCGACCTCGGCGGTGGAGGCGAAGGCGACCTGCTTCGTGACCTGACCGGTGGCCGGGTCGAAGACCTGACCCGTGCGCGCCGCATCCGCGGTCTCTGCTCCATTGATGAGGTGACGGACGATGTCCACGGGGCTCCTTCGGGGTGCGGAATCCGTATCGAACACTCTGACCGAGGCGCGATACGCTGACTTCCTCCCATGATCACAGAGCGCGAGGAGAATTAACGGTGTCAGAACGTAGCGAGATCGCCGACGATCGGACAGATCGTCCGGCGAGTGCGGTCTTCCTGACGGTCGCCGACGTCCTCGCGGAGGCCGCGGTGCAGCAGGGCGAGCCCGACGTGATCGTCGGCGGCGCCGCTCTCGACGCCGCCGTGCGCTGGGTGCACGTGTCCGACAGCGTCGGAGTCGCGCGTCTGCTCGACGGCGGCGAGCTGCTGCTGACCACCGGGGCGGGGTGGCCGGTCGATGACGCCGAGCTGCGGGACTTCGCGTCGAGCCTGCATCGCGCGGACATCGCCGGGATCGTGTTCGAGCTGAAGACCGCGGGGCAGGCGGTGCCACAGCCGGTCGTCGACGTCTGCGCCACGGTGGGCCTCGCGCTCATCGCCCTCACTCACGAGGTCAAGTTCGTCGCCGTGACCGAGGCGGTGCATCATGCGCTGATCGCAGCCCAGACCGACGCCCTGCATCAGCGACAGCACCTGCACGAGCTCTTCACGACGCTGAGCCTGCAGGGGTCTCCGGCCGACGTCGTGGTGTCGGAGACCGCCCGAGCGCTCGGCGCTGCGGTGGTCCTCGAGAATCTCGCGGGCGAGGTGATCGCGACCGAGGGGCTGGGAATGCCGATCGCCGAGGTGCTCGATCGTCGTGGTGCTGCCGAGCGCGTGCCCGTGCAGGCCAGGGGAGTGCGGTGGGGCACGCTCGTCGCGCTTCCGGGCCCTGCGCACCCCGCAGGTCGCGTCACGGTGCTCGAGCAGGGCGCGACGGCCCTCGCGTTCGGATGCATCGCCGACGGCGGTGACGCCGAATGGTCGCTGCTCGCCCAGCGCGGGGTGATCGACGACCTGCTCGGCGCGCGCTTCGCCAAGGCCGAGGACATCGATGCACGGCTGCGTGCCGGAGGATTTGCACTGGCCGGGCGTCACTGTCACGGTCTCGTCGCGCGAGGCAGCGCGTCGACCAGCGAGCTCGCCTACCGTGCGCGACAGGCGGGGTTCGCGGTGATGGCCGCCCGCGTCGACGGCGACGATGCGGCGCTGCTGTCGGTGCCGGCATCCGTCGTGCTCTCCGACGAGGTGCTGCTGCGCATCGCCGGTCCCGACCGCGCGGTGTTCGTGGGGCCGGTCGCCGACGACGTGATCGGACTCCTCGGTTCACTGCGCGCGGCCCGCGACCTCGCCGACAGCGACAGAGCGGATGCCGGGGCCCGAGTGCGCCGCGTCGACGACCGCCCGCTCGAACGGCTCGTCGCGACCCTGCGCGACGACCACCGATTGCACGAGCACAGCGAGCGGATGCTGTCGCCGCTGATCCGACACGATCGTGAGCGCCGCGGCGACCTGCTCGACGTGCTCGCAGCTCTCGTCGCCCACCCGGGCAACCGCTCGGCGGCGGCCACCGCGAGCCACCTGTCGCGGTCGGTGTTCTATCAGCGCCTCACGCTGATCGGCGATCTGCTGGGCGCGGACCTCGACGACGGCGAGACGATCGCGGCGCTCCACCTCGCACTTCTCGCGAGGCGGCGCACTGCGGCATCCGGTTGAGCCCAGCCGGCCGGCGTCAGAGCACCGATTGCGCCTCGGAGAGCACGCCGCGCAGGATCTGACCGATCTCGCGGAACTCGGCGGGGCCGATCGTGAGTGGCGGCGCGAGCTGGATCACGGGGTCGCCGCGGTCGTCGGCGCGACAGTAGAGTCCGGCCTCGAACAGCGCGGGCGACAGGAAGCCGCGCAGCAGCCGCTCGGACTCGTCGTCGTCGAAAGTCTCCCTCGTGGCCTTGTCCTTCACCAGCTCGATGCCGAAGAAGTAGCCGTCGCCGCGCACGTCGCCGACGATGGGCAGATCGAGCAGGGTCTCGAGCTCGGCGCGGAACATCGGCGAGTTCTCGCGCACGTGCTCGTTGAGCCCCTCCTCGTCGAAGATGGCGAGGTTCTCGAGCGCGACCGCCGCCGACACCGGATGTCCTCCGAACGTGTAGCCGTGCGGGAACGAGACGTCGCCCTTCGAGAAGGGCTCGTAGATCCGGTCGCTGATGACCGTGGCGCCGATCGGAGAGTAGCCGCTCGTCATACCCTTGGCGCACGTGATCATGTCGGGCACGTAGCCGAGACCGGTGCACGCGAAGGTGTGACCGAGTCGACCGAACGCGCAGATGACCTCGTCCGAGACGAGCAGCACATCGTGGCGGTCGCAGATCTCGCGCACCCGGGCGAAGTAGCCGGGCGGGGGCGGGAAGCATCCGCCCGAGTTCTGCACCGGCTCGAGGAAGACGGCGGCGACCGTGTCTGCGCCTTCGAACAGGATCATCTCCTCGATGCGGTCGGCTGCCCAGCGGCCGAACGCCTCCAGGTCGTCGCTCGGGCCGCCCATCTCTGCCGCGCGGTAGAAGTTGGTGTTGGGCACGCGGAAGCCGCCGGGGGTGACCGGCTCGAACATCGACTTCATCGCCGGGATGCCGGTGATCGCGAGGGCTCCCTGCGGGGTGCCGTGGTAGGCGACCGAGCGCGAGATGACCTTGTGCTTGGTGGGCTTTCCCTGCAGCTTCCAGTAGTGCTTGGCGAGCTTGAAAGCGGTCTCGACGGCCTCGCCGCCTCCGGTCGAGAAGAACACGCGGTTGAGGTCTCCGGGTGCCTCGTCGGCGAGGCGGTCGGCGAGTTCGATCGCTGCGGGGTGCGCGTACGACCACAGCGGGAAGAACGAGAGCTCGGATGCCTGCTTCGCTGCGGCCTCGGCGAGACGACGGCGTCCGTGCCCGGCGTTGACGACGAACAGGCCCGCGAGGCCGTCGAAGTACTCCTTGCCCTTCGAGTCCCAGATGCGGTGGCCGTCACCCTTGACGATGATCGGCACACCGCTCTTCTCCACCGTGGACTGGCGCGTGAAGTGCATCCACAGATGGTCCTTGGCCATCGCCTGGAGTTCGGCCTCGGACGGTGTCGTGCGGTGCGTGCTCATCTGGTCCCCCAGTTGTAGAGCTGCTTCTGCAGCTTGGCGTAGATGAAGGTCTCGGTCGACAGCACCCCGTCGATCGGCCGGATGCGGTCGTTGATCAGCGCGAGGAGGTCTTCGTCGTCTTCGCACACGACCTCGGCGAGGATGTCGAAGGATCCGACCGTGATCACGACGTAGTCGATCGCGGGGATCTCGGCGATGGCCTCCGCGACGACCCGGGTGTCACCGGAGACGCGGATGCCGATCATCGCCTGCCGGGGGAAGCCCAGCTGCATCGGGTCGGTGACGGCGACGATCTGCATCACACCCGACTCGGTGAGGCGCTGCACGCGCTGCCGCACGGCGGCCTCGCTGAGACCCACCTCGCGGCCGATGTCGGAGTACGAGCGTCGCCCGTCCTCTTGCAGCAGCTCGATGATCGTCTTCGCGACGTCATCCAATGGAGGGTGCTTCTTCGAGGACGGCATGATGCGATCCTCGCACCGGAGCGGCCTCTCTTCAACCGATTCCGCAGAATTTTCAGTTCTGTGGCGGGGAAACCGCAGAATACTGCGATTAGGCGTCGAGCGGGCCCAGCCAGGCGCTCGCCGCGGTGGCGTGCGCCGACTCGGGATCGGACGGGTGGAACGCCCCCGCGAGCACATCGCGGTACAGCCGGGAGAGCTCGTTCGACGAGAAGTACGAGCCGCCGCCCGCGACGAGCATGGCCTGATCGACGACGTGCTTCGACATGGTGATGGCGCGGTGCTTGACGCCGGAGAGCAGGGTGAACCAGCGGGCGCCGTTGTCGACCCGCTCGTCGACCTCCCGCGCGAGCGCGGCGATCTGCGGGGGCAGAGCGTCATACGCGAGGCCCATGTCGGCGATGCGCCAGCGGATGTCGGGATCCTGGCTGTAGGCGGCGCCCGTCTTCTTCGAGCGGCGCTTCTGGGCGGTCTCGACCGCGAGATCGAGCGCGCGCCGGGCGATGCCGGTGTACACCGAGGCGAGCAGGATCTCGAAGACCGAGAAGATGCCGAACACGATCGGGTCGGGGTTCGGGCCGGGATCGATGCGGCGCACCACGTGCGCGGCATCCGCGACTGCTCCGTTCACACGGGTCGTCCTGCTCTGCGTCCCGCGCATGCCGAGGGTGTCCCAGTCGTCGCCCGTGGCGACCGCATCGGTGCGCTCGACGAAGGCGAACACGAGCTTGGGGGCGTCGGCGCTCGTGGTGTCGAGACCGTGCAGCCCGAGCCTCGTCCAGACGGGCGCGAGCGAGGTGAAGATCTTGGTGCCGGTGAACGAGTAGCCGCCATCGGCGGTCGGTACGGCATCGGTGTCGCTGCCGAACAGCACGAGGTCGTTGCCGCCCTCGCTGATGCCGAACGCGAAGACCTCGCCGGCGACAGCGCCGTCCTGCACGAATTCGAGACCCGTGACTCCGCGATCGGAGAAGACCTTGGCGACGCCCGTCCAGACGAGGTGCATGTTGATCGCGAGGGCCGTGGCCGGGGCAGCCGTGGCGAGGCGCTGCTGCAGGATCGCGGCTTCGACGAGTCCGAGCCCCGCGCCGCCGCGCTCGGTCGGCACGAGGATCGAGAGATAGCCGGCGTCGCGGAGCTCGTCGAGGTCGTCCTGCGGGAAGGTGTTGTCGCGGTCGTGGATCGGCGCGCGTTCGCGGATGCGCGCGAGCAGATCGTCGGGGAGGAACGCGGTCGGATCGAACGTGGTCATGCGAGTGCCTCTTCCAGCTGTCGGATGGTCTCCTCGGGCTTGTCGCGGTGCAACGAGTGCCCCGATCCCGGGACGACCGACATCGTGATGAGCGAGTTCGATGCGAGAACTGCCGCCGCGACATCACCCGTGAAGATGCTGTAGACCGCGGGATCCGAGGCGATCACGTGCGTGGGGACGGTCAGCCGCGCGGCATCCGCCGTGACGTCCCAAGGGGTGTTCTGCCGGCTCGTCTGCTCGACCGCCCAGGCGCTCGTACGGTGCACCGCATCGACCTTGAGCTCCCAGTCCTGGGGATGCCAGTGCGGATGCTCCTGCCGCACCAGTTCGACCCTGTTGTCGGCGAAGGCGCGCTCCTGACTCTTGCGGACGATCGCCGCATCGCGACCGCCGACGAGGATGGCGGGGTCGAGGAGCACGAGTCGGCGGGTCCAGGCGGGGGCGGATGCCGCGGCCACCGTGGCGGAGGCCCCTCCGAGCGAGTGCCCGACGACGGCATCCCACGGTCCGCCGCCGTCGGGGAGTGTCGCGACGAGGTCGGCGCCGTATGCGGCGACCGAGTAGTCGAGGGCGCGCGGCGCATCGCCGTGGCCGCGCAGATCGACCGCGGTCGCGTGCCAGCCGGCGTCAGCCAGGCCGGCGCCCACACGCCACATGAGCGCACCGGACGAGCCGAGACCGTGCACGAGGAGGACGCGGCGATCGGATGACGGGTCTCCCCAGGAGATGCGAGGCAGCGAGAGCGATGCGGGCATGCTCTCAGCCTACGACCGGGATGCGCAGGGCAGCCCGACAGCAGTCACGCGGGGTCAGATCAGCGGGGGCAGATCGCCGTGCGTGGTGAGCACGCGGGCCGCGGCGGCGTGCCCGGCGGTCAGTCTCGCCGCGAGGTCGGCGTCCTCGAGGGTCGCGGCGAGGAAGCCTGCCGCGAAGGCATCGCCGGCGCCGACCGGCTCGACGACGTCGACCTTCGGAGCCGGAACGAACACCGGCTCGACGTCGCCGTGGAACGCTGTCGCGCCGACGTCGCCGTCTTTCACGACCAGCAGTGCGCAGTTCGGAAGGTGCGCACGGATCTCGCGGGGCGTCACGGTGCCCCAGATGCGTTCGGCCTCATCACGCCCGACGAACGCGATGTCGGCGGCATCCGCGAGCCTGGCCAGGGTCTGGGCCGCGTCCTGCATGGTCCACAGCGCGCGCCGATCGTTGACGTCGAAGGAGACGAGTGCGCCCGCCGCGCGAGCGTCGACGGAGAGCTGGTCGACCATCGCGCGGCACGACGAGGAGAGTGCGGGGGTGATGCCGGTGGTGTGCACGATCCGGACGCCGGCGAGCTGGGCGGCGTCGAGGAACCCGGGTGCCATGAGCGACGCAGCCGACCCGCGGCGGTAGTAATAGACGGAGGAGGACTCGATGCCGGGATCCTTCAACATGACACCGGTCGGAGCATCCGCGTCCGTCGTGACCCAGAGGTCGACTCCGCGGCGCGAGAGCTCAGTGGAGATGCGCACGCCGATCGGATCGTCGCCAAGGCGCGAAGCCCAGGCGGCGCGGTGGCCCGCCGAGACGAGGCCGACCGCCACGTTGCCCTCTGCGCCGGCGAGTCCGAGCGCAGCCGTCTCGGTCTCGGCGAGGGGGGCGCCCAGGGCCGTGACGAGTCCCATGGACTCGCCCACGCAGACGACCTCCGGGACAGCGGACGAGGGGAACTCGGAGCTCATGAAGGCGTGACCGCCAGGGGTTCGGTGTCGGGGTGGGGGCTCGCGTCGCGGTGACGCAGGTCGGGGAAGGAGCGGACGAAGACGATCGAGACGACGAGTCCCGCCGCCGCGAACAGGGTCGCCGCGAGATAGGCGCCGCGGGGATCCGTCGCGTCGACGAGGAACCCGGCCACGGCAGACCCGGCGGCTGCTCCGATGAGCTGCCCGGTGCCCGCCCAGCCGAACGCCTCGGCGGTCTCGCTGAACTTGACGCTCGCCGTCGTGATGGCGAACAGCACCGCCAGAGCCGGGGCGATGCCGACACCGGCGACAATCAGGGTGCCGCCGAGCCAGAACTCGTTGAGGGCGAACATCGTGAGGGCGAGGCCGATCGTGACGATCGTGAGGCGGCGGGCCATCGCCCACGGGCCGATCGGGATGTGGCCGAACGAGAGTCCGCCGGCGAGGCTGCCGACGGCGAACACCGCGAGCACGAGACCCGCCGCCAGGCTGCCGTGCTCGAACGTCGCGACGACGCCGACCTCGACCGCCGAGCATGCACCGATGAGCAGGAAGCCGATGATGGTGGCGAGGAGCACCGGCGGTTTGAGGACGACCTTGCCGAGTGCGCTGCGGCTGCGCGGGATGCGCACGCGGCCGACCTCGGGGGAGAGGATGAACCACGCTCCGCCGCCGACGAGCACCACCGCCACGAGCAGCAGGCCCTCGGCTGTGCCGACCTGCGTCGACACGAGCGTGATCACGACGGGGGCGAGCACCCAGATGATCTCCTGCAGCGAGGCGTCGAGCGAGAACAGCGGCGTGAGCTGACGCGAGTTCACGAGCTTGGGATAGATGGTGCGCACGGCGGCCTGCACGGGCGGGGTCGAGAGGCCCGCGATCATGCCGAGGATCATGTAGCCGGGCACGGTGAGGGGGAGGAGCGCGAGACCGAGCACCGCCACGACGCAGACGCCGAGAGTGAGGGCGAGCACGCGGCGCATGCCCCACGCGCCCATCCATCGGCTCGTGATCGGACCGGCGACGGCCTGGCCCACACTGGTCGCGGCGAGCACGAGACCGGCCGATCCGTAGGAGCCGGTCTGCTGCTCGACGTGCAGGAGGATCGCCAGCGAGGTCATGCCGTTCGGGAACCGAGCGGTCAGCTGTGCCGCGATCATGCGCGCCACTCCGGGCGTGCGAAGAAGGTCCGTGTATCCCGCCACAGGTCAACGCTACCGGGCGCCGGGGACACCCGTCGAAGCGTGGTTCGGACGACACGCCGCGACACGCCGAGGACCACTTTCCACAGGAAATCGAATGTCGGAACCCGCGCGTACGGTGCCACCTGTGGATGGATCCCCGGCGGGGGTTCGAGAGGCGCGATTTCTCGCGGTTCGCGACCCCTCTCCGAGGGCTCCTGCCTGTGGAAGAAACGGTGGAGAACCTGTGTTGTAACAGTGGAGAGCGGTGGAAAACTACACGGATGTAACTACTACCCCTAGTGGTCACCCTGAATGTCCGTACCTATATGTAGTATTGAGATCCCGGCGAGGGTCTGCCGGAAAACAGCCTGATCCAGAAGCAGGCCAGAGATTTGAGGGGAAGCGAAAAGATGTCGATCACGGTCTACACCAAGCCGTCCTGCGTTCAGTGCAACGCCACCTACCGCGCGCTCGACGCCAAGGGCATCGAGTACGAGATCCTCGACCTGTCGGAGGACCCGACGGCCCTGGAGCAGGTCAAGGCGCTGGGCTACATGCAGGCGCCCGTCGTCGTCACCGACGAGGGACACTGGTCGGGCTTCCGTCCCGACAAGATCGACGAGCTCGCGTCTCGTCTGGCGTAGTTCGACGAGCTCACCAACCCAAGGGGAAGAGTATGAGCGCCGTCGCGACCGCCGCGCCGCTCCTGGTCTACTTCTCGAGCGCCTCGGGTAACACCGCGCGCTTCGTCGAGAAGCTCGGGCTTCCGGCCCGACGTATCCCGCTCCTCCGGCAGGAGGAAGAACTCGTCGTCGACGAGCCCTTCGTGCTGGTCACCCCCACCTATGGCGGGGGTGAGGGGCGGGGTGTCGAAAAAGGTGCCGTACCCAAGCAGGTGGTCCGGTTCCTCAACGACGAGCGAAACCGGCGCCACATCCGCGGAGTGATCTCCGCGGGCAACACCAACTTCGGCGAGTCCTTCTGCCTCGCCGGTGACATCATCAGCCGCAAGTGCAACGTGCCTCACTTGTATCGGCTCGAGATCTTCGGCACACAGGACGATGTTGATCGCGTGAGCGACGGATTGGAAAGACAGTGGGAACTGCAGTCGAAGAGCATGACGCCGTGACCGAGACGGTGGCGTTCAAGATGAACCCGAGCTACGAGGGTCTCGACTATCACGCCCTCAACGCCATGCTGAACCTGTACGACGCGAACGGCAAGATCCAGTTCGACGCCGACAAGAGGGCGGCACGCGAGTACTTCCTCCAGCACGTCAACCAGAACACCGTGTTCTTCCACTCGCTCAAGGAGCGTCTCGACTACCTCGTCGAGAAGGAGTACTACGAGCCCGCCGTCATCGAGCAGTACTCGCTCGAGTTCATCCAGAAGCTCAACGACCTCGCGTACAGCAAGAAGTTCCGCTTCGAGACCTTCCTCGGCGCCTTCAAGTACTACACGAGCTACACGCTCAAGACCTTCGACGGCAAGCGCTACCTCGAGCGCTTCGAGGACCGCGTCGTGATGACCGCCCTCGGCCTCGCCGGCGGCGACGAGAAGCTCGCCGTCGCTCTGGTCGAGGAGATCATCTCCGGACGCTTCCAGCCCGCGACCCCGACCTTCCTCAACTCGGGCAAGGCGCAGCGCGGCGAGCTCGTCAGCTGCTTCCTGCTGCGCATCGAAGACAACATGGAGTCGATCGCCCGCGGCATCAACTCCGCACTCCAGCTCTCCAAGCGTGGCGGCGGAGTGGCACTGCTACTCTCGAACATCCGCGAGGCCGGTGCGCCGATCAAGCAGATCGAGAACCAGTCCTCGGGCATCATCCCCGTGATGAAGCTCCTCGAAGACAGCTTCAGCTACGCCAACCAGCTCGGTGCCCGCCAGGGTGCCGGCGCGGTGTACCTCAACGCGCACCACCCCGACATCATGCGCTTCCTCGACACCAAGCGTGAGAACGCCGACGAGAAGATCCGCATCAAGACGCTGTCGCTGGGTGTCGTCGTGCCCGACATCACGTTCGAGCTCGCCAAGAACGGTGAGGACATGTACCTCTTCTCGCCGTATGACGTCGAGAAGGTCTATGGCGTGCCCTTCGGCGACATCTCGGTCACCGAGAAGTACCGCGAGATGGTCGACGACGCGCGCATCAAGAAGACCAAGATCAACGCGCGTGAGTTCTTCCAGACCATCGCCGAGATCCAGTTCGAGTCGGGCTACCCGTACATCATGTTCGAGGACACGGTGAACAAGGCCAACCCGATCAAGGGCCGCATCAACATGTCCAACCTCTGCAGCGAGATCCTGCAGGTGAACACGCCGACCACGTACAACGACGACCTGTCGTACGACCAGATCGGCAAGGACATCTCCTGCAACCTCGGCTCGATGAACATCGCGCTGTCGATGGATGCCGATGACCTGGGACAGACCGTCGAGACCGCGATCCGCGCGCTGAGCGCGGTGAGCGACCAGAGCCACATCCGCTCGGTGCGCTCGATCGAAGACGGCAACGACCGCTCGCACGCCATCGGCCTCGGCCAGATGAACCTGCACGGCTACCTGGCTCGCGAGCACGTCTACTACGGCTCCGAAGAGGGCATCGACTTCACGAACATCTACTTCTACACGGTGTTGTTCCACGCGCTGCGCGCCTCGAACAACCTCGCGATCGAGCGCAAGCAGGCCTTCGACGGCTTCGAGGACTCGACGTACGCGTCGGGAACCTTCTTCGACAAGTACATCGAGCGCGCCTGGGTGCCCGAGACCGAGAAGGTCAAGGAGCTCTTCGCGGGCCAGCACATCCCGACGCAGGAGGACTGGGTGGCGCTGAAGGCGTCGATCCAGGAGCACGGCATCTACAACCAGAACCTGCAGGCGGTGCCGCCGACCGGCTCGATCTCGTACATCAACAACTCGACGTCGTCGATCCACCCGATCGCGTCGAAGATCGAGATCCGCAAGGAAGGCAAGCTCGGTCGCGTCTACTACCCGGCTGCGTTCATGACGAACGACAACCTGGAATACTACCAGGACGCGTACGAGATCGGCTACGAGAAGGTCATCGACACCTACGCCGCCGCCACCCAGCACGTCGACCAGGGCCTGTCGCTGACGCTGTTCTTCAAGGACACCGCCACGACGCGTGACATCAACAAGGCTCAGATCTACGCATGGCGCAAGGGCATCAAGACGATCTACTACATCCGTCTGCGTCAGATGGCGCTCGAGGGCACCGACATGACCGAGTGCGTCAGCTGCATGCTGTGACGCTTCGACAGGCTCAGTGACCCAGGTATCGAGAAACGAAGAACAATGACTCCCCACCCCCCGCTCAAGCTGGTCGACAGCGTTCAGGCGATCAACTGGAACCGCATCATCGACGACAAGGACCTCGAGGTCTGGAACCGTCTGGTGAACAACTTCTGGCTGCCCGAGAAGGTGCCTCTGTCGAACGACATCCAGTCGTGGAACACGCTGACGCCCGACGAGCAGCTGCTCACCATGCGCGTGTTCACCGGTCTGACGCTGCTCGACACGATCCAGGGCACCGTCGGCGCGGTGTCGCTGATCCCTGACGCGATCACCCCTCACGAAGAGGCGGTGTACACGAACATCGCGTTCATGGAGTCGGTGCACGCGAAGAGCTACTCCTCGATCTTCTCGACGCTCGCGTCGACGAAGGAGATCGACGAGGCGTTCCGCTGGTCGACCGAGAATCCGAACCTTCAGAAGAAGGCTCAGATCATCATGGATTACTACCAGGGCGACGACCCGCTCAAGCGCAAGGTCGCCTCGACCCTGCTCGAGTCGTTCCTGTTCTACTCGGGCTTCTACCTGCCGATCTACTGGTCGTCGAAGGCGAAGCTCACGAACACGGCCGACCTGATCCGCCTCATCATCCGCGACGAGGCCGTGCACGGGTACTACATCGGCTACAAGTTCCAGAAGGGTCTCGAGAACGAGACCGAGGAGCGTCGCCAGGAGCTGAAGGACTACACCTTCAACCTGCTGTTCGAGCTCTATGACAACGAGGTGCAGTACACGCAGGACCTCTACGATGGCGTCGGCCTGACCGAAGACGTCAAGAAGTTCCTGCACTACAACGCCAACAAGGCGCTGATGAACCTCGGCTACGAAGCGATGTTCCCCTCGACCGTCACGAACGTGAACCCGGCGATCCTGTCGGCGCTCTCGCCGAACGCCGACGAGAACCACGACTTCTTCTCGGGCTCGGGCTCCTCCTACGTCATCGGCAAGGCCGAGGCGACGGAAGACGACGACTGGGACTTCTGAGTCATGTTGTGCGGCGTCATGCATTGTGGCGCGGACGCACCTTGAAGTTGGCGCACATCACGGGACCTGGCTCAGATTCTGGAGTTGGCGCAAGAGACCATTGAGAGTGGGGTGCGAAGCCTATGCCGAACAAGCCGCACCCCACTCCCATGGATCTAACCAGGTCTTGGCCAGACGTCCCGTCGACGGACCCCGCCGGCGAGGCCGCACGCACCTTCGTCGTTAACCTGCGCGCGGCTATGGGCGAGAAGAGCATTCGGCATTCGACGTGTTGCCGCGGATGCGGGTATCGATGAGGGGGACCGTTCGTCGTGTTCTTGACGGGTCGGCCTGGCCGCACTTTCGAGCGATGGTGCTGTTGGAGGAATCCCTCGGTGCGCGGTTGTACACGCGGTAGTCGTCTTCGCGGCACGGCGCGGGCGACCGAACTCGTTCAGTCCTCGTCGGCCTGCGCGAGACTCATGACCGCCGCGACATCGTGCCGGCTACGACAGGCCGCGGTGAGAAGCATCACGGCCTCCGCATCCAGCTCGGTCGCTCGCGACGTGTCGGGGCTCTTCGAGCCGTCCTCGCGGTACTGCAGACGCGGTACGGGAATGACTGGACCTCCGGCGCGCCGGTATGTCTCGGCGGCGTCAGCGCGCACCTTCGTTGTGCACGGCGTGATTCCGAGTGCTTGAGCGTCGGAGAGGACGTCGCGGTATAGATCCTGTTCGTCGAGCGCGATGCACATGTCAAGCAGCACCGTGAGGACGTAACTGCTCAGGGAGCGAGAGAGCGTTGTCGCCTCCAACGCTCCTCCGAGGAGTCGCTCGACGACCGACCTCGGGCTGTCATCCATCGTCCCGAGTCCCAAGCCGTTGAGCGCCGGGTCGGTGCGGTCCATCAGCCACTTCGCTACCGAGCGGAGGTATGCGGCTGCCGTCGCCGGATCGCGTCGGTGGAGGGCCAAAACGGTCGGAATGATGGAGACAGCGAACTGGTCCGATACGGGACGCGTACCTCCAGGGTGATCTGTGGCGAGTACGCCGACAACACGTTCGAGTTCGCCTCGAGTGGCCGCAGAGTCCGACGAACGTGCGGCCAACGCCAGAATCTCCGTGAGGCGTACGAGAGTGACCGCGTATGAGACCATGCCGGTTGGGCCGGGGTCTCCGAGCGCGAGGTGGGCGGGATCGTCCAGATGGGGCGTGACCGCCTCCAGCAACTCGAGCGCGACGCTCTGGAAAAGGCGCTTGGCAGAGCTGGCTTGCAGGTCGGCCGTTTCGGACAGCTTGGTGCCGCACGCTCCACGGAATAGGTGCAGGGCGCACATCGAGGCGAGATCCAGGCGGCGCCCCACCCGGAAAGCGCTGATGAGCATCGCCGCTTCGAGGGACGCGACCCCGGGCTTGGGAGCATCAATCCAACGGCGAGTGAATCGCTCGAGGGAAGGCTCATCGACGGCGTCGGAGCGAATGTCGCTGAGCATGCGCTGCAGTTCGATTTGCTCATCGAGAGAGACCAAAGCCAACTCCGGGTTCGACACGAGCCACGCGGCCAGGTGTTCTCTGTCCCAGAACTCGATACGCCACTCGTTCCTGCGGTGGATAGCCGCTGCATACTCCTGAGCATCGGTGGGGGCGGCACCTTTCAGGCGGCCCGTGGCCAAGAGCACAGCAACGCGAGGGATGGCGTCATCGAAGTGAGGGTGAGCACGTGTGTTGTACCCGACTTCCTCCAGCTGCGGACGCACAGCCCTCCATTCGCTCTGACCGATGTCGCCGGCCTTGGACTGAATCGCATACTGCTCGACGACGCCTGTCTCCGGGTGCCGTCTTTTCGCAACGACGTCCTTACCGAACTCAAACGCCCCGTGAATGAAGTGGATATCGTAAAAGCCCTGAGCTGCGAGAACGGCGAGCAGCGTCGGGTCAAACTCTCGCTCGGTGACGGTGTCAAGAAAGGCGCCGACGGCTGCGTGAAGCACGCTGCTCCTCTCGTTTCGCGGCGATGATGGCGTCGAAGCGTCGCCCCTGCTCCTCGGTTGGAGGGTTCTTCCGGAGCAGATCGTGGAGCGCCGGAGTGATGATGAGGGAGAGGTTGTGGTTTCCGTCTTCGTCGAACTCAATCTCCATCGTCTGGACGGCTGCGATGAAGTTCTCAGTAGGGTTGCTGTCCGTCAGAGACAGTACGTTGCCGCTCGCCGTGGCCACATCCGACATGAACCCGACCATCTCGCTGGTCTGTTGGTCGCCGAGGCTCTCGGCGAGCTCGAGGACGTGCCCGAGCGCTGTTCCAACGTCGAACGTGAGCGCTGTTTCCAGTGATATCTGCATGTCGTGCTGATGCGAGAACTGCCGGAAGTCAGCGGACTCCTCTTCAGGCGCGGCGTCGTCGGCGACATCGGGTAGCTCGTCGAGGGTGTGGCGGGTGACTCTTTGGAGCACCGGGTAAAGGTCTTCGACGAGAGTGTGCACGCTGTCGCTGAACCAGTCCCACCCCGCCTGAACGTACTCGCTCGGAACGGCGGGCACGGGCGGTGGAACACTCGCCGGTTCAGGTTGCATGCTTCGACGGTACTCGGGGGATCGGACGACGGATCACTGGCCGTGACTGACGAAGCCGCTTGCGACCTCCCACGATGCCCGTTCGAGCCCATCGATCTCCTCTATGACCGCCTGAGCCGTAGTGTCCTCGAACGATAAGACCACATCGAGGGCTCCGTCGATCTCTTCGACGTCCACGCCGTGATCCCGAGCATCGCGAATGGCGTCGGCGATAGATGGATTGATGAGGTCAGTGACCAAGACGAGCGTGACCGCGTCGACATCTTCGAGCAGCGAGGCTGCGGTGTCGATATCGGCATCAGGGCCGAAGATCGGGCCGTTGTCATCCCACACCATCTCCAGGTCGGACTTCGTGGTGACTTCTTCACCTGCCCGTTGGAATGTCGCGACAATCGTCATACCGAATTGTGTGCGCCTGAGGATGGCGGAGATGAGATCAGGTGCGAGAACCACGCCCCAACGTCGCCGAACCCGCTCAGTCACGTCGACCTCGGTTGTGGCGGCGGCAGGTGCCTCCTCGCTGGCAAGTCGCAGAAGCGTGTCAATCGCGCGGCGCGGAGCCGTGCGGAAGAACTCTCGGTTCTGGGTGTCGCGAAACTCCGCGAGTTCCGCGTGAATGGCTCGTTCGAGCATTCTCGGATTCTCCGTCGATTGGGCGTAGAGGACGACGAATGGGGAAGGAACTCCCGTGCTGTATAACTGCTTCGCCCGCGCTTCAGGCGACCCCGTCGTCATCCCGATCTTGACGAGCTTTGGGAAAGCGCAGTTGTGGAGTATGTAGACGGCACCCATGCCGCCACCTTATCGACTCGCTGTGTCGCCCTCACCGGAAGGAAATGGGGCTGGCTGGTCGTTGAGCGGGCAGGGATGGATGGCCCTGCCTCGCGAGCCGGCGCACTACTGAGTTCGTAGGGTGTTGGTCAGCTGTTCCCGGATTGCATCGACGTAGTCACCATCCAGACCAAGGTCCCCGCGTGCGGCGATGAACGTTGTGTCCCAATCGCGACCCGACGTGGTCCCCGGAGTCAGGAGCACGCCGATAGTGGTCAAGTTCGCCATATCGGCGATGGCGAAGAAATCGTGATGCTGCAGTTCGACTCTGGCGTGGAAGACCATCTTGGCCATTTCGTCCAACCTCGAGGCAATCATGAAGACGATGGGCGAGTCGAACTCGTCGCCGGCGATGGGAAGGTAGATGCGTGCTGAGGTGATGAGGGAACGCCGCGACCAGGTCTTCGCTTCTGACATGTAGGCCTGCAGCCTCTCTCCGAGATCGCTCCTGGAAGCTACAGGGATGCTGTCCAGGCGTGAGAGGAGCTCAATTCGCGTCAGCTCTTCCTCCGCGGGGATGCTGCACAGCGCGACATCTTCTTGGATGGTGCGGAGAATGAAGTGCGCGGACGTGGCGGCCGTGCCTGCAGGGTCGAGCGGTGCGAGGGGGACTGACGATACTGTGGCGCCGCGGGTAGCCCATTCCGGAGCAGATGGGGGTGCAACGTCAAGATCGGCGAGGGCCAGCTCGTGGTAACGAACGGGCTCGGTGCCGAGGGCGACGTTCTCCCCGGCGACCCTCCGCAAGTAGCTGACGACGGAGCGCGCGGAACGAAGTTGGTTGAACAGGAACTCCCAGTCTCGTCTCAATATCACGACCGCATTAGAGGGCGTGTCCGGCGGCATGTAGCCGTCCGGCACCTTGTCGTGGTCTACGAGGACGAGGGAAATCCAGGTGAGGGTCGTGCCGTCGATGGTGACTGTTCGGCCTCGCTTATTGCGCATGGCAACAGGTCGAGTCGACAGAAACCGGATGGAGCCGGCGCCCTGTTTCAGGCCCTTCGTGATGTTCTTCGTGAGCCAGTTCGACTCTCGCTCTTCTAGGCCTCCCGATTGCTCGCGGCTTTTCGACTGAATCATCACCGCGGTTCCGCTCGTGATGAGAATGCCGTCCCCGACTTCGCGCACCCCGCTGCCGCTGGTCTCGTGGGCGGGCTCGAAGACGAAGTCGGGCATGCCCCAGATGGCCGCGGCGGCGCGGATGGCATTCTCCGCTGCGATGCCACGCTCCATTTCGGGAGGTAGGGGTACGGCAGGCAGGATGGTTCGGCGTCGCACTCCGTCCTTGGTTTCGATGAAGAGTGTGATTCCGTCAGACATGCGCTCAGGCTAGTGCCGGGCTCCGACAAGTCGATTGCCTGAATCACTGCGTGCCAGTGGGCGGTCGCGCAGGTCGTCTCATCCATCGAGGCGGGCACGAACAGGTTCTACGTGAACCGCCCGCAGCGCGCGGACCCTGGGGCACGAGCCGCGACACGCCCGACGGTCACGACACGCCGAGGCGCATTCCGAATCTCGGACAGTTCGGACATATTCTAATGCAAACCAAGAAAGTCAAGCTCGCCTGTGGATAACTCACATCCCGGGCATTGAATTCCGCGGGATCACGCGGCTTTTGACTTTCGATCTCTCTCCTGCATCTGTGGAAGAAGCAGTGCAGAACCTGCGTACAACTGCCGTAGGCGTGTTGGCTGAACTACACCGGTGTAACTCGAACCCCTTGTGAACCCTGTGTATGTCCGGTCGCTCGACTAAAATGAGAGCTACCGACAGGTAACTACGGAAAAAGCCCCTCAGATCAGCTACCAACTGATCCGAGGGGCGGAAGTTTCATTCGAAGACCGAAACTTCCTCCAAAGTACGCGTGACGGCGACGTGCGACAAGAACTTGTGGACTTTCGCGCGTGTCATTCGAATCCGATTGGAGGATTTCCACATGGCTCGTTTTGTGATCAAGAAGGCCAGCAACGGCTGGCAGTACTACTTCAACCTCATCGCCCCCAACGGGCAGGTGATCGCGACCTCGGAGATGTACAACTCGAAGATGGCCGCGCAGCAGGGCGTTCAGTCGGTGAAGCTGTACGCGCCGACGGCTCTCGTCGACGACGTCACTGGCTCGGTTGGGCGGTTCTGAGGTGGCTACGCGTCGGGTCAACGGCCTGATCTACGTCACCTGCCCGTACTGCCGCACGAAGTTCGGCCCTTACCAGCGCCTCGGCCTCGGTCAGCGCTCGTGCGGCCGCTGCGGCCGGTCGTTCATTGCCCGGTAGCCAGTGATCAGGGGAGGGCGTCGGAGCGATCCGGCGCCCTTCTTGGCGATTTGGGGCCGGCCGGAGCGTCCGTTCGATTGTCGCACGCGGAGGCCGACCTGGCTGCGAGGTCGCCTCGCTCGCGCGGAGTTCGCTAGCTCCCTCGTCTCTGAGTTCGCTGACCAGCTCCGCGATTTCTGCACGGCGATGTCAGCGCGAGGTTTCTGATGGGCTGGAGCGGCCCCACCAGACGACGGTGGGGCTTCGGGCGAAACTATCGCGATCTCAGTCAGACTCTTTGTGTTTGCCTTGCGGCGCCGCTCGTGTCTTCGTCGTCTTCTTCTTCTTCTTCTTCTGGCTTTTCTTAGTAGCGGGGGAAGACTCCTCTGTCACGCGCGTTTCGTGGCTGTGATCACTGTCCGTGCTGACCGGAGCCTTCTGATCGACGGCAGGCGGAGCGGATACGACTCCGGGGAAGAGCGCGGCCCCCGAAGCGTCTGTCTTGGGAGGTTGGATAGCCTCCTTCTTCGCCTTCTTGCGAATCTTCGCCTTGTCAGGTTCTCCGAACCAAGTGCCCCAGTAGATCCGATTGAATTCACGCCGAGAGAAGTAGCGACCGTCGTCGAGGCGACGGTACCAGTTCGTCCCGTTCACGTCGGTGAACTCAACGAAGAGTTTGAGTTCACGCGGGTCTTTCTCTACGTCTACGGTGCGGCGCTGAGTGTGTCTCGGCTTGAACTTCCATCTGAAGTTCTCGTGAGCACCAAAAATGGCGATCATGTCAGGACCGCCCTGCGCGTACTGATAGAGCGCAACGCCTGAAACCGGGTACTTCCCGGTGTTCTCGACATCCAGGACCACGGAGTGCTGCTTTGTGAACGGGTGGTGTACGTAGGTGGCTTCAGTGAGCAGGGCGTCTGCGTGCACAGCTCGCTTCTCGTTAGCTTCGCGTCTCAAGAGGTAGAAGCCGAAGAAGAACGCCCCAGTAGTGCCCAAGGCTCCAACCCAATCTGCGGCGTTCCCCCATTCCCACACGTCGTACCCCCACATCTTTGCCCAGTTGTCCCACAGGTCAGCCCAAGATGCCACGCCCAGAGAATAGCGTGTGCCGCGTGCATTCAAGACAGCGCCAACTTCTGCGACGCGCCGACGAAGCGACGGAGACGCGTGCTTCAGGCGGGACTTAAGCCAACTGCGACACATCTGCGCCAGGATCGTCGACGCGGCAATCACCTGCTGAACATGACGAAGGGGGCGGATGCTGCGGCATCCCTCCCCTTCATCATGTGACGGCCTCAGACGCGCTCGTCGGCCAAGCGGGCCCGGCGCTCCTCTTCACGCTTCGAGTATGTGGCGGCGCGGATGGCATCGTCGGACTCCAGGCCCGTTCCCAACGCCCCGCCGAGTGTCGCCGCCGACGCGACGAACCAGGTGAGCACGAACAGATCGCCGACTTCGACGGTTCGGCCGAGGGACTCGCTCATCATCGACGTGTCGAGCACGAAGAGTGCCCAGGCCAGATTCACGACGTACAGCGCCAGATAGCAGATGATGATGCCGATGGTTAGAGTCAGCAGCGTCGAGGTGTTGTAGAGACGGGATCTCTCACGCGCCTGGGACGAGTCGTCGTCGGGACGGTCCCAGAGCCTGCCGTCGATCACGATCCAGGCGATGATGATCGTGATGGAGGCCACAGTCGCCGCCACCAGGCGCCAGCCCGACAGCGAACTGGCGAGCGACCACACCGTCGGCTCGATCGTCGCCACCGCCCCGGTCGCCAGCGCCGCGACCAGCGCGGACTTGAGCCCGGCGGCCAGCAGCCATGGGCGATTGGCGAGCACCATTCCGAGCAGCACGCGCCCGCGGGCGCTGAGCCCGGGGAGTGGCAGGCGCTGTTCCTCGGGCGAGGAAGGCTCGGCCATCCCGTCGACGAGTCCTCGCACCGCGCGGCGCGCGGGTCTGCACACGGAACCCGCCCAGGGCAGGCAGTGACAGCACCGCGGACTGGCGCCGAGGATCGACCGCCGCCAGCAGGTAGCGACCATCGTCATCGCGGAGCGGCAGCTCAGTGACGCCGATGACGAGATCCCACTGGTTCCGGCCCGCGTGCGCACGAAGTCGTTCCAGCGCGACGTCGACGTCTTCAGAACCGAGGGTGAACGGTTCGCTGCCGAGTTCGACGATCCAGCCGTCGGCCACGGTGGACAGCGGCCGCGTGAGGTCGGTCATCCGGCGGGCGACAGCGGTGGGCGAAGCCGGGTCGGCCACGAGGCCCACTCGGATCGGCTTCATCTCCGCAACCTACACCCACCACACGTCGCCCGCATCGGCATCTGCGAGTCCTGCGCTGCCTACTTCCGGTTCGCCGCATGGTATGCGAGCAAGGCCTTGATCGAGGCGTCTGCCCCACGATGGCCGAGTCATCTCCGTCGATGACGGGAGCGATCTGCATCGCGACGAGCTGATGACCCAGATCGTGCCCTGGGTGACGGTGATGTGCTCGTGCAGGGCGATCAGTGGCCGGGCACTCGGCCACTGTGGTGTAGGCGGCAGCGCCCGCTAGGAGGACCAGACGAGGCGGCGAGGAAATGGTCGCACGAAACTCCGACGCTGGCTGGTCCGGATCGGTGTGCCGGGTGCCAGCCTCCTTGCACCGCTCGCGCTGCCGACGATGCTGACCGCCGCGTTCTTCGTGGCCGCCGGGGTCGGCAAGGAGCGGGTCTTGTTCTGGCAGCTCATCGCCATCGTCCTGTGGACAGGGGCGTCTGCGCTCGCGGCTTCCGGTGTGCTCGCTCTCCGGGTTGGTGAGGCGCCCGCTCTCCGGCGGACGCACCGCGGACCCGCGCGGCCTCTGACGCACGCGCCCCGCCGTGGAGAAGCGCGTTCACACATCTACTTATGCGCTTAAGGTACGCTGTCGAGCATCCGCTCGATCCGATCGAGGAGCTCTCATGCGCACGACGCTCGACCTGCAAGGACCATGGACCTGGACGATCGACGCCGACGGACCCACCGATCTTCCCGACGAGGCGCGGTCCCTCCTCGACGTGTCCGTTCCCGCGCGGGTGCCTGGCGCGGTGCACCCCGATCTTCAGGCGGCGGGGATCATCGCGGATCCGCTGGTCGACCGCAATGAACTCGGTGTCGCGTGGGTGTCGCGCACCGATTGGCGCCTCACGCGGCAATTCGGGCCGGTGCGCGAGGGCGAGCGTGTCGATCTCGTCCTGGACGGCGTGGACACCGTCGCCTCGGCCGTCCTCAACGGCTCCGAGGTGGGGGTGACGAGGAACATGCACCGTTCCTATCGGTTCGACATCACCTCCGCCGTTCGCGACGACAACACGCTCGATCTGCGCTTCACGTCTCCGTATACGGAGGCCGTGCGCTGGGAGCGCGAACTCGGTGCTCGTCCGAGCGCCTATCCCGAGCCCTTCGCCTTCATCCGCAAGATGGCCAGCAGCTTCGGGTGGGACTGGGGCCCCACCCTGCCATCGTGCGGGCTGTGGCGCGGCGTGCGTGTGGAGTCGTGGAGCACGGTGCGCATCGCCGCCGTCCGCCCCCTCGTGGATGTGGTGGAAGGCACGGGCATACTCACGGTTCACATCGAGCTCGAGCGTGCGGAGTCGGGACGGGATCGTGCGTTGCAGGTGGAGGTGACGATCGACGGTCAGGCCGTCCGCGCGGAGGTGCCGCACGGCGAGGATACGGTGAGCGTCGTCGTCGCGGTCCCCGAGGTGCGCCGATGGCAGCCGCGGGGCTCTGGCGATGCCCACCTGTACGGAGTCGATGTCACGGTGTCGACCGGCGCGGAGATCATCGACGAGCACCGCACCCGGGTGGGGTTCCGTACCGTCGCCGTCGACCGCACCCCGGATGCCGAGGGGACTTCCTTCGTGCTGTCCGTGAACGGGCGGCCTCGATTCGTCAAAGGTGTGAACTGGATCCCCGAGAGCGTCTTCCCCGGAACGATCCAGCCGGGACGCGTGCGGGAGCGCCTCGAGCAGGCCGTCGCCGCGAATGTCGACCTGATTCGCGTCTGGGGTGGCGGCGTGTACGAGAGCGAGGAGTTCTACGACGCCTGCGACGAGCTGGGTCTGCTTGTCTGGCAGGACTTCCTCTTCGCGTGCGCCGCATATCCCGAGGAGGAGCCGATCAGGGCGGAGGTGATCGCCGAAGCCCGCGAGAACGTCGTCCGCCTCAGCGCGCACCCAAGTCTCGCGCTCTGGAACGGGAACAACGAGAACCTCTGGATGCGTCTCGACAAGGACTGGGCGACGCAGCCCGGAGGAGAACTCTCCTGGGGGGAGCGGTACTACCTGGAGTGGCTGCCCGATGTCGTTCGCGAGCTCGATCCGACTCGGCCCTACACGGAGGGGAGCCCGTGGTCCGGCACCTGGGCGCACGACCCCAATGACGCCGATCATCAGACCTTCCATTCGTGGGATGCCTGGAACGAAGACGACTACGACGTCTACCGCGGAAGCTCGCCGCGCTTCGTCTCCGAGTTCGGCTGGCAGGGGGCCGCGGCGTGGCGGACGCTTCGCGACGCGGTCAGCGACCCTGAGCTTCGCGTCGAGTCCGAGAACGTCCGTCATCACCAGAAGGCCATCGACGGGCATGCGAAACTTGCACGCAATCTCGCCCGCCACCTCCCGGCGACGGAGGACTTCGATCGGTGGCACCTGCAGACGCAGTGGATGCAGGTCGAGGCGGTCCGCACCGGTGTGCTGCACTGGCGAGCGAGTTGGCCACGCACAGCGGGCGCCATCCTGTGGCAGCTCAACGATCTCTGGCCCGTCACATCATGGTCGGCGATCGACAGTGCCGGCCGCTGCAAGCCCCTCTACTTCGCACTTCGGGACATGTATCTGCCACGAGTGCTCACCATCGAGCCGCGTGATGGTGCTCTGGAGCTGTGCGTCATCAACGACGAGGACCACGCGTGGGAAGGGCCGGTGCAGCTGGCGCGGCGCCGCGCAGACGGAGCGCCGACGGCGGAGCGGTCGTACGCGGTCTCGGTTCCGCCACGATCGGTCACCCGCACCACAGTGCCCTCGGTCATCGCCGATTCACCGGATCCGGCGGGCGAGTTCATCGTCGCGACGCTCGGCGACGAGCGCGCGCTCTGGCATCTCGCCTCGCCGCGAGACTCTCGGCCTCCCGCGACACCGCTGGAGATCACGGTCGCCGTCGTGAGCGGTGGACTCGACATCAGCGTGCGCTCACGGGATCTCGCCCGCGACGTGCTTGTCCAGCCGGACCGCATCCATCCTGACGCGACGGTCGATCGTGGCTTCACCACCGTGCTGCCGGGGGAGGAGGAGGTGTTCCGCGTCCGCGCTCCGGAGGCGCTCGACCCCGACTCGGCTTCGGTGCCGTTCGTCGTCGCGTCGCTGCGGGATATCATCGATCCCGACTGACGGGAGTCGCACCGGTGATGATGAGTGCTGCGCGGGCCCGGCGGGTCACCATCGCAGACGTCGCGCGAGAGGCACAGACGTCGACAGCGAGTGTCTCTTACGCGCTCAACGGCCGCCCCGGGATCTCCGAGGCCACGCGAGTGCGCGTTCTCGAGGTCGCGGGCCGGCTCGGCTGGTCGCCGGCGAACGCCGCACGAGCGCTGGCCGGCGCCGGAGCAGACACGATCGGCCTCGTGATCGCGAAGGATCCTCGCGATCTCTCCGTCGAGCCGTTCTACATGCAGTTCATCGCCGGCGTGGAGACCGTACTCGCGGACCGCTCGATGGGACTCCTGCTCGAGGTCGTCTCGGATCCGGATGCCGAGGTCGAGGCGATCCGGCGTTGGCACGGCTCCCGCCGCGTGGACGGCGTGCTGCTCACCGACGTGATGGTCGATGACCAGCGGATCGCCGTCGTGTCGGAGACCGGCATCCCGGCGGTCGTCGTCGGCGATCCCAGCGTCGCGGCGGGAATGACGACCGTGTGGACCGACGACGCCGTCGGGATGCGTCAGGCCGTCGAGCATCTCGCAGCTCTCGGCCATCGGCGTGTCACCCGCGTCGCGGCGCCGCGACGTTACGCATACACGGCGATCCGGGACGAAGCCTTCGAGCGCTCAGCTCGCGCGGTGGGCATCGAGCACGCCATCGTTCACACCGACCTCTCGCAGGACTCCGGGGCGACGGCCGCGCACGCGGTGTTGTCATCGGCTCGAGCGCCGAGCGGCCTGATCTTCGACAACGACATCATGGCCGTCGCCGCTCTGACCGCCGCACACGGCCGGGGGCTCTCGGTCCCCGACGATGTCTCCATCGTGGCGTGGGACGACTCGCTTCTCTGCCGTCTGGTGGCTCCGGCGCTGACGGCACTCGGCCACGATGTCGTCGCCCTCGGGGCGCACGCTGCGCGTCGGCTCCTCGACGTCATCGACGGGGCGCAGCAGTCAGTCCATCAGGACGCGGTGCCGAGGCTGCAGGTCAGAGCCTCGACCGGTCGGGCGCCGACCGGGGTCTGACCTGCAGCTTGGGTCGTCTACCAGCGAAGAGCGGGATCCCACCGCAGCTGCACGCCGCCGCGTTCGAGATCGCGCTGGAAGTCATCGAGGTGCCGGGCGTTCGCCCGCACCGTCGACGGCTCGATGTCGTGGTCGAGGCAGTACGACGCGAGTGCCCCCACTGCCTCGCCGATCGACCATTCGACGGGCTGGAGGCGGTAGCTGCCGTTCGAGATATGCGTCGTGCCGATGTTCTTGGCCGCGGGGAGGAGGTTGCGCACCCGCTGAGGCAGGAGGGCTCCGAGGGGAATCTCGAACGGCTCCGGCAGGCCGCCGCCACCGGAGCTCCCGCCAGTCGTGGCGTGCCGGTCGATCCAGTAGTAGTGGCCGACCCCCACGGTGTCCGGGTAGCGCTCGGCGCCGCGTCCGTCACGGAGGTCGCGGTCGAAGTCCTGCTCGAGGATCGTCCGCTCCGCCCGGATGCGGCGTGACTCGCGGAAGTACGGCATCATGGCGAACCCGTCGGCGGTGCCGGTGACCTGCGGCGCGACCCGGAGTCCCGGCCAGCCGGTGCCGCCGTCTGATCGAGGTGCCTCCGTCTGCAGCCAGTACAGCAGAGCGCGACTCAGCGCCTTCGAGCGACCCCAGTGCACGTCCGCGTCGTCGACGCCGAAGAGCGGGCCGCCGACGTAGTCGTTCATCGGCCAGTTCACGATGACGATATCGCTGTCATAGGCGCCGTCCTCGAACTGGCGCCGTGCGGCGATCCGTCGGTAGTTCCACAGTTCCGGGGCCTCGCCCATGTTGCGGTGGTCGACGTCGATGGCGAAGGGATCGTCGTCGTCGTTCACCCGCAGTGTGTAGTCGCGGGCGATGGAGCCGTCGTGGGCGGCCCGGCGGAAGCCGAGCATCTTCTCGCCGTCAAGTTGCGGTGGACGCCATTCGCGGAACTCGTCGTAGTCGTCAGGGCGATCGATGGTGTGATCCTGCCCCGCGAGGTGTTCGACCGCGAAGCACCAGGTTACACTCTGCATGTCGAGCGGATCGCCGGATTCGGGCGCACCGGGCTCACCCGTCTCGCTCTGCGACTCGCGGCCGGTGACGTACTCCACCCCGCCGAGGTCGAGCAGGTCGCCGAGCTCGGTCGCATCCAGCACGAACGGCGCGGAGAGCTCACGTGAGTCGCCCTCGCGATCGCGCACCGTGACAGCCGTGATTCGATCGCCGTCGGCGTGGACCGCGACGGGGGTGGTCTCGAGCATCAGAGTGAGCCGTCCGGAGGCCTCGTACGGCCGGAGCATGTCGTGGATCACGGCGACGATGACCTTCGGCTCGACGCTGAGCGGGCTGACCCAGGCCGCTCCCGGGTTGAGATGGCGATCGGCCCTCGCGGCGGGGGTGAGCGGATAGTACGTCCGGTAGTGCTCTCGGACGAGGTCGCGGAAGTGGGCGTAGCTGCGGTTGCGTCCCGTCGCTTCGATGCGTCGGTGCTCGTCGCTGGGTACGAGCTGGCTCGTCAGTTGGCCCCCGAGCCACGCGGTCTGCTCGGTCATGATGACCGATCTGCCGCGGCGCAGAGCGGCGAGGGCGGCGGAGACGCCGCCGACGCCTCCGCCGATGATGAGAAGGTCGGCCTGCTGTCGTGTCACGGAAGAACACCTTTCTTTCCCGAGAACTCTAAGTAATTTTCTCGAACATGTCCAAGTAAAATCTCAAGGGGTGCCGTGTGCGCCATAGAATTCCAGAACGCTGACTGAGTGAAGGGGTGCCCATGCGCGCGAAGGAGCGTCGACCGTCGCTTGCCGAGGTGGCGGGCGAGGCGGGGGTCTCGATCTCCACCGTGTCGAAGGTCGTGAACGGGGCGCCTGACGTCGCTCCCGACACCCGTGTTCGGGTGGAGTCGGTGCTGCGCGACAAGCAGTACCTCTCGCCGAAGCAGCGCTCGCGGAGCGATCTGGCCACGGTGGTGGTCGTGCTCGCGAGTTCCAGCATGTCGTCACCGCTGACGGTCGAGATCCTGCGCGGCACCATGCGTGCGGCTCACGAGGCGGGGCTCGAACTCGTGCTGCTCGATCTGCCGGACGGTGTGCCCGCCGCCGGTTGGATCGAGCGGACCAAGCGCAGTGGTCCGACAGCGGTCATCGCACTGAAATCGCGGCTGAGGACGCAGGAGCGGGCCAAGCTGGCGAAGAACGGCGTCCCCCTCGTCGAGGTCGACACGTACCAGCTCCCCGACAGCGACTCGTATTCGGTGGGCGCCACGAACTTCGCAGGCGGAATGGCTGCGACGCAGCATCTGCTCTCGCTCGGGCACCGTCGAATCGGGTTCCTCGGCGGGGTCTCCGACACCCAGGCGTCGATCGCCCGCAAGCACGGGCATCTGGCCGCTCTCGCCTCGGCCGGTATCGAGCCCGGAGGCGACATCATCGAAGAGGGTGACTTCACCTACGAATCCGGGCTGCAGGCCGCAGAGACCCTTCTGGGTCGAGAGGGTCGTGTCACAGCGATCTTCGCGGCGAGCGATGCGCAGGCCGCCGGGGTTCTGGAGGCTGCCCGACGCGCCCGCGTGCCTGTCCCGGATGAGCTGAGCGTCATCGGGTTCGACGACCAGCTCGTCGCGCGGATGACCGCTCCTCAGCTGACGACCATCCGACAGCCCTCTGACGCGATGGGGTCCTACGCGGTGGAGGTCGCCCACAAACTGCTGCTCGGCTCGGCACCGCCGGCCTTCCACACCGATCTCGCGACGGAGCTCGTCGTCCGAGGGTCGACAGCCCCGGTGAGCGCTACCGAAAATATTGCTTGATATTCTCGATAGTTCTGGTACTTTTTCTTTCAGCGCGCTACGAGGCGCGTCAATGAGTCCGAAGGAGTACTTCATGCGAGCTACCCGATCCCGAGGGGCCGCCATCGCGCTCACCGGAGTTCTGGCGGTGTCCCTCAGCGCCTGCGCCGGTACCGAGAGCGGCGCGTCAGGGCCTGTCGACCTGACCATGGCACTCTGGTCCTCCAACGAAGGTCACCTGGCGCTGTTGCAGGAGATCGGGGACGCCTACGTCGAAGAGCACGGCGACGAGGTCTCATCGATCACATTCGAACCCGTGACGAACCCGGACTACATCGCGGGGCTCACGACGCAGATCGCCGGAGGCGATGTTCCCGACCTCGCCTGGATCCCGGAGGCGAGCGGTCCCGAGTTCGTCGATTCCGGGATCCTGCACGACGTACGCGAGACGCTGGAGAGCGCCGACGGCTACGACCTCGACGACATCCTGCCTGCCGCGCTCGCACCGTGGCAGGACGACGACGGCGGTGTCTACGCGTATCCGTTCTCGAACTCCCCGTTCGCGCTCTACGTCAACAACGACCTCGTCGCCTCGGCGGGTCAGTCGGATGTCGAGTCGCTCGTGGGCACCCCCGATTACACCTGGCAGACGGTCGCGGACATCGCCGCGGCGGTCAACAGCGAGACGGGAGCGACCGGACTGAACGTTCCCACCTTCAACCCGACGAACTGGAGCGCGGTGACCATGCTCGGAAACGCGTGGGGCGCAGCGCCGTGGTCCGACGACGGCGCGACCTGCGAGTTCGCCTCGCCCGAGATGATCGACTACCTCACGTGGTACCAGGAGCAGATGGGCAGGGGAGCGATTCCCGCCGTCTCCGGCAACGCGGCCCCCGCCGCGTTCGCGAGCGGTGACGTCGCCTTCAGCGTCGCTCAGCTCAGCCAGTCGGGGAGCCTCGACGACAGCTTCGAGTGGTCGTTCCTTCCGTTGCCCGCAGGGCCCGAGGGCTACCACCCGATCGTCGGACAGGCCGGGGTGAGCGTGCTCGAGCGCAGCGAGAACCAGGATCAGGCGGCAGGCTTCCTCGCTTACCTGACCAACCCGACGAATGCCGAGCTTCTCGCGCAGTTCTTCCCGCCGCCCCGCGAGTCGCTCCTCAACGTGGAGACGCTTTCCCAGGCAGCTCCGAAGCTCTCGCCTGAAGAGATCCAGTCCGCGATCATCGACGTGGTTCCCGATGCCACGGTGAAGCCGCAGCATCCGGTTCTCTCCCAGTTCTCCGACAAGGTCCGCGCGGGGCTCGACCCGGTGTGGTCGGGCGGCGACGTCGAGACCGCTGTCACCGGCATCTGCGAGCAGATCTCGCCGACGCTCGAGGGCTGACCCGCGTGCCCGCACGCACTGTCGCGGCGAGCGCACGAAGCGCCCTGCCGAGCCGGCGTCCCCGTCCTGACGGGGACCGCTGGCTCGGCGTGGCCTTCGTCGCGCCCCAGGTCCTCGGCGTCATCGTCCTCGGCGTCGTCCCGTTCCTCTTCGTCATCTGGTACAGCTTCAACGAATGGCGGCCGCTCACCGGCGGTATGGAGTTCATCGGCCTCGACAACTACTCACGTCTCATCGCGGATCCGACCTTCTCCGCCTCGGCCGTCGCGAGCCTGCTGTTCAGTGCCGGAGTCCTCGTACTGAATCTCGTGATCGCCATCAGCCTCGCTGTCCTCCTCAACCGACGGATGAAGGGCATCACGGGATTCCGCACGATCTTCTTCTCGCCGGTCGTGGTGTCGGTCGTCGCCTGGTCGGTCACCTGGGGTTTTCTTCTCGCTCCAGACGGAGGCATCAACGGAGCGCTGCGGATGCTCGGAATCGACGGTCCCAACTGGCTGGCAGACCCGTCGACGTCTCTGATCTCCCTCGTCGTGGTGCAGGTGTTCAAGGGGGTGGGCATGAACATGGTGCTCTTCCTCGCCGCCCTGCAGAGCGTGCCGGAGGAGATCCGCGAGGCCGCGCAGCTCGACGGCGCGACGCCGTGGCGGTCGTTCTGGGCGATCACCGTGCCGATGATCGCCCCCACGATCCTGCTCACCGGCATCCTCACCACGATCGGATCGCTCGAAGTGTTCGCTCCCGTGCAGCTACTCACCGGAGGTGGTCCGGGGGACTCGACCAACGTCCTGCCGTTCCTCCTCTACCGCACCGCCTTCGTCAGCCAGCAGTTCGGCTACGCCAGCGCTATCGGCGTCGTCCTGTTCGGCATCATCCTGGCGCTGACGATGCTGCAGTGGACCACGCGACGCAAGTGGGTGCACGATGAGGTCTGAGGCATCGAAGGCGGCACGCAGCCGCGCCAGGATCAACACCGTCGTGCTCTACGTGCTGCTCGTCGTGGTGTCGGTGCCGTTCCTGTACCCGACGCTGTGGATGTTCTTCTCCTCGTTCAAACCGGCGAACGAGATCTTCCTCCAGCCGCCCACCCTGCTGCCCAGGGAATGGACCCTCGACGGCTTCGTCCAGGTGTTCACCGCCCAGCCGTTCCTGCAGCAGTACGGCAATTCGATGTACATCGCGGCGATCGTCACGGTGTCGTCGATCCTGCTCTCCGCGATGGCCGGCTACGCCTTCGCGCGCATCAGCTTCCCGCTGCGCAATGCGGCCTTCACCCTGCTGCTCGCCGCGATGATGGTGCCGACCGAGGTGACGATCATCCCGATCTTCACGGCGGTCAACGCGATGGGGCTCAACGACACCCACTGGCCTCTCATCATCCTGCCGATCTTCGGCCCCACTGCGGTCGTCTCGGTGTTCATCTTCCGCCAGCACTTCCTCAGTTTCCCCAAGGATTACGAAGAAGCGGCTCGGCTGGACGGCGTCACTCGGGCGGGGGTGTTCTTCCGGATCGCGCTCCCCTTGGCGACGCCGGCGATCGCGGCGGTGGGGATCATGGCGTTCCTGCGCTCGTTCAACATGTACTTCGAGGCGCTCATCTTCCTGCGCACGCCGGAGAAGTTCACGCTCGGTCTCGCGATCACCCGCTACCAGGACTTCTACGGCGAGCAGATGTGGAACACGCAGCTCGGTGCCGCCTCTCTCACCGTCGTCCCGATCCTCGTGGTGTTCCTCATCGCGCAGAAGCAGTTCGTTCAGGGCCTCGCCCAGACAGGGCTCAAAGGATGAGTTGACCCCCCGAGCGACGACGCGGACCGGGCGTCGCCGCAGCCCCACCATGCCCGGTCAGAGACGAAGGAGTCGAGATATGCATGAGGATGAGACCCGTCTGCAGATGCTGCCGGCGCTCAGCCGAAGGAACTTCCTGGTCGGTGCTGGCGCTGCCGCGGCGCTGCTCGCGATCGGGAACGCGGGAGCATCGCCCGCGATGGCGACATCGGCCGGTACGGTGCTGCCGCTCGTCGCGCCGCTCCCTGCCGGGCAGCCGGTGCGCGCCCAGTTCGCCCCGAACGAGCAGGTTCTTGCGGCATACCTGACGATCGTGGCGCCGCTCGCCAACAGCGTCCGCGACGTCGCGCCGAACTACGGGTGGATGGAGGACGGCTGGTGGCGCACACCGAACCAGCCGTACAACACCCGGATCATGGAGCATGTCGCGACGCTGTCGTGGTTCTATGCCAACGATCGGCCGTGGAACCCGTACTACCGCGACCCGGCACTGCTCGGGCGGCTCGACGCGGCGCTCGGTCACTACCTCTCGCTGCAGCACGCCGACGGGTCGTACCCGGAGTACTCGCCGACCGAGCATCACCTGTCACCGACCGGATTCGGAACCGTCGCGCTCGCTGCGGTACTCCGCGACCTTCGTGCCGCCGGCGAGCTCTACGACCGCCGCGTGCAGATCCGCGACGCCATCCGCAAGAGCTCGGCGTGGCTCGTCGACACCTCTCGTCCGCACTGGAATCGGCCGGTGCAGTTCGCCAACCAGGTCGTCGCAGGCCTCTCCGGCGTGGTCGAGGCCGCGCACGTCCTCGGGGAGCCGGCGGTGAGCGCCTCCGTTCCGAACCGGCTGCAGATCATTCTGAAGGACGGACAGGCCCCGGCCGGGTTCTTCCACGAGCCGATCGCTCCGGATGCCGGATACAACTTCGATGTGATGCTGCCCGATCTTGGTGCCCTCTATACACGGCTGCCGGACCCGTCGATCATCCAGCTGGCGGAGCGGTTCGCGGCCTGGTGGGGGTACGTCGTCGTCCTGGAACCCGGGCGGAACGAGGGCTTCATCCTCTCGGGGACCAGCGCACGCAACATCGTCGCGACGTTCGTGCCCACCCCGGTGGACGACGTCGACCGCAGCGCCCTCGCGCGCACGTTGCTCCCGCATGTGCCGGCATTGCGGGCGTTCTTCGCGAGTTCGGAGGAGAAGACGCAGGCACGCACCGACTGGGCCGCGTCGACCGCGCCCGTGGCGCCGCGGCAGAAGCAGGACTCGTCGCCACGCCTGCACATGCACGTGCCGCAGGCGCCGATCGGAGTGTCGGCGGCACAGCGCGATGCCCAGGCCGCGGCGCTGCGCTACCGGCAGGAGAGCACGTTCACAGAGCTTCGCAGAGGCACGCTCGATCAGCAGTACGTCTTCGTCCGCCGACCCGGGTACTACACCGCCGCCCTCTACGGGGTGAGGCAGAATTCACTGCAGCGGGCGGGCACAAATGCCTTCTGGCATCCGGTCGCCGGGATGCTCGCTCTCACCGTGAACAGCACCGGACCCGATGACTGGACGACGATCAACGACACGGCCGGTACGGCGTCGTCGCGGGGGCCGGTGACCGCGACGCACCATGCGGGGGAGACGGCCGCCGGTGCCGCCATCTCCGCCGACGGCCTCACCGGCTACACCGGGGTGTTCACGACGCGCTACACCACCGCCGACGGATCTGTGCGCACCGATGTGACGCACCGCGCCGACGGTATACGGCGGATGCTCTCGACAGCGGGGCCGTCGCGCGAGCGCATCCCGCTGATCATCGGTCAGGACGACGTCGTCGCATTCGCGAACGGCACGGCGGCGCCCTACGGTCAGGAGACGATCACGATGACCCGCGGCCTCACGGTCACTCGGGGCGCTCTGCGGTTCGTCATCGACTGGGGCGTCGACCGGGAAGCCAAGTACGCGCCGATGGATCGCGCTTATCTCGGAAACCGAACGCACAGGATCCTCACGATCAGCTTCGCGAACTCGCTCACCGTCGATCTGAAGGTTGTTCCCGCGGTCTAGCCAGGGTCGCGCTCATGCCCGCGGCGTCGCATGCTGCGCCGCGGGCATGTGGCGTCCGAACCGGCCGAGCGGTCGGGCCCCTTGCAGGACGGGAACGGCTCCGGATTCTACTTCCGGTTCGCCGCGTAGTAGGCGAGCAGCGCCTTGGTCGACGCATCCTGACCCTCGATGGCCGACTGATCTCCGCCGATGGCGGGCGCGATCTGCATCGCGAGTTGCTTGCCGAGCTCCACGCCCCATTGATCGAAGGAGTTGATGCCCCAGATCGTGCCCTGGGTGAACGTGATGTGCTCGTACAGCGCGATCAGCTGGCCGAGCACCTGCGGGGTGAGTGCGGGCGCGAAGATCGACGTGGTCGGACGGTTGCCCGCGAACGTGCGAGCGGCGACCAGAGCACCGGTCGTGCCTTCGGCCTCGACCTCCTCCGCCGTTTTGCCGAACGCGAGCGCCTTGGTCTGCGCGAGGAAGTTCGCGAGGAACAGCTCGTGCACGTCCTGGCCGCCGTCGGTCAGCGGGTAGGCGGGGTTCACGAACGCGATGAAGTCGGCGGGGATCAGCCGGGTGCCCTGGTGGATGAGCTGATAGAACGCGTGCTGGCCGTTGGTCCCGGGCTCACCCCAGAAGACCTCGCCCGTGTCGGTGGTGACGGGCGTGCCGTCCCAGCGCACGGACTTGCCGTTGGACTCCATCGTCAGCTGCTGCAGGTACGCGGGGAATCTGCTCAGCTGCTGCGCGTACGGCAGCACGGCGTGCGACTGCGCGCCGAAGAAGTTGACGTACCAGACGTTCAGCAGCCCCATCAGCACCGGCACGTTGTGCTCGAGCGGCGTCGTGCGCACGTGCTCGTCGACGGCGTGGAAGCCCGCGAGCAGCTCGCGGAACGTGTCGGGGCCGAGCGCGATGGCGAGCGACAGGCCGATCGCGGAGTCGACCGAGTAGCGGCCTCCGACCCAGTCCCAGAAACCGAAGGCGTTGGCGGGATCGATGCCGAAGGCGGCGACCTTGTCGAGTGCCGTCGACACCGCCACGAAGTGGTGGGCGACCGCGTCGGTGCGCGCATCGTCGTCGTCGGAGATCGCACCGGATGCCGCGAGGCCGGACCACAGCCAGTCACGGGCGAGGCGGGCGTTGGTGAGCGTCTCGAGCGTCGTGAACGTCTTCGACGCGACGATGAACAGCGTCGTCTCGGGGTCGAGGTCCGCCGTCTTCTGCGCGAGGTCGGTGGGGTCGATGTTCGAGACGAATCGCGCCTCGATGCCGGCATCCGCATACGGCTTCAGCGCCTCGTAGACCATGACGGGGCCGAGATCGGAGCCGCCGATGCCGATGTTCACGACGTGGGTGACCTTCTTGCCGGTCACTCCCTGCCAGTCGCCCGAGCGCACACGGGCGGCGAAGGCGCTCAGCGCGTCGAGAACGGCCTGCACGTCGATGTCGACCTCCTGCCCGTCGACGACGAGTTCGGGGGATGCTCCGGCGGGCCGCCGCAGGGCGGTGTGCAGCACGGCGCGATCTTCGGACGTGTTGAGGTGCTCGCCCGCGAGCATCGCGGCATACCGCTCAGCGACGCCGGTCTGCTCGGCCAGGCGCAGGAGGGCTGCGAGAACATCGTCGGTGACGAGGTTCTTCGAGAGGTCGACGTGCAGGTCGGCCAGGGCGAACGAGAGCGACTGCGCGCGGTCCGCGTCGGCGGCGAACCAGCCGCGAAGATCGGGGGTGAACGCACCGTGCAGGGCGGTGAGCTCGGACCAGGCGGACGTGGCTGTCGGATCAACGGGAGCGGTCATGATCCCACGCTACTGCGACCGGCGAGCCACCGCGCGCTCGTTACCGCGCCGGTTCCGGGGTGAGGTAGAGCCCGCCCGGCTGAGACGCGGTCACGGCGAGATCGCGCAGCCAGTTGCGGTTGATGTCGGGCGAGCGAGGGCCGGTGAACGAGAAGACCAGGGCGCTCGCGGGATGCACCCACACCGTCGTCCGTCCGCCGCCGAGGCTCAGGTCATCGCGCCACGTGAACGGGAACGGTTCGCCGCGTCGCAGTTTGGCCGTCATGACGAGCTGCAGGTGATTCAGTGCGCGATCCTCGACGTCGACCCGTGGCCCACGGTTGTACATGAATCGTCCCATCGGCGTCTCCTCGGTGCCCGGGGCCCCAGCGTCGCACGCGCGCGTCGCGCCGCGTAGGGGGTGTACAGGCGGCACCGCGGAGAGGATCATGTACCCGCCCCTAGGATGGCGGGGATGACCGAGTCGAGCCCTCACGAGACCCGCGTGCGGTCGAGTGTCTCGCGTCTGCTGATCATCACCCCGCTGCTGGTGGGAGTCGCTCTGCTCGCCGTCGCCGTCGCCTGGACCCTCGTGAGCGCCGACCTGGGCTTCTTCGGCTTCCTGCTGATGCTGATCGGCGGATGGGCGGTCGCCTTCGCGTTCGTGAACGCGACCTTCGAGATGCGACCTCGGATGCTCGGAGTCGTCGTTCACATCGGTGTGGCCGCCGCGCTGACGGCGCTGATGTACTGGGCGATCGAACACGGCACGGAGCCGCTCGCGGCTCTTCCGGAGGGCACGAAGGCGGTTGTCGTCGTGCTGCAGATCGCAGCCGGCCCCGCCCTCGGGTGGATCTGGCTCGGCCTTCTCTCGCGGATCACCGACCTCTTCTCGCGGCGTGATTCCGCTCGTAGGCCCGCACCCACGGCACCGACGTGGCAGCGTGACGGAAGCGGTGACGGATCAGTCGTGGAGTTCTCGGCGATCGAGGTGCGGATGCGCGAGATCACATCCTGGATCGTCGCGCTCGTTCTCGTCGGCGGACTCGGTGCCGTCGCACTCCTCATCGTCCTCGGCGACGCGGTCGTGCAGGCGGGACCCAAGATCGCGATCATCGTCGTCGGCGTGGTCATCGCGCTGCCTGTGTACCTGCTCTTCCTCGCCGTGGTGCGCCGGCGCACCGTCACGTGCGCGGTGGCGTTCGGCAACGACGAGCTGCGGGTCCGCGTCGGATCCGGCTCTCATGTCATCCCGTTCCGCCAGATCGAACTGCTCGTCTGGCGGACCGCCAGCGACTACGCGCGTGTCGAGGTCCGCGGTGCGGGCGTCGATCTCTCCCTCGTCGTCGGACTCGCGAAGGCGGCTGCCGGACGCACTGCCGAGCTTCCCGATCTGCCGCGGCGGGTGTTCCGCAGGTTCGAGCTCGCGGGCCTGTCCGTCGAACAGCGGCGCCGCGACGATATCGTGACATTCCGTCGATCGCAATGATCGGCATTCCTGTGCATATCGAGGCCCGCGTCGGGGTACGGTTCACTCATGGGAAGACTGCGATACGACGGCACCTCGGAGCCGATCATCATCGAAGACGAGACGCTTGCACACCTCAAAGTGATCATCGGCACGAAGCTGCGCCGGCAGGAGAGCTTCATGATGACGTGGCACCCGACCGAGGGTGGGGACCCCGGCCGAGTGACGGTGTGGATCCATCCCGCGATCCCGCTGCAGTTCCTGTTCAGCACTGCCGAGTCTCAGCACATCGAGAAGTCGCGCATCGAAGACATGATGCATGCGCTCAATGCGACCGGCGAGCTCGTGATCGACGAGTTCGTGCAGCCGAAGGTGCTCAGCGCCGGGGCGCCGGCCGCCTGAGCGCCCGTCGACGTCGATGCGGATCAGGCCGTCTTCCGCCTGAGCAGTCCTCTTCCGACCGCACGCCTACTCGCCGGGGTAGCCGCTCGCGCTGAGCGTGCGCGCGAGATGCGCGGCGTTCCTCGCGGCGGTCGATGTGGCCTGGGCGACCTTCTCGGGCGTCTTGGGCAGATCCTTGTAGTCGACGCTCTGCATCGCCTCGCCGTTCCAGTACACCGATCCCTGGGCGGGAATCGTGAAGCCCACGTCGTTCAGGCCCTGGAAGAGGATCGCGGCGATGTGGTGCGCGCCGTCCTCGTTGCCGACGACCGCGGCGATCGCGACCTTGTCGAAGAGAATCGGACGCCCCTGCTCGTCGGTCTCTGCGAGTTCGGCGTCGAGCCTCTCGAGAACGCGCTGGGCGACGCTCGAGTGCTGACCCATCCAGGTCGGCGTCACGAAGACGAGGATGTCGGCGGCGAGCACGCGCTGTCGCAACGTCGGCCACTCGTCGTCGCCGCCCATGTCGGCCTCGACCCCGGGGCTGATCACATGATCGACCGCGCGGACGAGAGTCCCCGCGACGTCGTGTTCGGCGAGAGCGTCGAGGATCTGGGATCCGAGCAGATCGGAGCTCGACTCGGCGGGGGAGGGCTTGAGGCTGCAGGTGATGGCCAGTGCGGTGAGCGTCTTCGTCATGCGAGCGATGCAACCACGCGACGCGCGCCACCGGCAGGGCCTTTCGTGCGGGCGATCTCTGCGCTAAAGGTATCCTTGATGCTGGCCGGTTGTTCAGACAGGAGACCCCGTGATCCTCAGCTTCATTTTCTTCATGATCCTCTTCCTCGGAGGAATCTGGCTCATGGGGCTCGCGCAGTCGCTCGAGGACTTCCAGGCGATCGTCTTCATCGCCGGCATCCTCATCGTCAGCCTGTCGCTGGCATTCATGATGCGTCAGCGTGGTTCGGCCACCCGCCGCAAGGACAACTGGTCGGGCAACGCCACCGAGTGACGCTCAGAGCCGCTTGGTGAGCCTCATCTCGAGGTTCGCCTTCACCGCGGGCCATTCGGGCTCGATGATCGAGAACTCGACGCTGTCGCGCAGTGCGCCGTTGCGGTAGCGACTGATCGCCCTCATCACGCCGTCCTGTTTCGCGCCCAGGCGCTCGATGGCGGCGCGCGACTGGGCGTTCATCCACTGGGTCGTGAGACCGACGCGGAATACACCCAGCTCTTCGAACGCATGGCGCAGCAGGAGCAGCTTGGACTCGGCATTGGTGCCCGTGCCGTGCGCCGAGGGCCGGTTCCACGTGTACCCGATGTGCAGTCGGGGAACTTCGTCGACGATGTCGTAGAACGACGTCAGGCCGAGGATGCGGCCGGAGGCGTCGAACGCCGTGAACGGGATCATGCCGCCGGTCTCGATCAGACCGATGCGTCGGTCGATCTCCGCGGCGAGACCGTCGGGGGACGGCACCGACGTGTACCAGGCGTTCTTCCACAGGTCGCCCTCGAGGAGCGCCTCGAGCAGGCCGTCATGGTGAGACGTCTCGAGCGGGCGCAGCTCGACGAGTCGTCCTGTCAAGGTGGTCGGTGCGGGAGTCACGCGAAAGCTCATGCCCTCATTCAACCAGTGCGACGGCACCGCGCCGCAGGAGGCGCTGATAGGCGTGCACGATCTCGATCGTGACTCCGAGTTCGAATGCGAGGCTGGCGGCATGCGGGCCGCGCAGCTGCTCGGCGGCGGCATAGGAGCGGGCGTCGATGAGCAGGCGTGCCGCCCATTCGTCGGCACGATGCTCCTGCCGGTTGCGGAGAGCGTGGTCTGACGTCGGCACGTGACCGAGCACGGCGTGTCCCAGCTCGTGCGCGAGAACACTGCAGGTCGCGCGTGTGCTCATGCCGGGGTCGATGCGGATGGTGGAGGTGGCAGGTTCGAAGCCGCCCCGCGACGCGCCGCGACGTTCCACGAGATGGAGGCCGTGCTGCTCGACCAGTCGGAGGAGATGTTCCATGCGCAGCCTCCTCGATCGACGGCGGACGGCCGTGCGCCTCAGTCGTAGAGGTCGTCGGTGTCGCGGCCGTGAGGGACCCCGGATTCGAACGCCACCTCGGCGACATCATCTCGTCGACCGGGGACATCGGCTCGGGGGCGCAGGGGAGTGATGACGGCGTCACCGCGTCCCGCCTCGGTGCGGAGTCGCTCCTCCGCACGGTCGAGGATCACGTGGGGCTCGACGCCCACCACGGCGCTGACCAGGTACAGCACCGGGACGGGGATGTCGCGCTTGCCCGTCGTGTAGTTGTCGAGAGCGCTCCGCGACACGTCGATGTCGCGCGCCATCCGCGCGATGCTGCTGCCGGCGGCGAAGATCTCGGCCTTGAGCTGCCGCCCGACTGCCCGGTTGTAGTTCTCGGCAGGTGTCGTCACCTGAGTCACGATAGCACCGGCCCGAAGCCAGGATGCCGTCATGCTGGGCGTCGGGCCTTGTCGCGTCCCGACGACGACGATAGTGTCGTCGGGTGACGACACATGTGCGACGGGTGGTCGCAGAATCAGTGGTGCGCGAGCTCGCCCATGCCGGCGAGACGGTGCCATGGCTCGCCGACAGAGCCGGGATCACGGTGAAAGCCCTGCAGGCGAAGATGGCGTCGCGACGCGACTTCACGGTCACCGATCTCGCAGCCATCGCCGACGTGCTCGGCATCCCGGTCTCGCGTCTCGTGCCACCGTCCTCCGAACGGTGATTCCGGCGGCGTTCTGCGCCGAATCGGGGGACGGGTGACGGCCGCGCGCTCGGGGGAGAGCCGCGTGCCGTGGGTGCGGTCGGGGGCGTCGTGGGGTCGTGCTCCGACCGCATCCGAGTGCGAGAGGCTAGCGTGGACCGCATGAAGACTGTGCCCTTCGGCTCCGCATCCGCCCCCGCCGTCATCGCCGGCATGATGCGCATCGACGACAAGGACGATGCGCACATCCGCGAGCTCTATGGTTCCGCCAGGGACGGCGGCATCGACTTCTTCGATCACGCCGACATCTACGGCGGCACCATGCACCACTGCGAATCGCGATTCGCCGACGCGCTGCAGCTCGGAGCCGCGGAGCGCGACGAGATCGTGCTCCAGACGAAGTGCGGCATCGACCCGGCGCAGCAGGCCTTCGACTTCTCGTACGAGCACATCGTCCGCCAGGTGGAGGGATCGCTCCGCGCGCTTCGCACCGACTACATCGATGTGCTGCTGCTGCACCGTCCCGATGCTCTCGTCGAACCCGACGAGGTCGCGCGAGCGTTCGACGAGCTCGAGGCCGCGGGAAAGGTGCGCGCCTTCGGCGTCTCGAACCACACGCCGCGACAGATCGACCTGCTGCGCACCGCGGTGAATCAGCCGCTGATCGCGAATCAGCTTCAGCTCTCGATCACGCACGCCCCGATCATCGCCCAGCCGATCGCCGCCAACATGCTGGCCGAGGGCCAGAGCATCGTGCGCGACGGCGGAGGCATCGTCGAGTACTGCCGCATCAACGGCATCACGATCCAGGCGTGGTCGCCGTTTCAGGGAGGGTTCTTCACCGGCGTCTTCCTCGGCAACCCCGACTACGCCGAGCTCAACGCGGTCATCGATCGTCTCGCCGCGTCGTACGGCGTCGAGCCGATCGCGATCGCGACGGCGTGGATCACGCGTCACCCGGCGAAGATGCAGGTCGTCCTGGGAACCACCACGCCCTCGCGCGTTCGGGATGCCGCCGCCGGGGCGGACATCGAGCTCACGCGTGCCGAATGGTATGAGCTCTTCCGGGCCGGCGGGCACCTCCTTCCCTAGCCACTGCCCGGGCGCAACCGTCGTGCGTCGTCTACCCTGATCACATGCCGTTCCTGTTCTCGATCCTCGTCATCGTGCTGATGGTCGGCGCGTTGATCGACATCATCACGCGCGACGACGCGCAGGTGAGATTCCTGCCGAAGATGGCATGGGTCGTCATCGTGATCCTGCTGCCATTGATCGGTGGCCTGCTCTGGTTCGCGATCGGACGCGAGTACTCCGAAGCGGGCTTGCGCATCCCCCGGATGCGGACAGCCGGTCGGTCGAGCCGTCGGACGACTCCGCAACCCGCCCCACAGCCGTCGCCGCCCTCTGACACGCGGTCGACCGAGCAGCAGATCGCCGACCTCGATCGAGAGATCGAGGAGTGGCGTCTGCGTGCGGAACTCGAGAAGCGCCGTCGAGAGTCCGAGAGCGACGGACCTGCGGCCTCCGACGGGCGAATCTAGGCGACGGCCGGCACCCCGAAGGACTCGCGTACGGCCCCGTCGAGATCGGGATACACGAACTCGAACCCTGCGCGTGTGAGCTTCTCGGGCAGCACCCAGCGGCTCTTGAGGATCAGCTCGGTCTCGGTGCGGATGCCGATGGCGCCGAGCTCGAGCATCCACCGCGGCATCGGTGGCCCGATGCGCGCGCCGGCCGCGTGGCGCACGATGGCCATGAACGCGCGGTTGTCGACCGGATTCGGCGCTGCCGCGTTGACCGGCCCCTCGAGCTCCGGATGCAGCTCGAGGAAGTCGATGATCCGCGCGACGTCCTCGACGTGCACCCAGCTGAAGCGCTGGCGACCGCCACGAGCACCCACGTCATGACCCGTGCCGGCAGCTCGGCGGGCGCGGCTCGCCGGCCAGCGTCCGTCGAGCTGTGCGCCGCCGAGTCCGAGGCGGGCGAGAGTGCGAAGGGGACCCAGAACGCCACCGTGGCCGAGCACGATCGCGCTGCGCAGCGCGACGCGTCGCGTGTGCGGCAGCTCGTCGGCGAACAGTGCGCGTTCCCAGGCCTTGGCGACCTCGACCGAGAATCCCCGGCCGATCTCACCGGTCGACTCCGTCATCGGGCGATCCTCGGCGTGGCGGTAGATCGTGGCGGTGGAGGAGTTGACCCAGAGCGCAGGCGGGGCCGACGCTCTCGTGATCGCCGTGCTCAGCGATGCCGTGGTGTCGAGCCGGGAACGGAAGATCGCCGCGCGATTCTCGGCGGTGTACCGGCAGTTGACGCTCTTGCCCGCGAGCCCGATCACGAGAGACGCGCCGTCGACAGCGCGATCGATCGCCTCCTGGTCGCCCCAGGCGATGTCAGCACCCGATCGCGAGATCGTCACGACCTCGCGCCCGGCCGCGCGAAGCCGCGGCAGCAGGTACGTGCCCATGAAGCCGGTGGATCCGCCGAGCACGACCCGACCGGCGGACACCGGCGCGTCAGTGGGCATCGGGGTGTCGGTGCTCATGCGGTCTCACTCTCGATCGAGTACTCGAAGAACCCGGTGTACTCGTAGACCCGACCGAGCATGGGCGCGTCGATGGTCATGTTCACGTGGTGGCGCTCGCGCTCGTCATCCCATCTCTCGACCAGGCCGATCGTCGGCCGCAGGAATGCGGGGGCGGCGAGCCTCAGTCGTCCGAGACGCAGGCCGACCTTCCGGATGCTCAGCACGACAGCGCCGTCGCGCACGTCGATGTCGAAGGTCGTCACCACCGTGCGATGCGGCCCGATCTCGTTGCGCAGGATGCCCGCAGGGGTCAGCTCGACGACATCGGGCATGAGCCAGGTGCGACCCGGGAGGTCGAAGTGACGTACGGCGAGCGCCCGGCCGTCGACGGTGCGGTTCTCGATGCGGAAGGGGACGTCGGTCTCCCACCCGGCGAAGGCCACTCCCAGCGCCTCGGCGATGCGGAACACCGGCCACAGCCAGCGGTGACGAGACCCGGCGGTCGTGAATGTTCCGCGCCCCACCCCCACGTGCCCCGCGGGGATCGTGCGGAAGTACCATCCGGTCTTCGGATGCAGCTCGGCGATGCGCTCGCCGAGTGCGCGCTCGTAGGGGGACGCGTGGGGATTCTCCGCGGCAGTCACGGGTCCAGCCTAGGCGGACGGAGCCGCCAATCGTCGATCGATGCTCGCGGGGGAGAGCACGTCCCTGGCGACCATGATCGCGGCGCCGAGCACGGCTGCACGATCGCCTGCCTGCGATTGCACGATCGCGAGGTGCTGTGTGGCGAGAGGGATCGAGCGCCGGTAGACGACCTCACGGACGCCCGCCAACAGGTGCTCCCCGGCGCGGGCGATGCTTCCGCCCAACACGATGATCGACGGATTGAGCAGGTTGACGACCGTTGCCAGGACCTCGCCGACATCGCGCCCGGCCTGGCGGGTGGCGGCGATCGCGGCGGCATCGCCCGAACGGACGAGATCGATCACGTCCGCCGGGCCCCTCGCGTCATGACCCTGCGCCCGTAGCGCCGCAGCCAGGGCGGACCCGCTCGCGAGTGCTTCGAGGTCGCGCTCGTCATCGGCATCCCGTGTCGACCCGACGCCGCCCGGTACCTGCACGTGCCCCATGTCGCCGGCAGACCCCTGCGCGCCCCGCTGGAGCTGACCACCCGCGATGATGCCCGCACCGATGCCCGTGGAGACCTTCACGAAGACGAGGTCGTCGACGTCGGGCCAGGCGGTCGCGTGCTCGCCGAGGGCGAGGATGTTGACGTCGTTGTCGACGAGTACGGGGACATCGAACGTGCGCTGCACGAAGCCCGGCACGTCGAATCGGTCCCATCCGGGCATGATCGGAGGATTCGTCGGGCGACCGCTGGAGTGCTCGACGGGGCCCGGGACGCCGATGCCGATGCCGAGCAGGGGCAGGCCGGCAGCCGCGGGGGAATCGAGCAGCGTCGCCCCATCGCGCAGGATCGCGTCGAGAAGCGTCTCGGGCCCGTCGCCGATGTCGACGGTGCGGGTGTGCGAGTCCAGGAAGGCACCGGCGAGGTCTGCGAGCGCGATCGTCGCGTGGGTGGCGCCGAGATCGACGGCGAGCACGAGTCCGGCGCGGGGGTTGAAGGCGACGCGCGCCGGAGGGCGTCCACCTGTCGATGCGGCTTCACCGGCCGGGCGCAGCAGCCCTGCGGCCAGGAGCGCGTCGACGCGCACCGACACGGTCGATCGGGCGAGTCCGGTGAGTGCGGCCAGCTCGGCTTTGGTGCGCGCGGTTCCGTCCCGGAGAATCTGGAAGATCTCTCCCGCGCCGGGATTCGGAGGCGCGGACGGCCGCGGAGCGTCAACCATTGCGTCAGTAAATCACAGCACTTCGAAGAGTCGACGACGAACTTCCGATTCGTTACAAATGACTTTTGACGAAGATCTAGCAAAAGCGGGACCGCCATGTCAGACTCACCGGCATGACAACGGATGTCACTGACACCGGACTCGGGACGATCCGAGCCGGGATCCTCGGCGGAGGGTTCATGGCTCGTGTCCATCGCACGGCCGCACGTGACGCGGGGGGCGAGCTGCGGGCCGTGGCCACGGGCTCCGCCTCGGGCGGACGCCGGGCCGCCGGCGAGCTCCACGCCGCGCGTGCCGAGGACGACGCCGCTGCTCTGCTCGTCGCCGACGACATCGACATCGTGCACATCTGCACCCCGAACGCCACGCATGCCGAACTGGCGGCGCATGCGCTCGAGGCCGGCAAGCATGTCGTCTGTGAGAAGCCGCTCGCCACGAACGCCGCCGACGCCAGACGCCTCGCGGACCTGGCTGCTGCGAGGGGACGGGTCGTGGCCGTGCCCTTCGTGTACAGATACCACCCGATGGTGCGCGAAGCCCGAGCTCGCGTCGCGCAGGGCGACGTCGGGGAACTGCTCACCCTCGACTGCTCGTATCTGCAGGACTGGATGCTGTTGCCCACCGACGACGACTGGCGCGTGCATTCGACCTCGGGTGGTGAGTCGCGCGCGTTCGCGGACATCGGCTCGCATCTCTGCGACCTCGTGGAGTTCGTGATCGGCCAGCGCATCCGATCGCTGAGCGCGCGGAGTCGTCGGGTGTTCGCGGAGCGCGGCGGGCGCAGCGTCGACACCGAGGATCTCGTCGCGATCCTCGTCGAGACCGACTCCGGTGCCCTCGGCACCCTGCTCATCTCGCAGATGGCCGCCGGGCGGAAGAACGCTCTGACCCTGGAGTTGCACGGCTCGCGGCAGAGCCTTCGCTTCGAGCAGGAGCGGCCCGAGGAGCTGTGGGTGGGCATGCGCGACGAATCGCGGATCCTGCTGAGGGACCCGCTGGCCGCCGCAGAGGATTCCGCCCGCCTGCAGCGCGTGCCGGCGGGACACTCGATGGGGTATCAGGACGCGTTCAACGGATTCATGGCCGACGTGTACGCGGCGGTCGGGGGAGAGCACCGTGACGGCCTGCCCACGTTCGAGGACGGATACCGGTCCGCTGTGCTGACCGAGGCCGTGCTCGCATCGGCGGCCGACGGCGGGCGATGGACGGAGGTGGCGGCATGACCGCGACGATCACGCAGCCGGTGCTCGAGGTGTCGGGCATCCGCAAATCGTTCTTCGGCGTCGAGGTGCTCAAGGGCATCGACTTCGACGTGCAGCCGGGGGAGGTGCATGGCCTCGTCGGCGAGAACGGAGCGGGCAAGTCCACGCTCATGAAGATCATCGCCGGTGTGCAACGGGCGGACGAGGGGGTCGTGCGGTATCGCGGCGATGAGGTGCACCATGCGCACCCCCGCCAGGCGATGGACGACGGCATCGTCACGGTCTTCCAGGAGTTCACCCTCCTGGCCGAGCGGACGGTCGCACAGAACGTGTACCTCGGTCGGGAACCCCGCCGCGGCGGGTTCGTCGACCAGAAGGCCATGACCACCCGCACCGGAGAGCTGCTCGCCGATCTCGGCGTCTCGTTCATCGACCCGCAGGCGCGCGTCGGCTCGCTCACGGTCGCCGAACAGCAGATCGTCGAGATCGTCAAGGCGCTCTCCTTCGACGCGCAGGTCATCTCGATGGACGAGCCCACCGCCGCACTCAGCGACCGCGAGGTCGAGCTGCTGTACGCGATCATCCGGCGACTCACGTCTCGAGGAGTCGCGGTGATCTACGTGTCGCACCGACTGAAGGAGATCTTCGACCTGTGCGACCGCATCACGATCCTCAAGGACGGCGCGCTCGTGTCGACCGACGAGACCGCCGCGCTGACCACGGACGAGCTGGTGCGCCGCATGGTCGGCCGCTCGATCCAGTCGTACTTCCCCGACGCGATCGACGGCACGGTCGTCGGAGAGCCTCGGCTCGAGCTCGACGGCTGCGGGAACGCCTTCGTCGACGGCGTCTCGCTCACGCTGTGCGCCGGGGAGATCGTCGGCGTCGCGGGGCTGCAGGGCTCTGGTCGCACCGAGCTGGTGGAGGGGATCTTCGGAATCGATCCCTTCTCCCGCGGCGTCATGCGCGTCGACGGCTCGTCCGTGCGCATCGCGAGCGCTCGCGCCGCGGTGCGCTCGGGGCTCGCGCTGGTCTCCGAAGATCGCAAGGCGCAGGGCCTCGCGCTCGGGCAATCGGTGCTCGACAACGCGCTTCTGGTCATCCGAAGCGTGTTCTCCGTGCGCACGTCGTCGTCTCGCCGTGAAGTGCCCGGAGTGCTCAGCTCACTGGAGGTGAGTTCGCGCGGACTCGATCAGGAGGTGCGATTCCTCTCCGGCGGAAACCAGCAGAAGGTCGTGCTCGCGAAGTGGCTGCTCACGCAGCCGCAGATCGTGCTCTTCGACGAGCCGACGCGCGGCATCGACGTCGGCGCGAAGTACGCCGTGTACCAGCTCATGCGCGACCTCGCCGCCCAAGGGAAGGCCGTGCTGATGGTCTCCAGCGAACTCCCGGAGGTGATCGGCATGAGCGATCGGATCCTCGTGATGCACGACGGCGAGCTCGTCGCCGAGCTGCCCGCGGGCTCGGCGGAGCACGAGATCCTCGGCGCCGCGACCGGGGTCGCGCACCCCCACGATGCGACGACCGAGGGAGGCACGCTGTGAGGCGGTTCAGGGTCGACTCGACGGTCATCGTGCTCGCCATCCTCGTGCTCACCCTCGTCGTCGGGGCGATTCTCGTCGGCACCGTCGGGCGCAACTTCCTCAGTCCGGGCAACATCCGCGACATCCTGACCGGCATGAGCGTGCTCGGCCTCGTCGCGATCGGTCAGACCCTCGTCATCCTCGGAGCCTCGCTCGATCTCTCGGTCACGTATGTCATCAGCCTCTCGAGCCTCCTCGCCGCGACGATCATGAACGGCAGCCCCGCGAACATCCCCGCGGCCGTCGCGATCACGGTGCTCGTGTGCGCCGGCATCGGCCTCGTCAACGGCCTGATCGTGACGGTACTGAAGGTGAACGGATTCATCGCGACCCTCGGCGTCGGGCTCATCCTGCAAGGAATCCTCAACACGAACTTCGAGGGTTCGGCCGGGAAGGTGCCGTGGGAGTTCCAGCTCATCGGCGCGACCGGCGTCGGACCGGTGCCGGTGTCGACCATCATCATGATCGTGCTCGCCGTGGCGATCTGGTGGCTGCTCAATCGCACCCGCACCGGCGCCCACCTCTACGCGGTCGGCGGCGACCCCGAGATCGCACGTCTGTCGGGCGTCCGCACCCGTCCTCCGCTGATCACCGCACACGTGCTGTGCTCGGTGTTCGCGGGGCTCGCCGGACTCCTGCTCGCCAGCCGCCTCGGCGTCGGAAGCCCGACCGTCGGACAGCAGGGCGGCTACGCGCTGCTGTCGATCGCGGCGGTCGTGCTCGGCGGAACCCTGCTGCTGGGCGGTCGAGGCTCGATCTGGGGTGCGATCGGCGGTGTCGCGATCCTCGCGGTGGTCGACAACGTCATGAGCGTCATGCAGGTCAACCCGTTCCTGAAGGACGTCGTGCGCGGCGTCGTGATCGTCGCCGCGGTGGCCGTCTACAGTCGTCGAGCCGTGGTCCGTCGTCGTCCGCGCTTCGGCGCCGGGGGAACACGCACCGGGGGAGACGACGCGGCCAAGGCCGCCGACGCCGACATGGCGGCGGCGGCATCCGAACTCGCTGAGAAGAGCGCCGCCGCCGAAGGAGGACGCGCATGAACGCACTCCGCACACTCGTGAGTCCTCGGGGCGCGGTGTTCCTGCTGCTCGTGATCCTGCTCATCGCCGTGACGATCCTCAACCCGAGCTTCGCGGAGCCCGGGCAGTTCATGCGCTTCATCCAGCGCGTGGCCCCGATCGCCATCGTCGCGATCGGTCAGTACTTCGTCATCATCGCCGGCGAGTTCGATCTGTCGCAGGGCTCGCTCATCACCGCGCAGGTGATCATCGCGGGAAACCTCGTCGGACAGGACGATTCCCGAACCGTCCCCGTCCTGGTGCTGATGATCGTGTTCGGTGCGGTCGTCGGACTCGTCAACGGCGTGATCACCACACTGCTCAAGGTGCCGTCCTTCATCGTCACGCTCGGCATGATGCTCGCGCTCCTGGGCGGCGTGATGTGGTGGACGGGAGGGGCAGCCACCGGCAACCCGGCAGACAGCTTCCGCGAGATCGGTCGTGGTGGCATCCGCGACGTGCCGCTTCTCGAGTTCATCCCCTGGGCGGTGTTCATCCTGATCGGCTGGCTCGCACTCGGCATCTGGGTCACGAAGCGGCCGCTCGGCAAGCTGCTCATCGCCGTGGGCGACAACGCCACCGCGGTGGACTTCGCGGGTGCACGCAGCGCCTGGGTCACCACTCGCGCGTTCATGATCTCGTCGCTGTCGGCCACGCTCTCGGCCGTGCTGCTCGTGGGGTACGCGGGAGTGCATCCGTCCGTCGGCCGGGGCTACGAGTTCGTCGCCATCACCGCCGTCGTCCTGGGAGGGGTCGTGCTGGGCGGCGGGCGCGGCTGGATCGTCGCCGCCGCGGCCGGTGCGTTCGCTCTCGAGGCCCTTTTCATGCTGCTGAACATCGCCGGCGTCCCTTCGACCCTGCGCGATGCCGTGCAGGGGGTCATCATCATCGCCGCCGTCGCCTACTCGGCCGTCGCATTCCGTGCCCGGCGCAGGCGAAGCCCGCAGCCGTCTCCGGATCTCACGACGCCGGACTCCGTCACGACCGCAGAATCCGCAACAACCCGCACCATCCACACAGAAACCAGAGGAGATTGACAATGCGACGATCAATGAGGATCGCCACCGCAGGGGTGGCTCTCTTCGGACTCATCGCGCTCGCCGGGTGCACGACAGACCCGTCCGTGGCGCCGGCCGAGTCCGACGCTCCGGATGAATCGGCCGAGACGACCGAATGGTTCGACCAGGAGCTCTTCGACAAGCAGATGGCCGAGCGTGATGTCGAGCCGCAGGGTCCGGCGGACGAGCCATACCTGCAGCACATCAACGCCGAGATGGTCGACACCGCGGAGTTCGCGAGCGAAGGTGCCAAGAAGGCCTGTTTCGCGAACGCCTCGATCTCGAATCCGTGGCGTCAGACGGGCTGGATCACGATGAACGAGCAGCTGAAGTCACTGCAGGAGGCAGGCGCCATCAGCGAGCTGGAGACCCGCGACGCGCAGGACTCCGACGACACCCAGATCGCCGACATCGACTACTTCATCTCGGAGGGCGGCTGCGACGTCTTCCTCATCTCGCCGAACAGCACGGCGGCGATGACCCCGGCTGTCGAGCGGGCCTGTGAGACCGGCAAGCCGGTGATCGTGTTCGACCGCGGTGTCGACACCGACTGCCCCGTCACGTTCATCCACCCGATCGGCGGATTCGCGTGGGGTATCGACACGGCCGAGTTCCTCATCGACAACCTCGAGGAGGGTGACAAGGTCGTGGCACTGCGGATCCTTCCCGGGGTCGACGTGCTCGAGCACCGCTGGGCGGCGGCTGAGAAGCTGTTCGACGAGGCGGGCATCGAGGCCGTTGACTACTTCACGGGCGCCGACCCGGCCGAGATCAAGAGCATCATCAGCGACGAGCTCGCGAAGGGCGACGTGCAGGGCATCTGGATGGATGCCGGCGACGGAGCCGTCGCGGCGATCGAGGCGTTCGAGGACGCCGGGGCGGACTACCCGGTGATGACCGGCGAGGACGAGATGAGCTTCCTGCGGAAGTGGAAGGACACGGGTCTCACGGGTCTCGCGCCGGTGTACTCGAACTTCCAGTGGCGCACGCCGCTGCTCGCCGCGCAGATGATCTTCGCCGGCGAGGAGGTCCCGAAGGAGTGGGTGCTGCCGCAGAAGCCGATCACCGAGGCAGAGCTCGACGACTACCTCGAGGCGAACGACGGCATGCCCGACGGGCACTACGCGAAGTTCGGCGGGGAGAACCTTCCCGGCTACCCGACGGTCTGGCAGGAACGTCAGATCCCGTAACCCGCAGTGACGCTCCCACCCTTCCCTCCGCCGCCCGCGGATGGGAGGGTGGGAGCACACGCGTCATCCCCGAAGGAGCAGGATGTCTCGCACGATCGCCGTCAACACGTGGGTGTGGGCCTCTCCGCTCAGCGATGCGATTCTCGAGCCGCTCGCGCGGAAGGCTGCGGGGATGGGGTACCAGGCGCTCGAGCTGCCGCTCGAGGACGTCGGCGACTGGGACCCCGCGCACACGCGGGAGGTGCTCGACGGATTCGGACTCGGCGCGATCCTCGTGGGGGCGATGGGCCCCGGCCGTTCGCTGCTCGCGCGGGCAGGCGACGTGGATGCCACCCAGCGCTATCTGCGCTCGTGCATCGCCGCGGCGGTCACGCTCGGTTCGGAAGTCGTCGCCGGGCCCTTCTATGCGCCGACCGGCGTGACCTGGCGAATGACGGGGGACGAGCGCGCGGACGCGGTGGCGGAGCTGCGCGAGAACCTCCGCCCCCTGGCCGAGGAGGCCGCGTCCGCCGGGGTGATGCTGACGATCGAACCGCTCAACCGCTATGAGACCAGCGTGCTGAACACGGTCGAGCAGACTCTGGATGCGCTCGAGCCGCTGCTCGGCGCCGGGGTCGGTCTGGCGCTCGACACCTATCACCTCAACATCGAGGAGAAGAAGCCTGCCGACGCGATCCGATCGGCAGCGGGAGCGATCGGCCACGTGCAGGTGTGCGGCAGCGACCGGGGCGCGGTCGGCGACGACCACACGGACTGGCCGGAGATCCTGCGCGCCCTCGACGACGCGGGGTATCACGGGCCGCTCGGACTGGAGAGCTTCACCGGCGAGAACGCGACGATCGCGGTCGCGGCGTCGGTGTGGCGTCCGCTCGCGCCGAGTCAGGACGATCTCGCCCGCCGCAGCATCCACGCGCTCAGGGCGCTCGGCGCCTGAGGTCGTCACGAGATACGAAGGAGCGTCCATGTCCACGCATCCCGTCACGCTGTTCACCGGCCAATGGGCCGACCTGCCGTTCGAGGAGGTGGCGCGGCTGGCGGCCGACTGGGGATACGACGGACTCGAGGTGGCGGCCTCGGGCGATCACCTCGATCTGCGGCGGGCCGATGAGGACGACGCGTACGTCGCGTCCCGACTGGAGGTCCTCGACCGGTACGGGCTGGAGATCTTCGCGATCTCGAATCATCTCGCCGGTCAGGCGGTCTGTGATGCGCCGATCGACTTCCGTCATCAGGCGATCCTGCGCGACTACGTGTGGGGCGACGGTGATGCCGAGGGCGTGCGCACCCGTGCGGCCGACGATATGAAGCGTGCGGCGCGGGTGGCGCGCAGGCTCGGCATCGACACGGTCGTCGGATTCACGGGGTCGTCGATCTGGCCGTATCTGGCGATGTTCCCGCCGGTGCCGGCAGCGGTCATCGAGAGCGGTTTCGAGGACTTCGCCGCGCGTTGGAACCCGATCCTCGACGTGTTCGACGGCGAGGGTGTGCGCTTCGCGCACGAGGTGCATCCGGGCGAGATCGCCTATGACTACTGGTCGTCGGTGCGTGCGCTGGAAGCGATCGATCACCGGAAGGCGTTCGGCTTCAACTGGGACCCGTCGCACATGATGTGGCAGAACATCGATCCGGTGGGGTTCATCGTCGATTTCGCCGATCGGATCTATCACGTGGACTGCAAGGACACCCGGATGCGTCCGCGCAACGGACGGGCCGGGGTGCTGGGCTCGCATCTGCCCTGGGGTGATCCGCGGCGCGGGTGGGACTTCGTCTCGACGGGTCACGGCGACGTGCCGTGGGAGGACGCGTTCCGGGCCCTCGACGCGATCGGCTACGGCGGTCCCATCTCGATCGAGTGGGAGGATGCGGGAATGGACCGGCTGCACGGTGCCCCTGAGGCTCTCGGCTTCGTGCGGTCGCTCCTGTGGCCCCCGCCGGCCGTGTCTTTCGACGCGGCCTTCAGCACTCAGAGCACCGAAGAGGTTCCATGAGCATTCAGCACACCGTCGTCTTCCGCCTCGTCCACGAGTCCGGCTCGCCGGAGGAGCGCGAGTTCCTCGAGACGGCGCGATCGGTCCTGACGGCGATCCCCGGTGTCGAGGAGTTCGCTGTTCGTCGCCAGGTCAGCCCGAAGAGCGACCTCGAGCATCAGTTCTCGATGGTCTTCGCCGACCAGCACGCCTACACCGCCTACAACGACCACCCCGCTCACACCGCGTTCGTCGCGGACCGCTGGGTGCCCGAGGTCGCGGCATTCCAAGAGTACGACTTCGTGGAGTGAGGGGCGTCGCGCTGCGGTGCGGCCGGCCGCGTCAGGCGGCCGGCTCCCGCAGCCGCACGAGGCGCTCGTGGCCCGTCTCCTCGAGCTCGGCGATGTTCTCACGCGATTTGAGGAAGTCGGAGAACGACCGGTAGCCGAGCGCCTTCTCACTGAACGACGGATCCATCCGTCGCATGTGGGTCTTCACGGCCGAGCTGTGCAGCCACTCGTCGGCATCCGCCTTGTCATGGCCGAGCCGCAAGGCGCGCTGCAGCAGCTCGGTGGCCTCGCTCTGTTCGGAGCCCTCGCCCTGCTCATCGACCTTCGCAGCCGCGGTGGCCGAAGCAGCGGCGGCCGACGCAGGTGCCTTGGCCTTCGCCGTCTTGGCGGGCTGTCGTGTCCTGGCCTTGACCGCGGGCTCGGCGACCGTCTCGGGCACCTCGACGACCGCGGGCGCGGGAGCGGACGCGGAGGGCTTGCTCGGACGCACCACTCCGGGGAGCGAGTCGTAGGCCTCGAACTCGTCGCACGCGGCGGCGAGCGACTTGGCGGTGGACCCCGCGACGCCCACGCCGATCACATACCGGCCGAGGCGCTTGCAGCGCTGCGCGAGAGGGACGTAGTCGCTGTCGCCGGCGACGATCACGACATGCGTGAGGTCGGGGAGGCGGAACATGTCTTCGACGGCGTCGACAGCCAGGCGGATGTCGGCGCCGTTCTTGGCATAGGCCGCGGCGGGGAACAGCTGCACGAGGTCGACCGCACGCGCGACGAGCTGCGAGCGGTACTCGGCGTTGACGGGCGATGACCAGTCGGCATAGGCGCGAGTGAGCACGAGGGTGCCGAACGACGCGGCGTAGTCGATGATCGCGCCGACCTCGATCATGGCGCGGGAGAGACGCTCGGTGACCTCGGGGTCGGAGGGGTTCTCGGAGATGCGCTGACGGTCTTTGCCGTACGCGTTGCGTCCGTGCACCCGGTCATACCAGGAGATGACGATGTTGTCGAAGTCCAGGTAGACGGCGACGCGGGCGTCGTGTGCCTCAGCCATGGTTCACTCCCTCGTTCGGGTACCGGACGCCGATCTGGGCGCGGATCTCGTCGAGCGTGCCCATGATCGCGACCGTCTCGGCGATGGGCAGGATGTCGCCCTCGAGGATGCCCTCGCGCACGAGACGCTCGGCGGCCTGAGCCTGGTACTGCATGCCACGCCCCTCGACCTCGGAGACGTATTCCTCGACGACCGTGCCGTCGGGGTGTACGACGCGGAAGGTCGTGGGCGTGTACCAGACGCGGTCGATGTCGATGCGGGCGTCGGTGCCGACGATGCTGGCCGCGTTCGGACCCGCGGCTCGCGAAGACGAGATCGTCGTCGAGATCGCGCCGCCGTCGTGCGTCATGATGGTTGCGACCTCGGCATCGGCGCCCGTCTCGATCAGACGCGCGGTGGCGGTGATGTCGGCCGGGGCGCCGAGCACATCCCAGACGAACGAGATCGGGTAGATGCCGAGGTCGAGCAGCGCACCGCCGCCGAGCTCGAGGGCGTTGATCCGGTGTGACGGCTCGGAGGGGAGGAGCTGCGTGTGGTCAGCGGTCACCACACGGATCTCACCGAGCGTGCCCGCGGCGAGGATCTCGCGGATGCGGACCATGTGCGGCAGATACCGGGTCCACATCGCCTCCATCGCGAGCAGGCCGCGCTCGGCGGCGAGCTGCTGCAGGTCTTCGGCCTGAGCGCGATCGACCGTGAACGCCTTCTCGACGAGCACGTGCTTGCCGGCTTCGAGGGCGAGGCGAGCGTTCGCGTGGTGCATCGGATGCGGCGTGGAGATGTAGACGATGTCGACCTCGGGGTCGGCGACCAGCGCCTCGTATGAGGGGTGGGCGCGCGCGATGTCGAAGCGTGCCGCGAAGGCATTCGCGGACTCCTGGGAGCGCGAGCCGACCGCCACCAGATCGAGCCCGGCGGTGCGCAGATCGGAAGCGAAGGCGCCGGCGATACCGCCGGTCGCGAGGATTCCCCATCGAAGACCAGTCATGGTCTCAGCGTAGAGGGTGGCACCGACGGGCTGCGCGGTCAGCCCGCAGTCGCCAGCGTGCGCTGCGGCACGAGCGGGAACACCTGCTCGGCGATCCGATCGAGTTCCTCATCGAGCGGCGATGACTGGACGAGGAGGAGCGTGATGCCGGCATCCGCGTATTCATGGATGCGTTCGGCCAACTGCTCGGCCGTGCCGACGAGATTCGGACGCAGACCGCGCGTGCCCACCGAGTACTCGCGACGGGTGAGTTCGAGGGAAAGCTTCGAATTCCGTTGGAACTCCTCGAACGAGGCGTAGCCGGGCGAGTCGGGGTCGACGGTCGTGATGCGGGCGAGCTCGCGCTGCGCCTCGGCCTCGGTGTCGCGGACGATCACGTACGCGGGCATCCCGAACTCGGCGATCGGCCGACCGTGCAGCCGCTCGGAGCGCGCGTTCATGTCGGTGACGTTGGAGCGCACCTCGTCGAGGGTGCCGCCGTGCATGACGTACGCGTCGGCGAAGCCGGCGATCGACTCGCGACCGGCCTCGCTCTCGCCGCCCGCGAAGACCACGGGGTGCGCCGAGGGCTTGGGCTCGACGATCGTGCCGTCGAGCGAGTAGTGCGATCCGTCATAGGAGAACGGCGTCTGCTCCCACAGCCCGTTCAGCACCTCGACGAACTGCTGAGCCTGCACGTAGCGCTCGTCGTGGGTCGTGAACCGGCCCCCGAACTGTGTGGCCTCCTCAGCCCACCAGGCGGCGACGACGTTCAGCGCGACCCTGCCGGGTGCGATCTGGTCGAGCGTGCCGACGGTCTTCGCGAGCACGGCGGGCAGGTGGAATCCCGGACGCACAGCCGTCATCACCCGGAGTCGTTCGGTCACGGCGAGGATCGCGGCGGACAGCGACCAGGCTTCGAGACTCGGCGCCTCGATGCCCTTGCGGTCGTTGAGATAGAGCTCCGGCACCAGGGTCGTGTGGAACCCGAGTCGGTCGGCCTTCACCGACACCTCGCGGATGTACTCCCAGGTCGCCGCCATGCGTCCCTCGTCGGTGACGTTGCGCAGGAAGCCGCCGTAGACGGGGGTCCAATATCCGAGGTCGATGGACATGATGCTCCTTGCGTCAGACGCCGGACAGCGCGCTGTCGAGATCGGCGATGAGGTCGGCGGGGTCTTCGAGGCCCGCCGACAGACGGATGGTCGTGAGGGAGATGCCGGCGGCGGCACGCTGCTCGGCCGTCAGATGCGAATGGGTCATCGACGCCGGGTGGTTCACCAGACTGCGCGCATCGCCGATGTTGGCGACGAGGCGGATGACGCGCAGCGAGTCGATCACTGCGGCGATCCGGTTCTGCGTCTCGGCGTCTTCGGGCACGGCGAGGTCGAACGAGAAGACCGAGGGGCCGCCGCGCGGCAGGTAGCGCTGAGAGAGCGGATGCCACGCGTTGCCCTCCAGTCCCGGGTGGTGCACCCGGGCGACGGCCGGATGCTGCTGCAGGTGCCTCGCGATCGCCATCGCCGTGGCGCTCTGACGTGACACCCGCAGGTCGAGGGTCTCGACCCCCTGCAGGATCTGCCAGGCGTTGAAGGGCGAGAGCGAGGGGCCGAGGTCGTGCACGTACTTCGACTTCACGAGCGCCGCGAACGCCTGGCCGATGCCGAAGCGCTCCCACAGGGTGAAGTCGCCGATGCGCGTGTAGGGCTCGGTGAAGTGCGGCCAGCGTGCCGGTTCACGGCCGAAGTCGAACGTGCCCTGATCGACCACGACGCCCCCGAGGGATGTACCGTGACCGCTGAGGAACTTCGTCGCCGAGTGCACCACGAAGTCGGCGCCGTGCTCGCCGGGGCGCACCAGGTACGGCGTGCCGACCGTGTTGTCGATCACGAGCGGGACGCCGGCCCCGTGCGCGATGTCGGCGACCGTGCGGATGTCGAGCACCTGTGCGATCGGATTCGCGATCGACTCGGCGAACAGCACGCGGGTCTCGGGGCGGATGGCGGCACGCCAGGCATCCGGGTCGTCCTGGTCGACGAAGGTCACCGGGATGCCGAAGTCGTCGAAGGTCTCCTGCAGCAGGTCGACCGTGCCGCCGTACAGCTGGGTGGCGGCGACGATGTGTCCGCCGCGTCCGACGATCGCGAGCAGGGTCACGGCGACCGCCGCCTGGCCGGATGCGACCGCCACGGCTGAGGCACCGCCCTCGAGGGCAGCGATGCGTTCCTCGAGGATCTGCTGGGTCGGGCTGGCGTTGCGGCTGTAGAGGTTGCCGGCGGTGCGCAGCGCGAAGAGGTCGGCGGCGTCGGCGAGCGAGGCGAACTCGTACGCGGCGGTCTGATAGATGGGCGGGACGGCACTGTTCTGCGGAGTCCCGGGAACGTACCCCGCCTGGATCTGACGCGTCGAGAACTCGGTCATGCGGTCGCCACCGCCGCCGTCTCGTGCGTGCGGACGACGGGAGCGTGCACGTCACCGCCGCGCAGACGCTCGAGCCATTGCACGAGCGCGGCCGCGACACTGCGGTGCGACTGGTCGTTGAGTGCGTCGTGCAGTCCGTCGACGGTCTCGACGATCTCGAGATCGGGGACGGCGCGCAGCGCGTCGATCACGTGGGGCAGCGGAGACACGGTGTCCGCACCGCCGTGGATCGCGAGCACCGGGACTTCGATCGCCGCGAGGTCTGCGGGCGCCGGGAGAGGCTCGGCCGGAGCGACCTCGATCGAGGTTGCCTCGGTCGCCAGCACGTTCAGGTGCAGCGGGCACGCCGTGCGCTCCTCGGCGGGCGGCAGATCGAGCTCGGCGTCCACGAGGGTGCCGGCGACGACGGCCGCCTCGACCGAGGCTCCCTGCGTGACGAGACGCAGCACGGCGGATGCTCCCGCATCCGACCCGACGAGCACTCGCGGGGTCTCGGTCGCTTCCGCGAGCCAAGCGCTCGCGGCATCCGCATCGTCGTCGAAGACGGCGACGACGTAGCCGTCAGAGCTCAGCCGGCGGCCGAAGCGCTCGTAGACGCCTGCGCGCTCGCCGCGTCCGGTGATGACGGCGAGCGTGCCGCGAACTCGCGCCGGAGGCGTCCAGAGTGCGGGGGAGGAGGTCGTGGTCATGCCCCCATCCTCCGATCGGCCTCGGACACGCGCTGAGGATGTGTCGCCGTGTTGCGATCCGTGTCGCTGCGCTTCGGCGGCGGTTGGCGGTCGGATCCGGGCGCTCATACTTTCGGGGCATGACCGAGCCCCTCATCATCGGCGCCATGGTGCGCACTCTCGGCGCGTACCCGTCGGGTTGGCGTCAGCCGGGCGCGCACCGCGACCCGGCGGCAGATGCCGACATCCTCCGCCATATCGCGCGCGAGGGCGAGGATGCGGGGCTCGACTACCTGTTCTTCGGCGACTGGCTGGCGACAGGACCCGACCTCGAGTTCCGCGACCCGTATCTGCTCGCCCGTATCGACCCGGTGAGCGCGGTGCTCTTCCTGGCCGGGGTCACCTCGCGCATCGGTCTGATCGCCACCGTGAACACGACCTATGCCGACCCGTATGGGACCGCCCGCTCCCTCGCCTCGCTCGACGTGCTCACCCGGGGTCGTGCCGGTATCAACCTCGTCACCGGTGCGGAACCGCGAGCCGCCGGCAACCACGGTCGCGATGCGCACGCCGACAACGAGACCCGGTACGACCGGGCCGAGGAGTTCGTCGACGCGCTGCGGCGTCTCTGGGATTCGTGGAGCGAGGATGCCTGGATCGCGGATGCCGAGCGCGGCGTGCTGATCGACCCCGACGGCCTCCGTGGGGCCGACCTGCAGGGCGAGCACGTGCGGGTATCCGGTCCGCTGAACGTGGCGCGACCCCCGCAGGGTCAGATCCCGATCGTGCACGCGGGTACCTCACCGCGTTCGCGCGCTCTCGCCGCCACCGAAGCCGACCTGGCGCTGATCGCCGCCCCGAACATCGCGGATGCGATCGCCACCCGTCGCGACCTGCGCGACATCGCGGACGCGGCCGGGCGCGCACCGGAGACGCTCAAGGTCATCGCACCCGTGCTGCCCGTCGTCGCGGATTCGGATGCCGAGGCCCACCGCATCGTCGAGCGACTGCTCGCTCTGGTGCCTCTCGCCGAGGGACACCAGAGCACCCGCACCGCGTTCCCGCCTAACCGGTCGATCGCGGCGCTCGCCGACGCGCTCGGGGTCGCGGCGGACGATTCGCTGCGCGCGGCCGACGTCGATCAGGCCGTGTCCGCAGACGACGCGGCTCGGTTGGGCGATGCCGGTGCGGCCCTGCTCGACAGGCTCGGTCGAATCGCGGGCGTGCGTGTCGAGGGGCGGGGCGGCAGCGGCGCGCTGACCTGGCGCCATCTGGTCGCGGCGCACGCCGTGCCCGCCGCCTTCGTCGTCGGCGATGCCTCCACGATCGCCGACCACTTCGAGACCTGGCGCGACGAGGGCGCGGCCGACGGATTCAACGTGCTCTCGGCGTTCCAGCCGGCGCAGTTCGAGGCCTTCACGCGGCTCGCGGCTCCTGAGCTCCGTCGCCGGGGGCTCCTCGGCCGAGCCGATGACAGTGCCCGACCCACGCTCCGCGACCGGCTCGGGGTCGGTGCTCGCGACGGCGCCGCATCCTCCCTCGCCGCACTCTGAAGCGCCGCATCCGTTACGCCGCGTTGCGTCCGGTGACCGGCCATGACGCCTCATGACAGGTCACGTCCGCGCATGACGACTCCATTCGCGACCCGGGTCGCGGAGTCCCTAGCGTGACCTTCACCCGCACACCACGAACCACAGCATCCCTTCTCAGGAGGACCCGCATGACCCGCCGTCTCATCCGCGCAGCAGCCGTCGCGCTCCCGCTCGTCCTCGCAGCGGGTCTCGCCGCCTGCGCATCGTCGCCCGCGCCGTCCGACACCTCGGCCGCGGCCGGCGACCCCGTCACCGGGGGCACGCTGACGTACCTGGAGCACCAGACGTTCACCAACCTCTATCCGCCACAGGCCGGTTTCTACCCGAACGGCGGCGTGGTCAACAACATCACCGCCCGCCTCACCTGGCAGAACCCGGACACGCTCGAGATCGAGCCGTGGATCGCCTCCGACTGGACCGTGAACGACGACGCCACCGAGTACACCTTCACCCTGAAGCCGGATGTCACGTTCTCCGACGGCACGCCGCTGGACGCCGCGGCGGTCGCGAAGAACTTCGACACCTATGGTCTCGGCGACGCCGAGCGCGGCCTGACCGTCTCGGAGGCGATCAACAACTACGCCTCGAGCGAAGTGGTCGACGAGGACACCGTCACGTTCCGGTTCTCGGCCCCGGCCCCCGGCTTCCTGCAGGCGACGTCGACGATCAACTCCGGACTCCTCTCGCCTCAGACCCTCGACGGCACGATCGAGGACTTCGGAGCGGGCAATGCCGAGGCGATCATCGGCGCGGGGCCCTTCACCGTCACCGACGAGAAGCTCGGCACCGAGTTCACCCTGACCGCCCGCGAGGACTACGCCTGGGCCCCGGAGAGCGCAGAGAACCAGGGCCGTCCGTACCTCGACGCCCTGCACGTGCTCGTGACCCCCGAGGACTCCGTGCGCATCGGCTCGCTGCTGGCGGGCCAGGCCGATTACGTGCGCTACGTGCAGGCCTTCGACGAGGACCGCGTCGAGAGCTCCGGCTTCACGCTCTACGCGCCGCAGACCCGCGGAGTGAACAACTCCATCTCGCTGCGTCCCGAGAACCCGCTTCTGGCCGACATCAAGGTGCGTCAGGCGCTCGTCGCCGCCGTCGACGCCCAGGAGGTCGTCGACACCCTGTTCACCGAGAACTACCCCGTCGCGACGTCGGTGCTGTCGCAGGAGGCCCTCGGCTACAAGGACGAGTCGGAGTACTACGCCTACGACCCCGACGAGGCCGAGAAGCTGCTCGACGAGGCCGGCTGGGAGCCCGGTTCCGACGGCATCCGCGAGAAGGACGGCGAGCGCCTGTCGATCACCGTCTACGAGGCCGCCCCGCAGCCGCTCTCGAAGCAGACCCTCGAGCTCGTCGCCCAGCAGCTCGCGAAGGTGGGCGTCGAGCTCACGGTGAAGCCCGCTGACGCCGGCTCCTACGCGGCGGACACCCGCGACCCGCTCAAGACCGGCTTCTACCACTCGATGGTCGGACGCGCGGACTTCGACGTGATCAAGAGCCAGTACTACACGAAGAACCGCGATGCGCTGATCTCGAACGATGCCGAGCTCGACGCGCTGCTCGAGGCCGTGGCCTCGGAGCCGGACACCGAGAAGCGGGTCGAGGCCTCGCAGGCGGTGCAGGACTACATCGCCGAGCAGGCGTACGTCATCCCGCTGTTCGAGGAGCCGCAGGTCTACGGCGCCGCCACCTACGTGCACGGTGTGGACTTCGAGTCGGTGGGGCGCCCCACTTTCTCGGGCGTCTGGCTCGCCGAGCACTGAGCCTGACGGACACGGTGCATCGATGAGCTTCGTCCTCCGACGAGCCGGGCAGGCCGCGATCGTTCTGATCGCGGCCTTCACGGCCACGTTCTTCCTGCTGCAGCTGCTGCCGGGCGATGCGATCCTGATCAAGTTCTCCGACCCCAGCCTCGGACTGTCGCCGGAGCAGCTCGACGGGATCCGCGCCACCTACGGCACCGACCTGCCGTGGTGGCAGCAGTATGTGCACGCGGGGCTGGGCTTCCTTGCTGGCGACTTCGGATACTCGACGCAGTTCGGCACTCCGGTGCTGACCATGCTCGCCGACGCGCTGCCGTCGACCCTGCTTCTGGCGTCGCTCGGGCTGGTGGTGGCGCTGCTGATCGCGGTGCTCGTCGCGGGACTCTCGTCGCTGGCGCCATTCGCATGGCTGCGCAACGGCATCCGCCAGGTGCCCGGCCTGTTCGTCGCGGTACCCGTGTTCTGGCTCGGCATCCTGCTGATCCAGGTGTTCTCGTTCGGTCTCGGTTGGGTGCCGATCGTCGGTGCCGATCCGGTCGCGGGGCTCATCCTGCCCGTGCTGACACTCGCGGTGCCGATCTCGGCTCCGCTCGCGCAGGTGCTCGTGCGGGCGATCGATCAGGTGCAGGCGCAGCCCTTCATCACGGTCGTCCGTGCGAAGGGCGCGCCGCCGTCGTGGGTCCTCACCCGCTCGGTCGCGCGCAACGCCGCGCTTCCCACGCTCACGATCGCGGGTGTGCTGTTCGGAGAGCTGGTCGGCGGAGCGGTCGTCACTGAGACCGTGTTCGGCCGCACCGGCATCGGCCGGCTCACCGAGCAGGCGGTGTCGAACCAGGACATCCCGGTGCTGCAGGGCGTCGTGCTGCTCTCCGCTCTCGGCTTCGTGCTCATCAGCTTCGCCGTCGACCTCGTCACCCCGCTGATCGATCCCCGCCAGCGCGCCCTCTCGAAGGCAGGAGTCTCGACATGACCATCGCCGCATCGGCCGACCCCGCCGTCGAGCCACCCGAGCAGGATGCTCCGGCATCCGCCCCGCGCAGGAGCAGCCGTGGGCTGCGTTCCCGACCCTGGGGGCTCTACCTCGCGGTCGTCGTCGTGTCGCTCGCGGTGCTCTGGGCGCTGATCCCCGGGGTGTTCGCGCCCGGCGACCCGCTCACCGGCACCCCCGCCGACAAGCTGCTGCCCCCGAGCGCGGCGCACTGGTTCGGCACCGACACCCTCGGCCGCGATCTGTTCGGTCGTGTGGTCCACGGTGCGGTGCACTCGCTCTCGGGAGCCCTCATCGCCGTCACGGTCGGCCTCGCACTCGGCACCCTCCTCGGAGCGGTCGCCGGGGCGCTCGGCGGCGTCGTCGACGACATCCTGATGCGCGTGGTCGATGTGCTGCTCGCGATCCCCGGTCTGCTGCTGTCGCTGTCGGTGATCATCCTGCTCGGCTTCGGCACGGTGAATGCGGCGATCGCCGTGGGTCTCGGCAGCGTCGCGGCCTTCGCCCGACTCATGAGGTCGGAGGTCGCGCGCGTGCGGCGGAGCGAGTACGTCGAGGCGGCATACGGCAGCGGCGGCACGTTCTTCACCGTGCTGCGTCGCCATGTGCTGCCCAACTCGCTCACGCCGATCGTCGCTCTCGCAGCCCTGCAGTTCGGCACCGCGATTCTCGCGATCTCCACGCTCGGCTTCCTCGGCTACGGCGCACCGCCGCCCACACCCGAGTGGGGTCTGCTCATCGCGGAAGGGCGCAACTACACCGCCACAGCGTGGTGGCTGACGGCTCTGCCCGGCCTCGTCGTCGTCGCGGTCGTGCTCAGCGCGAACCGCATCTCGCACCGCATCGGAAGGAACTCGCGATGACCGTTCTCGCCGTCGACGACCTCAGGGTCTCATACGCCACCCGCACCGGTCAGCGCGAGGTCGTGCACGGCGTCTCGTTCGAGATCGCCGAGGGCGAGGCGCTGGCGCTGGTGGGAGAGTCGGGGTCGGGCAAGTCCACGACCGCGCACGCCCTGCTCGGCCTGCTGCCCGCCGGCGGTCGGGTCGAGGGTGGCACTGTGCGCCTCGGCGACCTCGACATCTCGGGGTGGACGGATCGTTCGCTGCGGAGCATCCGCGGCCCCGAGATCGGCCTCGTCCCACAGGATCCGGTGACCTCGCTCGACCCTGTGCGCCCGATCGGCGCTCAGGTCGAAGAGGTGCTGGAGCTGCACGGGCATCGCGACGGTCGTGCGCGTCGGGCGCGGGTGATCGAGCTGCTCGATCGTGTCGGCATCGACGACCCCGAGCTGCGTGTGCGCCAGTATCCGCACGAGCTCTCCGGCGGCATGCGGCAGCGGGTGCTCATCGCGACCGCGATCGCGCTGCGACCCCGACTGCTGATCGCCGACGAGCCGACCAGCGCACTGGATGCCACGGTGCAGCGCAAGGTGCTCGACCTGCTCGACGAGCTGCGGCGCGACGAGGGGACGAGCATCCTGCTGGTCACCCACGACCTCGGTGTCGCCGCGGATCGCGCGCAGCGCCTCGTCGTGCTCAAGGACGGACGCATCGTCGAGCAGGGGGCGAGCGAGACCGTGCTCGCGGCGCCGTCGGATGCCTACACGAAGCAGCTGCTCGCCGATGCCCCGGCCTTCATCACGGGGTTCCGCCGGCCCGAGGCTCCGCCCTTCCTGCGGGATGCGGCGGCAGCGGCCGCGGAGAATCCGTTCGCGATCACCGCCACCGGTCTCGTCAAGGAGTTCAAGGTCGCCGGCCGGGAGCGCTTCCGCGCGGTCGACGATGTCTCGTTCCGGGTGCGCCGCGGTACGACGCACGCGCTGGTGGGGGAGTCGGGATCGGGCAAGACCACCACCGCCCGTCTGGTCACGCGGTTCCACCAGCCGGATGCCGGCGCCATCGAGATCGACGGCGAAGATGTGACGGGACTGTCGGGTCAGAGGCTGCGGGCGCTGCGCCGCCGCATCCAGCTCGTCTATCAGAACCCGTTCGCCTCGCTGGATCCGCGGCAGCAGATCGTCGACATCGTCGCCGAGCCCCTGCAGAACTTCGGCGTCGGCTCGCGGGCCGAGCGCAAGGACCGCGCGCTCGCGCTGCTCGACCGCGTGTCGTTGCCGAGCGACGTCGCCAGCCGCACGCCGCGCGAGCTCTCCGGCGGCCAGCGCCAGCGTGTGGCGATCGCTCGGGCGCTGGCCATCGACTCCGAGATCGTCGTGCTCGACGAGGCGGTCTCCGCCCTCGACGTGACGGTGCAGGCACGCATTCTCGAACTCCTCACCTCGTTGCAGACGGAGCTCGGCCTGACCTACCTGTTCATCTCGCACGATCTCGCCGTCGTGCGTCGGATCAGCCACACGGTCTCGGTCATGCGCCGCGGCCGCATCGTCGAGGAGGGCAACACCGAGGAGCTCTTCCACGACCCGCAGCACGAGTACACCAGGGAGCTGCTCGCAGCCGTCCCCGGACGAACGGAGCAGCCCGCATGACCGGTCCCACGATCGCCTTCTTCACCCGGCTGCTCGACGATGCGGCTCCTGCCGAACGCTACGCGCTGGCGACCGAGCAGATCCGGCACGCCGAGCGATACGGCATCGGACGCGCCTGGGTCGCCCAGCATCACTTCCGCGCGGCCGAGGGCGGTCTGCCGTCACCGCTGGTGTTCCTCGCGAACGTCGCCGCGCAGACGTCGCGCATCCGCCTCGGCACCGGGGTCATCACGCTGCCGCTCGAAGATGCGGTGCGCGTCGCCGAGGACGCGGTCGTCGCCGACCTCCTCGCGGGCGGACGCCTCGACCTGGGCCTGGGCAGCGGAGGGACGCCCTCGTCGTTCGTCCCGTTCGGCGAGGACGTGCGCGACAAGGCACCGACCTACGATCGCAAGCTGCGCCTGCTGCTCGACGCCCTGGCCGGTCGCGACATCGGCGCCGAGAACACCCTCTATCCGGATGCCGGCACTCTCGCCGACCGAATCTGGCAGGCGACCTTCTCGGCCCCGGGCGGCCATCGGGCCGGTGTCCATGGCCACGGTCTGCTGCTCTCGCGCACCCAGCCCCGGTCGACGGATGCGCTGCACGCACCGCTCTCGGCGCTGCAGGATCCGGTCATCGACGCGTACCTCGAGGCGCTGCCCGACGGCGTCGCCCCCCGCGTGACCGCTTCGCGCACCGTGTTCGTCGCGGACGACCGCGACGAGGCCCTGCGCTTCGCGGAGGTCGGGCTGCGCCGCGCCGCCGAGGGGTTCCGCCGCCAGGGCCAGACGATCCCGGGCGACGACCTCGACGAGCTGATCGTCGCGCTCGACACCCACCTCGGCACTCCCGAGCAGGTCGCCGAGTCGCTCGCCGCCGACGCGACCCTGGCCAGGGCCACCGAGGTGGCGTTCCAGGTGCACTCGGTCGATGCACCGCACGAGCACGTGCTGCGCTCCATCGAGCTCTTCGCCGAGCAGGTCGCCCCTGCTCTCGGCTACACCCTCACCGACACCATCAAGGAGAAGGCATGACCACCGACATCGTCGATCAGATCGTGGGGGTGACGCCCGAGCTGGATGCTCTGCGGCGCCGCCGCCCCGTCACCAGGGAGCAGCTGCAGGCGAGCTTCGACGCACTCTTCGCACCGGTGTCGACGGCGGAGGTGTCACAGGCCGAGCGTGAGCTGGTCGCCGCGTTCGCCACGCGTCTCGCCGGCGACACCGACGCGACGGGCACGTTCTACGCCGACCGGGCGCTGGCGGCGGATCCGCCGCGCGCGACCGTCGTGATCGCCGAGGCCACGGGTGCCGCCGTCAGCGGACCCTTCGGCTCGTACACCGAGGCGGGCCTGCAGGACGAGAACACCGAGGGCGAGCGCTACACCCCGTCGCCCGAGGTCGCAGAGGTGCTCGGCGAGCGTCTCGCCGCGGCCCTCGCGCACACGCACCTGCTCGTGTTCCGTCCGCGCGAGTCGTCGGCTGATGACATCCAGCGGCTGGTCGATGCGGGGTGGTCGGCCGACGGCATCGTGACGCTGTCGCAGCTCGTCTCGTTCCTCGCGTTCCAGCAGCGCGTCATCACCGGCCTGAGGGTTCTCTCGGCCGCCGGCGTCGCCGCGGCATCCGACTCCGAGGAGGCGGCAGCATGACCGAGCTTCTGCACGACCTTCTGCACGATGACGCACCGCACCCCGAGGCCTTCACCCGGGCGGAGGTCGGGTGGACGCCCCACCTGCCTCCCCTCGCCGAGGAGGAGCTGACCGAGCGCCACTATGACGGTCTCGTCGACGCCTCCCGCGCGAAGAACGACTACTTCCGGCTGCTGGCGCGCGACCCCGAGGTGCTCAAGGCACGCACGCTCGTCGACAAGGACATCTTCTACAACGCCAAGGAAGGGCTTCCGCGTGCCGAGCGCGAGCTCTCGGCGACGGCGGCCTCGCGCCGCAACGGCTGCGTGTTCTGCGCATCGGTGCACTCGCGCTTCGCAGCTCACCACAGCAAGCGGGTCGACGACGTCGATCGCCTGCTCGACGAGGGCGTGGACGCCGAACTCGGCGAGCGGTGGAACGCGGTGGTCGCCGCCTCCGTCGGACTGACCGACACCCCGAGCACGTTCGGATCGGACGCGATCGCCCGCTTGCGCGCGGCGGGACTCGACGACCTCGAAGTGGCCGATGTCATTCACGGTGCGGCGTTCTTCAACTGGGCGAACCGTCTGATGCTCTCGATCGGCCGCCCGGTCGCCCCCGCATAGCCGCACGAGCACTCACTGCCAACCCTCCCCGACGCGTCCTCGTCGGGGAGGGTTGGCCGCTCTTGCGAGAGTATCGGCATACTTCCCAGTGTCCTCATACGGCGACGTATCGCTTGCTAGCGTCGACGCATGTCGACACATCGCGAAGAGTTCTACGACGTCGATACCGACGTGTTGCGGGCAATGGCGTCGAAGGCGCGCCGAATCCTCGGCGAGCTCGAGTCGACGGAGGTGCCGGCTCCCGGAGATGCCGGACACGAATGGGTGACCGGGGCCGCGGCGGATTTCCACACCGCATGGTCCGATGGGCTGTCCGCCCGAGTGAGCGACACCGAAGACTTCGCTGACAGGTTGCGCACGACTGCTCGGATCTTCGACGAGGGCACCGATGCGGCCAAGGCCGAAGTCGACGCGATGATCTGGAACGACTGATGGAGCTGGGGCAGACCCAGTCGCCCGTCGACCTCGTGCCGGGGTCGGCGTCGGAGGTCAGGGCAACGGCGGAAGCGTGGAAGGCCCGCAGTGCCGAAGCGGACCGGGTGCGCGACGACCTCGCCACGGTGGATGACGACGGCACATGGAAAGGCGCCGCCTACGATGCGTACCTCGAGAGGTTCGAGCGTCAACTGCTGCACTGGAAACGCGCCGGGGAGTGGCTGCGCGCCGGCGCCAGCTCGCTGTTCACCTGGGCCGACGCTCTGCAGTGGGCGCAGGACGAGGCCGATCGTGCCATCACCCTGTGGAACGAGGCAGAGGAACAGGCCGCTGCGGCGCTGACTGCTCACCGCGCGCACGTGCGGGAGCTGCGCGTCGGGCACGGGCTGCGGCGCCCCGAAGTCGACGTGCCCTTCGTCGACCCGTCGGGCCCCGCGCACGCTGAGGCGCGCGAGGTCTTGTTCAACGCCCGGGCGACGCTCGAGGTCTATGCGCGCGACTGCGCGATCCGGTTGGACGAAGCTGCGGATGCCGCACGGATGCCGCTGACCGACGCGGAAGCGGCGAGGCAAGCTCAGCACGCGACGACCGCAGTGATCGTCGACCTCGCTATCGTGCAGCCGTTCCAGGCGACGATGAACATGCTCGCGGTCTCCGCACAGACGCTGTGGGAGCATCCGGACATCATCCTCGAGCTCCTCGGCGGAGCTGCCACGTTCATCGGCGGTGCGGCTGTCGCGGCCGGAGGAGGCGCCGTCACCGTCACCGGTGCCGGTGCTCTGGCAGGTGCTCCCGCAGTCGTCGTCGCAGGAGTCGGGATCGCCGGAGCTGGCGCGATGATGATCGGCGATGCTGCCAGCCGGTGGTCGCAGGAGTCCCACAGCGTGTCGGATCGTCGGCCGGGCGTCGACCGCGGAGACGGTCGAGATTACGCGGGAAGATTCGCGAAGGGGCAACAGGACAAACCGTGGGCGGACAGCGAGAAACTCGGGCTGGACATCTATGCGAGGGAGAACAATGCCGACGTGATTCGAACCAAGGTCAGGGTCGACTTCGAAGGCTCGCCCCAGAACGGTCGATACTATGACGGCCTCGAGAAGAACGGCGACGGTTCGAATACTTACACAGCGATCGAGGTGAAGTCTGGCTCCGCGTTCAAGGACTATTCGAGGCCCGGCAACACACAAGGACAGTTCGACGCCGCCGTCAACGGCGGCACCCCGGCTCGAGGCTTCCTCGACGGGGAAGAGATTCTCATCACGAAGGTGGAGACGGTGATTTTGCCATGACCAACTACGGACCATTCGCGCAGAAGTCCCCAGGTGGCTTGACGGGCTGGTTTGACGACCATCGACGCCCGATTCCCGAGCATCTGCGACTCATGCTCGGCCACCTCGATGGAGGCGGGAAGTGCACCTACATCATCTGGCGTGGTGCAGACCCGGAGAGCATCGCCGGGTTCCGTGACGAAGCGAACGACTCTTTCATGCAGGCCGCCGGTTCGGCTGACGCGATGACCGTGGAAGTGCGGCTCCCCGGCCCCCATGGCGAGAGCCACCTGTACACGGTCGGACGGCCCGAGCCCGCAGACGGCACGACCACTCTCATCCCGATCAGCGACGACCGCGCGGTTCGTGTCTTCTCGAACGAGGTCTTCACCGCCGACGAGACGGCGGTGATCTTCTACACGTACTACCTCACGGATGCGGTCTCGCAGCCCTACGTGCTTCGCGAGCTGGACCTCTCGCACGAACTCTCGGAGCTGCGATGACACGCACCTACTCGGGGCTGGTGAAGAACGATGATGGGCCCAACACCTACACGGGAATCGTCATTCTCTTCGGTCCCGCGGTCGAGGAATACTGCGGTCCGAACAGCGCCGAGCGGGAGTTCGATGAAGCAGTCAATGGCGGCGCACTCGCGCGGGGCTTGCTCGACGGTGCAGAGATCGTCATCACTCGAGTAGAAGCAGAGATCATGCCGTGACAGATCCCCGAACTCTCGCGCAGGAACTCTCGGAGTTGCGATGAAGGTCTCCGCCCGTCACGACGCCATCGCCGATACGGTCGCGCGGCTCGCCCTTGCCGTGGCAACGTTCGAGCGCGAACTCGATGCCCTCGAAGCCGAGGTCGCGCGGCTGCGATCCGCATGGGACGGCGAGGCACAGCGAGCGTACGACCGCGCGCACCAGCAGTGGTCCACCGCGATCGTGAGCATGAAAGCTGCGCTTGCCGAAGCCACCCGCCGCCTGATCACTGCGAACTCGATCTCGATGGCGACAGCCGACACAGCCGCCCGCGTCTGGACCTGAGGCGCTACGGGATCAGGACGATCTTGCCCGAGGCGGAGCCGGACTCCACGAGCTCGTGGGCCTGTGCCGCCTCGGCGAGAGGGAGCTCGGGGCCGAGCTCGATCGTGAAGTCCCCAGCGGCGAGCAGGTCGACGGTCGCCTGGAGCGCCTCGGCCCGCCAGGCGAGCTCCTGCTCGGTCAACGGCTCGGGAGAGCCGCCCGAGAAAGCGCGGATGCCGAACGAGGCTGCGTCCGGACCGCGCACGATCGTCGCGATGCGGTCGCGGTCGGCCACGAGCTCGAGCGACACCTCGATGGCCTCGTCCGTTCCGGCGCAGTCGAGTGCAACGGTCACGCCGTCCGGAGCCGCCTCGCGCACGCGTTCGAGCAGCCCCTCGCCGTAGGCGACCGGGACCGCACCGAGCTCGCGCAGCTGATCGTGCCGCGCGGGGCTGGCCGTGGCGATCACGGTGGCGCCCCAGGCGACGGCGAACTGCACCGCAGCCTGCCCGACCGAGCCGGAGCCGCCGTGCACGAGCAGCACATCGCCGTCGGCCACACCGAGCGAGCGGAGCGCCTGGAAGGCGGTGCCGGCGGGGATGCCGATGCCGGCGCCCTCTGCAGCCGTGACCGAATCGGGAAGGGCGACGAGCTTCTCGACCGGTACGGCGAGCAGGCTCGCGTAGGTGCCGACGGTGTCGCGGATCGCCACGCGGTCGCCGACGGCGAAGGCCTCCACATCGTCGCCGAGCGACTCGATCACCCCGGCGCCGTCGAAGCCCACGCCACGCGGTTCGGTGATGGGCGGTGACGGGCGCTTGGCGCTGCGCAGCTTGGCATCGATCGGGTTGACCCCGGCGGCTTCGATGCGCACCACCGCCTCGCCGTTCAGCGCGATCGGATCGGGGACCTCGATCAGGTGCAGCACATCAGGGGAACCGAACTCCGTGTAGACGATCGCGCGAGCCATGACCTCAGGCTACCCCCGTGACGCCAGCACTTTCATGATCCGCTGAGGAGAGACGGGCTGAGCGGTGCCGAGGCGCTGCGCGAACACGCTGACGCGATACTCCTCGAGCAGCCAGCGTGTCTCGACGAGCGCAAAGGGTGCATCGGCCGCGAGCGGGATCGTGCCCCCGGCGTCTTCGTAGACCTTCGCCATGCGCTCGAACTCACTCATACGCGTGCGATCCTTGCCCGGCTCGTTCGCCAGCGTCTTCAGCCGGTCGAGCATCCCGTCGAGGTAGCGCGGGAAGTGCGCGAGACGCTCGACGCCCGCCGCCGAGACGAACCCGGCGTGCAGCAGTCCCGAGAGCTGGGTGCGGATGTCGTTCAGCGGCCCGAGCCGCGAGAGCGAGTTCTGCGACTTGATGCCGCGCTCGACGTCACGCGCCTTGGTGAGGATACGCGCGACGAGCGACACGCAGGCGAAGAGGTCGTCGACGAGCGACGCCGAGACGGCGTCGCGCACACGCACGAACTCGGCCTCGGTGCGGATGATGCCGCCGGGAGCCGCGCGGTCGATCGCGCTCTGCACGACGGCGGCGCGGCAGTCCTCGATCAGCGCGGCGGCCGATTGGTAGGGCGACGCGGCGAGTGCGAGCTTCTCCTGGCTCGTGAGGTGCTGCTGCACGTACGAGGAGGGCGACGGCACGCCGAGCAGCACGAGCCGCAGCACGCCCGCGCGGGTGGCGGCGGCTGCCGCATCCGCCGTGGACTCCACCCGCACCGAGACGGTCTTGCCCTGATCGACGATCGCCGGATAGCCGCGCACGACTCCACCGGCGACGCGCGTGTCGAGCACCTCGGGCAGGTCGCCGAACGTCCACGTGGTGAGGCCGTCCTTCTCGATCGAGGCGGCGACGGCCGTGGGCTGCGGCCCCTTCGAGGGGCCGGGACGGCGGGACGGTGCCGCGATCGACCGAGCGACGCTGCTGCGCGCACGGTCGGCGAGCTGCGTCTGCAGCGCGCTGAGGTCGCGGTCCGATCCCACGATGCGACCGTGTTCGTCGACGGCGCGGAAGTTCATGCGCAGGTGCGCGGGCACCCGGTCGTCCTCGAAATCGGCCGCCGAGACCAGCTGGTTCGCGAGAGGCTGGATCAGGCGCGCGAGCGCTTCCTTGAGCGTGCGGGCGGGCAGCCCTCCGTGAGTCTCGGGGCCTTCGCCTGTGAGCTCGGCGCCGAACTTGTCGGCCCAGTCGGCGGCGGGAACCACGTGACGACGGATCGCCTTCGGCAGCGCCCGCAGCAGACCCGTGACCAGTTCCGCCCGCAGGCCCGGCACCTGCCAGTCGAAGCCGCGGTCGTCGATCTGCGCGAGCAGGGGGAGCGGGATCACGACGCTCACGCCGTCGTCGGCGGCACCGGGCTCGAAGCGGTAGGCGAGGCCGAGCACCTGGTCGCCCTGCGTCCACCGCGTCGGGAACTCGTTCTGATCGGCACGGCTGTCGTCGTCGAGCAGGTCGGCCTCGCGCATCACGAGCAGCTTCGGCGTCGAAGCGAGCTGCTCGCGCCACCACTTCTCGAACGAGCGCACATCGAAGACGTCGGACGGGATGCGCTCGTCGTAGAAGCGGAAGACGGCCTCGTCACCCGCGAGGATGTCGCGGCGGCGTTCCCGTTCCTCGAGCTTCTCGAGTCGCTTGCGCAGTTCGGCGTTGCTGCGCCAGAACGCGCTCACGCGCTTGTCGATGCGCGTCGGATCCCACTCGCCCTCGACGAGCGCGTGCCGCACGAACATCTCGCGCGAGGCGGCCCGGTCGATGCGGGCGAACTGCACGCGGCGACGGGGAATGATCTCCACCCCGAACAGAGTCACCTTCTCGTAGGCGACGGCGGCCCCGGCATCCTTCGACCAGTGCGGCTCGGTCACCTGACGCTTGGCGAGGTCGCCCGCGATCGCCTCGGCCCAGGCGGGATCGATCGCGGCGACCGTGCGCGCGTAGGTGCGTGAGGTCTCGACGATCTCGGCGGCCATGACCGCCTGCGGGGCCTTCTTGCGCAGGGCTGATCCGGGGAAGATCGAGAAGCGGATGCCGCGGGCACCGCGATACTCGGCCATCCTCTTCTTCTTCGGATCGACGCCCTTGCCCGTCTGGCGCTCATCGAGGATGCCGATCTGCGACAGGAGTCCCGAGAGCAACGCCCGATGGATCGCATCCGGATCCGCCGTCCCCGAACCGGATGAGTCCTTCGTCTTGACCAGCGATCGCAGCTGGCGGTGCACGTCGAACCACTCGCGCACACGGACGTAGTTCAGGTGCTCCGAGCGGCACAGCCGGCGGAAGGCGCTGGAGCCGAGCTCGCGCTGCTGCTCTCGGAGGTGGTTCCACAGGTTCAGGATCGAGAGGAAGTCGCTCGTGGGGTCGGCGAAGCGGGCGTGCATGCGATCCGCCTCGTCGCGCACGCTCTGCGGTGCCTCCTGCGACGGGCGTTCGCGCACGTCCTGGATCGACATGCCGGCCACGATCGCGAGCACATCGCGCGTGACGTCGGTTCCGCCCGGACGCCCCGCCTCGATCAGCATGCGGGCGAACCGCGGATCGATCGGGATGCGCGAGATGTCGCGGCCGATGCGCGTCAGCGTCTGGGGATCCGAACCCGTCGACGGGCGCACCGCGCCGAGCTCGGTGAGCAGATCGAACGCCGCCTTCACACCCCGCGAATCGGGCGGCGTGAGGAACGGGAACGCCGTGATGTCGCCGAAGCCGAGCGACAGCATCTGCAGGATGACCGACGCGAGCGAGGTGCGCAGGATCTCGGGCTCGGTGAACTCCGGCCGCTTGTCGAAGTCCTCTTCGCTGTAGAGACGGATCGCGATGCCGTCGCTGGTGCGCCCGGCACGGCCGGAGCGCTGGTTCGCGGATGCCTGCGAGATGGCCTCGATCGGCAGCCGCTGCACCTTCGAGCGGTTGCTGTACCGCGAGATGCGGGCGGAGCCGGTGTCGATCACGTAGCGGATGCCGGGAACCGTGAGGCTCGTCTCGGCGACGTTCGTGGCGAGCACGACGCGGCGGCGGACGCCGGCGACGCGACTCTTCTCGAACACCCGGTGCTGCTCGGCCGCCGAGAGGCGACCGTACAGCGGCAGGACCTCGGTGGGGGATCGGTCCTTCGAGTACGCGCCGCGCACGGCATCCGCCGCGTCCCGGATCTCGGCTTCGCCGGGGAGGAACACGAGCACGTCACCGGGGGCCTCGCGGTCGAGTTCGCGCAGGGCCGCGACGATCGCGGTGACCTCGTCGCCCTCTTCGCCGCCTTCGGCCGTCTCCTCTTCACGACCCCGATACCGGATCTCGACCGGATACGTGCGGCCCGAGACCTCGATGATCGGGGCGGGGGTGCCGTCCGCCGCGGCGAAGTGCTTCGCGAAGCTCTCGGGGTCGATGGTCGCCGAGGTGATGATGACCTTGAGGTCAGGCCGCTCCGGCAGCAGGCGCGCCAGATAGCCGAGCAGGAAGTCGACGTTGAGTGAGCGTTCGTGCGCCTCGTCGATGATGATCGTGTCGTAGCGGCGCAGCAACCGGTCGCGGTTGATCTCGTTGAGCAGGATGCCGTCGGTCATAAGTGCGATGCGGGTGTCGTCCGACACCTTGTCGGTGAAGCGCACCTTGTAGCCGACGAGCGTGCCGAGCTCGACCTGCAGCTCGTCGGCGACGCGTTCTGCGATCGTGCGCGCGGCGAGGCGTCGGGGCTGGGTGTGGGCGATCCGCTCGCGCCCGAGCTCGAGGCAGATCTTCGGCAGCTGCGTGGTCTTGCCCGACCCGGTGGCGCCCGCGACGATCACGACCTGGTGGTCGCGGATGGCGTCGGCGATCTCCTCCCGGGCGGCGCTGACGGGCAGCTCGGGGGGATAGATGATCACGGGGGAGGACATAGCCCTCCATCGTATGACGGGATCGACCCTTACGATCGTCGGATGACCATCGCGCGCACGCCCCCACAGTGGTCGAATCCGACTGAGTGGTTCCACGACTTCGGTCGTGCCCCGCGCATCCTCGGACTCGACGTCGCGCGCGGCCTGGCGATCCTCGGGATGGCGGGCGCGCACATCGGAGTGTCCGCTCCCTTCGATCCCTTCGAGCCGTCGACGTGGGGCGACCTCGTCAACGGGCGCTCCTCGATCCTCTTCGCCGTGCTCGCCGGGGTGTCGATCGCGCTGATGACAGGCCGCAGCGCGGGCCCCGACCCGGCACGAGTGCCGAGCATCCGCCTGCAGCTGGTGGGACGTGGTGCCGTGATCTTCCTGATCGGCCTGGCGCTCGAGCTCCTGAACACCCCGATCGCCGTGATCCTCACCCTCTACGGTCTGCTGTACGTCGCTGTCATCCCCTTCCTGCGCTGGGCACCATGGAAGCTGCTGCTGGCGGCGGCTGTCCTCGCCCTCGCCGGGCCCGCGCTGCTCGCGCTCGTGGCAGTGCTCGCGCTGCATCCGTCCGGCCCCGGCATCGGACTGGTGCTGTACGGGTCTTACCCCATCACGGTCTGGCTCGCCTTCGTCTTCGGCGGCATGGCGCTGGGACGGCTGCATGTCGAAAGGCTCGAGACGGCGGCGGGAGCTCTCGCGGTCGGACTCGGCCTGATGGTCGTCGGCTACGGACTCGGCCTCGTCGGTGCGCTCGCCGGTCTGGGCGGTGCAGACGGCGCCTCGGGGTCCGGCACGGCGATCAGCACGGGCTGGAGCACCTATCCGGCGGCCGTGGCCGACGGTGATCCGGTCGGCGCGGTGCTCGCCGGTGTCTTCGGCGTCGACGCGCATTCGGGCGGCACCGCCGAGATCCTGGGGTCCGGCGGATTCGCGCTCGTCGTGATCGCGCTCTGTCTGCTGCTCAGCAGGCCCCTGCGCTGGGTGCTGCTGCCGCTCGGCGCCCTGGGGTCGATGCCGTTGACGGCGTACACCGCGCATGTGCTCTCGACCGCGCTGATCGGTGGTCCCGGCGGTTTCTTCACGAGCAACGAGTTCTGGGCGGCGACCGTGATCATGCTGCTGCTGGCCACATCGCTGTGGTCGATCTTCGTGGGACGCGGTCCGCTCGAACGGCTCGTCGGCACGGCGGCGACGGCCATGGCGACCGCTCCGGCGGCCCTGCCCGCCACGAGTGCTCCTAGGCTGGATGCATGACGATTCCTGCACTCGAACTGAACGACGGCAACTCCATTCCCCAGCTCGGCTACGGCGTCTTCAAGGTGCCCGCCGACGAGACCGAGCGTGCCGTGAGCGAAGCGCTCGAGATCGGCTACCGCCACATCGACACCGCGGCGATCTACGGCAACGAAGAGGGCGTGGGCGCGGCGATCGCGGCCTCCGGCATCGCTCGCGACGAGCTCTTCATCACGACCAAGCTGTGGAACGACCGCCACCACGATGACGAGCCGAACGCGGCGATCGCCGAAAGCCTCGAGAAGCTCGGTCTCGACGCGGTCGACCTGTACCTCGTGCACTGGCCGACCCCCGCGAAGGACGACTACGTGCACGCATTCGCGAAGCTCGTCGAGCTTCGCGAGGCGGGCCTGACGCGCAGCATCGGCGTGTCGAACTTCCTCGTGCCGCACCTCGAGCGCGTCGTCGCCGAGACCGGCGTGACCCCCGCGGTCAACCAGATCGAGCTGCACCCGGCCTACCAGCAGCGCGACATCGTCGACTGGGCGACCGCGCACGGCATCCGCATCGAGTCGTGGGGCCCTCTCGGTCAGGGCAAGTACGACCTGTTCGGCACCCCGGCGATCGCCGACGCGGCCGCCGCGCACGACGTCACCCCGGCTCAGGCGGTGTTGCGCTGGCACCTGCAGAAGGGATTCATCGTCTTCCCGAAGTCGGTGCGCGCCGAGCGTCTGCGCGAGAACCTCGACGTGTTCGGCTTCGAGCTGACCGGTGCCGAGATCGCGGCGATCGACGCACTCGACCCGCTCGACGGCTCGGGACGCGTGGGCTCGCACCCGAACGACGTCAACTGAGGCGTTCCGTTTCGACAGATGACGCCCCGTGTCGCCGACCGCGACACGGGGCGTCGTCGTGAGTAGCGTCGACCGCATGACAGCTCCCTACCGTGTCGTCGCCGTGTCCGGCTCCCTGCACGAGCCCAGCAAGACCACGGCTCTCATCCGTGCGATCGCCGGTGCTGTCGCCGACCGCGCCGACGTCGAGATCGAGGTCATCGAGCTGACGGACATCGGCCCCTCCCTCGCCGGTGCGCTGAGCCGCGATCAGCTGCCCGCACGCGTCGAGGAGAAGCTCGTGGCCATCGAGCAGGCCGACCTGCTGATCGTGGGCAGCCCCGTCTACCGGGCCTCGTTCACCGGACTCTTCAAGCATCTGTTCGACTTCGTCGGCCAGTACGAGCTCGTCGGCAAGCCCGTGCTGCTCGCGGCCACCGGCGGCGGCGAGCGCCACGCGCTCATCATCGAGCACCAGCTGCGCCCGCTGTTCGCGTTCTTCCAGGCACTGACACTGCCGGTGGGGGTCTACGCGAGCAACACCGACTTCGACGGCTACGTGATCAGCTCCGATGTGCTGCAGGCGCGGATCACGCTCGCCGCCGAGCGCGCTCTGCCCCTGGTCGGGTACGCCGCATCGCGTCCCGTGGAACCGCTGCTCGTCTCCTGAGCGGCCGATACACGCCGCACCCGCGTAGCGTGAAGATATGACGAACCGGCTCGCCGATACGCTCAGCCCCTACCTCCGCGCACACGCGGACAACCCCGTCGACTGGTATCCGTGGGGAACCGAGGCCTTCGCCGAGGCCGAGCGTCGTGGCGTGCCGCTGCTCATCTCGATCGGCTACTCGACCTGTCACTGGTGCCACGTGATGGCGCGTGAGTCGTTCGCCGATCCCGTGACAGCGGCCGCGATCAACGAGAACTTCGTGGCGGTCAAGGTCGACCGCGAAGAGCATCCCGACGTCGACGGCGCTTACATGGCCGCAGCATCCGCCTTCACGCAGAACCTCGGCTGGCCGCTCACCGTGTTCGCCACCCCGAGAGGCCGCACCTTCTACGCGGGCACCTACTGGCCTCCGGTCGCACGGCAGCCGCTCCCGGCGTTCCGTGACGTGCTCGCCGCCGTGCACGAGGCGTGGACCGTGCGGCGCGCGCAGGCCGAGGAATCGGCGGATGCCGTGACCGCGGCACTCGTGCAGGCGGCGGCGTCCACGCCGTCGGACCTGCCCGATGCCGGGGCGATCGCGACGGCCGCCATGTCGATCGCGGAGCGCGAGGATCCGCAGTTCGGCGGCTTCGGGGGTGCGCCGAAGTTCCCGGTCGCCACGACGCTCCGCTTCTTGCAGACGCCGCTCGTGCGTCGGGAGGCGCCGGATGCCGCGGCAGCCGCCGAGCGGGCACTCGAGGCGATGAGAGCATCGGCTCTGCGCGATGAGGACGGCGGATTCTTCCGCTACGCCACCCGGCGCGACTGGACCGTGCCGCATTACGAGCGGATGCTGACGGACAACGCCCAGCTGCTCGAGGTGGCACTGGATGCGGGCGACGAGTCGACCGCGCGGGGGATCGCTGCCTTCCTGGTGCGGGCACTGCGCCGTGACGGCGGGGGATTCGGCGCGGCGCAGGATTCGGAGTCGTGGATCGACGGGCAGCGCAGCGAGGGCGGCTATTACCTGAGACCTGTGGCCGAGCGGGGTGAGCTCGAACCGCCTGCCGTCGACGCCAAGGTCATCACCGGCTGGAACGGCCTTGCGATCGCCGCGCTCGCGCGTGCGGGGGCCGCGTTCGCCGAACCCGAGTGGGTTCACGCCGCGGCCGAGGCGGCCGAGCACGTGCTGCGCGTCAACCGCGACGGGTCGGGAGACCTGGTTCGGGCGTCGCTCGACGGCACCGCCTCTGCGGCGGTCGCGACGACGGCCGATGTCGCGCTTCTCGCCGACGGCCTGTTCGCGCTGGCCCTCGCCACCGGCGACGTGGCCTGGGCCGTCGAAGGGCGTGCGCTTCTCGACGATGCTCTCACCGGCCTCGCCGGCGACCCGCTGTTGGCCGAGAACGGCATCGCGACCGCGCCCGATCAGACCGACGGTGATCTTCCGTCGGGAGCGTCGGCCGTCGCCTCGGCATCCCTCACCGCGTGGCTGCTCGGAGCCGGCGACCGGTACCGAGACGCCGCCGCTCAGAAGGTGCGCGAGCACGCCGCCCCGGCCGTGGGGCAGCCGTTCGCGCACGGCAGTCTGCTGCGCGTCGCCGCAGGGCTCGTCGATGCTCCGCGGCAGCTCGTGGTCGTGACGGAGTCGCCGGACGGCGCGTTGGCCTCCGCTGCGCGCGGTGCCGATGCGGATGCCGTCGCGATCGTCTCGCCGGCACAGGCGCGCGCCTTCGCCGATGCCGGGTTCGAGCTCTTCGAAGGCAAAGCAGGCGCCGGTGAGCAGGCGTTCGACTGCCGGTCTTTCGTGTGCCGGCTGCCGGTGAGCGACCCCGCCGAGCTGGCACTCCCGCGCTGATCGGGTTTCAGCGCGTGTTTCGCGGATGCTGTCGCGCGGTGCGCTCGTTGCCACGTCGGTAGTCGCCGGTGACCCGGGCCATCAGCAGCTGCGCGTCGCCGTGCTCGACCTGAGTGAGGAACTCGCTCGCCCTCGTCCCTCTCAGCACCGTCGCCGTCGCACCGTGGTGTCTGATGACGACCTCGTCGCCACGCACGACGAACTCGAAAACTCGAAGCCGGATGGAGCGCCCATGAGGAGATCGTAGGCTGAGACCGCACCGCAGGAGGTACATGCATGACCGAGGTTCCCACCACCACGACCACGACCAGGGGTCTGCATCGGGGTCTCACCCGTCGCCAGATCTCGATGATGGGGCTCGGCGGAGCGATCGGCGCCGGGCTGTTCGTGGGGTCGGGTCAGGCGATCGGCATGGCCGGTCCGGCGGTGCTCATCTCGTATCTCGTCGCCGGCGGCATCGTGGTGCTGGTGATGGCGATGCTGGCCGAGATGGTCGCCGCGCGCCCGAGTTCCGGCGCCTTCAGCTCGTATGCGCAGAGGGCGATGGGACGAAGCGCGGGCAGCGCTGTCGGATGGCTCTACTGGATCCAGCTCGTCGTGGTGATCGCGGCCGAGGCCACCGGTGCCGCCGGCATCGTCGCCGCCCGGATGCCGGGCATCCCCGCCTGGGTCTGGGTGCTCGTGTTCGTCGTGGCGCTGACCGCGGTGAACCTCTTCGGGGTGCGCAACTACGGGCGGTTCGAATTCTGGTTCGCGGCGATCAAGGTCGCCGCGATCATCGTCTTCCTCGTGGTCGGCGTGTGTGCGATCGTCGGGCTCTTCCCCGGCGTGCCGGCGACCGGCATCGGCAATCTCGTCGACAACGGCGGGTTCGCCCCGAACGGCATCGCCGGTGTCGCGGCAGCCCTCCTGGTCGTGATGTTCGCGTTCGGCGGCACCGAGGTCGTCGCTATCGCCGCGGCCGAGTCCGACGACCCCGCGCGGAACATCCGCCGCATCGTCCGTGAAGTGCTGGTGCGCATCCTCATCTTCTACGTCGGATCGATCTTCGTGATCGTGGCGGTGCTGCCGTGGAACGATCCGGCTGTCGCGGACGGCCCCTTCTCGGCCGTGCTCGAGACGCTGCGGGTGCCGGGCGTCGGTCTGGTGATGGACCTCATCGTCGTGACCGCGCTGCTCTCGGCGATGAACGCGAACATCTACGGTGCGTCGCGCATGGCGTACTCCCTCGGCGAGCGGGGCCTCGCGCCGACGGCGGCGACGCGCACCACTGCGAAGGGCGTGCCGGCGGTGGCGGTGCTCGCCTCGATCTCCTTCGGCTTCGTCACGGTGGGTCTCAACTGGGCGTTCCCCGACGTGGTTCTCCCAGTGCTCTTGAACATCGTGGGGTCGACCGTGCTCATCATCTGGTCCGCGACGGCGGTGTCACAGATCATCCTCCGCCGTCGCGCGGATCGCTCAGGCGAAGAGATGCCGATGCGCATGTGGGGCTTCCCCTGGCTGTCGTGGCTGTGCCTGGCGCTGCTCGCGGGGGTCATCGCGCTCTCGATGACCGACGAGGCCGCACGTGCGCAGCTGCTGCTGACCATCGGTCTGACGGCGGCGCTGCTCGTCGTCGCGGGCCTGACGCGCAGGGCGGGCTGACGGGATAACGGCTGGGCGTCAGACCCACCCGGGGAGCCAGTTGTGCAGGAGCCAGAAGTCGTATGGCACACTCACGCCGGTCCACACCGGATAGTAGAAGGCCGAGACCAGCACGACGACGACGAGGAACACCATGACGGTGCGCTCGCCGGCCTGGCGACGATGCAGCGGATCCTCGCGGCGCCCCGCGAGCACGCGCAGCACGACGGCGAGCCCGATCGCGAGGAAGGGGGCCATCGCCACCGTATAGAACTGGAAGATCGTGCGCTCGGGGAACATCAGCCACGGGATGTAGGTGGCCGCGAGCCCGACCAGCGGGAACGTGAGCGCAGGCTCGATCGGCCGGCGCGTGATCCAGGCGCGTACGAGACGGTAGACGAGGTAGCCCGCGGCGGCGATGCTCGCGTACCAGATCAGTGGATTCGGGATCGTCGAGATCACGGCGATGCAGTGGTCGACCCCGCACGGTGCGGGATCCGTGCCGACCCACACTGCCGTCGGACGAAGCAGCAGCGGCCACTCCCACGCCGCACTCGCGTAGGGGTGTCCGCTGTGCAGCCCGACATGGAAGTTGAGGATCGACTGATGGTAGTTCCACAGGGCGATGAACGGATTCGGGTCGCTGTCACGGGAATACCCGCCGTCGGTCACGAGCCATCCTGTCCAGCTCACGACGTAGGTGGCGAATGCCGGGAACACGAGCAGCACGAAAGACACCGGGCCCTGCCGGAACGCCGCGGAGCTCGGCCAGAGCACGATCCCGGCGCGGCGGCGGGCGAGCGCATCGGTCACGACGACGTAGAGGCCGAATGCCGCGAGCGCATACAGGCCCGACCACTTGACCGCGCAGGCGGCGCCGAGGGCGACGCCCGCGGCGATCAGCCAGGGGCGACGCCAGAGCACGCGTCCCCACAGCGGCTCGGGGGTGTCGGTGTCGGATGGCGAAGCCCCAGGGCCATGCGTGTCGGATTGCTCGAGCAGCGGGATCGTGCGGTCGCGATCGATCAGGATGAACAGGGCGCCGAGCATGATGAAGAACGTGAGCGGCCCGTCGAGCAGTGCGGTGCGGCTCATCACGATGCTCAGACCGTCGATCGCGAGCAGCGAGCCGGCGACGGTCGCGACGACGATCGATCCGGTCAGGCGACGCGCGATCAGGTAGACGAGCAGCACGGTGGCGGTGCCGAGAAGCGCGGTGGCGAGCCGCCAGCCGACGGTGTTGTCCGGGCCGCCGATCGACATGCCGAGCGCGATCAGCCACTTGCCGAGCGGGGGATGCACGACGAACGAGCCGTTGTCGGCGAGGGGCAGCTCCTGCAGGGTGATGAACGCCTCGTTCGCGTTCTCACCCCAAGTGCCCTCGTAGCCGAGGGTCCACAGCGACCACGCGTCCTTGACGTAGTAGGTCTCGTCGAAGGCGAGCTGATGCGGGTGCCCCAGGTTCACCAAGCGCAGCACCGCGGCTACGACGGTGACGACGAGCGGTGCGAACCAGCGCAGCATCCGCCCCCAGTCGGGGTCGCGCAGGATGCGGTCGCGCAGCTGCCCGTACCGCGTCGGGCGCTCCTCGGGAGCGGGGAGCAGAGGCACGGGCGCGGTCACGGGCTCCAGCCTAGACAACGAGCGTCCCGCACGTCCGGGCGACGCGGTCCCGCCTAAGCTGGGCGGGTGATCATCCTCGCCGCCACCCCGATCGGAAACCTCGGGGATGCGTCCCGCCGCCTCATCGAGGTTCTCGAGAACGCCGAGGTCGTGGTCGCCGAAGACACCCGCACCACCGGGCGACTGCTGCAGGCGCTGCAGATCACGAACAGGCCGCGGCTGATCGCGCTGCACGATCACAACGAGAAGCAGAAGTCGGCCGAGCTCGCGGCGCTCGCCGTGGAGCAGGACATCGTGGTCGTCAGCGATGCCGGGATGCCCGCGATCAGCGACCCGGGGTACGCGCTCGTCGCCGAAGCGGTCGCGCAGGGCGTGACCGTCACGGCGATCCCCGGCCCGAGTGCTGTGATCATGGCGCTCGCGATCTCGGGGCTGCCCACCGACCGCTTCACCTTCGAGGGTTTCCTGCCGCGCAAGCCGGGGGAGCGGCGCTCGACGCTTCGCGGTCTCGCCACCGAACCCCGCACGATGGTCTTCTTCGAATCGCCCGCACGCCTGGCCTCGGCACTCGCCGACATCGGCACGGTCTTCGGCGACGACCGTCGCATCGCCGTGTGCCGCGAGCTCACCAAGTTCTACGAAGAGGTGCGTCGCGGCACTGCGGCCGAGCTTGCCGAGTGGGCGGCTGCGGGCGTGAAGGGCGAGATCGTGGTCGTCGTCGAGGGGGCTCCGCCCCGGGAATCCTCGGCGGAGGATGCCCTCGTGCAGGTGCAGCGGCTCGTCGCCTCCGGCGTCCGCCTGAAGGAGGCGTGTGCCGAGGTCGCCGCGGCGACCGGCCTGTCGTCACGCGACCTGTATCAGGCAGCGCTCGCCGCCCGCTGATGCGCGACGCCTCGGATGCTGCGATCGCGGCGGCCTACGACGCTCGTGTTGAGGAGTACGTCGCGCTGGCCGGCGCTGTCGAGCAGATGGATGCTCGCGATGCGGCGTCGATCGCCCGGTGGCGCGACGACACGCAGGGTCTGCTGCTGGATGCCGGGTGCGGGCCGGGTCACTGGACGGCGTTCCTCGCACGAGGCGACCGCGAGGTGCGCGGCGTCGACCTGTCGGCGGAGTTGATCGAGACGGCGCGGCGACGGCATCCCGGCATCACGTTCGATCTCGGCTCGTTCCGCGATCTGCAGGTCGAGAGGGGCTCGGTCGGCGGCATCCTCGCCTGGTACTCGCTCATCCACACCGCACCCGAAGACGTTCCCGAGATCCTCGACGAGTTCGCCCGCGTGCTGGCCCCCGGCGGCAGCCTCCTGCTCGGGTTCTTCGACGGCGAGCCGCGTGAGCCCTTCGCGCACGCGGTCGCACCGGCGTACTTCTGGTCGGCCGAGTCGTTGGGCGCACTGCTGCAGGATGCGGGACTCGACATCGTCTCGCGGGAGTATCGCGAGCGATTGCCCGACGAGGTGAGCGTCAGACCGCACGGATCGCTGACGGCGCACCGGCGTGCATCGGCTCCTCGCTGACCGCAGGTACCCTGGTGCACAGCCATCCGGAGGAGGACCCAGCGTGAGCAAGAAGGCGACCGTCTACGACGTCGCGGAGCGCGCCGGAGTGTCGATCGCCACGGTCTCGCGTGTGCTGCGCCAGCCGGATGCGGTGCGTCCGGCGACTCGTGAGCGCGTGCTCGATGCGGTCACAGAGCTGGGCTACGTGCCCAGCAGCAGTGCCCGCGGACTGGCCGAGAGGCGCACAGGGGTGATCGGGCTCTACTTCCCCGGCTTCGACGCGTCCGACGATGCGCCGCTGCTCGACGTTCTCGCGAACTCGCCGTCGGTGACACCGCCCTTCACCGTCGAGCGCGAAGCGGCGGACCCCGGCGCTCCGCAGCCGACCATGCTCTTCCTCGACGAGGTGCTGCGCGGCGCGGAGCTGGAGGCATGGAAGCAGGGCTTCGTGCTCATGATCGGCGTCGGTCGCGATGACCCCACCCGCGAGACCGTGCGTGACATTGCCGGCCGGGTCGACGGACTGATGGTGCTTGCGCAGAGTGTTCCCGACGATGTGCTCGCCCGCCTCGCACGACGCATCCCCGTGGTGGTCCTCTCCGGCCCTGCGCGCGGCGATGACTACGACCATGTGACGGTGAGCAACGCCGAGGCCATGGCCGAGCTCACTCGCCTCGTGCTCTCGGAGTCCGACCCCGGAGGCCTCGCGTTCCTCGGCGGACCCGAGGATTCGCCCGACGGCGCGCAGCGCTGGGAGGGCTTCGCGGACGCCGTCGTCGAGGCCGGCATCGCCCTCGACGAGGTGATGGTGCTGAGAGGCGACTTCACCCGAGCGTCCGGTCGGCGCGCGGGGGAGGAGCTGATCGCCCGCGGCGTGCCGACCGCCCTGGTCGCCGCGAACGATCAGATGGCACTCGGGGCGATCGACGCCTTCCGCTCGGGCGGCGTCCGGGTTCCCGCGGACGTGCGGGTCACTGGCTTCGACGGCATCGAGGCCGCGGCTCTGTCACGGCCTGCGTTGACCACCGTGCGCCAGCCGATGATCGACCTCGGGCGTGCAGCCGTGCAACTGCTCGCGCGAAGACTCGAACACCCCGACGCCGACCCGATGACCGTGCGTCTGCCCCTGCAGATCCTCGTCCGGGAGAGCTCCCAGCGCCCTGGGCGAGGAGTCTGACCCAGGCGTTCAGGCGTTCAGGCGCGGTCGTGCAGGGTGATGCGATAGCCGTCCGGGTCGGCGAACGTGAAGGTGCGGCCGAACGGACCGTCGATCGGGGCTGCGACGATCGCGTGGCCGTCGGCGGAGAGAGCATCGTGGATGCTCTGGACGTCGGTCGCGTGCAACCAGAGCGCCGCACCGATCCCCGGCTGGTCGACTCCGTCGAGGTCGGTGCCGGGAGCGATGTCGCGCAGCGCGAAGGCGATGGGTGTCGTCTCGAAGACGACGGCGTGCGGCGGGCCCGCGGGCGAGCGCACGAGTCCGAGGTACCGCTCGTAGAACGCCTGGGACGCCGGGAGGTCGCTGGTCTGGAGTGAGATGAAGTCGGGGCCGGTGACGGGCATGATGAGTCTCTTCCGTTAGTGTCAGTTATCTGACATGCACGAGCGTATGTCAGAATGCTGACATGCGTCAAGACGGCATCGACCTCGACACCTCGCTCGGGTATCTGCTCAAAGAGGCAGCCAGTGCTCTGCGCTCGGCGATGGAGGAGGTGCTGCGACCGCTGGGCATGACGATCACGCATTACTCCTGCTTGGAGTTGCTCGCTCAACGGCCGGGGATGTCGAATTCCGAGCTTGCACGAGGGGCGTTCGTGACGCGCCAGTCCATGAACGTCCTGCTGCAGTCGCTCGAGAAGGACGGGTTCGTCGCTCGTCCGGCCACTGCTCCTGCGGGGAGGGCCTTGCCGACGACTCTCACCCCGAGGGGGAGGAGCAGTCTCGCGCAGGCGACCGCCGCGGTGCGATCGGTCGAGGTTCGGATGCTGTCGGGCATGACGGATGCCGAGCAGGAGGCCGCCCTGCGCGCCTTGCGGAGCATGGTGAGCTCGCTTCGTGAGGAGCCACACAGCCACTGATCTGGCACCGCTCCCATCCTGCGGATCCGCGCATCGACGGCGCAGGGTGCATCGCCGGTCCTTGCGCTCCGAAATGTATGCGCTTACAATCAGTGATGCGGCCTCGGCCGCGGGGTGCCCCGACCCGTGGGACCCCCTTCATGACACAGACGACATGAGGTGGCAGTGTGGCGAAGACGCACATGCTCCGACGCTGGCGGAGAGCCGCGATCGTGGGACTGGCGGCAGCAGCCGTCGTACTCAGCGGTTGCAGCATCCAGATCAGCTCGCAGCCCGATCCATCGATCGGCGACGACACGATGCTCATCAACGCGGACAAGGGCAATCCCTTCTTCACGCGGAACTTCAACCCGTATCTCACCAACACGCGCACGGCGTCGCGGTGGATCTACGAGCCGCTGATCCTGGTGAACCCGCTCGACGGAACGCTCAACCCGTGGCTGGCGACCGAGTGGTCGCAGCCCGACGCGCGAACCGTCGTGATGACGATCCGCGACGGCGTCGAGTGGAGTGACGGCGAGCCGATGACGCCCGACGACGTGGCGTTCACGTTCCAGCTGCTGAAGGACAACCCGTCGCTCGACATCAAGGGCGCGTGGCAGCACCTCGAGACCGTCGAGGTCGAGGGCGACGACGTCATCATGCATCTGCAGACGGATGACGCGCCGTCGCTGCCGATCCTCGGTCAGACCATGATCGTGCCCGAGCACCTCTGGTCCGATGTGAAAGACCCGGGCACCTACCGCAACGAGGAGCCGGTCGGCACCGGACCGTTCGTGCTCGGCAACTACAACGACCAGCAGTACTCGGTCGACAAGAACCCCGACTACTGGCAGGCCGACAAGATCGAGATCGAGCACATCATCCTGCCGTCGACGAACTCGCAGCTCGACACCGTCACGCGCGGCTACGACTGGGCGTACTCGTTCATCTCCGATGTCGAGGGCACCTGGGGTGCGGCCAGCGAGCACAACGCCTGGTGGTTCCCGCCGGGAGGCGTGATCGCGCTGATGCCGAACCTCGAGGTGGCGCCGTTCGACGACGTGAATGTGCGTCGCGGCATCGCGCTCGCCCTCGATCGCGAGGAGATCGCAGAGACGGCGTCGGAGGGCTATATGCAGCCCGCCGGGCAGACCGGACTCATCCTGCCCAACCAGGAGGAGTACCTCGACCCCAGCATCCCCGATGCGGGCATGATCACGCAGGACGCGGATGCCGCGCTCGCGGCGTTCGCCGAGGCGGGGTACACGCTGCAGGGCGACCGTCTCGTGGGCGCCGACGGCGAGCAGCTCGAGTTCGCGCTGACCACCGCCAACGGCTACTCCGACTGGACCCGCGCCGCGCAGACCGTGCAGCGCCAGCTCGCCGAGGTCGGTGTCAAGGTGAGTCTCAAGCTGCCGCAGCCCGCCGGCTACCAGAACGCCATCAGCAACGGCGACTTCGAGATGGCCGTCGGCGGCATGGGCAACGGCGACGTCTACCAGGCGTACAACAACCTGCTCTCGAGCGAGTTCTACGTGCCCTCCGGGTCGGGCGAACCCACCGCCAACAACTTCCAGCGCTATCGCTCGGATGAGGCGGATGCTCTGCTCGCCGAGTATCGCGAGACGGTCGATCCCGCCCGCCAGACCGAGATCGTGAACGAGCTGCAGGGCATCGTCTACGACGAGCTGCCCGTGATCGGGCTGTACTACGGCGGCATCTGGGGTCTGTTCAACGACTCCAAGTTCACCGGCTGGCCCACAGAGGACGACCCCTACATGATTCCGCAGAACTACGACTCGGCTCCGCTGGGCATCTTCACCCGGCTCGAGCGTGTGAAGGGGGATGACGACTGATGAAGTACGTCCTCCAGAAGCTCGGCCTCTTCGTGCTCACGCTGTGGGCGGCGGTCACGCTGAACTTCTTCCTCCCGCGGCTCATGCCGGGCTCGCCCGCCGACGCCGCGATCGCGAAGCTGGCGCAGAACGGCCCGGTGTCCGATGCGACCCGCGCCGCGATCGAGGCCCAGCTGGGTGTGCCGACCGGTTCGATCTGGGACCAGTACGTCGCCTACCTCGGTCAGGTCGTGCGCCTCGACTTCGGCGTCTCGTACACGTTCTACCCGCAGACCGTGTCGAGCATGGTCTCCACCGCGCTGCCGTACACGATCGGCCTGGTCGGCATCGTCACGATCCTCGCGTTCGTGATCGGCACGCTGATCGGCGTCGCCGCGGCCTGGCGTCGCGGCACCTGGCTCGACTCGCTGCCGACGCTGACCGGATCGTTCCTCAGCACCTTCCCGTACTTCTGGACCGCGCTGCTGCTGCTGTTCTTCTTCGGGTACGTGCTGCACTGGTTCCCGACCACCGGCGCGTACGCGGCCACCACCACACCGGCGTTCACGTGGGACTTCATCGTCGACCTTGTGCAGCACGCGGTGCTGCCGGCCGTGACGATCCTGCTGACATCGCTCGGCGGATGGATCATCGGCATGCGCAACGCCATGATCAACACCCTGGGTGAGGACTACGTGACGTTCGCCGAGGCGAACGGTCTGCACGGCCGGACGATCGCCGTGCGCTACGCCGCCCGCAATGCGATCCTGCCGAACCTCACCGGCTTCGGGCTCACGCTCGGCGGCGTGGTCGGCGGATCCATCCTCGTGGAGCAGGTGTTCGGGTACCCGGGCATCGGCTATCTGCTCTTCAACGCCGTGATCGGGCAGGACTACCCGCTCATGCAGGCGCTCTTCCTGATGATCACCGTCAGCGTGCTCATCGCCAACTTCCTCGTCGACATCCTGTACGGCGTGCTGGATCCAAGGACCCGCCGATGACCTCCACCATGAATGTCAAGGTTCCCTCCGACCGGATCGCGGCTCCCAGCCCGTGGCGCTCGTTCGCCCGGATGGTGGGAACCCTCTGGTCCAACGGCAAGGCCCGACTGGGCCTCATCATCCTCGGTCTGTTCGTGCTGGTGGCGGTGTTCGCTCCGCTGCTCGCGCCCTACGGCCCCAAGGACAACTCGTTCGAGCGCAACGCCGACGCGTCGGCCGCACACTGGCTCGGCACCACCGCCGCCGGAGAAGACGTCCTGAGCCAGCTGATCTACGGCTCGCAGATCAGCCTGCTGGTCGGAATGGCGGCCGGCATCCTGTCGACGATCGTCGCCGTGCTGATCGGACTCAGCTGGGGATACATGCGCGGCTTCCTGGGCGAGGTGGTCGGCTTCATCGTCAACCTCTTCCTCGTGATCCCCGGGCTGCCGCTCATGATCGTGATCGCCGCCTACCTGCAGAACGGCGGCATCCTGATGATCATCGCGGTGATCGTCGTCACCGGATGGGCGTGGGGTGCGCGCGTGCTGCGCAGCCAGACCCAGTCGCTCCGCGGCAACGACTTCGTCACCTCGGCGCAGTTCTCGGGCGACAGCCGGGCGCGCATCGTGTTCCGCGAGATCCTGCCGAACATGACCTCGATCATCGCGGGCACCCTCTTCGGGGCGGCGACCGCGGCGATCCTCGCCGAGGCGGGTCTCGAGTTCCTCGGGCTCGGCGACTCCAGCATCGTCAGCTGGGGCACCATGCTCTACTGGGCGCAGAACTCCAACTCGCTGCTCACCGGGCAGTGGCTGCTCCTGTTCGCCCCGGGTCTCTGCATCGCGCTGCTCGCGCTGAGCCTGACACTGATCAACTTCGGCGTGGACGGCATCTCCAATCCGCGCCTGCGTGAAGGGAAGGGCCGATGAGCGCCATGGAAGCGAACACCCCCGCACCGAACGACGTGCTTCTCGACGTCCAGGGGCTGTCCGTCGAGTACGCCTCGCCGGGAACGACGCCGGTCACGGCCGTCGACAGCGTCTCGTTCACGCTGCGTCGCGGCGAGTTCGTCGGTCTCGTCGGCGAGTCCGGGTCAGGCAAGTCGACGCTCGGCTTCGCGCTGACGCGGCTGCAGAAGCCGCCGGCACGGATCAGCGGCGGACGTATCCTCTTCGACGGCCGCGACATCCGCGAGCTGAACGCCGAGGAGCTGCGCCGTCAGCGCCAGGGCGGGTTCGCGATGGTGCTGCAGTCCGGCATGAACGCGCTGAACCCCGTCCGCACGATCGGCAACCACTTCCGCGATATCTTCGCCGCGCACGGCCACGTGCCGCGCGACGACCGCGATGCCAGGGCACGCGAGCTGATCGGCAAGGTCGGTCTCGACCCCGCCGTGCTGGCCCGGTACCCGAGCGAGCTCTCGGGCGGCATGCGTCAACGCACCTCGATCGCACTCGCTCTGTCGCTCGAGCCGCAGCTGATGGTGTTCGACGAGCCGACCACGGCGCTCGACGTGCTGGTGCAGCACGCGGTCATGGACACGATCAAGGACCTGCAGCGCTCCGAGCACTTCACCGCGATCCTCATCAGCCACGATCTGGGCATCGTGCTCGAGGCGACCGACCGGGTCATGGTGATGCACGAGGGGCGGATCGTCGAAGACGCGCCGAGCCTCGACATCCTGCACCGGCCGCAGGACGAGTACACCCGGATGCTGCTCAGCCACTACGCCGACCCCCGGGCCGAGTCGATCTCGATCCCCGGCTTCGTCGACCTCGGCACGAGGCGTCGGGAGGGGCGGTCGCGCACCGAGCTGACCGAGACCCTGCCCACCGTGTCGCAGCGCGACACGCGCCGAGCGGATGCCGCGATCGTGGTCGAGGGCGTCTCGAAGCGCTACCCGGCCCCGCGCCGCGGCGAGGAGCCGGTGGTCGCGGTCGACGACGTGTCGTTCCGTCTCGAGCCCGGAGAGGCACTCGCGCTCGTGGGCGCCTCGGGTTCCGGCAAGTCGACCCTCGCGAAGCTGATCACCGGAGTCGAGAAGCCGACCGAGGGCACCGTGCGGTTCGGCGAGCTCGACGTGGCGTCGCTGCGCCGCACGGGACTGCGCGATCTCCACAAGGACGTGCAGATGGTGTTCCAGGACCCGTATGCGGCGCTGAACCCGCTGCACACGGTGGAGTACGCCCTCAGTCGCCCGATCCGCAACTACACGAAGCTCCGCGGCGAGGAGGCGAGGGCCCGCGTGCTCGAGCTTCTCGAAACTGTGGGCCTGACGCCGGTCGAGCAGTTCGCGGCCAAGCTGCCGCATCAGCTCTCGGGTGGACAGCGCCAGCGCGTGGTCATCGCCCGGGCGCTCGCCAGCGATCCGCAGGTGCTGATCGCCGACGAGCCCGTGTCGATGCTCGACGTGTCGCTGCGAGCGGGTGTGCTCGCGCTGCTCGAGGACCTGCGCGAGAGGTGGGGCATCAGCATGCTCTACATCACGCACGATCTGCTCAGCGCGCGTCTGGTGACCGAGAACATCCTCGTGCTCAACAGCGGACGCGTCGTCGAGCGCGGCGAGACCTCCCAGGTGCTGCAGCATCCCGAAGACCCGTACACCGTGCAGCTGCTCGACGCCGTGCCCAATCCGGCACGCGCCGAGCGCTGACCGAAGACCCATCGCAAGACGAAAGGAGCACTCGTGCTCACATTCCCTGACGGCTTTCTCTGGGGCGCTGCGACCGCAGCCCATCAGGTGGAGGGGAACAACACGACCAGCAACTGGTGGGCCATGGAGCATGCTCCGGGATCGCCGATGGTCGAGCCCTCGGGCGACGCGGCCGACCACTTCCACCGCTACCCGGAGGACATGCGGCTGCTGGCGGATGCCGGTCTGAACTCGTACCGCTTCTCGATGGAGTGGGCGCGGATCGAGCCCGAGCGCGGCTTCGTCTCGCGGGCGATGCTCGATCACTACCGCCGCATGATCGACACGGCTCGCGAGAACGGGCTCGACCCGACGGTGACGCTGATGCACTTCACGGTGCCGCAGTGGTTCCAGAAGGACGGGTTCTGGCGCGCGGATGACGCGGTCGATCTGTTCTCGCGCTATGTCGAGACGGTGCTGCCGATCCTCGAGGGCGTGAAATACGTCTGCACGATCAACGAGCCGAACATCGCGGCGATGCTCGCCGGGGGAGAGGACGCGGCGAACCTCGTCGCCTTCGGTCTGCCGAACCCCGATCTCGCGGTCGCCGACACGCTGCTCGACGCGCATCACCGCGCCTCCGAGATCCTGCACTCCGTCTCGGGTGTGCAGGCCGGATGGACGATCGCGACGCAGGCGTTCCACTCCACGGGTGAGCCCGGTGCCGACGAGATGGTCGCCACCTACGGCGACCCGCGCGACCACTGGTACCTCGACCAGTCGGCCGGCGACGACTTCGTCGGCGTGCAGGCGTACACGCGCACCTTCATCGGCCCTGAGGGTCCCCGCCCGGTCTCCGACAATGTCGAGACCACGCTCACGGGGTGGGAGTTCTTCCCCGACGCGCTCGAGATGGGCGTGCGCAGCGCGTGGGAGCGCAGCGGTGGAGTCCCGGTGCTCGTGACGGAGAACGGCATCGCGACCTCCGACGACACGCGGCGCATCGCCTACACTCAGGGTGCGCTCGAAGGACTGCACCGCGCGATCTCCGACGGCATCGAGGTCAAGGCGTACCAGCACTGGAGCGCGCTCGACAACTACGAATGGGCCAGCGGATTCCGGCCGACGTTCGGTCTCATCGGCTTCGACCACCAGACGTTCGAGCGCTTCCCGAAGCCCTCGCTCGCCTGGCTCGGCGAGGTCGCACGACGCAACGGACTCTGAGACGGGCGGCCCCGGCACAGGATGCCGGGGCTACCCTCGGAGAATGACGCAAGCGAGCCGCGAGAGACGCGGTGACAGGCTCCGATCGGCGGCCGCCGGGCTGAGCGCGGCGGTCGTCGCTGTCGGTCTGGCAGAGCTCGTCGCTGCGATCGTCGAGCCGAGCGCGAGTCCGTTCGCCGTGATCGGCAGCGGCCTGATCGACCTCGCCCCGAGCTGGGCGAAGGATGCCGCGATCGCGCTGTTCGGCACCGGCGACAAGATCGCGCTGATCACCGGCATCGCTCTGGTGCTCGCGGGCGTCGCGGCGCTCGCCGGCATTCTGGAGTCACGCCGCGCGGGCGTGGGGTCGACGATCCTCGCCGCCCTCGGTGTGCTCGCCCTGGTGGCCGCGATGATCCGTCCGGGGGCAGGCCCGTTCGCCTGGCTCCCCGGTCTCGTCGCCGGAGTCGCCGCGGTGGTCGCCCTGAGGCTGCTCATGCGCGTGGTGCACCCCGTGCCGTATCTTCGCGCCGAGCATGAAGAGCGCCGGCGATTCCTGCTGTGGACCGTCGGCGTGGCGGCGACCGGGGCCGTCGCGCTCGTGATCGGAAACGCCGCCCGCGGGGTGACCCGCTCGATCGAGGCGGTACGCGCGACGCTGCGACTGCCGACGGCTGCGATCACCGCACCGGCCGTCCCCGCGGCCGCCGAGCTCGACATCTCGGGTCTCGCCCCCGTCGTCACCCCGAACACCGACTTCTACCGCATCGACACCGCGCTCATCGTGCCGCGCATCGACCCGGGCGACTGGTCTCTGCGCATCCACGGCATGGTCGATCGCGAGGTCGTGATCAGCTGGGACGAGTTGCTGAGGTTCCCGATGCAGGAGTCGCACGTCACCCTCGCGTGCGTGTCGAACCAGGTGGGCGGCGACCTGATCGGCAACGCTCTGTGGCTCGGTCACCCGGTGCGCGAGCTCCTCGCCAGGGCCGGTGTCGACCCGGATGCCGATATGGTGCTGTCGAGATCGTCCGACGGATTCACGGCCTCGACCCCGATCGAGGCGCTCACCGACGACCGCGACGCGTTGCTCGCCGTCGGGATGAACGGGGATCCCCTGCCGATCGAGCACGGCTTCCCGGTGCGCATGGTCGTGCCCGGCCTCTACGGCTATGTCTCGGCGACCAAGTGGGTGACCGATCTCGAGGTCACCCGCTTCGATCGCGCCACCGCCTACTGGACCGACCGCGGATGGTCGGAGCGCGGGCCCGTCAAGCTGCAGTCGCGCATCGACGTGCCGCGCCGCGGGGCCCGGATCGAGCCGGGGCAGGGCGTCATCGCCGGTATGGCGTGGCAGCAGCACGTGGGCATCGCGGGCGTCGAGGTGCGGATCGACGAGGGCCCGTGGCGTCGCGCCGAGCTCGCGACCGCGATCTCGGCCGACACCTGGGTGCAGTGGCGCCTCGACTGGCCGGCCGAGAGCGGCGCGCACACGATCGAGTGCCGCGCCCTGAGCGTCGACGGCGAGACCCAGACCTCAGAGCCGGCAGACGTCGTGCCCGACGGCGCACAGGGGTGGCACCGCATCGAGGTATCGGTCGCCTGAGCGTAACGACGCCCGGTATCCCGCCTAGAATCGATCCCATGCCCGCAGGCGAATCCTTCTATATCACCACGCCCATCTACTACCCCTCCGATGTGCCCCACATCGGTCACGGGTACACCTCGGTGGCGGTCGACGCGCTCGCGCGCTGGCACCGTCAGGGCGGCGATGACACGTGGATGCTGACGGGCACCGACGAGCACGGCCAGAAGATGCTCCGTGCCGCCGCAGCGAACGGCGTCACCCCGCAGGAGTGGGTCGACAAGCTCGTCACCGAGTCGTGGTTCCCCCTGCTGAAGACCCTCGACGTCGCGAACGACGACTTCATCCGCACCACGCAGGAGCGTCACGAGACGAACGCGCAGAAGTTCTGGCAGACGATCTACGACCGCGGCTACATCTACGCGGGCGAGTACGAGGCGCTGTACTGCGTCGGCTGTGAGGAGTTCAAGCCCGAGTCCGAGATCGTCGACGGCACCGGTCCCTTCGAGGGACTCAAGGTCTGCGCGATCCACTCCAAGCCTCTCGAGCTGTTGCACGAGAAGAACTACTTCTTCAAACTCAGCGAGTTCCAGGACCGCCTGCTCGAGTTGTACAAGAGCGAGCCCGATTTCATCCGACCGGAGTCCGCGCGCAACGAGGTAGTCTCCTTCGTGCGTCAGGGGCTGAAGGATCTGTCTATCTCGCGCTCATCGTTCGACTGGGGAATCCCCATCCCATGGGACACGTCGCACGTCCTGTACGTCTGGATCGACGCGCTGCTCAACTACGTCACGGGCGTCGGCTACGGCGCGGACGAGGAGGCCTTCGACCGCCGGTGGCCCGCCTACCACGTGGTCGGCAAAGACATCCTGCGCTTCCACGCCGTGATCTGGCCCGCGATGCTGATGGCCGCGGGCGTCGACGTGCCCAAGGGCGTGTTCGCGCACGGCTGGCTGCTGGTGGGCGGCGAGAAGATGTCGAAGTCGAAGCTCACCGGCATCGCGCCGACCGAGATCACCGACGTCTTCGGATCCGACGCCTACCGCTTCTACTTCCTCTCGGCGATCGCCTTCGGCCAGGACGGCTCGTTCTCGTGGGAGGATCTCTCGGCGCGCTACCAGGCAGAGCTCGCGAACGGCTTCGGCAACCTGGCCTCGCGCACCACCGCCATGATCGAGAAGTACTTCGAGGGCGTCGTGCCGGCGCCGGCCGACTATCTCGAACAGGATCTGGTGATCCAGCGTCTCGTCGCACGGGCGACGACCGATGCGGATGCCGCGGTCGAGCACTTCCGCATCGACGAGGCCATCCGCGCGATCTGGACCATCGTCGACGCGCTCAACGGGTACATCACCGAGAACGAGCCGTGGGCGCTGGCCCGCGACGACGAGCAGCGCGAGCGCCTCGGCACCGTGCTGTACACGTGCGCCGAGGGCCTGCGCGCGCTCGCCGTGCTGCTCTCGCCGGTGATGCCGCAGTCGACCGAGAAGCTCTGGGTCGCGCTCGGCGCCGCCGAGAGCCTGGGGCGTCTGCAGGACCAGCCGATCCGCGAGGCGGGTGCCTGGGGCGTGCTGCGCCCAGGAACGAGCGTCAACGGTCTCTCGCCGCTGTTCCCGCGGGTGGAGTCGGCCGCCTGAGCCATGACGGAGTCCACGCCTGAGACGTACGTGCAGCGACGTGACGGCGAGGGGCGCAAGGACCTGCGGTACCCCGCGGCTCCCGAGCCCCTCGCGGTTCCGGTCTACGACAACCACGCGCACCTCGAGATCATCGACGGCGATGAGCCGCTGTCTCTGACCGAGCAGCTCGACCGCGCCGAGGCCGTGGGCGTCGCGGGGGTCGTGCAGGCGTCGGGCGACATCGAGTCGTCGCGGTGGGCGGTCGAGGCCGCGGCATCCGATCGCCGTGTGCTCGCGGCCGTCGCGATCCACCCGAACGATGCCCCGGCGTATGCCGAGGCCGGTCGTCTCGGTGGCATCGGTCTCGACGAGGCCATCGCCGTGATCGACGAGCTCGCCGCACATCCGCGCACGCGAGCGATCGGCGAGACCGGTCTCGACTTCTTCCGCACCGAGCCCGAGCGTCGCACGCCGCAGTTCGAGTCGTTCGAGGCGCACATCTCGCTCGCCAAGAAGCACGGCATCGCGATGCAGATCCACGATCGCGATGCGCACGACGCGGTGCTCGAGACGCTGACCCGTGTCGGAGCTCCCGAGACGACGGTGTTCCACTGCTTCTCGGGCGACGACGCGATGGCGCGCGCCTGCGCGGATGCCGGCTACCACCTGTCATTCGCGGGCAACGTCACCTTCAAGAACGCGCAGAACCTGCGGGATGCCCTGAAGGTCACACCGCTCGATCGCATCCTCGTCGAGACCGATGCGCCGTTCCTCACGCCGACACCCCTGCGCGGCCGACCGAATGCGCCGTACCTGGTGCCGATCACGGTGCGGTTCATGGCGGCGGAACTCGGCATCGAGGTCGATGAGCTGTCGGCGCAGCTCGCCGCGAACACCCTGCGGGTCTACGGCTCGTTCAGCGACTGATCCGCAGGTGCGGCACTGACGATCTGCGAGATCGGCTTCCACACCAGCAGCAGCGTGAGTGCGGCTCCGACGAACGCGAACCACCAGGGAGCCGTCAGGCCCCAGACCTGCGCGATGACTCCGCCCAGAGCCTGCCCGATCACCATGCCGCCGAACACGCCGACCATGTTCACCGAGGCGACTCGGCCCTGCAGTTCTGCCGGCACCAGGCGTTGGCGCACGGTCGTCGAGATCGTGCCCCACACGAACGCGTAGGCGCCGAACACGAACATGATCACGAGCGCGACCCACCCGGTGCTCGTGAGCGCGAAGGCCAGGTGCATCAGCACCTCGAGCGACAGCACGACTCGCATGAGTGTCGCGAACGACACGTGCCGTTCGAGCCACCCGAAGCTCAGCGTCGCGAGGATCCCGCCCACTGCGGAGGCGGTCGTGAGGGCGCCGTAGCCGACGGCGCCCATGTTCAGATGCTCGGTGGCGTAGAGGACGAGCACGCCCCAGGGGGCCGCCCACGTCACGTTGAAGACCAGGATGATCAGCACCAGCATCCGCACCGGGGGGTTCTGCCAGAGCCAGCGGAGACCCTCGGCGATGTCGGTGTGCACGTGTGATCTCTCGCTCGCACCGTTCGAACGAGGGGGCACGGGCGTCCGCGCCATCCGTGAGATCAGCACCACTGCGAGCAGGACGCAGAGCACCTCGACCAGGAACGGCCAGGCGGTGCCCGCGGCGAAGAGGAATGCGCCGAGCGGTGGACCCGCGAACTGGTTCGCGACGAGGTAGCCGGCCTGCAGCCGGGCGTTGCCGATGCCGAGGTCGGTCGGCTTCACGAGCATCGGCAGCAGCGTGCTGCCCGCGGTGTCGACGAAGACCTCGGCGGTGCCGTAGAGGAAGGCGACCGCGAGCACGATCCAGATGTTCGCGGTTCCCGTGAGCAGGAACACGCAGAGAGCCGCGAGCACGACCGCTCGCGCTCCGTTCGCGACCATCACGAGTCGGCGCCGGTCGAAGCGATCGGCGATCGCCCCCGCGTGCAGGCCGAACAGCAGCCAGGGCAGGAACTGCAGGATGGCCCCGGCGGCCACGAGGATCGGCGACGACGTCATCGACGCGATGAGCAGGGGAGCGGCGGCGAGAGCGACACCGTCACCGACGTTGCTCGTCCACGATGACGCGAGCAGCCAGCGGAAATCCCTGCCCATGCGCCGTGGTGCGATCAGTTCACCGAGGGAGGGCATCACAGAAGACTACTGGCCGGTTCGGACACCGGCGGGGGTGAGGGACAATGGAGCAATGACAGTCACCCTGCTCGGCGCCACAGAGATCCGCCGGCTCGCCGCCGAGCTCGACGTCACTCCGACCAAGAAGCTCGGTCAGAACTTCGTCGTCGACGCGAACACGGTCCGCAAGATCGTGCAGGCCGCCCGTGTGCAGCCGGGGGAGCGGGTCGTCGAGGTGGGCCCGGGGCTCGGGTCGCTGACCCTTGCGATCCTCGAGGCGGGAGCATCCGTCACCGCCGTCGAGATCGATCACCGACTCGCCGCACGTCTGTCGCAGACCGTGGTCGAGCACGGCGTCCCCGCCGAAAAGCTGACGGTGGTGGATGCCGATGCGCTGCGCATCACCGAGCTGCCCGGCGAGCCGACCGTGCTGGTTGCCAACCTGCCCTACAACGTCTCGGTGCCGGTGCTGCTGCACTTCCTCGAGAGCTTCTCGTACCTGAAGCGCGGCGTCGTGATGGTGCAGGCCGAAGTGGCCGAGCGCCTGGCCGCGAAGCCCGGCTCGAAGATCTACGGATCGCCGAGCGTCAAGGCGGCCTGGTACGGCGAGTGGAAGCTCTCCGGCACGGTGTCGCGCCAGGTCTTCTGGCCTGTGCCGAACGTCGACAGCCTGCTCGTCGGCTTCGATCGGGCGGAGGGAGAGCGCGGTTCGGAGGAGGAACGACGACGCACCTTCCAGATCGTCGATGCCGCGTTCAATCAGCGACGCAAGATGCTGCGGCAGGCCCTGTCGGGACTCTTCGGCAGCTCCGCGGCGGCATCCGACATCCTGATCGCCGCGGGGGTCGCTCCGACCGCTCGCGGTGAGGACCTCACGGTCGAGGACTATCACCGTATTGCGCAGCACGTCGCTCGGATCGAAGACGCTGTCGTCACCGACTAATCTGGCACCGTGACCGAAACCCCCCGCTTCCGTCCGAACGTCCCTGAGCTGCACCGACCGTATGCAGCCGATGAGAGCCGGTACCAGCAGTTCGCGTATCGTCAGGTCGGCTCGTCGGGGCTCTACCTGCCGCCGATCTCGCTCGGCCTGTGGTGGAACTTCGGCGACAACATCCCGCTCGACAATCAGCGTGAGCTTCTGCGTCACGCGTTCGACCGGGGCATCACGCACTTCGATCTGGCCAACAACTACGGCCCGCCCTACGGCTCCGCCGAGAAGAACTTCGGGCGCATCTTCGCAGAGGACTTCCGCCCCTACCGCGACGAACTCATCATCTCGTCGAAGGCGGGGTGGGACATGTGGCCCGGGCCCTACGGCGACTACGCGAGCCGCAAGTACATCCTGGCGAGCGCAGAGCAGTCGCTCACGCGCATGGGACTCGACTACGTCGACATCTTCTACTCGCACCGCGTCGACCCCGTGACGCCCATCGCCGAGACGGTCGCCGCTCTCGACACGCTCGTGCGTCAGGGCAAGGCCCTCTATGTCGGCATCTCGTCGTACAGCGCCGAGCGCACGGCCGAGGCGCTCGCGGTCGCGAAGGATCTCGGCACGCCGCTCGTGATCCACCAGCCCGCGTACTCGATCCTCAACCGCTGGGTCGAAGACGGACTCACCGACACGCTCGAGCAGTCAGGCGTCGGCGCGATCGCCTTCACGCCGCTCGCGCAGGGCCTGCTGACCGACAAGTACCTCGGCGACGGCACGGCTGACCGCGCACAGAAGCGCGGATCCCTGCCGGATGCTCCGCTCTCCGATGACGCCGTGCAGACGCTCCGCGCGCTGAACGACATCGCGAAAGAGCGGGGACAGTCGCTCGCGCAGCTCGCGCTGCAGTGGACGCTGCGCAACCCGGTCGTCGCCTCGGCTCTGGTCGGCGCCTCGCGGCCCGCGCAGCTCGACGAGAACATCGCCGCGCTGAACGGTCCGGTGTTCACCGACCAGGAGCTCGCGCGCATCGACGAACTCTCAGGATCGATCGACGTCGATCTCTGGGCCTCGTCCACGGAGCTCTGACAGGAACCGCATCATGAGCTTCGCCGCCTCGCCCCCCGCCGTGCACGTGCGCGCGCCGGGCAAGATCAACCTCTACCTCGGTGTGGGCGGGCGGCACGACGACGGCTATCACGCTCTCGCGACGGTCTTCCAGGCCGTCTCGTTGTACGAGGACGTGATCGCTCGGCACGCCGACGACTTCTCGATCACGGTCTCGGGGGTCGACGACCCCGACTCGGTGCCGCTGGACGACCGCAATCTCGCGATGCGTGCGGCGAAGCTGCTCGCCGCGGCTGCGGAGTATGAGGGCGGCGTCGCTCTGGAGATCCGCAAGAGCGTGCCGGTCGCCGGAGGCATGGGCGGCGGTTCGGCGGATGCGGCCGCGGCGCTCGTCGCCTGCGACGCGCTGTGGGGCACCGGATTCTCGACCGCGCGTCTGCACGAGCTCGCGGCGCGTCTCGGTGCCGACGTGCCGTTCGCACTGCACGGCGGAACCGCGGTCGGCACCGGGCGGGGCGACCAGCTCAACCCGGCCCTGGCGCGCGGACGCTTCGACTGGGTCCTCGTCACGAGCGACGCGGGACTCTCGACGCCGGTGGTCTACGGCAGGCTCGACGCGCTCCGCGAAGAGCACGGCGCACTCGCCGACGACCCGCCCCTCTCACTCGACGTGCCCATCCCGGTGTTGCAGGCTCTGCGCTCCGGCGACCCCGAGCTGCTCTCCGAGAGCATCTACAACGATCTCCAGGAGGCGGCGCTGCACGAGCGTCCCGATCTGGAGACGACCATCCTGCGCGGCATCCATGCCGGTGCGCTGCAGGGCATCGTGTCCGGGTCCGGGCCGACGATCGCCCTTCTGTGCGGCAGCCCCGAGAGCGCGCAGCACGTGCAGAACGAGCTGCGCGAGCACGGGTTCGATCCGCTGCACGTGCACGGCCCGGTGCCCGGCGCGCGCATCATCGGCTGACGCCGACCAGGCGTCCGGGGTGCGTTCGGCGTGCCGTGCGTACATAATGAGATGACGATGTGACCGTGCACATGCAAGGAGGCGATGCAATGTCCACCGCCTCCGAACGCGCGCGCGTGCCGAGCATCCGCGATGTCGCGCGGCTCGCGGGAGTCTCGCATCAGACCGTCTCGCGGGTGCTCAACGATCATCCGAGCATCCGCCCCGAGACCAAGGCGAAGGTGCTCGACGCGATCTCCGTGCTCGACTACCGGCCGAACCTCGCGGCGAGGGCGCTCGTCACGAGCAGGTCGAACATGCTGGGCATCCTGTCGGCCACCGTGGGGGAGTTCGGTCCGACATCCTCGATCGTCGGCATCGAGGATGCCGCACGCGAGGAGGGGTACTCGGTCTCGACGCTGAACCTGTCCGCGACCTCGCCCGAGGCGATCGGCAGCGCCCTGCGGCAGCTGGCGCGCGAGCAGGTCGACGGCATCGTGGTGCTGGCGCCCCAGGTGCGGGTCTTCCATGTGCTGAAGGGCATGGCGGTCGACATCCCGTTCGTGTCGCTGCAGACCGCATCCGGGTCCGACGGGGTGAGTCTCTCGGCCGATCAGGTGCTCGGTGCCCGCACGGCCACCGAGCATCTGATCGGTCTCGGCCACAGCGACATCCTCCACATCGCCGGCCCGCAGGACTGGGTCGAGGCGGAGTCGAGGATGCGCGGGTATCTCGACGCGCTGCGTGAAGCCGATCTGCCCACGTTCCCGCCCATCCGCGGCGACTGGACGGCGGACTTCGGCTACTTCGCCGGGCAGGAGCTGTCGCGCAGGCGCGACTTCACCGCCGTGTTCGTCGCCAACGACCAGATGGCGATCGGTCTGCTGCACGGCTTCCGCGATGCCGGCATCCGCGTACCCGAAGACGTGAGCGTCGTGGGGTTCGACGACATCCCCGTCGCGGCGCACGTGGCACCGACGCTGAGCACGGTGCATCAGGACTTCCCTGAACTCGGACGCCGGGCGGTGCGGATCCTGCTCGCGGAGATCAGGGGCGAGCAGGCGCCGGTGTTCGGGCCTCTGCAGACGACCCTGCGCACCAGGGAATCGTCGGCCCTTCGATAAGGCCACATTTTCGTCAGTGGTCTTGACACCGCTTCGGCGAGCGTAGACTATGTAATCCAATGTGAACGGTCACATCGAAGGTGGCCGCCCGTCGCGAGGAAGATCTTGTGAGCACCACAGCAACGTTGCCGGTCGTGTCAGGCCCCATCCTGGAGATGCGCAGCATCACCAAGGAGTTCCCGGGTGTCAAAGCGCTGTCCGATGTGTCCATCACCGTCCGGGCAGGCGAGATCCACGCGATCTGCGGCGAGAACGGTGCCGGCAAGTCGACACTGATGAAGGTCCTGTCCGGTGTCTACCCCTACGGCTCGTACGACGGCGACATCCTGCTGTACGGCGAGGAGCAGCGCTACCGCGACATCGCGGCGAGCGAGCAGGCCGGTATCGCGATCATCCACCAGGAGCTCGCCCTGATCCCCGAGCTGTCGATCACCGAGAACATCTTCCTCGGCAACGAGATCCGCCGCTTCGGCAAGATCGACTGGCAGGCGCAGCGGCAGCGCACGGTCGAACTGCTCGCTCGCGTCGGTCTGCGGGAGGATCCCGACGTGGCGATCAAGACGCTCGGCGTCGGCAAGCAGCAGCTGATCGAGATCGCGAAGGCGCTCAACAAGGACGTCAAGCTGCTGATCCTCGACGAGCCGACCGCGGCACTCAACGAGAACGACTCGCAGCACCTGCTCGACCTGATCCTCGGCCTGAAGGCCAAGGGGATCGCGTCGATCATGATCAGCCACAAGCTCAACGAGATCGAGCAGATCGCCGACGAGATCACGATCATCCGCGACGGACGCACGGTCGAGACGCTCGACATCTCCCGCGGCGAGATCAACGAGGACCGGATCATCCGCGGCATGGTCGGGCGTTCGCTCGAGAGCCGGTACCCCGATCGCACGCCCGATATCGGCGAGGTGTTCTTCGAGGTCAAGGACTGGTGGGTCCAGCACCCGACCGTGTCCGAGCGCATGGTCGTGAAGGGGTCGAACCTCACCGTCCGTCGCGGCGAGGTCGTCGGCATCGCGGGTCTCATGGGCGCGGGACGCACCGAGTTCATGATGAGCATCTTCGGGCGCTCGTACGGCAACTTCCAGTCGGGCACGATCGTGAAGGACGGCCAAGAGGTCACACTTCCCGATGTGTCGTCGGCGATCAAGCACGGACTCGCGTACGTGAGCGAGGACCGCAAGGTGCTCGGACTCAACCTGCTCGACACCATCAAGCGCTCCACGGTCGCCGCGAAGCTGTCGAAGATCTCCAAGCGCGGCGTGGTCGACGAGCGCGCCGAGTACTCGATCGCCGAGCAGTACCGCAAGGCTCTGCGCATCAAGGCGCCCTCCGTCGAGGAGGGCGTCGGCAAGCTTTCCGGCGGCAACCAGCAGAAGGTCGTGCTGGCGAAGTGGATGTTCACCGATCCCGACCTGCTGATCCTCGACGAGCCCACGCGCGGCATCGACGTCGGCGCCAAGTACGAGATCTACGCGATCATCAACGAACTCGCCTCTCAGGGCAAGGGCGTGATCGTCATCTCCAGCGAGCTGCCCGAACTCCTCGGAATCTCCGACCGCATCTACACCGTCTTCGAAGGTCGGGTCACCGACTGCATCCCGGCCGACCAGGCGACACCCGAGGCCCTCATGCGCAGCATGACCTCCGCTACTCAGAAAGCATCCGCATGACCACCGACATCACGACAACGAAGCGTGGCTTCCACTTCGGCGACATCCGCAAGATGTTCGGAAGCAACGGCACTTCGTCGCTGCGCCAGTTCGGCATCCTGGGCAGCCTCATCGTCATCATCGCGCTGTTCGAGATCCTGACGCTGCTGCGCAACGGTCCGAACGGCGCGACGTTGACCTCGGGCAACCTGATCAACGTCATCAACCAGTACTCGTTCATCCTGATCCTGGCGATCGGCATGGTGATGGTCATCATCATGGGCCACATCGACCTGTCGGTCGGGTCTGTAGCCGCGTTCACGGGCATCATCGTGGCGAAGTCGATGGCGGAGTGGAACCTCCCCTGGCCACTCGCGATCGTGCTCGGTCTCGCGGTCGGCGCGCTCGTCGGCGCCTGGCAGGGATTCTGGGTGGCATACGTCGGAGTCCCCGCGTTCATCGTGACCCTCGCCGGTATGCTCCTCTTCCGCGGCGCCCAGCAGTGGATCGGTGACGCCCAGACCATCCCGGTGCCCAAGGGCTTCCAGATCATCGGTACGGGCTACCTGCCCGAGGTCGGACTCCCGCTGCCGTTCAACGTGCCCACCATGCTGCTCGCGCTGGTGGCCGTCGCCTGGCTGATCTTCTGGGAGATCCGCACGCGTCGCATCCAGCACAAGATGGGCTCGGACAGTGCGCCGCTGTGGGTCAGCGTGGTCAAGGTCGTGCTGCTGTCGGTGGTCGTCCTGGTCGCCGCGTGGATGTTCGCGACCGGTCGTCCCGGTACGAGCTTCCCGGTACCGGGTCTCATCCTGCTGGCTCTCGTCATCATCTACTCGTTCATCACGCGCAACACCGTGTTCGGCCGTCACATCTACGCGGTCGGCGGCAACCGTCAGGCCGCGCGCCTCTCGGGCGTCAAGGACCGCTGGGTCGACTTCTTCGTCATGATGAACATGTCGGTCATGGCCGCCCTCGCCGGCATGATCTTCGTCGCGCGTTCGCAGGCATCCGGCCCGAACGACGGCACCGGCTGGGAGCTCGACGCGATCGCCTCGGTCTTCATCGGCGGTGCCGCCGTCGCCGGCGGTATCGGCACCGTGATCGGGTCGATCATCGGTGGCCTCGTCATGGCGTTCCTCAACAACGGCCTCGCCCTGCTCGGCCAGGGTGCCGACGTCGTCTCGATGATCAAGGGCATCGTGCTCCTGTTCGCGGTCGGCATCGACGTCTGGAACAAGCAGCAGGGCCGCCCCTCGATCATCGGGTTCATGACGCGTCGCTCCAGCCGCAACACCGACCCGGAGGCCTCACCGGTTTTCGAGCCCAACAAGACTTACCAGGCTCCGCCCGTCGACAAGACGCGGAGCGAGTAAGCGGAATCTGCGCGCAGTGCTCGCGCGCGGTATCCGTCAACATCACACAGAAAGAGATCACATGAAGAAGATCATCGTCACAGCGACAGCGCTCGTCGCGACGGCTGCCTTCGCACTCACCGGCTGCTCGGCCGAACGAGGCGGAGACACCGGTTCGGGATCGGGCGAAGAAGCCGCGGGCTTCGCGGCAGACTCCTCGATCGGCGTCGCGCTTCCGGACAAGACCAGCGAGAACTGGGTCCTCGCCGGCAAGCTCTTCACCGACGGTCTGGAAGAGGCCGGTTTCAAGGCCGACGTCCAGTACGCCCCGGCCAGCAACACGGTCGCCGAGCAGCAGAACCAGATCCAGGCCATGGTCACCAACGGCGCCAAGGTCATCATCATCGGCGCGAAGGACGGCAAGCAGCTGGCCACGCAGGTGCAGGCGGCGAAGGATGCCGGCGCATACGTGATCGCGTACGACCGTCTCATCGAGAACACCGAGGCTGTCGACTACTACGTCGCCTTCGACAACTTCAAGGTCGGTGAGCTGCAGGGTCAGGCGCTGCTCGACGGTCTCGAGGCTCGTGCGGGCCACGAGGCTCCGTACAACATCGAGCTGTTCTCGGGCTCGCCCGATGACGCCAACTCCAAGGTCTTCTTCGACGGCGCGATGAGCGTGCTGCAGGACAAGATCGACGACGGAACGCTGAACGTCGTTTCGGGTCAGACCGAGATCGCACAGACCGCGACCGAGGGATGGCTTCCGGAGAACGCGCAGAACCGCATGGACACGCTGCTCACCTCGTCGTACAGCGGTGACACCGTGGTCGACGGTGTGCTGTCGCCGAACGACACCCTGGCTCGCGCCATCATCACCTCGGTGCAGCAGGCCGGCAAGCCGGTTCCGGTCGTCACCGGTCAGGACTCCGAGGTCGAGTCCGTGAAGTCGATCATGGAGGGTGTGCAGTACTCCACGATCAACAAGGACACCACGCTTCTCGTGGAGCAGGCCATCAAGATGGTCGGCCAGCTTCAGGCGGGCGACACCGTCGACGTGAACGACGAGGAGTCGTACGACAACGGCGCCAAGATCGTTCCGGCCTACCTGCTCGACCCGGTCATCGTGACCAAGGAGAACGCGGCCGAGGCGTACGCCAACGTGCCGAGCCTCCTCGAGATCGTGGAGTCGTACCAGTAAGCGATTCCCGCTTCGCAGCGGATCAGCTCTGCAACGAACGAGCCGTCCGGACCTTCGGGTCCGGGCGGCTCGTTCGTGTCGATGTGCGCGACGCCGACAACCGCGTCAGCATCCGATGCCGTGCGGATCCTCGGTGCAGGTGTGGGCGACGAGGGCGGTGTGGGCTTCGAGGATGCGGATCTCCTGTGGTGCGCCGATTGTGGTGATCTCGCCGGGGAGGGGGATCCAACCGGTGCCGAAGTCGACCTCTGCGGTGTACGCCACGTCGACACGGGCGAGATAGTTCCCCCGCACCTTGTACATGTGGGTGGTGGGCGTGGGAGTGAACTGCTCCTGACCGAGCTCTTGCCACGTGCGTCCCGGCACTGTCGTACTCGAGGTGCTGCGGTCACCGTAGTCGTAGAGGTAGGTGATGGGAGAGAACCGGACGCTCAGCGCGACGCCGAACAACTCGCCGGTCTGGGTGTGGACGTCTGACGCTGCGATGAAGTTCGTGGGGAGGCCGGCGATGCCGACGTTACCGGGATCTGCACTCGCGGTGAGCGGCGGCGGTGCGAACTGCGCCAGGTCGGTGATGGTGATGGTGGGTGTTGAGGGTGCTGCGGGCGCTCCGTTGTCTCGAACCGGGGACGACTCGCCCGGACGGGTGGGCTCATGGCAGCGGACGGTGCCGGAGTCGTCCATGCAGTCCGCGAGGCGGATCGCGCGGTCGCTGGGTGGTGCGGGCTCTGTGGGGGAGCCGGGAGTGCTGGCGTCGCGGGTTCCGGGCATGCCGGGGGTGTTCGGAACTGCCGGGGTGCCTGAGCGCTGCTGGGTGCCCGAGATGGTCAGAGTCGAACCGTCCGCGGAGACCCCGCACCCCGAGATTGAAAGTGCGGTCTCTGAGCAAGCTGAGGTCCCCACCAGAGCAGCGGGACCCGTCACTACGGTTGCAAGGATCAGCGCGGCGATCAACATGGGAACTCCGCCAGCACGTTGTACTCGGAGATCAGCAGGGCATCGCGGTCACCGGTGAAATGAACCGCAACGGCGTACACATCGCTACGACCGGCGGCGGTCACATCAACACCGGACGAATCGATCGCCCGAACCCCACTGATATCCAGACAAGCCCTCGCTACGACCTCAAGCACTGACCCGCTCAGATCCGCGCGCACCCCCACAAAACTGAGGAGCTCAGCACGCCCCTCGAGTTTGATCTCTGCGGACTCGAGCTGCTGCGCGGCGGTGATCTCCTCGTCAAGTATCTGCCCCGTAAGGAGCGCAGTCGGATCGGCCTTCGCATCGCCACCACGCTTCGCATTCAACGCATCGTTGTACGCCCGGTACACCTCTTCCGCGGCGGCGAAAGCTTCCGCTTCCGAGGCGAAGGCCGGCGTGGGTGTGGGACTCGGCTTCGACTCCGGGGCGCACCCGACGAGGGCCGCGAGGATCATGCCTGTGCAGATCGTCATCGACACCAGGCTTCCTGTTCGCATTGCGCGGGTGGGCACGGCTCACCCTTCGTACACGTCGATGTCGAGGATCTCTTCGCATTCGTCGACAGGTATCGCGAAGGAGGAACCGATCACCAGGCGATCACCGACTGTGACGAACTCCATACTTTCCTGCTCGTATCTCGGAGACCCTGTCTGAGGCGAGATCACCTGCCCCTGTTCGTCGATCACTTCGTAGTCCGAATAGTCGGTGCACGCGACAGCCTTGATCATTCGCGGCCCCTCGACCTGTGTTGCGAAGAACTCCATGACCTCCGGACGTCCTCGGGTGGTGATGCCGTCTTGACCCAGGCGACCGAAGGCTGCGCTCAACTCTGAGTACATGTCCGGCGTCATGAGCTTCCCAAGGCGCTCGAACTCGGCGGGGTCGGTGAGGTCGATCATGCCCAGAGCGTCGAGGTATCCGCGATAGATCACCTCGGCTCGCGCAGCCGCATGCTCCGTCATCGGTGTCGCATCTCGTCGTGCTTCTGGTGCTGCGGTCGGTGTGCACGCGACGAGCGATGTCGCGAGCAGCAGAACTGCGAGAGCGTAGGTGGATATCGACTGATTCTGCGGGGTCATCGCGCCACCGTAGTGAATGCACGACGGTTTCGGCCGGAGTTATCCACAGATGGCGCCGCCGATCCACGCGTCGCATGACGGGTCGCGGAGAAGGCGTCTCAGAACGGCGCCGCGGCCTCGTCAGCCTCGGCGGCAGTGGCGAATGTGACGGTGTTTTGGGGTGGTGGGGTGTCCGTGTAGGTCCGCCCGGTGGGGCTGGTCCAGATGAGGACTCCGTTCTGTCTTTGTTCGACGTGCCAGGGGGTGTGGTGTTTGAGCACGTGGTGGCGTCGGCAGAGGGTGGCGAGGTTGGTGTCGTTGGTGTCGCCGCCTGTGGAGGCGGCGTGTGTGTGGTCGAGGTCGCTTTTGCGTGCCGGGATGCCGCAGCCGGGGAATCGGCATCGTGTGTCGCGGGCGCGGAGGTGTCGTCGGAGGTGCGTGCTGGGGCGGTAGCGGTCGACGGCGAGGATGCCGCCGGTGATGGGGTGGGTGAGGACGCGATCCCATCCGGTGGCGTTGCCAGCGAGATGCCGGGCTGTGTCGGAGTCGATCGGGACGACGCCATCCAGTTCAGCTGGTGGTGGTGGCTGTGGCGAGGGTGGTGAGTGAAAGTTCGAAGTGACTGCGCTTGTGTGCGGGGCTGAGCTGGTGGCGTCAGCGTCGGCGGTGTCGGCGGTGTCGGTGGTGTCTGAGTGGTCGCCGGTGTCGGTGTGGTCGCCGGTGTCGGTGTGGATGAGGGTGGTGATGGGGACGGTGATGGTGATGTGGGCGTGGAGTTCTGTGAGGAGGGTGTCGGTGCTGTCGTGTCCGGTGGGGGTTCCGGTGAGGACGAGGTCGGCGAGTAGGTCGGCGCGGATTTCGTCGACGGTGCGGGTGTCGGGGGTGTGGTCGTGGCCTGCGCGGCGGGCGTCGCGGGTGGCGCGGAGGTTCTCGGTGCGGATCAGGTGTGCCATCTGTGAGAGTCGGTCGAACATGCCGTGCACGAGGGCTGCGGGGGCGTGGGTGTGCAGGGCGGCCATCCCGTCGTCGCTCTCTGTGACCCAGACGCGGCGGTGGGTGCGTGCTTTCCGGTGTCGGGAGGTGATCGTGGTGGGGGCGAACCGTTCGGCGATGCGGCGGGCGAGGGGGCGTAGCCGGTTGGGGGATTCGTGTTCGGCGAGCGGGATCAGGATCGCCGCGTACTCGGCGTGGGCGGTGTCGGGCAGGTGGGAGCCGGCGTCGGTGATCACCCGGGAGTGGGCGGCGCTGATGCGGCCGGTGCCTTGGGCGGCCCACACGGTCGGGAACAGGTCGACGAGCACGGTCGCTGCGGCCATGCGCCGCTCGATCGTGCGATCGCTCGCCCGTTGCACCGCCGCGATCTCGGCCGCGACGGTGCGGATGGAGTGATCGCCCCTGTCCGGGTGATCGCCCTGTTTCGCGATCTCGATCGCGAGGCGCCCCGCCATGGCGAGTAGCCCGTCGCGTGCGGCGTGCATGCTGCTCACCGTCGCTTCCGCGACGTGCAGCGCCTCCACCAGAGCGGCGAGGGTCGCCATCTGGGAGTCGGTCGCATCGAGCAGCGCTGTCATGGGACTAGTAGATCACCCACCACCGATATTCGAAAGTAGTTTCGAATGTATTCCAGAATACGCATAAAACACCGACCAAGCATGGTTGACTCGCCTCATGCTCCTCCACGCCGTCGACACATCACCCAGCAGGTCGGGCGACCTCGGCCACGGCCTGCCCGTCGTGGTCCTTCTGCACGGCATGATGGGGTCGTCGGAGAGCTGGTGGCGCGTAGTCCCGCTTCTTACGGCTCGTGGACACCGTGTCCTCGCGATCGATCTCCCCGGCCATGGCCTGTCTCCGCGGGATCCATCGCTCACGATCGAGCAGGCGGCGGCCTCCGTCGTCGAGACGATCGCACACCTCGCTCCAGGAGAAGCGATCATCGCCATCGGTCACTCATACGGCGCCACCGTGCTTGCCGAAGCCGCGCAGACCGTCAATCCGCACCTCGCTGTGTACGTCGACGCAGGTCTGGCGCTGCGTGGAGGGGGCGACCGCCACACACTCGTGACCCAGTACGAGCGCGATCGACAGACGCGGATGTCAGCCGACACGTTGCGCGCCATGCGCCCGTTCTACTCGGAGAAGGACGCCCAGGTAGAGGCGCGTGCCGCTTCACAATTCGATCCCGAGACTATGGCGTCGATCTCGTGCGGAGACGGTCACACCTGGATACCAGAGCCGGGGTCCATCCTCGTGCACGCGCAACCGAGCGCGTGGGTGTCGCCGGACGACCTCCGACGCTTCGCGAGGGTTGGGGTGCAGGTGCGCGGGATACCGGGCGCAGCTCACTCCGTCTGGTTCAGCCACTTCGCGGAGTTCACGGCGTCCCTCCCGGAGCTGTTCGGACCGACGCCGGGCACGTCGACAAGCCCGAGGAGATGATGACCATGAATCCACCAGCAGATCTGGTGCTCGCTGAGTTCGGCGTCACACCCAGGCGTGGAGAGACGCTGCGAAAGCTCGCGGGTGGGCGCGGTCTGACATGGCGCGTAGGCGATACCGTGCTTCGCCCCTCTGCCGCAGATGGCGAGACCTCGTGGAAGGCGGCTGTGCTGGCAGAGCTCGCTCACACCGATGCGTTCCGCACGCCTCGCCCGATCGTCGCCCGCTCGGGATCCTGGTCCGTAGACGGATGGGAGGCATGGCAGTGGGTGCCGGGTGGCACCGACGAGAAGCGCGTCGACGAGGTGCGCGCCACAGGTGCGGCGTTCCATGAAGCGATCCGAGAGCTCCGACGTCCTGGCTTCCTCGCAGATGACCCGTGGGCGCGCTCCGACAGGATCGCCTGGGAGGAGGCAGCCCTCCCGCGAGAGCGCACACTCGAACGCCTCGCAGATGCCTTCGCGCCCGTAACCGCTCCATCCCAGATGATCCACGGCGACCTCCTGGGCAACGTCATGTTCGCCCAGGGGCACCCGCCGTCGATCATCGACTGGGCTCCGTACTGGCGCCCCGCCGGGTTCGCCGATGCGATCGTTCTCGCTGATGCGGCGTGCTGGCACGGCCTCGATGTCCAGGAGATGCGCCGGTCGGCTGAGGGCGTGCCCGAGGGACGGCAGCTCCTGATCCGGGCGCTCGTCTTCCGAATCGCGACGTTCCACCTGCTGGGTCGCTGGGATGCGCAGATGGAGGCGCATCACGAAGCCGCGATCGAGGTCGCCCTCACCTGACCGGTCCGCACAGCCCACGCGACTACCCTGGAGAGCGATATGGCACATCTTCTCGGGGCTGAGGCCCTTCATCTCGAATATCCGACGAGGGTCGTCTTCGACTCCGTGACCCTCGGCATCGAAGAAGGTGACCGCATCGGCATCGTCGGCCGCAACGGCGACGGCAAGTCGAGCCTGCTCGGCATGCTGGCCGGCATCAAGGAGCCGAACTCCGGCCGGGTCACGGTGCGCGGCGGCACGACCGTCGGCGTGCTTGACCAGGCAGACACCCTCAGCGATGACCTGACCATCAGTGCAGCAGTCGTGGGTGACACTCCTGAGTACGAATGGGCGGGCGACCCCCGCATTCGCGACGTGATCGAGGGTCTGCTGAAGGATCTGCCCTGGGACGCCGAGATCGGCTCGCTCAGCGGTGGCCAGCGCCGTCGCGTGTCGCTTGCCAAGCTGCTGACCGGAGACTGGGACGTCATCGCCCTCGATGAGCCCACAAACCACCTCGACGTCGAAGCCATCACCTGGCTTGCCGGGCACCTCAAGAAGCGATGGAGCGCCAACTCCGGCGCGCTCATGGTCGTGACGCACGACCGGTGGTTCCTCGACGAGGTCTGCACCGAGACCTGGGAGGTGCACGACCGTATCGTCGAGCCCTTCGAAGGTGGATACGCGGCATACATCCTGCAGCGCGTCGAGCGCGACCGCATGGCGGCGGCCACCGAAGCCAAGCGGCAGAACCTCGCCAAGAAGGAGCTCGCCTGGCTTCGTCGCGGAGCGCCCGCCCGCACCGCGAAGCCGAAGTTCCGCATCGATGCGGCCAACGAGCTGATCGCCGACGTGCCGGAGATCCGCGACAAGATCTCGCTGCAGTCGCTCGCCGTCTCGCGTCTCGGAAAAGACGTCGTCGACCTGCTCGACGTCGGAGTGACCTACCCGACCGCCGACGGCGGCGAGCGCGAGGTGCTGCGCGACGTCGAATGGCGCATCGCACCGGGGGAGCGGACCGGAATACTCGGCGTCAACGGCGCCGGCAAGTCGACACTGCTCGGCCTCATCTCAGGCACGGTCGAACCCACCGTCGGACGCGTGAAGCGCGGCACGACCGTCAAGGTCAAGACGCTGACCCAGCGCCTCGACGAGCTCGAGGACGTGCGCCGCGAGCCGGTGCGTGTCGTGATCTCGCGGCTGCGCACCTCGTACACGATGGGCTCCGGCTCGAAAGCGCAAGAGCTCACCCCGGGGCAGCTGCTCGAGCGGCTCGGTTTCGATTCCGCCCAGCTTTCCACACCGGTCAAGGATCTCTCCGGCGGCCAGCAGCGTCGGCTCCAGCTGCTGCTCGTACTTCTCGACCAGCCCAACGTGCTCATCCTCGACGAGCCGACCAACGACCTCGACACCGACATGCTCGCCGCGATCGAGGACCTGCTCGACTCGTGGTCGGGAACCCTGCTCGTCGTCAGCCACGACCGGTACTTCCTCGAGCGCGTGACCGATCAGCAGTTCGCGATCCTCGACGGGCACCTGCGGCACCTCCCCGGAGGTGTCGACGAGTACCTGCGTCTGCGGCAGTTGCAGACTTCTGCACCCGGAAAGTCGCAGACGGCCGTCAACACTGAGAAGAAGGCCCCGAGTCTGGACGGCGCGGCCCTGCGGGCAGCGCAGAAGGAAGTCTCGGCGCTCGAGCGCCGCATTCAGAAGCTCACTCAGCAGGTCGACAAGGCGAAGACCGCTCTCGCCGATCACGACCAGTCGGACTTCGCGGGACTCGGCGAGAAGATGAAAGCGATCAGCGATCAGCAGGTCGAGATCGAGGAACTCGAACTCCGTTGGTTCGAGCTGACGGAAGAGCTCGACTGACGGAAGAGCTCGACTGACGGAAGACCGCGACTGACGGAAGAGCGCGACTGACGGAAGAGCGCGACTGACCGAAGAGCCGATCTCACCCTGGCGAACGCGCGGCCGCGGGAATACCGTTGCCCTGCGAGAGGCTGTGCTCTGGGCGGGGTTCGATACCGACAGGGATCGCACAGCATGATCCTGCGGTACCCGGGAGGTTCACATGGAAGGACTCGAGGTCACCGTCCTGATCGGACTCACGATCCTCGTCGGTGCGTTGATCGCACCTCGCGTGCGGCTGGCGTTGCCCCTGGTGCTCGTGATCCTCGGGCTGTTGCTCGGATTCGTCCCGCAGTTGCGTGAGATCCAGCTGCCGCCGGAGACCGTGCTGCTGCTGTTCCTCCCCGTGATGCTGTTCTGGGAGAGCCTCACGACGTCGCTCCGTTCCATCCGGCGCGACTTCCGTTACATCCTCCCCATGAGCACGGTGCTCGTCGTGGCATCCGCTTTCGCCGTCGCGGGTGTCGGGCTTCTGTTCGGGATGCCGTGGGAGACCGCGCTCATCCTCGGGGCCGCCGTCGCCCCGCCGGATGCCACGGCTGTCGCCGCGCTCGGTCGACTCCTGCCGCGGCGGATGTTCATGAAGCTCAAGGCCGAGAGCCTGACCAACGACGGCACCGCGCTGGTGCTCTACGCCATCGCCGTGTCACTGGCGCTCGGCGGCAACATCACGCCGCTGTCAGTCACGATGTCGGTACTCACCTCGTACATCGGGGGCATCGCGGCGGGAGCTGTGATCGCCGCTCTGGGCTACCTGCTGCTGCGTCGCACGTCGTCGACGGTCGTGATCAACGTCACCCTGCTTCTCGTGCCGTTCTCCGCGTTCCTGCTCGCCGAGATCGTGCACGCCTCCGGCGTTCTCGCCGTCGTCGTCGCCGGTCTCATCGTCGCGTACGTGTCGCCCCGCGTCACCACGGCCTCGTCGAGGCGTCAGGCCGACGCCGCCTGGCCGTTCGGGGTCTTCCTGCTCAACGGCGCCCTCTTCGTGCTGATCGGCCTCGAGGTGCAGTTCGTCGCGCACGAGATCTCGGCAGCGGCGATCGGGCGGCTCGTCCTCATCACCCTCGGTGTGTGGGCGACGCTGCTGGTCGTGCGCTACCTGTTCCAGCTGATGAACATGCCTTTCCAGCGCCGAACCGGCACCCGGCCCTCGAAGGGGGCGAGAGCCCGCTCGATGGCGGTGTCGACCGTCGCGGGGATGCGAGGTGCCGTCTCCCTCGCGATCGCGCTGTCGGTTCCAGCGGCCAGTGCGACGGAGGGGGAGATCGCCGGACGTGACGAGATCGTCTTCGTCACTGCGGGTGTGATCCTGCTGAGCCTCCTCGTGCAGGGGCCGCTGCTGCCGGCGATCGTGCGGTGGGCGCGGTTCCCCGTGGACCACGCGGAGGACGAGGAGTACGAGCTCGCCGAACGCGCCATCTCCGGTGCGGCCCTCGCCGCGCTCGACGACCTCGCCACCGAGCATGGCGTCGGCCAGGAGATCCGCGACAAGGTCCGCGCCGAGGGCTATCAGATGCTCGAGTTCTCGAACGCTCGCGCACTCGCGCGCGAGCAGGAGATCGTGGATGCCGAAGCGCGTGCCCTCGACCAGCTCCTCGACGAGCCCGATCCGCTGGGAGCCACCGGTTCCGAGCCGACCGGCGGAGAGCTCGGCATCGGGGGAGTCCCGGCGCCGGCGTCTCTGAGCGCAGACGCCGACACAGTGCCCGCTCCCGACGGCGGTGAGGTCGAAGTCCGGACGCTGCAGATGATCGCGACGTCCGCCGACGTCGACGTGATGCAGCGCTCGCCGCTGCTGCGCCACGAGGAGCACACGCGCCTCAAGCTCGCCCTGCTCGACCGCAAACGCGAGGTGCTGCTCGGACTGCGGCGCGGCGGTACGGTCGATGACCTCGTGGTGCGCCGGATCTCGGCACGACTCGACCTCGAGCAGGTGCGTCTGCAGGGTATCGAGGAGTACGACTGAGCGCTGTGACGCTCTGTGACGTCACGATTCTCCGAGATCGGGTATGAATGCCTAACGTGTTCGAGTCCCCCAAGAGAGGAACCCGAACACCCATGTCCTTCACAGCATCCCGCCGGACCACGTCCGTCATCGCCGCGCTCACCGCGGTCCCGCTCTTCGTCGCCCTCGCGGGCTGCGCGACGGCATCCTCCGACGCCGGCTCCGGCGACTCCGGATCGTCCGAGAACGAGACCGTCAAGGTCGGCGTCGTCGGCAAGGGCGACGCGCAGTGGGCGCCCTTCGTCGAGGCCGCGGCCGAAGAGGGCATCACGGTCGAGCTCGTCGACTTCGGCTCCTACGAGCAGCCGAACCCGGCGCTGACCGAGGGCGAGATCGACCTCAACCAGTTCCAGCACATCGTGTACCTGGCCGATTACAACGTGAACTCCGGCTCGGACCTCACCCCGATCGGCTCGACCGCGATCTACCCGCTGGGTCTCTACTCGAAGAAGTACGACGACGTCGACAGCATCCCCGAGGGCGAGACCGTCGCTGTTCCGGATGACGCGTCGAATCAGGCCCGTGCCCTCCTCGTGCTCCAGTCGGCCGGTCTCATCGAGCTGAAGAGCGGTGGCACGATCTTCTCCGACGTCGCCGACGTCGACACCGACAAGTCCAAGGTCAAGGTCACGGCACTCGAGGCCGCGCTGATCCCGACCTCGCTGCCCGATGTGGCCGCCGCGATCATCAACAACGACTTCGTGGAGGACTCCGGTCTGACCTTCGACGACGCGATCGCGCAGGACGACCCGGAGGACCCGAACGCGCTGCCGTACGTGAACATCTTCGCGTCGCGCGCCGAGGACGCCGACAACGAGACGTACCTCAAGCTCGTCGAGATCTTCCAGACCAACGAAGACGTCCAGGCCGGTCTGATCGAATCCTCGGGTGACACCGCGGTTCCGCTGCAGACCCCCGTCGAGGACCTCGTGTCGTCGCTGGAGAAGGTCCAGAAGGACACCGAAGCGCAGAAGTGAGTCCGGTGGGAGGGAAACCTCCCGCCTGATGCGAGAGAATCGGGTGGCGCTGCGTGCGTCACCCGATTCTTCGTTCCCGAAGCAGACCGGAGCAGCACACATGCCCATCGTGAGCCTGACCAACGTGTCGAAGGCATACCCCTCCCGCACCCCGGGCGACGGCGAGATCGTCGCCGTCGACGACGTCACCCTCGACATCGAGAAGGGCGACGTCTTCGGCATCATCGGATACTCCGGTGCGGGCAAGTCGACACTCGTGCGCCTGATCAACGCACTCGAACCCGCGACCGGCGGCACGATCCTCGTCGACGGGGTTGATGTCACCGCGCTCCGCGAGAGCGAGTTGCGCAAGGTCCGCGGGGGGATCGGCATGATCTTCCAGCAGTTCAACCTGTTCGCCTCGCGCAGCGTCAAGGCGAACATCGCCTATCCGCTGAAGCTGGCGGGATGGTCGAAACCCGACATCGAGAAGCGCGTCACCGAGCTCCTCAGCTTCGTCGGCCTGGCCGACAAGGCCAAGGCGTACCCCGAACAGCTCTCAGGAGGACAGAAGCAGCGCGTCGGCATCGCCCGCGCTCTCGCCACCGATCCGGCGATCCTGCTCGCTGACGAGGCCACGAGCGCCCTCGACCCACAGACCACGCACGAGGTGCTCGATCTGCTCAAGCGGGTCAACCAGGAGCAGGGCGTCACGATCGTGGTCATCACGCACGAGATGGACGTCATCCAGACGATCGCCACCAAGGTGGCCGTGATGGAGAACGGACGTGTCATCGAGAAGGGTGACGTGTTCGACGTCTTCTCGGCCCCGCAGAACCCCGCGTCGCAGCGCTTCGTCGGCACGGTCGTGAAGGGCATCCCGACACCGTCCGAGCTGTCGGTGCTGCGCGACCGGCACCAGGGTCGGCTCGTCACCTTCTCGTTCCGTGACGGCGACTCCTCGCAGGCCCAGGTGTTCCTCGACCTCGCGGGCGCGGGGCTCGACTTCGAGCTCGTCTACGGCGGCATCAATGACATCCGCGGGCGGGCCTTCGGGCACCTCACGCTCGCGATCCGCGGCGAGGATGCGGTCGTCGACCGCACGCTCGCAGGAATCAGCGAACGCGTCGAAGTCACGGAGATCGCCGGAGAGGGGGCGCGCTGATGGATCGTCTGAACGAACTGTGGCCCGAGTTCTGGAAGGCCGCACTCGAGACGCTGTACATGACGTCGTTCGCCCTGGTGCTCGGCGGCATCCTCGGCCTCGCGATCGGCGTGATCCTCTACGTCACACGCCCGGGCGGTCTCGCCCAGAACAAGCCGGTCTCGGTCGTCGCGAACCTCGCCGTCAACTTCTTCCGCCCCATCCCGTTCGTGATCTTCATGGCGGTGGCGCAGCCGTTCGCGCGTGTGGTCGTCGGCACCGGCATCGGCACCACGGCAGGAGCCTTCATCATCGGTCTGGCCGCTGCCTTCGCGATCGGTCGCATCGTCGAGCAGCACCTCGTCTCGGTATCGCCGGGGGTCATCGAGGCCGCTCGCGCGATGGGTGCCGGCCCCTGGCGAATCCTGTTCACCGTCGCGATCCCCGAGTCGCTCGGCCCCCTCATCCTCGGCTACACCTTCATCGTGGTCGCGCTGATCGACATGACGGCGATGGCCGGTCTGATCGGCGGTGGCGGCCTCGGCGCCTTCGCGCAGATCTACGGCTTCCGGCAGTTCGAGCCGTTGGTCATGTGGGCGGCGATCATCCTCATCGTGGTGTTCGTGCACCTCGTGCAGATGCTCGGCACGCGCCTGGCGCGCAAGATCATGCGCCGCTGACGCGGCGAGGTGCACCCGCAGCTGATGCATCTTGCCGCTGTGCGGGCGCAGCAGCGTGTGCACGACGCGCGCGTCGGCGTCGATCACCTCGATCGCCGTCTCGGCGTTCGGCTCCCGCTCGTCGTCGACCTGCACCTTCAGCTCGTTGCGGAGCTTGACGATGTGATTGCGATAGACGAGGGGGAATCGCGATGCGTCCCACTCTGCCGGGCGCGCGGACACTGCCTCGTAGACCTTCTGCACCTGCCGCTTCTCGAACATCAGCTGGTACGGAGCTCTGGTCTGCGGCCGCGCCGAGAACATGAGCACACCTGCGGTCGCCCGGTCGAGACGGTGGATCGGGGCCAGCTCGTCGTTGCCGAGCAGGTTGCGCAGACGGATCAGCGCCGAGTTCTGCAGGAACTTCCCGCCGGGGATGGTCGGCAGGAAGTGCGGCTTGTCGATGACCACCAGGTCGTCGTCCTGATGGATGACCTCGATCTCGACGGGGAGCCGGGTCTCGACAGGAGGATCGCGGTAGTACCAGATGAACTCCTCGACCCCCAGTGGGGTCTCCCGCGTGAGCGGTCTGCCGTCGCGGGCCACGATCTCGCCCCGGTCGAAGCGCGAGAGCAGCCCCTCCGGGTCGAGGTGGAAGAAGCGCTCGATCATGTAGGCGCCGACGGTCGGCCAGTCGCCGCTCAACGGAACGTGCAGACGCGTCGCGCCGACGCCGTCGCGCACGGGAAGAGGGGAGAGCATCGCCATGTCGTCAGACCCTCACGCGTCGAAGCTGAGGCTGAGCTTGCGCAGCAGCGCGGCCAGCCGGTCGCGATCCCCGCGCGACAGAGCCTTGAGCAGTTCGGCCTCGACATCGACGAGGCGGGTGATCGCGGCATCCACCCTGATGCGTCCGTCGTCGGTCAGTGTGACGAGCACGCTGCGGCCGTCTGCAGGGTCTGCTTCGCGGCGCACGAAGCGCCGACCCACCAGGCGGTCGATGCGGTTGGTCATCGTGCCACTCGACACGAGCGTCTGCTGCAGCAGCTGCTTGGGGGAGAGCTGGAAGGGTGTTCCCGCCCGGCGCAGCGCCGACAGAACGTCCCACTCCCAAGCCTCGAGATCGCTGCGACGGAAGACGTCGCGCCGCGCGCGGTCGAGCAGGCGGGTCAGCCGATCCATCCTCGACAGCACCTCGAGGGGCGAGAAGTCGAGGTCGGGGCGCTGCGTGTTCCAGGCGCCGACGATCCGGTCAACCTCATCCGCCTCAGTCATCCGTCCATTATCGCCGGTAGCAGGCATGCGGACGTGGCAGACTTGACCCCGCGGCTCTCTCGGGGGCCGTGGTCCGCCGTGGTGTAATGGCAGCACGACAGCCTTTGGAGCTGTGAGGTCTAGGTTCGAGTCCTGGCGGCGGAGCATGACTGGGAACAAGCTCGCCATCATCGTCCTCGCCGCAGGACAGGGCACGCGTATGCGCTCTCGCCTGCCGAAGGTGCTGCACTCGATCGGAGGGCGACCCCTGGTCGGGCACGTGCTGACCACGGCCACGCGATTGGGTGCCGACCACATCGAGGTCGTCGTGAGGCATGAGCGCGATCAGGTGGTCGCGGCACTCACCGAGGCCTACCCGGCAGCCGTGTTCGTCGATCAGGACGACATCCCCGGCACCGGTCGTGCCGTGCAGGTGGCGATCGATCAGCTTCCCGCCGACTTCGACGGCGATGTTCTGGTCCTCTCGGGCGACTGCCCGCTCGCGGATGCCGACACCCTTTCGAGCTTCCTCGCCGAGCACCGGGCATCCGGAGCGCCGGCGACCCTCATGACGGCTGTGGTCGACGACCCGACGGGATACGGCAGGGTCATCCGTGATGTCGACGGCGGCGTCGACCGCATCGTCGAGCAGAAGGATGCGGATGCCGACGAGGCGGCCGTGCGCGAGATCAACGCGGGCATGTACGTCTTCCGTGCGGCGACCCTGCGCACCTACCTGCCCGAGATCGGCGTCGACAACGCGCAGGGCGAGATGTATCTCACCGACGTCCCCGGCCTCCTCCGTCGCGACGGTGACCGCGTCGCCGCATCCGTCGTGTCCGATGTGACCGTCACCTACGGCGTGAACGACCGCGCGCAGCTCGCGCTGGTGGGGCGCCTCCTCAACGACCGGATCGTGCGCCGCTGGCAGCTCGAGGGCGTGACGATTATCGACCCGGCGACGACCTGGATCGATGACGATGCGAAGCTCGCCCCCGATGTCACGATCCTTCCGAACACGCACATCCTGAAGGCGACGGTCATCGCCGAGGGCGCGATCATCGGACCCGACACGACTCTCGTCGACTGCGAGGTGGGGGAGGACGCGATCGTCCGTCGGACCGACGCCACGCTCGCCGTGATCGGCGCAGAGGCCACGGTCGGCCCGTTCTCGTTCCTTCGCCCCGGCACCGTGCTCGGCGCCAAGGGCAAGATCGGCGCCTATGTCGAGACCAAGAACGCGGAGATCGGCGAGGGCAGCAAGGTCCCGCACCTCTCGTACGTGGGCGATGCGACCATCGGCCGCGGGGTGAACCTCGGTGCGAGCACGATCACGGCGAACTACGACGACGTGAACAAGCACCGCACCGTGGTCGAGGACGAGGTGCACACCGGCTCGCACACGACCCTCGTCGCGCCCGTTAGGCTGGGAGCAGGCGCCAAGACAGGTGCCGGCGCCGTGGTCCGCAAGGATGTGCCCGCCGGATCCCTTGCCATGAGCGTCGCCCCTCAGCGCAACATCGAGGGTTGGGTCGAGAAGAACAGGGCAGGCACGGGCGCGGCAGACGCCGCAGCCCGATCCCGAGTGGCGGAGTAGGCAAAAACGATGGCGCGCAAGAAGAAGACCGTCGATCTGGACCGGGACAACGGCATCGCCCCCGGACTGGTCGCCAAGACGAAGAAGCGGCTCATCGTCGCGGGTGGCCGTTCGCACCCTGAGCTGACCGCCGCCGTGGCTGCGGCGCTCGGCACCGAGGTGGTGCCGACCGAGCACCGCACGTTCGCATCCGGCGAGATCTACGCCCGGTTCGACGTCTCGATCCGCGGCTGCGACCTCTTCCTGATCCAGACCTTCGGCGAGCCGGTCAACGAGTGGCTCATGGAAGCGCTGATCATGGTCGACGCCGCCAAGCGCGCGTCCGCCAAGCGCATCACCGTCGTCGCTCCGTACTATCCGTACTCTCGTCAGGACAAGAAGGGCCGCGGTCGTGAGCCGATCAGCGCCCGCCTCGTCGCCGATCTGCTCAAGACCGCCGGGGCCGATCGCGTCATGAGCGTCGACCTGCACGCCGCGCAGATCCAGGGCTTCTTCGACGGCCCCGTCGACCACCTCTTCGCCAAGCCCGTGCTGCTCGACTACTTCGAGCGCACGCTGAGCCCCGCGGACCGCGAGATCCTCACGGTCGTGTCGCCCGACATGGGCCGCGTCCGCGTGGCCGACACCTGGTCCGACAGCCTCGGCGCCCCGCTGGCGATCATCCACAAGCGTCGTGACCCCAAGGTCGCCAACCAGGTCTCGGTGCATGAGATCGTCGGTGCGGTCGAGGGTCGCACCTGCCTTCTCGTCGACGACATGATCGACACCGGCGGCACGATCGTCAAGGCAGCCCAGGCGCTCAAGGCGAACGGCGCGCATCGCGTGATCGTGGCCGCGACTCACGCGATCTTCAGCGACCCGGCCTCCGAGCGACTGCAGGACGCCTCGATCGACGAGGTCGTCATCACCGACACGATTCCGCTGACCGAGTCGCGTCGCTGGGACAAGCTCACGATCCTGCCGATCGCTCCGCTGCTCGCTCGCGCCATCCACGAGGTCTTCGAGGACGGTTCGGTCACGAGCATGTTCGGCGGAGACGCGTAAGCAACCCATATATCGGACACAGCCCGCACATAGATGCTGTCCCTACGGTCGAATCAACACACCGATCAAGGCCGGGAGGACCATCATGATCCGCACGACTGTACCGACTTCTGTTCGCAAGGGCGCTGCCATCGCCGGCGTCGCAGGGCTCCTCGTCCTGGCCGGCTGCTCCGGCACGGCCGATGCCGAGGACACCTCGACCGGTGGGTCGTCGAGCACCGACAGCAGCACTGACACGAGCACCGGTTCGGCCAGCTCGGCCGAGTACGCCGACGGCACGTACACCGCCGACGGGTCGTACCAGACGCCTGAGACGGTGGAGGAGATCTCGGTGACCCTCACCATCGCCGACGGGCTGGTGAGCGAGGTCGAGGTCACGGGAGACCCGCAGGCCCGCGAGAGCGAGCAGTACCAGGGACAGTTCATCGACGGGATCGCCGATGAGGTCGTGGGCAAGTCGCTCGACGAGATCGACGTCAGCAAGGTGGCGGGTTCCTCGCTCACCAGCGGTGGGTTCAACAAGGCCGTCGACGCGATCAAGGAGCAGGCGGCCGCCTAGTCGCCTGGACTCGCGAACATGGCGACCTGGCGTTTCGACGCGATCGGCACGCGCTGGGAGATCGAGACGCAGGACGAACTCGGCCTGAGCGAGCGGGCGCTCGTGGACGCCGAGGTCGAACGGTTCGACCGCGAGTGGTCGCGATTCCGCGACGACTCTGCGGTGACCGCGATGAGTCGCACCGGCGGCACCATCGTCTCGAGCGACGCCGGAGCGATGCTCGACGCCTATCGCGATCTGTCGCAGGCGACCGCGGGAGCGGTCAATCCCCTCGTGGGCGACAGCCTCGGTGCGCTCGGATACGACGCGGACTACACGCTCGTCGCAGGGGCACCGCTCGCGGCTCCGAGCGAGTGGGCCGACCGCATCCGCTGGACGGCAGGGGAGGCGACGGCATCCGTGCCCTCTCTGCTCGATGTCGGTGCGCTCGGCAAGGGGCGTCTCGTCGACCTCGTCATGGAGACGCTGAGCGATGTGCCCGGCGATCTCGTGGTGGATGCCGGGGGTGACATGCGCGCTCGCGGATCCGCGGTGCGCGTGGGCCTCGAGCATCCGTACGACGCCACGAAGGCCATCGGCGTCGTGGAGCTGCAGGATGCCGCGCTGTGCGCCTCGGCCGTCAACCGGAGAGCATGGGGAGAGGGGCTGCATCACGTGCTCGACGCGCGCACCGGTGTGCCGGTGCGCACCTGGGCGGCGACCTGGGCCCTCGCCCCGGATGCCATGCGAGCGGATGCCGTCGCCACCGCGCTGTTCTTCGACGGTGGTCCCGAGCTCGCGGCGCGCTGGGGCGTGCACTGGGTGCGGATGACGACGGACGGACGCGTCGAGCGCTCGCCCGGATGCCCCGCCGAGCTGTTCACCCGCCGATGAGGCGCTGAAGTAGGGAAGAGTGGAACCGTGATCACCTCCATCACCGCCGCACGCCAGCGCGTCCTCGCGCTGCTCGGCGGCATCTCGATGTACCGCCTCGTTCTCTTCTCGCTGCTCGCGCTGGCCGTCATGGCCCTCGTGCTCTCCGCGGTCGGGATCATCGTGTCGCCGACGCCACTCGAGATCGTCGCCTCGTTCGCGGTTCTCGCGGTGGTGATCTCCGCCGTGGACGCGGCGGCGCAGCGCGTGCTGCGGTTGCCGTGGAGGATCGAGTCGTCGCTCGTCACCGCGCTCATCCTGCTGTTCGTGCTGCGACCCGGCATCGAGCCGCTCGCGCTGCTCGGACTCGCGATCGCTGGTGCCGTGGCGAGCCTGTCGAAGTATCTGATCGCCTGGCGGGGCCGGCACATCCTCAACCCGGCCGCGTTCGGGGCCGCCGTCGTGTCGATCCTCGGCTCCTTCGGCGCGTTCGAGTGGCTGGGCACGTCGTCGTCGTGGTGGGTGGGCACGCCGTCACTGTTCATCCCCGTCCTCATTCTCGGACTCGCGGTGCTGTGGCGCACCGAGAAGGTGCGCGTGGTCGCCGTGTTCCTTCTCGTCGCGGTGGCTGTCTCCATCCTGCGTCAGGCCGTACAGGCCCAGGAGTTCGACATCGCGTTCGACCTCGGCACGGCGCTCTCGTTCGCACTGCTGCAGTCGCCGTTCCTGTTCCTCGGAGCGTTCATGCTCTCCGAACCGCTGACCCTCCCGCCGCGTCGCTGGCAGCAGTTCTCCGTGGCTGCCCTCGTGGGCGTGCTCGCGGGGTGGCCGATCGCGATCGGCGGACTCTTCACCCTCGGACAGGAACGAGCGCTCCTCATCGGCAACCTGCTCGCCTTCGCCTTCGCCCTTCGCGGCTCTGTGCGTCTGGTGCTCGAGAAACGGCAGTTCATCACCCCGACCGCGCAGGAGCTGACGTTCCGTGCGAAGGGCACGGTCCGCTTCCTCCCCGGGCAGTACCTGGAGTTGGACGTGCCGCATCACCGTCCCGACGCTCGGGGCACGCGCCGCGAGTTCAGCATCGTGTCAGCGCCGGCCGACCTGCCGACGCTGCGGATCGCCTACAAAAACGGCGACCAGAAGCATCCGTCGAGCTTCAAGCGTGCGCTGGCCGCCGCGGAGCCCGGCGCCACGCTCGCGGTGACGGGAACCTGGGGCGACTTCCTGCTGCCGCGATCGGAGGCGCCCGTTCTGCTGGTCGCCGCCGGTATCGGCGTCACACCGTTCGTGTCGCAGCTCCGCCAGCTGCAGGCGACCGGGCAGCGGCGCGACGTGGTGCTCGTCTACGTGGCGTCCGACAGCTCGGAGCTCGCGTTCCGCGACGAACTCTCCGCCACCGGTGCCCGCGTCGTCGTGTTCACCCGCGACGAGCCGGCCGACCTTCCCACGCAGTGGACCTGGGCGCAGGGTTCCCGGCTCGACGCGGATGCGCTGGAGCGCCACGTGCCCGACCTCGCAGAGCGCCACTCGTTCATCTCCGGCCCGCCGCGCTTGATCGCCGACCTCGCGCCGGCACTGCAGAAGGCCCGCTCCCTCACGACCGACGCCTTCGCCGGCTACTGACCATCCGGCGCCTCTGAACCGCGCCGGCTACTCGCCGGCAGCCGGATTCACGGGGATGCGCACGGTGAACGTCGTGTCACCGGGCTCGCTCGCCACGGAGATCTCGCCGCCGTGGCCCTCGACGATGGCCTTCGCGATCGCCAGGCCGAGGCCGGTGCCGCCGGTCTGTCGGGCACGCGAGCTGTCACCCCGTGCGAAACGGGCGAACAGCTCCTCGCGCACGGCCGGATCGATCCCGGGTCCGTCGTCGTGCACGCGGATGACGGCATCCTCACCCTCGCGGCTCACCCGGAGCGTGATCGAGGTGCCGGCCGGCGTGTGCGTCCTGGCGTTCGCGAGCAGATTGGCGACCACCTGATGCATGCGTCCCGCGTCGCCCATGATGACGATCGGCTCGTCGGGCACGTCGATGTTCCAGTGATGATCGACGGCCGTGGGGCGGGCGTCGGAGAGTCCCTCCAGCGCCAGCTGGGTCAGGTCGACCGTGCCGTACACAAGCTCCCGGCCTTCGTCGAGACGGGCGAGCAGCAGCAGATCCTCGACCAGACGGGTCATGCGCAAGGACTGCGCCTGGATACGCTCCAGCGACGTCGTCGTGCCCTCGATCGCCGCTTCTCCGCCCTGCTGCTTCAACGCACGCAGCGAGAGCTCCGAGTATCCGCGGATCGATGACAGCGGGGTGCGCAGCTCGTGGCTCGCGTCGGCGACGAACCGTCGCATCCGCTCCTCGTTCTTCTGTCGCGCCGCCAGCGAGGTGTTCACGTGATCGAGCAGGGTGTTCAGCGACGCCCCGACGAGACCCGTCTCAGTGCGCGGGTCGGCCTCGGACGCCGGCACGCGCTCGGTGATCTGCACCTCGCCGCGGTCGAGCGGCTGGTTGGCGACGCGCGTCGCGGTCGCAGCGACAGCGCGCAGCGGCCGGAGACCCACTCTGATGGTGATCGCGGTGGTCAGCGCGAGCAGGATCAGACCGCCGAGGGTTGCGAGCACAATCACGGTGAGCAGCGTCGTCAGCTGGTTCTGGATGTCGGTGCGGGGCAGGCCGGTCACGACGTTCACGCCGTTGGGCGCCTGCTGCACGACGACGAGGTAGGAGCCGAAGTCGTCGAGGGTGACCGTGCCGACGCGGCGTCCGTCGAGCGCCGCGTCGATCCGCGCGAGATCCGCGCTCGTCAAGGTCTGCGACTCCCCGCTGAACTCGCCCTTGGTGTCGGGGAAGACGACACCGTTGGTGCCGCCCGCGGTGCTCGACACGGCCATCAGGATGCCGGGCGGAACCCGCGAGCCCTGGCCTTCGAAGATCGTTTCGACGTCGGCGTACTTCGCAGGCACGCTGCCGACCGCCTGGGCGACCTGACCGGAATAGTTCGTCACCCTGTCCTGAAGCTGCTGTTCGAGCGTCCCACCCAGAAGAGCGCTCGTGATCACCGCGACGATCACGAGGATGAGCGAGACGAAGCCGATCACGGCTGTCATGAGCCGTGTCTGCAGGCTCATCGGCCGCGCTGTCATCCTCGTGGAGCTCACTGGGGCGCCTTGATCATGTATCCGACGCCGCGGACGGTGTGCAGCAGCGGGGTGCGCCCGGCGTCGATCTTCTTGCGCAGATACGAGATGTACAGCTCGACGACGGACGACTTGCCGCCGAAGTCGTAGCTCCAGACTCGGTCGAGGATCTGCGCCTTCGACAGCACGCGGCGCTCGTTGCGCATGAGATAGCGAAGCAGCTCGAACTCGGTCGCGGTGAGCTCGATCTCGGTGCCGTCGCGGACGACCTCATGGCTGTCCTCGTTGAGCGTGAGGTCGGCGACACGCAGGATGGACTGGCCGTCGTCGGCCGTGGCGTGCCCGGTGCGGCGGATGATCGCGCGCAGCCGGGCGATGACCTCCTCGAGGCTGAAGGGCTTGGTGACGTAGTCGTCTCCTCCGGCGGTGAGACCGGCGACGCGGTCGCCCACGGCATCCTTCGCCGTGAGGAAGAGCACGGGCACGAGGCTGCCGGATTCACGGAGGCGGCGCAGGACGGCCATGCCGTCGAGGTCGGGCATCATGATGTCGAGCACGAGAGCATCCGGTTCGAACTCCCGTGCCACCTGAAGGGCCTCGAGGCCGGAGGATGCCGTGCGCACCTCCCAGCCCTCCATGCGCAGGGCCATCGCGAGCAGGTCGGTGAGCATCTGCTCGTCGTCGACGGCGAGGATGCGCAGGGGAGAGCCGTCGGGGCGGCGCAGTTCGGGGAGATCGGTGCTCATGAGTACATTCTGCGGAATCACCTATGGGGTTTCTATGGAACGCGCTATGCGTCTGCTGTGAGGTGCGCGTCCCATAGGTTTCTCATCACCCGTCCCTCGATCTCGCAAAAGTCGGCTCCTTAGCGTCATCATCGGCCCGCGAACAGCGCGCGGCGGAAGGAGACACATGTACGGCACTTATCTGCGGCGAGAGTTGGCGGGCCGCAAGAAGCAGACCTGGATCGTGGCGGTCGGGCTCGCGATCGCCATCGCGCTCGTGATCATCGTCAACGCCCTCACCGCGGGGGTGCGGGACGCGCAGGCGCAGGCACTGGAGTCGGTGTACGGCGTCGGCACCGATCTGACCGTCACGGGGGCCGCGGGCGAGCCGGGGGAGGGCGGCGGACAGCGCTTCGACTTCGGGGCGGACGACGGAGCGACAGACGGCGACACGACCACGCTCAACCAGTCGACTCTGATGACGGACTTCATGCGGGGAACGCTCGATGCCTCGGTTCTCGATACTGTGGCGTCGACCGACGGGGTGACCGCCGCGACGGCGGCGCTCAGCCTCAACAACTCGACGTTCTCGGGCGAACTGCCCAGCGGGGGCTTCGGTGCGCAGGATGGCACGACCGAGGGTGCCGCCCCGACGGACGAGACCCCGGCCGAGGGACAGATGCCGCCGCAGGACGGCGCCGGTGGCGGCGGATCGTTCGGCGTCGACTCGTTCACGGTGCTCGGAATCGACCCGGCGGCCGAGTCCGTCGGTCCACTCGCCTCCGTCGAGGTGACCGACGGTCGCGCTCTCGACAGCGACGACGCCGGCACGCTCGTCGCCCTCGTCGATGCGACGTACGCCTCGACCGCCGAGATCGCGGTCGGAGACATGATCGATGTCGCGGGTTCCGACGTCGAGGTCGTCGGCATCGTGGCATCCACCTCCGACTCCGCCGACACTGCGGCGAACGTCTACCTGCCACTCGACACCGCACAGGAGCTCTCGGGCGCGGGTGACGTCATCTCCACCGTCTACGTGCAGGCCGAGTCCGCGGCATCGATCGACGCGGTGCAGACCGCGCTCGCCGACGAGCTGCCCGATGCGACCATCACGTCGCAGTCCGAGCTCGCCACCACAGTGTCGGGGTCGCTCTCGAGCGCCACGTCACTGATCACGAACCTCGGCACATGGCTCTCGATCATCGTGCTCGCCGTCGCGGTGCTCCTCTCGGTGCTGCTCACTCTCTCGGGCGTCTCTCGGCGCACCCGCGAGTTCGGCACTCTCAAGGCGATCGGCTGGTCGAACGGACGGGTCGTGCGTCAGGTGGCGGGCGAGTCCATGGTGCAGGGCCTGATCGGCGGCGCCGTGGGCCTCGCACTCGGTGTCGCGGGCATCGTGGCGATCAACCTCATCAAGCCGACCATCGCCGCGAGCGCTGCTGCCGGCGGTGCGCAGGACGGCCCCGGCGGTATGGGCGGACCCACGGGAGGCGGTGGGCAGATGTTCCAGACCCAGCAGGCTGCCGACATCGTGCTGCAGGCGCCCTTCACACCGTGGGTGCTGATTGCAGCCGTGGGCCTCGCGGTGCTCGGCGGCCTCGTCGCCGGAGCGTTCGGAGGATGGCGTGCGGCGCGCCTCAGCCCGGCCGAGGCGCTGCGGTCCGTCTCCTGACGGACGCTCGATCACCCATCACACGACAAGGAGATACGACATGACCATCGCAGACATCGCTCCGGCCACGAACGGCACGGATGCCACGGTGCCGCTGTACCGCGCACAGGGTGTGACACGCACCTACACGCAGAAGGGGCGCACGGTGAAGGCGCTCACCGGCGTCGACCTCACGATCCGCCCCGGCGAGTTCGTCACCATCCAGGGACCGACGGGCGGGGGCAAGTCGACTCTTCTGCAGATGCTCGGCGCGCTCGATAAGCTCTCGTCCGGATCGCTGAAGCTCGGTGAGATCGAGCTGGCGTCGGCATCCGCACGCGAGCTCAGCCGCATCCGCGCCGAGGAGCTCGGCTTCGTCTTCCAGGGGTTCAACCTGATTCCCACTCTGACGGCAGCCGAGAACGTGAACATGGCTCTCGAGCCGACCGCCCTGAGCCGTACCGAACGCGCGACGCGTGTCGCCGAGGCGCTCGCCCATGTCGGCCTCGCCGATCGTGGTGACCACCTGCCGACCGAGCTCTCGGGCGGCCAGCAACAGCGTGTGGCGATCGCTCGGGCGATCGTGAAGAGACCTCGTGTGCTGCTCGCGGACGAGCCGACGGGCAACCTCGACGAGAGCATGCGAGACGAGATCCTGACATTGCTCGAGGGACTGTGCGCCGAAGGGATCACCATGATCGTCGTCACCCATGATTCGGCGGTGGCGCGCAGGGCGAGCAGGCGGCTGCGGCTCGCGAAGGGGACGGTGCAGGACATCACCCGGTGAGACAGGACGAAGGCCTCGGCGGAATCGCCGGGGCCTTCGTCATGTCTCAGACGCGCTCAGTGCGTGTCTTCGGCTTCGATCTCGGTGCGGTCGCCCGACCACTGCGTGTGGAAGGTGCCCGGCTTGTCGATGCGCTTGTAGGTGTGCGCACCGAAGAAGTCGCGCTGCCCCTGCACGAGGGCGGCGGGGAGGCGGTCGGCGCGGATGCCGTCGTAGTACGACAGCGACGACGAGAACGCCGGAGCGGGGATGCCCGCGGTCGCTGCGGCGATGACGACGCGGCGCCAGGAGGCCTGACCGCGCGTGAGCGCCTCGGCGAAGTACGGTGCCGACATGAGGACCGGAAGGTCGGGGGTCTCGGCGTACGCGTCGGCGATGCGGTTGAGGAACTGGGCGCGGATGATGCACCCGCCGCGCCAGATCTTGCTGATCGCGCCGAGGTCGATGTTCCAGCCGTACTCGGCGGCACCCGCGCGGATCTCGTCGAAGCCCTGCGAGTAGGCGACGATCTTCGACGCGTACAGCGCGAGGCGGACGTCCTCGATGAAGGCGGCCTCGTCCGTGACGGTGAACTCCTCGTCAGGACCCGGGAGGGCGCCGGCGACGGCGCGCTGCTCGGGGTGCGACGACAGCGAGCGGGCGAACGTGGCCTCGGCGATGCCCGAGACGGGGACGCCGAGCGACAGCGCCGTCTGCACGGTCCACGCGCCGGTGCCCTTGGCGCCGGCCTGGTCGAGGATGACGTCGACGAGGGGCTTGCCGGTCTCGGCATCCACCTGGCGGAGCACCTCTGCGGTGATCTCGATCAAGTAGGACTCGAGCTCACCCTTGTTCCACTCGGCGAAGATCGCGGCGATCTCGGCGGGGGACTTGCCCGTGCCGCGGCGGATGAGGTCGTAGGCCTCGGCGATCAGCTGCATGTCGGCGTACTCGATGCCGTTGTGCACCATCTTGACGAAGTGTCCGGCACCGTCGTGGCCGACGTGCGTGACGCACGGCTCGCCCTCGGCGATCGCGGCGATCGACTTCAGGATCGGGCCGAGGGTGATCCAGGACTCGTCCGAGCCGCCGGGCATGATCGACGGGCCGGTGAGCGCGCCCTCTTCGCCGCCCGAGATGCCGGCGCCGACGAAGTTGACTCCGGTCTCGCGCACGGCCTTCTCGCGACGGATGGTGTCGGGGAAGTAGGCGTTGCCGCCGTCGACGATGATGTCACCGGGCTCGAAGACCTCGAGCAGCGAGTCGATCACGGCGTCGGTGGGACCGCCGGCCTTGACCATGATGATCGCGGTGCGCGGCTTCTGCAGCGAATCTGCGAAGTCCTGGTACGTCCTCGCCGGGATGAATCCTGCTTCGGGGTGCTCCGAGACGAGCGTCTCGGTCTTCTCGTAGCTGCGGTTGAAGATCGCCACCGTGTTGCCCTCGCGGCTGGCGAGGTTGCGGGCGAGATTCGAACCCATGACGGCGAGTCCGACGACTCCGATGTTCGCTGATGCTTCGGGCACAGATGGCTCCTAGATCGAGAAGTAGGGGATGATCCCAGGGTATCGCGGCGCTCGGGTGGCGGCCGCGTTGTGACGTCCGATGGCGAGCGCCCCGACGACGAGACGGTTGCTGCGCACCCGTGCTGCGGCGATCAGTCCTTGCGGTAGCCGGAGCGGCCGAGCGAGAAGAGTGCGCCGAAGGTGGCGACGGCGGCGCAGAGCGACATGGCTCCGATGACCCAGGCGATCGCGTGCGAGAAGAAGACGCCGTCGAGCATGAGGAACTCCATGTTCTGCGAGAGGGAACGGTGTCTTCAGCCTAACGGGTCATCGGGTAGCATGAAGGGAGTACCTCGGCGAGGGATGAGCGCGCGTGCGCGCGAATCCGTTATCGACGCGGCGAAGCAAGCCCGGTGGCTTCTTTCACGTGTCTGCGTTCGAGAGCTGTTCCATAGACCACCGCGCGGCTGCTCGCTGCGTGCCCCGAAGGAGAACCCCATGTCTGAAGACACCAAGGTCCAGGCCGAGCTTCGCGAGAACTTCGGCAAGGGCTTCGCCCGCCGCCTCCGCGCCGCCGGCAAGATCCCCGCCGTTCTGTACGGCCACGGCACCGAGCCGGTCCACGTCGCACTGCCGGGCCACCAGGTCTCGCTCATCATCCGTCGCGCGAACGCTCTGCTCGAGCTCGACATCGACGGAAAGAACCAGCTCGCCCTGGTCAAGGACGTCCAGAAGGACCCCGTGCACCAGATCATCGAGCACATCGACCTGCTCGTCGTGAAGAAGGGCGAGAAGGTCACCATCGACGTCCCGATCGTCGTCACGGGCGAGTCGGCTCCCGGCACGATCGTCAACCAGGACGCGAACACCCTGTCGATCGAGGCCGAGGCCACGCACCTGCCGCAGAACGTCGAGGTCTCGGTCGAGGGGCTCGAGGACGGCGCGCACATCACGGCCGCCGACGTCACGCTGCCCAAGGGCTCGTCGCTGCTCAGCGACCCCGAGGTGCTCGTCGTCGCGATCTCGATCCCGGCCGAAGAGCCGCTCGAAGAGGACGAGGCTGCCGCTGCGGATGAGGCTCCTGCCGAGGACGCCGCCGCGGAGTGATCTCCGTCGGCTCAGCACTCAGCTGACCGCATCACAGAGGGGGCGCGAGCAGATCGCGCCCCCTCTGTCGTATCCTGACCCGGGTCGCATCGACCCGCTTCCGAGAGGACGACCGCATGGCATCCACCTGGCTGGTGGTGGGGCTCGGCAATCCCGGCCCGCGATACGAGGCGACGAGGCACAACATCGGTCAGATGGTGATCGATGAACTGGCCTCGCGCCGGAACGAGACCTTCCGCGAGCACAAGGGGGGCGCGCGCGTCGTCGAGACCTGGCTGCGCCCCGGTGGTGACAAGCTCGTGCTCGCCAAGCCGAACACGTTCATGAATGTCTCGGGCACTCCCGTCGCCGCTCTCGCGCGGTTCTACTCGGTCCCGCCCGAGCGGATCGTCGTGGTGCACGACGAGCTCGACATCCCCTTCGACACCGTCAAGCTCAAGACGGGTGGCGGGCACGGCGGACACAACGGGGTGCGAGACATCGCCAGAGCCATCGCGACTCCCGAGTTCCCTCGCGTCCGCGTCGGCATCGGCCGACCGGTGGGACGTCAGGACCCTGCCGACTGGGTGCTGTCGCCGTTCGGCAAGGATGAGCGGGCGAACCTGCCGATCCTCGTCTCCGATGCCGCCGACGCCGTCGAGCTGCTCGTCGCCGAGGGACTCCTCGCGGCACAGCAGAAGCACCACGCCCCGCGCTGAGGCTCGCCGTTCGCAGCCGTGAGGTGCGGTGACGCGTCCTAGACGACGAGGCCGGCGGCGACTCCGGCGGGGAGCATCACTCCGACGACGACCCAGAAGACGACCGCCCCGAGGGCGGCCACGACGACCGCCGCGATCCCCGCGCCTCGCCCCTTCTTCTTCACGATCGCGATGATTCCGATGACGATCGCGGCGATGCCGAGCACCGTGCCCGTCCAGAAGGCGATCTCGGTCCACAGAACCTGGTCGCGGGCAGGCGCGAGCGCGGCCAGCGCGTCGGAGCCGGTGGCGTCGAATCCGCCGGGCAGGCGCGTGCCGATCTCGAACGAGGTGAATCCCGCGATGATCGGGATGATGAGTGCCGCGATGCCCGCGGCGACGAGCGCGAGGATGCCGAGCATCCCGGACTTCTTCGGCTCGGTGGCCGGAGCCTGATAGTCACCCGCGGGTGCGGAGTAGCCGCCCACGGGCACCTGATACGCGCCGGGAGGGGCGCTCTGATACGCCGGGGGCGCGGCCTGATATGCCGGAGGTGCCGATACGTATGCCGGGGGCGCCGTGTGCGGCTGGTAAGCCGGGAGCCCCGTCTGCGGCTGGTAAGCCGGGAGCCCTGTCTGCGGCTGGTATGCCGGGGGAGTGGCCTCGTACGCCGGGGGAGCGGGCTGGTTCGCCGGAGGTGTCGCCTCATATGCCGGAGGCGCGGGTGGTGCCGGCGCGTATCCGGGCATCGGGGGCTGACCGTCCACCGGCTGGGGTGCGGGCGGCACGGGGGGAACGGCTCCGGACGGGGGCAGCGGCTGATCAGTCACGCCCCCATCCTAGGGCCGAGGATCTCAGACGCGCCGAAGCAGTCCGACGCGGTCGTAGACCGCTGCGAGCGTCGCGTCGGCGACGGCATCCGCCCGGGCGGCGTTGGCCGCGAGAATGCGGTCGAGCTCGGCAGGGTCGTCGAGCAGCTCGAGCGCGCGAGCGCGCACCGGCTCGAACTCGGCGACGACGACCTCGGCGAGACCCTTCTTGAAGTCTCCGTAGCCGCGACCTGCGTACTCGTCCTCGATCGCACCGACCTGCCGACCGCTGAGTGCGGCATAGATCGTGAGCAGGTTCGAGACACCGGGCTTGCTCTCGCGATCGAAGCGTACGGAGCCCTCGTTGTCGGTCACCGCCCGCATGATCTTCTTCGCCGACTTGGCGGGATCGTCGAGCATCCAGAGCACGCCGGCATCGCTCTCTGCGGACTTCGACATCTTCGAGGTCGGGTTCTGCAGGTCGTAGATGCGCGCCGTGTCCTTCTGGATCACCGGACGCGGCACCACGAACGTCTCGCCGAAGCGGGAGTTGAAGCGCTCCGCGAGGTCGCGCGTGAGCTCGACGTGCTGCTTCTGGTCGTCGCCCACCGGCACGACATCGGTCTGGTAGAGCAGGATGTCGGCGGCCATGAGCACCGGATAGGTGAAGAGCCCCACGCTCGTCGCGTCGGCGCCGTAGCGCGCAGACTTGTCCTTGAACTGCGTCATCCGACCTGCTTCACCGAAACCGGTGATGGTCGAGAGGATCCAGGCGAGCTCGGCGTGCGCGCGCACGTGGGACTGCACGTACAGAGTCGACTGCGAGGGCTCGATCCCCGCTGCGATGTACTGAGCGGCCGTGCGGCGGGTCTTCTCGCGGAGCTCGGCGGGGTCCTGCGCGACGGTCAGCGCGTGCAGGTCGACGACGGAGAAATACGCGTCGTACGAGCTCTGCAGCTCCCGCCACTGCAGGAGCGCGCCGATGTAGTTGCCGATCTGCAGAGAGTCGGCGGAGGGCTGCATTCCGGAGTAGAGGCGTGGTTTCGTCACGGTATCAATCCTATGGGCGTGGTGGCGGTACTCGAACCCGCTCGCCCGTTCAGTAGGTGTAGTCGACGACGACCGGCGCGTGGTCGCTCCACCGCTGGTCGTAGGCTGCCGCGCGGGCCACATGGTACGCGGTCGCCCGCTCGGCAAGCGACGGAGTCGCGAGGTGGTAGTCGATGCGCCATCCCGAGTCGTTGTCGAACGCCTGTCCTCGCATGGACCACCAGGTGTAGGGACCCTCGACCTCCCCGTGGAAGGCGCGTCCGACGTCGACCCATCCGAGTCCCGGACCTGTCGAGCCGTCGACGCCCTCGACCGTGGATCCGGCTGCGCCGAGGAATCGATCGAAGTACGCGCGCTCGCGGGGGAGGAAGCCGGCCTTCTTGCGATTGCCGCGCCAGTTCTTGATGTCGAGTTCGCGATGACCGACATTCAGGTCGCCGGTGACGAGCGCGAGAGCGTCGTCGTGACCGAGCTCCGCGAGCCTGATGCCGAAGGCGTCGAGGAACTTCCACTTCTCGTCCTGTTTCGGGGTGTCGGCTTCGCCGCTGTGCACGTAGGCGCTGACCACCGTCAGCGGGCGATCGCCGATCAGGAAATCGGCCTCGATCCAGCGCCCCTTCGAATCGAACTCGGCGGGGCCGAAGTCGGTGCGCGTGGCGAGCGCCGGCACGCGGCTCGCGATCGCCACACCGGCGCGGCCCTTGGCCGTCGCCTCATCGTGCACGAAGGTCCATCCGGGGAGAGCAGCCTCGAGGTGCTCGTCCTGACCGCGGACCTCCTGCAGGGTGAGGATGTCGACGTCGGCCGCATCGAGCCAGCCGCTCATGCCGTTGCGAGCCGCCGCTCGGATTCCGTTGACATTGACCGAGGCGATACGCAGATGAGGCATGTCCACAAGCCTAACGAGGGCCGCCGACATCCCGAGACGGGCGCTGCAGTTCCGACAGCAGACGCTGGGCGAGCGGGGTCATGGTCTCCGGGGGCGGGGGAGCGGACGCCTCCAGCTCGACGAGCTCCCGCTCGGCAGCCCGGACCGCCCTCTCTGCCGGCCACGCGCGGTACCAGGGCGCGGCGTCCCGAGCGGACTCGGCCTCGCGCACGCGGATTCGCGCCGCCTGCACGAGCGTCCGGTGTTCCGCGATGCGACGCTCTGCCTCGGTCAGCGACTGCAGAGGGAGGTCGCGGTCCTGCGCGGCGACGGCGATCCACGAGGACGCCACGAGCATCACCACACCGTTGACACGGAACCACAGGAGGAGCCCGATGAAGATGGCGAACGTCGCGAGCAGGGGATTGGAGGGGGTATAGCTCAGAAGGAAGCCCGCTCCGAACTGCAGGATGGTCATCGCTCCGCCGCCGAGCAGCGCGCCCGGCCAGATCGTCCGCCACTCGAGCGAGGTGCCGGTGAGGAATCGGACCATCGCGGCCAGGGCCGCCGAGAGCAGTGCGAACGACACCAGCACCGTGCCGATGCGGATGCTCGTCAGACCGTCGAGGGCGGATCCCCATCCGAGCAGGCTGAGGATCCAGCTCAGTGCGACCGCGCTGGCGGAGCTGAGCAGAGATCCGGCGAGCAGCGAGACGCCGAAGATCAGCGCGGCCAGCAGGTCGCGTGCCTTGAGGATGACGTAGCTGCGACGGTCGGGGGGCAGACCGAAGATGTCCCGGGTCGCACGTCGTGAGAACGTCACCCAGCCGATCGCGGTCCAGATCACTGTGCCGAGCGCGATCAGGCCGGTGATGCTCAAGAGGCCGGTCGTGCTGACCGCGATCTCCTGCACCTGCTGCGGGGTGAAGACCCCGCCCTCCTCCTGGATCAGGTTCGGGATGTAGCTGTTGATGATGTCGATCATGCCGTCGACGGCCGCGGTGCTGCCGCCGAGCCAGAGGCCGGCGATCGCGAAGGCGAGGTAGATCGCCGCGAAGATCGCGAAGAGCGCCTGGTAGCTCACGCCGGCGGCGAGCAGGAATCCGTTGTGCTGGAGGAAATGCCGCCACACCCGCACGGGGAAGAGGCCCAGGGTGCGCTGCGTCAGCGCGGTGGCACGCTCGACGGCCGCATCGAGGCGACGGGGATCGCTCGCATCGCCATCGGGATCAGACACATCCTCACCCTATCCACACAACGCGAAAGGGCGGGCTCCCCTGAGGGAACCCGCCCGTCGGCGTCAGCGCGAGAGCGTCAGGGACGACCGCGCAGCACGGCCTGCTTGACCTCGGCGATGGCCTTCGTGACCTCGATGCCACGCGGGCATGCCTCGGAGCAGTTGAAAGTCGTGCGGCAGCGCCACACGCCTTCCTTGTCGTTGAGGATGTCGAGGCGCACGTCGGCGTTGTCGTCGCGCGAGTCGAAGATGAAGCGGTGCGCGTTCACGATCGCGGCCGGTCCGAAGTACTGGCCGTCGGTCCAGAACACGGGGCACGACGAGGTGCAGGCTGCGCAGAGGATGCACTTCGTGGTGTCGTCGAAGATCTCGCGGTCGGCGATCGACTGCACGCGCTCCTTGCCCTTCTCGGGCACGGAGTTCGCGACGAGGAACGGCTGCACCTCGCGGTACGAGGCGAAGAACGGCTCCATGTCGACGACGAGGTCCTTTTCGAGCGGCAGACCCTTGATCGCCTCGACGTAGATCGGCTTCGAGATGTCGAGGTCCTTGATCAGCGTCTTGCAGGCGAGGCGGTTGCGGCCGTTGATGCGCATGGCGTCGGAACCGCAGATGCCGTGGGCGCAGGAACGGCGGAACGTGAGCGAGCCGTCGACCTCCCACTTGATCTTGTGCAGCGCGTCGAGCACGCGGTCGGTGGAGTAGAGCTCCACGTCGTAGTCGACCCAGTGCGGCTCCGCGTCGACCTCGGGGTCGAACCGGCGGATGTTGAACGTGACGATGAAGGACTGGATCGCAGCCTCTTCCGTCGTGTCGGCGGGGGCCTCAGCGATGGCGTTGGACATGCTCAGTACTTCCTCTCCATCGGCGGGTAGTTGAGTTCGCCCTGCTCGTTCTTGGTGAACACGACGGGCTTCCAGTCGAGCTTGATGTGATCGCTCGGCGTGGAGGAGTGCGGGTCACCGGTCAGGTACGCCATGGTGTGCTTCATGTACTTCTCGTCGTCACGCGTCGGGAAGTCATCGCGCATGTGACCGCCGCGGCTCTCCTCGCGGTTCTGCGCGGCGTAGACCACGACCTCGGCGATGTCGAGCAGGAAGCCCAGCTCGACGGCCTCGAGCAGGTCGGTGTTGAACCGCTTGCCCTTGTCGTCGACATGGACGTTCTTGTAGCGCTCGCGCAGTTCGGCGATCACGCCGAGCACGTGCTGGAGCGAGTCGTGGGTGCGGAAGACCTGCGCGCCCTTGTCCATCTCGTCCTGCAGCTCCTTGCGGAGCACGGCGATGCGCTCGGTGCCCTGGTTGTTGCGCAGGTCCTCGAGCATGCCGGAGACGAAGCCCGCGGGGTTCTCGGGGAGCGGCACGAACTCGGCGGTCTTGACGTACTCGACCGCGTTGCGCCCCGAGCGCTTGCCGAACACGTTGATGTCGAGCAGCGAGTTGGTGCCGAGACGGTTGGCGCCGTGCACCGAGACGCAGGCGCACTCGCCCGCGGCGTAGAGACCGGGGACGACGGTGTCGTTGTCGGCCAGGACCTCGCCGTTGTTGTTGGTCGGGATGCCGCCCATGGCGTAGTGCGCGGTGGGCATCACGGGCACGGGCTCGACGACCGGGTCGACACCCAGGTAGGTGCGGGCGAACTCGGTGATGTCCGGGAGCTTGGTCTCGAGCACCTCGGCACCGAGGTGGGTGCAGTCGAGGAGAACGTAGTCCTTGTGCGGGCCGGCGCCTCGTCCCTCGGCGACCTCCTGGACCATGCAGCGCGCGACGATGTCACGTGGCGCCAGGTCCTTGATGGTCGGCGCGTAGCGCTCCATGAAGCGCTCGCCCGAGGCGTTGCGGAGGATCGCGCCCTCGCCTCGGGCGCCCTCGGTGAGGAGGATGCCGAGGCCGGCGAGCCCGGTCGGGTGGAACTGGAAGAACTCGAGGTCCTCGAGCGGGAGGCCCTTGCGCCAGACGATGCCGACGCCGTCACCGGTCAGGGTGTGGGCGTTCGAGGTCGTCTTGAAGATCTTGCCGAAGCCACCGGTCGCGAAGATCACGGCCTTGGCCTGGAAGACGTGCAGCTCACCGGTCGACAGGTCGTAGGCGACGACGCCGGACACCTGGGTCTTGCCGTCGGCATCCTTCACCGTCAGCAGGTCGAGCACGTAGAACTCGTTGAAGAAGTTGATGCCGAGCTTGACGCAGTTCTGGAACAGCGTCTGCAGGATCATGTGACCCGTGCGGTCGGCGGCGTAGCAGGCACGACGCACCGGGGTCTTGCCGTGCTCGGCGGTGTGACCCCCGAATCGACGCTGGTCGATCTTCCCCTCGGGCGTGCGGTTGAAGGGGAGGCCCATGTTCTCGAGGTCGATGACCGCGTCGATGGCCTCCTTGGCGAGGATCTCCGCAGCATCCTGGTCGACCAGGTAGTCGCCGCCCTTGACCGTGTCGAAGGTGTGCCACTCCCAGCTGTCCTCCTCGACGTTCGCGAGCGCAGCAGCCATGCCGCCCTGCGCCGCACCGGTGTGCGAACGCGTCGGGTAGAGCTTGGAGATCACCGCGGTCTTCGCGCCGGGACCGGCCTCGATGGCCGCACGCATGCCGGCGCCTCCGGCGCCGACGATGACGATGTCGAACTGGTGGTAATGCACGCCGTCACGGACGACGGAATCCTGGGTCTCGGTAGTCACTTCTCGTTTGCCTTCTCTTCTACTGGCCCAGCGCCTGGCACGAATCCCACAGCGTGCTCGACTCGGTCACTCCCAGGCAGGGGTCGAACGTGAAGACGACCAGCGTGCCGAGGATGATGAGCAGAGCCGCGGCGAGACCGAGCGCCCAGATGAGCGCCTTGCGCGCGGTGTTGTTCGTGACGTAGTCGTTCACGATCGTGCGCATGCCGTTGGCGCCGTGGATGAGCGCGAGCCACAGCATGATGACGTCCCACCACTGCCAGAACGGCGTGGCGAACTTGCCGGCGATGAACGCGAAGTCCAGGGCGTGGATGCCCTCGCCGACCATCAGGTTGATGAACAGGTGGCCGAAGATCAGGACCACGAGCACGACGCCGGAGCCGCGCATGAAGAGCCAGCCCCACTTCTCGAGGTTGACACCGCGGCGAGTGCGGGTGGGGGCGGAGACGGTCTGAGCGGTCATCAGTGTCCTCCTCCGAACCCGGCGAACGCGAGCATCAGGTGGCGGGGCACGAACCCGGCCATGATGATGCCCCAGACGAGGAGCACGCCCCAGAAGAGCTGGCGCTGGTACTTGGCACCCTTGGACCAGAAGTCGACCGCGATGATGCGCAGGCCGTTCATGGCGTGGAACACAATGCCGGCGACGAGGACGACCTCGCCGATCGCCATGATCGGGTTCTTATAGGTTCCGATGACCGCGTTGTAGGCCTCGGGCGACACCCTGATGAGTGCAGTGTCGAGCACGTGCACCAACAGGAAGAAGAAGATGGCGACTCCGGTGATGCGGTGAAGCACCCACGACCACATGCCTTCGCGACCCCGATAGAGGGTGCCGCGAGGGGTCTTGGAAGTGGTTTCCGAAATCGACGGTGTCAAGCGAGCGCTTGTGGACACGGTCGTCCTCCCTGGATCGATGTGACTCGGTCGCGTGCGTCGCGTCATCCAAGCGTGAACCCGTTGAACGTCAGGCACGGCCGATCGCTGTCCATCCTATTCCCGGGAACAGGCCGAGGCGACGAAGGCCACCCTAAGTCTCTCGATGTCGAGATGACGGATGCGGATACCCTGGCAGGGTGAACCAACCGATCAAGGACTTCTACGCAGTGATCCCCGCCGGGGGCATCGGCAGTCGACTGTGGCCGCTCTCGCGGGCTGACGCGCCCAAGTTCCTGCACGATCTCACGGGATCGGGGCACTCTCTGCTGCGCGACACCTGGGATCGGCTCGAACCCCTCGCCGGTGCCGATCGCATCGCGGTCGTGACCGGACGCGCCCACCGTGCGGCCGTCGAGGCGGAGCTGCCTGGAATACCGGATCTCAATGTCTTCCTGGAATCCGAGCCGCGCGAGTCGGCGGCGGCCATCGGCCTGGCGGCGGCGATCCTGCACCGTCGCGACCCCGACGTCATCATCGGTTCGTTCAGCGCCGACCACGTCATCCGCAGCACCCGGGTGTTCGAGTTCGCGGTGCGGGATGCCGTCGAGGTCGCCCGCGAGGGGTACATCTGCACGATCGGCATCTCGCCGACGGAGCCCGCGGTGGGCTTCGGGTACATCAAGAAGGGGCCCGAACTCGTCGTGGAGGGCGCCAGGGAGGCGGCGCTCGTCGACACCTTCGTCGAGAAGCCCGATCTCGAGACCGCCACCGTCTACCTCGCGAGCCGTGACTATCTCTGGAACGCGGGCATGTTCATCGCGAAGGCGAGCGTGCTGCTCGACGAGCTGGCGGCGAACGAGCCTGCGCTGCACGCGGGGCTCCTCGAGCTCGCCGAGGCGTGGGACGACCGCGACCGGCGGGGACCCGCCGTCGACCGCATCTGGCCGGGGCTGAAGAAGATCGCGATCGACTACGCCGTGGCCGAGCCCGCGGCCCGGCGCGGCCGCCTCGCGGTGGTGCCCGGTCACTTCGACTGGGACGACGTGGGGGACTTCGCGTCGCTGACCAAGCTCATCAACAACGGACGCAAGAACGATCTCGCCGTGCTCGGACCGAAGGCCCGCGTGCTCAGCGACGCTGCGAGCGGCATCCTCGTCAGTCAGACGTCGCGAGTGATCAGCCTGGTCGGGGTCAAGGACATCGTCGTGGTCGACACTCCCGACGCTCTGCTCGTCACGACCGTGGAGCATGCGCAGCGTGTGAAGGGCGTCGTGGAGTCGCTGAAGCTCACGGGGCGCGGCGACGTGCTCTGATGAGCAGCCCTCCCTGCTCATCGGCTGATTGGATTTCAGCTTTGTAACCATTGCGTGGCGTGTGGCGTCGCGGCATGCAAAAAAGCCGAAACACTGGGTAACTTTGATCGATCCGCGAGGGCCGCGGGTTCGTTGAGGAGGCATGAGTTGACCATCTCCACCACCAAGAAGCTGCTCGGCGCGACCATCGCCGCCGGCGTCGTCTTCGCGCTCGCCGGCTGCGGCCAGGCCCCGACCGAGTCCGGCGGAACCGGAGGCGGCGACGCCGCCTCCGACTTCGTGCCCTGCCTCGTCTCCGACGCGGGCGGCTGGAACGACAAGTCGTTCAACCAGTCGGCCAAGGAGGGCATGGACCGTGCAGCGGACACCCTCGGCGTCAAGCCGATCGAGTTCGAGTCCGCGAACGACAACGACTACGCGCCCAACCTCGAGACCGCGGTCTCCGAGGGCTGCTCGCTGATCGTCTCCGTCGGCTTCAAGCTCTCGGCCGCCACGGTCGAGTCGGCTCTCGCGAACCCCGACATCGACTACGCGATCATCGACGACTACGCCGACAACGACTTCGACGGCACCACCGATGCTCCGAACATCAAGCCGCTGGTCTTCGACACGGCTCAGGCCGCCTACCTCGGCGGTTATGCCGCTGCAGGCTGGTCCTCCGCATCGGGCGTCAACAAGGTCGGAACCTTCGGCGGAATGCAGATCCCGTCGGTCGCCGTGTTCATGGACGGCTTCCAGCTCGGCGTCGAGAAGTACAACGAGGACAAGTCGGGTGCGGTCGAGGTCTTCGGCTGGGACGCAGCCACGCAGAAGGGCTCCTTCACCGGTGGCTTCGACGCGAACGACACCGCCAAGCAGACCGCCCAGGGCGTGCTCGACCAGGGCGTCGACGTGATCCTCCCCGTCGGCGGACCCGTCTACCAGAGCGCTGCGGCGGCGATCGCCGACAGCGGCAAGGACACGCTGCTGATCGGTGTCGACAGTGACCTGGCCGTGGCCGACGAGAGCGTGGCCGACGTCACCCTCTTCTCGATCATGAAGGCCATCGACGTGGCCGTCGAGGACGCGACGATCGCCGCATCCGAGGGCGACTTCGACCCGGCGCCCTACGTCGGCACGCTCGAGAACGAGGGCGTCAAGCTCTCGGGCTTCGGTGCCTTCGAGGGCGACCTGCCCGACGGGCTGCTCGACGAGATCGCCGCTCTGCAGGAGCAGATCATCTCGGGCGACATCACGGTGGATTCCGAGAACTCCCCGTAAGCAGTTCCCATCCATGGCGGGGCGAGTGGTGCAAGCGGCCACTCGCCCCGTGCCATGGAACGACACTCCCACTCTCGACTGCGGACTCGGCATCATCGGCGATGCCTGAGGCCCGCTCTTCCTCGGACTCTTCTGGATAGGGTGCAGATATGAAGCTCGAACTCCGCGGCATCACCAAGCGCTTCGGCAGCCTCGTGGCCAACGATCACATCGACCTGGTCGTCGAGCCGGGGCAGATCCACGCGCTGCTCGGTGAGAACGGCGCCGGCAAGTCCACCCTCATGAACGTGCTCTACGGCCTGTATCAGGCCGATGAGGGCGAGATCCTGCTGGACGACGTCGTTCAGCGCTTCCGCGGCCCCGGTGACGCGATGGCCGCGGGCATCGGCATGGTGCACCAGCACTTCATGCTGGTGCCGGTGTTCACCGTCGCCGAGAACGTCATGCTCGGGCACGAGCAGACGAAGGGCCTCGGCACTCTCGACATCGCGAAGGCGCGCGAGCATGTGCGTTCGGTCGCCGCCCGCTTCGGGTTCGACATCGATCCGGATGCGATCGTCGGCGATCTTCCGGTCGGCGTGCAGCAGCGCGTCGAGATCATCAAGGCTCTGTCCCGCGACGCCAAGGTGCTCGTGTTCGACGAGCCCACTGCCGTGCTCACCCCGCAGGAGACGGATGAGCTCATGGGCATCATGCGCCAGCTCCGCGACGAGGGCACCGCGATCGTCTTCATCACCCACAAGCTGCGTGAGGTCCGCGAGGTCGCCGACGCGATCACGATCGTGCGTCTCGGCAAGATCGTCGGAGAGGCGTCGCCCACCGCCAGCAACGCCGAGCTCGCCTCGCTCATGGTCGGGCGCGCGGTCGAGCTCACGGTGCACAAGGAGGCCCCGCGCCTCGGCGAGGGCGGTCTGCAGGTCGAAGGACTCCGTGTGCTGACGGCGGCCGGGGCGATCGTGGTCGACGGCGTGGACTTCACCGTGCGGCCGGGCGAGGTGCTCGCGATCGCGGGCGTGCAGGGCAACGGCCAGACGGAGCTCGTCGAGGCGATCGTCGGTCTCGCGTCACGCGTCGAGGGATCGATCATCCTCGACGGCACGGACCTCGTCGGCAAGAGTGTGCGCACGATCCTCGACGCGGGGGTCGGCTTCGTTCCCGAAGACCGCAACGAGGACGGTCTGGTCGGCGCGTTCTCGGTCGCGGAGAACCTGATCCTCGACCGATCGACCGACCCCGCCTTCAGCCGCGTCGGGACGATCCGACGCTCCGAACTCGAGGACTTCGCGAAGGCGCGCATCGCCGAGTACGACATCCGCACGCAGGGCTCGCACACGCCTGCCGGCACGCTCTCGGGCGGCAACCAGCAGAAGGTCGTGATCGCCCGCGAGATGAGCCGCGAGCTGCGACTGCTCGTCGCGGCGCAGCCGACGCGCGGCGTCGATGTCGGATCGATCGAGTTCATCCACAAGCGGATCATCGAGACGCGCGACGCGGGGATCCCCGTCATCGTCGTCTCCACCGAGCTCGACGAGGTCGCGGCTCTCGCCGACCGCATCGCGGTCATGTACCGAGGAACCATCGTCGGGATCGTTCCCGGCGACACCCCGCGCGAGACGCTGGGTCTGATGATGGCGGGCGCCGCCGAGGGAGAGGTTGCCGCATGAGCGGGACGACGCCACAGGCCGACGGGCCGGGGAACGAGAGCTCCTCCGACCAGCTGTCGGTGAACACGACGACGACTCTGCGCGATCCCGTGGATGTGCCACCGCCCCCGCGCGGCAACACGATCCTCAAGGAGATGCTGCGGGGCAGCGCCGTCACCACGATCCTCGCGATCTTCCTCGCCCTCGTCGTCGGCGGCATCCTGATCGCCTTCACCAACGAAGACGTGCTGACGGCATCCGGATACTTCTTCCAGCGTCCGAGCGATACGTTCGCAGCCATCTGGAATGCGGTCTACAACGGATACGAGGCGCTGTTCCGCGGCGCGATCTTCAATGCGCGCGGCGCCGACTTCGCTGCGCAGATCAGGCCCCTGACGAACACTCTCGGCTTCGCGGCTCCGCTGATCGCAGCCGGCCTCGGCGTGGCCCTGGCGTTCCGCGTCGGCCTGTTCAACATCGGTGCCCGCGGCCAGATGCTCATCGGCGTCGCCGTCGCAGGTCTTCTGACGTTCCAGCTCGACCTGCCGATCTGGCTGCACATTCCCGCCACCCTCATCGCCGGAATCGCCGGAGGTGCGCTGTGGGGCGCGATCGCCGGCCTGATCAAGGCCCGCACAGGCGCGCACGAGGTGATCCTCACGATCATGCTCAACTACGTCGCCTACTACCTGCTGCTGTGGATGATCCGCACGCCGGGTCTGCTCCAGAAGCCCGGGACGAACCAGGCTCTCGGCTATGCGACCCCCGAGAGCGCGCAGTTCCCCGAGCTGTTCGGACCGAAGTTCCCGCTGCTCGACCTCGGCTTCGTGATCGTGATCATCGCGACACTCTTCGTCTGGTGGCTGATCGAGCGGTCATCGCTCGGACTCCGCATGCGCGCCGTCGGCGAGAACCCGCACGCGGCCCGTGCCGCCGGCATCAGCGTGCAGCGCGTCTACGTGTACGCGATGCTGTTCGCCGGTGGCCTCGCGGGCCTCGCGGGCATGAACCAGGTGCAGGGAGCCGTCACCACCGGCATCACCGAGACGATCGACGCCGGGATCGGCTTCGACGCCATCACCGTGGCTCTGCTCGGACGCAGCCGCGCCTGGGGGACGTTCGCGGCCGGCATCCTGTTCGGTGCTCTGAAGGCCGGATCGTTCTCGATGCAGGCGCAGGACATCCCCGTCGACATCGTGCTCGTGGTGCAGTCGCTCGTCGTGCTGTTCATCGCCGCGCCGCCGCTGCTGCGCGCCGTGTTCTTCCTGCCCAAGTCCGATGCGGAGAAGGCCGCCAAGGCGAGAGCCAAGGCCGCGAAGAAGGCGGTGACGGCATGATGTCGCTCGTGCAGAAGGAAGCCGCCGACGGCACCGTGCAGCTCATGACGGTTCGCGAGCGCCACCTCAAGGCGCCGATCGTGCTCGCCGTCGTCACGGTGCTGCTGTCGCTGCTCGTGCTGCTGGTGCCGCGCACCGGAACGAGCACGTTCCGCCTCGGCGACTCGTCGCAGTCGTTCCAGCTGCCCGACGTCGCGCTGCCGACCGCCTCCACGATCTGGGTGGTCATCGGCATCCTCGTCGTTCTCGTCATCGCCGCGTTCCTGCGTGCGTGGACCTATCGCACCGCCTCGCTCTGGCTCGTCCTGGGGTTCGGCATCCTCGCGATCTTCGCGTTCCTCGTCTGGGCGGGTGCCGGCGGACTCGTGCCCGTCACGAGCCTCCTCTTCGGCGCGGTGTCGCTCTCGGTTCCGCTCGTCTTCGGAGCGCTCGGCGGCGTGATCGGCGAGCGCGCGGGCGTGGTGAACGTCGCGATCGAGGGCCAGCTGCTCCTCGGAGCGTTCTCGGCCGCACTGCTCTCGAGCATCACGGGCAACCCGTTCGTCGGGCTGATCGGGGCGATGATCGGCGGTGTGCTGGTCGCGAGCGTGCTCGCCGCCTTCGCGATCAAGTACCTCGTCGAGCAGGTCATCGTGGGTGTCGTGCTCAACGTGCTCGTCACGGGCCTCACCGGCTTCCTCTACGGAGCGCTGCTCGCGCCGAACGAGAAGGCGCTCAACACGCCGGTGCGCTTCACCCGCATCGAGATCCCCGTGCTCAGCGACATCCCGATCATCGGCCCCGTGCTCTTCAACCAGACGTTCATCGTCTATCTCATGTTCATCACGGTCGCCGTGGTCGCCTGGGGGCTCTATCGCACGCGCTGGGGCCTTCGCCTGCGCGCAGTCGGCGAGCACCCGCAGGCCGCGGACACGGTCGGAATCAAGGTCAACGCGACGCGTTTCTGGAACGTGCTGCTCGCCGGTGCGATCGCCGGTATCGGCGGTGCGTACTTCACGCTGGTGTCGGTGCCGCAGTTCGGCAAGGACATGACCGCGGGGCTCGGCTTCATCGCCCTCGCCGCCGTGATCTTCGGACGCTGGGATCCCATCCGCGCGACGCTCGCGGCGCTGCTCTTCGGGTTCGCCACGAACCTGCAGAACCTGCTGTCGATCCTCAAGACGCCTGTTCCCAGCGAGTTCATGCTGATGCTCCCGTACGTCGTCACCCTGATCGCGGTCGCCGGTTTCGCCGGTCAGATCCGGGGACCGGCCGCGAGCGGCAAGCCGTACATCAAGTCCTAGGAGAGACATGACCGACATCGACTGGGACGAGCTGCGCCAGGTCGCCACCGACGCGATGGCCAAGGCCTACGCCCCGTATTCGCGCTACAAGGTGGGCGCTGCCGCGCTCGTCGGCGACGGACGCATCGTGGCCGGCTGCAACGTCGAGAACGCCTCGTACGGGGTGACGCTGTGCGCCGAGTGCGCTCTGGTGGGCGACCTGCACATGTCGGGCGGCGGACAGCTCGTCGCGTTCGTCTGCGTCAACAACGACGGCCAGACGATCATGCCCTGCGGGCGATGCCGCCAGCTGCTCTTCGAGCACGCCATGCCCGGGATGCTGCTGGAGACCGTCTCCGGCATCCGGACCATCGATGAAGTACTGCCGGATGCGTTCGGCCCCCGAGACCTGGAGGACGCCCGATGAGCTCCACGCAGAGCGGCTCGGTGGAGCCCTTCGACGCGATCGATGTGATCCGTGCCAAGCGCGACGGAGGCGTGGTGCCCGAGAAGGCGCTGCGCTGGATGGTCGACGCGTACACCCGCGGCTATGTGTCCGACGCGCAGATGGCGTCGTTCGCCATGGCCGTGTTCCAGCGGGGCATGGAGCGCGATGAGATCCGTGTGCTCACCGACGCGATGATCGCCTCCGGGGAGCGGATGAGCTTCGCCGCTCTCGGCAAGAAGACCGTCGACAAGCACTCGACCGGCGGCGTCGGTGACAAGATCACCCTGCCGCTCGCGCCGCTGGTGGCCGTGTTCGGCGTCGCGGTGCCGCAGCTCTCCGGCCGCGGACTGGGGCACACGGGAGGCACGCTCGACAAGCTCGAGTCGATCCCCGGCTGGCGTGCGGCGCTCAGCAACGAAGAGATGTTCGCCCAGATGAAGAGCGACGTCGGCGCGGTGATCTGCGCCGCAGGCTCGGGCCTCGCTCCCGCCGACAAGAAGCTCTACGCACTGCGCGACGTGACCGGAACGGTCGAGGCGATCCCGCTGATCGCCTCGAGCATCATGTCGAAGAAGATCGCCGAAGGCACCGACGCCCTGGTGCTCGACGTCAAGTTCGGCTCCGGCGCATTCATGCAGGACATCGACCGCGCCCGTGAGCTCGCTCGCACGATGGTCGCGCTCGGCACGGACTCGGGCGTCGCCACCACCGCACTGCTCACCGACATGAACGTGCCTCTCGGCTTCGCCATCGGCAACGCCAACGAGGTCCGCGAGTCCGTCGAGGTGCTCGCCGGCGGCGGGCCGGCGGACGTGCGCGAGCTGACCGTCGCCCTGGCGCGCGAGATGCTCGCCCTGGCGGGCCAGCCGGATGCCGATGTCGAGGCCGCTCTCGACGACGGCCGCGCGATGGACAGCTGGAAGGCGATGATCCGGGCGCAGGACGGCGACCCCGATGCACCGCTGGCGACGGCGCGTGAGACCCACGTGGTGACGGCACCCTCCGACGGCGTCGTGTCGCAGATGGATGCCCTGCCGTTCGGCATCGCCGCCTGGCGTCTCGGCGCAGGACGCGCGCGGGCGGAGGACCCGGTGATCTTCGAGGCGGGCATCGACCTGCACGCCAAGCCGGGCGACCGGGTCGTGGCGGGGCAGCCCCTGTTCACGCTCTCGGCCGCAGATGAGGCGCGATTCCCTCGTGCGCTGGATGCTCTGGAGGGGGCGTGGGCGATCGGTGACGAGGCCCCGGCCGCGGGGCCGGTCGTGCGGGAGCGCATCACGGCCTGACTCGCTGACCGCTAGCCTGAACTGAGCGAATCCGCGACCGAGAGGAACCTCCATGTCGATCGACGCGAACGGCGACGTCACCATCCAGGGCGTGTCCCTGCGCAGCCTGCCGAAGGTGTCGTTGCACGACCACCTGGACGGCGCGGTGCGCCCCTCGACGATCATCGAGCTGGCGGATGCGATCGGCCTCGGGCTGCCTGCATCGAAGCCGGGAGCCCTCGGCAAATGGTTCGCGACGAAGAGCGATTCGGGATCCCTCGTGGAGTACCTGAAGACGTTCGATCTCACCACCGCCGTCATGCAGACGCGCGAGGGCCTGACCCGCATCGCGCGCGAGTTCGTGCAGGACCTGGCGAAGGACGGCGTGATCTACGGCGAGGTGCGCTGGGCGCCCGAGCAGCACCTGACCGGTGGCCTCACCCTCGAGCAGACCGTCGAGGCCGTGCAGCAGGGCCTGGAAGAGGGAGAGGACGCCGCTGACCGTGCCGGTCACAGCATCCGTGTGGGCCAGCTGCTCTCCGCACTGCGCCACACCGACCGCTCGCGCGACATCGCCGAGCTCGCGGTCGCCTTCCGCGGCCGGGGCGTCGTCGGATTCGACATCGCGGGGCCGGAGGACGGATTCCCCGCGTCGGACCATCGCGCGGCATTCGACCACTTGGCCGAGAACTTCTTCCCGGTGACCGTGCACGCCGGCGAGGCCGCGGGCATCGCCTCCATCCGCTCGGCGCTGCTCGACGGGCGCGCACTGCGCCTCGGGCACGGCGTGCGCATCGCCGAAGACCTCCAGGTCATCACGCAGGAGGGCGACGAGGTGCAGGTGCAGTTCGGCGATCTGGCGCGCTGGGTCCGCGACCGTGAGATCCCGCTCGAGCTCTCGCCCTCGTCGAATCTGCAGACCGGCGCGATCGCGGCCTGGGGCAATACTCTCGCGGACCACCCGTTCGATCTGCTCTACCAGCTGGGCTTCGCGGTGACCGTGAACGTCGACAACCGCACCATGAGCGCCACCTCGCTCACGCGCGAGCTCTCGCTGCTCGTCGAGACCTTCGAGTACGACCTCGACGATCTCGAGACCTTCCAGTTCAACGCCGCGGCCGCCGCCTTCCTCCCCGTCGAGGAGCGGGAAGAACTCGTCGAGATGATCGCCGACGGCTTCGACATCTGACCATGGCATCCGGGGGGAAGCGACGCCGTACGGGCCTCGCGATCGGGATCGTCGCGGCCGTCGTGCTCGCAGGGGGAGCGGCAGCCGCCGTGGTGTGGCTGAACCGTCCGGCCGAGATGCCGACGCCGAAGGCGGAATCCGGAGTCATCGAACGGCCCTTGACTCCGGCGCAGCAGCTGCTCGCGGATGCCGACGATCCGCTCGCGTGCGCTGTGACGTTCGTCGGCGACGGCGTACCTGAAGAGCCGATGCTGCAGCGGCAGGATGCGCTGTACGCTGCCCTGCCGATCCCGGCGCAGGAGGGGCGGGTGTTCGCCGGCTGGTACTCGTCGGGGGCGGACGCCGCGGCATTCGTGGTCGAGAACCGTGTCAACGGCGCCGATCCGGTCGTCTGCGTCGATCAGCAGATCGAGCTCTTCGCGGCGTGGAAGACGCCCGAGGAGAACCTCGCGGAGAACGCCGAGATCCCGATCCTCATGTATCACCAGTTCACGTCGAACCCCGAGGGGGAGTCGGGGTGGCTGCGGGGCAACTACGCCTACATCGGTGACTTCGAGGCGCAGATGGAGCACATCGCGACGACGGGTTTCTACCTGCCGACCTGGGACGAGCTGAGCGCGTTCATCGACGGTCGTCTGTTCCTGCCCGCCCACTCGGTGATCATCACCGACGACGACGCCGATCAGACCTGGTTCGATCTCGCCGTGCCCGTCATCGATCGCCTGGGTCTGCTGTCGACCTCGTTCATGATCACCTCGGCGCGGCAGGACCCTGCCCCGTCGGAGTATGTGCTGCGCCGCTCGCACACGCACGACATGCATCAGGCGGGGGAGAACGGCAAGGGACGGATGGTGAACTGGACGGCCGATGAGATCGCGGCCGATCTGAACACGTCCGCCGACATCCTCGGAGTGCGCGAGGTCATCGCGTACCCGTACGGTCACTACAACGACACCGCGAAGCAGGGCGTCGCGCAGGCCGGATTCGAGATGGCGCGCACGATCGAGCCGGGCACGGTGGCGATCGGCGCCGACAAGCTCGCGCTTCCCGTTGTCCGCATCGACTACGGCATGGGTCTCGACGCCCTGGTCAAGCGGATCGGCTGAGTGGCTGCGGAGGGCAGGAGGAGCCGATGAGCGCATCCGTCTTCATCGCGGGGCCCGCGTCGTGGAACACGATCGTCGTGCTCGACCGGCTGCCCGAACCCATGCCGCACATGCAGTTCGCGGAGGACAGCTGGGAGACGGTGGGCGGCACGAGTGCGGGCAAGGCGCTGAGCCTCACCGCGCTCGGGCGCACGACACTCCTGCACGCGCTGAGCGCGAGCGATGAGCCGGGGAGGAAGGTTCGGGATGCACTCGCTCGGGCCGGCGTCGACGGGCTCTGGGGCGCAGGCGATGTGACCGAGCGCCATCTCAACCTGATGACCCGCGCAGGTGGTCGGGTCTCGCTCTACCTGTCTTCGCCGGGTGCCACCGACGGCGCGGACGACACGGCGCTGATCGCGGCGATGACCCGCGCCGACGTCCTCGTGCTGGATCTCGCCGCGGAGCCGCTGCGCCTGATTCCCGCGGCTCAGAGCACGGGGAAGCCGCTCTGGGTCGACGTGCACGACTACGACGGCACGGCCGATTTCCATCGTCCGTTCCTCGACGCCGCGGACGCGGTGTTCTGCAATGCCGACCGGCTGCCCGATCCCATCGACTTCCTCCATGCGCGCATCGCGGCGGGGTCATCGCTCGCGGTGTGCACGCTCGGGGCCGGGGGAGCCGTGGCTGTCGACAGCGACCATGTCGAGCATCGGGTGGCGGCGGTGCCGGTCGATGTCGTGGACACGAACGGGGCGGGCGATGCGTTCTTCGCCGGTGTCTTGGACGCCCGGTTCACCGGGGCCGACCTCGACACCGCGCTCCGGGCCGGCGCTCGCGCCGCATCGACGGTCCTCGGGACAAGGCACCTGCATCCGACTCTCGACCCGGTACTCGATCCGAGAGACGAATGACTGCCGGTCAGCTGCTCGGCAGCTCCGCGAAGAACGACGCGAGCAGCTCGGCGACCTGCGCGTGCATCTCCTCGTCGGAGATGGTCGGCGTGCCGTCGCCCGCCTGCGGGCCGTAGTCGCCGAACGACGCGTGCGAGGCGCCGTCGATCTCGACCATCTCGGCATCCGCCGGCAGCATGTCGCGCGCGGCATCGATCTTGGCAGGTGTCGACAGGCCGTCTTCGCTGCCTGAGATGCTGATCACCGAGAGGTCGGAGTCCGACACGTCGTTCGAGCAGTAGGAGCCGAACAGCACGAGGGCTTCGGCATCTGCGGCGAGTTGGCAGGCGCGCACGCCGCCGAGCGAGTGGCCGCCGACGCCCCAGTCGTCGATCTCGGGGGCGGCTGAGGTGAACGCGTCGAGACCGCGCAGGTCGAAGAACGCGAGGTTCAGCCACGGACGGGTGATGACGACGGTCACGCCCTCTTCGGCGAGGCTCTGCAGGATCGGCGCGTAGGCCCAGGGGTCGACTTTCGCACCGGGCACGAAGACGAGCCCCTGGTCGGACTCGCCATCGGCGGGCGTGAGGATGATGCCCTGCTCGGCATCCTCGACCTGGATCGCGCTGTTCGACTTCACGTCGGCCAGGGGGCCGGGCTCGGCCTGCATGACGCCGATCTGGCTCCAGGCGACGATGCCGCCGATCCCGAGCACGAGGACCGCGACGAGGCCCCAGACGATGAACGTGAGGACTCTGCGGCCACGCTTCTTCTGCACGAGTCCAGGGTACGACGCGAGGGTGTGAGCGGCTCTCAGTCGATCATGCTCGGGGTGTGTCCGTGTGCGCGGGCGCGGCGAGGTCGCGCTGCTCATGTCTGAGGGCACGGCGGTACGCATGGTTGTTGACGTAGTGAGCCATGCGGTCGAGCGCCAGATACCGGTAGCCACCGGTGAGGTCCGGCCACGGCGCTCCCGTCACCCGCGAGCGAAATCTCTCTGCGCGCGCGGGGTCGGTCACGGTCGCCTCCAGATAGGCCGCCAGCAGCTCCGCCTGTTCGTAGCGGCCCTGCCACCCGATTCCGGATGCCTCGATCATGCCCAGCACGAAGAGGCCGTTGAACGACGCGGGGAAGATGTTCAGGAAGAGTCGGGGAGCGGCGCCCTGCCAGTGCAGGTGCTCGCGGTCGACGAACGGGTAGTCGAGTGTGTACCCGGTCGCCATCAGCACGAGGTCATAGTCGTCGGCCGTGCCGTCGCGGAAGCGCACGGTCTGCCCGTCGAAGCGCTCGACGTCGGGGCGGATGCGCAGGTCGCCCTGCCCGAGGTGGTGCAGGATCAGGGTGTTCACGATCGGATGCGACTCGTAGATGCGGTGGTCGGGCTTCGGGAACCCGAATCTCACGGGATCGCCCGTGAAGGCGCGGAGCACCCGGCTGTCGACCGCCTGCTTCAGACGCGCCGGCAGCGGGCGGCCCTGGTTGAGCGTGTCGCTCGGCCGACCGAAGAGATAGCGCGGAACGAAGTGGTATCCGCGGCGCACGCTCATGTCGATCGAGGCCGCATGGTGCACGGCATCCACCGCGATGTCGCATCCGGAGTTGCCCGCCCCGATGATCAGCACCCGGCGCCCGTCGAGCTGAGCAGGGGACGTGTATGCGCTCGTGTGCAGCATCTCGCCCGAGAACTCGCCGACGAATGACGGCATCCGCGGTTCGGCGAGCGTGCCGTTGGCGAGCACGACCCCCGCGTACCGGTGGGTCTGCCGTCCCTCAGGGCCGGTGCTGGTGAGCTCCCAGCCGCCGTCGCGCGGTTCGAGCCGCGTCACCCGTGTATCGAAGCGGAACAGCTCCGTCAGTCCGAAGTGGTCGGCGTACTCGCGGAAGTAGTCGAGCAGCACCCGGTGCCCTGGGTAGTCGACCGAGGAGCGCATCGGGAACTCGGCGAACTCGGTGGTGGTGCGCGACGAGATCAGGTGCGCCGACTCGTACATGGTGCTGCGGGGATTCGTGATGTCCCACAGGCCGCCGACCCGGTGCGACGCCTCATATCCGTCGACCGCGATCCCGCGCCTGGTGAGCGCGCGTGCTGCGGCGAGGCCCGAGGGCCCGGCACCGATCACCGCATACCTGTTCATGCCGCTCCTGCAGATCGTCGTACCCACGAGGACGCCCCCTGCCGATCGTATCGGCAGGGGGCGTGGAGTCGGAGGGTTCGGGCCCCCGGACTCGGGTCAGGACGCTGCGAGGGCGGTCTGACGGGAGACGACCGCGTCGCGGATCGCCGGAAACAGCGGATGCTCGGGATCGAGTCCGGTCGCGAGCGTCGTGAACGACAGCGCGTCTTCTGCGCGCAGCCGCTTCTGCAGTTCGACGGACTGCTCGTCATCGGTCTCGTCGAACTCCAGAGCCGCCGCGACAGCGCCCACGAGAGCGGTCGCGGGCAGGCCGCGCTCGGCCGCCATCGCCGCCGGGCCGATGAACCGCTCATGGCGCGAGATCTTGCGCAGCGGCTGGCGTCCGACACGCTGCACGGTGTCGATGAGTGCGGGGTTGCGGAACCGATCGAGGATCGTCGCGCGGTACTCGGCGAGCTCGGCGGGGTCGAGCCCGTGTTCGGCCGTGAGCACGGCGGAGGTCTCCTCCAGCGCCGCCGACACGCGCGCGGCGATGTCAGGATCGGCCAGCGCGTCGGAGATGCGCTCGATGCCCGCGCGCGCACCGAAGTACGCGGTGGCCGCATGACCCGTGTTCACGGTGAACAGCTTGCGCTCGATGTAGGGAGCGAGGTTCTCGACGAAGTGCGCGCCGGGGATGGCCGGCAAGGTGTCGCCGAAGGCCCCGGACTCGATGGCCCACTCGAAGTACGGCTCGACAGTCACGTCGACGCCGCCGCCCGCGGGCTGCCCGGGCACGATGCGGTCGACCGCTGTGTTGGCGAACACCGCACGCGCCAGCAGCTCGGCGGCGTCCTCTCCGGCCGCCTTCTCGACCTCGGCGCGGAGGGTGTCGGTCGCACCGATCGCGTTCTCGCAGGCCATCACCTGCAGCGGCGCGGCATCGGGGGAGCGGCGTCGAAGGCCCTCGACGATCGTGGGAGCCACGAAGCGCAGCACGGTCGGACCGACAGCGGTCGTCGCCACATCGGCTGTCGCGACCTCGTCGGCGACCGCATCCGGGTCCGTGCCGCTGTTGACGGCGCGGAACCCTGTCACGACATGGTCGGTGCCGCCCGGGCCGGCCTCGTGCACCGTGTACGAATCGACCGCGTTGATCGCATCGACGAGTGCGGTGGCGACGTCGGAGAATACGACCTCGTAGCCGCCCTCGTGCAGCAGCAGACCGACGAATCCGCGGCCGATGTTGCCGGCGCCGAAGTGGACAGCCTTCATCAGTCGTTCACCGCCGAGAGCAGCGCATAGAGCTCCTCCGGGGTCTGTGCGGCATTGAGCTTCGCGACGTCATCCTCGTCCGAGAACAGGATCGCGATCTGCGAGAGGATCTCGAGGTGCTCGTCGCCGCGGCCGGCGATGCCCACCACGAACGTCGCAGGCTCGCCCGCCCAGTCGACGCCGCCGTCGTAGCGGACGACCGAGAGAGCGGATCCGAGGATCGCGTCCTTCGTGTCGTTGGTGCCGTGCGGAATCGCCAGACCGTTGCCCATGTAGGTCGACACGGTCGCCTCGCGCTGACGCATGGCATCGACGTAGCCGGGGGTGACGGCACCCGCCGAAACGAGGATGTCGGTGGCCTCCTGCAGCGCTTCCTGCTGCGTGCTCGAGCCCGCGTGGATGCGGACCTGGTCGAGGGTGAGAACGCTCATGGTGATTCCTTCTTTCTGAGTATGTGGAGGGAGGGGCGGATGCCGAGGCACCCGCCCCTCCCGGTCTGTCACGCGGGCGTCAGGCGCCGGACTCGCGCTGCTCGCGCACCATCTCGACGACCTCTTCATACCTCGGAGAGTTCATGAAGTTGTCGACCGACACGTGGATCGAGTTCGGCGACTGCGCCTTCGCGCGGTCGGTCAGTTGCTGCTGTGTGATCACGAGGTCGGCGCTGCCGTCGAGGTTCGCGATCGCCTGGTTGGTGACCGTCACCCCGTCGATCTCCGCCTTCTTGAACTTGTTGCGCAGCACGCTCGCACCCATGGCCGACGAGCCCATGCCGGCGTCGCAGGCGAACACGATGTTCGCGATGCGACGGTCGGTGGCCACGCCTGCGCCGGCACCGGCAGCTGCACCGGCAGCACCCGAGGAGGCACGCAGAGCGTCCATCGCGGCGGACGACTTGCCCTTGTTCGCCTCGGTCTGTGCGATCGCGTCACCGAAGCTGTCGCGCTCGGCCTCGAGGTCGCGCTTGCGCGAGGCCCGCAGGATGATGGCCGTGATCAGGAACGTCACCGCGGCGGCGAGGACGACAGACAGGTACACGACCAGGAGGTTGCCGATGCCGCCCGCTGCAGGTGCGACGGCGGCTGCGGTGATGGCGATGATGCTGCCGGGCGCCGCGGGGAAGGCCAATCCGCCGCCGAGCACCATGTTCGTGGTGACACCGGTGGCTCCACCGGCGATCAGGGCGAGGATCGTGGCGGGCTTGCTCAGCGCGTACGGGAAGTAGATCTCGTGGATGCCACCGAAGAACTGGATGATCGCGGCACCCGGTGCAGAACCCTTCGCCTCACCGATCCCGAAGAACGAGAAGGCCAGCAGCAGGCCGATGCCGGGCCCGGGGTTCGCCTCGATCAGGAACAGGATCGACTTGCCGGCCTCCTCGACCTGCTGGAGCGCGAGGGGAGTGAACACGCCGTGGTTGATCGCGTTGTTGAGGAAGAGGACCTTCGCCGGTTCGACGATGATCGACAGCAGCGGGAGCAGGCTGTAGCTGACCAGCCAGTCGACGATCGCTCCGAGGAAGCTGCTGATCGCGAGCATCACCGGTCCGAACGCGAAGAAGCCGGCGATGGCGAGCAACATGCCGAGGATGCCCGCGGAGAAGTTGTTGACCAGCATCTCGAAGCCGGCCTTGATCTTCCCCTCCCAGAGCTTGTCCATCTTCTTCGTGATCCAGGCCGCGAGCGGACCCATGATCATCGCGCCGAGGAACATCGGGATGTTCGTGCCGACGATGACACCCATCGTCGCGATCGTCGCAACGACGCCACCGCGCTCGCCGTAGACCATGCGTCCTGCGGTGTTGGCGATGAGCAGGGGAAGGAGGTAGGTGACCATCGGACCGACGAGTCCGACGTACTGCGGGAAGGTGGTGCCGTCCTCCGCCGTCGCGAGAGCGGTCATCGCGCCCTGCCAGCCGATGAGGTCAGCGTTTCCGAAGCCGCCGAGAAGATCGGCGACCGGATGCCAGTTGCCGAACCAGCCGACTGCGATGAAGAGCATGGTGATGAATCCCCACGCGATGAACGCGGCGATGTTGGGCATGATCATGCCCGACAGGAACGTGCCGAAGCGCTGCACGCCTGTTCGGAGGCCGCCTGCCTTCGTGGCGGCGGGTGACGTCGTCGTCATGATGTCGTCTCTTTCTGGTGAGGGGGGAGGGGTGCTGCGGCGTCTGCCACAGCGAGGCGAGCACCGGCGGCGTCATCGGCCGCGAGTGCGAGTTCGGCGAAGTTACGGGCTTCGTCGAGAGTGTGCTTCGACAGGGTGTGGCGCACGTCCGCCAGCGCGGACGGCGCCATCGAGAGACTCGTCGCGCCGAGGCCGACGAGCACGAGCGCGAGCATCGGGTCGGCGGCGGCCTCACCGCAGATGCCCACCGGCTTGTCCAGGCGAGCGCCCGCGTCTCCGACCTCGCGCACGAGCCTGAGCACGGCGGGGTGCCAGGGGTCCTGGAATCCGGCGACGGAACCCAGCATGCGATCGGCGGCCATCGTGTACTGGGTGAGGTCGTTCGTGCCGATCGACGCGAAATCCGCGTGCGCGAGGATTCGGTCGGCGAGCAGCGCGCTGGACGGAATCTCGACCATGACGCCCGCCGTCTTGAGCCCGTACTCGCGGGCGAGCGAGGTGAAGTACTGCGTCTCCTCGACGGTCGCGACCATCGGCGCCATGACCCACAGGTCGGCCTCGGTGGCGGCATCCGCCTCGGCGAGAGCCGTCAGTTGCTCGCGCAGGATGTCCTCGCTCGCGCGGAGGGCACGCAGGCCACGGAGGCCCAGCGCCGGATTCTCCTCGTGAGCGTCGTTGAGGAAGGCCAGCGGCTTGTCTCGTGAGCGTCGTTGAGGAAGGCCAGCGGCAGCAGCGCGCTGGACGGAATCTCGACCATGACGCCCGCCGTCTTGAGCCCGTACTCGCGGGCGAGCGAGGTGAAGTACTGCGTCTCCTCGACGGTCGCGACCATCGGCGCCATGACCCACAGGTCGGCCTCGGTGGCGGCATCCGCCTCGGCGAGAGCCGTCAGTTGCTCGCGCAGGATGTCCTCGCTCGCGCGGAGGGCACGCAGGCCACGGAGGCCCAGCGCCGGATTCTCCTCGTGAGCGTCGTTGAGGAAGGCCAGCGGCTTGTCGGCGCCGGCGTCGAGCATGCGCACGACGACCTTCTTGCCCGGGAAAGCCGCGAGCAGCTCACGGTACGACTCGCGCTGCTGCTCGACGGTCGGCGCCTGGGCCGACGAGAGGAACAGGAACTCGGTGCGGAACAGCCCGACGCCCTCGGCCCCACGTTCGACGGCATCGGATGCGTCTGCGGGTTTCCCCAGATTCGCCAGCAGCGGGATCAGCGTGCCGTCGGCGAGGGCGCCGGGAGTCAGCGGTGCGGAATCCGCGGAACGACGGGCGGCGGCGCGCTGCTCGGCACGCTGCTTCTCGTCATCCGTCGGATCCACGGTCACGATGCCCGCCGCCGCATCGACGATCACGGGCCGACCGGTGGTCAGCTCGGATGCCGAGGCGGCGCCGACGATCGCGACGATGCCCTTCTCGCGGGCGAGGATAGCGGTGTGCGAGGTGGGGCCGCCGTCGAAGGTGACGAGCGCGAGCACCTGGTCGAGGTTCAGCAGCGCCGTGTCGGCCGGGGCGAGGTCGCGGGCCACGAGGACGAACGGATGCCCCGGGTCGGGCACGCCGGGAGCATCGACGCCTCGCAGCCGCGCGAGCACGCGCTGGGCGATGTCGTCGAGGTCTGCGGCGCGTTCGCCGAGGTAGCCGCCGACCGCCTCGAGGGTGGCGCGGAAGCCAGCGAACGCATCATGCACCGCCCACTCGGCGGTGGCGCCGTCGTCGATGCGCGCGTCGACCTCGTCCTGGAGCGTCGGGTCCTCGGCGATCATCGCCTGAGCCTCGAGCACCTCCTGCGCCGATCCGCCGGCGGTCTCGCCACGCGTGGTCAGCTCCTGGGCGACGGCGGCGATGGCCCCGCGGACGCGGGCGCGCTCGGCATCGATGCCCTGGGTGCTGGGAGTGTTCTCGGGAGCGGGCAGAGCCTCGGCCATCCGGACGACGACACCCTGGGCGACACCCAGGCCGATGCCGACCCCGCGCACGTCGCTCATGCGCTCTCCTGGTCGTGATCGGTGGTGAGCAGCTCGGTCAGGGTGTCGAGAACACCCTCGGCGCTGTCGCCGTCTGCGGTCAGGGTCACGTAGTCGCCGTACTCGATCGCGAGGGCGATCACTCCGAGGATGCTGGCCGCGTTGACCGCCTTGCCGGAGTCCTTGGCGATCGTGACGGGGATGCCGGAGTCCTTCGCGGCCTGCGCGAACAGCTTCGCGGGGCGGGCGTGCAGCCCGTGCGACGAGCCGATGCGGACGGTGCGGGAGACGGTCATGATGTTCCTTCCGGGGTGGTCGTGACGCCGACGAGGATCGAGCGCGCGAGTGCGAGGGTGCGGGAGCCGTCACGGTCCGAGAACACGTCCTCGGGGAGGACGGCCACGGGGACCTGCGCGGCAGCGCGGATGGCATCGAGACGGTCGGCCAGATGTGGGCCGACGAGGACGAGGTCGTGATCGCCGGGGGAGACGGTGTGCTCCATGCCGGCAGAGGCGTCCAAGTCGAGGCCGGCGTCTGTCGCCGCCCGCCGGAGTCGCTGCGCGACGAACGTGCTCGACGCGCCCGCGCCGCACACCACGAGGATCCTCATTGATGCCACCTTTCCTGAGAACAGTCTGGGAACTACGGCGGAAAGGTGCCAACACGTTCCTTTCCGCCCCTGCGGAACGTCGGTGTCGAGACGCAGCGCCCGGGTAGCTGACATCATGGAAGTCACGCCGGGACAGTGCGGTCGGCACGAAGCAGGGGAGGATCATGTCGCGTCAGCGCCAGGACCAGCTCCTCGCCACCCTGCTGCGTCAGGGCACCTGGGCCACCGCCGCGAGTCTCGCCGATCAGCTGGGCGTCACGCCGCGGAGCATCCGCTCGTACGTCGCGGCGCTCAACGCACGGACGGGCGACGCGGATGCCGTCGAATCGGGCCCAGCGGGCTATCGCGCCGCCGCCGGAGCACGGGATGCCCTGCGGACCAGGCAGAGCCGGGACTCGGCACCGCGAGACCGCCTGCACGCACTCGTGCGCACGCTGCTCGACGTGCCCGCCGGGATCGACGTCTTCGAGATGGCCGATCGCCTGCACGTCAGCGAGGCCACCGTCGAAGCAGACCTCTCACGGGTGCGGGGCCTGCTCGACGGCACCGAGCTGGCCCTCGAGCGTGACCGCGAGGTCGTGCGGCTGCGCGGAACCGAGGCGGCTCAGCGACGCCTGCTCTCCCGACTCGCTCACGACGAGATGGACGCCGCATCCTTCCACCCCGAGACCTTCCGTCGTGCACTCGCCGCCACCGCGGTCGGCGCCGACGCCGTCGCTCCCTTCAAGTCCGAGTTGGTGCGCGAACTCGGTGTCCTGGGCTACTACGTCAACGAGCTCGCGATCTCCGACGTCCTGCTGCACATCGCGATCGCCGCGGAGCGGGTGGCCGGGGGGCATTCGCTCGACTCGGCTCCTCCCAGCGCCCGCGAGGAGATCCCGCAGGTCGGTGCCGTGATCGCACGGCTCGCGGAGGAGCACTTCTCGGTCACGCTCGGTGAGGGCGACAGCGGGCACCTCGCCTCGCTCGTGCTGACGCGCATCGTCGCGCCCGGGCAGGATGCCACTCGCGAAGTCGCCCGCAGCGGTGTGGCGCCGGGAGTGGAAGAAGCGGTGCGCGCTGAGCTCGCGCGCGCTGCCCATGATTTCGAGGTCGACCTCGTCGACGAGACGTTCGTGCTGCGCCTCGCCCTGCACGTGCAGAATCTGCTGCGCCGCGCCGAGGAGAGAGCGCTCACCCGCAACCCGCTGACCCGCTCGCTCAAGACGTCATACCCGATGATCTTCGAGGTCGCGGTATCGATCGCGAGCGGCCTGCACGATCGGCTCGGCACTCCGATCCACGACGACGAGATCGCCTACATCGCCATGCACGTCGGCGGGCGTCTGGAGCGCAGCCGCAAGGCAGAGTCGATCCTGACCGCCACGATCGTCTGCCCGGGGTACTACGAACTGCACGAACTGCTGCGCTCGAGCGTCGACCGCTCGCTCGGCACCGCGATCGAGGTCACGAGCGTCGTCACGAAGGTCGATCCCGATTGGGCGTCCTTCGACACGGATCTCGTGCTGAGCACCATCGAGCCGGGAGCCGCGGGAGACCGGTTCGTGCGCATCCAGCCCTTCCTCACCGACGCCGACGTCGATCGCATCCAGCAGGCCGCCGCGCGTGTGCGTCGCGGCCGTCGCCTCACCCGACTGCGCGCCGAGCTCGCCCGCTACTTCGACGCGGATGCGTTCGTGCACCCGCTGCCGGATGAGGGAGAGGAGGCGATCATCCGCCGTCTCGGGGGACTCCTCGTCGATGCCGGTCTCATCGGCGAGGACTACGTCGAGAACACGATCCTGCGCGAGCGGATGTCATCGACGGCGTTCACGGACGCCCTCGCGGTGCCGCACGCGCTGCAGATGACCGCGACACGGACGGCCATCGCGATCGGCGTCGCCGACGGCTCGGCCGCCTGGGGCGAGGGACGCGTGCAGGTCGTCGCGCTCGCCGCCTTCAGCGAGAGCGATCGGGCAGCGTTCCAGACGGTGTTCGAGCAGCTCGTCGAGGTCTTCAGCGAGCGCGAGAGCGTGCAGCGCATCGTGCGTCGCGGCACCACATTCGAGGCGTTCCTCGACGAGCTCGTGGCGGTCATCGACGGCTGACCCCATCGTCAGCGCGGTGGATCCAACACGCCGGCGAGGGTGTCGAGCACCCGCTCCGCGCCCACCGAGTCCGCGGTCTCGAGCACGACGACGTCGCCGGGGGTGAGGCCGAGGTCCATGAGCGCGAGAACACTGCTCAGGTCCACGACCGCCCCGGTCGACGTCTGCAGGGTCACCGCGTGCGGGTGCGCCTGCACCACCCGCACGAGCTCAGCGACGGGACGCGCGTGCACCCCGTTGTGGGTGCTGATGATCACCTGTCGTCTCGGCATGCGTTACGAGCGCTCTTCCAGGAGGGAGCGCACGGCGGCCTCGAGCTCGCGGACGATCTCAGCGGCGCGGTCGGCCGAGTCGGCCTTGGCGTCGATGTAGACCTTCAGTTTCGGCTCGGTGCCGCTCGGTCGCACGATGATGCGGGAGCCGTCTGCCAGACGGTAGCGCAGCACGTCACCGGACGGCGCGCCCTCGCGGGCGTGCAGCAGATCTTCGGCCGAGGCGACCGAGTGGGCGTCGAATCGCGTCGGCGGCAGGGTGCGCAGCGACAGCATCACGCGCCCGATCACCGACAGATCGTCGACCCGGATCGACACCTGCCCGCTCGCGAAATGGCCGTACGTCTCGCCCAGTTCAGCGACCAGATCGCTGAGCGACGAGCCGCGCTCGTGGGCTTCGGCGGCGAGGCCGAGAACGGCGACGGCGGCCGAGATGCCGTCCTTGTCGCGCACGGTCTCGGGATTGACCAGATAGCCGAGCGCCTCCTCGAACCCGTACACGATGCCGGGGGCGCGGGAGATCCACTTGAACCCCGTGAGCGTCTCGTGGAACTCGAGTCCGTGGTGTGCGGCGATGGCACCGAGACCCGGCGACGACACGAGCGAGCACGCGAGTGAGGCGCCTTCGGTGCCTTCCGCGGCCTTCGCCGCGCGGGCGCCGAGCAGCAGCCCGACCTCGTTGCCGGTGAGTCGTCTCCATCCGCTCTCCGACGAGGCATCGGGAACGGCCACGGCGAGGCGGTCGGCATCCGGGTCGTTGGCCAGGATGAAGTCGGCCTGCACACGTCGTCCGCGCGCGAATGCCAGATCCATCGCTCCCGGTTCCTCGGGGTTGGGGAACGACACGGTGCGGAAGGTCGCGTCGGGCTTCAGCTGCTCTCCGACGACCATCGGCTGCGGGTAGCCCGCGGCGGTCACGATCTTCGACAGGGTCTCCCAGCCGACGCCGTGCATCGCCGTGTACACCCAGCGCAGGCCGGAGGCCGACTTCGGGGCCGGAGCGACGGCGGCGGTGGCCGCGATGTACGCGTCGACGACGTCCTCACCCGCGGTCTCATACGAGGTCGAGCGGGGGAGCGCCGAGATGTCGTCCGCATCGGCCACGCGCTGGATGTGAGCCGCGATCTCGGCATCCGCCGGGGCCACGATCTGCGCTCCCTGGTTCGCACCGCCGAGGTACACCTTGTAGCCGTTGTCGTTCGGCGGGTTGTGCGAGGCGGTGACCATGACTCCTGCGTCCGCGCCGAGGTGACGGACCGCGAAGGCGAGCACCGGGGTCGGCAGCAGACGAGGCAGCAGGATCGCGCGGAGTCCCGCGCCGGCGAACAGCTCCGCCGAGTCGGCGGCGAAGACGCGCGAGTTGCGACGGCCGTCGTAGCCGATGACGACCGTCGGGGTGTCGCCGGTCGAGCGCTCGCGCAGATAGGCCGCGAACCCGGCCGCGGCCTGTGCGATGAGCACGCGGTTCATGCGGTTGCTGCCGGCGCCGAGGGCACCGCGCAGGCCGGCCGTGCCGAACGCCAGACGTGTGCCGAAACGGTCGTCGAGCTCGGCGACCGCGTCGTCATCGCCGGCCGAGGCTCGGGTGATGACCGCGGCGAGCTCGTCACGCGTCTGGTGGTCGGGGTCCTGCCTCATCCAGGCGCGAGCCTGCGCGAGGCGCTCGTCACTCACAGCGCCTCGACCACTCGGGCCAGCAGCGCCGAGATCACCGGCTCCGCCTCACGGCCCGCCTCGATCACCTCTGCGTGGCTGAGCGGGGTCTTCTGGATGCCGGCGGCGAGGTTCGTGATGAGCGAGAAGCCCAGGATCTCCATGCCGGACTCACGCGCGGCGATCGCCTCGAGGGCGGTCGACATGCCGACGATGTGTCCGCCGATGTGCTTCGCCATCTGCACCTCGGCCGGCGTCTCGTAGTGCGGACCGCGGAACTGCGTGTACACGCCCTCGTCGAGAGTGGGGTCGACGGTGCGGGCGATGTCGCGCAGGCGGGTCGAATAGAGGTCCGTCAGGTCGATGAAGGTGGCACCCTCGAGCGGCGAGTCAGCGGTGAGGTTGATGTGATCGCTGATGAGCACGGGCTGTCCCGGCGTCCAGGTCTCCCTGACTCCGCCGGCCCCGTTGGTGAGGACCATGATCTTCGCCCCGGTCGCTGCCGCGGTGCGCACGGAGTGCACGACCCGACGCACGCCGTGGCCCTCGTAGTAGTGGGTGCGGGCTCCGATGACGAGCACATTCTTGCCGTCGGGGGTGCGGATGCTGCGCAAGGTGCCGACGTGACCCTCGAGCGCCGGCTTCGAGAAACCGGTGACCTCGGTGGCAGGGATCGTGGCGGTGGTCTCGCCGATGATGTCGGCGGCCTTCCCCCATCCGCTGCCGAGGGTCAGGGCGATGTCGTGCGTCTCGACTCCGGTCAGCCGCGCGATGTCTGCGGCGGCTGCGGCGGCGACCTCGAACGGGTTCGCGGTGGGATCGTCGAGGGGGTTGGTGTGTGTTTCGGACATGGATCCACTCTAGGAAGGTGCAGGCTCGGGTGCCAGGATTGCGAGAGAATGGGAACCATGTCTTCCACCCCTTTTGAGCGCACTCAGCGCGTCGCCGTGCTCGGCGGCGGTCCCGGCGGCTACGAGGCGGCACTCGCCGCGGCCCAGCTCGGAGCCGAGGTGACCCTGGTCGAGCGTGTGGGTGTCGGCGGTGCGGCGGTCCTCACCGACGTCGTGCCCTCGAAGAGCCTGATCGCGACGGCCGATGCGGCCATCGCGATCTCGGAGGCCTCTGACCTCGGTGTGCAGTTCTACGCGAAGGGCGAGCACGGCAAGCCGTTGAAGCCCGAGATCGCCATCAACCTCGCTGCGGTCAACAAGCGACTCATCGCCCTCGCCGGACAGCAGTCCGAGGACATGCGCTCCGCGCTGCTCGAGGCCGGCGTGCGCATCCTGTCCGGACACGGGCGTCTCGAGGGGCCGAACGCGATCATCGTCTCGACCGGCCACGGCGGCACGGACTTCGACCGTATCGAGGCCGACACGATCATCGTCGCGGTCGGCGCGTCGCCGCGCGAGCTGGACTCGGCGAAGCCCGACGGCAAGCGCATCCTCACCTGGACGCAGCTGTACGACATGAAGGCTCTGCCCGAGCACCTCATCGTGGTCGGATCCGGCGTGACCGGCGCCGAGTTCGCCTCGGCCTACATGAACCTCGGCGCCAAGGTCACCCTGGTCTCCAGCCGCGACCAGGTGCTTCCCGGTGAGGACCAGGATGCTGCGCGCGTGCTCGAGAAGGTCTTCAAGCGCGGCGGCATGACGGTGCTCTCCAAGGCTCGTGCCGAGAAGGTCGAGGTCACGAAGGACGGCGTGACGGCGACGCTGTCGGACGGACGCACGGTCGACGGCAGCCACTGCCTGATGGCCGTCGGATCGATCCCCAACACCGCGGGCATCGGCCTCGAGGATGCGGGGGTCGAGCTCGACGAGTCGGGGCACGTGCGCGTGAACCGCGTGGCACGCACGTCGGTCCCCAACGTCTATGCGGTGGGCGACTGCACGAACTTCTTCCCGCTCGCATCCGTGGCGTCCATGCAGGGGCGTACGGCGGTGTTCCACGCGCTCGGTGACATCGTGATCCCGCTCGAACTGATCAAGATCACCTCGAACATCTTCACCGCCCCCGAGATCGCCACGGTCGGCTACTCCGAGAAGGACGTCGAAGACGGCGTCGCCGACGGGCTCGTCTACAAGCTGCCGCTCGCCGCCAACCCGCGCGCGAAGATGATGGGCATCAAGGACGGCTTCGTGAAGCTGATCGCCCGCAAGGGCTCGGGCACCGTGATCGGCGGCGTGATCGTCGGGCCGAAGGCATCCGAACTGATCTACCCCATCGCCGTCGCTGTCGAGCGACGCCTCACGGTCGATCAGGTCTCCCGCGTCTTCGCGGCATACCCGTCGCTGTCGAGCAGCATCACCGACGCGAGTCGCGCGATGCACCTCGTCAACGCGAAGATCTCGTAGCGTCCCGCCGTCGGTCGCCGCACGGGGGGAGGGGACAGTGACCGAGACGAGCGCACCGCCATCGCTGCAGGAGTGGCCGGCGGCATGGGGTGAGCGTCGACCTCGACGCAACCGCGGCATGCTCTGGCTCGCCATCGCGCTGTTCGCGGTCGCGGGCGCCATGATCGGATTCTCGGCAGGCGCGGCCGGTCCGCTCTGGTCGGGTGCGGCGCTCGCCCTCTTCGGCCTGACGGCGTCGGCCGTGAGTGCCCGGAGGCCGTTCGGGCAGGGGCGAGCGAGGCTGATCGACACGGCGACGCTGACGCCGGGGCGAAGCTGGACGCCCGATGTCCGCGTGCACTTCGTGTCAGAGAGGCGCCCCGGCGTCGTCACCCTGCTGCTGTGCGTCGTGTGGGCGCTCGTCCTGACGGCCGCGACGATCGTGGCGATCGGGATCGGCGTGACCGGCCGTCCGGAGGCCTTCCTCGGTGTGGCGGTGCTCGCGGCATCCGCTGCGCTGTTCGTCTACACGGCCGTGCGTGCGGCGATCACCCAGTACCGAGCCGATTCGTTCGGGCGTCGACCGATCGGGGTCGGAGTCGGCCCGGACGGGGTCATCCTGATCCGCGCGGCCGAGACCCTGTACCTGCCGTGGAGCGCGATCCGCGGCGTGGAGCCGAATGTCACCGAACCTCGTCGTGGCATGGACGAGCTTCCGCTGATCCGTCTTCGCGTGGATCCTGCCCGGGTGATCGTGACGAAGGGATCGCGAGCGCCGGCCACCGTCTCCGTGGCCCCGGCGATGCTGAAGGTCCATCCGCAGGTCGTGTGGTCTGCGCTGCGGGCGTTCTTCGGCTCACCGTCGGCACGTGCCATTCTCGGCACAGCGGCGGGACAGCGGATGTTCGACGAGTGGTGCGCATCGGCACCCTCCGCCTGACACACACGAAGGCCCCCACCTCGAGGTGGGGGCCTTCGTGACTGAGAGCTGCGGTCAGCTGATCGTGAGCAGCTGGTGACCGGCCGAGACGGTGGCACCCGCACTCGCGTTGATATTGCCGATCACGCCGTCCTTGTGCGCCTGCAGCGGCTGCTCCATCTTCATCGCCTCGAGGACCACGACGAGGTCGCCCTTGACGACCTGCTGCCCGTCTTCGACGGCGACCTTGACGACGGTGGCCTGCATCGGCGACTTCACGGCGTCGCCGGACGCTCCGGCGCTGACGGAGGTCGCGTGGCTCCGACGCGACGGCGGCACGGCAGCGGGTCGTCCGACGTTTCCTGCAGCGACCGCGACGCGGTCGGGCAGGCTGACTTCGAGCCGCTTGCCGGCGACCTCGACGACCACGGTGTGGCGGTTCTCCGCGGCGGCGGGCGACTCGAGTTCGCCGTCCCACGCGGGGATGTCATTGACGAACTCGGTTTCGATCCAGCGGGTGAAGACGCCGAACTCGCCGTTCTCGGCGGTGAAGGCCGGGTCGTTCACGACCTTGCGGTGGAAGGGGATCACGGTCGGGAGTCCGGCGACCTCGAACTCGTCGAGGGCGCGGCGCGAGCGCTCGAGAGCCTCGGCTCGATCCTTGCCCGTGACGATGATCTTCGCGAGTAGCGAGTCGAACGCACCCGAGACCGAATCGCCGGCGGTGACGCCGGAGTCGAGGCGGATGCCGGGGCCGCCGAAGGTCTTGAAGACGTGGACGGGGCCGGGCTGAGGGAGGAACCCGCGACCGGGGTCTTCGCCGTTGATGCGGAACTCGATCGAGTGGCCGGTCGGCTTCGGGTCGTCGTAGTCGATGGTGCCGCCGGCGGCGATGCGGAACTGCTCACGCACCAGGTCGATGCCCGTGACCTCTTCGGAGACCGGGTGCTCGACCTGCAGACGGGTGTTCACCTCGAGGAACGACACCGTGCCGTCGGCACCGATCAGGAACTCGCAGGTCCCGGCGCCGACGTAGCCGACCTCCTTGAGGATCGCCTTCGACGCCGAATAGAGCAGGTCGTTCTGCTCGTCGGTGAGGAACGGCGCGGGCGCCTCCTCGACAAGCTTCTGGTGACGGCGCTGCAGCGAGCAGTCGCGGGTCGAGATGACCACGACGTTGCCCTCGGCATCCGCCAGGCACTGCGTCTCGACGTGGCGCGGCTTGTCGAGGTACTTCTCGACGAAGCACTCGCCGCGGCCGAAGGCGGCCACGGCCTCGCGCGTCGCGGATTCGAACAGCTCCGCGACCTCGTCGAGCTCGCGAGCGACCTTGAGGCCGCGTCCGCCGCCGCCGTACGCGGCCTTGATCGCGATCGGCAGGCCGAACTCCTTCGCGAAGGCGACGACCTCGTCGGCGCCGGCGACGGGGCCGGGAGTGCCGGGGGCGAGCGGGGCGCCCACCTTCTCGGCGACGTGACGAGCGGTGACCTTGTCGCCGAGGGCCTCGATGGCCTCGGGAGAGGGGCCGATCCAGGTCATGCCCGCGCCGATCACGGCACGGGCGAACTCGGCGTTCTCAGCGAGGAAGCCGTAGCCCGGGTGCACGGCGTCTGCGCCGGCGCGGCGGGCGATCGAGAGGATCTTCTCGATCTGCAGGTAGGTCTCGGCGCTCGTGGCTCCGCCGAGGGCGAAGGCCTCGTCGGCGAGGCGAGTGTGCAGAGCGTCGCGATCCTGGTCGGCGTACACGGCGACCGAGGCGATCCCCGAGTCACGAGCGGCACGGATGATGCGTACGGCGATCTCGCCGCGGTTGGCGATGAGCACCTTGGCGATATCAGGCATGGTTGTCAGCCTAGCGAGAAGCAGGACGATCCATTTGACGACTCTCCACAAGAAAGTAGGGGAAACGTCGACGAGACTCTACGACCAGAGGTCTGTCCACGCGACGCCGAGGTCGGAGGCCAGTCGGCGCACCGTCGACAGGGACATCCCCACGACCGTCGACGGATCGCCGTCGACGCGGGTGATGAACGCGCCGCCCAGGCTGTCGACGGTGAAGGCGCCCGCCACGTGCAGGGGTTCGCCGGACGCGACGTAGGCCGCGATCTCGGCATCCGTGATGTCGTCGGCGAAGGTGACGGATGCGTCGGCTGTCGCCATCGCCTCCTCGGGGACGGCACCGGGGGACACCCGGAAGACGGAGTGGCCGGAATGGAGGATGCCGGTGGCGCCGCGCATCTCGTGCCAACGGCGGGTCGCCTCCTCGGGCGTGTACGGCTTGCCGTAGACCCGGCCGCCGATCTCGAACATCGAGTCGCCGCCGATCACGATGCCGTCGAACTCTCCGATCGCCGCGAGCTCGTGCGCGACCGCCGCCGCCTTGGCCCTGGCGAGCAACAGCACCAGTTCGGCCGGCGGAAGGTCGGAGCCCCGCTCGGCCGCGGCAGCTGCGGCGACAGCGTCCTCGTCGACCTCGGGCGACTGCGTGAGCGGTTCGATCCCGGCCTGTCGCAGAAGCATCAATCGGGCGGGAGATGTGGAGGCGAGGCAGACGCGCATGTTCACCACCGTATCCTCGAAGGATGACTTCTTCCCCAGCCCTGCTCGATCTGGACATCACCGGCATCGCGCACGGCGGTACCTTCATCGCCCGCCATGAGGGACGAGTCGTCTTCGTCTCGGATGCGATCCCCGGGGAGCGCGTACGCGCGCGCCTGAGCGAGGACTCGACGGGGGAGTCGAAGAGCTTCTGGCGAGCCGAGACCGTCGAGGTCCTCGAGGCCTCTCCCCATCGCCGCCCGCACATCTGGTCCGAAGCGGACGTCGCGCGCGCGCCGGAGGACCGTCCAGGCGGTGCAGACCTCGGGCACATCGATCTCGAGCACCAGCGTGTGCTGAAGCGCCAGGTGCTCACGGAGGCACTCGACCGCTTCGCCGGCTCCGGGCTCGACGCTCCCGAGATCGAGGCGGTGGAATCCGGTGACGGCACCGGATGGCGCACGAGGGTCACGCTCCACGTCGACGGCGAGGGGAACGTGGGCCCCTACGCCGCCCGCAGCCACCGGGTGATCCCGGTCGGCTCGCATCCGCTCGCTCGCCCCGGGATCGAGAAGGCGGCGCTCGCACTCGCGTCCGGTGACCCCGGCAGTGTGGATCTCGTCGAACCGGGCGACGGTTCCGTGCGCGTGATCCGTCGTGACCGTCTCGACGAGCGTCCCGCGCGCGGTCAGGGTCGCCGTCCGGCGCCCGAGGTCGTCTATGAGCAGGTCGGGGATCGCCGCTTCCAGGTGGATGCCGGCGGATTCTGGCAGGTGCACTCGCGGGCTGCTTCCGTGCTCGACGGGGCGGTCTACGGCATTCTCGACGGACATGTCGACCCGGCGAAGAGACATCTCGACCTCTACGGCGGTGTGGGTCTCTTCGCCGCCTCCCTCGCCGATCTCGGCGGGACCGACATCGTCACCGTCGAATCGAGTCGGCGGGCGACCGAGCATGCCCGCCGCAACCTCGCACCGCTCGAGGTCACCGCGGTCACCGCGCGCGTCGATCGCTACCTCGCAGGAGCCTCAGCGGGTGCATCGGTCGGTGCCGTCGTGCTCGACCCTCCCCGAGCCGGCGCCGGCCGCGCGGTGGTCGACGCGCTGCACACGCTCGCCCCCGAGGCGATCGCCTACGTGGCCTGCGATCCTGTCGCCCTCGCTCGTGACCTCGGCACCTTCCGCGCACACGGATGGAAAGTGAAGACCCTGCGCGGCTTCGACCTGTTCCCGCACTCCCACCACTTCGAGGTCGTCGCGTTGCTCACACGCTGACGTCCCGTGGGCGAGCGTCGCCCGGGGCATCACTAGGCTGGAGTGATGAGCAGGGTCGCACTGATCGACGATCACGAATCCGTTCGCCTCGGTCTCGAGGCGGCATGCGCTCGCGACGGTGAACAGTCCGTCGTGTTCTCGGGCAGCACGGTCGTCTCCTACCTCGATTGGCGCGCCGCGACGTCTGCCGCGTCGGCCGATGTCGTCGTACTCGATCTGACCCTCGGTGACGGCACCACCGTCACCGAGAACGTGTCGTCGCTCGTGGCCGACGGCGCGAGCGTGGTCATCCACAGCGTCGCCGATCGCCCTGCGGCGGTGCGGGAGGCGCTCGCCGCCGGAGCGGCGGGGGTCGTGAGCAAGTCCTCGGCCCTCGACGACGTGCTCGACGCGATCCGCACGGTCGCGCAGGGTGAGGCCCTCAACAACGTCGAGTGGGCGAGCGCCGTCGACGGCGACCGCGACTTCGCGGATGCGCAGCTCTCGACCAGAGAGCGCGAGGTACTGCGCCTCTATGCGACGGGACTCCCGCTGAAAGCCGTGGCAGAGCGACTGGGAGTCGCCTACTCCACCGCCAAGGAGAACATCACCCGCATCCGCGTCAAGTACGTCGATGTGGGTCGACCCGCACCGACCAAGGTCGATCTGCTGCGCCGGGCGATGGAGGACGGCATCGTCGCCGCAGACGGGGCGCCGAGTGCCGGCTGACGCGCTCAGCATCCGCGAGGCCTGGAGCAAGATCCCTTCTCCGGGCAGCGTGGAGACGGAGTTCGAGCGCTTCACCGGCAAGCGGATGGAACGCATCCTTGCGACCGTCGTCGCGGTCGGTGCCGGCGTGCTGGGCGTGCAGGCCTTCATCGCCGCTGTCACGGCGATGTCGTGGGACGAGTCGCCCCGTATCGCGATGCTGCTCGCGGTCTACGTGCCGCTCGCAGCCATGCTCGTGGCATGCGTCATCGGTCGTGGCGTCCGCACCACCTCCGGGATCTTCGCCGTGGCCTACGTCCTCGCGCTCGGCGCCTGGCCGACCATCATGGGCATGGGTGACAGGGCGGCCTCCGAGCAGCCGTGGATCTTCTTCCTCGTCAACGTCGGCGTCGTCGCGGCCATGCTCGCCTTCCCTCTCTGGCTGCAGTTCGCCTGGGCCGTCGGCCTGCCGTTCGTCTACGGTTACGTCCGGCTGGTGGAAGGCGACTTCTCTCCGGAATTCTGGGTCACCACGGCGTTCGACGTCTCGTTCACACTGATCCTCGGCATCGTCATCATCTCCCTGGGGTGGATGTTCCGCTCCGTCGCGGCCGGTGTCGATGAAGCGCGTGCGCAGGCAGTCGCGTCGTACGCGGCTGCCGCGGCCGCGGCCGCGACGGAGGAGGAACGCGTCGCCATGTCGGCTCTGATGCACGACAGCGTCCTGGCCGCGCTCATCGCCGCGGAGAGGGCGGAGGGCGAGCGCGCGCGCGATCTGGCCGTCGGAATGGCGCGCGAGGCTCTCACGCGACTCGCGAACACCGAGGCCGCCGTCGCACAGGAGGGCAGCGACGAACCCGTCGCCGCGGCGCAGATCGTCGTCGAACTGCGCCGGGCGCTGTCCGAGCTCGGCGCCGACGCGATCGTCGAGGAGCGGGGCGGACCCGGACTCATTCCCGGCCGAGTGGCGCGGGCACTCGTCCTCGCCGCTCGCCAGGCCCTCGGCAATGCAGTCACACATGCGCACGGTCGCGGGCTGCACATCGTCGCGGAAGGACGCGGTGACGAGGGCATCACCGTGACGATCTCCGACTCGGGGCCGGGGTTCGACCTCGCTGCGATCGGACCCGACCGGCTCGGCATCCGCGCGTCGATCCTCGCCCGCATGGCTGGTGTCGCCGGCACGGCCGAGATCGAGTCGAGCGCGTCCGGGACCGTGGTATCGCTCGGGTGGGTGCGCCCGTGAACCGGACGGTGCGCAGTGTCGCCACCTCACTCGCCGTCGGCTTCGCGATGTACTTCGCGGCTCGTGGCATCTGGTGGATCGATCAGCCGACGGGCCCGCTGCTCATGGTGGCGGCGATCGGCCTCTACCTCGTGGTCGTGAACATCGCGATCCTCTGGGATTCCGCGATCGTCGTGCGGATGCCCATGTGGGCGGCGGTCGCCGCACTCGCCGCTGCGGCGATCATCCCGGCACTCGTGACCTTCTCGCTCGACCCGCTGACGCTGCGCGCACCGTTCGCGACCTGGTACATCGGCGCCATCGGGGTGCTCGGCGTGGTCTGCATCGTCCGGAGGCGGTTCGTCATCGGATGGGCGATCGTCGTCATCCTGATCGCCGAGTCATCGGTCTTCCTCGGGTTCACCGATGCGCTGGCCCTCGGGCTCGTCGGGTCTGCCATGTGGGCAGCCGTCGCGCACCTCCTGGTCATGTTCTGGGATCGCGCCGTGCGCGACACGGAGCGGCTGGCGGGAATCCAGCAGGCGGTCTCCGCCTGGCACGCCACGCAGCAGGTGCGTCAGCGGGAACGTCGGATCCGTACTCAGTTCGCGCTCGCGGTGGCGGGTCCGGTGCTCAGCCGAGCGGTCGCGACGCACGGCGCACTCGATGCCGAGGAGCGACTGGAGGCCCGACTGGCCGAAGGGCGACTGCGCGATGAGCTCCGCGGCGCGGATCTGCTGAACGACGCGGTGCGCGATGCGATCGCGGATGCTCGACGCCGGGGTGCGGTCGTGACGGTGTTCGACGAGGGAGGACTCTCCGACGTCGAGGACGCTCGTCGGGAGGAGATCCGTGACGAGCTCGCCGCCGTTCTGCGCAGCGCCGAGGCGGAGCGATGGATCATCCGGGCCGCGAGCGATCCGCTGACCGCCGTCACCGTCGTGGGCCGGGCGGGATCCGGCGGCACGAGCGACGACGATGCCGTGGATGTCTGGCACGAGATCCCACGCCGCACCGCCTGAGGCATCTCCCGGCGAAGACCCCCTCTGCCCTCGGCTCCGATCGGGGGAGGAAATCGGAGTCGAGGTCAGTCAGAATGGGCGAGGGGCGGCGATATCGCCAGCCCCTCGCCATGCGGAACAGTTACCCGAAAACCGTCCGCCTGTGGCCGATCTGCGTCTGTCTACCCTGGGACCGAGAGACCAGCCGAACGCGAAGCGTCCCCATCAGTCTCGGACATGGTCAACACGTTTGTCTGTAGGTATTTTGGGGGACAAGATCGCCCCCGCGATACGAGATGATGAGGCATGGGCATGCGCCGCGGAACCAACCTTCCCCGAATGGGTGACTTCAACCAGTCGGTCATCCTCGAGGCCATCCGACGGTCGGTCGAGGGACTCAGCCGGATCGAACTGGTCGAGGCGACAGGCCTCTCGGCGCAGACCGTGACGAACATCACGCGGCGGCTCCTGGACGACGGGCTGATCGCCGAGGCCGGTCGCACCATCAACGGCCCGGGCAAGCCACGCATCACCCTGCGACTGGTCGCGGGGAGTCGGTTCTCGGTCGGCGTGCATCTCGACCCCGCCGTCATCACCGTCGTGCTGCTCGACATCGCCGGCGCAGTCGTGCGTCGACGCGTCGTGCGGGCGGGAGACAGGGATCCTCGAGCGGTGGTCGAGACCATGGCCGGTGCGATCGACGACCTCATCTCGGACGCGGGGATCGATCGCTCACGAGTCGCCGGAATCGGCGTTGCAGCGCCGGGGCCGTTGGACGCGGCTGTCGGGACGGTCATCGATCCTCCGAAGCTCAACGGGTGGCACCGCGTGCCGCTTCGTGCGGTCCTGGCCGAAGCGACGGGCCTTCCGGTCGTCGTGGAGAAGGACACCACTTCTGCCGCGGTGGGAGAGGTGTGGACGGGGAACGGCGCAGCCGACGGATCCTTCCTGTTCGTGTACCTCGGCACCGGTGTCGGCGCGTCACTCGTTCGGGAGGGAGACGCGATCCGCGGGAGCTCACACAACTTCGGCGAGGTCGGGCACATCGTGGTGGATCCGGACGGGCCGTCGTGCGCCTGTGGCTCTCGAGGGTGCGTCGAGGTCGTGTGCACCCCTCAGGCCATCGTCGAGCAGGCCGAGGCGGCGGGGGTCTTCGACGGCGACCGTCAGATCGATGGTGTGCATGCCGTCGAGGAGCGCTTCACGATGCTGTGCGAACGTGCTGCGGCGGGTGATGCCCCGGCCACGGCTGTGCTCGAACGCGCTGCCGGTTCGCTCGCCGTGCTGATCGCCGTGCTCACGAACATGCTCGACGTCGATCGAGTCGTGCTGGGGGGACCGTTCTGGGACCGTGTGTCCGCGATCTACCTCCGCGAGCTGCCCGGGGAACTGCACCGGCGCAGTGCGACCCGTGATGTGCGGGAGATCCCGGTGACGGGCACGATCGTCGGTGATGACGTGGGGGCGGTCGGCGCTGCGTGCGTGGTGCTGGATCAGATCCTGACGCCGCGCGCATCCGATCTGTACCTGCGGGAGGCGACGGCACTCCGTCCGTAGTTCCGGTATATCGGCGCAGAGACCGGAATAGTAATTCCAATCGATGTACTATTGAGTCGGATGCGCCGTTTTGGGGTGATGCGAGTCTGTCTCTCTCGCATCCATGGCGAAGAATGCCTGCGGGCGCGGTCGTCTTCAGCCGGAGAATCGGCCCCAGGGGATGTCTCGGCGCAGCGGAGTCCGCAGAGACCGCTGTGTGCGCATCCAGGCGGATGCCACAGGCTCGTCGGCGACGGCCTCCGCGCCCTCCTGCGCGTAGGCATCGCTGACGACGGCGATCAGAGCAGCGAGTAGGCATCGCTGACGACGGCGATCAGAGCAGCGAGTTC